>NZ_CAJVCE010000005.1 GCF_910594985.1 Paenibacillus allorhizosphaerae
ATATAATTTATTTCGTTTCTTTCGGATTTATGTGAAGGATCTGCCTTCTTAGAGATTCTAAGACATGTCTGTATATAAACGATGTTTTCCACAATGAATGTATCTAAACAAGTAACCTTGATGATGACCTTTATTTATTAGACTTCTTTTAAATTCCTCTTTAGTTAGTTTCTTACGTTTTCTAATTTCTTCAATATCATCTGTTAGTTCTTCTTCTAGGTGTTCTAATTCTTTCCAACCAACATATCCAACAATGGCACAAAAATCGTCACAATGACTTAACCACCTTTCTTGTTGCCATCCAAAGTAACCGGGTGTCCGGTAAATAAGTTCCTCAATATATTCTTTACTACTAACTTTTTCAAGATTACTTACATCTTGAAATTCACCATCATATTTACCTGCTGCTGAGCCATCTTTAATACACCACGGACAAATTCCTTCTACTTCATCTATTGAATAAAAAGGTCCTTCATATACGTAATTCCTTTCTTCATTACAGATAGGGCACATAGTTTTTTCTTCTTTAATTACACCTATGCTAACAGGGTTTGGATTATATTTAAAAATAGGAAGCTCCATAGAATACCCCCCAATAAAACAGATTGCAGATCTATCAGTAAACGTTCTTGTATTCACGAATCCGAGAGCCTTGAGGCACGGTAGCTCCGGATCCGTCAGGACTTAGGCTGCAGGATTGTCTGCCTAAGTCCGCTTCTCCTTTTGGGACGTACATAAGGGGCACATTCTTGTTGCTTCAATACGTGATGAACATAAAATTTTATAGCGCTGATCGCTTGATTCACGTAGGCGTGAGAGCGCTGGCGGCCCAACAAGTAAAGGGAACGCGATCGTTCCACGATCCCCCGTGCTCAACCGTGTATCCATAAAAACGTTCAACCTGCCCACAATAAGCCTTAATGGTTTTGGAACTGTACCCTCTGGCAATTAACTCATTCTTCAATTGAGTCTCTCGTTCATTATTCCATGTAAAAGTATACTCAGTAGTCACTCCAAGAGAGGTGTGCTTGTATTGAAGAGACTCGCATTCCTCTGCCAAGGCCGGCTCCATCTCGATGCTGCAGCCCTTTAAGAGGTCTAGTAATTGTTCGATAACCCCAAGTGTATAAGGAGCAGACCAGACCGCTTCTTCCGGAAGCCATCTTCTCCCGGGCAATTGTTTGATCTTGGTGACGTCCTCCTGGCTAAAATAGATCAGCTTTACGGTCAACGACTCTTCGTTTCGCTTTGAAAGCAGAATCTTCATGAGTTCACCTTCCTAATTGAGTATATCAAAATTACAATTTTTGGGTAATAAAAAAGAGGCTTGCCAAGTCTATATGAGACCTTGGAAACCTCCCGATGCTTTCGGTGATCATAAAATATTCGATTGCGGTTTTATCTAGACCCGTTTATATCTTATAAACCAGAAATATAGCCCGAGCTGCGTACGCTACATGGTCTCCAAAGAGATTCGGCTTCCTTTGCCACCCGGCTCAGCAGCCTGAACTACAAGACGACGCGGCAGCCGGGCACGCAGCTCCGGTACATGACTGATCACTCCGACCGTCAGCTTATCCAGGTGCAGCTTCTCCAGCGCCGTAATAACCGCCTCGAGCAGCTCTTGGTCAAGCGTGCCGAATCCTTCATCGAGAAAGAAAAATTCGAGCGGGTATTGGCCTTTCAGCTGAATTTGCGCGGAAAGCGCCAGGGCAAGCGATAATGAAGTAAGGAATGTCTCCCCGCCCGAAAGCGTCGTAACCGGACGGCGCACGCCTCCGTTTGCATCATCACGAATAACGAACCCGCCGCCCGAGTCGACTTCGATCGCGTACTTTTGCCTCGTGAGCTGACCCAAACGTTCGGAAGCGCTGCGGCTGACATGCAGGAGCTGTTCTTCGGCTAAAAACTCGACAAATGCGTTCCCGCGAAGAGCGGCTTGAAGCTTAGCAAGCAGCGATAGTTCTTGCTGGCGCGAAGAGCGCTGCGATTCCAGCTCCGACCAACGCATATGCTTCGCCTGAAGCTCCTCCCAATCACGTTCCGCTTTTGCCGTGGCCTGCAGTGCCGCTTCATCTTGTTCCTTGCATTCCTTAAGTTCGGCTTCAAGACGGGACCATGTATCTTCAGATACTTCACGCCCGTTCAGCTCGACCTCAAGCTCATGCCTTCTGGCTGCGAGCTGGTGCTGAAGCTTGCGATGCGCCTCCGTTTCGGCTTGCCACGCCGTTTGCTGCTCAGGGGAAAGCAGCGACTGACTCACTTCGTCGACCGAAGCAAACCGCTCCGCTGCAGATTGCTGTGCCCACTCGGCTTGAAGCTCCGCATCCAGCTGCACGGCCGATTCGGCCGCTTGTCTGGCCGCTGCATCCCGTTGGGCGCATTGCTGCATAGAAGCTTGTGCAGCCTCAAGCTTTTCAGCGGTACTCAAAGCGAGTTCGCGAAGGGCCGTCAGCTTGGCCTGCGCTTCGGATGCGAGTGCCGTTGCATCGTGTTCGCCTATCCACGACCTGAGCTGCTCCCCTTTTTGTGAAATGAGCAGTTCCAAGCTATGACGTTCAGCGCCGGCTTTCACGGATAATTTCTCCATATCGCCCAGCTCCAGCTGCCATCGTTCAAGCTTTTCCTGCTTTTCTGCGAGGAAATCGACGCTCTTCTCTAACCGCTCGCGCAACTCTTCCGCAAGCCGATCCCGTTGCTGCAAGCTTTCGGCTTCCTCGACGATTCGATTCGGATCGAAATCAGAGAATTTGCCCGGCCAGCTTTGCTGCAAATCCCTGATCGCCTTTTTTAAGTCCACATGCTTCTGTTCCTGAGCGGCGAGTAGGCTTTGCACGGCCTGTTCCCGGGCATGAAGCTCCTGCTCCCGCTGATCCGCTTGGCGTTTCTCTTGAAGCAAGTGTTGAAGCGACGATTGCAGTTCTTGAATCTGCCGTTCCACGCCAACCAAAGCATCCGCCGATTCCTTGACGGATAATATAAGCTGCTTCAATTGAAGCTCAGCCGCTGTAATGGCTACGCTGGTCTCATCGGTGACACTGCCGGCTGCTGCCGCCGCTTCCAGCCATCCGGGATTCGGAAGGCCGCCTTGACCTTTTTGTTGATCGTCCGAAGAGGTCAGCGGTTGTGGAACCTGCCGAAGCTGCCCCTCCAGCGTTTGTAATGTATGCAATTGCTGCCGGTAGGTAAGCTGCAGCTCTCTGGCTTGCTGCTGCAGTTGCTCCAACTGCGCGACTTCATTGTCCGGCGAACCATCGGCTCGTACATTCGACAGACGCTCCGCTCCTATCGGATGAGGGTGCTCCGTAGCACCGCAAACCGGGCAAGCCTCGCCTTCATGCAAATGCGCGGCGAGCTGCTCGGCCAGCTTCCCCAGCTCCGCTGCCTTCTCCAACGCTCGAAGCTCGGCAATTTTTTGCGGAATTGCCGTAAACCAGCTCGCTAATGCATGTTCCATACGATTCAAATCGTTATGTATTCCTGCAGCTTCCTGCAACCACATTGTCCCTCTTGCAATCCAGTCCGAACCCGTCTGCTTTAATGCTGCCTTCGCATCGCTCAGTCGTTCCAGCTCCGATTGCTGCTTACGCAGCTCCGCATCGAGCTCCGCCGCTTGCTTCTCCAAGCGCTCCCACTCGCGCTTCTCCTGCAGCGCCTCCTGCAGCTGCCGGCGGTACGCGCTCGGCACTTCGGCGCGCTTCAGCTCCGCTTGCAGCTGCGCTTGGCGCTGCAGCGCTTTCTCGCGCAGCTCGCGCTCGCGAGCCTGCTCCGCGCGGCCGGCGGCGAGCCGCGCCTCCAGCTGCGCCGCCTCCGCGGCCAGCGCGGCCAGCCGCTCGCGGTCGCCCGCGAGCTCGGCGGCCAGCGCCGCCGCCTGGCGCAGCTGCTCGAGGCGCAGCACGAGCGGCGCCTCTTGTGCAGCCAGCGCCTCACGCGCAGCGGCGTGCGCCTCTTGCGCCTGCGCCAGCGCGCCACGTGCGGCCGCGAGCGCTGCGGCGATCGCGGCGGCGGCTTCGCGCTCCCTCGCGAGCTGCGCGGCCGCGGCGCCGAGCCGGCGCACGAGCGGGCGCAACCGCTCGGCTTGCGCCGCACGCGCGAGCCGCGCCTCAAGCGCCGCCACATGCGGCGTCTGCGCGGCCAGCGACGCTTCGCGCGCGGCGACGGCGGCGAGCTCCCGCTGCAGCTCGCGCACGGCGCGCAGCTCGGCGGCGCGGCGCTCGCAGGCCGCAAGCCGTTCGCGCAGCGTACGAGCAGCCTCGCGCGCTTCGCGGAGCCGCGTTTCGGCACCGCCGAGCGCCTCGGTCGAAGCGTCGCCGAGACCCTGCTGCTCAGCCTGCAGCTCCTTGATCGCCACGTCCGTTTCCTTATAGCGTGAAGCGGTTTTCGCACTTAGACGGTCGCCGTACGGCTCCAGATGAAACAGCCGCTGCAGCATCGCGCGGCGGTCTTTTCCCGTCAGCGTCAAAAACTCCGCAAACTTCCCTTGCGGCAGCACGACCGCTCTCGTAAAATCGGCCATGGACAATCCAAGTATGGCTTGAACCTGCTGGTTTACATCACCTGCTTTATCCGCAAGCACCAGCGTCTCGCCGTCCTTCAGGTGAATCAAACGGCTTAAACTGCCTTGCACCGATACATCGCCGGTCCGTTTGAATTGACGGTCGACCCGGTAGCGCAGCACCCCTTCGGCGGAACCGAGTTCGAACGTAAACGATACGGAAAGCGTCGACTCCGACTGGTTCATGATCGCCTGCGTCCCTCCGGACGCTCGCTCCACTTTACCGAACAGCGCCAGCGTAATCGCATCGAGAATCGTCGATTTGCCGCTCCCGGTCGGCCCGAAAATACCGAACACCCCGGCCTCCGTCAGCGCCGTAAAATCGATCTCCTGAACCTCCCGGTAGCTTTGCAGGCCGGATATTTGCAAATGAATCGGCCGCATGTGCAGCCCTCCTTCTTCCTATGATCAATATGGGAAATGAAAGGTTATAGAAAAATTTTCCACAAAATTCAGCCCACTGCCATATTACGCCTCAACGTCTTCCTCATCGGCGGACAGCAGCTCCAGAAACAACCGGACAAGCTCCGGCTCCGGCTGAGCGCCGCCGGTTTGCCGTTCGTAGAAGCGGCGAAACAGCTCGTCCATCGGCATTTTCGCCGCCGAGACGGCTTCCTTCGCGGCTTGCTCCAGCTCCGGATAAACCGGACGTATATGAATCAGCCCTTCTCGGGCTTGCCGAAGCGTATGGATTTGTTCAAGCGACATCGTCTCGTTCAAATGCACTTCCAGATCGATCCACGCATTCGCATCCTTTCCCTCATCCAGCCACCGGTGCACTTCCGCCAGCCCCCCCTTGGCTCTCCACTCCACGAGCGGACGGCCGCAGGACAAATAAACTTCCTCAACGTGCGGCACGGATCCCGGCTTGATCTCAAGAACGGTCACCGATTTGGCATAGCCGGCTTCCCCAAAGCTGTACGCGAGCGGAGAGCCGCAATAACGCATCATCGTCTCCGACTTGATATATTGCGGACGGTGCAAATGACCGAGCGCCACATATTGAGCGCCGGCTGCAAGCGCCGTCACATCGACCGTGTAGGCACCGCCTACCTGAATCGGACGTTCCGATTCCGTTTCTTTGCCGCCAAGCACATACAAGTGGCTCATAAGCAGATTTACGGTATCCTTGCGGTAGTGACGCGCCTGCGCCTGCACCAGATGGCCTACCCGTTCGGAATATGCCGCACGCAGCAACTCCTCCTGAATGTCGTCCGACAGCAGCTCCCGCAGCCTCGACTCGGAAGGATAAGGAAGCGCGAACAGCACCGCTTTTTCTCCGGTTCGTTCGATGCCCGTCTCATAGACCCTCGCCTCCGGCAATCCGACGAGCGTGACGCCGAGCTTGCGGGCAAGCGGAGCGGCTGCAGCCAGCCGGTCCGGGTGATCATGGTTGCCTGCGATTACGTAGACCGGACGGCGGCCTTGGTCCGACAGTCGCGCCAGCGCGTCGTAAAACAATTGCTCCGCCGCAGCAGGAGGATTGACCGTATCGTATACGTCCCCGGCAAGCAACACCAAATCGATCTGCTGCGAGTTTACGAGATCGGACAGCTCGTCGATGAAAGCCTCCTGCTCCGCCAGCCGGCTCCTTCCTTCCAGCGAACGGCCGAGATGCCAGTCCGCTGTATGTAGTATCCGCATGCTTTATCTCCTTTCTCAGTCCCGTACATCTTACAGTTCGACAACATGGGCCCCGTCAAATAAAAAGATAAATTTGTGCAAAACAGGACGTTTCCAAATCCGTTCCACCGCTTTGCCGTATAAATCGAGCTGCAGCCGATAGCCTTCCGCTACCTTCGCGGGAGAACCGCCCTTCAGCCTGTCGGTTTTATAGTCAAGCAGCACAAGCCCTTCTTCCTCTTCGATCAAACAGTCGATAACCCCTTGCAGCATGACCACTTCATCGGATAATCCGCCTTGGTCGGCTCCATAAACGTCGCGTGCGGGCAATCCGAAGCTGAACGGCACTTCGCGATGAACCCGCTTCGTGCGCAGCATGCGTTGCCCGAGAGCGCTTTGGAAAAAAGCAGCGATTCCTTTTGGATCGACTAACGCCCTCTGGGCTTCCGTCAGCAGCTCCCGATCCACCATAGAAGCAAGCGTACGTTGAATTTCCGGCTCCCCCGGTTCACTTTCCAGCGGAATATGCTGCATCACCGCGTGAAATACCGATCCCCGTTCAGCCGCATTCATGTTCTGCTGCTCGAGGAAACGCGGTCTCCTCACGATCACGGGTCGAAAACCGCCGCTTTGCGGCTCCGTCTTTACAGGAAACATAGTCGAGTCCGCCGCAGGTGCACCGCTAATTCCGGGCAAAAGCAGCGGTTCCGGCTCATCCGACAGCAGCTCCATCAACCGGTGATGCTCGGACAACCGTTTCAGCTCCGTCACCGACGTCTTGGATAGCACCGTCGTTGCATCCGGATGCGCATAGTTCCAGGATAGGCGCCGCCATACTTCATGCTCCGTCTGTACGGACCCGTCCACCGGCTCCAAACGGAAGAGCGATGCCCACCGGTCTCCGTCAACCGGCGCAGACGATACCGCAGCTTGCGTCATGCCGGCGAACATGTCCGGCTGAAGCAGACGGACGCGCCATTCCGACGTTTCGCCAAAAAGGAATGGTTGACTGCGGTATTCGAGTCCCCCGGCTTCACGCAGCGGTTGACCGTCCGGATGCCGGATCAAGGCCGGTCCGACCCAATCGAGGTAGCAGCGCGCGTTGGCCACCGCATCATCGGGAAGGGCCTCGCTCTCGTGCGAAAGGAATCTGGACCACGACGCCGCCAGCTTTTCCGCTCCTTTGACCGTAGCGACCAGCACCAGCTTCTCCCTTGCGCGCGTCAGCGCAACGTAGAGCACCCGCATTTCTTCGGCGAGCATTTCCAGCTGAATTTTGCGTTTGATCGCAAGCCAAGGCAGCGTTGGATAGCTTACACGGGTTTCCAGCTCCATATATTTCGGGCCAAAACCCAGTTCCTTATGCAGCATAAAAGAATCCGCGAGATCCCGCCGGTTAAACTGCTTGGCCATCCCCGCCACGAACACGACGGGGAACTCCAGGCCTTTGCTCTTATGGATGGTCATGATGCGAACGACGTCTTCCTGCTCACCGAGCGCCCTTGCGGTTCCAAGGTCTCCTCCGCTCTCCTGCATGCGCGCGACAAACCGCAGAAAACGGAACAGACCGCGGAAAGACGTGGCTTCGTACTGCTTGGCCCGATCGTAAAGCGCCCTCAGGTTTGCCTGACGCTGCTGGCCGCCGGCAAGACCGCCGACATAATCAAAATAACCGGTCACGCGGTATATATCCCAGATCAAATCGGCCAACGACGTTTGCTGCGCCTCGCGCCGCCACTCCTTCAGCTGCGCCAAAAAAAGATTCAGCTTTTTCTGCAGATCCGGATGTTTGGGAAGCTGCTCCCCGACTAGACCATCTGCCGCCTGGCTACGGGCTTCTGCTGCCGTTTCGAGTTTTTCCATTCCGTCTCGAGACGAAACCGTGTTGGATGGCACAACCGTACTTGTATCCTCTGTTAATGTCGCAGCCGCTTCTTGTTCCATTGCAATTTGTTCCGGGTTCTTTCCCTCCATTGCTGCGAATAGAGGTACATCTTTATCTTCTATTCCTCGAGCTTGTACCGCCTCGCTGCCCACATCCCTTGCATACGCGCGAACCGCATCGTAGTACGCTCCATGCTTGCTGTTTATGCGTATATGGGCAAGCTCTTCCGCCTGTAGACCGACGATCGGCGATCGGAGTACGGATACGAGCGGAATATCCTGATAAGGATTATCGATTACCTTCAGCAGCGACAACAGTACCTGCACCTCGGTCGCCGTAAAATAGCCGCTGTTCAGCTCCGCATAGGCCGGAATGCCCTGCAGCTGCAATTCCTCGATCAGCACCGGCGCCCATTGCTGTGTCGCGCGCAGCAGGATGACGATATCCCGGTATACGGCATCCCGCATGCCTCCGGCCGATTTATCGAAAACTTGCAGCGGTCGCCCGCCGTCCATTCCCGTCATAGCACGGATTTGCTGGGCGATATAGCGGGCTTCCAGTTGAACGGTCTGAAGTTCGCGCGCATCCGCAGCCGTCTCGTCTGCGCCAGCTCCTCCCTCATCTTCCAAACCGGCCGATCCGGTATCCTCGAACTCCGTGTCCCGGCTTTCCGCCGAACCTTCGGCCGAGCGGTCGATCAGCACAAGTTCTGCGGCGACATCCTGCTCCGGCTCGGGATAGCCTGCGCCGTAAACAAGCTTCGCCCTGTCGTCATAAGCGATCTCCCCAACCGTCTCCTGCATGATTTGCCGGAAAATATAGTTCGTCCCGTCGACGACCTGGCGTCTGCTGCGGAAATTGCGCGCCAAATCGATTCGCTGTCCCGGATCGGTGCCGTTCGCCCGGTAGCTTTTATATTTTTCCTGAAACAACCCCGGCTCTGCCAGACGAAACCGGTAAATGCTCTGCTTCACATCTCCAACCATAAATCGGTTTCCCGGCACAGGTCTGGAGATCAATTCCACTATCGCTTCCTGCACCCGGTTCGTGTCCTGATATTCGTCCAGCAGCACTTCGGCGTACTGCTCCTGGTATTCCAGGGCGGCAGGCGACGGGACGAGCTGTCCCGGACCCGACTCCTCCGCGCACAATATTCGCAAGCAATAATGCTCCAGATCGGCGAAATCGACGAGCCGCTTGGCTATCTTGGCCTGTCGGTACCGCTCTCCGAAGTCGATCACCAGCTCGCTGAGCGTCTGCATTAGCGGTGCCATCGCCTTCAGCTCCGCATTGAATTGCTCCGGAGTTCGTCCGAACAGCTCCTCCCGCAGCGCCGCGACCCGATCCTTCGCCTCGTTTCGCAGCTCCTTCGTCTGCTCCTGAAGCGCTTTGTCGTACTGGTCGCCTTTGCAAGGTTTCAGCTTTCCGAATGCGGCCCGTTGAAATGCATCGTATAACGGTTCCCAACCATGCGAATCCGATACTTCCAGCAAAGATTCGACGAAGGCCAAATCATCCCGCAGGGTTGCTTCGTACGGAACAGGCCCTCCCGGTTGCCCGGTGATCGAGAGCGCTTCGCGAAGCAGCGCAGCCGCGCCGAGCAGCTCCAGCCGCGCGGAAGTCAGCAAGCTGGGCACCCATGGGTTGTCACCCGCCACTTCCCGTTCGAACATGGCTGCGCTTTGGCGCAGCCAATGATCGGGCCATGGATGGCTGCGGGAATCGTCATATAAGCGTTGAATGAGCCCGAACAGCGCGTCGTCATTTTTGTCGCCGCTGAACGTATCGGCAAGCCGCCAGAAGGCGTCCCCTTCTTCTGCTGCGCCGTATCGTTCTTCAAGCAGCTCCTCCAGCAAATCCTGGCGCATCAAGGCGCTTTCCGTTTCGTTTGCGATGCGGAATCCGGGATCGAGTCCGATAAGCTGGTAATGCCGCTGAATGACTTCCATGCAAAACGAGTGAAGCGTCGTAATGGAAGCCCGCTGAATGAGCGCCAACTGGCGCTGCAAATGATCCGATCCCGGATTTGCCGCGAGCGCCTTTTCCAGCGCTTCGCTGATCCGGTGGCGCATTTCCGCTGCGGCCGCCTTCGTGAACGTTGCCACCAGCAGCCGGTCTACGTCGAGCGGGTCCCGTTCATCGGAAATGCGCCGTATGATCCGCTCGACCAGCACCGCCGTTTTTCCCGAGCCGGCTGCAGCCGCCACCAGCATCGAATGGCCGCGTATGGCAATAGCGTCCCATTGATCGTCGGTCCAGGTGCTGCCTTCCGGTTTCGGTATTTTATCGATCATGGCGTTTCTCCTCCGTCGTCCACACTGCGTTCTTTCATCATTTCCCGTTCCTCGTCCTGCTGCGATGCCGCAATCTCCATTTCAGCGATGGACAGCGGTTTGGCAGCGGCCGGACGGAACGGACGGGACGCATCCTTCGTTGATCCCAGAGTTCGTTCCCCGCTGCGTAAGCCTTTACTGCTCTCGCTCACATTAGACTGTTCCATCAGCTCCCACACAAGCTCTTTCCCCATAGGAGCCAGCGTCTTGTAGGCATTCCCCTCGAACTGAAGGTCAAAGTGGCATACGGACCTGTAAGCACATTGCCCGCAAGCGGTCATTGCCCCTGACCGGTAAGGCGTAATGTCGATGCATCCGTCCGTCATCGACTCGCCGATGTTCTTGATCGTCCGCTTGACATAACGGCGAACCGTATCCCACTGCTGCTCCGTCGCGACGGAGGACGTTTTGTAGAAGCTGCCGTCCGTTTTGAGCGCAGCGGGAAGCAAGTCCGAGTATCCGCTTGAGCCGATCAGTCCGCTATCCATCAGTCGGATTATTTCCGGATCGGCCGTGAGCATTCCTTTGGTCTTAAACTTTTTGAGCAGCTCCGCTTGCACCGCATCGCTGCTTAATCCGTTCTTTGCGTTCAACACCGGATTATGTACGTGGAAATAAAGCACGCCCGCCGGCTTCGCCTCCTTGCCAAGCCAAATCGGGGAATGCGTCAATATAACGTCAAGATAAGCCAGCATTTGCAGCGAGAGCCCGTAATACACTTCGAACATCTGAAGCGCTTTGCCGCTCGATTTGTAATCGACGACCCTTAGCAGCGTCCCTTGCTCGGTGTCGGCTCGGTCGATCCGGTCGATTCTGCCGCGAAGCTCCATTTGGACTCCGTTGGCCAACGGGTACTGCATCGGCGGTATGGACTCGCCGCTCCCGAAGCCGATTTCGAGCCCGACGGGACGAAATTGTCCGCGCTTCGCATGCTCTCCCAGCATTACCGCCGCCCTGCTGATCACCTGCTTCAGCTTTCTGGCGATGTAGAGGTAGCGTTTTGAGCTTAGCAATATTTCCCCTTGAAGCCTCGGAGCAAGCATGTCGACGACAATCGCCGCCCGCCGTTCGCATTCTCCCGGAGTAAGCGCGCCCCAATCCACGCCTTCTTTCATCGTCTGTTCCGCAAACAAGCTCAGCGCCGAATGGAACAGCTGTCCGACGTCGGGCGCATCCAACCTGAATATGCGGCGTTCCTTCAAACGTAATCCGTGTGAAGCGAACTGCGAGAATGGACAAGACACGAAGCGTTCCATTCTGGATACGCTGGTCTCGATGCGGTCTCCGTATAGCAATCGGCTTGTTTCCGCGCTTAAATACGCTTCCTGGTTCGTATAGAGCAGCGACTGCAGCAGGCGCGACAGCTTGGCGCCATATTCCGGCTGCCGGGCGAACCAGTTGTATACTGACCACCAGACGCTGCCCACCGGCTTTCCTTGCATCCACAGCTTCAGCTGAACGATCAGATGCGAGAGCGCCTTGTCCGGGCTTACCGCATATTCCATCTGTTCGCTCAGCGGCGTCCCCGGAGCCGGATCGGTCATCAGCAGCCGTTCGCTTATTTGCGGGAACATCCGCTTCATTTGACGAAGCACATCGGACGGGAGCAGCGATTTTCCTTCTTCATCCGCTAGCGGATAGCTGAGCCATAATCCGCCGGATGGCGTACAGAAGGCGCAATAAATCAGGAATGGCTCGTCAAGCAGCCGTCTGCGGCTGCCTTCCGCCATAGAAAGTCCGGCGCTGGCGAGCTGCTCCCGCTCCATTTCGGTCAGAACGCCGCTTTCCGTTATTTTGGCCGGCATAACCCCTTCATTCACGCCGAGCACAAACATATGCTTTACTTGACCGGATCTTGTACGGTCCATGCTCCCGATCAGCACCTGATCCAGCGTCGGCGGCACCAATCCGAGCTTGATGCTCTCCATGCCGGTCTCGACCAGCTCCGTAAACAGCTCCAGAGACGTCGGCTCCTCCCCCATCAGTTCCACCAGTTGATCGAGCATATCCATCACACGGTCCCATACCTGCGAATGCTCTCTTGCCTTTTCCGGCTTGCCCTCGCGAAGCGCGCCCTGGCTCCACATCTCCAGCCTCTCCGGTACGTGCAGACCGACAAGCAGCTCATACAGCGCCTCCACCCGGTCGCGAACGTTCGCCCGCTTCCGCATCCGCTGCTGCAGTTGACCAAGCGGTTCAGCAATGCGCCTGCGGCAAGCGTTCATCGCATTCAAAAACTTTTCATCCGCAGCGTTCGGCCCATCCCCCGCTTCATCCAGGGTCGTCCGGTACGAATAAGTCCAATCTCGCGAATCGATCCATTTGCTTGCTTGAATGCCGAAAGCGAGCACGTAGTTTTCCAATTGATCCATTAAATGCCTGTCGATCCGCACGGCCTCTTGTTCGTCCGCGTCGCCCGAGCCGATCGGCAAAAAGAAATCCGTCTTCACGCAGCGGAAAACCGCATCGTATTTCCACCCGTTTCGGATCGCTTCGAGCGATGAGCGGATCAATTCGACAAGCGGATGATGCATCACCGATCGTTTCTGATCGAAAAAGTGCGGGATGCCGTAATCCTTGAACGTCCCGGCCACCAAATCTCCGTAAGCTTCAATGTTGCGCACGGAAACGGAAATATCCCTCCATCGCAACCCTTCGTCGCGCACAAGAGAGACGATGTCGCGGGCCGCCCCCTCCACTTCCGCTCTCCGGTTTACCGCCGCCGAGATACGCACCGGAGACTTCCCGATCGTCGGAACGGCTGGCTTGTACGGCCGTTTAATCCGGTCTTCAAAATGACGTTCCAAATACGCCAGCATCGGATTGTGCTCGAACCGAACCGGCGGATCGCCGTTCAACATAACCGTTTCGTTTATATGTACGCCCGCTTGCGGCAAACGCTCCCGCAGTTGAATCAAAGTCCGGGCTGTAGGATGAAACAAATCAAGCTCATGCGGACGTTCTTGCGTTATGTAATCTTTATTCAGGCATAATGTTAACGTTACGTTGTCGCTGTATAGCGCGAGCTGCTCGAGTACCGCGAATTCCTGGGGCGTAAACCCGTGGAAGCCGTCAACCCAGCATTCGGCTCCGCGTACATAGGTAGACTGCTGCAGCTGCTGTGCGAGCAAAGTCAAGTAGTCCTCTCCGTCCAGGTACAGACGTGAAAGTTCAGCCTCGAATTCGGAATAGACGAATTGCAGATCGTGAATCTTGTCTTCTAGCGCCGCTCCGGTTTCGCCCTGGCCGCCGGATCGGGCGCGGGTCTCGTACCACTGCCGAAGCCCTTCGCCCGTTATGCAGTATCGCTTCAATTCGCTGAACAGCTGATTTAAATTATCCAGAAAGCCTGTCTGATCCGTGGAAGCCTGGAACCGGCGCAGCCGGTCTTTATGTTTATGTAAAATACGGTGAAGCAGCAGCTTCTTGCCGGTTTCGTCGATCGGCAGCCTTGCCGTCCCTCCGACCTCCTGCATGACCCGCCATGCAAGCCTGCGGAAGCTGAGCACCTGCGCGCGAAGCGTTCCCCCCAGTTCAGGCGCGGAGATGAGTGCATACTCCGCCTGAAACGTCGCCTGCTCCGGCACCAGCCATATCAAACGCCGTCCGTTCGGCGCCTCGATCAGCTTGCGCTTAATATCCCGCAGGCAAAACTCCGTCTTGCCGCTGCCTGCCCGGCCGAGCACAAAACGAAATGCCATAAAAGTCTCACCTCAATCTCCGAATCGTTTGCCATTGACTCTACTATTCTACCAAAAATGACTCGGTTTAGGGAAAAGGTAGGTTTTGGTTTATTCCATCATTATATCATACCGAACGAATAAGAACACTTGTTCTTTACGCGAATTTCTTATACAATAATGCTAAGATTCCAAACAAAGGAAGTGACCCGGATGCAGCCGACTACGAATTCCCGCAAGCCCGATTGGGAGGAGGGGCTTGCCGCCGCTGCGAAGAATGGTTCAATTCAGGAGCTGCTGGCGCGGATTCAAAATGAGCTTGCAGGACTCGCAGGCACACCGCGGCAAGCATTGCAGCACAATGCCGTTCAATATATCGAAGCCGCTCTTGATTACGACAGCGCGGAGCTGGTGCTTCTTGCGGAAGCACTGTCTGCCACAGAACAGGAGCTCGGCGAGGAATTGGCCGTATTCATACTATCCGTTCATTATGGCGGGGATCCCGACCGCGCAGCAGCGCTGCTGCAGCGGCTTGCAGCAAGCGGCCATGCGCCGGTTCGAGAATGGGCGGCTAAAGCATGCGGAGCCGTGCTTGCGAAACACTTTGCGTTGTTTTACCCCATGCTGGAGACGTGGACTCGCAATGAATCACCGTTCGTCAGAAGAGCGGTCATTGCCGCCGTCCAGCTTGCTTCGAACGCGAAAAATCCCGCCTGGGGCCCGCTCCTGCTGGATATGCTGGAGCCGCTCATGCGGGATAACGATCCGGTTGTCAGAAAAGAACTGGCCCCGCGAACCTGGAGCGGGCTGCTGCGGTATTACACCGAAGATGTGGAAGCAAGACTCATGAAATGGGCGGTGAGCGAAGACCGTTTCATCAGACGCCATGCGGCCAGGTTATTCTCGGCACCGGAAGCGGCGCTGCACGTACAGCGGCTCAGTCCTGCGCTGCGTATCCTGCTGCGCGACGAATCCGCTTCCGTCCAGAAGGCGGCCGTCAGCTCTTTGCTGCAAGTGAGCAAAAGAATCCATAAGAAGGAGGCGGCGGAGCTGCTGGGAGCGGTCCAATGAACGCGCGATACCCTTGGATATCCATGACGTTTCTCATTGCTATCGTCTACGGAGCCAGCTTTTGTCTGATGTACATGCTCGCCGGGATGACTTATTCTTTGTTCAGCCAAGTGCCTGCCGATCAATCGCGTAATATTTCCGCCATTTACTATGGCGCCGTCTTTACCGTCATCCCGTTTGCCGGTCTCGGTTTATATGCTCCGGCCCGTTACATGTTCCGTTACATCATGCACGCTCTGGTCGTAGCTTTTCTCGTTGAAAAAGGCATTATCGTCTTCCTCGCCACCTTGCTTGCATCGGGCTTTCCCGCTTCCTGGTACGGACATGCCTTTCCTGCCGCAGGCTTCGGCGTATTGTGCGAAGAATTTCCGTTCTACTGTACCCCGTATGTCTGGAAGTACATCGGAATCGGCACGTTGATTTCGGCTGTCAGCCTGTATGCAGGCTCTTTGCTCGGAGCCCGGCTTGCGCAACCTTCTACTCCGTAATCCATACGGTTTTATTACTTGCCGACGTTCTTCTGTTCGCAGCGGGGGGAGTCATATCCGGATATCCTATATAGAGAAGGCCGACAAGCTCTTCACCCTCTTGCAGTTCGAATGCTCGTTTCATCCGCGGATGGTACATCGGTTCGCCGCTGCGCCATATGGCTCCCAGTCCGAGCGCGTGCGCCGTTAACAGCATATTTTGTACTGCCGAATGGGCTGCGGCGAATTCTTCGATTCGAATAACTCCGGGGGCAGCGGAAGGCGATACCACAACGGCAATGACAAGCGGGGCCCGGAACGCTTTCGCCCCTTGTTTGCTTCTAAGCACTTCCATTTCCTTCTTCGCTAAGTTGGATGCGTTCTCAGCAGCGATATCGGCATAAGCGTCGGCCAATATTTGTCGACCCGATCCCGTCATGACGTAGAACCGCCACGGTTCCGTACACATATGGCTGGGCGCCCAATTTCCCGCCTCCAATATCCGTTCAATTTTATCGCGTTCTACCGGATCGCTCTTGACGCGGCCGATACTTCGCCGTGTTCGGATCGCCTCGTAAAGCGTCATATCGTCTTTCATCTGTTCATCCTCCGAAAGCAAGCTTTGTCATAACATTAAACCTTATGATACATTCACGCCTGGAGAGCGTCAATCCGCAATATGACGACAAAGAGCCATCTTTTTTTAAGATGGCTCTAAGATTCACTTACCTTATCGTACCCGTGTGCTGTTCATCGTTTTCAACATACAGCTTGTTTGGGTATCGAAGGCAGCGGTGATTTTACCGTCCAACTGCTGGCCCATTGCCATTTCTCAAGGTCTCTCCCGTATGAAAATCAAGTAGCTTTATGGAGCATGCATTCCGCCGCTCCTTAGAAACTCAGCAGGATCGCGGTTTTATCATCAGGCCGGACGCGATGGCTTCGCTCCCAATCTTCCATTTCCAGCATGTACGCTTCAAGGCCGATCTCCAGCACTTTATGGATCACTTCTTCGTGGCGGCCCTCCGGATACACCATTCCATCCGATATGAGTAGCAATGATTGCAGCTCGGCTGTCTCTACCGTACCGATTTGAATATATTGTCCCATCTCTTCCATTCCGTTCGCAACGGCGTACCCTTCCGGCGTATTGGCCATCCATCGCTGATAAGCTTGCTGATGGGCCTGCTCCTGGAAATAAGCTTCCTCCGGTACGAATACGCCCTGTTTGCGGTCTAATGTTCTCTTCGCCTCCGCTCTGGCTAATACTCCGTCTACATAGTCTTTTGTTAATACGGTGGTATTTCCTCGGTTGTCGAGCGCGATGATCATGCAATCTCCAACATGCGCGTAGGACGCCTTGTTGTTGTGTACGACGGCCACTACGGCGCATGTCGACCAGAGCAGATGCCTCTGCGTCATATCGAGCTGGGAGGAATGCATCCGCTCTCTTAACCGTCGATTCGCCTCCACCAGTTCGGCCGCCGCGTCGCAAGGACCGGACAGGCGCGCAAAATGTTCCCTGAACAAGTTCGATGCGATGAACGCGCCGTTATGTCCTTCGTCGTCTTTATAATCATCCATCGGCGTGACCCCGTCGAAAACGCCGAACACACCCGCTCTTTCATTAACGACATAAGCATCCTCAGCTTCCCGCTTTTGAAAGCTTTTCCTCGTTGCTGCCTGCCATTTCACGATTTCTCATCCTTTCCATTCGACAAGTTGAAGAGATTGCAAAGTTAAGAAACTAGAGTAGATCGAAACCTCGCAATATCGTATAATTTAAGCAAAACTTTCCATATTCCTTGCAAAGGAGGTTGTTTATGTCCATTTTCCCGGTCTATCAGGATGTCGTTTCCATCGCGAATTTGAGCAAAGAACAGCTTCCTTTTTTCATGCGGCACGTGACGGTATATAAGAGGAAACGACTGCATCATCACGATTTTGCCGAACTCGCGCTGATCGTGGAAGGAAACGGAACGGAATTGATTAACGGAAAGCCCCATGAATTGCGCCCTGGCACGATCACCTTTTTGCTACCGCACCATATCCATGAGCTTCATACGACGGAGTCCGGCCCCCCGCTCCAGGTGTATAATTGCTTGTTTGACATCAGCTTGGCCGTCGGACCGCAATCAGACCCGGAGCTGAGCAATCTATTCATGAATTCCGTAGAAGAGTTTCCCGCTTATACGGATTTGTCCGGCGAAGCGTTTGAGAAGATGAAACGCATTTATCTCGAGCTGTTCCATGAATATTCCGGTTCCTCCCCGGGAAGAAACGCACTGATTCGTGCAAAATTGACGGAAGCGATCGTCTTGTACATTCGCTCCCGGCCTTCTTTCCCGGTTCCCGGCGAAAAATCGCTTCAGCCTCATCCCAAGGATCACTTCTGGGAAATGATCCAGTACGTTCATAATCATTACATGGACGATCTTGACTCCACGTTGTTATCCGAACAGTTTGGCGTCAGCGCCTCCTGGATTCATCGATCCTTTAAAAAGTATTTGGGACAAGGCTTCCTGCAATATATTCATACGCTGCGCCTGCGCAGAGCTTCCGGGTTATTGATCGCAACGGATATGGGCATTCATGACGTCGCGGTAGAAGTCGGCTTCGAATCGTACCGGACGTTCTCGCGCATATTTAAGGAAATGACCGGCATAACCCCAAGCGAATACCGCGCTTCATATGCCAAAACAATGAAATGAATTGCTGCCATTAAAGCTCACGGTTGATTTGGGAGTAACGCCCGGAACGTCCGAAATTACTCCCGCCTTTCGCCGCAAAAGATCGCTTAACGCGTCTTCTCGTCCTGAATATATTTTTCCGCCTTCTCGTTCGCTTCTCTCAGTACCGTGTTCACGTCCTGATGCTCCTGCACCATCCGTTTGACAGCCTCGGACAAAAAGGAAGTCAACTTTGAATCGTACGGCGTGATAGGCGTTGCCGGAGCCGGTTTGACCGAGAATATTCCCGCCATGTTTTTGCCTTCATACACTTTGAGCCCTTTCGCAAATTGCTTGCGCAGCTCCAGATTGTTGAGGACCGTCAAGCTGTAATCCCGGTTCAATTCCGTCTGTACTTCGGTGCTCGTTATTACTTCCATCACCCGGTAGGCTGCTTCCTTGTTTTTGCTCATCGGCGTCACCATAAGCGATTGAAATTCCACTTCCCGGCCGACACCCTTCCGATCTTCGGCGCTAGGGAATGCAGCCAAATCCCAATCAAAGTTATTGCCCCCATCCGCCAATGCTTGTACCCGGCTCGTTAACCCCGCTATCCAGAACGGATACATAGCCAGCTTCTGGTCCTTAATAAAATAATTGACGCCGCCATACGAATATTTTCCTTTTTCATCGACGATTCCCGGAATGTTGTACAAGTTGCGAAGATAGCTGAATACATTTTGGAGAGGTACGGAGGCAAGGAGCGGTTTCTCCTGCTTCTCGTCGATCAGCGGGATGGCATGCGAACGGGTATATACCTCAATTCCGCCGTCCCAGCCGATGTACTGTACGCCGTTATCCGAACGGGTCACTTTTCTGGCCACTTCCAGCAATTCATTCCACGTCATGCCGTCTTTCGGATAAGGAACGCCGAACTTGTTGAAAATGTCTTTATTATAGACGAGCACCCCGTAGTTCATAGCATACGGAATGCCGTACAATTCGCCGTTTTTACCGTAATTTTTGATCGCTTTCACAATTTCGGTTTCAAACCGGTTCAGATCCATATTTTTCGCCTTCACCATCGGATTGAGATCGCTGCCGAGTCCAAGCTGCAGCATATTCATCATCCCCGAATGGGTCGTAGCTATAAGATCGGGAATTTCCCCGGCGGTGATCAACTCGTCGATCTTCGCTCCTTTGATCTGCTCGATCTTAATGTTCGGATATTTTTTGCGAACCGGAGCGGCCAACACTTCCAAATCTTTCTCCGTATTGATCCCTGCCGAATTGGAGAACAACGTTACCGTTACCGGCTCCGTAGTGAACGTCTCGGCTTTTGGCGCTTCCGTCTTCGCATCCGTCCCCTGGGCCGGCGCCCCTGCATCCTTCGCGCACCCTGTGATGGAGACCATAGCTACGGCCAGACACAACCAGCGTGTGGTTCTGAATTTGCATGCACTGTGTTTCATGAAATGTACCCTCCTTGGATCACTCTGTCAATCTTCAACGGATCGCTGATTTCTAGCTTCATCGTACCGGAAAACCGCATGCCTTGTATGCCAAATTCCGATGCAGGAAGGTCATTTTCGAGCAATGCAAAAAAACGGCACATCGCCGCTTTTTCCCTTCGTTCCCGGGATGAAGCTGCGTGTGCCGCTTGAACGGACCGAGTATAGACCTGCCTTACTGATAGAACTAACGGTACAAGCTGCGTCAAACTACCGCTTGCTGCGAACTTCAAAGATCGCGAATTTCAAATAGTTGCCTTCATCAACCCCGAGAATTCGCGGATGATCTTTTCCTGCCGCACGGAATTCGATAAGCCGCAAAATTTTACCCGCATCCGTCGCTGCCGCATGAACGGTTTCGAGAAACAGCTCCGGCTTCATATGATACGAACAGCTGGCCGTCACCAAATACCCGCCTTCGTTGACAAGCTTCATCCCGTGCAGATTAATATCTTTATAACCGCGGCACGCGCCTTCCACCGCTCCACGCGACTTCGCAAAAGCCGGCGGATCGAGAATGACGACGTCCCAAGTGCGTCCCTTGCCCGCAAGCGGCTGCGACGTATCGACTTTCCTCACATCGGCTTGGGCCCGCTCCATCCGCTGATCCAGCCCTTTGACCTGCTCGCGCAAATAATCGAACGCATCGGCAACGACAAACTCCACCCGGTCGGAAAAACCGTTCAACTCGACATTTCGCCGGGCCGTCTCCACCGCGTGCTCCGAAATATCGAGACAGGTTACTTTTTTCGCCCCGTACCGGCAAGCATGAAGCGTAAAGCTTCCCGTATGCGAGAAGCATTCCAGCACCGTCGCGCCGTCCCAGTAAGGAAATGTCACTTCTTTGCCGTTCGGGTTCACCGGCATCCGTTTGGTCGATCCATCGTCTTGTACCCGATCTATCAACTCAATCCCGCTGCGGCGGCCCCAGCCTTGCATGAGCGGCGCCAGTGCGGCGCGGTTTTCCCGTTGGTCGAAAAAGTAGCCCGTCTTCTGGCCTTGCTCGATATCGACCTCGATCAACAGGCCGTTCTCGCGAATGGTAACGTAGCGAGGACAATCGCCGTAAAGACAGCCCGTCCGTTGCTCCAATCCTTCCAATTCGCGAACGGAAACATCGCTGCGCTCGTAAATACCCGCCGGCTGCATGACATGGACAAGCGCTTCCAACAGCTGCTCTCTTGCCTGCTCCATGCCAAGCGTCAAGATTTGTACGACCAATATGTCCTCAAACTTATCGACAATGAGCCCGGGAAGAAAATCCGCCTCCCCATACACTAAACGGTAAGCGCGTGCATCCGGTACGAACCGTTCGCGATGCGCCTTGCACTGTTCGAATTTTTGCGCGAAAAAATCAAAATTCATCGCCTCCAAAGGCTCGTACGAAACGACCCGGACGGCGATTTGCGATGCCGGGTTATAGTAACCCGACGCCAAATATTGCCCGATATGATTATGTATGGATACGATCCGGCCGGTGGCGATTTCTCCTTCCGCCCGTTCGATCTCCGACTGGAACACCCACGGATGTCCTTCCTCCAGCCTTTTTTTCCGTTTCTTCTGCAAATAAACTGCTGCCATCGATGCTTGGCCTCCAACTTCGAAATTAGTAAGACGAGCTGCTCTGGAGTCCGGTTATTATCGCTACCCCGGAACTCGTTCCGAGCCTTGTAGCCCCGGCTTCGATCATCTTCACCGCCGTTTCGAAGTCGCGAACGCCGCCGGACGCTTTCACTCCGATCGCCGCGGACACGTTCGCCCGCATCAAGCGAATATCTTCAACCGTCGCTCCGCCTTGTCCGAAACCTGTGGACGTTTTAACGAAATGCGCTCCCGCTTCTTCCGACAGACGACAGGCGGCGATTTTCTGCTCATCGGTTAATTGGCCGGTTTCAAAAATTACTTTCACGATCGCCTGTCCTTCCACAGCTTTCACGACAGCCCGAATGTCCTCTCGAACGGCATCGTAATCTCCCTGTTTCAGCCGGCCGATCTGCAGCACCATATCGATCTCTTCCGCACCCTGCTCGGCTGCTTTTGCAGCTTCGTACGCTTTTACCGCGCTGTCGTTCGCTCCTAGAGGAAAACCGCACACGACTGCGATTTTGACGCCTGTCCCTTGCAGCAGCTCGCGGCATACCGGCACCCAGGTTCCGTTCACGCAAACGCTGTAAAATCCGTACTGTTTCGCCTCCTCGCACAGCTTGCGAATGGCGCTTTCATCGGCCTCCGCCTTTAGCAGCGTGTGGTCGATATAGGAAGCGATCTGTTTCTTATCGAAATTAGTCATTAGTTCACCTCGTAGCCCAGCGCTTGCAGCGCCTTTTTTAACACGGAATCGTTATTCCCGTAACCGGAGTGCGTTTGCTGATGCCATGCCTCGAGCGGATGCAGCCATTCTACGCCGCGTATTTCCTCCACCTGCGCCTGCAGCGTGCCTCCCGTTGCTTCAACCAGATAATAGTGCACTTCTTTATCGACAAGCCCGACACCTGACAGGTTGAACTGATACGTGATTGTCTCCAGCGGTTGTAAAATGGCACCTTCGATGCCCGTCTCTTCCCGAATTTCCCGGAGGGCGGTTTGTTCAACCGTTTCGCCCGATTCCATCTTTCCTTTCGGCAGCGTAATTTTGCCGTAACGGTCCTGAATCATTTGCACCTGCAAGTCATTCCCGACCTTGCGAAATACGACGCCTCCCGCTGAAATCTCCTTCATCGACATCACCCTTTCATTAGTGTAAATGAAAGGACTTCACCTTTGTGGCCGGCCAGCCGCAGTCAGGTGAAATCCTTTATGTGCTTGAACAGGAGCTTTACATTATACGATCGCTTTCGCCGCTTGACCCGGGATCGTCTCGGACGCCTTACCGCCCGAGCTTTGGCGGGCTTTGGAACCTTGCACCGTCAAGGAACCTGTCGGCTGTTCCACGAGCTCGCCGCGGCATTCGTTGACGCCTGCTTCCGTCACTTTCACGCGGCACACTTGCCCGATCCATTCTTCTTTGCCCTCGAATACAAGCTGAATATAGTTATCCGTGTAACCCATCAAAAGTCCGGCTCCCGGCTGTCCCTTGTAATCGCGTTCCGGGATGACTTCCAGTACGGTGCCGACGAACTTTTGCGCGTACGCCAGCTGCATCCGTTCCGACAAATCGATCAGCTCGTGCACCCGGGTGTTTTTCACTTCCTCGTCCACCTGATCTTCCATCCGCGCCGCAGGCGTACCGGTCCGCTTGGAATACGGGAACACGTGCATTTCGGAGAAGCCCATCCGCTCCATAAAGCGGTACCCGTTGCGGAACATTTCCTCCGTCTCGCCCGGGAAGCCGACAATGACGTCGGTCGTAATCGCAACACCCGGCATAATCCGGTGAATATGCTCGATCTTGGCCGCGAACTCCTCAGTCGTATATTTACGGCGCATCCGCTTCAGCACTTCATCGTCGCCGGCTTGAAGCGGAATATGGAGGTGACGGCACATTTTGTCCGACTTTTGCAGCACTTCGAGCACTTCGTCGGTAATTTGGCTCGCCTCGATCGAACTGATCCGAATCCTTTTCAGCCCTTCGACTTGATCCAGGTCCCAGAGCAGCTTCGCCAGGCTGTAATCTTCCATATCCTCGCCGTAACCGCCGGTGTGGATACCGGTCAATACAATCTCCTGATAACCGGCTTCTACGAGCATGCGGGCTTGCCGCACGACGCTCTCCGGCTCGCGGCTGCGCATTAGCCCGCGCGACCAAGGGATGATGCAGAAGGTGCAAAAATTGTTGCAGCCTTCCTGAATTTTCAGAAACGCCCTCGTTCGGTCGGCGAAATCCGGTACGTCGAGCTCCTCGAACGAACGGGTTTTCATAATATTGCGCACCGCATTAATCGGCTGACGTTCCCCATTCAGCTGATTCACGTAAGTCATGATTTTATCCCGGTCCTGCGTACCGATGACCAAATCTACGCCCGGGATCGCCATAATCTCGGCGGGGGACGTTTGCGCATAACAGCCCGTAACGGCAATAACGGCCTCCGGGTTGCGGCGAACGGCGCGGCGAATCATTTGCCGGCTCTTCTTGTCGCCCGTATTTGTAACCGTACACGTGTTGATGACATATACATCAGCCGTCGACTCGAAATCTACCTGCTCATAGCCTTCCCGCTTGAACAACTGCCAAATCGCTTCCGTATCGTAAAAATTAACTTTGCATCCAAGCGTATGAAACGCTACTGTCGCCATGCTGTCTCTCCTCCCATCTCTCCGGCTTCATATAAAATGCATGTAAGGCCGACCATTGCAGCCGTTTCTGTTCGTAGTATACGTTTGCCCAAGCTAATCGAGCGGCATCCGGCTGCCTCCGCCGCCGTCACTTCCTGCTCCGTGAAGCCGCCCTCCGGTCCGATAATCAAGATCAGCTTCCGTCTGCCCGCTGTGCCTTCCTTCGGCGCAAGCGCCTGTTGAATGGCCGAGCGAAGCTCCTGGGTACTTTCCTTCTCATAACAGATCCAGGCGCAGTCCGCTTCCGAAACGCGCTGCAGCAGCTCTTTCCACGTAAGCGGCGATTCTACGACGGGCACTTTATTGCGGTGAGCCTGCTCGGCCGCTTCTTTGGCGATCTTTTGCCAGCGGTCGACCCGCTTGCCTTCTTTCTTGCTGTCCAGCTGAACGACGGTGCGTTCGGACACAAACGGCAAAAACAGAGCAGCCCCGATTTCCGTTCCTTTTTGAATGACAAGCTCCATCTTATCGCCTTTCGGCAAGCTCTGCGCGATCCATATGTCAACCAGAGGCTCGTTTTCCATCGACAGCCACTCGACCGGATCGGCCAGCACTTCGTCTTTCCCGACGGAACGAACCTTCACGATCGCTTCCCGGCTTTCGCCGTCGCTTACAATAAACGCGTCGCCGGGCTTTGCCCGCATCACTCGTATTAAATGATGGGCGTCATCGCCTTGTATCAAAACGGTATCTCCGGCAAATTGCGCCGGCGTTATAAAGTATCTTTGCATGCGGTACCCTTCAATCCGAATAAATGAGAGACTTTGAAGCGGAGAGACTTTGAGCCAGGCTCAAAGATCCCTATATTGTGCTCAAAGATCCCTATAATTGGTCTGACCGTTTTGGCAGCAAACACGCAAAAACGGTCAACCTTCATCTTACAACTTTTTCTCGTAAAATGCCAGTCGTCAAAGTCTTACGGCAAATCCAAAAATATGCTCCGCCGCGGTCGAAAACAGCCGGATAATCGAATCCTGCTGAGCGAAAATCGGCCCCAGCGTCACCGCCCGAATCGGCGGAATAAAGAACATGATCAAAATCGCGTAGAACAGCCACTGCTCGTACTGCTTCACTCTCGCCATCCAGCGGCGGGGCAGCAAATCCTCTACGATCCGGTAACCGTCCAGCGGAGGGAACGGAATGAGATTCAAAATGAACAAAAATATATTTTGCGTAACCATCAAGGAGAAAAACAGCTTGATCGCCATATTGACGCCTTCGGACATACTATCGAGCAGCTTGAATTGATAGAGCGCAAATAAAATGAGCATCGATATAAATGCCAACACAAGATTGCTGAATGGTCCCGCAAACGAAACGGCGATCCCCATCAGGCGCGGTCTTTTGAATTTGCTGCGATTGACCAGCACCGGCTTGGCCCAGCCGATCCCGATCAGCAGAAAAAAGATCATCCCGAGCACGTCGAGATGGACGCGAGGGTTTAAAGTTAACCGCCCCATCGAACGGGGAGTCGGATCGCCGAACCGGTCGGCGAGATACGCATGAGAAAATTCATGCACGGAAAATCCGATGAGCAGCACCAGAAACACAAAGGGCAGCTGCTCTATCGGAAAAGGGAGGAAACTGTTCCAATCCAACCGTTACACCGCCTATCCCTTTTGAGCAACGATGACGACCCAATCCTGGTCCTCGTTTACTCTGGATATCGTGAAGCCAACAGCTTTCAGCCCTTGTTCCACCTGTTCCTGCTTCGCCTTGATTACGCCGGACACAATATATGTGCCGCCCTGAGCCAGCACGTCATACACATCTTTGACGAACAACAGGATGATTTCGGCCAAAATGTTAGCGACGACCACTTTGACCGGGAGCTTCACGCCGAGCGCGCTTGCACCCGTTCCGGATTCATTCTCGTTCAGCACTTGAAGCAGATCGCTGAGCTTTACCGTGATTTGATCTTCCATCCCGTTCAGATGTACATTCTCGGTTGCGCTGGATACCGCCACCGGATCGAGATCAAGCGCAAGCACATGCTTCGCCCCGAGCTTCGCCGCTGCGATCGCCAGCACGCCGGAACCGGTTCCTACATCGATTACTTCTTCTCCACCCTTGATCTCTTCCTGGAGCGTTTTCAAACATAGCGCGGTTGTTGCATGCGTGCCCGTGCCGAAGGCCATTCCCGGATCGAGTTCGATGATCACTTCATCAGGTGCCGGAGCATAGTCCTCCCACGTCGGTTTAATCGTCAGCTTGTCCGTTATTCGAAGCGGTTTGAAATATTGCTTCCAGGCGTTGGCCCAGTCTTCGTCGTCCACATCCTTCAGTTCATAGGTGGGATGTCCCGTATCGATGTCGTACTCGGCCAACTGGTCAACCGACACCTTCAAATCCTCAAGAATCCGGTCCATATTCGTTCCTTCGGAAAAGTAGCCTTTGATAACGGCCCGGCCCTCCGGAATATCGTTGAGCGGCAGCTCGTACCATTGCCCGAGCGACGTGTCCCGTGGTTTGTTGAGCGTTCCCGATTCCTCGATCGAGACGCCGCCCGCCCCCAGCTCATGTATAAAATTCGAAATCATTTCGATTGCTTCTTCGGTCGTATGAACCGTAATTTCATGCCAACGCACGCGGTATAAACCCCCAATCATTCTCTACAAGCCATAAATCCTAGTATACAACAATTATGTACGCTGGTAAAACAGCTTAAACGCCGAAATTCGGGCAATCTACCGCAAAAGCCGGAAAAGCTTCCGTTCCAGTCCATGCGATGAGAAGATGTTCATATGATGAAAGATATAAAAAACGGCCTTCCGCAATAGGATACCGCGGAAAACCGTTCATTACCCAAAGGATGGTCATTCGTTATGCCCTAGCGGCATTGCCGATCCTAAAATACTTACGGCTAAATTCGGCCGCCGGCTTCTTCGATAACTCGTAGCGCCTGATCGAACGTGGCTTCGTCCACCACAACGGTCAACAGCGTATCTCGGCGCGTCATATCGTCGGTGTAAAAATCGTGTCCGCCGTCGCTCATCCCGCTTGCATCAGGATTCGCCGCCATCAATATACGCGCATCCTGGCTGGAAGGCGCCGCACCCAAGGTCAAATGTGCCAGCCCGGCAAAGTCGCTGTTACTGAGCGGGTTATACGTCTCATCGATTCCGTGTCCCGGATATTGCCCGATTTTATCGATTTGCACATCGATCGCACGCAGTGCCTTCAGCTTTGATACACAGCCCTCCGCTTCCTGCGGAGAATGAAAGTAGGCCAAAATGCCTCTTTCCGCCATCGTCCTCATCCTTTCTACTGCTGCTCTTGCCTTGCATCGGCCTCTTCGGCCCGCTCCAGTGCTTCCAGATCGTCGCGATCCGCTGCTTCAGCGGAGAATTCTACATCTTCTTGTTTGGCAATCGGCAGCTTACGGGTTCCGCCTTGCGGCTCTTGATTCAAGTTCGAGTCCACGTCGGATGTCCTCCTTCTGCAATTCGGTTGTCCGTTGTCCGGATCATCTTCGTCATATTTGTACTTTACAAGCAGGTTTTCAAAACCTGCTTCTATTGTCCGCAAATTCGCCTTGAATATGCAAAAGACACTGCCGCGCCAAAAGCCAGCAGTGTCCGTTCCGTTCTCGTATGCAGCTGTAATTATTCGCCTAAAAATGCTTTTTTCATCCGTTCGAAGATCGACTGCTGCTGCTCATGCGTTTGCTCGCCGCTCAAGCGGGAAAATTCGCGCAGCAACTCTTTTTGCTCTTCGCTCAAACTAGTCGGGGTTACGACGACGACCTTCACATGCTGATCCCCTTGACCGTGCCCACGCAAACGCGGTACGCCTTTGCCCTTCAACCGGAAATACGTATCGGTTTGCGTAGCTGGCGGGATTTTCAATTTCACTTTCTCCGTCAGCGTCGGAATTTCGATCTCGTCCCCGAGCGCGGCTTGGGCAAACGTCAGCGGCACTTCGCAATAAATATCGTCGCCTTCGCGTTCGAAAAACTCATGCGGCTTGACCCGGATGACGACATACAAATCCCCTGAAGGACCTCCGCGCGTGCCCGACTCGCCTTCGCCGCTGACGCGAAGCTGCGCTCCGTCGTCGACGCCGGCCGGAATGTTCAGCGAAATCGTGCGCTGCTTCTTCACTTTCCCCGCACCGTGACACGTGCCGCATTTGTCCTTGATGATCTTGCCTTGCCCTTGACAAGCCGAGCAGACGCGGCGGTTCACGATGCGTCCGAAAGCGGTGTTCTGTATCACTTCCTGCTGTCCGGATCCATGACAGACGCCGCAAGTTTCCGGTTTCGTACCCGGTCTCGCTCCGCTGCCTTGGCACGTATCGCATGTCTCCGTGCGAGGTATGTTGATTTCGGTCTTTTTCCCGAAAACGGCTTCCTTGAATTCGATCGTCATCGTATACTGCAGATCGTTCCCCCGCTGCGGCGCGTTCGGATTTCTGCGCTGGCCGCCGCCGCCGAAAAACATATCGAACAGGTCGCCGAAGCCGCCGAAGTCTTGTCCGCCGCCGCCCATCCCTTGATTCGGATCCACATGGCCAAAACGGTCGTACTGCGCTTTCTTTTGATCGTCGCTCAGGACGTCATACGCTTCCTTCGCTTCTTTAAATTTCGATTCCGCGTCGTCCGCCTTGTTAACGTCCGGGTGATACTGGCGGGCAAGCTTGCGGTAAGCTTTCTTGATATCTTCCTGCGAGGATGACTTATCGACACCCAGCACCTCGTAATAATCGCGTTTACTCATCGCTTACACTCCCATTCCTTGCGCTCACATACCGGATAAACACACGGAAAGTCAAAGCCAACGGACCGGCTTTGACTTTCGCGCGTGATTTTATCATATAACTTCTTACTTCTTGTCGTCAACTACTTCATAATCTGCATCGACGACATTGTCTTTGCCTTTGGACGCGCCTTGGCCTTCTGCGCCTTCGCCGCCTGCTTGCGCCTGCTGCGATGCTTGCTCATAAAGCTTCACGGAAAGCTGCTGCACGATTTGCGTCAGCTCTTCAGTCGCTGCCTTGATCTCGTCCAGGTTGTCGCCCTCGAGCGCCTTCTTCACTTTCTCTTTCGCCGCATTCGCTTTATCGATCTCGCCTTGATCCACTTTATCGCCAAGGTCTTTGATCGTTTTGTCTACGGAGTAGACGAGCTGATCTGCCTGATTACGGACTTCCACAACCTCTTTGCGCTTGCGGTCTTCTTCCGCATGGGATTCGGCGTCCTTCATCATGCGGTCGATTTCATCGTCGGACAAACCGCTGGAGGATGTGATCGTAATCTTCTGGCTCTTGCCTGTGCCTTTATCCAGCGCAGACACGTTCACAATGCCGTTCGCGTCGATATCGAAGGTAACCTCGATTTGCGGTACGCCGCGCGGTGCAAGCGGAATGTCGCCCAAGATGAAACGCCCAAGCGTCTTGTTGTCCGCCGCCATGGCGCGCTCGCCTTGCAGCACGTGAATTTCTACGCTAGGCTGGCTGTCGGCGTATGTGGTGAACACTTGCGATTTCGTCGTCGGAATCGTCGTGTTGCGATCGATCATTTTCGTGAATACGCCGCCTGCGGTCTCAATCCCAAGCGATAGCGGTGTTACGTCGAGCAATACGACGTCTTTCACGTCTCCTGTCAATACGCCGGCTTGAACGGCGGCGCCAAGCGCAACAACTTCGTCCGGGTTCACGCCTTTATGCGGGTCTTTCCCGATCAGGCGTTTCACCGCTTCTTGCACGGCAGGAATCCGCGTAGAACCGCCGACCAGCACGACTTTGTTGATTTTGTCCGGCGACAGTCCGGAATCGTTCAACGCTTGACGCGTCGGGCCCATCGTTCTTTCCACGAGATGTGCGGAAATCTCTTCGAATTTCGCACGGGTCAAGTTGACTTCCAAGTGCTGCGGCACGCCGTCGACTACCGTAATAAACGGCAGGGAGATCGTCGTCGTCAATACGCCAGACAGTTCTTTTTTCGCTTTTTCCGCAGCGTCCTTCAGACGTTGGACGGCCGCTTTGTCTTTGCTAAGGTCGATGCCGTGCTCTTTCTTGAACTCGGCTGCGAGGTAATCGATAATCACTTGGTCGAAGTCGTCGCCGCCGAGACGGTTGTCGCCGCTTGTTGCCTTTACTTCGAAGAAGCCGTCGCCGAGCTCGAGAATCGATACGTCGAACGTGCCGCCGCCAAGGTCGTATACCAGGATCGTTTGGTCTTCCGTTTTTTCAAGACCGTATGCCAGTGCGGCCGCCGTCGGCTCGTTCACGATCCGAAGCACTTCCAGACCCGCAATTTTACCGGCATCTTTCGTTGCTTGACGCTGGCTGTCGTTGAAATAAGCAGGTACCGTAATAACCGCTTGCGTTACCGTCTGGCCTAAATATGCTTCCGCATCGGCTTTCAGCTTTTGCAAAATCATAGCCGAAATTTCCTGCGGGGAATAGTCTTTATCATCGATTTTTTCTTTATGGTTCGTACCCATGTGACGCTTAATGGAAATGACGGTACGATCCGGATTGGTGATCGCTTGACGCTTCGCCGTTTCGCCGACGATGCGCTCGCCGTCTTTCTTGAAACCGACAACCGAAGGGGTTGTGCGATTGCCTTCCGCATTAGGGATAACGACCGCTTCGCCGCCTTCCATCACGGCTACGCAAGAGTTCGTCGTACCCAAGTCAATCCCGATTACTTTACTCATTAAAGGAATCCTCCTTATCGTTTGCGCTGCTTATTTTTAGTAGGAATGTTTATCTATGAGCTCACTTTAACCATGGCGGGACGCAGAACTTTATCTTTCAGCATGTAGCCTTTCTGCACCTCTTCGACAACGATGCCTTCTTCGTATTCCTCGGATTCCACCTGCATGATCGCTTGGTGAAATTCGGGATTGAAGGGAGTTCCCACTGCCGACATCGCTTGTAATCCTTCGCCGGCCAGCACTTGATCGAGCTGGCGGAAAATCATGTCGACGCCTTTGGCCAAAGCCTCTTGATCCTTGTTGTCTTTGCTTGCGGCCAGCGCGCGCTCGAAATTGTCAACGACCGGCAACAGCTGCTCGATCAGTTTCAAGGACGCATACTTGGCGAAATCTTCTTTTTCCTTTATTGTACGCCGTCTGAAGTTGTCAAAGTCAGCCTGTGCCCGCAAGTAACGCTGTTGATTTTCTTCCGCTTGCTTCTTGAGCTGCTCCAGCTCTTGCCTGACAGCATCTTGTGGCTCGGAAGCTTCCGCTGCCTGCGCCTGTTCGTTTCCGGCCTCGGCAGCGTGATTCGATGCATCCGCCTGTTCCGATGCATTCGCATCATATGTAGCTTGCCCTTCGCGTTCGCTCGTTTCTTCCGCTTGGGAAGCTTTTTGTTGTTGTTCCGTATTCAATGTCTGTCACCTCCTTAACCGAATCCGGCCATAGCCGTTTGCATCTGTGCTCCGCGATCGATTCGATACACGAAAAGATCATCATTATTTCTATTGTAACCACCCGGATTGGGCGGGAAACCGCTTGAAGTAAAAAGCTATTGTTCCGAGTGGGGCTGCCGCATCTTGATCACGGTATGAATCCGCAATACGGCGCAAGCCACCTCGCCCGCCGCCTGCAGCGCATGCAGCTTCACTTCGGCCGGATCGACGATTCCATGCTCGAGCATATCCGCCACCGTTCCGGTATCGCAATCCATCCCAAGGCCATCGCTTCGCGCCGCGATTTGCGCAGCCCGCACTTCCTCGACTTTCTCCAGCGGGTTGTACCCCGCGTTGACGACGATCTGCGCCAGCGGCTTGCGCAGCGCCTGCGCGACGGCGGCGATGCCGAAGCCCTCCATGCCCTGCACCGTCTCGCGGTACCGCTCGAGCTCGTGCGCAGCGGCCATCTCGGCGGCCCCGCCGCCGGGCAAATACCCGCCGCGCAGCGCCGCCTGCACGCTCGAAGCCGCGTCGCGGGCGATGCGCAGCCGCTCGCCGACGACCTCGCTCGTGCTGGCGCCGACGACGATCGATACTTGCGGGCGGCCTTTGCCTTCGGCAAGACGCACGCATTCGAGTCGCTCGTCGTAAGCGGCGTGCCCGGCGAAGCCGAGATAGCCTGCCAGCTCGGCGGCAGGCTTCAGCAGTCCGCTGCGGCGAATCGGCCGCGCGCCGGTATAGTCCGCGATGCGGCGCAGCTCCGCGCGCGGCAGCCGCTGCAGGACCATGATGCCATGGTCCGTGCAGAACTGCTCCGCTTCCGCGTCGACGCCACGCTCGGACGCGACCAGCCCGATGCGAAGCTCGGCCAGCTTCGCCAGCGTGGCGCGAAACTGCTCGCGCAGCTGCATCTGCTTCTGGAAGCCCGCTTCGGTCATGAGCGCTTCGTCATCGACCGTTTCCGGCTCGAATGCATCCTGAAACAGCAGCACGCTGGCCGGATAAGGCGGGAAGTCGAACTGTGCGTTCGCCGGTTTCTTCTGAATCAGCAACCCCGGCCATACTTCGTTCTGCGCCTTGCCGTGCGACAGTACGACGTCGGAGAAACGAAAGTACGCATCCCGAAGCTTTTGCAGCCCGAGCCGCTTCGCCCCGTCGATGATGAGACCGGCCAGATCGGCATGCTCTCGTCCGGCGATATAGGCGATCCGGTACAGTATCGGATCGTCCAGCCCTTCGATGAGCCGAGCGCGACCGGCTATCGAGTTGAGCGCCGCAGCGACGCCGTCCTGGATGCCGCGCACGACTTTCGCCACCGGCACGCCGCGTGTCACCTGGGCGACGCCTTCGGCGACAAGCGCTCCTGCGAGCACCGTGGCCGTCGTAGTGCCGTCACCGACCTGTTGTTGCTGCGAGCGCGCCACTTGAATGAGCAGCCGGGCCGCCGGATGCGATACGTCCATCGTCTCCAGAATGGTCACGCCGTCATTCGTTATGATCACTTCGCCCTGAGCGCCGACCAGCATCGTATCGAGCCCTTTCGGACCCAAAGTGCCTTCGACGGCCGAGCAAATCGCCCGAATCGCACCTGCATTGTTGCGCAGCGTGGCGTAAGCTTCCTCGCCTTCCTGCCCCGCTTTGTTCACTGGGTTCATCGATACCATCGCTCCATTAGATGGGTCATATCTTTGGACAAATGATCCAGCAGTTTAATGACTTTCGCATAATCCATTCGCGTAGGTCCGAGTATGCCGATCGTTCCGAGATGATGGCCCGCAACGGAATAACTGGCCGTAATCAAACTGCAATCATTAAAAGCCTGCAACTTGTTCTCGGTGCCGATCCGCACATGGATGCCTCCGTCGGATTCGGCGTCGTCGAACAGTCTGAGCAGCTTCGGCGTTTCCGAAAGCAAGTCGAGAATGCTTTTCACTTTATCGACGTCCTTGAATTCGGGCTGCGTCATAATATTCGTCGTACCGCCTAAAAAGATGCGCTCTTCCTCACCGCGGTCGATCACTTGATCGAGCATGCCGAGCAGTTCTTCGTACCCTGCGGCGAAACTGCTCATTTCGGCGGCGATTTCCGTATAGAGCTTCGCCTTAAAATGAAGCAGAGGCACGTTTTTCATCCGTGCATTGAGCAGGTTCACGAATTTCTCGATCTCCTGCATCGGTATTCCTTCCGGGATCGTAACGGTCTTGTTCTCCACTTGTCCGGTGTTCGTCACGATAATCGCAACAGCCGTTCTTTCGTTCAGAGGAACGATCTGCAAATGCTTCAGCGTCGTGCTGAGCATCTCGGGACTAAGCACGATGGAAGTATACGGCGTCAGCTGCGACAACATAATCGCCGCCTGCTGAACAACGCTTTCCATCTCCTGCATTTTCCCCGTAAAAAACTGCTTCAACACTTCGATTTCATTGGACGGCAGCTGCCCGTATGTGATCAAATGGTCTACATAATATCGATAACCTTTATTAGAAGGAATGCGTCCGGCCGAAGTATGCGGCTGTTCCAAAAATCCCATCTCTTCGAGGTCTGACATCTCGTTGCGAATGGTGGCTGGGCTGAACCCGACGTTACCGCGCTTGGAAATGCTGCGGGAGCCGATCGGCTCTGCTGAACGAATATAATCATCTACGATGGCACTTAAAATATGGCGCTGACGTTCGGTCAACATAACTTTCACCTCCGGATCGTTAGCACTCCATTCAGGTGAGTGCTAAGCTAATACAAAAATAACAGACCCAAAGGGTCCGTGTCAAGTTCAATCAAGCCTTTTCAGCACAGCGATTTCGTCGCAGCAATGCTGTTTTTTGCAATGAATGCAGTCGCGCCAAACTTTCTCGGGAAAAATTTCTTTCGGGACGACGGTAAAGCCGTTTTTTTCGAAAAAAGCAACCTCGTACGTCAGCGCCATCACTTTCGGAATGCCTTGTTCGCCCGCCTCCTGCACAAGCCGGTTCACAATCGCCTTTCCTATACCTTTTCCCTTGTATCCGTCCATGACGCCGAGCGAACGAATTTCCACCAGGTCTTGTCCGAGCCTCGTCAAAGAACCGCATCCGATCAGCCGTTCTTCGTCCTCCGCGACGACAAACGTATCGATCTGGGAAGATAGCACTTCTCTCGACCGCGGAAGCATAATCCCTTGCTCGGCATAGCCCTGAATAATATCATATAATTTATCGACGTCCTGTTCCGTCGCTTTTCTGCATGTAACGACCACTGCCTATCCCACCATTCGTCTGTCGAAGTCAAAAATATATGAATAAATATACAACGAATCGTATAAGTAATCAATCTTTTTTTGCTTCCGCGACGCCTAGAAATTCGCCGAACACTTCATTGCCGAGCGGAATGCCGCGGTCGGTCAGCCTGTAGCCTTCCTCCGTACGTTCCAGCAGCTCCAGCCGCAGAAATTTGTCGATCACGCTGCCGAATACCGACTCCAGCTTACAGCCGAACTGCTCCAAGAAATCCGCATCGCGCACCCCTCTGCGCATCCGAAGACCGACCATCATGAAATCTTCCATCGCTTCCTCGCGGCCGACATCGCTCATTTCGAGAATCGGCAGTCCCTTGCGGGTGGCGTCAATATAGGGCTGCACTCCTTTCATATTGACATGCCTGCGGCCGTGCACGTATCCATGCGCGCCCGCCCCGAGTCCGTAATAGCTCTGATTGCGCCAATACATCATGTTGTGGCGGCTTTCGAATCCCGGCCGCGCGAAATTGCTGATCTCATACTGCCCATAACCGGCACTGCGCAGCGTATCCATGATGAGATCGAACATGCCGACCTCTTCGTCCTCTTCCGGCAGCGGCAGCTGTCCGCGCTGATAAAGCGTATGAAACAGCGTATTTTCCTCCACCTTAAGGCTGTAGATCGAATAGTGCGGCAAGTTCAGCGCGAGCGCTTCCTGCAGCGTGTCCTGCATGATCTGGATCGTCTGCTTGGGAAGTCCGAACATCAAGTCGATCGACATATTCGTAAAGCCGGCCGCTCTCGCATTTTCCAGACTCCGATACACATCATCCGTATTATGGATACGCCCGATTCCTTCGAGCAGCGCATTGTTGAACGACTGTACGCCGAAGCTGATCCGGTTGACCCCGCCGGCTTTCATCGCCTGCAGTTTCTCCAAATCCGTCGTCCCCGGATTCGCTTCCATCGTAAATTCGACGTTCGGCGCCTGAGTCGGAAAATACGTGCGCACACGGTTCAAAAAGCTTTCCATCTGGTCCGGCAGCAGTACGGTCGGCGTGCCCCCGCCTACAAAGATCGTCTCGATCTCGCCCGGAGGCACCTGCCGCACGGTCTGCTCCATTTCCCGTTCCAGCGCGTCGAGATAATCCATGACTGGCTGGCCTTTCAGCACATACGAGTTAAAATCGCAATAATGACATTTATTCGTGCAAAACGGAATATGAATGTACACCGCTTTGGGGGTCTGTATTCTCTGTAACACGGCAGCTTCCTTTCCCATGTGAAAAGCAGGCGCTCGGTCCATCCGGCAGCACCTGCTCACATGTTATCGTTTCATCTATTCGTCGATTCGAAGCACGGCCATGAACGCTTCCTGCGGCACTTCGACGCTGCCAACCTGCTTCATGCGCTTTTTCCCTTCCTTCTGCTTCTCAAGCAGTTTCCGTTTCCGGGAAATGTCGCCGCCGTAACATTTGGCGAGAACGTTTTTGCGCATCGCTTTGACCGTTTCCCTTGCAATGATCTTTTGTCCGATCGATGCCTGGATCGGCACTTCGAACATTTGCCGCGGGATGAGCTCCCGCAGCTTTTCGCAAATGATCCGTCCGCGGTTATAAGCCCGGTCGCGGTGCACGATGAATGACAGCGCGTCGACCTGCTCGCCGTTCAGCAAAATATCCATCTTCACGAGGTTCGATTGTCTGTAGCCGGAAAGCTCGTAATCGAAGGAAGCGTAGCCTTTCGTGCTCGATTTCAGCTGATCGAAAAAGTCGTACACGATCTCTGACAGCGGAATTTGATAGGTCAATGTGACGCGTGTCGTATCGAGATATTCCATGTTCACGAACTCGCCGCGCTTATTCTGGCTAAGCTCCATGATCGCTCCTACATAGTCGTTAGGGACGATGATCGACGCCTTGACGTACGGCTCTTCGACGAAATCGATTTTTCCCGTCTCCGGGAAGAGCGAAGGATTCTCGATATTGAGCACGTCGCCGTTCGTCTGCGTGACGCGGAACACCACGCTCGGCGCCGTCGTAATGAGCGGGATGTTGAATTCGCGCTCGATCCGCTCCTGGATGACATCCATATGAAGCAGGCCGAGAAATCCGCAGCGGAAGCCGAAGCCAAGCGCGGTGGACGTTTCCGGCTCGAAGCTTAGGGAAGCGTCATTCAGCTGCAGCTTCTCCAGTGCTTCACGCAAGTCGTTGTAGTCGCTCGTCTCGATAGGGTACAGTCCACAGAATACCATCGGGTTGATTTTGCGATAGCCGGGCAGCGGCTCCAGCGTCGGATTTTTGGCGTCGGTCACTGTGTCCCCGACTCGTGTGTCGCCGACGGTTTTGATACCGGCCACGATAAAACCAACATCCCCAACCTCCAGCGAATCGACCGTTCCCATCCGCGGCTTGAAGGCTCCGACTTCGATGACCTCGAACACTTTGTCCGTCGCCATAAATTTGATTTTGGAGCCGGCGCGAATCGAGCCGTCGATGACCCGTACGTAGACGATTACGCCTTTATACGGATCGTAGTGCGAGTCGAAAATAAGCGCCTTCAGCGGTTTATCCGTGTCTCCCGTCGGGGCCGGAACTTTTTGAACCACCTGCTCCAAAATTTCTTTAATGCCGATCCCGGCCTTGGCCGAAGCCAGCACCGCATCGCTTGAATCAAGACCGATGACATCTTCGATCTCCTGTTTCACCCGCTCCGGGTCCGCGCTCGGCAGATCGATCTTATTGATGACCGGCAATATTTCCAGATTATTATCCAGCGCCAAATACACATTGGCGAGCGTCTGCGCTTCAATTCCTTGCGCCGCGTCGACGACAAGCAGCGCGCCTTCGCAGGCGGCAAGGCTCCGGGATACTTCATAAGTAAAGTCGACATGTCCCGGCGTATCGATCAGATTCAATATATATTGTTCGCCGTCATCGGCGAGGTAGTTCAAACGGACGGCTTGCAGCTTGATCGTGATGCCGCGTTCCCGTTCCAGATCCATCTGGTCGAGCACCTGTTCCTGCATCTCACGCGACGTGAGTGCGCCGGTAAACTCCAAAATCCGGTCCGCCAACGTTGATTTCCCGTGGTCGATATGGGCGATAATGCAAAAGTTTCTTATTTTCTTCTGTCTGGCTTGGATATCCATCGTCGGCAAAAACCTCACTAACCTGCAAATTTACAATACTTCTGATTATAGCAGTTGTGAAGGCCGGCAGCAATGGACCGCTTTCCTTGTACAAAAAAGCTAGCGGAGAATCGCCTCGAACAGCGCGACGATGAACCGGATGCTGTGATACGCCGCGATTTGCAGCAAATCTCCCGCCTTATTCCCTACGCGGTTGATGCCCGTATCCCCACCGGGAACGGCCGCGGGTTCGGGTTTTGCGGGCTTAGCCGGCGCCTTTGGTTTGACGGGGACCGCCGCGGTGCTCGCCCCCGCCGGAGCTGCGCTATAAGAACGCGATTTCGCGGGTTCCTCCTTCCGGACGAGCGGCCCGCCTACCCGCTCCGTTCCTTGCGCGGCGAGCGTTACGCCGAAAAAGAGGCAGAAGGCCATCGCGAGCGCGACGCCTCCCATTTTGATCCACCCGTTCCGTCTCATCTTTCCCCACTCCCGTCCAAGCTTTTATCAGCTTTGTTTCTTCGGTTCTTGCGATGGTGCCGGCGCGTCCACTTTCTCCGCATTCAAAATCACTTGCGAGATGGCGACGGAGAGTGCATCGGCTGTACGATAGCATTCCTCGAGGCTGTTATCGACGCCGCCGACTTCGATCAGCACGCTGTTCTCCGAATAATTTTGGTTATATACGCCGTTGCCTTCCCCGGACTTGGCATGAATCCCTTTCGACAACCCCGGGTATTTCGTGTCGAGCACCTGATGGATCTGTTCGGCAAACTCGTAATTTTGCTTCCAGTTCGGATTTTTGCCGCCGATGATAAAGTACACTTGCGCGTAATCTTTTCCGTTAATGTTAGCCGTTGTTTTGTCGCGACGCTGCGAATCTCGGTGAATATCAAAATAAAATTTCAAATCGGGATGGCCCGAAATCGCTTCTTGCAATGTCTTCATGGAATATTTGTAGGAATAATAGTAGTTGAACCCTTTCTCGATGGCCGGATAGTTTTTATCCGAATGAACGGCGCCGATTCCTTCCTTCTCCAGCATTTGCGCCAGTCGCAAGCCTACCTGCGTCACATTTTTTTTCGGGTCGTATGCCTTGTCCGGATCTTTGACTCCCGGCAGCTCGGGAAGGTACGATTCCTGATTATGCGTCTGATAGATGAAAGCTACGTTTTTCCCCGCGGTAATCGGCGGCGAAGCAACCGGATGCGGTATGGAAGGTCCTTGCACCTCCCCAGCTTTCTCGTTTGCGGGAGCGCCCGGATTGGCAGTGATAGAGCCTGCGTCCCCCAAGTTTTGCGGATTGAACACATCGGAGCGCGGCGTATAGTCTTCGGGAGAATCCGCAGCAAAACCCGACGGGCTGAGCAGCACGGCCCGGTCCTGCGCCATCCCCGGAACCTCTCTGGCGATGAGCGTTCGCGGATCTTTCGGATTCAAATCGGTAAGGAGCGAGAACAAAAATCCGGATACGTTGGACTGCGAGAAAGTGAACGCTTTCCGATCCGTGTTCAGATGCGGCACCTCCATTCCCATCATGTCCATGAAAAATCGGCTCGATACCGACGAAGCAAGTCCTTTCATGGAAGAAGAAGGCGTCGTGCTTGTCACTTTGGACTGAATGTAACCAAGCAATCCAAGCAAAATAAAAAAGATAAGACAGCCTGTTATTAAATAGGAGAGGGTTCGCGTATAAACGCCTATGGTTTGTCCCGTTTTCGCATATTTTTCCAAGTTCAACATCACAGCCGGCCGTTTCATAGTCAATTCCTCCTCAATCTTCGTCCTGGATGCTCGCCGCGATACAAGTGCTTTCAGTACACCGCGATTCGTCCGTCGAAGGCGCCATATCCGTGAATGGGTCACTAGCCTTCTGTTCCTTTCCCGTACTCTAGTAAACAATCTATGAGGAGGCCGAAGAAGATAGAACCGCACCGAACAAAAAAAGAGAGTAAACATTTACTAGATTGCAACAAAAAAAGCGAGGCATCCCGCTCGTGGGACTCGCACCCGCTCTTTATGGTTGGCTGCACAGCGTTAATGCGTAAAAGCCGCAACGTTGTCGACATCGATCGCCTCGTGCAGCGCAGCGTTCAAACCGCTTGCCACGATGTTGGCGATGTCCTCAATGAATTGATCGATTTCCTTCGGCGTCACGAGCAGATCATGGCCTAACGGGTTCAGCACTTCCTTCACCAGCTGCAGCCGTTCGTTTTCCTGCAAATGATCCATCAAGCCGAGAATTTGTCCGGTGTTCGCCGTCTGTTTTTTAAAGTGATTGTGCATCATATCGAAGGCGTTGTTCACGATCGTTGAAGCGTAGACGACCGTAGGGACCCCGATGGCGATGACCGGCACGCCGAGCGTATCGATCGTGAGCCCTTTGCGCTTGTTGCCGATCCCAGAGCCTGGGTGAATGCCTGTATCCGCGATCTGGATCGTCGTATTCACCCGTTCCAGCGACCGGGAGGCGAGCGCATCGATCGCAATGACCAAATCCGGCTTCGACCTGTCGACGATACCCTGCACGATTTCGCCGGTTTCGATCCCCGTCGTTCCAAGAACGCCCGGTGCAACGGCACTGACCGGCCGGTAGCCCGGACTGACCTGATCGGGCACCAGTTCAAAATAATGGCGCGTCACCGTCATATTTTCCACAACCAGCGGTCCCAGCGCATCGGGGGTAACATTCCAATTGCCGAGGCCGATGATAAGGACGCTGGCGTTTTTTGCGATGTTCAGCTTTTGCAAAAACTTTTCGAACTCCTGGGCAAATACAGTGGCGACCCGGTCCTGCAAATCGCTGTCCTTTTGCCGGAGCGCGGGAACTTCAAGCGTGATATAGTGCCCGGGAAGTTTGCCGAGCGCTTGCGCTCCTTGTTCGGATGTAATATCGATCAGGCTGACCTTGATTCCTTCCTGCTCGTATCCGGACGACATGACGCCCGGAATATTCGGCTCCGATGCCGACGCCAAGTCTCTTGCTTCTAAAGCCAAATCCGTCCTGACGGAATATGCGCTCAAATCCGCTTCCATCTGCTCGTCTCCCTTCATCCTTTTCTCGCTCGTATATTGTTTGACAAAGAAGGCAGCCTTATGCAAAAGATTCCGGAAGCGCACCTGCCACTCTATTGCTTTTTAATATGGGTCATGTTAGAATATCAAGAGTTGTCAACAAAGATGATTTGTGTTTTATTGCAAGTTGTAGTAGGAGGTGAACGTCATGCCAAACATTAAATCCGCTATCAAACGCGTTAAAGTGAGCGAAAAGCGCCGTATGCGCAACGCATCTCACAAATCCGCTCTTCGTACTGCTGTGAAAGCTTTCGAAACGGCTGCCGCAAGCAGCAACGTTGAAACGGCAACATCCGCTCTGATCGCAGCCAGCAAGAAGCTGGATAAAGCAGCGACCAAAGGTTTGATCCATAAAAACGCCGCTGCCCGCAAAAAATCCCGCTTAGCGAAGAAGCTGAACCAGCTTTCCGCACAAGCGTAATGGCAAGTAAGCGAAGATTGGAATCGTTCAGCGCTGCTGACCGTTGCATCCGATCTTGTAAAAAGACCATGTCCCTGTAATGGGAACATGGTCTTTTTTGTTATCTTCCTTTCAATTCACGAGGCAAGCTTCAGCAAAAACATTTCGAGCCCGAGCACTTTATCGATTTTGCCGCTCTTCATCTGATAATCCAGATCGGACAGCTGCTGCAATAGCTGGGCAAGTCGTTTCGCTTCGAACCGCTCGGCCTGTCCCGCCGCGATCTTGACCGCATACGGATGAATGCCAAGCTGCCCGGCCATCTGCTGCTGGGAGTAGCCCTGCTGGGACAAGTCTTTGACCTGAAACATGATGCGGATTTGCCGGGCGATGAGCGCTACGATCTTGATCGGTTCTTCTTTGCGCCGCAACAGCTCGGCCAGCATCGTGAACGCCTGTTCGAGCCGCACCTGAACGATATACTCGATCAGTTGAAAAATATTTTGCTCAATGCTGCGGGTAACGAGCTGCTCGAGATCCGGAATCGTCAGCGTCCCGCCCTTTCCGACGAACAGCGCGCACTTCTCGATCTCCTTGACCAACGCCTGAAGGCTTGTGCCCGTATACATAATGAGCTGCTCCGCCGTTCCCGGGGCAAAATGCAGCTCCGCTTTTTCCGCTTCGCGGTGAACCCACTGTGTTAGCTCGCTTTCCGACAACACCGTGCAGGGGATCAGCGCATCCGACTCCTTTAATGCCTTCACCAGCTTCTTTCGCTCATCGAGCTTCTCGGCATCCACGGTAAATACGATGATCGAGAAGTCGGCCGGAGCTTTCAAATAATTCAGCAGCCGTTCCGGCTTGTGCTCCACTTTGCCGCTTTCTTTCGCCCCGGTAAGGAAAAGCGCATTGGAAGCGATCACGATCTTGTGCGCCACCATGAACGGCAGCGTCTCGGCTTCGTCGATCACCGTATCCAGCGGCGTTTCGGCCATATCGTATTTATTGATCGCAAATTCGCGCTGGCCCGGCTCCACCAGCTTGTCCGTGAGCCGTTCGACGAACTCCTGCATCAGAAAAGTCTCCGGTCCGTAGCAAACATATACCGGTTTATGCTGTCCTTTGTTAATCTGCCTGACCGCCGTTTTGACATCCATCGCGCTTCAACTCCGTCTCCGTAATAACCGTCATCTATGTTCTTTTCATCATACCAACAACAAAGGGATTACGTCAAAGCCGCCTCTCGGCGGTTCGACGTAATCCCTTCGTCCGAAACCCATCTATATAAACACCTGAGGGAAAGCTCTAGAAACGATCCGCTCAGGTGGTCATACGACGTGAATCGCGTGTACGTATACTTATATATACGTACTCGGCCTGTTATGTGTGCGTCATTTTGTGCCTAATTTTTTAAATTTTCCTTGAAAGCTTGCTTGTATGTTAGGCCGCTTCAAGGTTTGCTCTCCGTCTCCGTCAAATTTTTCATCGCGATGACAAACGTTTTGACCTGATCCGAAGCTTTCACCCGATATGTCAATTTATATTCGGCAGACCAATCGGCGAGCTCGACTTTGAAGTCGCCGTCTTTCCATTCGTATTTGGACGCGTATGCCTCTTTGCCTTGCTTGTCGTATACGATCACTCGTCCGTCCTTGATCATCGCCTTATATGCGCCGTCCGTGGTCGAAACCTCGGTTACCGGGGCAGACGCGGACGGCATGGCTGCAATGCCGTAGGCTCCAGTGCCCGATTTCTCGGAAGGCAGCTTCGGTCCGACCGCATCCGCGGGCCGTTGATCGGCATCCGCCGCCGGCGGTTGTTCCGGCGTTACTCCGCTATCCGCGGTCTCTCCGCCCTTTTGAGAACCGTCGGCCTTCGGAGCGATGGTTAACGACTTCGCATCTTCCGGCTTTATGCCGGCAAGCGGCTGCGATTGCGGTTGTTCCGGCTCGGCCTGCTCTCGCGTGGCGGATACACCCTGCTGCTCCGCGTTCGCGCCCGGCGCCGGCGTCGACGGCGTCACATTGCGCTCGGCCGCGTTATTCTGAGGCTGCGCTTTGCCCGCGGGCTCCGATGCCTTCTGCTGCGGCTCAACCGTCTTCGGAGACGGCTTCTGCGTCTGCGGCGCCGGGCTGGACGGCGGCACTGCATTGCCGCCCGCAGCCGGGGCGGTAGCGTCAGCCGGCGCGAATTTCTCCACGACGGCGGCATCCTTTTTCTCCGCTTTGTTTCCGCCGGATGCTTCCGGCTTCGCATCGCCCGGCGGCCGTTCCTGTAAAGGAGCCGCTTTCGTACTCACGGATGCACCGCTGTCCGCAGCGCTCCCCGCTTTTTGCTCCGACCCGCCGTTCGGCAATGAAAGCATGATCCTGCCGGCATCTTTCTCAGAGGATGGCGGCTGGCCGAACAGGAAGAAACCGACAACCAGTCCGGCTGCTACGACACCGCCAAACACCGGGAAGGAGATCCAATCTTTTATACTTTTGCGCCAGCCGCCCGGCGCCTTCCGCTCCGCTGCCGCCGCATTCATGTCTGCATCCGCTCCGGCATGCTGCGCCAAGCGAAAGTCTTGCGTTTCGCCGGATGCCTCCAGTTGCTCCAGCTTCGGCATAATGGCGTCGACCAGACTGAACGGAGGCGTTACTTTGGGCAACGATTCCAGCTCATGAGATAAGTTCACGAGACGCTCAAACAGCTCTGTGCAGTCCGGGCACTGCTGCAGATGCTGGAGCATCCGGCGGTATTCCGTCTCTTCGAGATCCCGATCAAGGTATCTCTGCATCAGCTCGATCACCTCTTGACACATCATCCCCGTACACTACCTTTCTTTAACGATTCGTATATCCCATCTCGTCATTGCTCCCGCTATCTCCGGCAAGCAACCGCGATTGCTCTTGTATGTTCGTCTATCCCCGTACCGCGTCGCCTCTGGGCTTCTTATAGTCGCGCAGGATCGTCTGAAGCTGCTGCCGCGCCCGGAACAAATACGATTTCACCGTATTGATGGGCAAATCAAGCGACTCCGCAATCTCGTTATACGAGAAATCCTGCAAATACCTAAGCACCACCACGGAACGATGATGCTCCGGGAGCTTGTCGATGGCTTCTCGGATGTCTTGGGCTATATACGAAGACATCACTTCGTCTTCCACCGTCGTATGGTCGGTAAAGCTCAGATCGTGCTGTTCAATCGAGACGGTCGGCTTCGTTCTCCGGAATTTATCGATGCACAAATTCGTCACGATGCGCTGCACCCAGGTCTTGAACTGAGCTTTTTCCTCGTAGGAGTTGATTTTGGTATATATTCGTATCAATGCTTCCTGTGCGGCGTCTAATGCATCCTGCTCATTGCCCAGAATGTAATAAGCAGTGCGATAGACATGATTCTCGATTTCTCGCAGTAGGGTAATTAGAGCGTCGCGATCGCCCGATTGGGCAGCCTTGATTAATTCTGGCGCTACCACTGGGATCCCCCTCTCTTGCAACCTTATAAACGAAACGTTTCCTAAAAATGTTGCACTTCCTATAACTCTATTCAGGATATCAAATTTTGGGTAGCAGGTACATAGTAAAGAACACGCGCGGCGGCAGCCAATTTTTTACGCTCGATCTGGTATGCCGCCGCTTCGTCTTGCCATTCTGCGCCCGTAATCAACCGTTTTCTAAAGCCGCATACAAAACGGACCTGAATTCATAATCGAAACGATCAGAAATTCAAGGTCCGTCATGGGTAAAATAAGATTACGGTTGCGCGGCCGCGCCCTTCGGTTTCTTCTTTTCGGATACGACGATTCCCGCGAAAATCAGCAAGATGCCGAGCCATTGCAATATGCCCGTACGTTCGCCGAGCAGCAAGCTGGAGATCACGATAACGACCGGCAGCTCCACGGCGCCAAGAATGGCGGCGATACCGGTGTCCAACTGCGGTGCTCCCTTGGCGAACAAGTACGGCGGAATGATCATGCCGAACAGGCCGAGGATTAAAGCCCAAAACCATAGTCCGCTGCCGATGGATCCGTTCCACAAAAACTGCGGAGGATATACAACTAGCACGATCAGCAGAGCGCCTGTAACCATCCATGTGCTTCGAAACAAGGTCGGCACTTCCGTCGCCACTCTACCGCTAAAATACATATTCAGCGTGTAGCTCGCGGCTGCGAGAATTCCAAGTCCGATCCCCGCAAAGCTCAATCGGTCAAGCGAAGACCCGCTCAAACCCGACGCAAGCAGCGTCCCCGCAAGAATAATGACGATCGCGACGATTTGATTGCGCCCCGGCTTTTTGCCGTGAAGCATCCACTCCAGCAGCATGCCCATCCAGGTAAACTGAAACAGCAGCAGGACGGCGAACGATGCATCGAGATTTTGCAGCGAAAAATAATAGAAAATACCAGTCAACCCGGTAAATATGCCGCTTCCCGTCAGCTTCAAAATCGCTTTGAGCGATATTTGCTTCAGCTTCCTATAATAAGGAATGCACATCAGCCATAAAGCGATAAATCCGAAAGCGACCTGACTCCCCGTTATTTCGCCAGGCGTAAAGCCATCCTTGTAGCCGAGCTTCACGAAAGTGGACAGTACGCCGTAGGATGCGGCGCCGATGAGCAGCAGCAAGCTCGCTTTCGTTCGTTCCTTCAAAAACATAAACCATACCTCATATTTTGCATCCCTCACCCACCCGCAAGGACAAAACGCAGCCCGGATGCCCGGTTTGGTTTCTCCCGCACAAATGATTAATATAACAAAAAAACGGCTCCTCCACAACCTTTGCCATACAGCTGCCTAATTACACCGACACCCTTATCGTCTGCTTCGGAAGATTATGAAATACGTGCTGCGAGCCCGTATGCATCATCCCGCAACGCGGATGCGAAGCATCAGATGCACAAACTCCGGCGAAAGGAGCTGTGATCCGCTTCCAAAATTTTTGTAACCAAATTGCAATGTTAATTTCATCTGGCATTAATGTTCGGCGCCTATAATAATAGTCGACCCCCTTTTTGATATATAAATCACTTAGCCCCACAGCCGCGCAGGCTTGTGGGGCTCTTTCTTTTCCGCATAGCCTACTTTGCAGCCGCGTCCTCCAGCTTGGTTCGCATTCGTATCCTGCCCTCTTTCGCAACCATCTGGACTTCACCGTGGCGGTCGGTCCGGTGAACGCTGATCGAGCTTGCCGTTAACCGATCGATCACCTGTGGGCTGGGGTGGCGGTATATGTTATTCACGCCGACCGAGATGACGGCATGCTTCGGCTGCCAAGCCGCTAGCCACTCGAGCGAGGTGGATGTTTTCGATCCGTGATGTGCGATTTTGACCACATCGACCGGACCGATGCCGCTGCCGACGCCGGTTCGCCGTTCCAACTCGGACCATGCCGCAATCACTCTTCGCTCCGCCGCTTGATCCATGTCGCCGGTAAACAGCCAGCGCGTTCCGGCCATTTCCATCAAAAACACGACGGAGCTCGGATTTTGTTTTTTCTCCAGCCTGATATCATTGCTGCCTTCATCCGCTAGCGGCGACAAAAAATGCAGCACCGTCTGCTCCCCGGCTTCAAGCTTATCGCCGGCATTCACTCTCACAAGCTCGGTTCCTTTGTTCAGCGCCGTTTGGAACAACGCTTCCACGGCCGCCCCCGGATTGAGCGTACCGTTAAACAGCAGCCTGCGAACGGGGATTTGCTCCAGCACGGCCTGAAGTCCTCCGTAATGGTCTGCATCCTGATGCGTAAGTACGATTTCGTCGATCGTTTGTACGCCCCGCTTTTTCAATAACGGCACGAGCAATTTCTTCCCTACTTCGTAAGGCTCCTGCCGCTGCTTCCATTCTTCGCCCGGCTTCCGAAACGTAACCGTCCCTCCGCCGTCCACCAGTATCGTATGCCCCCGGCCCAGCGTTCGAATGAGAATGCTGTCCCCTTGCCCAACGTCAAGAAACTGAACCCTTCCTTCCGCTTTACCGGATTCCAGCGAATAACCGAACCATAATAAAACGATGAAGCCGCACACGCTTACCGGCAGGAGCAAACTTCTGTTCATGGCGGACAGCCGGCTTTGCCAGCGGGCTTCCCTGTCGGTATAAAGCATAGGAACGGCCGCACTCGCTACCGTCTCCTGCTCTCTTCGTTCCCGAGCGATATGCACGCACCAACCGATCATCGCCAGAAGGCCGTAATACGATAAAATCCAAACTGGGCTCGGCGTCGGCCATAATGTTTGAAACGCGTCCAGCCGGCTGAACCACTCGACGACGGCAAACAGCAGCGCATTGACTTTGACGACAGCCCACCCGATCCATACGCCCATCGTAGGATACAGAAGCGCCGAGAGCATGGCCACCGTTCCGACAGGCATAACAAACGTACTAAAGACGGGAACAATAATGAAGTTGGCCGCCAGCGACAGCAGCGAGAATTGGTTGAAATAATAGATGGAGATCGGAAAAGATATGAGCTGCGCCACCACTGTAATCGACAGGGCGTCTCTGAGTTTTTTTTGCGACATGGGCAGCATTTTGTTCATTTGCGGAACGCCGAGCATGATGCCGAGCGTGACCAGATAAGATAGCTGGAAGCTGACATCGACCAAGTAGTAAGGATCCCAAATCAGCATCCCTAATCCGGCGATAAAAGCGATATTCATCCCGTCTTTCATCCGGTTCCGGTAGGCCGCGTACAATGCGATCATGGCCATGATTCCTGCGCGGACAATGGAAGGCGACGCTCCCGTCACCATAATATACAACGGGACCAGCGCAATCGCGGTCATCAAATACGATTCCCGGGTCATTCCGAGCTTGCGCAGCACCCAGAGAATGCAAGCCAGGAAAATCGCCACATTAAGCCCCGAGATGGCAATAATATGCGTCAAGCCGAGACGGGAAAAGCGGTCGAATTGCAGCGGATCGATCTCGTCCGTCAACCCGATCAGCATGCCTTTCATAAACCCGTTTTGTTCCGGCGGGAACAGCAGCTCTACTTTGTCTGCAAGCAAGCCGCGGAACCGGTCGTTCCAGTGCAGCGGCAACCACGTTCCCCACTTGTCCGGCGGCGTGACGTTGACGGAACCGAGTCCTTTGACCGTCAACTGCCAGTGAATATGCTTGTAGTATAAATACTTGCGGTAATCGAAGCCGCCAAAGTTGCGCGCAACGGAAGGCTGCTTGATCGTTCCGCTCAGTTCGATCCGGTCTCCCCTTTGCCACTCTTTCGCAGTGTCTTGTTCCGTCTTTTTCAGCAGCCGGACGGATACGATCAACCGTTCCTTTTTCGAGGGGACAAGCATGTTATTCGAGCTCGCGTCCGCGGCACGACCGACGCCAACCCGCTCCGTGCCGGGGGATTCTTCCATCCCCTGTGACCCGCTTTCTGCTGCCGCCTCGGCGTCGTCTCGGTCGACTGTGTCTCCGGGCACCGCATCCGTTTTTGCACCTGCTCCGTCCTCCCCGCCGATCGCCTCCGCTTCTATCTGAAAGCTGACGCGATCGCCGTCCACCTCTACCGTCGATACGATGGTTCCGCGGACCCTTACTTCCGGTTCCGCATCCGCCGGCAGCGGCAGCGCTGTCTTGTTACGTCCATCATAGTGGCCGAAGATGCCTGCGGCGGCAGCGACGATCAGCAGTGCTGCGATCACGGATTTCCCCCGAGGCTTGTACATCAGGACCATGCAGCACGCTAGCCCCGCTCCCATGCTGAGATAAAGATTCAATACCTCCGCTTGCCAAACCAGGGCAAGCATGTAGCCCAGTATCCAGCAGACGGCAATGCCGACGATCGGCCTTTCGTTCATTGTTTCGCGCCTCCTTCCGCATACGAAAAAGAACCTCTACTTGCCAACGGGCAACTAGAGGTTCTTCCTCAAGGTTCAAAGATTCAATTGTGCACTTCGGTAAGCGTTCCATGCGGCGGTTCGTAGCCGGTCAAGCTTCGGAACTTGATATGCCGTTGTTCCATCAAGGCGCTTACCTTCTCGCTATCTTTCGGATACGAGCGATGGAATACGATCTCCACGATGCCGCTGTTCGCGAGCATGTTCGCACAAGTCCAGCAAGGCTGGTCGGTTACGTATACGACGGAGCCTTCCCGGTCTTTCCGGTCCGTGAACAGCAGCAAATTTTGTTCCGCATGAATCGTGCGAATGCACCTCTGCTTCTTGATCATCCGCTCGGCTCCGGATTCCGTGACCGCTTCGAACTCCTCCACGAGCATGCAGCCCGCTTCCGAGCAGTCGGGCACGCCCATCGGCGCGCCGTTATACGCCGTTCCGAGCAGTTTTTTCCCTTGCACAAGCACGGCGCCCACATGACGACGTCCGCACTGCGATCGGGTCGATGCCATGTATGCCATATCCATAAAGTAAGTGTCCCAATCTTTGCGCGCTATCATCGTACAAGCGCTCCTTACTGCTGGCTCGCCTGGATCGCTTGACCCAAGTCATGCAGTATATCGTCGATCGATTCCGTTCCGATGGACAACCGGATCATGCCCGGCGTCACGCCCGCTTTCACTTGCTCCTGCTCCGTAAGCTGCTGGTGGGTCGTGCTGGCCGGATGAATGATCAGCGACTTCGAATCGCCGACGTTGGCCAGATGGGAGAACAGCTTCACATTGTTGATCACTTTACGCCCCGCATCGACGCCGCCTTTAATTTCGAACGTCAGGATTGCGCCCTGCCCCTTCGGCAAATATTTTTGGGCCAACTCATACGAGGAATGGCTCGGAAGTCCGGAATAGTTGACCCACGCGACCGCTTCATTGCTTTCCAGAAATTGAGCGACCTTCAGTGCATTGGAGCTGTGACGCTCCATCCGCAGGTGCAGCGTTTCCAGGCCTTGCAGCAGAAGGAACGAGTTGAACGGGGAAATAGCGGCGCCCATATCTCTCAACAGCTGTACGCGTGCTTTGATGATGTAAGCGACCGGTCCGACCGCATCCGAATACACTACGCCATGGTAGCTCGGGTCCGGCGTTGTCAGACCTTGGAATTTGCCGCTCGCTTTCCAGTCGAAGCGTCCGCCGTCCACGATCACGCCGCCGATGGAAGTTCCATGGCCGCCGATGAATTTTGTAGCGGAATGAACGACGATATCCGCGCCATGCTCAATCGGACGGCACAGGTACGGGCTCGGGAATGTATTGTCGACAATGAACGGGATTTGATGCTCGTGCGCAACCGCCGCAATCGCCGCGATATCGATCACATCCCCCCGCGGGTTGCCGATCGTCTCAGCGTATACCGCTTTCGTCTTCGGTGTAATTGCCTTGCGGAAATTTTCCGGATCGCTCGGATCGACGAAATGAACCTTGATGCCGAGCTTGAGCAGCGTAATCGCAAATAAGTTGTATGTACCGCCGTACAGGTTGGTGGAGGAAACGATCTCGTCTCCGGCTTCCGCAATGTTCAGAATGGAGTACGTAATCGCCGCTTGACCGGATGCGGTAGCCAGCGCCGCCAGGCCGCCTTCCATCGCCGCGACTCTCTTCTCGAACACGTCGGTCGTCGGGTTCATGATGCGGCTGTAAATATTGCCGAACTCTTTCAATGCAAACAGGTTGGCCGCATGATCCGTATCGCGGAACCCGTAAGAGGTCGTCTGGTATAAAGGCACTGCACGAGACATAGTGGTCGGATCGATTTCTTGGCCGGCATGGACGGCTAACGTTTCGAGAGCAAGCTTGCGTTCTTCTGACATGTGGTGCGCCTCCTTGAAAAATAACATGATTTGGAATAAATCTGTTACTATTTTCGCATATTTATCAGGAAAACGAAAGCGTTGTCTATGAAAAGCTTTAAAGTGATAGAGAATGGCTTGGTGTACGCTGCTTTTTGCTTGAGAACTTCCGCCTCGTGGGATCAGAGTGTCATCAGCCGGATACGATACTCAAGCAAGCATATGGGGATAAGCCCCTCGTCCTTCCGAAAGCTAAACCAGCTGCCATGATTCGAATTGTACCCTCTTTCTTGCATTCTTGACATGACCGCGGAGTTGCATTTAAACTTAAAGCTGCAGTACAAAAATCTATGAAGAGGCGGGAAGCAAATGTTCTTTTTATCGACTGTTCTAATTCGGAAATTGGCTTAAACGGGAGAAGTCTGCCCATTTTTAAGGTTAAGCCAGCCGAAGAACAGAAGATAAAGAACTCTAACCCTCTCTTGCGACGATATATTGTCATGGGTAAGGCGAGTTCGCCTTACCCATTTTTCATGAAACGACGGTAAACTAACAATAGAAAATGAGCTTTATTTGCTGTTCCTCCGGTTGGCTTCCATCAGAAAGCTAAAGGAGAGAACGACATGAGTATCGTATCCGTAGAACAGGTGACACACACGTATGGAGATAAACAAATTTTTAGACACATCAGCTTTCGGCTGCTTCGCGGAGAGCATGCCGGCCTGGTCGGAAGCAACGGGGCCGGAAAATCGACGCTGCTGCGCATATTGTCAGGGGAGCTGATCCCCGACGCGGGAACGGTCGCTTGGCTTCCCCATGTAAAAGTCGGCGTCCTGCAGCAGCATATCGATTTGAAAGCCGGAACGACGGTGATGCAAGCTTTGCAAGGTGCTTTTGCGCATTTGTACGAAACGGAGCAAAACCTGTTTCGCACGGCCGAAGCCATGGCTTCAGCGGACCAGGATCAGGAGCGGCTGTTAGCCCAGTATGGGGAGCTGCAAAACCGTCTGGAGCATGCGGGCTTTTATCAACTGGATGCGAAAATCGAAGAGGTGGCCTCGGGGCTCGGCATTTTGCAGTTCGGCCGCGATCGGGATATCCGTCAGCTCAGCGGAGGGCAGCGTACGAAGCTGCTGCTGGGCAAGCTGCTGCTCGAAGAACCGGATGTGCTGCTGCTCGACGAGCCGACCAACTATTTGGACGACGCGCATATCGAATGGCTGATCGGCTATTTGAAGCGATACGAGCAGGCTTACCTGGTCGTATCACATGACGAACGGTTTTTGAACGAAGTGACGTCTTCGACGTTTCACCTGGAGCATCAAACGATCAAACGTTACACCGGCAATTACGCTGCGTTTCGAAGCGGTTATGAGCAAAGCAGGCAGCAAATCCAAACCGCCTATGACCGGCAGCAAAAAGAAATCGGCAGACTGGAGCAATTTATACAGAAGAACCGGGTTCGAAAAGCGAAGCAAGCGAAAAGCCGGGAGAAAACATTGGATAAAATGACCCGGATCGATAAGCCGGTGTCCTCACCGCCTCCCCGGTTTACGTTCCCGTTTCAAGCGGGTCCTTCCACCCGGGTGGCGGAGGCAAAGCAAATTCGCGTCGGTTACGATATGCCGCTGTTCGGTCCGCTGGATCTGCAAATTAACCGTGGAAATAAAATTGCGATTGTCGGCTCTAACGGCATCGGCAAATCGACGATGCTGAAAACGCTGCTGGGCCATCTCAAGCCGCTGAGCGGCACCGTACGGCTCGGCGAACGCGTACAAGCGGCTTACTACGCCCAGGAACGGGTCACTTCCAGCGAGACGCCGCTTGAGAAAGTCGCTTCGTTTCGTCCGGATCTGACACTAAAAGAAATTCGGCAAAAGCTGGCGTTTGCCGGGCTGACCGACAAACATATTCGACAACCGATCGATTCGTTAAGCGGCGGCGAACAGGCAAAAGTTCGTCTATGCGAGCTAACCGTGACGGACAGCAACGTTCTTGTATTGGACGAACCGACGAACCATCTGGATGCCCGAGCCAAAGAAGCGTTGAAGGAGGCGTTAAAAAAATACCCGGGAACGATACTGCTCGTTTCGCATGAGCCGGCCTTTTATGAGGATTGGGTTACCGATATTTGGCAAGTCGAGGATTGGTACGGACAATAAAAAAAGGATATTGCAGGCTGCCGGGATCGGCAGCCTGCTTTACTGTGTCGCCTCAAGGCCCCAAAGTAACGAGGGGCGCAATTTTGGACAACATTTTCTCTCCGATTCCTTTGACCTCCAACAGCTGCTCCACCGAAGTAAACTTGCCGCCAAGCTTTTGCCTTATTGCAATAATCGCCTGGGCGCGGCTGGGACCGATACCCGGAAGCTCGTCGAGCTGCTCGGCCGTCGCCGTGTTTAAATTAATTTTTCCTGCCTGGGACGTTCCTTTAATCTCCGACAGTGGCGTCTGCTTATCCTCCGGCTCAGCCGGCGGTCCAGTGGGCGCATTCTCGGGCGTTCCTTTCGCATCGGCAGGCTTCGCCGGCTCGTTCTTGGGCTGCGCCTCCTTCGCATTCGCTGTCGGAGCCGGCGCCGCTTTGGCCGCCGCCTCTTTCCCGCTGCCGCTTGCTTTCGCGCCCGCTTGCCGCTCCTCTGTTTGCTGCTGCAACAGCGCTCGCATTTCCTCGTCGGCGCTTTTGAAACCCATCGAAGCTTCGTTAGGCGCCCATGGCCGCCACAGCAGCACGCAGCAAATCAGGCCAAACGCCAAAAAGACGGCGAAATTCATCAATCCTTTGCTCATCCACAACCTCCCATATCCAATGAATTGGAATATCATGCATAAATTCGATTCAAGCTCATATAATTGAAAAAGCTGCGATCAACTCAGGGGGGATGGTTATGCGTGTAGGAATGATTGGAACAGGCAGCATGGGCAGTGTTCTCATCGAAGCGTTCATCCGGTCCGGCGCTCTAAATCCGGACCAAATGCTTGTGACTAACCGCACGATCAGCAAAGCCGAGCTTCTGGCGGATAGCTATCCGGGCCTTCAGGTTGCCCTCTCCAATAAGGAAGTCGCATCCCTTACCGAGCTGCTGTTTATATGCGTCAAGCCCCTTGAATTCAAAACGGTCATCGAAGAGATTCGTGCGGACATATCGCCTTCCAAACTTCTCATCTCCATCACGAGTCCGGTGTTGCTCAGACATTTGGAAGATCAGCTTCCCTGCAAAATCGCTAAAGTGATTCCGAGCATCACAAATTACGTACTGAGCGGCGCCACATTATGCATATACAGCGACCGTTGCATGCCGGAGGACAAGGAACGGCTTGAAAATTTATTGTCCCACATCAGCAGCCCGCTTCGGGTGTCCGAGCAATTTACCCGGATTTCCTCGGATCTTTCAAGCTGCGGACCGGCGTTTCTCGCCTATTTTATTCAAAAGTTCGTGGAAGCGGCCGTGGAGGAAACGGGCATATCCGAGGAAGAAGCAACCGTCCTCGCCAGCGAGATGCTGCTTGGCACCGGCAAACTGCTCACTACCGGAGGCTTCACGCCCGCCTCGCTCCAGAAGCGGGTCGCCGTTCCGGGCGGCATTACGGCCGAAGGACTCCGACTAATGGAAAAAGAGCTGCACGGGGTCTTTCACGACCTGATCCGCACAACTCATGCAAAATATAATGAAGATGTGGAAAAAGTAGAAAGCCGGCTATTCGGAACGAAGGTCGATTAACGCGATGCTTTCACGTTTTTCCGTATGAACCGCACAGAGCGCTGGACTGCTGTGCGGTTATTTATATTTTTACCCTGCTACGATATTGACGAGCTTGCCTTTCACCGTAATGACTTTACGCACCGTTTTGCCGGCGATGGCATCCTTCACTTTGCCGAGTCCCATCGCGAGCTCCTGCATCGTCGCTTCGTCCGCATCGGCGGCAACGCTAACGCGCTCCGCGATTTTGCCGTTCACTTGAACGACGATCTCCACTTCGTTGTCGACCGTCCACGCCTCGTCGAATACCGGCCAATCCACATACGATACGGAATTTGTGTGCCCGAGCTTCTCCCACAGCTCTTCCGCCAGATGCGGAGCGAGCGGGGAGAGCATTTGGACGAAGTTTTCCGCGGCCGCCTTCGGCAAACGGTCGGTTTTGTAGGCTTCGTTGACGAAAATCATCAATTGGCTGATCGCCGTATTAAATCGCAGCGCCTCGTAATCCTCCGTTACTTTCTTGATCGTGCGGTGCCAAATCCGCTTGAACGACTCGCTGCCCAAATTCTCTTCTGCACCGATCTTCGGGCTGAGCGTTCCGTCTTCCTGCACGAACAATCGCCATACCCGGTTCAGGAAGCGGTACGTGCCCTCCACCCCGTTTGTATTCCATGGCTTTGTCGCTTCCAGCGGTCCCATGAACATTTCGTACATCCGCAGCGTATCGGCACCGAACTCATTCACGATTTCGTCCGGATTGATGACGTTGCCGCGCGATTTGCTCATTTTCTCCATATTTTCACCGAGAATCATGCCTTGATTCACCAGCTTGTAGAACGGCTCCTTCGTATCGACGACGCCGATATCGTACAATACTTTATGCCAGAAGCGCGCATACAACAGGTGAAGCACCGCGTGCTCGGCGCCGCCGATGTACAGATCGACCGGCAGCCATTTGCGCTGCAGCTCCGGCGAACAAAGCGCCTTATCGTTCTTCGGATCGATGAAGCGCAAGTAATACCAGCAGCTGCCCGCCCATTGCGGCATCGTGTTCGTCTCACGGCGCGCTTGCATGCCCGTCTCCGGATCGACCGTGTTCACCCAATCGGTTACGTTCGCAAGCGGCGACTCGCCGGTGCCCGAAGGCTGAATGGCGTCAACGTCTGGCAAGAGCAGCGGAAGCTGATCTTCCGGAACGGTCTTCATCGTGCCGTCCTCCAGATGAAGAATCGGAATCGGCTCGCCCCAGTAGCGTTGGCGGCTGAACAGCCAGTCGCGCAGCCGGTACGTCACTTTGCCTTGACCCTTGCCGTTCTCCTCCAGCCACTCAATCATTTTGCCGATCGCTTGTTCGGTGTTCAAACCGTTCAGGAAGCCGGAATTGACGTGCTCTCCGTCGCCGGCGTACGCTTCTTTACTCAATTCGCCGCCCTGCACCACTTCAATGATCGGAATGTCGTATTGTTTCGCGAATTCCCAATCTCGCTGGTCGTGGCCCGGCACCGCCATAATCGCGCCCGTACCGTATCCGGCCAGCACGTAGTCGGCAATCCAGATCGGCGTCTTCTCGCCGTTGACCGGATTGATCGCGTAAGCGCCGGTAAACACGCCGGTCTTTTCCTTCGCCAAATCGGTCCGCTCCAGATCGCTCTTGCGCGCCGCGCGTTCCTGGTACTCCTTCACCGCCGCGGATTGCTCCGGCGTCGAGATGCGTTCCACCAGTTCATGTTCCGGCGCCAGTACGCAGTACGTTGCGCCGAACAGCGTGTCGGGCCGCGTCGTGAATACTTTCAAGCTGTCACCGTCATGCCCTTCGATGGCAAACGTCACTTCCGCGCCTTTGGACTTGCCGATCCAGTTGCGCTGCATATCTTTGATGCTTTCCGACCAGTCCAGCTCCTCCAAATCTTCGAGCAGCCGTTCCGCATATTCGGTAATTCTCAAAATCCATTGGCGCATCGGTTTGCGAATGACCGGATGGCCGCCGCGTTCGCTCAAGCCGTCGATGACTTCCTCGTTAGCAAGCACCGTGCCCAGCGCGGGACACCAGTTGACCGGAACTTCGTCGACGTAGGCGAGTCCTTTTTTATAGAGCTGGATGAAAATCCATTGCGTCCATTTATAGTAGTCCGGATCCGTCGTGCTGATTTCGCGATCCCAGTCGTAGGAAAATCCGAGCGACTTGATTTGACGGCGGAAGTTATTAATATTTTTCACCGTAATATCCCGGGGATGCTGTCCCGTATCGAGCGCATGCTGTTCCGCCGGCAAACCGAAAGCGTCCCACCCCATCGGATGAAGCACGTTGTAGCCCCGCATTCTCTTGTACCGGGACACGATGTCCGTTGCCGTGTAGCCTTCCGGATGGCCGACATGAAGCCCGGCGCCTGAAGGATACGGGAACATATCCAGCGCATAAAACTTCGGCTTGCTGTCGTCGTCAAGCACTTTAAACGTCTTATGTTCATCCCAATATTGCTGCCATTTCGGCTCAATTACGAGCGGGTTATACCCTTGTTGTACTTTGTTATCGTGCGCCATGATCCAAATGCCTCCTTCAATTCGTAAACAAAAAAAGCCCTCGCCTCTAGCTTGCGCTAGGGACGAGAAGCTTCGGATTCCCGTGGTACCACCCTAGTTGACGGCAGGCATGCTTTGCCTGCGTCCACTCGAACCCCTTAACGCGGGGTCACGATCCGGCTGGGATCTTCCAATCCGTCACCTTCTGGCTCCTGGACGAGTTCGCTTTGCCATTTACCGGTTTCCACCTGTGCCACCGGCTCTCTGAAAAAGGGCGTAAAAGCTACTACTTCCTGTCACAGCCTTGTAAATGTATCCAACTTTACACATCATTATATGAAAAAGCACTCCCTGCTGTCAAGTCCATAACCCATTGCCATGCCATTGTCATTTCTGCATGACGGAATGCTGCTGCGGTTTAAGGACCGTCTCTTTTGGCCATACTGATGCTGCAGTTGCTCCATTGCAGCCGCCCAGCACGTTACGACAAAGGAGTCGGTTTCCATGAAAGGCTTGATCAACGGGATCGCGCTCTCGATTCCGCTTTGGGGCATGATTTTATGCTTGATTCAGTTGCTATTGCGTCTTCGCTGAACGATTCGCCCCAATGAAACGGCTTCTATTTCACCGCAAGAAAAAACGCCCGTTCCGTGTCCTCCGACGGCTTTTTCCAATAAAAATCCGCATAGCACGATATATCCCGGAAACCTGCGCGCCGCAGCATCTCCTCCACCCGAACGATCGGGTACGCCCGCTGTACGTGGACTTCCTCAATTCGTTGAAAGCGCTCCGTGAGCGCATCGTCCGAACCGGTTTCGCTGTCTCCTTCGCGAAAAAAGATCGTGAGCGCATGCTCGATCTCGCATCGCGACGAATCGAAATCGCTTGTCCAAATGTAGGCGATATCTTCTTCGTTCAATAAAAACGGCTGCGACTCCGCATAATTGTGGAGCTGCAATGGCGTATGCATGTCAAACAGGAACACGCCTCCTTCGGCAAGCCCTTCATACGTCCGCTTAAATGCCTGCGCCCAGTCGTCTTCCTCCAGCAAATAATTAAAGCAATCGCAAAAGGAGATGACCGCATCGGCCGGACGCCCGATGTCCCACTCCCGCATATCCTGCTGCAACCATTGTACGCTGCCCCCGGCCAGAAAAGGCGTTCTCCGCTGTTCGGCGGCCGCTTTCTGATCCGCGATCGCAAGCATGTCCTCCGATAAATCAATGCCAATTACTTCATAGCCTTGCTTCGCCAGTGGAATAGCCGTACTGCCGGTACCGCATCCGAGGTCCACGACCGTTCGCGGCGAACCGTATTTGTCCCAGCATTGGCGGGCAAACCGGACCCAATCGTCATACGGCATGTCTTCCATGAGCCGGTCGTACAAATATGAAAACTGCTGATAAGCCATCCGGATTCGTCTCCTTAATCAAAATGAAGGCCGGGACCGAATCGATTTCATTCGGTAACCGGCTGAGCATCTTCGCGCTTATTTAAATAGGTCCAACTGCCTTCCTGAGTAATCAGCCCTTCTCTCATCAGCTTGCCGATCGCGCGCTTAAACGCCGATTTGCTCATCCCGAAGCGCTGGCTAATCAGATCGGCCGGCGTTTCATCGGAGTAGGGCATCGCTCCGTTCGGCCGCTCCCGCAGGAAGGCGAGCAGCTTCTCGGAATCTTCGTCGCGGCTGACCTCTTTGCGTTCGCGCATCGACAAATTGACATTGCCATCCTCGCGGACAAAGGTCACGCGTGCCTGCACCTGTTCCCCAAGACGAAGCAGCCTTGTCCGTTCGGTCGAATGAATCATGCCGATCGCTCCAAAACCGAGCACTCCGCCTTCGCAAACGACGAACGTTCCCATCTGCAGCGGCTTGTACACCCGCGCCTCGATCCGAAGGTTTTTCCAACTGGACGGCGCTTGGAAGCACAGCGGCTTCAGCTCTTCCTCTCCGGCCAGCCTGGCAACCAGACGACCTTGGCGGTCGTGAGCGAGCACGACGAACACTTTGTCTCCTACGACGGGACGAAGCTCCTTGAGCTCGGGCAGCTCTCGAAACGGCAAGAGCAAATGCCGCCCAAGTCCCATCTCGAGAAAACAGCCGAAGCGCGGATGGATGTCCATCACCTCAAGCAGCGCCACCTGCCCGAGCGTAATGAGCGGCTTCCGCATGGTTGCTGCCAACCGGTCTTCCGTGTCGTAAAATAAAAACACGTCCACGTCGTCGCCCGGCTTAATTTTGTCCGTTGCTTCGCTATAATGCAGCAGCACGTCCACCGTACCGTCCGTCAAAAAATAACCGTACGGCGATACTTCTCTTGCCGCTTTCAGTCTTGTAAACGTCCCGGCTTCAAGCTTCATACCCGCTCGACCACTTTCGCGTCGGACCACAGACGCTCGATATTGTAATATTCCCGGTCATCCCGATGGAACACATGAGCCACGACGTCGCCCATGTCAACCAGGACCCAACGGGCCGTGTCCATCCCTTCCAAGCCTCGAATGCGCGCCCCATGCTCCTCCGCACGTTTACGGATTTCGGTCGCAATAGCCTGTACCTGCGTTTCGGAATTCCCGTGACAGATGACGAAGTAATCGGAAATAAGCGAAATTCCTTGAAGATTCAGCGCGATCAGGTTCATTGCTTTTTTGTCTTCGGCCGCATCGACGACGATGGACATGAGATCGTCCGGTTGAATGGTCATTAGGTTTCCTCCCAAATATAAATTACATTGCTTCTTGCTGCTCCAGTTCCTCCAGCAGTCCGTTGCGTGCTTCGAGCGTGAGCGGATATATTTTTCTGCCTTTGTCCAGCAGAAAACGAATTGTTCCGTCAAAACCGGCGAGCAAAGCTCTCTCTAGACTATGTTCGGCGGTTTCGCGAATATTATTCACGCCGGGAAAATCGCGTCCCGGCTCCATATAATCGGCGAGACAAACGACCTTGTCCAGAAGCGTCATTCGGCGGCGCCCCGACGTATGATAACGGATCGCATTGAGCACCTCTTCGTCGATAACACCATAGCGGTTGGAAGCGATCCATGCTCCCGCATGCGCATGCCATAATTCTTTATCGTAATCGAGCAGATCCGCCGGAAGCCCGTTTTCGCGAATAATTTGCGCCTGCTCGTCAACGCGCCAGTACTTGCACACATCATGCAGAATCGCCGCCATTTCCGCCTTCACCGGGTCGGCCCCGAAACGTTCCGCAAGAATAACCGCCGTTTCCATCACGCCTTCGGTATGTGTCCAGCGCTGCTGCGGCATTTGCGATCGCACGGATTCGATCAGTTGTTCACGATTCATATAACCGGTTCACCTCGATATAATCGTTTACCCGATCCGGCACCATGTAACGCACCGGCCGTCCGGCCGCGCGGCGCTCCCGGATCCGGGTGGAAGACAAATCGATTTGCGGCATCTTCACCATCATCAGCGATTCGCGGATCGACGGCGGGAGCTCAGTAAAGCCGGGATCGAAACCCGGGCGTTCCAAGCCGACGAAGGTTACCAGCTTAACCAATTCTTCGATCTTATACCATTTGGGTAAATACCGTACCATGTCAGCCCCGATAATATAATAAAAATGATGACTGGGATACTGCCGTCTGAGCAAGGTTACGGTATCGATGCTGTAAGAAACGCCGCCCCTGCGAAGCTCGATGTCGGTCGTTCGAAACATCGGATGGCTTTCCACGGCAAGGTTCGTCATCTCCCAGCGCTGCTGCGCCGTAGCCCCCGGCGCCGCCTCTTTATGAGGCGGCACATTGACCGGCATAAACCAAACCTCGTCGAGTCCCGCTTGTTCGCAAACGCTTTGCGCAGCCAGCAAATGACCGATATGTATCGGATCAAAGGTGCCCCCCATTAGGCCGACCTTCATCCTGCTCACCTCTTTTTAGACCGGCAGCTCGATCGTTTTATGATCCCTGGATTCCTTATACAGCACAATCGTCTTGCCGATGACTTGCACGAGCTCGGCTTCCGCGCCGTCTGCAAGCTGCTGCGCCACTTCATTGCGGTCGTCCATATTGTTGTTCAATATCGATACTTTAATCAACTCTCTTACCTCGATCGCTTCATTGATGTGCCGGATCAAATGATCGTTCACTCCGCCTTTGCCGACTTGGAAAATCGGATTCAAATGATGAGCCATCGAGCGCAAGTGCCTTTTTTGTTTGCCTGTTAGCATGCTGACTGTTCTACCTCTATTCGTATAAAATGATCTTGAAGCGAAACAGAACCGTCCTAATGAGACGATTCCGCAAAAGATTGTACTACCGCTTCCCGCATGGCTTCGATCGGCGCGGGCTGCCCCGTCCAATACTCAAACGCGTAAGCGCCTTGGTAAATAAACATCCCCAGCCCGCTGTGTATCGTCGCACCGCGAAGGTCGCGCGCTTCGCGCAAAAAACGGGTCAATGGCGGCGTGTACACCAGATCGCTGACAACGGTACCGGTGCGAATAAGCGACGTATCCATCGGGACTTCGTCCACGTTCGGGTACATTCCGACCGACTTGTTATTTACGATCAATACCGCTTCGTCGCATATTCGGGCAACCTCGTCCATCCCAATAGCCGATACGCTGCAAAAGGAGGACATCGAACGTGCGAGCTCTTCCGCCTTTTCTCTTGTACGGTTCTCAATGTACATGTGCTCTATGCCTTCTTTGGCAAGCGCGTAACCTACGCCTCGGGCCGCGCCGCCGGCCCCGATCATAAGCACTTTCCGTCCTTTTAATTCGACGCCCGTTTCTTCCTTCAAGGAACGGACATAGCCGATGCCGTCCGTATTATAGCCGATCAACCGCCCGTTGTCGTTGACGATCGTGTTGACGGCGCCAATGACGCGCGCGCCTTCATCGATTTCATCCAAATAGGACATGACCTCGATTTTATGCGGGATCGTTACGTTCACCCCGCGAAATTGCAGCGCCCGAATCCCGGCGATCGCGTCCTTTAGCGTCCCCGGCAAAATATGAAACGCGGCATAGGCCGCATTCAAACCGGCGACCTCAAAGGCGCGATTCAACATGATCGGCGACTTGGAGTGACGCACCGGATCACCGAATACACCGTAAAGAATCGTATGACTGTCCAGCTTGTGCTTCCCCATTCCTCTCTCCCTTTCCCCGTTACTCTACTAGGAGCGAATGCTTCCAACGACCCGCAAGTCTAAATAAGCGATTCCCGCACGGCCACTTTGACTCCTTTGGGTACATGAACGGCCAGTTCCGCGCCGGCATTGCTGTTCACTTTGATCCACCCGAGACCGGAGATCGATACGTCCAATTCGCTGCCCTTCGGAATCCGGATCGCGTGCTTCGTCAGCTTGGGCAATTCGTCCAAATCCGCTTTCGCCGGAGGCGCCAGCAATTCTCCCTTATGCTCGGCGTACAGCTCATCCGCCCGTTCCAGCTTCGTGCGGTGGGCCGTGATGGCATTCGATACGTAAAAAGTAAACGACTGACGCTCACCTTGAATGAAATCGAAACGCGCCAGGCTGCCGAAAAATATCGTCTGCCGTTCATTCAACTGGAACACCATCGGTTTGACAGGGCCTCCGGGCATCAGTTTCATCAAATCTTTCTTATTGACCAGCTCGGTTAGACGGTGCTTGTATACAATGCCCGGCGTATCAATAATCGACGATCCGTCATCCATAGGGATGCGCACCAAATCGAGCGTCGTCCCCGGATATTGCGAAGTCGTCAGCTCGGCATCCAGATCGCTGTAATCGTGTATAAGCCGGTTAATCAGCGTCGACTTGCCGACGTTGGTTGCGCCGACCACATAAATATCGCGGCCGCGCCGGTGCTGATCGAGCACTTCGATGACGCGTTCAAAGCCCATATTTTTTTTGGCGGAACAGAGAACGACCTCCACCACTTTCAGCCCCGCTTCTTTGGCTTGACGCTGCACCCAGTTCACGATTCGATTGTAATTGGTGACCTTAGGCAGCAAATCGATTTTGTTCACGACGAGGACAATCGGGTTATTCCCGACAAAACGGGGCAATCCCGATATCATGCTGCCTTCAAAATCGAATAAATCAACGATATTGACGACGAGCGATTGCGTTGCGCCGACATGGGTCAACAGCTTCAGGAAATCGTCCTGATTCAACGTGATGCCCGACGCTTCGTTATAATTTTTGATGCGGAAACATCGCTGGCATATGACCGGCTCCCGCGACATCGCTTTTTCCGGCGCATAACCGAGACGCGCCGCATCCTCGTGCTGGAGCAGCACGCCGCATCCCGCGCAGCGGGTGTCCGCGGTTGTGGTATCTTTACTGGCTGACATACATTCCCTACCTTTTCATCATAATCCGGGCGGCTTTCTCCAGCCTTCGGTTCACTTTCGTAAAAAAACCTTCATCTATGGGAGAAATCGGCTGCACCAGTATCGTATACAGTCCCATTCGATTGCCTCCAAGCACATCGGTCAGCATTTGGTCTCCAATGACAACCGTTTGCTCCGCTTTCAAATTCATGATGTGCAGCGCCCTGCGAAAAGATGCATTGGTCGGTTTTTTCGCTCTATAAATGAAAGGCAGGGATAGCGGCTCCGCGAATTGGGTGACCCGCTCGCGTTGGTTATTCGAAACGATGACGATCTGAAAGCCTACTTGCCCGACGACCTTGAGCCAATCGATCAGCTCCGGCGTGGCAAGCGGCGCTTTCGCCCCAACCAGCGTGTTATCCAAATCCGTTATAATGCCGCGATATCCCTGCTTGTACAATGCGTGCAGATCAATTTCGTAAATCGAGTTAACCTGTTGTTGCGGAATGAGCTTTTTCAACAAAACGTTCACCTCGTGAATTTGGACGGACCTATATACGTCAAACTATACCATAATTGTCCTTTTTGTTGCAAAAAAGAAAATAGACCGCTGTGAAAGCACGGTCTTTTCCTTTTTGATTACATTTGCGAACGCAGTTTTTCCACGCTTTGCGCGGTTTGGCGCCAATCTTCTTCGGTAACATCCGTTTTGCCGTATTTCGCTTTTTCAAACTGCTGAAGGATCGTATCCAGCTCCGCTGTCATCCACTTGCTCTGCTTCGTCCACCTTCGGACCGCTTCGCGCAGCGTTTCATGCTCCTCGCGCACGTAGCCGTAGCGGCGGAATATGCGGAGCAGCCGTTCGCACTCGATAATGATTTTTTGCTTGAGCAGCTGCGCGCGCCTGCGGCGGGCCCATTCCGCGATCAAATCGATCAGCTGGAAGCGGCGTGCAAGGTACGCAAGCACGGCGAGCAGAACGAGAACTGCAGCGCCCCAACCGACATGTTTGCCCGTAATCAAACTGCCGTCCGTTTCCGCCGAGTCTGGCGGCGTGGCCGGAACCGTCGATGTATCAATGGCCACTTCCGTTTCCGGCACTGCGCGCGGAAGCACGAACCCGGAGGTCGGTTCGAAAGGAATCCACCCGTAACCGGCAAAATACAGCTCCACCCAGGAATGCGCATCCGAATTCCGTACGGTGTACAACCCGCCGATATCCGGGTCCAGCAGTCCCTCATCCATGGTCATCCCAAGCATTTCTTCTTCATAGGCACTCGTGCCGGAAGCATAACCTTTCACCCATCGGGCAGGAAGTCCGAGCGAACGAGCCATCACAACCATAGCGGAGGAGTAATAGTCGCAATACCCTTCCTTGATCTCGAACAGAAACCGGTCAACGAAGTCGCGGCTTCGGCCTTTGGATAAATCCGGCTTATTCGTATACGGGTACGCCGTTTGCAAGTACTGCTCCAGCTTTTTGGCTTTATCGTACGCGTTGGTCGCGTCCTTGGTAAGGTCGGCCGCCAGCTTCCGCACGCGCTCGGGCAAGCTGTCCGGCAGCTGTAAAAATTCGGCCATATCCGGCTTTGACGCCTCTAGCGGCAGCTTGCGCAGCGCCTCTTCGTCTATGACCGGCATTTGCGAAACGACGGTATACGTCTTTGGATAAGGCTGCCGCTCGCTGTAACGCAGCTCGGACTGCGGCGCATTCCATTGCAGCGGCTCGAAGCCGCTCTTCGCGCCGTTAATGTCCACCATTTTCTCCATGGCATAGGCGCCGAACAATACAGGATAGCGCTGGTCCGTAAGGAGCGTCACGGTCTGAACGACTTCTACCGTTTTGACTTTACCCGCCGCTTGACGGGGATCCGGCGTGACCGCAAAGTCCGGACGAACCGCACTCCATGCGCCTCGCCGCTCGCTGTCGCTTTCGTCCCAGCCCCGGCCCGTATACATCGAACGGGATTCGCCTCGCCAATATCCGCGGTGCGTCGTATCGATCGTCATCACCGGCGTATAGTCAAATTGAAAGCCGCCGCCGAGCATCGTATCGCTGCGGCTATAGCCTGAGGACGAATCATAGCCATCCACGCTTGCGGACACTTGAATGCCTTTACCCGTCGTGAAATTTACCGGCTCGCCGCGGAACTGTCTCCAAGCGGTGTACGGATCGGTCAGCAGCGGCCCGGTTTCCGGCATGAGGACGCCCGCAAACACGGTTAAGCTGATCAGGCTCACGACCGGAACCGCGATCGACGCGGGGTAATCGGCAAGCCGGTTCCAAGCTTCCGGATCTTTGCGGCGCAGGCGGCTAAAGTGGCTGAGAATAAGCAGAAACAATCCGCAGCCTACGACCGCAGCCACTTGAGGCCACAAATAAATGGACGAGAAAGAGTCGCGTATGCACAGTGCAAGCACGCTTACGATAAGCAGCAAATAAATGCGCCACTTGACCTCCACAAACCAGATGACGGTCAAATAAGCAACCCAGGCACCAAGCCCAAACCAGAGATAAGGGGTAAGCTCATACAAATTTAAAAATAATTGCGATGAAAAGAAGCTTTGCAGATCCATCGAATCGATCACTTTATAGCGTTCAAGCACCTGCACGTTGATGGTTACGATCGCTATGAGCTCCAGCGCACCGCGCACAAGCCAATGAAGCCTCGGGAAGTGCTCGAACACCGCGGTTACAACCAGGGCGAGCTGCACGATGACCACTGTTTCCGCCAGCCACATGCCGTCTTCCTTGCCGAACCAGATCGTAAACTGCAAAAGAAAAATTCCGCTCAACAACACCGATAACCGGTGCGTCCAACCGCCCCACAGCAGGAGTTTCCACCATGTCATTTTTTTGGTCATCCGTGCCGCCCTCCCAACCGGGCCGGAAGCTCCGACAACGTCTGGATCGAATAGCCGGTAATTCCTTTGGATTTCAGCTGCAAAATCCAGGCATCCTTGCCGGTGGAATCGTTGCCGATCCAAAGATGACACGGATTCATCTGCTGCTGCTTCAGCCAAGTCAATATTTGCAGCATAGGCTCGCCGGACAGCGGGCTGACGATAGCCATAAAGCTGCCGGGCACAAGCTGCTGCACTTTCTCCAGCAGTACTTGCCTAAGTCCCATCGGGCCGTCGGCCTCCACATCGATAAAGTGCTGCATGGCCGCATTATAAACGGATTGCCCCGAGCGAGGTTCAAAGTAAACGTCGTCACTCCCCCGTGAAACAAGGCCGAAAGAAAGATCGCGGCTAGAGCCGTATTGGAACAAGGACGCCGCGACCGAAACGGCCAGTTCGAACTGTTCCTCCCCGCCGTACGCTTTCACGGACCGGTCAAGCACGAGATAAGATTTGGGAAGCGATTCACGTTCGAATTCCTTGGACTTCCACGTCCCCGTCTTGGCTGTCGCGTTCCAGTGAATCCGCGAAATACGATCGCCGTAAATATATTCGCGAACGCCGTTAATTTGCGTCGTCTCCCGGGACGCCCGGGTCGTTGTCGAATGGTGATTCGTTCCCTTCAGCATATGATGGAATTGCTGCCATTCCCGGATCGGGACCATTTGCGGCAGCACGGAAATGCTCTGAGGCAGATCCAGCTCGCCGCTGTGCTCGAACAGGCCGAATATATCTTCGGTGACGCATTCCGTCCGGCCGAAGTAATAATGCCCGCGGCGCATGGACGGCGTCTTGTATTCCCAATGCGCCCGCCGGCGCCAATCGGGCACAAGCGTCGCCTCGAACGTCAGCTCCCGCCCGGTCTTGTGGAACATCCGATCCTTCACGAATATATACGGCATCGGCCAAAAGCCCGGGATTTGCAGCTGCAAGGAAATGGTGAGCGACGTGCCCGCTTCAATCGTCGATCCGAAATCGACATTTGACAACGTGCGGTTGCCCTGGGTTCTCCGAATGCCGCTCCACTGCCCGAGCAGCAAGTAAACGCTAAGAATCGATATAATGACAAACAGCATGAAAGCCAGCTTCCCGCCCTGGAACAATAAAAATCCCAGACTACACAAAAAGGTGATGAGCACAGCCCAAAATTTGCGGCTGTACCGCGGCCGTTCCGCCAGCTTGTGGGCATAGGAAGATTTAATCATCGTCATTTCTCCCAACGCACGGGCACTTTCACCTGCTGGAATACCGATTGAAGCACGGACTGCACCGTCGCTCCTTCCATCCTTGCTTCCGCCTGGAGCAAAATCCGGTGGCCCAGCACGTAAGGCGCCAAAAACTTAATATCGTCCGGAATTACAAATTCACGTTCATTCAGCAGCGCATACGCCTTGGCCGCTTGTACCAGCGCGAGGGTAGCCCGCGGGCTCGCGCCCAAAAAAATCGCGGGATGCTCACGTGTCAAGCGCGTGATGGCAATCAAATAAGCAGCAACCGCTTCTTCCAGATGTACTTGTTTGACGAACTGCTGAATCGAGAGAATTTGCTCGCTGTCTGCAACAGGCTCGAGCGCTTCCAGCGGATGAACGATACTTTGTGATACGATCATGCGCATCTCGGTCTGCTCGTCGGGATAGCCCAGACTGAATTTCATCATAAACCGGTCGAGCTGTGCTTCCGGTAAAATATAAGTTCCTTCGAAATCGATCGGGTTTTGCGTAGCGAGCAGCAGGAACAGCTTCGGCAGCTCATGCGTTTCCCCGTCTACGGTAATATGGCGTTCCTCCATCGCTTCGAGCAGAGCGGACTGCGTCTTCGTCGTTGCGCGGTTGATTTCGTCGGCAAGCAAAATATTGGTCATGATCGGACCCGGCCGGAACATGAAAACCTCATCCCGGGGATGATAAATGGATACGCCGGTGATATCGGTAGGAAGGAGGTCGGGATTGCATTGAATGCGGCGGAATTGGCCGCGAATCGATTTGGCAAGCGCTTTGATCAAAACCGTTTTGCCTGTGCCCGGCACGTCTTCCAGAAGCACGTGGCCTCCGGCCAGCATCGCCGTGAGCAGCAATTTAATTTCGTCGGTTTTGCCTAATATACAAGACTCCAAATTTTCTTGTATGCGTTTTAACGCTTGAACTTCTTCTCTGATCATTGTCTCCATCTTCCGGTCCTCCTTGAGTAGTGGGCTCGTAATATATACGTAACAAGAGGTCTAAAGTTCTAGTTATCTTGTTATTTGACAACAAACAGAAAGTAAGCAGCTTATTTACATTGTACAGGATTCCAAAATCGGCGTATACTTGTAAAAATGCTGAAATTGTTTGTATAATTACACATTTCAGAATATTTTTACTAAGCGGTTCGGGGCGTTTGAATCGATCGCCAAAAAAGCTCCGGAAATATACCGGAGCTTCGCCTGAAAAATGGGGATTATGATGTGTTTTATCCTTGCGGCTTGAACACCAGCGCAGCCAAGAAGGAGAAAATAATCGCCGCCGAAATCCCCGCGCTCGTCACCTCGAAAATGCCGGTGATAATCCCGATCGCGCCGTTCGTCTTGAGCTCCGCCAGCGCCCCGTGCACCAGCGAGTTGCCGAAGCTCGTAATGGGTACGGTGGCGCCGGCACCGGCGAACTCGATAAAGCGGTCGTACAAGCTCTTATTGCCGATCACGATGCCGTCGACGACAGCGCCGGCAACAACGAGCGTGCTCATTGTATGAGCCGGCGTCAGCCGAAATACATCCATTAGCAGCTGGCCTACGACGCATATGGCTCCGCCGATCACAAAAGCCCACACAAACTGCATCCAATTCATTTATTTTTCCTCGCTTTCTATCGCTACCGCGTGCGCGATGCACGGAATGCTTTCGCCCTGCTGAAAGGATAAAGGGGATAACAACGCCCCGGTCGCCACGACAAGCACGCGCTTCAGCTCGCCCTTGCTCATTCTTTTCAATATATGTCCATAAGTGACGGTTGCCGAGCAGCCGCAGCCGCTTCCTCCCGCCTGTACGTTTTGTTTTTCCAGATCGTAAATCATCAGTCCGCAATCGTAATAATTCGTTTGTTTGATCGGAATTTTATGTTTTTCCAGCAAACCGCAAGCAATGTCGTAGCCTACCGAAGCCAAGTCGCCGGTTACGATCAGATCATAGTAGCCGGGTTCGCGCCCGAAGTCGCGAAAGTGGGACTGCATTGTATCCACCGCCGCCGGAGCCATCGCCGCCCCCATGTTGAACGGGTCCTTGATCCCCATATCGATAACCCGCCCGATGGTCGCCCCCGTGACGACCGGCCCTTTGCCTTCTTTCGCCACGACGGCCGCCCCCGCTCCCGTTACGGTGTATTGCGCTGTAGGAGGCTTCTGCGAGCCGTATTCGGTCGGGTAGCGGAACTGCTTTTCCGCAGTGCTGTTATGGCTGCAAGTACCGGCCATCACCTGATGGCCGAACCCGGAATCGACCATCATCGATGCGATCGCAAGACCCTCCATCGACGTGGAGCAGGCACCGAATATGCCCAAATACGGGATTTGCATCGTACGGACGGCAAAGCTGTTGCTGATGATTTGGTTAAGCAAATCTCCGCCGACGTAAAATTGGATGTGGTCCTTCGTCAGGCCAGCGTTTTCGATGGCGAGTTTGGCCGCTTCCTCCAGCAGTCTTTTCTCCGCTTTTTCCCAGCTATCCTGTCCGACCATCGTATCGGCGTGCACGATATCGAACTGATCTCCCAAAGGCCCTGAGCCTTCGTCCGGTCCGACGACGGTTGCGGTTCCGATAATGACGGGACGGTTCGTAAACTCCCAGCTTTGATACCCTTTCAGCATTTATTTCCCCCCTATGCCAAGCGCCAGGTGAATTAATCCGATAATGAACGCGGCGACCGTACCGAATACGATGACGGAACCTGCGAGCTTGAACATATTGCCGCCAACGCCGAGAACGAGTCCTTCGCTTTTATGCTCCAACGCCGCTGAACAAACGGAGTTGGCAAAACCGGTAACCGGAACGGCCGAGCCGGCACCCGCCCATTGCGCAATTTTGTCGTATACGCCGAGGCAGGTCAGTACGACGGAAATAAAAATAAGCACGGCGACCGTGGGGTTCCCTGCCGTTTGCTGCGTGAAGCCAAATACGTTAATGAACATTTGCATCAAGCATTGGCCGATGAGACAAATAAACCCGCCAACCAAAAATGCGCGGATACAATTTTTGAATACGGGACGTGCCGGTTCCCGCTTTTTGGCGAATTCCTGATATTCCTGCTGTGTCCAAGTTAGTTTCTGCATCTTTGTCTTCGTTGACAACTGCGATTCCCCCTTCGTATGATCGATGAATTACCGTTTGAGCAGCGGCATCACGGATTCGATAACCCCGGCCATTTGCTCCGAGCAGCGACCGTACATGCGCTTAGCTAAAAATTTGTCCGTTGACAGGCTGTACAAAGCCAGATCCGCTTCGCATTTTTTGAGCGTAGCGAGCAGTGTCTCCTTTTGAGACGCCTGCGGGAGTTGGAGCATATCGTCGTATACATCTATCTGTAGCTGACCGTAGGAATCCACCTGCCCGATGAACACATTCTCCAAGGTTACGCCTATTTTCTCCAACTCCGTCAGCAACCATTCCCGACTCAATCCACGAGTGGCCAGCGGCTCGTCCATTATGCTTCCGTCCATGATGACCGTTTGCGTTTCCTGTTCCGGCCCGACTTTAATGCCCAGCTTTTTCGGTGTCAGCGGCTGATTTTCCGCTTTCAGCAAAACGCTCAATTCTCCCGTCGCTTCAAGAACGGCGAATTCGACATCGGCCATGTTAAACACGTTTTTCTTTCGCAGCTGCCCAAGCAATTCGTCCGTAGAATACCGTTCTTTCTTTAAGTTATCTTCCAGTACTTTGCCTTCTTTGATAAAAATCGTTCCTTTTCCCTCAACCAATTCGCGAATTCTTTTGCTTTTCAAGGTAATGAATTCGAACAGGAACGGAACGGAAAACCAGACCAATATGGCCGTTATTCCAAGCATAAAATGAGCTTCGATATCGGTAGAAATAAAACCAGCGATTTCCCCGAGCGTGATGCCCGCGACATATTCGAAAAACGTAAGCTGGGCAATTTGTTTTTTTCCTAATATGCGAGTCAATAAAAATAAAATGGCAACAGCGGCCAAGGATCGCACCGCAATGTGTGTCCACTCCGGCAAGCTACTCACTCCTTTGTATTGAGGCAAACCATGCAAAGTCACACGCACACAAGGCTGCTGCTGGACTGCTGGAACATACAAATTATTTGTCAAAATCGGAATTGTTATTTATAGGATATTTTTTACATTCATTACCCGAATACAGATTGTACATATTATCGGGGTGGAGGTGAGAATAATGACAGTGGCATCCCAGGTGAAAACAACGTTGGCTTCCTTGAAAAGCGCGCAAGCAAGTCTTGAAACGTTCGCGCTGAGCACGCAAAATCAGGAAGCAAAATCGGTTTTTGAAAACTGCGCAAAGCAAACGCAGCAAATCGTGGATCAAGTGAGCAGCCGCGTGCAGCAGCTCGAAAGCGAAGAGCCGCAATACAAAGGCTTCTAATCCGTTGCGGTACACAGCAAAACAGCCTTCCCCGATCAGGTGAAAGGCTGTTTTCTTTTTGCTTGTGCCTGGCTATACAAACGACACGACGATCAGAAGCAGTACAAACAAGACAAGAATTAGCAGAACCCGATTATTTAACGGCTCCATACAAGTTCCTCCATCCGGGAAGTCGGCTCGCTTGTGCATCATATGCCTCATATAAAAAATAAGTTTGTGCTGGAGCCCAAACTATAGGCGTTTTTTAAAATCAATGTTATAATATGTTCATTGTTCACGTTAACATAAACTTTTCTTGCGGAGAGAGGCGATTCATTTTCATGACTATTCAATCGAAAGAGCAGCTGCTTTCTTTTGTATCGGAAACGGTAAAAACGACGCCGGTGACCGACATTCATACGCATTTGTTCGCAGAATCGTTTGGCGATTTGCTGCTGTGGGGCGTCGATGAATTGCTCACTTATCATTACTTGATTGCCGAAACTTTTCGTTTTCGGCCGGACTTATCTTATGACGCTTTCTGGCAAATGTCCAAGCAGGAGCAAGCGGACCTTATCTGGCAAACGCTGTTTATTGAGCACACACCGTACAGCGAAGCATGCCGCGGGGTTGTGACGGTCCTGAACCGACTTGGATTCGATGTATCGAAGCGGGATTTGGAGGAATACCGCACCTACTTCCGCAACGTGAAAGCAAGCGATTACATCAATCGCATTCTCGAGCTTGCCAAAGTAAAAACCGTGGTCATGACGAACGATCCGTTCGACGCCTATGAACGGGGTGTATGGGAGAAAGGAGGAAGCACGGATTCCCGCTTCCTTGCTGCGCTTCGGATCGACCCGCTGCTTAATTTGTGGGATACTTCATGGACAAAGCTTGTCGAGCAAGGATACCAGGTGCAGCAGGATCTTTCGGGCGAAACGATGGCCGAAATACGCCGGTTTCTCAAGGATTGGATCGGCCGTATGAACCCGCTGTATATGGCCGTATCTTTGCCTAACGATTTTGCATATCCCGAGGATTCCGTTCGCGTCCGCATTATCGACGAGTGCATCATTCCTGTGGCCCGGGAAGCCGACATTCCGTTTGCGATGATGATCGGCGTGAAACGGAAAGTGAATCCTTCGCTTAAAGATGCGGGCGACAGCGTGGGCAAAAGCGATATCGGAACGGTGGAGCGGATCGTCAGCAAGTACCAGGATGTTAAATTCCTCGTAACGATGCTATCCCGCGAAAATCAGCATGAGCTCGCCGTGACAGCACGGAAAAACCGCAATCTGCTCGTATTCGGCTGCTGGTGGTTTTTGAACAACCCGAGCTTGATCGAAGAGATTACGCGAATGAGACTGGAGCTGCTTGGCGGCAGCGTCATTCCGCAGCATTCCGATTGCCGCATCCTCGATCAATTGCTGTACAAATGGGATCATTCCCGCGGCATTATCGCCAAAGTGTTATGCGACAAATACGGCGATTTATTCGATACCGGATGGCGTCTCACCGAAGAGGAAATTCGCCGGGATGTGGAAGATTTGCTTGGCGGCGTCTTCTGGAAATTCCTTGGAAAACCGGACCCTACTCTATAAAATGACGTCGGACACCGATCTCCGATGTAGGAAATCACTCGTGATAGCCTCCCTGTTCAATCGCAGGGAGGTTGTTAGTCATTGCCCTGGCAGCAATATATTTCGGCAAAGCCTGAACGCAGCGATTTCATTATATGCAGCGATGGGGCAATATGATAAAATCGCATTAAATGGGTAATATTCCGTTTTATTGATAGATACTGCTCACGGAGGGGATGCAGAAGTACGCCAGCTTGTTTTTCCGTAGGTCGCTTTACGAAACTTAGAGATGATCGATACCGATGCCTATTCGCTGCTGAATTCGCTGCCGATTGAAAAATCCATGCCGATTTCAAGAAAGGGGCTTTTTCGATGAAAGAGTTTCATAGAACTACGGTTTGCTTTTTCACCGCATTGTTTGTTGTAACCGCTCTCACCGCATGCGGGAACGCAGGAAATCCCGACGGCAATACGTCGGATCCTCCCGGCAATAAACAGGCGGACACCGCACCGCCCAAGCCCGTAACCGTTACGATGTTTAACCAAAGCAACGGGATCTCGGACGACCGGCTGCAGCAATTTATACTCGAGCCGCTCAAACAAAAGTTACCTCATGTCACCTTCGAAGTCGTGAAAGATGCAAAAGGCACGACGATGGATGAGCTGGTGGCTGCGGGCAATTTTACCGACATCAATTATGGCAGCAACCCCCAGTTCCCCCCCTATTTACTCAAAGAACTCCAATACGACATGAACGATTTGGTCAAAAAGCATAACCTCGATTTGAACCGGTTTGACCCGACCTTCATCAATGCAGTGAAAACGTTCGACGACAAAGGAAAGCTGTATGCGATTCCGTTCTCAACCAATTTGGGCGTGCTCATCTACAATAAAGATATATTCGACCGATTCGGCGTGGCGTATCCGAAAGACGGCATGACTTGGGACGAAACCGTTGAGCTGGGCCGCAAGCTGACGCGTACCCAGGATGGAATCAATTATATCGGCTTTGATCCGGGCGTGGCTACCGATATCGGTCAAGCGCTTTCCTTGCCATATGTGGACACCCAAACGATGAAGGCTTTGGTTAACAACGACCAGTGGAAAAAAATATTCGACATGTTAAAACGGGCGTACGCGGTTCCCGGATTTGTGAACGCGGGAAAATACGATTACGGCACCGGCGGCTTCATCAAAGATCGCAATGTTGCCATGAGACCGATTTGGGCATTGCAAATTATGAACGCCAAATCGGATTTGGCCAATGTCAACTGGGATGTCGTATCGCTGCCCAATTTTAAAGAAGATTTGGGTCAAGGACGGGAAGTCGACATCCATATGCTCGCCATTTCTAACGTAAGCAAAAACAAAGATGCCGCAATGGACGTCATTAAAGCGATCACTTCCGATGAAGTGCAGCGGTTGATGAGCGAATACGGCACGCCAACGGTAATGAAGAACGAAGAAATCAAAAAGGCTTACGGCTCCAAGCTGCCCGAATACAAAGGCAAAAACGTTCAAGCGTTCTTCAAAACCACGCCCCGCGTACCGCATGTCATTACGAGATATGATGCGACGGTTCGCACGGAAATCAACAACGGTAGAAAAGATATCGCTACCGGCAACAAAGACGTAAATACACTTATTCGCGAAATACAGGAAAAATCCGATCAAAAGCTTTCGGAAATGAAATAACCCTACCGCGGCAGCCAAGACAATCGGATTATCCGTTCGTAAGGCGTTTATGACCGAAAAAACCTCTCCTTTCGTTTCCGAAAAGAGAGGTTTTTTTATGTCGTTGCTTATGGCGTCTTCACAAGTGACTGGACGTCTACGGGCAAAACAGTCCCGGCTTTCACGGCAAGAAGACGTTCCACGACAACGATCGCCTGCGCGCGCGTTGTCGTGTCCTCCGGTGCGAGTCTCCCCCCGTCCAACCCTTGCATAATGCCCTTCTTTAAAGCTTCCTGCATCGCACTGGCTGTATCCACAGCAGATGCGCTAGGGACATTCGAGGAAGCGCGTACCGCTATCCGGGCCAGCTCGCCTCGGGTCGCAGCGTCTTCCCAAGCACCCTGCAAGTCGTCCTGTCGGAGAATCCCCGCATCCTGCAATGCTTTTTCATAAGGCACGTACCATGGCTGTCCCGCCTCTTGTACAGGGGTATTCAACTTCAGCGCCGAGGCGACTAGCTTCACAAGCTCGCTGCGGGCAATCGAGCTGTCCGGATGGAAGGTGCCGTCCGGATAGCCGTCTACCATCCCTTGTTGTACTGCCGCGTCAATGGATGATTGCGCCCAATGACCGGCCAAGTCGCTAAACATCGGATTGAACCCGACAATCACTTGGGGAATCGAACGGCTCTTGTACTCGCCGTCTCCTAATTGACCTCCCCCGTTGGAGCCCCATGTCCATACGGCCTCGTTCTTATCGATCGCCGCGGAATGGTAAGTACCCGCCGCAACATATTGAATGCCTGTCGCCGCTTTCACCTGCACCGCCGTACTCCGGTTCTCCGTAGTACCATCGCCCAATTGTCCGAACAAGTTGTTGCCCCAGGACCATACCGTTCCGTCCGATTTGACGACAATTGCATGGTATGCACCGGCAGCGATCGATTTCACTCCGTACAAACCGCTTACCGGCGCCGGTTCTTTTCGGCTGGACGTTGTCCCGTCCCCCAATTGACCGAACGCGTTGTAGCCCCAAGCCCACACCGATCCGTCCGCTTTCAAGGCAAGAGAGAAATTGCGGCCGGCAGCGATCGCCGTCACTTCTTCCAGTTTGGGAACGGCGACAGGACTGCGGCGCGGCATCGTCGTGCCATCGCCCAGCTGACCTGAACTGTTATCGCCCCAGGACCATACGTGTCCGTCCGGCGTCAGCGCGAGAACATGATAACCGCCCGCCGCCACAGCTTGAATTAACGGAAGGCCCTCCACCTTCGCAGGTGAGGTGCGATCTTCGGCCAATCCATCGCCTTGTTGGCCGAAAGAATTGTCGCCTGTCGTCCACACTGAACCGTCCTTTTTCAGAAATACGCTGAAATTAGTACCAGAACCGATAGAAACGACGTCCGTCAAAGCCGGTACGGCAGCAGGAATATTTTTATTCTCTGTCGTTCCATCGCCAAACTGGCCCGAAATATTGCTGCCCCATGCCCGTACGGTTCCGTCCTTCTGGAGCGCCGCTGCTTGCGCGAGTTTTGCGGAAAGCAGCACGGAATCCGGAAGCGAGCTTACCGGTTGCGGCGTATTTTTGAAGACGCTCGATCCGATCCCGAGCTGTCCGAAGGTGTTTTCTCCCCACGTCCACACTTGGCCGTCCTTGATTACCGCAGTAAAGCCGTCACCGGCGGCAATCGGAAACGGAGTGATCGAGTTGGAGTAGGATAACGTGCTTTCAGGTATATCGGTCTTATTCACAATCAGCGAAAACCTCGGAAGCATGACGGGTGTAGTACGGTTCGTTGTCGAACCGTCACCGAGCTGCCCCATTACATTGCTCCCCCACGTCCATACCGAACCGTCCGCCTTCATTGCCATCGCATGGAATGCACCACTTCCGATAAGGGTCGTATGTTCGAATCCGGCGATTTTGCTGAAAATCAATTTATTATCGGTATTGCCGATGCCGAGCTGACCGAATTGATTGCCGCCCCAAGTGTACAAATCGCCGTCTTTGGACATCGCCATCGCGTGCGTGTTACCGGCTGCAATGGCCGTGATCCCCCTTAAGCCTGTGACCACTTTGGGATTCGCAGCGACGTTAATGTAGTGGTAACCGTACGAGTTTCCCAACTGCCCTGTCGTATCCGACCCCCAAGCAAATACCGAGCCGTCTTCTTTGAGCGCAAGCGAAAAGTTGTTTCCCGCGGCTACCGCTTTGACGTCCTGGATGAACTCGACGAATACACGGTACGTTCTTTTGCCTCCGACCGTACCGTACCCCAGTTGCCCACCGTTGTTATCGCCCCAGCCGACAACGGTTTTCTCTTTCGTTACGGCTAGCACGTGGTTGACGCCTGATGCGATGCTTGTAATTTCGGGTAATCCAACAACCTCTTTCGGCGTATCGTGATCTTCCGTTGTCACATCGCCGAGTTGGCCGTAATCATTGTCTCCCCAAGCAAACACGACGCCGTCTTCGCGAAGAGCGACGGAATGGTTTGCTCCCGCGGCGATGGCCATAATGGAGTTCAGGCCTTCGACATGGACCGGGGTACCGCTATCTTTTCTGGTGCCGTCTCCCAACTGTCCGGAGTTGTTGCCTCCCCACGCCCAGACGGAACCGTCTTTCTTGAGAGCGAGCGTATGGTTGTTTCCCGATGCGATCGCCTTCACGTCGGTTAAATCGCTCAACCGGCTCGGCGTATACCGGTTGACGAGCTTCCCGGCCCCCAGCTTTCCGCGCTGATTATCGCCCCAGGTCCACACGGTTCCGTCCGTTTTCAGAGCGACGGTGTGTCCGAGACCGCCGGTAATTTGCGCGATTCCGGCTTCTCCCGCCTGGGAGGACGCGTCCGCCCAGGCCGGTCTCGCGGCTGCGAAGGAGCCGAAAATAACGAGCAAAGCCAATCCGATCTTCAGTAATAGCGCCAGATTGAATTTGGTGTGTATGGTTGCATTCATAGTTCCGCTTCTCCTCCATGCTTTATTCATAGGTTTGCCCGTACCTGTCTAGGCGGTAGGGGTATTGTCCGTCTGTAGGGATGGAGGGGCTTGCCGTTTAAACTTGCGGCGGATGACATCAATCCCGCCATCCATCAGCATATAAACAACCGGCACAAGCACGAGCGTGATCATGGTCGATAACGTCAATCCGAAAGCGACCACGGTTGCCATGGAAGCTTGAGCTTCAGCGCCTTCGCCGAATCCGATAACAAGCGGCAGCATCGCCAAAACGGTAGTCGCCGTCGTCATCATGATCGGACGCAGCCGGATTCTTCCCGCTTCCAGCAGCGCATCGCGCAGCGTAAACCCGCGTTTTCGCAGCTGGTTCGTGTAATCGATCAGCACGATCGCGTTGTTCACCACGATCCCGACCAGCATGATCATCCCCATGACGGAGTTCATATTGATCGTCCGGTCAGTCAGCCAGAGGCCGAGAATCGCGCCAATAAATGTCGGAGGCAGCGAGAACATGATGATAAAAGGACCATACAGCGATTCGAACTGGCTCGCCATGACCATGTAGACCAAGACGACGGAAAGGATCAGCATCATATACAAGCTTTTGAATGTATCATTAGTGCTGCTCTTCGACGCCAGCGAAATCGAGTATCCGTCCGGTGCCTGAATCGTATCCAGCCGTTCTTGAACCAGCTTCTCCACATCGCCGATGGCCGCTCCGCTGACCGAGGCTTGCACGGTCGTGAGACGCTGCTGGTTAATATGGCGAATTTGTACCGGGCTGGAGCCTGGCTCCACTTTGGCAATGGCGCTGAGAGGAATTTGCGCTCCGCCTGCACCGTTAATAATAATTTGATTCAAATTTTCCAAATTGTTGGTAAATTCCTGCGGATATTTCACGACTACCGCGATCTGCGTATCTCCCGTTTTGAACTGCGTCGCTACGGAGCCTTGATATGCCGTCCGCAAGGAAGTCATGACCTCCCGCCTCGTAACGCCGTAATAGGAAGCCGCGTCGCGGTCGATCGTCAAGTCAAAAGCCGGCACGCTGCGTTCCAGCGTATTTTGGACGCTCCGCAGCGTTGGTATGCTGCGCAGCTCTTCAGCGACAATGTCTCCCAGCTTGCCGAGCACCGCCATATCCGGACCGTTCAAGCTTACGGTAATATCGGCGCCGCCGCCGCCGCCGAGACCCGGAAGTCTGACGGAAGAACGGGCGTTGACGTTGATTTGTGCGCCGGGGTAGCTTGTCGTGAACGTACGGATCTGTTCAACGACCTTCTCGGTTTTCATCTTCCGCTCATGGATCGGCTTCAGCGTAACCGAAATGTTGGCCGAGTTCGTGGATGCGGTTTGGAACGAACCGCCCCCGCTGCTGCCGACCGTCGTAAATACCGTTTCGATGTCCGGAATATCCTTCAGTTTGTCTTCTACCTTGCTGGCAATGTCATTGGTGATCTCGAACTTCGTGCCTTGCGGCAAGCTGATGTTAATATTCAACTGCCCTTCGTCCGTTCGCGGCATCATCTCCGAGCCGACGAATCGGGCCAAATAAACGCTGCCTCCGAGCATTGCGACCGTGATCAAGACAATCGTCCAGCGATGACCGAGCGACCATCGAAGCAATGCAGTGTACCCGTTCGTGAAACGGTTCATTCCTCGGCCGAACCAAACGGCCGGGTTGTAGGACCGCCCTTCCGGCAGTTCCTCGGAATGATGCTTCGTCAACAGTTTGGCGGCGAGCATCGGCACGAGCGTAATCGCCGCAAACAATGCGGCGATATGGGAAAAACTGATCGTCAAAGCCATCGGTGCGAAAAAGTTTTTGATAATGCCGTTAATGAATACCGTCGGCGCGAATACGGCGATTTGGGCAAGCGCGGAAGCGAGTACGGCCGTACCGACCTCCGCGGTGCCCTGTTTGGCCGCTTCTACCGGAGACAAGCCTTCTTCTTTTTTCCGGAAAATACTTTCAAGCACGACGACGGCAAAGTCAACGAGAGAGCCGAGGCCGAGCGCAAGTCCTCCGAGCGTAATCGTGTTGATCGTCTGATTGGCGAAATACATCATACTGAACGTACTGACAACCGAAATCGGAATGACGACGCCGATAATGAGCGTCGCGCGAATGCTGTTCAGGAACAGCATCAAAACAATAATCGAGAATACGGCTCCTAGCAGCGTATGCTCGATAACGGTATTAACGGAGTTTTTAATAAATTTCGAAGTATCGTTCAACACGTCGATCTTGACGCCTTCCGGAAGCTTGCTTCTGATATCGATCAGTGCCTCGCGAATGTTGTCCGCAACCGATACGGTATTGCCGTCCGACTGCTTCAAAATCGACAAGCTGACACTTGTTTCGCCGTTACGCCGCGCATCGAAGGTGACATCCTGGTACTTGTCGACGATGGTTCCGACTTCCGAGACCGGAATCGATTGTCCGCGGGAAAGCGGAATGCGCACTTTCTCGATTTCACCCGTCGATTTGAACTCGCCGTTGATGCGTAATGGCACGAGCTGCTGCCCTTTGTATACGAGACCGGCGTCGGTCGACTGGTTATCATTCGAAAGCGCCTGCGTCACTTGGTTGAAGGTGAGTCCGTATTGGGTAAGTTTGTTCTGGTCAAGGAGCACCTGGATCTGCCTAACCCGCCCGCCGGTAACCCCTACGGATGCGACGCCTTCAATTCGCTGCATCGCCGGGCTGACGATATTGTCGGCCAAGTCCCGCAGCGAAATCAGATCCATATCGCTGCCGTACAGCGAGAGGCTCATGATCGGCGCGCTGTTCGGGTCCGCACGGGACACGACAGGCGCATCGGCATCGGTCGGGAGCTGGCGCCGCACCCGGTCCAGCTTGTCGCGCATCTCCAGTGTCGCTTGTTCTATATCCGTGCCGTAATTAAACTGCAAGGTGACGTTACTTGAGCCGGTTCGTGAATTTGACGTAACCGAGGTGACATTGGCTATGGTTGCCATCGACGCCTCTACCCTTTTCGTCACCTGGCTTTCCACCTGCGCCGGCGAAGCCCCCGACCAGCTTACCGATACGGTAGCGGTAGGAATCTCCATATTCGGATACAAGTCAACCGGAAGCAAAGGCGCTGCGATCGATCCGACGATCACAAGCGCAATCATTAGCATCAAAATCGTTACGGGCCGATTGACTGAAAAATTCGCTAAATTCACTGACCTCCACCTGCTCTTTCGGCCTGACCTTGCGTGCCGTTAGCCGGAGCGTTACCTTGTGCCGGACGCTGTCCCTGACCCTGCTGCTGCGTCTGACCGTTTGCCGGCGTCTGCCCTTGGTTTTGGCCCTGCTGCCGCTGCTGATTGTTTTGTTGGTTGTTTTGCTTTTGCTGACCGTTCTGTTGACCATTCTGTTGATTGTTTTGCTGCCCTTGCTGCTTTTGCCCGGCACCCTGCTGCTGGCTGCCTTCCTGGCCTGGTTGAACGACTTGAACGGCCGCCTTGTCGGAAAGCATCTCCTGGCCTTTCACGACGACTTCGTCGCCTTCCTTCAGTCCGCTCGTTATTTCAAACATCGCGCTTGTGAGGGCTCCGACCTTGACAGACACTTTTTTCGCTTTGCCTTCCTGTACGATAAAAACCGCATTTCCGCTCGGCTGGCTGATGACCGCGTCGGCAGGAATCATAATGGCTTTGCGACCTTCGTTTTTCAAGCTTGACGAAGCGAACATGCCCGGAAGCAGTTCCTTCTTCGGATCGTTTATTTTAATGTCGATGCCGTACGACTTCGTAACTGAATCAAGCGTAGGACGGATGACCGTTACAACGCCGTCGAACGATTTCCCTAACGTCGGGACGTTGACCTTCATTTCCATGCCGATCTTGATCTTGCCTACATTGGCCTCGGACACGCTGACGCTCGCCTGAACCGGATCCAGCGCGGCGATGGACACGATGTTGCCATTGTTCCCCGCATTTTGTCCGATCGGCGTGTTAATCGACGTGACGACCCCATCCACCGGCGAAGAAAGCACCCCGTCCTGCAGCTGCTCTTCCAGAACGCGCAGGTTGTTTTGCGCCTGCTGCAATTGGGCATCGTTTACCGTCAAACTTGCCGATTTATTGTTTTCCAGCGTTTGTTCGGTTTGGGCTACCTGCGCTTTCGATACGTTCAAGTTCGTCTCGAGCGAAGCCAACGTGTTTTGCAACGAAAGCTGGTCTTTTTTCAGCGATTGCTGGTTGGATTCCATAATGATTGCCAAGTTGTTCTGCGCATTCGTGAGCGTCAATAAATCGCGGTTCAGCTGTTCCTGCGCCGTTTGTACGATTTGGGAGCTCTGTGCGGCCGCCAGGTCCGCCTCTGCTTTGGTCAGCGCGGATTGCGCGTTGACAAGGGCCGTGGTCGGCGCCTGCTGCGACTGGTCGTACGCAAGCTGTGCCGATTGTAACTTGGCGATCGCGCTGTCGATGCCCGCTTTGTCGCCTTTGGCCAGCGCGTTCTGGTAGGCGATTGCTGCTTGTTGCACTTCCAACTGACGGCTTTGCAGCGAGTTGGATGAAGTGGTCGTTTGCCCTTGCAGGCTGTCCTGCTGCTGGCTCAACGTATTTTGAGCGGTAGCGAGGTTTTGATTATATGTATTGATTTGCGTATTCAACGTTTGCTGCGCCAGAGCGACCGTCTGCTTTGCCGTTGCGATCGTGTTCATCTGGTCGCTGACCGCTTTATTATAGCTTGCTTGCGAAACGGCGACTTGCTGCTGTGCGGCGGCGACCGAGTTTTGCTGATCTTGGATCGCCTTGGCCAAGTTCGCTTTCTGCACTTCCAGCTGTTTCTCCGTCGTTGCTATACTGTTGACTTGATCGCTCTGTGCCTTCTCGTATTGGGCGGCCGTGACAGCCAAACTGGCTTGCGATTGCGATATTTGCTGCTGCAGCTGGGTCGTATCGATCTGGGCGAGCGGCTGGCCCTTTTTGACATAGTCGCCCACCTTCACCATGACATCGGTAACACGGCCCGTAACCCGGGAGGAAACGTTAGTCGTATACTGAGGCGTGATAGAGCCGGTAAATACCTGTCCGCCTCCCACGTCCTGCATCTTTACCGTTTGTGTTTCAACCGCAAATTGGCGAGGGCCGGAACGCTGCTGCTGCTGATTAGGCTGTCCCGCCGCGCCTTGCTTTGGCTTCCCCACCCCTCCGTTCAGAAAAGTAACGCCGGCAACGGCAACGACGGCAATGACCGCGATCGTTACCATCAACCATTTTTTCGATACGTTTTGCATCCACCTGATCATGACCATTCCTCCATGTGCTCTACTTGCGGTAAAGTAAACGCTTTCCGGTCCCATAAACGGATATTGAACATTAAAAATTTCAGCCGCTCTTCCCCTATGGGCGCACTGTCCTAAGTTCAAATTAGCTTACATTCATGATCAAATTGTGATGTAAATGTGAAAAAAGTGTGAAAATCTTCAAAATAACCACCTTTTACGGGGAAAAGACAGCTCCAATAAAGGATAAGCGGAAAAGAAAAAGGACCCCATGCGGGATCCTTCTCAACGGTGAATTCGATTTTATGGTACTTTTGCACTTGAACCTTGCGAAAAGCTCGGGTCTTACCTCACCACACTACTCGCAGTACGGGTACTACGCTAACGTGTCTTTGGCACATCCCTCCGCTTCTATCTCGATTCAGTAACAACTTCCCCGGTATTTCTCGTTGATTCGCTCAACGGAACCACACCTCTCTTTTTTCACCGTTGATAGTATGTTGCGCAGGGACCCGATCTTTTATACACATTAATTTTTATTTATTCCCGAATGATGACGACCGTTCCGAGCGGAATGTGGCGGTACAGCCATTCGATATCCCGGTTATGCATGCGAATGCAGCCGGAAGAAGCGCTGCTGCCGATGGAATAGGGGCGGTTGGTCCCGTGTATACCGTACGTATACCCACCCGTTCCCGGTACATTGAGCCCCATCCAGCGCGAGCCGAGCGGATTGCGCGGATGTCCGCCTGGCACTTGTTTGCGCACGTACCACGGCTTCACGATTTTGGTCACGATATTGAATTGTCCCGTCGGCGTCAAGGCCTTGGTTCGGCCGGTCGCGACGGCAAAATAGTACATCGGGCGTCCGTTCACAAAAACGGTCAGCCGGTTCGATGTTTTATTGATCACAAGATATACGCCTTCTTCTTCCAATCCGGTCGGGACGGTCGGAAGTCTGGCGCTCGGCGCCAGCGCGCCTGCATACGTCGGAAAAGCCAGGAGGAGCGTTAATGTTAATAAAAGCATAAGGCCCCTTAGACTTATGATCATCTTGTTCATACTCATCCTCACGTCATCGGCTGAATTTTCAATGGTTATAGTTTGCTCTCTTGTACTAGGGGGATATTCGCGGAATGGGGAAGCGGGAAAGAGGCAATGGGTACGACCTTGGTTAGCGAGTTTGCTTGAGGCGCAAATTCAAAGGAAATTCGCCCTGCTTGCCGCGATGACGCGAGTTTTTTCCTTGTTCGTCCATTTTTTCCGTTCCAGGATTGCCGTGAAATGGTATAATTTGTTGAGCACGTTAATATGGAGGCGTTACGGATGGTTACACGGATTCGGAAGGAAGCGGTGTTGCCGGATTCGCTGCGAATTTCATTTTTGGGCGACAGTATTACGGACAATGGACTTTATATTGCGTATTTGGATGCTTATTTCCGGTATCATCATCCGGCGACAGGCATCACTTTCATCAATCTCGGCGTCAGCAGCGAGACGGCTTCGGGGCTAAGCGAGCCGGAGCATCCTTTCCCCCGGCCTTGCGTTCATGACCGGCTGGCGCGGGCACTGGAAGAAAGCCGGCCCGACCGGGTCGTGTTATGTTACGGGATGAATGACGGGATCTATCACCCCTTCGCGAATGAACGGTTTCAAGCCTATAAAGACGGCATGAGCCGCGCGATTCAAGCGGTAAAACAAGCGGGGGCGAAAGCGATCGTGCTTACACCGCCGCCTTTTGACGCAAAGTCGAAGCCCCAAGGGTCCGAACCGGTATCATCATATAGCTGGAAAACGCCTTATGCTAAATATAACGAGGTGCTGGGACGGTATGCGGATTGGATCATGACGTTAACGAGCGAAACGGAAGCCGTAGTCAATATTTACGAGCCGCTGTGGACCGAAATATGCGCAGCTGAACAACATGGCGAACCAGGGCTAACGGGCGACGGCATTCACCCTAACGCCAGGGGGCATTGGATCATTGCGAAGACGCTGCTGAACAGCCTGTTCGATGCGGATCCGGAAGCGATGCCGGACTACATGGAGGATGCGGATCCGCCGGCATGGTTCTCTCTGACGCTGCAGCGCCACCGTCTGCTCAGCAGCGCCTGGAAAGAGCACGTCGGCCATACGAATCCGAATAAATCGCAAGCTCTGCCGCTCGAGGCGGCACTTGTTCGCGGCGGACAATTAGCGGAAGAAATCCGCGGCTTGCTTCAAACGGGGAAACGGACTAACGACGCTTTCCGCAAGGAATAATCGCGTCGCTATGCATATTCCGCAGATGATGAAAAGCAGCAAAATCGAGGTGAACGCTATGAATCACGAACAAATTATGGCGTATGGACTCCGCAAGCCCGGCACATCCGTGCGCTATCCGTTCGACCCGGCAATGCCGGTGCTTTATGTCGGAGATAAAATATTTGCGCTTCTCGGCTCCTATCAGGGCTATCCTAGCGTCAACCTGAAATGCGATCCGGACAGCGCATGGCTTACGCGAGAGCAATACCCGAACGTCGTGTTCGGCGGCTATCATATGAACAAGCGCCATTGGAACACGGTTTTGCTGAACGGTTCGGTGCCATGGGAGGAGCTGCGCGATTTTGTAGACGAATCGTATCAACTGGTCATCGCCAATCTTCCGAAACGGGTAAGGGAGCAGCTCGCCGTTCAATAAGAGGCGATCGTACCTGAGGCGGGTGGGCGAGGCGTCCGACTTGACTCGCGCAAGGTTGATGCATCGTTATGTGGTACTAATCATGTTGTACCATACATAATGCGCAGGCAGCAGCAAAGTCAGCAGCGCCAAAACATACCGGAACAAGGTTTCGGATACGGCTCCCGTATCAATGGCAGCGAATTTCGGCAGCAGCCGAAATTTGAATTTGACGGGCCAGCACAGCTCGACCCCCTGCTCGTTGAACAAGTCGATCAGCGGGTGTGACGCATAAGCAAGCAGGAAGCTCCAATACAATAGCGGCGGAAGAGATGAAAACATCAACCCGAGCGCCAAAAGAAACAGAATGGAGTGTGTCATCGTCCGGTGGCGAACCTTTGCCAAACGTAAGATAGCCGACAGCGGGAAAAAAATTTTGGCCATGGTCGAGCCCTGTTTATCAATGTCGGCGAGCGGACCGGCCAAGCAGCCGATCAGCAGGGCCGCCGCGGATTCCCATGAGAATGGCGAGTCTTGCATGTACAGCACCACGCCTTCGGCGGCGAGCAGTCCTGCAAAGCTATGCGTTTTTTGAAGCATCGTTTTGGTCCTCCGGTTTCATAGGTGCAGACAATCGAAAAGCGCACGCATATTATACCAAACATATGATCGCATCGCTACTGTCTTAAGGCCCAAGAATCTTTTATATTCATTTGAAACTTTAAGCGTGCATATCCGTATGATGTAAGCGTAATCATTTTCCCCTTTGGAGCGATGATCCCTTCCATGAGAAACAAACGAAAACTATTGATCCCACTCACCTACGGATTGCTCGTCGCTGTTACTGCCGCGTTCGCGGCATGTCCCTCGTTTCGCGCGGAAACCGGCGGCGAAGCGGCCGTTCCCGCAGTCGCGCCCCGAGAGCCAGGCCCCGACGCTTGGTGGAGCGGTCAAGCCGATGCAGCCGATCAAAATGGCCAGCCCGATGCGGCGCATGAATACCGTGCCCGCGCGACCGCTTACGCGAACAGCCTTCAATCGCAAACCGCCGCTAATGGCAAGAGTGCTCTTGCCGCTGCAGTGCCGCCGCTTGCGGAAGCGGCTCTGTACGTGCGAACGCCCCGCAGCGCACCGCAAAAGCTCGCCAAGCATGAGCCTGCGTCGGGCGTTTATTTGGGCATGCTCGGCGCAGACAGGCGAGTCGGCTACGATTTTTCCAAAATCGAAGGCGTCTACGAGAAGAAACATGCCATGTACTTAGCCTATGTCGGCTGGCGCAAATTCCAGACCGATACGAGCACATATTTCCCGAAACGGACGGCGGACAGAGTGAAGGCGCTCGGCGGAGCGCTCCAAATCGGCTGGGAACCCCGGTACGGACTGGACGACGTGAAGGACGACGAATATGTGCGCACCTTCGCCCGCGAGGCCAAAGCTTCGGGCATTCCGATTTTCCTTCGCTATGCTTCGGAGATGAACGGCAACTGGGTGCCTTGGTATGGCGATCCGCAAAAGTATGTCGAAAAGTTTCGTCTCATTCACAGCATTATGGCTGAGGAAGCGCCGAATGTAGCGATGGTCTGGTCCCCGAATTTCGTGCCCGCGAATAACATTGATGAATATTATCCGGGCGATGCGTATGTCGACTGGGTCGGCTTTTCCCTCTATGCCACTCCGCTTACCGGCGGCGAGGAAGATTTGGAGCATACCGTCATCGAATATTTCGCTCCGCTGTACGCCAATTACAGCCACAAGCCGATAATGATTGCCGAAGGCGCCGTGGCGCACACGGTACTGAAAACGAATCAATCATATCATGTCTGGGGAGAAGGACAGCTAGGCTACATGTACGCTTTCCTGCCGCGGATGTTCCCGATGGTCAAGGCGATGACGTATTTTAACTTCGGCCGCGCGCAGGCGCTTCGCTCGAATATGGAGTATGTATACGATCTCGGAGAAAGCGCGCTGATGGACGGCATGTACAAGCGGATCACCCGCAGCGACATGTTTTTGGACTATGTGGAGCAAGGCGTGAACGCCGCTCCGCACCAATATGTGCCGCTTTCCGGTTCGCAGCTGCCCGCAGGCAAACAGAAAGTGATGATGTACGCCCGGATGAAAGATGTAAGCACGCCGTTCGCGGTAGCGCTGTATCAAGGCGACCGAAGGCTTGGCATCAGCTATGAAATGCCGTGGGAAATCGATGTCGATATCCCGGCGGCGGACGCATCGAAGCCATGGCGCATCGTAGCTTTCAACAAACAGATGGAGCCGATTGCCGCCTCCCCCGGTACGGCCATTGCCCGAACGGAATCGCCTGATAAAATCAACAGCGGCGCGCCTTGATTTTTCGGAAAAACAATCTATCACTAATTCAAATGATAGTATGATATATTCATAGTAAACACACCACACACCACGAGCAGGAGACGCGCCCCATGCAAAAAGTTCTGATGGTATTCACCCTCTTAGTCGCTGCCAATATAGCCTCTACCGGTTCTGCGCCGAAGACGCTTGCAGAAAATAAAAACATCGTTACCGCCCATCGAGGCAGCTCCGCAGCCGCTCCCGAGAATACGTTAAGCTCGATTCGCAAAGCGATCCGCGACGGAGCCGGCTACGCCGAAATTGACGTTCAGGAAACCGCCGACGGCGTTGTCATTCTGATGCACGACAATACGGCGCGCAGGACGGCGGGCATCGATAAGCCGGTATGGGAAATCGATTCGGGCGAGCTACGGAAAGCGAGCGCAGGCGCATGGTTCGGCAAGCAGTTCGAAGACGAGCGCGTACCTACGCTGGATGAAGCCATTCAAACGTCCAAAGGCCGCGTCAGACTTAACATCGAACTGAAAAATAACGGCCATCAGAAACAGCTTGCGGAAAAAACGGTCGCCCTGCTGCAAAAGCACGATTTCGATAATGATTGTACCATTACTTCATTCGATCCGGAATTGCTGCGAAAGGTGAAGAAGCTGCGGCCAGGCATTAAGACCGGACGCATTATCGGCGAAAAATCCGACGTAACTGAGAGCTTATACGCGTCGAGTGATTATGAAGTAATTAGCGCCGCTTATCCGCTCATTGACGAACAATTCATGCGCGACGCGCGTGAACACCATAAAAAAGTTTATGCTTGGACGGTCAACGAAAAGAAGTCGATGCAGAGAATGGTTTCTCTCGGGGTGGACAGTGTTATTACGAACGAACCCGAGCGGTTAGTCCGGTTATTGAAAACGATTCCGAAAGAGCGGTAATGACCGCGGCCTCCTCATTACGCGATCGGTCAGGCTGACAGCTCGATCGATCATGGATTTGCGATGCGATGAACGGTTCAACGGAAGCGGGGATTACTCAGACGATGTCCACAATATTTTTGGGTACGAAGCAATTGAATATGGCAGAAGAGCTGCGTCAGCTTGCCGAGGAATGGAATGCCGAGTGCCGGCACGTTCCGGAAGGACATTGGTTCCTGCCGGAATATATGATGCGGATTCACGGCATTCACATTGAAGAGGAAGCAAGCGGATGGCGGTTTTGGCGCGAGGCGGATGCGACGACATGGGAAGATTTTTTGCTTATGCATATAACGCATCGGCTCGCTTCCAATCATGGGCAGCTGCTTGAATACGAATCGCAAGGTAAAATACGGCTAGTCGAACCGGAGCCGCACACTTTCGCCACCTTCGATCTATATGCGGAACGAGTGCTTGCAAAGGAGAGCGGCCTCGTTCGCGATATGAAAAAAAATTGGATCTATGCGCACCGAACCCGATATGTCCGATAGACGAAAAAAAGAGATTCCGTTCGCTTTACAAGCGGGAATCTCTTTTTCTTTGCGTGCGTTTACGCTTCCACGCCCATGCGGCGCAAATTGTTAAACGAAATGGCCAAGCTTTCAAACGGATCGCGGCCGTACGTTTGATCCTGCTCGACGGCTCCCCACTCTACTCCGATTTCGCGGCAAGCGTCCAGGATGCGGGCGAAGTTCATATTGCCTTCCCCGACTTCGGCAAAGCGCTGCTCGCGGTCGCCCGTTACCGCCATATCTTTCAGATGGACCACCTTCATGCGCCCATTCACCTTACGGATCCATTCCGCCGGGTCGGCACCGCCGGCTTGCACCCAGTATACGTCCAGTTCGAAATCAACCGCGGCCGGATCGGTTTCCTCGAACAAAATATCCATCCCGGTTCTGTCGCCGAATTTGGCAAATTCAAAGCTGTGATTATGATAAATAAACGTAAGTCCTTCCGCCTTCAGCTTGCGGCCGATATCCGACGCGATCTTCGCGAAATCGGAATATCCTTCCGCGCTTTTCCGGTATTCGCCCGGCAGACCGCCCAGTCCTACGTACTGACAGCCCCATAATTTATGCTTGGCGATGACCTCATCCAGTTTGTCCGTCAAATCACCGTACCCGATATGGGTCGCGCAGATCGTCAAGCCTTCCTGATCGGCCAATTCTTTCAATGCTTGGTTATCGATCGGACCGACGCCCGAAACCTGAACCGCATTGTAACCGATTTGTTTTACCTTTTTCAATGTCGTTGCAATATCTTCCGGCGTTTTCAGATAATCCCGAAGCGTATAAAGCTGTGCCGCCAATCTCATCCCCATCACCCCATTGGATAAAGTAAATACAGTATGATACTAACATAACTTTTGGAAGAATGCACACGTTTTCATATGAAAACGAAATGAAAATTGAAACGTTTTATCTTAAACTCCTTCTTGTTAGAAAAAGAACTTCCCAGCGGCGGCAAAACTTCACTTGCATCGTATAAATGGGGTTACTGGAAAACTTTATCGAATGAATGCCGGCTGCTCCCGTGCTACAATGGGAAGACCTCAAGGACAACTTTCTTGGGGTTAAATTTATGGAAGGCCGAGGCTTCCTTATGGAAGCGCGGGGGACCCTCATCTTCTGGGGTGAAGCCACTGCCAGGTGGCCGGGTGATTGCTCTTTGACCCGAATCCGTCAGCTAACCTCGCAGGCCATAAGAAGGAGAGGATTTTCGTTGAACCGTATTAAAAAAATCGTCATGACCGGCGTGCTTGCGCTTGGACCGATTCTGGGTGCAGGAGCCGTGTCCGCCGCTTCGTATACCGTTAGCGGAAACGATACGATGTGGTTAATTTCCCAAAAGCAAGGAGTCAGCTTGAACGCCCTGATCGCGGCCAATCCGCAGGTTGCCAATCCGAACATCATCTGGCCGGGCATGGTGCTGAACGTACCGCAATCGGGATCGAATGTTTCGACCCCGACGACGTCGTCTTCCTCCTATGCAAATCAAGTCGTGACGCTGGTAAATCAGGAGCGCGCCAAAGCGGGACTGAAGCCGCTCACGAGCGACGGACCTCTGACGGCAATGGCTTTGGATAAAGCCAAAGATATGTACAACAACGGCTACTTCGATCATACGTCGCCGACCTACGGTTCCCCGTTCGACATGATGAACGCGTACGGAATCAAATATACGTATGCAGGGGAAAATATTGCAAAAGGACAACGTACTCCGCAGGAAGTTATGAATGCGTGGATGAACAGCCCGGGTCACCGGCAAAACATCTTGAACGCAAACTATACCAAAATCGGCGTTGCCTACTATAACGGAGAATGGGTGCAAGAATTTATCCGCAATTAATACCATTTCCCCGGAAATATATGCCCTCTGATTCATACCGCAATTCATTATTATTCCTTCCCATCCGGCGATACCGCCGATACGTACGCTGGAACCCGGTTGATGGCCATTACGGCATAGTCTTGTTCCATCGTCTCGCAAATAAGGGACCATTCGCATCATGCGAATGGTCCCTTATTTTATGATATGCGATTAAAATGCCGGTACGATCGCACCTTGGTATTTGTCCTCAATAAACTTCTTCACTTCCGGCGAAGTTAATGCCTTCACAAGCTTCTTCATTGCTTCCGAATCTTTATTGTCCGGACGAGCGACCAATATGTTAACATAAGGCGAGTTTTTATCTTCGATAAAGATCGCATCCTTCGTCGGGGAAAGCTTCGCTTCCAAAGCATAGTTCGTATTGATTAGCGCCATGTCTACTTCCGACAGTGCACGCGGCAGCATCGCCGCTTCCAGCTCTTTGAATTTCAAATTTTTCTTGTTCTCGACGATGTCTTTCACCGTGCCTTTGACGCCAACGCCGTCTTTGAGCTTGATCAGATTGTTTTTTTCCATCAGCGCCAAAGCGCGGCCGCCGTTGGAAGGATCGTTCGGAATGGCGACGGTTGCCCCGTCTTTCAGCTCATCGGCCTTTTTGATTTTTTGCGAGTAAGCGCCGAACGGCTCAAGATGAACGCCGGCCACCTTCACAAGATTCATGCTTTTATCCTGATTGAACTGGTCCAAATACGGTGCGTGTTGAAAATAGTTGGCATCCAGCTGCTTCTCGAACAGCTGCACATTCGGTTGAACGTAATCGGTAAATTCCTTGATTTCTAGGTTAACGCCTTGCTCCTTCAGCGCTGGTTTGATCGACTTCAGGATTTCGGCATGCGGTACGCTGGAAGCGCCGACTTTCAAGGTCACTTCTTTCGCCGCGGCAGGCGCGCCACCGGCAGCATTCCCGGGAGCAGCAGCTTCTTTCTTGCCGCAAGCGGAAAGCGAAAAGGCTAGAACGATCGATAATGCGGTCATTGCGATTTTTTTCACGGTTGGTTCCTCCCTATCGTTGTAACATAATATTATTTATATATGAAAATCCTTACTTCCGCTGATATCTCCGGACGATCCGGTCGCCTAGCGATTGCAGGATTTGAACTAACACAAGCAAAATGAGTACGGTCACAATCGTAACGGTCATTTGGAAGCGTAAGTAGCCGTAGCGGATCGCTAAATCCCCGAGCCCTCCGCCGCCGATCGCTCCGGACATCGCCGTGTACGAAACCAGCGTGACCGCCGTAATCGTAATTCCCGCAATCAGTCCCGGACGCGCTTCAGGCAGCAGCACGCGCCATATGATTTGCCAATACGTCGCCCCCATCGATTGCGCAGCCTCAATGACGCCGCGGTCCACTTCGCGCAGCGACGTCTCCACCAGTCTGGCAAAGAAAGGCGCGGCCGCAATAACGAGCGGTGGAATCGTACCCGGAACGCCGATGGAGGTGCCGACCAGCAGCTTCGTGAACGGAATGACCAGGATCATTAAAATGATGAACGGTACGGACCGCAGCACGTTAACGATCACGGATAACACCGAATACACTACCGGCTGCTGCAGCAGCTGTCCGCGGGCCGTCACAAACAAGATTACCCCGAGCGGCAGCCCGATCAGCACGGTAAATAACGTGGACACCCCCAGCATCGTCAGCGTATCATAGCTGGCTTGTCCGATCTCCGCCCAATCCAGCTCCTTAAGCGCGGTCAGATCCATGTCGAATCACCTCCACATCGAGGCCGCGGCTACGCAGCCTTTCGATTGCTTGTTCCGTGTCCCTTTGCGCGCCGTGCAGCTCCAATACAAGCTGTCCGTACGGTGTATTTTTCAGCCGGGAGACAGTTCCTTGCAATATGACGAAAGGAACGTTCGTGTCCCGCATCGTCTCGTACAGCGCCGGTTCATACGTCTGCTCCCCGATAAATGTAATACGTATGAGTGTCTGCGGCTCGCCGGCTTCTTCCATAAGCGGCAGCCCTTTGTCCACCGCGCCCGACACCTGTTCAACGAATTCCCGGGTGGTCGGGTGCTGCGGCTTCAGGAAAACTTGCGATACCGGCCCCGTCTCCACAATCTTTCCGCCGTCGATGACGGCAACGCGGTCGCAAATCGAACGGATCACCTGCATCTCATGCGTAATCAGGACGATCGTAATGTTGAGCTCCCGGTTAATCCGCAAAAGCAAAGCAAGGATCGCGTTTGTCGTTTGCGGGTCCAAGGCGGAAGTCGCCTCGTCGCAGAGAAGAACCTTTGGATTCGTAGCGAGCGCTCTGGCAATGCCGACCCGTTGCTTTTGCCCACCAGACAGCTGGGCGGGATATTTGTTCTCATGGCCGTCAAGTCCGACAAGCCCGATCAGTTCCGCGACTCTTCGCTCCACCGTCTCTTTCGAACGTTTCGCCAGGCGAAGCGGAAAAGCGATATTATCAGCCACCGTCGCCGAGCTGAGCAAATTGAAATGCTGAAAAATCATGCCGATCGTACGCCGTTCCTCTTGCAGTTTGCGGCTCGCAAGCTCCGTCATATTGACGCCATCGATGAATACCCGCCCCGAGCTTGGGCGTTCGAGCAAATTGATGGTCCGGATCAGCGTGCTTTTCCCAGCACCCGAGTGGCCGATAATGCCGAACACTTCCCCTTTGTTCACGCTCAGGTTAATATCGTTCAGCGCCGTCACCTTGTGATTGCCGGACTGGTAGTCCTTAACGATATGCTGCAATTCGATCATTGTGCGACACCTCCTCCCGATAAGAAAAGCTTCTAATCGAAGCCTTTCGATGAAGATACATTCGTGTTTTAACGGAAGCTTTTCTTGAAAGATCAGAATTGTTCAGCTTCGCTGAAAACTTATAAATTCTGATCTTAAAAAACAATACCCCTGGACACAGAGGTCCAGGGGTTATATGCTAACTCTTGTCCCTCTCATCTCCCAGAACCAGGACGGTTCTGGAGGAATTGGCACCAGACTTCCACGGTGAGAAACGCTGCGGTTCCTACCGGTTGGAACGGTTGCCGGGCTTCATAGGGCCTTGTCCCTCCGCCTCTCTTAATAAGAAGTTTCCGTTATTCGATTATTCCATTGCTAACCACTGGTTAATTCGACACTCGGTTAGTGTATAAAATAATTTTCATTCCGTCAATACTTTTTAGGCGCAAACTCGCCGGTCAAAGCCTATGAAAATGATGGCATCGATCAATTTTCATCAAACCGGCAGTCCTTGAGCGGAATCATCTTCGTGCTGTGCTTGAGCTTGTACCACACCCACATCGCGAAAAACAACGGCAGCCCGATATAAGAGGACAGCAGCGCATACCAATCGACCGCCTCTCCGGACAATGCCGAAAAGCCTTGTCCGATCATTACAATGAGACAAAGGATTAAGGCAAAGATCGGCCCAAACGGAAACCAGCGGGCTCGAAACGGCAGCTCTTCGATCCTCCGCCCTTGCAGCACATACGCTTTGCGAAAGCGGTAGTGGCTGATCGCGATGCCGAGCCAGGCAAGAAAGCCGCACATCCCCGACAAATTCAGCAGCCATATATACACGACCCCGTCGCCGAAGAGCGAGGTAAAAAAGGCCAGCATGCCGATAGCCGCCGTAGCCACCAGCGAGGCAACCGGCACGCCGCGGCGGTTCAAGCCGGAGAGCCAGCGAGGCGCCTTGCCTTCCTTGGCGAGTACCCAAAGAATTCGCGTTGAAGCGTACATGCCGGAGCTGCCTGCCGACAAAACGGAGGTCAGGATAATCGCGTTCATAACCGAAGCGGCAAAGGCAAAGCCCGCATTTTCGAATACGATCGTAAACGGACTTACCGCTATGTTATCCACATCGGCATTGATCAGCACCGGATCGGTATACGAAATCAACAGACCGATAACGAGTATGGCCAATATATAAAACAGCAAAATACGCCAAAACACCTGACGAACCGCTTTCGGCACGTTGACTCGCGGGTTTTCGCTTTCTCCGGCCGTAATCCCGATCAGCTCGGTTCCCTGGAACGAGAAGCCCGCGGCCATAAAGACGCCCAGCATCGCCATGAATCCGCCGTGAAACGGCGCATCCCCTTCCGTGAAATGCTTGAATCCGACGGCTTGACCGCCGATAATGCCGACGATCATCATGAGGCCTACGACAATGAAAATGATGACGGTTGCCACTTTAATAAAGGCGAACCAATATTCCGATTCCCCGTATCCCCGTACCGATAAATAATTGATCAGGATCATAAGCGCCAAATAAAGAACGCACCAGAGCAGCGAAGGGCTGTCCGGAAACCAAAATTTCATGATCAGCCCTGCGGCCGACAGTTCGGCGGCGATCGTCACGGCCCAGTTGAACCAATAATTCCAGCCAAGCGCGAAACCGAGCGCAGGATCGACGAAACGCCCTGCATACGTGCTGAAAGAGCCGGCTACCGGCATATAAGCAGCCATCTCGCCAAGGCTTGTCATCAGAAAATAAACCATGATACCGATTGCGGCGTATGCTACGAGCGCTCCGCCGGGTCCGGCGGAATGAATCGCGCCTCCGCTCGCAAGGAACAAACCGGTGCCGATCGATCCTCCCAAGGAAATCATCATCATGTGTCGCGCTTTCAGCCCACGCTTTAGTTGCTGAGGCGACGCTGTTTCCATCTTGTTGTTCATCCAGATAATTCCTTTCTCTGCTAGAGAAAATAAAGAGGCCAACGAAAACGGCGGTTTCGGTGACCTATACTTACAAACCTATAATAGTTTACGGAAAAACAGAGTTCTAAGCAATGGATATAATTGTATGGCTAGGTCCCTCACGCATGTCTTCGGCGACTTTTTGCCGCTCCTACACGATTCAAATTTCGCCATCGCAATCTTGATAACTTTCGCATCGCTGGTTTGCTTCGTGCTTGCCCCCTCGATCATCCGCTTCACCGACCGAATCCGCTCCTCCGTCAATTGCCAATCCGTTTTACCTTGTCATTTTCTTTCATAACAACCGAATTTATTCATCGGCAATCCGTTCAATTCGAGCGATGCTTGTATTTCATCAGACAGCACTCCGCGAACTTTCCGCTGGCGAACGACGATGACGTAACTTTACGACGACGAATTCAAAGGGCAGCGCAAGCTGCTCGCGAAGCAAAGCTTCGATTGGTTCGCCGTTTCCGAGTAATGGACGTCGACAAAAAATGCAACTTTATTGTGAACAACCTAAATTTTCCGCCCCTCTCTGCCGATATATAGTTAGATGAAGACTAACCCAGAAGTTCAGAGAGAAGGAGATGGAAACATGCGGTTTCAAAAAAGCAAAAGGCTGATCGCATTCTTCATGGTTTTTGCCATTTGCCTTTGCAGCTTTAGCGGGACGGCCGCTTTCGCGCAAACCGAAATATCCAATTTGGTGTTGAACAAAAACGAAGTTTCGCTGGAAGTCGGCGAGACGTTTCTGTTAACGGCGACGGCTATCTATACAAGCGGATCGACGGAGAACGTAACGGTGAAAACGGATTGGAATTCAGGCGCTTCCGATATCGCTTCGGTGTACGCCGGCAGCATTTCCGCGAAAAAGGAAGGCACCGCCGTCATTACGGCGACTTATATGGATAAGACGGTTGTTGTGAATGTGAAAGTATCCAAGCGCGTACGTTCTCTCATTAAAGATGTGCAGACGATTGATTTGAGAAAAGGCGCAACGAAGCAGATCGGGCTTACCGCCTATTACGACGATGGCACGAACGAAATCGTGACGAACAAAGCCGAATGGAATATCGACAACGGATCGGTCGCCACCGTCGTGAACGGCCTGGTTACCGGCCAAAGCTCAGGTACCGCCACGGTCACGGCCAAGTTCAACAATCAGACGGTATCCGTTCCGGTCAACATCGAGATCGCCAAACGGGTGGATCCGAATGTTTCCGAAGTCTCCTTGCTGCTCAAGGATGATATTACGATTACGTTGACGGCTACATACCCGGACGGCAGTACGAAAGACGTGACCGATCAAGCCGACTGGGATTCGGAAGATCCGGATGTTGCCGACGTCATAAAAGGTAAAATTACGGGTTACGGCCCGGGGCAGACGAGAGTCGTCGCCACCTACGGCACCAAATCGACGACGATCAAGGTCGATGTGGACAACGCCGTTAAGCTCGGACTCAACAAGCAGACGGTTATGATGAAGAAAAACACGACCGAGCCGCTTACGTTAACCGCTACGTACCCGGACGGAAGCACGGACGATATTACATCGCGCGCCGAGTGGACCTCGAGCAATGAAGATGTGCTGAGCGTCGTCAAAGGAAAACTGTTCGCCAATGCGGCGGGCGAAGCGACCGTCACGGCCAAATACGGCGGCAAAAGCGTGACGGTCGTGGTCGACGTGGACGTTCCAAGAAGGCTGCTCTTGAGCGAGGACAGCTTGTATGTCCAGTCGGGACAAGATCATCAGCTTAAGCTGACGGCCGTGTATGCCGACAATTCGACCAGCGAAGTGACAAACGATGCGAAGTGGACTTCCGATAACGAAGACGTTGCCACGGTGTCCAAAGGGAACGTGACTCCCCGCAAAGCAGGGGAAGCGACGATCAAAGCCGAATACGGCGACAAGAGCGTTACCATCAAAGTATCCGTCGATATTCCGAACCTTCTCGTTCCCAACAAGAAAACGGTTAGTTTTCAAATGGGCAGTTACGAGCAAATGGTCTTAAAGGCTCTGTACACGGACGGACGCGAAGTCGATGTGACGAACAAAGCGGACTGGACGAGCAGCGCGACGAACGTAGCCGAAGTGCGGAACGGGTTGATTACCGGCGTCGGTACGGGCGTAGCGACCGTGACGGCGAAATACGGCACCCGCACGGCGGTCGTGCAAGTTTCCGTCGGCGTTCTGAAAAGCTTGACGACAACGAGCGACACCCAGTTTTCCATGGCCAAAGGCAGCACGAAAACCATCGACTTGACGGCCACTTATACCGACGGTACGGCAAACCAAGTCGCAAGTGAAGCTATGTGGACAAGCTCCAACGCAAGCGTCGTTACGGTCGATGCCGGCGTGCTGAAGGCCATCGCTTCCGGAGAAGCGGACATTACCGCCTCCTTTGAAAACAAAACGGTGACGCTTAACGTTTCGGTCGATATGGCTGACACTTTGACCGCTGCGCCTGCATTTCTTTCATTTGACCTCGGAGAAAGCAGGTCGATCGCCTTGACCGCCAAAAACAAAAGCGGCGAAGCGAAGAACGTGACCGCGGATGCGGAATGGTCAACAAGCAACGCCCAAATCGCGCAAGTATCCGCCGGCGTCGTTACCCCCGTATCCCGCGGCAAAGCGACCGTCACAGCCAAATACGGCGGGAAATCGGTATCCATCTCTATTGAAATCGGCGTTGCGCAAGCACTGGACACCGACAAGAAATTTTTATCCGTTAAACGGGGTCAAAACGCGGCAATCGTACTGACGGCGACCCAGTCGGACGGAAGCAAGAAGGACGTATCGGCCGATGCGCAGTGGAAATCGAGCAACTACAAAGTAGCAGAAATTTCAGGGGGTGTCGTCACCGCCATCGGGTCCGGCAAGGCAACCATCACCGGTACGTTCGGTGGCAAAAGCGTGACGATCCCGGTCGAAGTCGATACGTTGAAATATTTGAAAACCAATATCATACTGATCAACATCAAACAAGGCGCTTCGGTTGAAGCGAAAGCGACGGCGACATACAGCGACCTTAGTGAAGAAGACGTTACGATTCCGGCGATGTGGTCCTCCTCCAGCATTCGGGTGGCCGACGTCAAGGACGGCGTCATCAAAGCGATTAGCAAAGGGAAAGCGACGATAACCGTCAACTACGGAGATAAACGAACTTATATATACGTAACCGTAGATTAATGGTGAGGCACCCGTTTCTGTACGGGCATAATCGCCTTACCGCGCATGAGAGAGTCCATAACGTTTATGGGCTCTCTTCTCTTTTTCTCGTGCGATGAATCATCACATTCGAACCGCGGTCCTATATTTGCTCAGCAGCATGACAAGCCATAATGCGACCGGGATGACAATTTGAAATAACGTAAATAATTTCAGGCTCACATTAAACCCAAGCGAAATATGATACGTGTAATTCGGTTCAAGAAATGAAGCTGCGAAAATGACGATGCCGACAGGCAGCACAAATCGGTTGCGAGCCTTTGCGGTCCATTGGGACAGTCCGATGACGGCGCATAAATAGAACACGATCATTTTCATAAACAGCCCGATATAGATGAGCAACGTCACGAACACGTCCAACCGCTCAAACACGTTTGCAACCGAGATGAGCTGAACGGACTGCAAAAAAGGAAGTGTGCTGATCCCAGCCAGGGTCGGACCGAGAACGGCAATATTGAGCGCATTCATAAAGATCAAAAACAGTGCAACCGATAAATAGGCGCATGCAGTAGCCTTGACCGATATGCCGTTTTCGCCGCTCAAGTGCCAGAACATCAGAAAGATAACGGTTTGGCCGAACGGAAACGAGACGATATCCGGAAAAGCGGCTTTGAGCACGGGACCGGCCCCGTTCTCCATCACAGGCAAAAGCTGCCGGAAATGAACAATATTCGTTACGAACAAAAGAAGGATCAAAATTCCGTAACTGATCATGAGGACCGGCAAAAGAAACTCGGAAAGTCGGAAAACGACTTCCACTCCTTTAAATACGCCGTAAGCGGCAATGAGGACGACGACCAGCATCGTTACCGACATCGGCGTCTCCGTCAGCAGCGTTTGCGACATCAATTCCCCGAAGTCTCTCACATTGCGCATGGATTCATAGCCGAAATACAATATATATGCCGCCCCTAGGACCGACCCGAGCAGGCGGCCGAAATACGTTCTCAACATGCCGATCAGATTACGGTCCGGCTCTTTTCGCTGGATCGCTATGTACAAATATACGAGCAGCAGCCCGAACGCCGCGGCAAACAGCATGGCGAGCCATGCATCCTGCTTGGCTTTGCTTCCAAGGAAGAACAGCGGCGTACTGCCGATTTCAAAGAGCACCATCATGAAGGCGGTTTGGTTGTCCGAGATTCGCTCTCTTTGTTCAGTCATTCGCCCGGAGGACCTCCCATCCATCGTTCCATCCATTTGCCGATAGGCAGAAACAAAGCATTGACGGGAGAAACGATCGACAACCGGGGCCAATCGTAAAGCTTCCCTAAGCTTATATAAGCGCACCATCCCGCAATGCAGACGTACCATACGATTTCCCGCCAATGCCGCTTTCCGGCCATGGATCGGATACCCCAGTAAAGAATAACAGCATAGAACGCGATCCATAAAGCCGCTTTCGGCGTCATCCTCCATCATCCTTTTTTAACGTTTTAAACGATTTGTTGCTCAAACCTACCCGGTCCATTGAGACGGTAACGCGGGGCTTCATTTCAATATGGGGAAATACGGCTTCCCAGTCGTCTTTTATTTTTTTCCATTCCTTCGGGTATTTTCGATGTACGGCATCCGCAAACCCGAATACGTCGACGTTCAAACGCCTGGCTGCCCGCCAAGACTTTTCCAAGATCTGCGCAATCTCGCCTTGCAGTTGCCGCTCCAGCCGATCGATCGTTTCCGGTTCGGAAAGATCCAAAACGCAGTCGCTCTCCAATAAGTACCCCCCGGCTTTAATGTCTACATTCATGACGAAATGTTCGCGTTCCTTGACGGGGGATAGCTTCGTCGAGGAGGTTAGCAACCTGAAGGAAGAATTGTACGTTTTTCCATCCGATGAATTGCACGAGAACGGCAAGATGCTGGACTTCACTTTATCCGTTATAAACGACACGCCCAACCCTTCCTCCTTCGTCAACCAGCCTGCCAACCGGTCTCCCCGCAGTACGGCGAGCTTCCCCAGTCTGAGCTTCGACGTTTGACTCGTTTTTTTCAGCGCATCCAGCGATGCGCCCTCCGGCTCTCCGGAGATGAGTATTTCCGGGATCATAGCGCTCCTCGCATCGCCCGTCATCGCCATGGCTAGCTCGTACATCATGACGCTCGGCAGCCTGGAAGAATTTCGCGATTCGTTGTAAATAATTTCGCGAATTCCTTGGCCCGGAATTTTCTCGATGCTCATCAGCTGCTCGAGGATTGCCCTTGCGCTTCCTTTCGTGATGAGCACGTTTACCGTTTCTCTGGCGTCAGGGTTGCGAAAATATAGATCGAGAATTTGGCTCATCCCCCCGCGCGCCACCCTATCGCTGACAATCAGGATGTTCGTATGGGCGAAAAAGAGCCAGCGCGGACTTTCACTGGAGCTTTTGTTGACGGCTTCCCGGATCGTGCGTCCCCGCGTTGTAAAGACGGTGACGGGCGATTGGTTGCTTCCCCCACCGGTCATCCCCATACCGGACGAAATCGTGGACGGTATAATCGTCTGGTACGATATCACCCAATCGTCTCCTTCCAGGTCGAAAGCCGTTGCGGCGACAATCGAAATCTCGTTCAGCTCGATCCGGTTCCAGCAGCCGGACATAACCGCGCATGTAAGGAGAAGCCAAACGAATGCAGCCGTTTTTCTCATATTATTTCGTCGCTCCTAACGCTAACGGGCTTTCTCCAACAAAGACACAACCAAATGACGAGAGGAAGCAGTACATTAAACGCGAACAAATACGGACTTAACGGATAAGCGGTAAAATGGGCCAAATCCGACGTTCTCGGCCACGTGTATATTGAACTCATCACGGTAAGAAGGCCGAGCGCTAACAGAAAGGGCTTCTCACTTCGAATACGGCACGTTTGGACGAAGCAGTGAAACGCCCCGAACATGAAGATGGCCATTTTCAAATACATCAAGCAAATCCAGATCGATATGAACAAGATGTCGATACGTTCCAGAAATCGGGTGATCTGGATAATCCCCATCAAGGTAAAGGTCGGATAAGACATATGCATCACCAGCCGCGGACCGAATACCGTGATCACGGTGGCTACGATCATGCAAAGCTCAGTCACGGCGAGGGCTATCCCCCACACCCCCGCCTTGCCCGCTTCGCCCGGGCGATTCATGAACGGTGCAAGCAGCAATAAAAAGGCTACTTCCGAAAACCAGCTCGCCGGAACGATGCTGCCTTGTATGATTCGGGCTGCGGGATGATCCCAGACCGGGAGTAAATACCGGGGGTGGATATCTCTGACCAACAGGGTGACGGTGCCGGCCAGGATGAGCAAAGAAAGCAGCACGACAATCAGATTGATTCGCGCGATGACTTCAATCCCCTCGCCTACGGCGTACAAGACCACGGCTACCGTCATAATAATGAGGATGTAGACAGGGGTTCTTGTCAGCACATTTTCCGCCAAAAAGTTAACGAACTCGCGAACGATTACAATTAGGGTAACAAAATAATAGTACGTCAGCAGGATGCCGATAACCGTACCGAGCTTGGCGCCTAATCGCCTTTTTAACCACACCGGAAAAGTTTCATAGCGGTTTTGCCGGCAAATGGCCCCGATGAACGCGGCAAAACCGATTCCAGCGATCGCGGCGATCATGATGGAGATCCACGCATCTTGGCCGGAAAAACGCACGACGATGTTCGGGACCGTCAAAACGGCTGTAGGCGTGATCGTACTAATGATTAGCAATATGCCCTGAAACGCCGATATTTTTTGTTCCATGCGTACTTCCCCGCTCCCTATGAGTCCGTTTCGTTGTTTTGCGGCGGCGATGGCGGCGACGGTTTCTGATGCTTTCCTTCCCTTACCACATTTGGAGAGAACAAACGGGGCCGGGTATTCATCCTCCACCAAGGGACGCGTACAAAAATATCCTTCAGATTGCCCGGCACAAGCGGTGCCACCGGCTGCAAGTATGAAATCCCGAAGGAACGTAAGCCTGCCATATGAATGAGCATCACCATCAAACCGGACACGACGCCGAACAATCCCAGCGTTGCCCCGAGAATCATGAGCGAGAAGCGGATCAGACGGGCCGCCGTAGCCATATTGAGCGCCGGAATAACAAAATTCGCAATCGCGGTGAACGAGACAACGATGACCATGGCCCCCGAGACCAAACCCGCCTGCACGGCGGCTTGCCCCAGAACGAGAGCGCCTACGATCGATATCGCCGGCCCGATCACTCTCGGCATTCGAACGCCGGCCTCGCGCAGCACCTCGAACGTAAGCTCCATCAGCATGGCTTCGACGAGAGCAGGAAAAGGCACGCCCTCCCGTTGGGCAGCGAGGCCGATCAGTAATGTGCTCGGAAGCATTTCTTGATGAAAAGTCGTGATGGCAATATACAACGACGGAAGCAGCATGGATACGATAAAGGACCCGAAACGGATCAGCCTCAAGAACGAGGCGATGTCAAAGCGCTGATAATAATCCTCGCTCGACTGGAAAAATTTAAAAAAGGTGACGGGAGCAATCAGGACAAACGGCGTTCCGTCGACTATAATGACGACCTGGCCTTCCAAAATGCCTGCGGCAGCGGCATCCGGACGTTCGGTGTTCATGACGGTAGGAAATGGCGTGTACGTTGCGTCCTGAATGAATTCTTCGATATATCCGCTCTCGAGAATGCTATCCGTATCAATAGAGTCCAGACGTTTATGGATCTCTTCAACCACTTTATCGTTGGCGGTTCCTTTCAAATAGACGACGGCAACATTGGTCCGGCTTTTCCTTCCGATAATCTTGGCGTCTATCCGCAGATCAGGCGATTTGATTTTGCGCCGGATCAGCGCTGTGTTCGTCCTTAAGCTTTCGATGAAGCCTTCCTTCGGTCCGCGAATGACCGTTTGGGAGCTCGGCTCTTCTACGCTCCTCTTCTCCCCGCCTGCCGTTGCGGCAGTAAGCGCGGTGCTGCAGCCATCCAATAAAATAACCGTTTCCCCGTTAAACATAGCGCTCATTACATCGTTCAACGAACGCGCTTCCTCCAGCGCCCCCGCCGCTAACGCGTAATTTTTGAGGAAGCGGTAAAAGCCGACAGGACTCCGGGGCTCCGGAAATTCCAATTCGGCTAATTTGGATATTTCTGCAATCATATGGTTTATGGAAAGGGTTTCTACCAGACCGTCAATATACATCATGGCAATCTGCATACCGCCTGCTTGCTTAAGAACCATCTTCCGGATAATAACATCCGGACTTGCTCCCAACCGCGAATGGACCGTTTGAAGGTTGGCCTCCAAGCTCGCAGAAAGCGGCCCAGCTTCGACCGTTCCGCCGCCATCATGCTGCATAGCGTCATTTTTTCGCTTAAATGGAGCACGGTTTTGCAGCCACCTTCTGAAAATTCCCATACGCTCCCCTTATTTGCGATAAGATGTACCCTTACTGTTTCCAAAAAACGTCATTTCATGCATCATTTCACAAGTAATCGTGGGAGTGAGCAAAACAGGATCTGGACGGAGCCGGCAGACTATATAAGTCGAAGCTATCCGGGATCGCGGGCATATACGATGAAGCTTGTTACATTTCAGCTACGAATGCCGGATCGGCTGCAAAAAAAAGCTTGACCCTCCATATCGGGTCAAGCTTTTGGAATATGCATTATTACGCATCGGCGGCACAGCGGAAACCGATATTGCCCGTTGAGCTGTCCGGCGTATTTTTACTTCGCGCAGCCACTCTGTAACGATTACAGTACGATTTATGGCATAAGTACGAGCCGCCGCGAAGTACGCGCGAATCCCCCGAAGGAGGCCCTGCCGGGTTTTCTTTCGTCGCGTGTACATGATAAGAAGGATGGAACCAGTCCGAACACCACTCCCATACGTTGCCTGCCGTCTGGTACAATCCGTACCCGTTCGGGCCATAGGTGCGCACGGGTGCCGTTCCGGCGTAGCCGTCGCTCTGATTGTTTTTGTCCGGAAACTTGCCCTGCCATATATTGCAGTGATGTTCTCCGCCCTGCTTCAGCTCGTCCCCCCACGGATAGCGCTTTTGTACAAGGCCGCCCCGCGCGGCGAACTCCCACTCCGCTTCCGTAGGCAGTCGTTTGCCCGCCCATGCGCAGTAAGCAGCCGCATCGTTCCAGGAGACATGGATGACCGGATGATCCAAGCGATCTTCTATCCCGGAATCCGGTCCTTCGGGATGCCGCCAGTCCGCGCCGTTCACAACGTACCACCATGGCGTCTGCATGGCAGCATTCGAAGTTGTGCTCTTGGTTTCCTCCGACACGAACAAATGAAATACGAACGACCAGCCGAATCGCTCCGCTTCCGTTACAAATCCCGTAGCTTGAACAAACTGCGCGAACTCTTCGTTCGTTACCGTACACGGATCGATGTAAAAGGGCCGCAGCGTTACGGTACGAACCGGCCCTTCTCCATCGGCGGGAAACCCTTCCCGGTCATTCGTACCCATCAGAAACGAGCCTCCCGGCAAAAGGATCATATCTTCTTTCGAAGGCTTTTTGACCTGCTCCCGTTCGAAGGCGCTTGTACCGGTAAACCCTGCAATCGATGCCGTAACGCTGCCTCTGCTTGTAGAGCAGCAGGACGGTTTGTCATTGTTGGAATGTGACATAGGATGCGCCTCGCTTTGCTCGATGATTTATTAAAAAAGAGCGATGCCGAGTAGGCCGGACAATAATATCGCGGCGATCGGCGGAACGTTATATTTCAGCACCGCCACGAGGACGCCGCCTGTAATGAGAACGCTAATCAAAGTATGCCATGTAATGATGCCCTCGTCCATACCTAACTGTCCGAAACGGATCGCGGCGAATAAGATCAGACCGGTTACGATCGGCCGCAAGCCATAAAACGAAGCACGAATCCATTTGTTGCGATGAATCTTATAAAAAAAAGCCGCGATGGCTATCATAACAAGTAGCGAAGGAAGCACCATGCCGATCGTGGCAATGACGGCTCCGGCTAGACCTGCAATCTTGAACCCGACCAACGTCGCCATATTCGTCGCCAGCGGCCCAGGCGCCATTCCCGCGAGTGATACCGTATCGGCAAAAACATCTGTCGCTAACCACGCATGAGCTTCGACTTCGTGCTCGATGACCGGCACCATGGCATAGCCGCCGCCGAATGACATGAACCCGATTTTGAAAAAGGAAAGAAACAAATCCCACAGCATCATTGCACCCCCATTCTCTCTTAAATTCCGTCGGCAATGAAATAATCGGGATATACATAACCGGATACCGTAGCAACCTCGCCGTCGTTCTTATCGAGCCTGACGGCCATGCCGAGTTTTTCTTTGACGTAAATGAAAACGATGCCTACCACGAGCCCGAACAAAATGACGGAAAGCGGATGAACCGGAACGCTTAGCAGCAGAACAAGCGTGCAGATCATCGTGGCAAACGTCGTTTTATCGAATACGGCCGTTTTGGCCATCCGGTAAGCCGCTATGAGAATCAGCGCCACAACGGCCGCATGGATGCCGTCCAGTGCCGCGGCAACCTTAGGATGATGCTGGAACATCGAGAAGACGAGGCTCAGTAGGAACGCAATCACGAAGGTTGGAAACGTGATCCCGAGGACGGCAACAGCTGCGCCTCCGACGCCCGCAAGGCGATAGCCGACAAACGCCGCCGCATTCACGCCAATCCCCCCCGGCGCCGAACCGGAAATGGACAATACGTCGCACATTTCATCGGCGGCGAGCCACTGTTTCTTATGAACCACTTCTCTTTCAATGATAGGAATCATCGCATAGCCGCCGCCGAAAGTGGCCGGTGATATTTTGAGAAACACCGTAAAGATGCTCCATAGTTGTTTCAGCTTGGTGAGCTTCATAAAGTATCCCGCCCTTTCCTCTTGTACTACTTCCAGTATAACGCACTTTATTTCGAAATGGAATAAACTATTCTACAATGAACCTATCAATTTCCTTTATGAATCGTCACATGTTTATTTATAGCCTAATAAATGGCAATATTTAATGTCCATATTCATATAGGAATTATAAGTTTTGTTCATAGTGACATTTAGTTCGCAAAAAAAGCCGCCTATCCCAGTTTTCACCTGAGACAAGCGGCTAAAGCTATTTCATCATAGACACTCAGCGATTATTAAGGCAAAAGTGCGTGCAGGATCGGGGTCAATCCGTCCGCCATCCTTCTAAAACCGAGGTCGTTAGGGTGCGACCCGTCCACCGTGCATTCCTCGAAATCTTCGCCGAGCAGAACGTCGCCGTCCTGAAACGCGATGTTCCGGTCCCCGCCCTCCTGCAGCTTTTCGACAAGCTCACGTCCGAAATCGCGGCATACGATTCGTCTTTCCCGCATAGCCGTGTTGATTTGTTCCTGCGCATACGGGTTTTTCGAAATGACCAAAATCGGCGTATCCGGATGAACGGAACGGTAGATGCGAATAAATTCGGGCAGCGTGGCGATATATTGTTCCGCCGTTACGTTGGCAGCGTAATCGAGAGCCAGCAGCGCCGGACGTTCGATTTGAGCGATCAAATGCGCCAGCTCGGGCTCGCCTTTGCCGTTGCCGGAAAAACCGAGATTGATGAACTCGCGATGAAAGCGGTGGCTTAATATATTTGTAAACGCCATGCCTGGGCGCGAAGCACAGCCGCCCTGCGTAATCGACGTCCCGTAAAAGATGATTCGGCGATCGTCAATAAACGGTTCCGGCGCCTCAACGGCCGCATCGGCATCGAGGCCGATCCAGACGCTTTTTACCCCTTGGTACAGCGGGAAATGGATCGTCACGGTCCGCATGATTCGTGGAACGCCCTTCAACTCGTACAGCGGGTACTCCACCGTCGTTTCCGTCAGCTTCATTCTCGTCGTGCCAACGAAAGCTTGCTCCCCAAACGAACCGATGTAACAGTCAAAGCCGCATTGTCCCGTGGACGGCATATGGTACATGTTTGCCGGGCCGGCCAGTTCCGCTTTCAATACGACGGATGCGGCATCGGTCCGGAACCGGATCTGTCCTCCCGCCGTACAGTTCGCAAGTGAATCGACGGCAGGCCTGAGGCTGTGGGATGGGGAAACGGGCAGTCTGCGGTACACACGGTCTTTCTCCAGCCACGGGAATCCGCACAATCGGAACGGTTCCTCCAGCGGCGACCTCCACGCCAGCGTGGTATCGCTTGCAGCAGTAAGCCGCATGTTTGCATCCAACTTCGTCGGATCTACGCCTCCATGAGAGCGGGTCATAGCAGTATGTCCTCCTTCATTTCGTCATCGGTCACGACCGAGTCTACACTACCATTGTAAAGCGATTACCCGATCTTGCCAATGTATCAGCACGAAACAAATGCCGTCCAAGACGGCGTTTGTCGGTGGCTTCCTACCTATTTCTTGTTACTGTGATGCAGACATATCCGACGACTCGGACGCAACCCGCTTCCGCCGAGTTAGCTGCGCCCGTTTGATCCAGCGAATCAGAACGATAACGCCACGCGTATACTCATCAATGATCATCCCGATATAAATGCCAATGAGTCCCCACTCCAGCCGAATGCCGAACAAGTACGAAAGGCCTGTCGCAATTAGCCACATGGAGAGCAAGCCGTTGATCATAATGAAGCGGGTATCGCCTACAGCCGTCAATGCTCCGTTGATCGCCATGTTCAACATTTTGCCCGGCTGAAGAATAATGTTCACTGCCAGCAGCGATACGCCGAGCGCTACGATTTCCGCATCGGCAGTGAACAGGTGCAGCACGTTGCCACCTGCCGCATACAGCAGCAGCGTGCCTGGAATGACGATCAGCAGTCCGAGCCCCAAAGCTCGAAAAGCGCTCCGGTAAGCCTCCTTGTTGTCCCCGGCGCCGAACAAATACGCAATCTGGATTTGCGCCGCCATCGCGACGGAATACCCGAGCAAAAAACAAAACGATTCCATCGTATTCATGTACGTCCGCGCGGCAAGCTCTTTCGCTCCCAGCATCGCGACAAACGAGAATATGACGAGCTGCGTCACGAACCAGGAAGCCGAGTTGACTCCCATCGGCCATCCGAGCCGCAATATATCTTTGAACAACGACCGGTCGAACAGCTGAAAATCGCGCCATTCTACCTTTCGCTCGAACGCGTACAAAAACAGCCGCAGCAGCACGATAGAAGCGGCAAGCCGGCTAACAAGCGTCGATACCGCCGCTCCGGTCAATCCGAGCTGCGGAAATCCGAACGCCCCGTATATGAACACATAGCCCAGCAGCACATGCACGACATTCATGCCAATGGCGATAAACATCGGTCCACGGGTATTCCCCGTATTGCGGATGACCGAACCGAGCGCAGCCATCGCTGCGGTAAAGATCGTTCCGCCGCCGACGATCGAAATATACGATTGCGCCAACGGCAGCAGCGGGTCGGGAATTTGCAGCAGCTTGGCCACGAACTCCGCGAACACGAACAACAGCACGCTCAACCCGGCGCTAATATACAGCGAGACCTTTACGGCAATGATCGCTGCGATCCGCGCCTCCTCCCGTTTGCCTGCACCAAGATTTTGCGCGATCAGCACGCCCGCTCCGGCAGCGACGGTCATAAACAATATCGTTGCCGCCTGGAACAATTGATTCGATATGCCGACGACCGCCACCGCATCGTCCGAAATATGGCTGACCATCAGCGTATCGGCCGTGCCGAGCAAAAACTGCAAAAACATTTCAATGAAGATCGGCCACGCGAGCGCCCAAAGCGTTAATTTTTTTTCCGACTGCATGGTGTGAATTCCTCCGCTCACCTTCACCGATTCATTGTATCAGTGTACCAACCGGAACCGGACAATGACAATGTCGTTTTTTACGGAGACATATGCATTTTTGCTCTCACCCGATCGACTGATAACGCAAACCGCGCGCCAACGATTGGCGCGCGGTTGGAACATGCAGCCTTTTCCAGGATCGCTGCGGATTTGGTTAAACCGCCCGCTTGTTACTTGATCCGGGGAGATGAGGCTTCATCTATTTTTTAAGCTGGCTTTCGATATGCTTGTTCAATTCTTCGTCTGCATCTCTCAGCGCGGTATTGATGTCCTTTTCCTTGCTCACGACCGATTGGAACGCCTTGCTCGTAATTTTGTCGACTTCGCCCTCGTTCAGGAACTGAATCGGGGTAATCACGGCCATTTTCGGTTTGGTCAGCGCGATCAAATTTTTCCCGTTAAATTCGGTGATTCCTTTTCCGAACTCGTCCTTTACCTTCTGCGAATTCAAAATCGTCATTCTGCCGTTCCTCACCATTTCCGTCTGTACTTCATCCGACAGGATCGTCTCCAGTACCTGGAAGGCCGCGTCCTTCGCCTTGCTTTGCGTCGTGATGGACAATACCGGGCTGTCGACGCGGTGCCCAACGCCCGGAGCTTTCTTATTGGAAGGATACGTGACGACCTCCCACTTCAAGTCGGGCGCTTTCTTCAACGCGCTGAGCGTATTGCTGTAACCTGCCAGCATCCCCAGCTCGCCTTTGATGAACGCCTGCTCGTTTTTGCCGTAATTGAGCGTCTTGAAGTCTCCCTCGGTCAAACCGCGAATGTCATACAGGCTGTTCCACAGCTGGAACAGTTCTTTCCACTGGTCCGTATTCAATAGCGATTTGTTCGTTTTGAAATCGGCATACGGCAAGCTCAGCTGACGGGCTCCGCGGTATAAGAAGTCGGCGTAGACGCCGCGGTATTGTGTCCCGTTATCAAGCCGGGTCAGTTTCGAGGCCAAGTCTCTCACATCTTCCCACGTCATGCCGTCCTTCGGATACGGTACACCCATTCGGTCGAACAAATCCTTGTTGTAAAACAAGCCGAACGGATTATGATAAGCGGCAAACCCGACCAGATACTTCTGGTTGCTGGCGATTTTGACCGTTTCCAACGCTTCCGGAACGATTCGGCCCGTATCGAATTTGTGCTTCTTGATCAAATCCTCAATGTTGAACGTCATGTTCAAATCGTTAATTTGCGACAGGTTGCCCGGATACAGACCGACGATGTCGGGAACAGTGCCCGCCGCCACCAGATCGGTCAAGCTGTTGCCTTTGTCGGATGTATTGATGCGTTCTACTGTAATATGCGGATACTTTTTCTTGACGGGCTCCGCCACATACTTGGCGAAGTCTTCTTCGGTGAACATATTGTTGCTTACGGCAAAGCGAATCGTCGCAGGCTCCGTCTTGACCGGCCCGTCCGCCGGATTCGACGCGACCGGTTTCGTCGTTCCGGGCTCGGCGCCGCCGCAGCCCGAGATGACCGACAGTGCTACGCATCCCGATATTGCGAGTTTCCAATGATTTCTTTTCATAAGACCACCCTCTACTATGTTTTGAAGCGCTTTCACAACGACCAATGTATTCATTAAAACATATTCAACCAACGTAACCTATGTAATATACCGACTACTTATAGTACAAAATCAGGTTGTTGATAAATAGGGGATTGCATTAAATGCAAACGTTTGCGAAAAATAAGATGAGGTGATTTTTTATGGACAATTTGGAGCTGTCGATCCCGCCGCTTCCTCAGTTCATTACAGCAAACCGTCTGCAGTACGAACGGGGGTTTACTCATTTTGAACGAAGCTTTCCACTGTACGATATCCTATATGTTACGCAAGGCTCGTTTCACATGACCGAGGATGGGAAAGAGTACAATCTCGAGGCGAATCACCTTCTGGTATTGGAGCCGTTCAAGCGGCATTGGGGGCACCGGGCATGCCCTCCCGGAACGAAGCTTTATTATTTGCATTTCAAGCATCCCGCTCCGGTTCGAACGGTCCCCGGCGAAGAGATACAGTGGAATTCGATGCTTCCTTCGCAAAACCATTGGGATCACGAGCCTGCCGAGCAATTCATGTATATCCCGAAAATGGCCGTACTCGATCCCGACGCGACCGTTCCGCTTCTCGAAGAAATCGTGAGGCGCAAGCGGAGATTTACGCTTGAAAACCAGCTGCCGCTGCAAGCATTGTCCGCCCAATTTTTCATGCTGCTGCAAAAAGCGGTCCGTTCCCAGTCCGGCACGCGGTCCCATGAGATCAGCCGGCTGGTCGTCGAAGACTTGAGAGCCCGCATGGAGGAACCGTTTCGGCTCGAAGCGCTGGCAAGCCGGCTCAATTACCATATCGACTACTTGTCCAAATGCTTGAAGAAGCATACCGGCCTCACCCCTGTGCAATATTTGAATCGGCTGCGCATGGAGCAAGCGAAGCAGCTGCTCGAGCGATCGAACCTAACGCTGCAGGAAATCAGCGAAAAGGTCGGCATTCACGATTACAACTATTTTTTCCGCCTGTTTCGCAAGCACACCGGCATATCGCCTTTTCGATACCGGCAGCAGCATAAGCAATAACCGTGTGGGTGCGCCTTCGCCGGTTCCCTTCTATGGGGCCTCCTCCCCTAACGGGAAACTTTTCCATTGTCCGATATTCGCCTAATCGTGCTAACGCTTCATATATGTTGGAATATGGAGACATCGGAAGAAAAGTTTGGGTCTGGCTTATATTCTGAATAAATACCGCGATTTAAACCTGAATATCAACGCTACCGTTGACGTGAACGGATGAAATATTTAGGTTGCCGAAGTATAATATGTTTTTGAGACCATGATTCATCATATAAAAACGGGATGGGGATGCTATTGAAAGACCCGCGATTGCTGACAGATTATGTAAAAGCGCATTGGTATTTTTACTTGCTGGCCGTTGCCTGTATCGCGCTCGCCAACATTACGCAATCCTATTATCCGAGGGTGCTCGGTAATTTTACCGACGATCTTCAGAAGGCGGGCATTTCACCGCCCGTCATTCAGAACTACGCCATGATTTTACTTGCGATCGGGATTGGATACGGCGTGCTAGGCGGATTCGGACAGTATATGATTATGCGTATGGGGCGGTTGTTTGAATTTTTTACGAGAAAAAAATTGTTCGAGCACTTCACCACGCTGGGAGAAAGCTACTACTCGAAAAACGGTGTCGGCAAGCTGCTCAGCTACGTCATGAACGATGTCAAGAACGTGCGGGATGCCATCTCCCAAGGCATCAACCACACGACCAACTCGGTCATCATGATCATATCCGTTATCGTCATGATGCTGCTCAGCTCGATTCCTTTGTACTTGATCGTCATCTGCGTTCTTCCGATGCTGGCGATCCCTTGGACGGTCATTTACTTCGGGCCGAAAATCCGCGAACGATCCAAGAAAGTGCAGGAATCGCTGGCCACGATGACGGAATCGGCAGAGGAGCAGTTCGGGGGCATCCGCGTAACAAAGAAATTCGCCGTGGAGAGCATCATGCGCGGCCGCTTCGGCGAGACCGTCGACCGCATTGTAGAAAACCAAGTAAAGCTTGTCCGGATGTCCTCCCTATTTCAGGCTTTGCTCCCGTTTTTGGGTGCGTTATCGCTCATCATCTCGATTGCGCTCGGCGGATATTTAACGATTCAAAAACAAATTACGCTCGGCAATTTCGTATCGCTCACCTTGTACCTGCGAATGATCGTGAACCCGCTGCAGCAGATTGGCAACGTTATCAATACGATGCAGCGGTCGCGCGCTTCGCTGGAGCGCATTAACAAACTGCTTGCGATCCCACCGGAAATTCAGGAAGCCGAGCATGCTCTGCCTCTCGAAGCAAAAGGCGCCGGCATTCGAATCTCCGGTTTGACGTTTGCGTATCCGGACGCAAAGGAGGAAGCGCTGCACGATATCGACCTGTATATTCCGCCGGGCAAAACGTTGGGCATTATCGGCAAAACCGGCAGCGGCAAAACGACGCTCGTCAAACTGCTGCTCCGCATCTATGATCCTCCGGCAGGAACGGTCAAGATCGGCGACGTCGATATTCGAGAGGCTACGCTTGCGAGCTTGCGCAATCAAATTGCATACGTGTCGCAGGACGGCTTCCTGTTCAGCACGACCATACGCGACAATATCGCTTTCTATGACAGACAAACGGAATTCGCCAACGTGGAAAAAGCGTCGAAGCAGGCGCAAATTCATGACAACATCGTCGAATTTCCGGAAAAATTCGAGACGCGGCTAGGCGAACGAGGCATTACGCTGTCCGGCGGACAGCGGCAGCGAACGTCGCTGGCGCGCGGCTTCATTAAGAACGCTCCCGTTCTGATCCTCGACGACAGCGTAAGCGCCGTCGATGCCGTAACGGAAACGAAAATCATCGAAAATATTCGTTTGGGCCGTAAGGGCAAAACGACGATTATTATCGCGCACCGGATCAGTGCGCTGAAGCACGCCGATGAAATTATCGTGCTGGATGAGGGAACCATCGTACAGCGCGGCACCCACGCGCAGCTGCTTGCGGAGGATGGCCTTTACGCTTCCCTCTACTCGATCCAGGAGGAGGGGACACGCTATGCCGAAGGAAAATAGTCCGATCCAGCAGGAGGAGGAAATCAGCGCCTCCTATCAGATCAGCCCGGAGAACCGCCGGGCCGCATTCCGGGCTATGATGAGCTACGCGGGTCCGCACCGGAAGAAGTTTGTGATCATCTTCTTCTGTACGTTTCTCGCCATCGCAGCCGATTTGCTGCAGCCTTATTTGGTGAAGATCGCCATCGACAACAATTTGTTGATCGGCAAAAATGATTTCGGGATGCTCCTCATCATCAGCGGCGTTTACTTGGCGCTATCCGTGATCGGGCTGACCTTCACTTACTTGCAAAACAATTTGCTCCAATTTACCGGTCAAAGCATCGTCGGTCGTATTCGCAAAGATTTGTTTGAGCATATATCGAAGCTTTCGATGTCCTTCTTCGACCGGTTTCAAAGCGGCAGCCTGGTGACGCACGTATCGAGCGACACCGAAACGATCAGCCAGTTTTTCACGCAAGTGTTTCTGAGCTTGATCCGCGACGGCATGACGTTAATTTTCATCATTTTGCTGATGTTTCATCTTGATCCGACGCTTGCAGCCTACAGCATGCTGCTCATTCCGATTATCGCCGCCATTGCGATCGGTTTCCGCTCGTATATCCGCAAGACGTATCAGCTTGCAAGGACGCAGTTGTCCAGGCTCGTCGCTTTCGTAGCCGAAAACTTGGCGGGGATGAATCTGATCCAGGCGTTTCATCAGGAGAGCGAACAGACGAATAAGTTCACCGACCGGAATAAAAAGTATTATCGCGCCAATATTCGGGAAGTAACGACGAATGTTTTGTTCAACCGCTCGTTTGATCTGCTGGGCAACTTGTCCATCGCGTTTATCGTATGGATCGGCGGCATGGCCGTATTCGCCAAAAGCATCGAATTCGGGGTGTTGTATGCATTCATCACGTATATTCGCCAGTTTTTCCAACCGATCAACAACATTACGCAGCAGTGGAATACGCTTCAATCCACCATGGTGTCGATGGACCGGTTATGGCGCATTTTCTCGATGGATCCGCAAATCAAGGACGCCGAGCAGCCGAAAGCCGTCGACCTGCGCTCCGTCAAAGGGCGCATCGATTACAACCATATCAAGTTCGGCTATTCGGAGGATGCGCCGGTCATTCACGATCTCGATCTTCACATTCGCCCGGGCGAAATGATCGGCATTGTCGGTACGACGGGCGCCGGCAAAAGCTCGCTGATGAGTCTGCTGTGCCGGTTCTACGAGGTGCAGAAAGGCAGTATCCAGATCGACGGTACGGATATCCGGGACATTCCGCAGCATACGCTGCACCGGATGATCGGCCTCGTGCAGCAGGAACCGTACTTGTACTCCGGCAGCATCGTCGATAATGTAAGGCTGTTCGACGAGAGCATTTCTCGGGAAGCGGTCATCGAGGCTTGCCGCTTTGTCGGTGCCGATGCGCTCATTTCGCGGCTGAAGGACGGATACGACACCCGGCTGTCGGAACGCGGCAGCGGACTGTCCGCCGGCGAACGGCAAATGATTTCGTTCGCGCGAATCGTCGTGTTCGAACCGAAAATACTCATACTCGACGAAGCTACCGCCAATCTGGACTCCCACACGGAGCAGCTCGTCCAGTCAGCGCTGCAAGTCGTCTCCCAAGGAAGAACGACGCTAGTGATCGCTCACCGCTTGTCGACCATTATGCAGGCGGACCGCATCATCGTTATGCGTCAGGGACGCATCGTTGAGGAAGGCACGCATTCGCAGCTGCTTGCCAAAGAAGGCTACTACGAGCAGCTGTACCGCCACTCGCAAGGTAAGCATGCGCTAGGCGCAAGCTGATCGAAACCGCAAAGCCATTACGTCTTGCCGTCTCGGCAGGCCGTAATGGCTTTTTTGTCGTTTCTACGATTAGCGCTCACTGATGGCCTCTCTTGGCTCGCCGCGGCAACCAGTCGGCGGCTTCGGCATAGTGCCCGCATTCCAGCGCCAGCATCCCTGCGGCCAATTGCTCGGGATAGCTCAAAATCGCGGACAACTGCGCGCATTGGCCCGAATGCTTATATTTGACGCATGATTCCCGGTTGTTACGATCAGGACATGATGTGATCGCGGCGGTGTTTCCTTATCTTTTGATGATCGTACTAGCGTGCGTCTTCCTTAAGCAGTGCCAGACAATATGCCAGCCCTGCACACGATAGCGATTCGTTCCAATCCACCCTTCCTCCGATCGTCGTCAGCACTTGTTTCTCACGATCCCGGACCATCACTACATCGCCGTTATCCAGAACCGGGATCTTCCGGTACCTCCGTATTAACGTTCGCAGCGCAGGGTCCTCCTACCGATCGTTCATACTGTCCGTGAGAAACAACGTAGCATTCAAATACCGTCTGGCAAGCGAGTGAAAATATGACGTTTGAATCGAAATGGCTGCGATAAACAATACGTTCCGCAGTGCTTCCGACTGATGTTTGGTCAAATGCGGAAGCCGTTTCGCGTAGCGATCCGCGGCGGAACGAACCGCAATTTCCGTCAAGGCGTCCTGATTGCGGCTTTCTTTTACATGGCCGTCCGTATCCATCAGTTGGTCGTTATTCGCGTCCAGCTCCTCGAACATGCCGGAATACGAAACATATAGATCGAGCGGTCCGATGACGTCGTCCTCGTCGGTTTGCGGTTTATTGAAGAGCAGTTCGAACAATTGAAGAATCGAAGCGAAATCCAGGTTGGATTTCAGGTCATCTATAATGAACAGCAGCGCCGCCTGGTTCAATGAGTACTTTCTTCCCATCTTGGGACATTCGAAATACGGTTTGAAATCCCGCTTCACCCAATTTTGCATCGATGTAATGGACAGATGGGAATATTCGATAAGCTTGCCGAGCGTAGCAATTTCTTGCAGTGAAAATCCTTTGACGCCGCCACCCTTAATCATTCTTTCGATGATCGGCGGCAGCTCGGTCGTTAAAAACACCGGCAGCGATTTGCCCGCCTCCAGTGCGTCGCGATGCGCCTTTTTCCACGCTTCCTGAAGCACTTGAAGCGGAGTCAAGCTGTGACGTCCATCGAGTGCGAGCAGCAATGTAGCCATTTCTTTTCGGGTCAGCGTAAAAGCCTCCATCGTCCATCCTCCTTCTTTTCAAGTTCAATTGAACTTATCATACGACTATTAAGAATCGTTGTAAACACGCAATAATGGCTAATAACGCGCGGTGTGCCCATCCTATTCGGTTCAAATCGGCGCTTAGCACCAAACGGAGCACAAATGCGGCATTGCTAGTTTCAGGTAGAGTTCGTATTATTAGTTCATAAGAACTTAAAATTTATTACAAAGGATTGTGGTAACCAACATGGGCATAGGCCTAAATCTTTTTTTGATCGTTGTGCTTATCGTATTAACGGCGTTTTTTGTAGCAACAGAGTTTGCCATTATCCGCATTCGTTCAAGCCGCGTCGACCAGCTAGTGCTCGAAGGTAGGAAAGATGCGCTTGCCGTTCAGCGGGTTATAAGCAATTTGGACGGATACTTATCGGCGTGTCAGCTTGGTATTACCATAACAGCTCTCGGACTTGGCTGGCTTGGCGAGCCTACGGTCGAGAAAATGCTGCTTCCCCTGTTCGAACATTGGCATTTTAACAGCGAACTGAGCCATGTATTGTCTTTCTTCATCGCCTTTCTATCCGTGACTTATATTCACGTAGTGATTGGGGAACTGGCACCGAAAACGTGGGCCATCCAAAAAGCCGAGTTTATTACATTTCTCGTCGCCAGACCGATCATTATATTTCATAAAGTAATGTATCCTTTTATTTGGTTGTTGAACGGTTCCGCCAACAAATTGATTCGTTTGTTCGGCCTGAAACCGGCCAAAGAACACGAGGAAGCCCATTCGGAGGAAGAAATTCAAATTATTTTGAGTGAAAGCCTGCAGAGCGGGAAGATCAACAATACCGAGTACGGGTACGTGAGCCGCATCTTTGCTTTTGACGAAATGGTAGCCAGAGAAATAATGGTGCCGCGTACCGATATGATCTGCTTATACACCGAAAAATCGCTGGCCGAAAATATGGCCATTATCCGTAAGGAACAATATACGCGTTTCCCTGTCGTTAAAGACAATAAAGACCATGTCGTAGGCATGATCAATACGAAACAGTTGTTTTTGGAATACCAGGACAACAGCGATTTCGACTTTAGCAAGCTCATCCATCCCGTATTGACCGTACCTGACGCACTGCCGGTCAAATCGCTGCTGAAGCGCATGCAGCAGGAGCGCGTGCATATCGCCATCCTAGTCGATGAATACGGCGGAACCTCGGGTCTCATTACGATCGAGGATATCCTGGAAGAAATCGTGGGCGAAATTCGCGACGAATTCGACGCCGACGAGCGCAAAGATGTTGAAAAGCTGGACGACAACTGCTACTTGCTAGACGGAAAAGTATCGCTTGATGACGTTGGCGCACTGACAGGCATCGACCTGACCAACGAAGAAGCCGAAACGGTCGGCGGTTGGCTGTACAGTCAAATAACCGACGCGAAAGTGGGAAAGTCGTTCATCCGCGACAATGCGACGTTCATTATCCGCGAAGCCGGCAAGCATCGTATCAAAAAAGTAGAGCTCATTATCGAGCAAGAGGAAAAGCGTTCTGACGAGGACACTCGGTCCGCCTAACGTTTATAACCAACCCCGGCGCCTGCTGTTTTTAACAGTATGGCGCTTTAGGTTTGCCGATACACGCCGGTACGCGCCATATTCCGCTGTCTGCGATACCGATGTGGCACAGCGCTTGGGTTATTATTTGATGGTTCACCCAAATATTGCCGAAATCATTGACGGTATGCTATAGTAAAGATGTGTTTTATTTTGATTTTAGTAACTTAATTCAAAAACAAAATTCGAATGGAAGTGATTTCTTCATTGAATAAAGAGCACCATAATGATATGAAACTGGGCATCCCCTACGACGAGGGGCAGCTTCAAATGCTGTTTACCCGAGGCGGACCGCGCCGAGGCGCAGGACGCAAAAGCACCGGCGAAACGCGAAAAATATCGTTAACGATGACCAGGGAAGCTTGGGTGGAGCTTGAGCGTCGGTGCGACGCTGCCGGCGTCAGCAAATCGGAGCTGCTCCGATCGCTCATCGAGCCTGCACTGTTCGCGAATCCAGCGCCGGATGCGGGTGAATAAAGTGATCTTTCATATCGTTCAAAGCGAATTGCTGAGAGCGCTTCAGCTTGTGTCCAGAACCGTTGTAGCAAACAACCCCGTCCCGATCCTTTCCGGCATTTATGTTTCCGCCGAATTGCAGCAGCTTATGCTCATTGCCGGCAACGCCGTCTCGAGAATTCAATACCGGATACCGGTGGAGCGAAACGGCTGCGAGATCGTTCAACCCGGAAGTGTCGTGGTTCCGGCAAAGTATTTGCTGGAGTGGGTTCGCAAGCTTCCGCCCGGCGTCGTAACATTCGAAGTCAGCAGCGCGTTTCTCGTTACGGTTCGCTCGGGAGCGGCCGTGTGCCGCATCGGCGGCATGAACCCTGAAGACTATCCGTCAACTCCGGAGAAAACCGCCGTATACCCGGCTTTCCGCATCTCGAACGAAGCGCTAAAGCGAGCGATTCAGCAAGTGGCGTTCGCCGTATCGACTTCGGAGTCAAGACCTGTACTAACGGGCGTTCATTGTCAGGTAAGCAACACTGCGCTGCGCCTGTCGGCATCGGACAGCATACGGCTAGCAATCGGGCAAGCACCAATACAAAGAGAGAGCGAGACCGATGCGGAAGTTCCGCCATTCATCGTCCCGGGCAAAGTGCTGTACGACTTTTCCAAAATGATTCCGGACACGAAGGAGATGACCCGAATCGTCGTCTGTTCGCAGCAAATTAGGCTGCAAACCGAGCAGCTGGAAGCTCACCTGATGCTGCTTCTCGGTACGTATCCTTCGGTGGACCGTATCATTCCATCCGAGTTTGCTACGGAGATGGTTGTCAGCACATCGGGATTTCTGGAAGCGATCGAACGCGTTACGCTGATGAGCGGTGAAGGGAACCCGGTGAAGCTCGATAGCACCTGCGCGAAGACGGTTCAATTCGCTTCCCGCACGGCGGAAATCGGCGAAGTTTTCGAAGAAGTGCCGGTTCGCGACTTGTCCGGCGAGGCAGTGTCGGTATGTTTTAACGGAAAGTATATGACCGATATCGTGCGCGCTATTGATAGCACTCATCTGGCCGTCCGGTTTTCGGGGAAGAGCAGCCCGATTTTGCTGCAGCCGGCAGGTTGTCCCGATTCGCAGTACTTGCTCACTCCGATTCGTACGCATGCATGAAACTGCATCATAAATAAACGGATAGGATTTTGAGGGTGGAATCGTCACCTTCGTCATAATAACCTAAATCGGAATTAATGGTGTCACATCGGTAGTGAATGGAATGTGGTTGTTAGGTTTATTAACCATATAACTGAAGACATTTTTAGAAAAGTAAAAATAATAAAGCCAGCCAATTCTTTATGAGAATGACTGGCTTTATTCATTTGGAGTCGTAATCCATTTTTCTCCCCACTCGCGCATTTGAAGGAGTATTGTCCTATATTCCTTACCTTTTTCCGTTAAAGAGTATTCTACGCTTATAGGAATTGTCGGAAACACTTGACGATTTACGATTTTATGATGCTCCAAATGACGCAGGATATCTGTTAAAGATTTTATGCTAATGTCGCCCAAATTTCTACGTAACTGATTGAAACGTTGAGAACCATAATACAATTGAGAAATAACGAAGAACGACCATTTGCTGCCTATAACTTGTAACGCTTCGTTAACAGCGACAAGGCATACTTGTTCATCATGTCGGTTCAACCAATCACCTCCTAACATATATATGGTTAATTATTATTATTAAGTAGATCTAAATAAAGTGTCTCCTTACAAAAATATATCATTTGATTTAATATTTCAATAGGGCATGCACAATAACCCAGGCGACTTGGAGAGGTATAGAAAAGCCCAAACAAATCCATGAAGGAGGAAGCATATGACTTCTTTTAATAAGACAGTTTTAGTATTGGGAGCTACCGGCCAACAAGGTGGCGCGGCAACGGCACATCTGCTCGCTGATGGTTGGCAAGTGCGTGCATTCACCCGTGATACTTCAAGTAAGACAGCTCAGACCCTTGAACAGGCTGGCGTACAACTTGTCTCAGGGGACATGGGGGATCGCACATCGCTAGATACTGCTATGCAAGGAGTGTACGGGGTCTTCAGCGTTCAACCCCCTGAATGGAATCCTAGCGATGTCTCTACCACCGAAGAGATACGATTGGGTAAAAACGTGGCTGATGCAGCGAGAGATGCCGGGGTTCAGCATATCGTCTATTCATCGGTTAGCGGTGCAGACAAACAATCCCGCTTTCGTTACCTTGCCAAGTGGGAGATTGAACAATATATTAAGACGCTTGGTCTTCAGGCAACGATATTGCGCCCGTCTGGATTTATGGAAAGTTACGTTAATCCGTTTTATGGTATTAAAAATGGAACGTTAGCAGAAGCCACAAAACCGGACGTACCTGTAAAATGCATAGCTGTAGATGACATCGGAATGTTTGTCATGCTTGCCTTTAAACATCCCGACATATTTCTGGATAAGACGATCGAAATCGCCGGTGATGCACTGACACCGACTAGCATTGCCGCAGCCATTACTCATGCGACTAATCACCCGATTAACTACGTCCAGATTCCTATAGAAACCGTGCGTCAAAATAACGAGACCTTGGCCCAGCTGTATGAATGGTTAAACGAAGAAGGTTACGAAGTAGATTTTCCGACATTGCGCAAGCTTCATCCTGGTCTTATGAGTTTCGACATATGGCTGGAGAAGAAAGGTAAAGCAATGTTCGAAGCCCTGTTTCGTTGTCAGCAAACAAGTTCATGATGATAAGGGTGTCCGACATTATGGATTTTTTCAGAACACACCGACTTCAGACCGTGTATTCTCTGCTGCCAATATTACAATAACAACCACTTTGATTGCGATATTGGAGAAGGGCGAATTGTAAACCCTTTTCCACCATAAGATCCGGATACCAAATAAACAAAGCACCCTTCCTTGAATCCCAAAGAGAGGGTGCTCTATTATGACCGAACAACGAATTACTTATTCCTCGCCTGTTCCGATTGAATATATTTCTCCGCTTTTTCCTGCGCCGTGCGAAGTACGGTGTTCACGTCTTTCTTGTTTAATATCATATCGAGCAGCGATTCCCGCAAATATTTATAATTCTCGTTGTCATATTCCGGCGATGGAATCGGCGCTTGCGCCGGCTTTACTTTAAATACGCCATCGAGATTTTTGCCTTTGTAAATGTCCGTCTTGGATGCAAACTGCTTCTTCATTTCCTCATTGTTCAGTATGGTCAAATTAGTGCCTTTGTTCATCTCGGCTTGCGACTCGTCGCTGATCATCGTCAAAATGACGCGATAGGCGGCTTCTTTGTTTTTGGAAGTAGGCGGCACCATGAACGATTGGAACTCGATTTCCCTGCCGAGGCCCGGCTTGTCGTCAAACACCGGGTGGCCGGCAACGTCCCAGTTAAACCCTTTGCCCTGTTCGTTCAACTGCGGCAGACGGCTTGTAAGAGCGGCGAGCCACGTTTGCATCATCGCAAGCTTCTGATCTTTAAGGAAGTAATCGATGCCGTACTGCCACTTGTTGGCTGCGCTGATATAGCCCGGGATGGCATACATCTTCTGCAGCAGTCCGAATGCTTTGCGGTAACCGTCCGAATCGAAAGCCGGCTTCCCGTTCTTGTCGATCGTACCCAGCGAGTAACCACGGGCAAAGGTTCGTTCCGAACCCGGGTCCAGTCCAATGTACTGATTGCCGTTATCCAGACGGGTTACCTTTTGCGCAAGATCGATCGTTTGTTCCCACGTCATGCCGTCCTTCGGATAAGGAACGCCGAACCGGTCAAAGATGTCTTTGTTGTATACAAGTACTCCGTAGTTAAGCGTATACGGAATACCGTACAGCTCGCCTTTTTTTCCATACGTTTTCAATGCATTGATCGCCTGCGGTTCGAATCGGTTCAGGTCGACTCCGTACTTTTTCACAAAATCATTCATATCGCTGCCGACTTCTAGCGGAAGCAAGCCGCCCATATAAAAGTGCGTCGTTGCGATCAAATCCGGCACTTCGCCGGCTGCGATCATCTGGTTGAGCGTCGTGCCTTTGATGAGCTCGATCGTAATGTTCGGGTGCTTCTTCTTTACGGTGCCGAACAGCGCTTCTACGTCAGCCGGCGTATTGATCGCCGCATTGTGGGAGTAAAGCCTGACCGTGACCGGTTCGGTTATAACAAGATCTTCCGGTTTGCTTGTTCCGGTATCGGCGGCCTTCGGGGGCTCCGTCTTTCCGCATCCGGACACTGCCATTGCAACGGCCAATGCGGATACCAACGTGACGCTTAAACGTTTCTTGCTTTTCATACCTTTCCTCACCCTTTACGTTTAATGATGAATGATTTCATGAAACCACTGCAGTGACGGAGCCTCAGGATGTTGTTTGATGTTTTACCGCAAAGCTCCATGCGGCCGTCGGTACGGCCGAGTTTCCTTGCCGGTCCGCCGCCTCGACGACGACCCGATGCTCCCCCTCTTCCAGATCGTGTTCCGCTTGGTAGACGATCACCCCCGTTACATAATCAAATTGATGTTGCTTGGCCTCGCCGTCAATCCATAACCGGATTGTGGACGGTTCAACGCCGCTGCCCGCATCTTGCACGACGACGGAAATGAGCGGAAGGCGTTCGCCAATGTTCGAATCCGGCTCGGGCCTCATCCTGGAAAATACGGGCCCTTCGACGTCTTCATTCAAATTCACGTATTCCGCACGAAAATCGTCCAGGTACAGGGTTCCGGCAGATTTGTTCGCGTCGTCAGGCTCCGAGAGCGAAATATGATGAACGCGGATCGGAAACAACGTATTTTTCGGAATATCGGCATGCACGTACTTCCAACCGATCCAGTCAAGTCCGCCCGCTTCGGTAAAATTCAAATACCGCTCATGCCCGGTTGCATCCCTGATTCTTACGCGCAGCCAGTGGCCTGCTCCGTCACCGTACACCCATAAGCCGAAACGGTACGGCTCTCCCTCGATTTCGCGCCCTTGTTCTCCTTGGGCGTTCAAAATTTCTACGACAGCTCTGGAGCCGCCCGACGTATTCGTGAAATCGTAAGACAACTTCCCGGAAAACGTACCGAAACGTACCGGCGACGGTCTTGCCGCACGAACCAGTGTTACGGAATGCGGAACGGCGTTCACAAAAGAAACGGTGAGCGTATCGAGCGATTCGAAATCGGCGATCATGAGATGCGGCTTGCCTACATGGACGGCGGCTTCCGCCCGAACGTCGCCCCACGCGGCCGTCACAACGCCTTGCGCTACTTCGGAGAGCGCGTGGAGCACACCGTTTGCGGAGCAGCTGCCTGCCGTTGTCGTCCACGCAAGACGGTCCTGCGACAAGGCGATTTCTTCTCCATCTTCATCGTATGCTTTCGCTTGAAAAGCGAAGGTGCCTCCCGGCTCCACAACGGCAGTTGCAGGCTCTATTGAAAGATGATGTATCCGGTCTGTGACCTGTATCTTTTTGGATTGCTCGCTGCCGCCGCTTCGCACAGTAACCGTTCCTTCCGCCGGTTCGGCTCCGGCCATAAATTCGCCCGATGGTCCGATCGTTCCGATCTTGCCGATAAGCGACCACACGAGCTCTCCCGAGGTAATCGGAACGGCATTGTAATACCGGTCATGTCCTTTCGCGGTAAACGAAACGCTGCTTCCCGCCAGCACCCGCTGAGGCATCCCCGGCCGAATCACGAGCGCTTCCAGCTCCGATAAAGGCGCGGTGGAAACGATGGCCAGCGCATTGCCGACCTCGCGTTCGTACCCGTCCGAAGGGCGATTCATGAGGCCCGCCCGCTCTTCTCCCGGCAGGCGAACGTAGCATGTCGTGGAACCGCCCCCGTCCAGATTGATCGCATGCTCCATGCCGAGCTGCTGCAGCAGCTGCGCGCCTTCCGCAAGCGTCATTCCGTTCGAGAATCCGGGCTGCCGTCCGTCGACAAGCAGCATGTACAGCTTTCCGGCTCTCGTCGCAAGCATCGTCCGGGGATGGCGGTCGCTGTTCAGCCGAATGGCCCGGTCGAACAAGGCATCCGGCACCTCGCCTGCCCGGAGCAGCACGAATCCCAAAGTCGAGCTGCCGGATATGACTTGCTTCGCCGCATGAATGCCTTTATCGTACTCAATGTCGAGCCGCACGGCTTTTCCCGGCGCCAGCCGCTTCTTCAGCTCATCCGCCTTCGCGCCGACCGCCGATAGGACGAGAGAGGAGCCGTCGATTGCCGTGTTCGCTCCTTCCGCGACCGAGGCGACAACGCCCTCCCAAGGCTCCCCCGGGACGAGCTTAACCGCCTGCGCCGGCTGCGCGGAAGCGATCACCGCTTCCACGCCTCCATCCGGCGTCCGGGTCGAGTCGCCGAACCGCCACGTATACGCGAAAGCGTGATCCGTATGGTTCCGCGTACGCGTCCGGTTCACCATGTCGACGTTAAGGATGTAGCCGTCCGCATCGTACAATCTGGCTTGCATCGCCACTTGTTCTTCCAGACGCACCGTACCGTCCGCCATGACGGCCATAAGCACTTTGGTCTTCGCAGGCGACGTGATGATCTCGCCGTCCACGATCTGCAGCCCGGACGGAACGCCGATATAGCTGAAGAAGTCGCCGTTTACCCCGGCCACGACGCGTCTGCCGCGGCTTTCCGTCTCTTGCAGCAGGCGGCCGACCGTTTCCAGCCGGACCACTTTACCGAGCGACGATACGGGCTCCAGGGCAGCATAACCGTTCAACGGATCGATCTCGATCAAGTGAACCGATTCCGTCAAGCCGTCCCGTTCCAGCGTACGGCTGACGTAATGGACGCCCGGCGCCACGTCCGTAGCGCACTCTTTGACAATGTTCCAATCGCTATCGCGTTCGGTTGCAACCGATTTGTGTGACATCTGCTACCTCCTCGCCCGAGTCATGTATTCGCGGGTGAAGCGCTTTGGCCTGCGCGCTGCGCATCTACACAGCGGCAGCCGGGATCTCGACATCCAGCCCGAACACGTAGCGCTGAATCGCTTTCGCTACGCCGGCGCGTTCGTTCGTGTCGGTCATAACGTCCGCTTCCAGCTTCAATTCGTCATCCGCATTGCCCATCGCCACGCCCAAGCCGGCCGCGCGAATCAGATGCAGATCGTTCAAATTGTCGCCTACGGCCATGACTTGATCCATCCCGATCCCGAGATGCTCGCATACCTTACGGATCCCGCTCTCTTTCGTCACGCCCTTCGGCGAAATTTCCATATTGGCGATATTCGATCTTGTAATCTCCAGCTCGCCCCACCCTGAAACAATCTCGCGAATCCGCTCCATCTTAGGCAAATCGTAGTGGCGTATGCCGAACTTCATCCAATCCCGCTCGAACATTTCCTCCGTCCAATGACGCTTGCTAGTCAGGCTTTCGACGCTGTAGCCCCAGAAATGCGCCTCCCACTCATCGGCCAATGCCTTCAGCCTACGGATGTGCTCGCGGCTGATCGTCTGCCGTTCCTTCAGCACATTCGGCCGCTCCCAAATTTCCGCGCCGTTCACAAGCACCATCGGGGACTGGAGCGCGAGCTGCTCCCAGTAGGCTTGGGTCGTCTGCGTCCCGCGGCCTGTCGCAAATACGACCGTGACGCCCGCGTTTTCCGCGCGCTTGATCCAAGTGCTTGTTTCTTCTGTGATCTGTTTTTCTTCCGTCAGCGTCGTCCCGTCCAGGTCGAGCGCCAATAAGCGATATTGCGGCTTCATGAAGTAGATCCTCCTCCGTCCCTCAAGGGGTCGTAACATTTATTTACATCGAGAAACTTTCGATCGGCACATCGAAAAATTGGTTTACGACGAGGCCGCCGGCAAGCGTCGATTCATCGGGGGTTATCGGCAAATGCTCAAGCACAACCCCTTTGCAGGAGTCAGGTATCGTTGCGAAAATGCGATTGCGAAGCAGCGGCAGCAGCCTGTGTCCGAGCACATCGACCAGTTTCCCGGTGAACAGGACATGATCCGGATTAAAGATGGTAACCAGATTGCTGATCGCCAGGCCCGCCGCTTCTTCGATGGCCGCGAATAAGGCCGCCGCTTCCGGATCTCCGGTATCGAGCAGTTGGTTAAAGTTCTCGAGCACATAGCCCCCGTTGCGCTTCAAACCGCTTACTGAAGCGAGGGTAGTCAAGCATCCGGCAGCGCCGCAGTGGCATTTGTGCAAATGCTCGCCGCTAAAAGCTTTGTAATGGCCGAATTCGCCCGCAACATGCGTCGCTCCCGTACATAATTGGTTATTAAGAACAATCGCACCGCCGATCCCGTAGTCAAACTTGATCGTAATATTGTTGACGGAACCAGCAAGCCGTCCTTTTAAATTTTCCACCAGCGCAAGCAAGTTGGCGTCGTTCTCCAAATAAACCGGCAAATCGTACAAGCTTTCCAGCTTCTCGCGCAAAGGGTACCCGCGCCAGCGAAGGCCTGGAGAATAAATGACCAAGCCTTGTCGGGCGTCGACGAGTCCTTGAATACTGCAGCCGATTCCCTTCAATTGGCTTGCGTTCGGCACATGCAGCAGCAGCTCGTTGATCGTTTGGCGAATAAATTCGAGCGGGTGGTCCTTCCCCTCATAGACAGGTACATCAATTTTGATTTCCTTGATCACGCGATGCTGGAAATCTATGAGCGCACCGCGGACATATTTGACCGCGATTTCGATCCCGATCGCGAACATCTCGTTCGTCTTTACGATAAGCGGGATCGGTTTGCGCCCGCTGCTGCCGGAGACCGGCTCGGTTTCCAGAACGTAGTCTTCTTCCAGAAAACGGTTGACGATATTGGTAATCGTCTGCTGGGTCAGACCTGTCTTATCGGCGAGCTCGACCCGCGATATCGGTCCGTCCGTATAAATCAGGCGCAGCACTCTTTGTTGATTGATCGATTTAAGCAGTTTGTTGCTGGTTGTTCTTTCAGACTTCAACGGCAAACAGCACCTTTCTCATTTCCCCATCATTTGACGGGAGGGCATGTTGAGCGCTTTTTCTATCCAGGGCAGCGTCAACCGGTAAGCCTTGATTTCCTGGAAGGTCAGTTTTCTCTGCAGCCCTACGATGCTCGACAAAGTGCGGGCGGCGTAAAAGGAAGCAGGAATATCCAACCTCTTCATAATATAATGCATTCGGCGAATATGGAAGGAATTTGATACGAGAAGACAGGAAGATAGCCCGAATTCCTCCATCAGAAGTTTGCAATTGACGACATTATGCACCGTGTTGCGCGAGCGCGTCTCCATAATAATGCGTTCCGGAGGCATCCCTTGAGCGATCATGTAATCTCTCATAATTTCCGCTTCCGTGAACTTCGAACGGACGGCGCCTCCCGATAAAATGACATACCGGTAACGGCGCTCCCGAAACAGCTGCAAGGCGGCGTCGAGCCGTTCTTTCAATATCGGATGTACCTGGTCATTGTCGCACCGGTAACCGAGAACGATTAGCGCATCCGCATCGCGGCGCTGCAGCCTGGCGGTATGCATCCATACAAAATAAGTGAGCGGCACGGCCGCCGCGGCGAGTACCAAGATGATAAGCACGGTCCATAACAGTTCCATAAATAAATGCGATTCTTCCTTTCAAGAGCAGAAATTCGTAGTTGAAGTAGGTGCGTTGCGAAACATTAACATCAAATTAATAAATCAATTTGATTAATTATTATTTTACGACAAATTGCCAGCTTCTTCAATATGTTTACGATAAATAAATATAATATTTTTCCGTGCACTGGCGTTCTCTGCATAATAAGAAAAAAACTCCTATCGGAGTCCTTCTGAGCAGCCAGACCGTATAAAAAAACGGCTGTCCGCCCAGCCGTCTACATCGATTACTCCGCTATGTATTTCCCCTGCTCCTCCAGCTTGTCGATCTGTCTGCATATTTCATGCTGCCACTCGGTATCCCCCGTCATGGAAGCCACCATCGACCAATTGTACAGCGAAGCCAGCTTTCTGGCATACTCTGCGTTGTAATGCAAGCACGCCGACATTTCGGACCGTTCGATATCCGTCAATTCTCTTTGCTGCTGAAGCGTCCACAGCTCCGCAAGTCTCCAATGGACGGAAAGCATACATTGACCCCCTTGCCTTGCCTCTTTATTGCAATAACTACTACCCAGTATAGGCAGCGCATCGGTCTTTTAGACAACAGCCTCCCGTCAGACATACTATGAGACGGCCGGAAACACAATTTGAAATACTGTCCCTCGTCCGACTTCGCTCTGTACGTTAATTCGCCCCATCATTCCTTTAATGATATTGAACGAAACCATCGTACCGAGTCCGGTTCCTTTCTCCTTATTGGAGAAATACGGAGACCCCAGACGATTGATCTGCGCATCCGTCATTCCGTTGCCGATATCGCTGATGCGCAGCACGACGAACCGTTTATTCCGTTTGGCGGTAATCGTCAGTACTCCGCCTTTGGCTTCCATCGCTTCGATGCCGTTTTTGGCGATGTTGATGATGCTCTGCCTGAATTTGGATCGGTCGCCCGTGACGTACAGATCGACGTCGAATTCCACGACGATTTCAACGCCGCTCAAATTCGCGTAAGAGGTCAGCACCTTGCTTACATAATAAATTTCATCGCCGATGTTCAGTTTCTCGTTCAGCTCGGGGTGTGGCTTGGCTAGCGACAAATAGTCGTTAATGATCTGCTGGGCGCGATCAAGCTCGTCCAGACATAGCTTGCCATACTGCCGCTTCTTTTCCTGGTCGACCTGGGTTTGCGTCAGCAGTTGAATGAAGCCCCGCACCGTCGTGAGCGGATTTCTAATTTCATGCGCAACGGAGGCCGAGATGACGCTCACCACTTTCATCTTCTCCGATTCGATCAATTCGTCACGCAGTTGAACGCTTTTGCGTATCGACTCGATAATATAGACCATAAGCGCCATAAATACTGCTTGCACGACATAGAACATAATAGCATGTACGAACACATATTCCGGATCGAACAAATAATTGCAGGCAATGCCCACAAGCTTGCAAAAAAACGATATCGCCGCTGAGACGGCCATTTTATAGCCAAGCGTGAGCGTACGGTACTTTTTTTCGGCAATTGCAATGCAAAGCAAAGCGAGGGAACTGGAGATCAAATTCAGATATGCACCCTCTCCGCCCAGCGCAAACCGCACGCCCACCAGCGTAGCGACAAGCGCGACGGAAACGGTTCTGTTGCTATAAAAAGAAGCCATAATAAATGGAAGGATGCGAAAATCAAACTGCAGACCGGACTGAATAGTGATCGGAAAAAACATGCAAAGCATTATCGAGACGCCGAACAACGAGTAATGCAGCGCATTGCTGAGGGCGGGCTTTTCTTCCAGCTTCTTATTCAGCAGAAATTGGTAAAAAATAAGGGGGGATGTGACGAAAAATACGTTTAACAGTAAGCCCTCGATCGTGTAATTAAACATATTTCTTCACCAACTTCTATTAAATTGTATGTATAATACTACCATACGCGCCTGCCGCCCTCTAGTTATTTTTAACGTTCCGCAAAACAAATAGAGACGGGCTTCGCAGCAACGCCTCTGCAAACCCGTCCCCCTTCTTTATATTAATGCTGCAGCACTTCCGCGATGCGGACCGGCCGGTTCTCCTTCACCGATTTCCATACCGCTTCCCCCGTCCCGATCGAGTAAGCCCCATCCCGGCTTCCGGACAAGATGCTGTACGAACGGTTCGGGTCCGGGCCAAGGAACAGGTCCTCGAGCAGCACCGGATCGCCTCCGCCGTGACCGCCCTGCCGCATCACTACGTGAATCGTTTCCTTCGACCCGAACAGCGGGAAATAATCGATCGTCTGCACCGGTGTCGGGAAAGGGACGCGGCTCGGGGCATGGAATTCCATCGTCTCGAGGCGGCCTTTCGTTCCGTTTATCGCGAGACGGTACCCTTCGTACGGGAGCGAGAAATTGACGGAATAGCTGAGCAGCGCCCCGCCGTCGTATTTGACCGTTGCCGTATACGTATCTTCAATGTCGATCTCCGAATCGTAAATACAGGCATCCGGACGGTAGCTGGTGTAGGCCGGTTTGTCCGTCTGCAACGTGCCCAGATGGTCGTCCTTCACCGTAAGGCTCGCGCTCCGACTGTTCCAGCGCATATGGTATGCGCAGCTTTGCCGCACGTCGCACGTACCGCAGTACCTCCCGTCCCGCTTCTCCGGATTCAGCTCGCCTTCCGGTCCGTAATAGTTCAGTGCGCCGTAAGCGAATGCTTCGACAGGCGTTTGCCCGATCCACCAATTGACCAGATCGAAGTGGTGCGAGCTTTTGTGAATCGATAACCCGCCGGAAATATCGCGAACCCGGTTCCAACGCTGAAAATAGCTCGAGCCGTGATACGTGTCGATGTACCAATTCAGATCGACGGAAGTGATGCGCCCGACTTTCCCCTCGAGCACCATTTCTTTGATCCGGGTATGAATCGGAGCGTAACGGTAGTTGAACGAAACCGTCACGCTGCCCTTGCTTCTTGCCTCCGCATCCATAATCCGTCGGCAGTCGGCGCCTGTCGTCGCCATCGGCTTCTCCGTGATGACGTCCAGATCGTGCTCCAATGCCTGAATAATATAACGTGCGTGCGTATCGTCCCGGCCGGTAACGATAATGACGTCGGGCTTCGTTTCCGATACCATGCGGTTGAAATCATCCGGCCCGTACTCGTTCACATGCGCCACCTGCGGGCACTTGCTTTTGCATACTTCGTGCCGCCTCGGATCGATATCAAGAAGCGCGACGACCTCCGCGCTGCCCGAGAATGTTTTGGCGATGGGCTGAATGAACATCCCGATCGCCCGGTTGCTGACCCCGCAAACCGCATATCTTTTGATCATGTCTGCAAACTCCTGTTCGTCGTTATAATATATAATTAACGGTACAACAAACTGTTGTCGATTTGATGCCCGTGTCCGTCATAAGCCGCACCGAAGAAGCTTTGTCCCCCAACGTAGGCGGGAACCTCCTCTGCACGTCCGGACAACGCCGCTGCCAGTTGCAGCAGGATTAGCGCTTCGGGGCAATCCAGCTTCACGTTTTCGCTCTCGGCAGAACGGTGGAAATAACCGTCCCGGAAGCTGCTGCGCAGCAAGTTCATGCCGAAGCGTTCCGCCGCATCCAGGTACGGCTCTGTGCCGCTCCACCGGTACAACTCCAGCAATGCCAATATCGCATGCGGGTCAAGCAATCCGCTAACAGCTTCAAGTGCCGGTGCGGCTCCGGGCACGGCGCCGATATCGCCAAGGCCGAGATGCAAGCCGATGTTGCGCGCGACGCTCCACAGCAGCGGTTGTGCGGTAAAGCGGAAACCGCGCACGTATGACCAGAACAGCAGCGCATCGCCATGAACCGGCTTGAATACATCGCCTCGCCGGCCGTAATAGCCGTCCTTCTCCATCGTTATGCCGGTCAAACGGACACCGCTTGTCAAGATCGGATGGAACGTATTATCGTGCATGTCATACGCATGAGCGGCGTACGCGATCAAATCTTCCGCAGCCCACTGCCCGAATTCCCGCCCGGCTTCGCCTAACGTCTCGGCGAGCGTGAGCTTGCAGAGGGCCGCTGGGCCGAGGATGGTGCGCAATTGGCCTACGGAAGTGAGCTTGGCTTCGATGGGTTGCTCCCGGCGAAGCTGCTCGCCGAACTGCTCGATCGCCCGGTCGCCTCTGCCTCGCGGGCCCGGAAGAATCGAGATGCTGAACTGGTAGCCGCCGAGCCCGGTGTTCGAATTTCGCGTTTCCACATACCGGCGCGCCAGTCTTTTGGCCCACTGCAGCGGCTTGTCATCCCCGCCAAAACGGTACAATTGCGAAGCGGCGTATACAAGATCGCTGCCCGCGTTAATGAACGTTAGACCCTGGCCTTCGAAAAACACGTCGCCGCCTGCATATTCCCGGCTCCATACGCCGCCCTCCGGAGGTGTTTTCGGCTTTCCGTGCCGGCTGAACTCCAGATTGGACCAGTCGGTAATGTGACTGTCCCACAGCGCTTCGATATAGCTCCGCGTCGCTGCCGGATTGACCTCGTACATCCATTCGTAGTAAGGAAAATGGCATTTCAGCTCGTGCTGCGGCCCTTTATCTGACGCATAGACTTGCTTTTTCCCGGCCAGGTCAAAAGCCATATGCCCGCCCCAGCATAGTAAGCCGCCATACCGCAGCTCCCGGAAAGCATAGCTCAGCGCTTGATCCGCCGCTTCCCGGTAACGCCCTTCTCCGGTCAACCGGCTTAAGCCGGACAACGTCCGGAACAAGTGCTGCTGGTTGGCCAGATTGGACAAGATCCACTCCTGCCCGTCCGACTTCCATCTGACATGCTCTCCCGTACGCACATTCAAGCCGTCGGCGAATAGCGGCGTAGCGTCGCTGCCGTACCGGTCCTTTCCGTGCCGGAGCACGTTATCCGCATATTCGCGCACCGCTTGCAGCAAGGACTCTCCCCGTGAAGCCATCGGTCATGCCTCCTTTTTATTCTGATACCGATACGGACGCAAGTTTGTCCGCGAGCGGAATGCCGGACTGTTTTATGAGCGCAGCGATGAGCTTGGCGGCCGCAAGGGCGCCGGTCCTGTTAAAATGCGTATTGTCCTGCACGCCTTCCGGGTAATTCGGATGTTCGCCGGGCGCGAGCCAGACGAACCACGATTTGCTAGCTTCCGGTCCCATCCGACGGTATGCTTCCTGCGTGCCGTTCAGCGCATCAAGCAGCGGAACGTGCTGCTCCGCCGCAAGTTCTCTTACGGCATCCGGGTACCGACCATGCGTTGCAACGAGCTCTCCCGCGCCGTTAAACTTCCGGCGTTCGACCGATGTCAGCAGAACGGGATGCGCTCCTTTGCTGCGGGCGAGGCCGATGTATTGACGAAGATAGTCCTTATACGTGGAGTCAGGCTCCGTATGCCGCTCCTCATCCGGCTTCTGATCGTTATGACCGAACTGGACAAGCAAGTAATCTCCCTCGCCGATCGCCTCTTCAATGCGTCGAATATGGCCTTCCTCAATGAAGCTTTTCGAGCTTCTGCCGTTGCGCGCTTCGTTGCGGACGGAAACCGACGGTTCAAATAAAGATCCGAGCATTTGCCCCCACCCTGCCATGGGCGACCGGGTCTCGGCGTAATTTGCGGCGGTCGAGTCGCCGGCGATAAAAATGTTGATGCCCGTGTTTGCATCCGCCATCGGCTTCATATGCTGCGTTCCTCCAAATCGTAATGGCTGCAATTGCTTTCATTGTAGCGCATAAAACCGCTGTATTCTTCATACCGACGTGTCTTGAATGCGAGAAAGTTTGCTTTTTTTGTCCAAAAACGACTCCGAATGAGATAAAATAGATGTATGCGGTTGCAAAGAAAGGTATAATCAGGACTAGATTTCACTTTTAGCGAGGAGGAACCGGCGTGCGCGACATTTTCGGGCCCAAATACACGATCGGGGACTTGGACTTTTCCATTCAGTACATGCGGCGAAAAGGGTTCTCGACGATGAAGGACCCGCACTTTCACGCTTTTTACGAAATTTATTATTTGCTCCAGGGGGAGCGCATTTATTTTATAAACGGTCAAGTATATACCGTCCAGCGGGGCGACATGATCATTATTAATCCGCATGACGTACATCGGACGACCAGCTCGAACGTGCCGGAATTCGAAAGAATACTGATCAATTTCAGCCACGATTTCGTGAAAACCGAGCTGGCCGGAACGGACATTTCGCTTCTCCCTTTTGCCCACGGCTCGAGACTGGTCCGGTTTCCGATGAAGGAGCAGCCGGATATCGAGAAACTGATCAAAGACATGCTAGCCGAATGCAAAAACGAAGAAAGCGGCTACAGCGCCTATGTACAGGCAACGCTGGCCAAGCTGCTGATCCGCATATACCGGCATAATCGAAGCAAAAAGCAGGAGCCGACTCAATACGCTCACCCAATGCATGAAAAAATGACGGAAATCGCAACGTATTTGAACGATCATTTTATGGAGGATATTCGGCTGGAGCAAATCGCCGAGCAGTTCTACATCAGCCCTTCGTACTTGAGCCGCATTTTCAAAAAAATTACGGGTTTTCATTTCCGCGAATACATTCAGGTGGTCCGGGTGAAAGAAGCTCAGCGGCTTCTGCTAGAAACGAAAGAAAAAGTGCTGACAATCGCGGAGAAAACCGGGTTCGGCCACGTGGCTCATTTCAATACGACGTTCAAAAAAATAACGGGCGTTACTCCGCTCCGCTACCGGAAGCAAGCCGGCAAACACCCGGTTCAGCAAAATGACGAGGAATGAGCCTTTGGAAATGGCGACATAAGTAAGAAGAGCTTCTGATCGAAGCCCTTTCCTAAAATACATGAATGTTTACTTCGTGCCGTTTCCCTCTTGTTCAAGAGCGAAGTCGTCGGTGCGGAACGGCGCAGCCGGCAGTCCGCTTCTGCCGTACAAGCTGTATTCGGGCATATTTTGCCATGCGTATCGTACCGCTACCGGCGTCTGTATTTCCGGCTGAAATATTTCTACCCGGTCCCCGGCCATGCGGGCTTCCGCAGGAACAAATTGCCGATCAGGTCCGCAGATCGTAAACCCTGCCAGCCTTTCCTGTGTCCCATTCAACGCGCGGATATGTTGATCGAACGAAAGGATCGCCTTATTCCCTTCCACTTCCATCGAGCGGTAACGCGGTCCTCGCGCGTCCGCTTCTTCGCCGTATACGTCTGACTGTGCGGCCAGCAATAGGCGTTCGGCGACAGGCCGCTTCCGTACCGGATGGATGTCATGCTCCCCGCAATCGATCGTAACGACCATGGAAGCGCGGGGGACCGTCCTTGCAACGGTTTCCTGGGATTCCCGCAGCGTCGCCCATACCGTCCCGTTCGTCCCTCGCTGCGGAGCATAGGCGGAAAGCTGGACGATCAGGAACGGCAGGTCCGGCTTCTCCCAGTCCTCCCGCCAGTTTTCGATGAGGGAAGCCAGCAATTTGCGGTAAAGAAATGCTTCCTTGGGAACGGCGTTACTTTCGCCTTGATACCACAGGACGCCTCGGATCGGGTATGGGGCAACCGTTCTGAGCATCGTGTGGTATAGCCCGCAAGGGCGAAAGTACGCTTTCGGGCCGAGCGGCTGAGGCGGCCATGCAAGCGGATTGGCGGATACCCAGCTGCGGTATCCGTCCAGTCCAAGTGACCGAATCCGTTGCTCGATATCGCCCCGCTCGTCGATCATACGCCGCATCTGCCGGACGTATTCGGCGTATTCGCGTTCATACTGCTCCGAATCCTGCGCAGCGACGTGATTCCGGTATTGCTCCAATGAAGCGCCCATTTCCGGGTCACGGGCCAAATAACGCTCGCTCATCCAGGCTTGAATCGGCGTTCCTCCCCAGTTGCAGCTGATGATGCCGACCGGCACGGAGCGGGATCTTTGCAGCAAAGCGCCGAAGTAGTAGCCGATCGCCGAAAAATGAAGCGCGCTCTCCGGCGTGCATGTATGCCACCCTGCATCATCGGACATCGTCCCGCTGAAATGCCACCCCGGCACCCGAGCATCATGGAATGGGCGTCGCGGCGCCGTAAACAATCGGAGGTGCGGCGCGGCAGCGCTTTCCGCTTCCGCCACCCCGCCTTCGGTAAACAGCAGCGGCTGCTCCATGTTGGATTGCCCCGCCGCCAGCCACACTTCCCCGACCAGCACATCTTTCCGTACGATTTCCTCATGGCCGAGCCGGGCATTGAGTTCAAACGGCCCGCCCGCATCCTTCGGCTGAAGCCGCACCCGCCAGCATCCGTCCTGAACGACCGCCTTCACGATCTCTCCGCGAAACTGAACCGTGACGATCTCCCCTTCGGGCCCGCTGCCCCATACCGGCACCGGCTCCCCTTGCTGCAAAACCATATGATCCGTAAACATCGATGCAAGCTGAAAAGGCTGCTGCATGCGCTGCTCCCCTCCCGAACAATAAATGTACCATAAGCATAAAACGGTCAGAACGAGTTAGCAATGGACTAAGTTGTTGCAGAATGAGAAAATATTGCGCGTTCACCGAATAAAAACCTGCGACGGATGTTCCGTTCGCAGGTTTTGGAATGGCCGGTATGGAGTATGATTGCTTTATCTCGCTATGCTCTGGTCCAACTTGCCTTGCAGCCTTACAACTTGCATCAGCGCCGTCGCCGCCTCCGCTTTCGTTACGGTGCGCCCCGGTTCGAACTGCTTTTGCGTCCCGTCGAAAAATCCGAGCTGCACGGCAATCCATACCGCACCCCGCTGCTTGATTTGCTCCCGGTCCGTAAAGGACAGCTCCGTCCGATCGTTGAACTGCCCCGCCAGCTTACCGTATTTGACCATGTTCACGAGAAGCACCGCGAGCTTTTCTCGCGTCAGCGTTTCCTCGGCTCCCAGCTTCGGCGAGACTTTCGGGTCCAGCCACTTGCTTTGCACGAACAGCTCGGCGGCGGCGTAATACGGACTTCCCGAGTCGATATCTTCAAAGCTCGGCTTTGCTTCGCCCCCGCTGATGCTTTTGCCGCTGCTGTAGTAGGGGCTCACGGCCAGCGCCACCATGTTCAGCCAATCGCCGACGGAAATCGCGTCGTCCGGTCGCAGCTCACCGCTGTCGTTCGGCTTAAGAATGCCGTAGCGGACCATCGTTTCGAGGTCTTTTTGCGCCCGGTGTCCATTCACATCGGCAGGCATCGGCGCGGCCTTGTCCGGCGCCAGACCCGTCTCGTTCATAACGGAACGCCACTGGCCTGTCGAAGCGTCGAACATGGAACCGGCTTTTTTCTCGTCCTTGAACGTGTACCCGTAAGTCAATTTGACTTTCGGTTCGATATATCCGTTATTCTCCGTATAGTAGCCGCCGAAATTTTTATACTGCAGCTTGAGTTCGGACGCCTCGCGGTATGCCGCTTCGGCCTCCGCTTTTGTCGCCTTCGCCTGCAGCGATGCGGTTGCCGTATCGCTCTGCGCGGAACGCGTGCTGCCGTAGGTAAGCAGTTTGCCGCCCTTATCCATCGTAATGGTCGTATAATCGCCGCTTACCGGGATGTCACCGATATACCGCTGAAACCGGAAACTAAAATTGTTGTTTCCATCCTGCTTCGATGCAAACGGGTCGCTCGTCATTTGCTTCAATTCATCCGACGCGTTAGGGTACAGCCGGTTCACCCAGTCGAGCGCTTTGGCTTCAGCCTCCCGTTCGGTAATGGTTGCCTCCTGCCCGGTGACTTCCTTCGCCATCCCTTGCTGCATATAAGGCGGGAAAAAGTTGTTCTCCCGAAACTCGAGTATTTGCCCCGTCGTTGCGTCGACGATGGCGCTCGATTGCGGTGCGCCGTACGGTCCTGTCGGCGTCTTTTCCGACCAGTTCAAATTCCAGACTTGCTTATTTCTGTCGGACCAGTGGTTATTCAGGTACGTAGAAGCGCGCGTACGCGACTGCACGACCGGCGATAACGCTTCGGCAAGCTCGAAAGCCTGGTCCGAGGTCAACAGGCCGTTCGTATCCTGCCCTTTTACCGGCTCGAACAACTTATCTCCCTTGGCCACCTTCTTGTACTGCAGCTCTCCCGGCCGAACGACTTCGCCCGAAAAATTCAGAAAGTCGCCCGTATGCGCATCGATGATCATATCTCCCACCGTAGACGGGACCCAGCCGAGAAACCACGTTTTTTCTTGTCCGTATGGCTTATAGACCGGCATGTATTGCAATCTTAAATCGAACGCCGACATATATTTGCTTGTAGCGTCCTCGAGCGACACGGCAGGCGTCGAGGAAGGATACTCCGACACGGTCTTATTTCTGTTGTAGCCGGTCACTTCTCCGTTGCCGTTGACGGTAATCGAGATGTTCTCATTCGGGCTTGGAAGACCGTTGATCAAGGTCGCAAAGCTAAAATAATATTGCACCGGCCCAAAGAGTGAGCCTTCAGCGTATTTAGGCTGCTCGGCTGTGCGGATGTCGGCTTCCGTCAAGCTCGGAGAAGCTTTGAACAGGAACGCTTTGGCCAGCTTGAACGCTTCTTCTTCCGTCACTTTGGGTGGATAATATGCTTGGTCCCCGTCATCGTACGGCCCGCTTATGTGTGTTTGAAGCAGCTCACCGCTAATGGAATCGACAAGGCTGTTGAATCCGTAGCTGCTGTTGCCGTTCTTGATTTCCCAGTTAATATTCCACACGTTCTGATAAGGCGCCGGAAAAGAATGATTGTTGCCGAGCTCCACTTGTCTCGCTTCGGCTTTATTGAGCTGCGGGAACAAGGCTCTGGCAACGGCCACCGCTTCTTCCTTCGTAATCTTCGCTTCAGGCTTCGCTGTCTCTTTCACCGTGCTGGCCGGACTGGAACTCACCCGTTCGACGGGGCGTTCCGCTGCAGCCGAACCGCTGACGCTCGTACTGCCAACGCTTGTCGTCGCAGTATCGGCGTAAGCCGTCATCGGCATCAGGCTCAGACATAAGATCGAAAACAAGAACAGTTTCCGTTTGCTTCTTCGTATTCCCCGATGTCTTCGCATCGCCATCACACTCCAATGTTACCATATTTTAGTGATTGCACTCCTTTCTAATACGCGTTTGAGGGTAGAAAAGTTTCACTTGCTGAAATTTTTAACCGCAGTATGAAAAAAGAGAGTGCAATTGCCTGTTGAGGCGCACTCTCTTTGAAACGTCTAATTATTATTGTTTTGGCGATTCCAGAGTGATCCGGAACCTCTGTCCGGGCGATGTTTCCAACTCGATCAACTCCGCTGCCGACGCAGGCTGGATCGCATTCCCTTCCGCGTCTTCGAGGCGGACGCTCATCCCCCCGTGTATTCGAATGCGGCAAACGCCTCCTGCGCGGGATACGACATCCGCTTGCCGCAAAACGCCGTTTTCCCAAGCTAATGCGATTTCGTAGCCTCCCCGGGCTTGCAGTCCCGTAACGCTTCCGTCAGGCCAAGCTTTCGGCAGCGCCGGCAGAAGGGAGATTTCATCCATATGGCTTTGCAGCAGCATTTCCGCAATGCCTGCGGTAGCACCAAAATTGCCGTCGATCTGAAACGGCGGATGGTTGTCGAACAAATTCGGCAGCGTCGACTTGCGAAGCAGCTCTTTTACGTTGTAATAGGCGTTGTCGCCGTCCTTCAGCCGCGCCCAGAAGTTAATGATCCACGCCCGGCTCCAGCCGGTGTGGCCGCCGCCGTTCGCGAGCCGCCGCTCGAGCGTAACGCGAGCCGCCGCCGCCAACTCCGGCGTAGTGTCGGGGCTGATAGCCGTGCCGGGATGCAGAGCAAACAAATGCGAAATGTGGCGGTGGCCGGGATCCTTTTCCTCATAATCCTGGGGCCACTCCTGGATTTGGCCGTATTTCCCGATTTTCGTTGCGGGCAGCCGCTCCATCGTCTGCTTCCATTGCGTTCGGAGCCCCGCATCCGCGCCGAGAAGCGCGCTTGCCTCAAGACATGCACCGAACAGCTCGCGCAAGATTTGGCTGTCCATGGCAGGTCCGTAGCAGATCGTTCCGGATTCGCCGCTTGGCAACACGTAGGTGTTTTCCGGCGATACGGACGGCGATGTGACCAGCTCCCCGTTTGGCGCTTCCGTCAGAAAATCAAGGAAGAACAGCGCCGCTTCCTTCATCGTCCCGTAAGCCCGCTCAAGAAACGTCCGGTCTTGCGTAAACCGGTAATGCTCCCACAAATGCAAGCTTAGCCATGCCGCCCCGAGCGGCCAGTACGTCGCCGGCAAATAAATGTCCTGCGGCGCGGTATCGGCCCAAATGTCGGTGTTGTGATGGGCGACAAAACCGCGGCAGCCGTACATCGTTCCGGCCGTACGCCTGCCGGGCTCCCGCATCCGCTCCAGCAGTTCGAACAGCGGCTCGTGACATTCGGATAATTGGCATACTTCCGCCGGCCAATAGTTCATTTGGGTATTGATGTTGATCGTATACTTGCTGTCCCACGGAGGAAGCATTTGATCGTTCCATATCCCCTGCAGGTTCGCGGGAAGCGAGCCGGGGCGGCTGCTGGCGACAAGCAGATAGCGGCCGAACTGAAAGTACAGCGCGATGAGCCCGGGATCGTCCTCCCCCTGCTTCACCCGTTCCAGCCGTTCCGGCGTGGACAGCAAAGCCGTTTCTGGCTGTTCGCTTGCGGACAGACGCAGCGCTACCCGGCCGTACAGCGACCGGTAATCGGCGATATGGGCTTCCCTGAGCTGCGCATACGTCTTGTCCGCCGCGCGGTCCAGCAGCTCGCTGCAAGCCTCCTCCGGGTCGTCGTACCGGAACGTGGTGGCTGCGGCAACAAGCAGTGTAACGGCATCCGCGCCTTCGATGACCAAATGCTCGCCGATCGTCCGGACCGTGCCTCCCCCTTCGGGCAGCGCGCGAGCCATGATAACGTATTCGGCGCCCCCGGTTCCGTAACAGCTGTTGCGCAGCACGATCGCATCGTCGCCGCATTTGGACGCGCCGTCCATATACTTGCCCTTTTGCCGCTCGAATCTCGCGTGCAGCGAAACGTTCCCCGGCCGGTCGGCCTCGATACGCATCGCGATGATTCCGTCCGGGTAGCTTGCGAACGTTTCCCGCTTGTAGCGGACGCCACCGCATTCGTATGCCGTGGACACGACGGCTGTCTCCAAATCGAGCGACCGGCTGTAATCGGCCGCCTCCCGCTGTCCGTCCATGAACAGCAGCAAATCTCCTGCGGTCATGTAATGCCGCTGGCTGTTTGGCGTACCGGAAAACGCCAGCTCGGCGAGCCGGTGCGCCTCCTTCAGCTTGCCGTCAAACAACAGCCGCCGAATCTCGGGCAGGTTCTCGAGCGCGTCCGGATTGTTCCGGTCTCTCGGTCCCCCGTACCAAACCGTATCTTCGTTCAGCTGGATGCGCTCCCTTGACGGGTGCCCGAACACCATGCCGCCCAGCCTTCCGTTGCCGATCGGCAGCGCTTCGTCCCATTTGCCGGCCGGCTGCTTGAACCAGATGCTCATCGACATCGCCGCTATTCGCCTCCCCTCTCGCCAAGCCATCGATCAAACCACGCGTAAGATACGGTTCCGTGAATTTCGTGGCCGCCTTCAAATATATCGGCTTCGAACCGTTCCGGCACGCCGGCCGTACGATATACCTTCTGCAGGACCGATACGGCTTTACGCGTGCCGTGCAGCGGAAAGATCCGATCGTTCTCCCCGGCTTCGATCATCAGCGGGCGCGGGGCGATCAGGCCGATCATATCCGGCATCTCCGCCCACTCGAGAATACCGGGGATGTAGTTATCGATGCAGTGGCGCATGGCCAGGATGCTGTCGTCAAACGTGTTCGTGTATCCGCTGATGACCGCGGTTTTGATCCGATCGTCGAGCGCCGACGTCAGCGCGCAAACCATGCCTCCGCCGGAGAGCCCCATGCAGCCGACGCGAGACGCGTCCGCATCGCCGCGCTGCAGCGCGTAATCGATCGCGCGCCTTGCTTCGTAGCTGCGAAAGCCGCCGATCGTTCCGCCGGCCATCATGAATGCCGCCGTCAGCCGGTAACACGAATTATCTTTCGGCGGCTTGCCCTCGTCTTCCTCGAGCCTGCGTTCGCCGAAGCCGATCAGCTCGGGCGCGACCACGAGATACCCGTGTCGCGCCAGCTCCAGCGCAAAGCTGCGGTGAATGCCCGGGTCGCCCGTCATCTCCGAACCGTCCGGGTGCAGGCCGACGATTTCCTTGCTGCCGTAACCATGACCGTGGAGGGCGGCGATTACGGGAAGTCGGCCTTGCTTTTGCGCGGGGCGCAATATGTAAACAGGCATCCGAAGTCCAGGTGAAGTGGTCAACACGACACGCTCGCGGATGACATCACCCAGATCGCTAGTTTCAACCGTCTCCGGTTCGAGCTCAACACGATGCTCCTCGAACGTGCCGGCGAGTTCTGCGAGCTTCGACTTCAGCGCATCGCGCCATTCTTCCCACTGCTGCGCATTTTCGGCTTGAAACGGCAGTTTTTGCACCGTCTGGCGGGTCATTTGTTTTACCCAATCATCGAGCTTTAGCATGGTTTATCCGCTCCTTCGTTCCTTTTTCGTCGTCGCCTTTACAGTACCATAAAAGAGGACAAGAAACTTTACGTTTTCTTGTCCTGACGATGCGATATTTATATCTATATGCTCCAGACCGTTTACTTTTTCTTCTCGGCGTCGAGCGCTTTGTTCGCATCGTCGTCCACCCTGCGCAATGCGGAGTTGACGTCGACCTTGTCGGTGACGACCTCGGCGATGATGTTCTCGACCGGCTTCTGCGCGATTTGCTCGAACTTGTGCCTTGGCGCGCTCGCCGCAGGTGTATTGGCATAAACCGCGTTATAGTTAATGTTATTGAAATTCATGTCTCTGCCCATTTCCTTCCGGATGTCTGCATTTTTGAGTGAAGTCATCTCGCCCCGCTTGGACACGATCAGCTGATATTCGTCGGATGTCAAATATTTAAGCACTTCCATGGATGCATCTTTGTTTTTCGAGTTCGAGGCGATATTCCAGAAGAACGGGTACGTCTGCGTTCCCGTCTTCGGCATGTCCTTGAATACCGGCGCTGTCGCCATATTCCAATTCATCTGGTCCATCACTTCCTGATTGGCCGTGTGCAGGTCGGACAAATAAACGAACATCGCCAACGTCTTCGTTTTCAGAAACTCGTCTTTATATGGCATTTTATTCTTGTTGTCGGTGACGTATTTCATATAGTCCGGCATGTTCCCTTGCGCTTTGAACACGCTGTCAAAAAGCTTTTTCCATTGTTCGTTGTTAAGTGTAGCCTTCTCCGTCTTCGGATCCATCGCCCCGACGGACAGCTGATTCAACCGGATATAGTGCGCCGGTGACACGACAAGACCAAGATATTGCTTGCCGTCTTCGTTGCGGGTCAGCTTCTTGGCCAGTTCGATTGTTTCTTCCCACGTGATGCCGTCTTTCGGATAGGAAACTCCGAAGCGGTCGAATATGTCCTTATTATAATAAGTCACCATCACAAGATCGTAGACCGGCAACCCGTACAGTCCCCCGCCGGCCAGCTGCCTCATGACCCCCAAGCTTCCTTGATCGAAACGGTTCAAGTCAATGTTGTGCTTTTTGACCAGGTGTCGGATATGTCCATGGCTAGTCCGGCGTTAATCAATCCCGGATAAATATTGCCCGACGATTCGAAAATAAGGTCCACCGGCGTGCCTGCGGTGATCAGGTCGGTAATGAGCGTTCCGGTCGCTTTCTTGATATACGTAAATTTGAAATTTGGAAATTTTTTCTTCAAATATTGCCCGAAGTTGCTCTCGAAAGCTTCTTCGCTCAAGGCGCTGCTTGACGTGATCGTCAGTTCGGCCGGCCCCAAAGAGGCTGCCGTATCCGGTGCAGCAGTCTTGCCCGGTTCCGCCGCCGGTTTGCCGGCTCCCGGCCCCGAGCTGCATGCGCTTACAATAGATAGGGCAAGCAAACCGATCATTGCCGTTGCCCTTCTTTTCTTCTTCAGCAAAGCACCTCTCATTTCGATAGACCTCCCTGGAATAAGTGTATAATAAAGCGCTTACATGAATCTGTGCTCATTATATCCGTTTCCCGGCGGGCTGAATATCCCGTTTTTTCATAAAAAGATACAGATTTGCTAAGAAGTTGCAACGAGCATATTCAGGTTAAAACAAGACGATTGGGGGAGACGCGTCAGTGACGCATCTCCCCCAATCCGTTACTCGCTCACTTCAAACCAATCCACATCGACGTAGCCCCTGCTGCCGCTTCGCTGCATGTTAGCGGCGAACACGCCGACCTTCGCGCCGACCCAGCGGCCCTCTTTTGCCGTGAATGGCTGGCCAACCGGCTCGAATTGATCGCCGTCCGTGCTGAAGCTAAAGGAGCACAGTGCCCCCTCTGCCACCGTAACCCGTAAAAAGACCGTTCCGGTCAGTTCCTCGCCCTGCCATGCGACGGTTTCCGACTGCTCGTCGCCCGTCCAGTAAGCGAGCTTAACACTGCCGCCGTCGTCCTTGATCAATCCGAGTCCCGCGTACTTCAGGCCGAACACGATCAGGCCGGAGCGATCGCCCGGTGCATCGGGCTCGAAGCTGAGCTTCGCCGTTGCCGTAAATGCCGGCGCCGGCAGCTTCTGCATTAGCAGCTGCGGTGCCGCATACAGCGTCGGCACGTTCCCGTTCCCGCTTTCCTGCGTCGGCACGGCGTATAAGCGCAGGTGGCTTTCCTTCTCGCCGAGCGCATACCACGCTTGCTGCGGATTCGCCTGCCACTGCCATTGCAAACCTAGCCGCTGCTCCGCAAAATCATCGGAAGTCGCAGGTACCGCTACTGGGTACTCCCCGCCGACGTCGGGCTTTTTCATCCGCAGCACCGGCTCGCCGACGCCGTTCTCATCCGGATTTACGCCCATGAGCGGCCAATCGTCCACCCAACGGACCGGCTGCAGGTGAACGATGCGTCCATAAGCGTCCTTGTCCTGGAAATGGATAAACCACGATTCTCCGGATTCCAGCTCGACCCAACCGCCTTGATGCGGTCCGTTCACATCCGTGGAGCCTTGGTGCAGCACGATCCGATCTTCGTAAGGACCGTAAATGTCCTTCGAGCGGAGAATCGTCTGCCAACCCGTCGCGACGCCGCCTGCAGGCGCGAAGACGTAATAGTAACCGTTTCGTTTGTACACTTTCGGTCCTTCCATCGTCGGATGGTGCTGCTCCCCGTCATACAGAAGATGCCCTTCGCCGAGCAGTTCTTTGCCGTCCGGCGACATTCTCAGCAGCTGCAGCCTGTGCTTGATGCCGCAGCGGCTGCGGGCAAAGGCGTGCACGAGGTAAGCCTGACCGTCTTCGTCCCAGAACGGACACGGATCGATCCAGCCTTTCACTTCCTTCACGCAATGGAGCGGTGCCCACGGACCTGCAGGATGGTCAGCCGTCGTCATGAAGATTCCTTCGTCCGGCGCGCTGAAAAAAATCCAAAACTTCCCGTCGTGATAACGGATCGACGGAGCCCATACGCCGTCCCCGTGGCGCGGCTTGTCATAGCCCGGCAATGAATCGAGACTGGTTACCGCATGGCCGATCAATTCCCAATTGACCAAATCTTTGGAGTGCAAAATCGGCAGACCGGGCAAATGAGCGAAGCTCGATGCCGTCATGTAGAAGTCCGATCCGACGCGAATCACGTCCGGATCGGAATAATCCGCGTATAGGATCGGGTTTTTGAACGTGCCGTCGCCCTGATCCGCAATCCAGGGCTGTTTCAAATTCGTAACCAACAGTATTCACCTTGTCCTTTCGTATGAACCGGCTGCAATGCGAAGCGTTATGGAGCAGCGGCATGCAATGATGAGTGCTGCACATGGGAAGCATATGTTTACTCTTCTTTATTGTAGAGTAATACGAAAAGAAGAAGTTTATCATTCATGTCCATTTTTCTCGAAGATTTCGTTTATTTGTCCTCCTTGTTCCTCGCTGCGCAAATATTTGATAAAATGATCATGAATTGACCGTTACCGCCACAAAAAATGTATCTATTTGTTCTCTAAGAAGGGGAATGCGCCATGACGGATATTTTGGGTGAAACGTATAGTTTGGAGGAGCATTCTTTTTCCATTCAATACATGCACCGCAAAGGGTATTACTCGATGGCCAGCGGCCACTTCCATCCGTATTACGAAATTTTTTATTTGCTGCAGGGCGAGCGCATTTATTTCATTAACGATACCGTCTATACGGCGCAGGCAGGTGATCTGGTGATCGTCAATCCTCACGATCTGCATCAAACGTCGAGTTCGGAGGCGCCGGGATTCGAGCGAATCCTGATTAATTTCAAACACGAGTTCATCCATGCAAGACTTGGGCCGGGCGATCCGCAGCTGCTTCCGTTCGCGCAGGGCTCGCGCCTGGTCAGGTTTCCGTTAAAGGAACAGCCGGCGGTCGACCGCTTGATTCGGGACATGCTCGCGGAATGCACGGAGCGGGGGGAGGGCTACGAGGCCTATGTCCGGTCGTCCCTTATGAAGCTGCTCGTACTGATTCACCGTCAGCTGCGGCGGGAAGATGAGGAGCCGCCTCACTATGCGCATCCGATGCATGAGAAAATTTCCGAAATCGCCGCATTTTTGAACAGCCATTATCAGGACGAGCTCACGCTGGAGCAAGTGTCCAAGCAATTTTATATTAGCCCGTCCTACCTGAGCAGAATCTTCAAAAAAATTACCGGCTTTCACTTCCGCGAGTATCTTCTCGTCATCCGGGTGAGGGAAGCGCAGCGCATGCTGCGCGAAAGCCAGCACAAAATATTGTCGATCTCCGAGCTTGTCGGCTTTCGCCATATTTCCCACTTTAATACGACGTTCAAAAAAATAACGGGAATTTCCCCGCTTCAATACCGCAAAAGACAGCTTGAAATCGGCCGGGAAATTCCCTATGAATAAAATACATTCCGGGCTAACCACTAGTCCGGCTTATTTTTTCTTCTCCGCTTCGACCGCCTTGTTCACTTCTTCCTCCACGGTCCGGAAGGCGGTATTCATGTCCGTTTTGCCGAGCGCGAGGTCCCCGATCACTTTCTCGAACATGCTCTGGGCGACGCCGTTATATTTCGATTTCTCGGGGATCGGGGCATATTTGTTGTAGAACAAGGCGCCGATATTTTTCCCTTTGAACTGGGCGTTTTCCTGACCGAACGCTTTTTTGACCGCATCGCTTTTCAGCACGGGCATGAAGACGCCTTTTTTGGCGGCTTCCGTCTGGTACGCCTCTGACGCCAAAAAGCGGATCACTTCCATCGCCTGCTCCTTGTACTTGCTCTGCTTCGTGACAGAGAAGTAGGTCGGGTATGCTTGCGGCCCGACGCCAGGCAGTTCTTTGAAGGTCGGCATCGCCACCATATCCCAGCGGAAAGCGGACAGTTCTTCCGCGCGTATGGAAGGCAGACTCGTAATGGCGCCGCTCATCGCCATCACTCTCGTTTTCGTGAACGGATCGTACGTTTCCGACGGGAGCTTGTTTTTGTTCTCCTCGATCTTTGCCCTGTAGCCTTGATCCTGTGCAGGGTTGATGAAGACCGATGAGTACAGCTTCTTCCAGTTATCATTGCCGATCGTCGCCTTGTCCGTCTTCGGATCCACAAGCGGCAGGGAGAACGGGTTCATTCGGAGGATATGCAGCTGCGTGACGCCAAGGCCAAAATATTGCACGCCGCCTTCGCTTCGCGTCAACTTCTTACCGAGTTCCAGCGCCTCGTCCCAATTCATTCCGTCCTTCGGATACGGAACGCCGAACTTATCGAAGATGTCTTTGTTGTAGTACAGCACCATCGAATTGTTGAACACCGGCAAGCCGTACAGCTTTCCGTCGGATAATTGCTTCAATGCATCCATGATCGTCGGCTCGAACGATTCGAGATTGACTTTATACTTTTTTGCTAAATCCGTCATGTCGTACTGCATGTCAAAGCCGATCAAGCCGTCGGCAAACCCTCCGATCGACTCCCAATAAATATCGATCGGCTGTCCGGACGCTATCAGATCGGGCAGCAGCGATCCTTTTTCCTTCTTGATGTATTTGATCGTGTAGTTCGAGAATTTGTTGCGGATCGCGTCGCCGAACCGCTCGTTAAAGCTTTCCTGCGAGTCGGCGCTATTGGAGAAAAAGACAAGCTCCGCAGGCGCATTGCCCGATGCCGGAACCGCGCCGGCCGGCTGCTCCTTCGTCTCTGGCATATTTCCGCAGCCCGCCAGCGAAATCGCTGCAAGCGGCAAGACAAGCCAAGCCGTCATTCCTTTCTTCAGCACAATGTTCCCCTCCTATTTGTCCGTATGTACCGGTTCCTTGATATGGCTGCTTATGGACAAGTTGAGCTCCTTCAGCCCTGCGGCGACCAATCCGGCGATTTGGGTTGCGCCGTATTCCTGAAAATGCGTGTTATCTTTCGAACCGTCCGGATAATTCGGGCTTTCCCCCGGCTTCAGCCATAAAAACAACGCCTTCGTCTTCTCTTCGCCGAGCCGCTCGTACAGCGCTTTGCTTCGGGCCGTCAGGTCGATGACCGGTACGTCCCGCTCCTTGCCGAGCGCCTTCATCGCTGCCGGATATTGCCCGTGCGTATCTTTCGCTTTGCCCCCGGAGGCAAACCCGAGCCGTTCTACCGGCGTGACCAGAATCGGAGCGGCGCCTTTGAGGCGGGCTCCCTCGATATACTGCTTCAAGTAGCTTTTGTACGTCGTACCAGGCTCCGTGTAACGGGCCGGGTCCTCTTTCTTCTCGTCGTTATGCCCGAATTGAATGAGCAAATAATCCCCCTTCCCAAGCTTTTCGAGCAGCGGGACAAGCTTCCCCTCGTCGATAAAGCTTTTCGAGCTTCTTCCCGATGCGGCGCCGTTATAAACCGTTACGGTATCATCCATCATTGTGCCGATCATTTGACCCCATCCGGCGCGGGGCGCTTCTTTCGGGAGATAGTTCGCTACGGTGGAGTCTCCCGCCAAATAGACGTTCAACCGTTCGATTGCAGCAGCTTCGTTGCTTGCGTTCAATGGCTTTTTCCCTCCGTTAGCCTGACATCCCACTAATACGAGCAAAATCATCAGGACGATCAAGCGCCGACATGCGGCCGAGCTTCTCATAAGCCGCCGTTTCTCCATTCGTGAATGTACCGCATCAATGACTCCGTCTCCCGATTCGGGTGCAAGCAAATCTTCCACATGATGCAGTTCCACATTGTGATACCGCATGGTGCCCTCCTCTTAACGAAACCGTCTATTTTCCTTTTTGCGACGCAATGCCTTTATTCGTCTCTTCCTCGGCGGCCCGGAACATCGTATTGATATCGACTTTGCCGAGCGACAGATCGACAAGCTGCTTCTGGTACGCTTTTTCGGCAATCGTATCGTACACCGTCTTGGCCGGAATCGGAGCCAGCTGGTTGTAAAATAACGCTTGGAAATTTTTATTTTTAAATTTGGCGTCCTTGGCGTAATTGCTTTTGAACTGTTCCCCTTTGAGGCTGGACATCAAGCCTTTCTTGGAAATGTCCAGCTGCACTTCGTCGGAAGTAAGGTAATTGATGACTTGAAACGCCTCTTCCTTGTACTTGCTAGAGCTCGTCACCGAAAAGTAGGTCGGGTAGCTCTGCGAGCCGGTCTTCGGCAAGTCTTTGAACGTCGGCAGCGATACGATATCCCAGTTCAGCGACTCAAATTCGGCAAATGACGTAAACAGGCTGGATAGCCCGGCGAACATCGCCAAATCGTAGTTTTTATAAAACTGATCGATATACGGCAGCTTGTTGTTCAGCGACGCGATTTTGGCCCGGTACGTCTCGTCGGAAGCCACGTCGGCAAACAGCGTTTGATAGAGCGCTTTCCATTTGGCGTCTTTATTGATCGTCGCTTGTTCGCTCGCCGGATCGACCAGCGGCAGGGAATACGGATTCATCTTGATCATATGCGCCGGGGAAACGACGAGGCCCGTGTACTGTTTTCCGCCTTCGGTCCGGTTAAATTTTTTGGCGAGCGTCAGAGCCTCGTCCCAAGTCATCCCGTCCTTCGGATAGGCGATGCCGAATTTATCGAATACATCTTTGTTGTAGTACAGCACCATATTAATATTTTGAACCGGCAAGCCCCAGATTTGCCCTTTCACATTGTTTTTCATCGCATCGATCAGCGAAGGCTCGAAACGGTTCAAATCGACCTTGTACTTTTTGATCAAATCGGTTAAATCGTATTGCAGTTGGTACGTGGACATGCTGCTGAAAAATCCGCCGATCGATTCATAGTAAATATCTACCGTCGTGCCGGACGTAAGCAGCGCGTCGATTTTCAGATTGGCATTGCCGCGCGGATTAATGTAATTGATCTTGTAATTCGGAAATTTCTTCTTGATGGCGTTCCCGAAATTCGCATTCCAGGACTCCTCCGGTTCCCCGCCTGCCGAGTACACTGTCAGCTCGACCGGTCCGTTATTTGACTTTTCCATATCCTTGTCCACAGCACCCGGACTTGCTCCCTGCCCGCCGCAAGCCGTCAGCAGCGATGCTGTCGCTATGACGCATAGTGTCGTAATCCAATGCGTGCTTTTCATTTGGACCTCCCCTTTATTGCCGGTTCGGGACGCTATTGTTCGTTTACCGGACCCACTGTATGCGCTTACTTTTTATGCCGCCGTGAACATAACCGCCCGCTCCGATCTGGTATTTTCTTTCGTGTAATAACACTAACATAAGCGATGGCGGTTCTTCTGCCTAATTTTTTGCACATTTTTTCTATATATTTGTTCATTTACAAAGATTTCCGTGTAACATCAAAAGGCCGGGGACCTTGTCCCCGACCTGCTATCGTCATGTCGCTGCTATTTGCCTTGAGCGGCAAGCTGCTGCTGCATTTGTTTTCGTTTGTCCGCGATGAAGCCGAACAAGAAAATAAACAAGCCCAGAACAATCGGCGCAATATAATGGCTGGGCGGAAATAACTTCTCCAGAAACGCTCCGACCGCTTTGTCGCCGACCGCCATCTCCCCGGCCGTATAGCCGAGCAATCCTGCCCCAAGCTGTACCAGCACCGGGAAACGGCTCATGAGTCGCATCAGCAGCCGGCTGCCCCAGATGATTAACGGAATGCTGATGACAAGCCCGAAGCTGATCAGCAGCAAATTCCCGTTCGCAGCCCCAGCCATCGCAAGCACATTATCCAGACTCATAATCAGATCGGCAAAAATAATCGTGCGCAGCGCTTCCATAAGGCTCGCTCCCGCCTGAACATGCTCTGCATGCCCGTCGTTCCTTAGCAATTTGAACGCAATATATATTAGCAAAAGTCCTCCAGCCAGCTGAACAAACGGGATCTGCAAGAGCCATACGGCGATAAAGGTCAAACCGATCCGCAGACCTATGGCGCCGAAGCTTCCCCAGAAAACGGCCTTTTTCTGATGTTCTGCAGGCAAATTTCGGCAAGCGAGCGCGATGACTACGGCATTGTCTCCGCTTAATACGATGTTGATGAGTATGAGCTTTAATAGTCCGATGAGCAATTCGCCTTCCACTGCCCTTCCTCCTCCTTCCGGATCTGCCGGCCGGGCTTCCCTCCTTCATCGGTTCGGATGAGCGCGGTTTGTCCTGCCGTTTGTCCCCTCTCTTTTATGTATGTTCAAGCGTCTTCGGAAATTCTACGTCTGCCAAAAAAATGGACTTCTGCCTTCCCGGCAAAAGTCCGCTAGCATCTATCTTATTTCTTCTTGCTCTGAATTTGCTGGTTGATTTTTTCTTCCGCTTCCCTAAGCGCCGTGTTCACGTCTTTGGCGTCGCTGAAATACTCCTCGAAGCTTTTCCAAAAGACGCCTCTGGACTCATTCTCGTATGGTGAAAAGAGCGGCGCCGGTGCCGGCGTGTCACCGATGACCGACTGCAAATTTTTTCCTTTAAGGAATGGCATATCGGCCCCGAACTCTTTTTTCAGCTCCGGATTTTTGAGCGGGCTCGGCTTGGCCGCCGTTCGTGCACTGATCCGCTGGTTCTGTTCGGACGTTATCACATCGAGCGCCTGCATCGCCTGATCGCGGTATTTGCTTGTCTTCGTGATCGCGATCATATGGGCTTCCGCATACCGGAAGACGTTCGGATTCTCCGTGTATACGGGGAACTTGACGACGTCCCAATGCAGTCCGTTTTGCTCCGCACTTTCCAGGTTCGATAATATATTGGCGGTCGTCAGCATCGCCACATTCTTGTCTTCCATGAACCATTTGGCCCCGTTAAAGGTCATCATTTTCGGCGGTGCGTTATTCGGGATGGACCACACTTTCTTGGCGGTTTCGAACAGCTTCTTCCACCCTTCGTTGTTCACGGACGCCCGATCCGTCTTGCCGTCTACCATCGTCAAAGAAAGCTGCGTGCTCAGCCGCCCCAACTGGTCGCTGTCGAGTCCGCGGTACGTCGTACCGTTATCGATGCGGGTCATTTTTTTGCCGAGCTCGATCGCTTCATCCCATGTCATGCCGTCTTTCGGATACGACATGCCGAACTTGTCGAAGATGTCCTTATTGTAATAGGTCGCGTTAAAATTGAGTGAGAACGGCAGCGCATACAGTTCGCCTTTGGGTGCCAACTTCTTGATCGAATCGAGCACGACCGGCTCAAACCGGCCTAAATCGGAGTTATGCTTTTTGGCCAGCGGCGTTATATCGTCGAGCAGCTCCATTTGACCGAATCTCCCAAGATCGCCGTTCCACGTATAGATGAAATCCGGCGTCTTGCCCGCCGTCACCAAATCTTCAATCTTCGTGCCTTGGCCCGGAACGATCGGCTCGATCGTAATATGCGGATATTTTTTTTTGACCGGATCGACAATCAAGTTTTTCACGTCTTTATCCGCGATGCCCGTTGCGATATAGAAGGTTAACATTACCGGCGCCGTATCGGCGGCTTTCGCTGGCGGCGCGTCCGGCGTGCTTTCGGCTGGCCCCCCGCCGCTGCATCCGGCAAGCAGGACGAGCAGCGAAGACGAAGCTGCTAACGATGTTCTGTTCCAGTTCATGAACCATTCCTCCTCGGGTTTACCCAGTATATAGCAAGCGCTTACAAATTGGTTGGCACCTGGCCGAACAGCCAACATATACATCCGGTGCGAAACGGCAATACCGGTCCGGCGCTGAAACTCACCTATTCAAATGGGTCCGCTTGCGCTCCTCCTCAGAGCAATCCTGTACAACCAAAGCCCGCACGGGCAGCTGGCTCCGTTAGCTTGTTGAAGCCGTTAACTGCCCTGCGATCCTCCTATGGCTCGGCTTCGTTCGTTATGAGACCGGGTTCCAGCCATCCGCACCCGCAAAAACTCGTTCAATCGTCCACCCGGCCGCCGTCTCCGGCTCCAGCATTTTCGCCCATGTAGCACGCCCATCCGTTGCTCCTCCAGGACCGTGACTCCCCGTTTCCATGTAACGGGCCGTCTTCTCGTTGTCCGGATTGCGCCAGTTATCCCAGCCTTCCGTTCGAATATGCGGCCCCATCCATGTGTTGATGAACGCCACATGGGCATGCGGCCGCCATGGCCGGCCGAGATAAACCGCGTCGGCTTCAGGTCCGTTCGTCAGCTTGCAGTCGAGGAAGACAAATCCGAATTCGGTCTGCGCCGTTGTCGAAGCCGCCGTAATGTAGCCGTCGCGCAGGCTGTGGATTTCGCATTCGTGGAACAACACGGTTGCGCCGCCGAATATATAATCGACGTGACCGGCAATAAAGCAGCTTTTGAAGTACTGCCTTCCTTTGCTCGTATATAACGTGTCCTGATAGCTCAACATCCGCACGTTCGTAAACACGGCCCGGTCGCCGGATACATAGACGGCCAGCGCCTGCCCGATGCCCGGTCCGACGCCGGCGGTATTGTGCACGGTCAAATGCTCGGCGGTAAAGTCATCCCCGTGTACGGTCAGCACGGACGTTTCAAACGTGCCGATCGGCTTCCCATTCGGGCGCAGGTTGGCGTCGAGATTGTAGGTAATGATCGTCTCGGTCATACTTTCACCGACGAGACTAATCATCGGCTTGTTGTCCGGGATCGTCACCCGCTCCCGGTACACGCCTTTTTTAATAAAGATGACGGTCCGCTCTTCCCAGTGCACCCTCACCGAATCGATCGCTTCCTGTATGCTCGTATAATCGCCGCTTCCGTCGGCTGCCACCGTCCATCTCGGCATGTATGCATCGTCTCCTTTGATTGATCGTTCCGCTTTGCGCTCCGCTTCCGTTTCGCCCGGCAAGCAAGAAAACGGTATCATAAGTCAGCATCTGTTGGCCCGCTCCCTAACCGTAACACAAAAAAAATGCGCATTCTTTACGCATTCTTGTGCTTTTCTTCAATATAATTGCTCAGTTGCAACCGTAGCGAACCCAGGACGCCTGTCTGGAAGCGGCTCTTGACTCGTTCATCTGCGATGAAACGCCGTATCCCTGCCGCGTTAGCTACCAGACCATGCCATGCTCCATGATTTTCATCAATTTTCAACCGATTTGCAACATAAATGGAACCTTGCCCGTTAATAGACTTGTAAAGCTCAACAAGACTACCAACAGAAAGGGATTTTGATGATGAACTATCGCATGAACAAACGCATTGCAGCTCTCGTGGCACTTTCCATTTCATTGACAGGCGGGTCAGCCTACGCCGCTGACAGCGCGCCGCAACCGGTTCAAGCAACCGTTATTTCCGCTCCGGTCGCGCTTGAGCAGCTTCAAGTTACGGTTAACGGTACGGCCCTGACGGCAGCCGGTTTCAAGCAAGCCGACGCGAAAGAGCCGATGCTGCCTTTGCGCGACGTAACGGAAGCGCTCGGCTTCACTTTAACGTGGAACGCGGAGAACATGTCCACGGACTTGGTCAAAGACAATTTGCTGGTGACGGTCACCACTGGCGAGGACCGATACGCCGTCAACAAAATGTATAAAACGCTCGGTACCGCTCCTGCACTCGTAGACAGCAAACTGTTCGTACCTGCGTCGTTTGCAAGCGAAGTACTGCATGCCGCAGTCAAGATCGAGGGCAGCACCATTTCCATTACGCAAGAGGAGCAGCGGAAAACGGCAACGACCAAAGGCGTCATCACCGCTGTACGCGATAACGACGGGCATCAGTCCGTTCAAATCAACGGCGTGGGACCGGACGGACTCGTTCTGAACGTTGGGAAAGATACAGTTATTGAATCGACTGACGGCACGGCCATGGTATTCTCCGATCTTACGATCGGCACGGAAATCGAAGCGGAACATTCCCTCGCCATGACGATGAGCTTGCCGCCGCAAACGCCGACTTACAAAATTTCCGTAGCCTACCGGCCGGATGCTGTGGACTTGATCGGTACGTCGGGAACGATCCAGGACGTACGCGTGAGCGAGGACGGGATGACAAGCATTGTCATTAAGGGGACTGGGCTGACCGAGCAATCGCAGTCTGAAGTTGTGCTGCAATTGACGGACAAAACGTCACTCGTCAATAAGGAAGGCGAGACGATCGAGAAAAGCGCGCTTGTCAAAGGCGCCAAAGTGATCGGATTTTATAACGGCGTACTGACCAAAAGCTTGCCTCCGATCGGAAAAGCGTGGAAGGTCGTACTTCAGGCTCCTGCAGCCGAATAAACGATAAAATTAATCACTCTATAAAATGCAAGAAGGGGCTGCCCAAAGTCATTGAAAGTGACGGAAGGCGGCCCCTTTCATGCATCTGTCATTTACGGCAATGATTGTGAGCACGGAACTCATCCGGCCGGGTGCTGGTTGCTGTGGAATGCTTTCAATATAAAGTCGCCGTCCAGGACATTGCGTTTCCTATGAGAAGCTAGAAAATCGATTGTCATAGGGTTACGACTTTATTTATTACGGTTCCCGTTATTATCGTTATGTTTACTGATATTTTTTCCTTTGTTGTTGTCTCCCCCGTTCTCCCCTTTATTATCGTTATTTCGTTGTCCGATTGCCGGACGCTCCTGCTTATCTTTTTTGTCTTCCTTATCGCGGTTCTCCGTCTTTTCAAGCTTCTTCGTCTTTTCACGTTGTGCTTCCGCATGAGCCGATTTATCTTTGACCGGTTTAACCCCATCTTTGGCTGCCGGTTCAGCTGCGTTCTCCTGCACGTCCCGGGTGTCGGACGGAGCCTCCGCTACGTTCACAACCTGAGAAGAAGCCGGCTTTACGGTTTGAAGTACCGGCTCCGTCTCTTTTTTGCGCTCGATCTTTTCCAGCTTCTCCTCCAGATGGGCGAACGATTTTTCAATATTTTTCATTATTGCGATCTGGGCGTTCGGATTTTCGACCTTTTCCAGCACATCAGCGAGAGCCGCAATATTACGCTGCAAATCCGTTTTTATTGTGAGTATTTTCTCCTTGTTGGTTACTTCCTTTTTTTCTGAGGTCCTCTTCCCCGCTGCAGATTGGGATGGCTCCACGGAAGCTTTCTCTGATGCGGAAGTTGGCGTCACGTAGGTGTCCGCCGTAAAGGTGCCGGACGCTTGTTCCGTTTTCTCGACCGCGCTTTGCTGCGTTTCCAATGACTTCTGGATCGATTGCTTGGCTTCCGCTACCTTTCCTTTTACAAGCAGCGCATTGGCTTCGGAAAGTCGGATTTGGGCGAATTCGGCAAGCAATTGGGCCTCCTTCACATCATCGGACGACAAAGCAAGCCGGATCTGTTCATAGATCGTTTTAATAAAGTACAACAAATCTCCAGGCAATAGTCCTGCCTTATTCCCTTCCGCATGGGTGGAAGCTTTGACCGTCTGGTCTTGTGCTGCCGCCGCTACATTCTCGTATGCATAAGCACTGCTCGAGCCCAGCCCAACAGCTAATAATATGGCCAAGGCGCCTCCGGTAAGGCGTTTGGGCAATTGCGAACGAGTTCTCATGTTTCGTCTCATCATGAATACCACCTTTAGTTTGGATCAGCTGCAGCTGAATACTAAGTTATACGGTCATAGATATTCATTTGAGGGGGCAATTCATTTTAAATATTTTAACGAAGCCGACACCCTCAAATAAATAGTGAGCACCCGAACTTACTTAGAGGAATACTTTCCCAGATCAAATTTTGCCAAGCAAAGGGGTATATCGTGATAATGAAAATGAACAAAACCTGGAAGATTACAGCGTCCTGTATCGTAGCAACCAGTCTTATGGCTGGAACGGCCATGGCAAAGCAGGATAATGGCAGCAGTACGGAAAAGAAGGCGGAAGCGGCTCTGACTTCAACCGTCGAAACGAAGGAAAAAGGGGGAAATGTAAAGTCGGACTCAGATTCGCAGGCTACGGTTACATCGAGCACCTACGGCAGCGGCTCGAATGGAAGCAACGGTTTGCTGAAAGCAATTGAAAATGTGAAAGACAAGCCGGCAGGAGCGATCCTGGCCGACATTCTTTTAACCAAATACGATGCAAAGCTGACACCGGAAGTTAGAGCCGAGCTGGAGTCTTTAATCGAAAAGGATGCGGCTCTTTCGGCTGCAGCCGATCTGTTGGACCAGCAGGGCAGCGTAACGGATGCGGTCTATGTTCAAAAGGAAGCGGTGAAGGCGAACGTAAAAAATATCGATTCCTACAAGAAACTGGGTAAACTCTACGAAAAAGTCGGAAAAACCGGCATCAAGCTGTATGTTAACGGCGACGAGCCTTCCATCGAAGTCGCTCCTTTCATCCGTGACGGCAGTACACTGGTTCCGTTCCGAGCAATCTCCGAGGCACTCAAAGCCGAGGTAAGCTGGAACGCGGAAGAGCGTTCCGTAACCGTAACGAGAGACGGCATTGCCGTTAAACTCTTGATCGGAAGCACGACTGCTTATGTTGATGGCAAAGAAGTAACGCTTGAGGTGCCGGCGTCGATTGTGGAGGGCAATACAGTAGTTCCCGTGCGCTTTGTCAGCGAAGCGCTGAAAGCGGCTGTAAAATGGGAAGACGAGACCCAATCCGTCGTGATTTACGAAGACCAATAAGCGATCGATATGAACAATCCCCATTGACTCCGGTCTGCTGATCAAAACGTATTTTCAAGAGAAAAACCTTCTTTTCCACAGGCTAGGTGCCGACGGGAAAGAAGGTTTTTCTACTTCCAACGATGCCTTCATACAGAAACGTATTGATATAGCTTATTCCCTCTCCACGGTCACTTGACCGCGCAGCCTTTGGACATCTTCCAAGCTGACGTTGCCTGCTCTTTCCGACAGCGCATTGGCGGTGCCCGATGCAATCGCCAGCTTCATCATCTCTTCCACAGGCAGCTGCTGCGCCAGCCCGACAGCCATCCCGGCGACAAAAGCGTCTCCGCAGCCGACCGTATTGACCGCTTCCACCTTCGGGGCAGCCGTACGGTACAGCTGTCCGTCATACAAGCTTAGCGAGCCTTTGTCTCCTAGCGACACGCTGACGAGGGAAATCCCCGATTGCTGCAAGCGGCGAAGCTTGTCCAGCAGCTCCCCTTCCGTTGCCGGGCGCTCGTTGAACAAATGATACACTTCGTGCTCGTTCGGCTTAATAAAATAAGGAACGGCCTGCACCCCTTGCAGCAGCGGTTCCCCGCTCGTATCCAGAAAAGCGATCGCGCCTTCAGCCTTAACCAGTGCGATCAGCTCCGCGTAATACGCAGCCGGAACGCCTTGCGGCAAACTCCCGCTAAAGCAGACGATGTACGACTTCCTGGCCAATTCGAACAGTTTTTGCTTAAAACGGTCAAGCGCTTCCGCGGTTAGGATAGGACCGGGTTCGAGCAGTTCCGTCGATTCCCCGGTTGTCTCATCGATCATGTTCAGGCAAAGCCTGGATTCGCCGTCTACGCTTACGAAATCATGAGCGATGCCTTGTTTCCCGAGATGGCGCGTAATATAGTCGCCATTGCTTCCCGCTACGAAGCCGGTGGCCGTAACCGGCAACCCGAGCTGTTGAATAACCCGGGCCACATTGATGCCTTTACCGCCCGGATCGGCATAAAGCCGGGTCGCTCTTGTGAGCTTCCCGACTTCGAGCCGAGGCAGGTAATACGTTTTGTCAATCGCGGCATTCAGTGTGACCGTCGTGATCATGTTCATCGGAAATCACGCGCTCTTCCGGCGCTGCCGAGCATAGCAATTTTCTCAAGCGCGGCTGCTTTCACCGCTTTTTTCGCCGGCGCCATATATTTGCGCGGGTCGTTCTCGTCCGGATTTTGCGCGAATACGGCTTTGATTGCATCGGAGAAAACGATCCGGATTTCCGTCGCGATATTCATTTTGGCCATACCAAGCGAAACGCAGCGTTTTACCTGCTCCTCCGGAATGCCCGATCCCCCGTGAAGCACGAGCGGAACGGCTACTTGACTGGCAATTGCTTGAATCCGGTTAAAATCGATCTTCGGTTCGCCTTTGTAAATCCCATGAGCGGTTCCGATCGCAGGGGCCAGCGTAGGTACGCCGGTCATCTCTACGAACAGCTTGCATTCGTCCGGGTCCGCCATCAGCGCCTCGTTCTCGGCAACGACGATATCGTCCTCGACGCCTCCGACTTTCCCAAGCTCCGCTTCCACGTTGACGCCCGCCGCGCGCGCAATCTCGACTACACGCTTCGTCATCGCCGCGTTCTCCTGGAAAGGAAACATCGAAGCGTCGATCATCACCGAAGTATAGCCGGCGCGAATGCATTGAACGATCAGATCAAAATCGGTGCAATGGTCGAGATGCAGCGCGATCGGCACGGAAGCCCGTTTGGCCGCCGTTTCCGCCGCGCTGACGATGTATTCGGCGCCCAAGTGCTTTACGGTCCCGACTGTCGATTGCAAAATGAGCGGCGCTTGCGCCTCCTCCGCCGCCTCGACGACCGCCTGCAGCATTTCCAAAGTATGAACGTTGAAAGCACCAACGGCATAGCCGTTTGCTCTCGCCGCTTGCAATAACGGGGTAGAAGATACTAATGTCATGATTCCTTCTCCAGCCTTTCCTTCGTTGCACGCGGGAGCCCGCTGACGGAATTAATGCGCTTTTTCCGCTTCGGTTGCCGGTTCCGTCAGGTGAAGCTCCATCCGGTGCTTTTCGATATAATCCAGCATTGCCGGACTTTCCAGTCGGTTCGTTACGAATCCCTTGAATTCAGTGAGCGGCGCAATGGCGAACAAAGAGATTTTATCGATTTTCGTATGATCGAATACGGCATAGCATTGGGACGCGCGGCTCAGCATCAAACGAGCGATCTGGGCCTCCAGCTCCGAAAACGTGGTAACGCCCGGATCGATGCTGATGCCGTCGATGCCCATGAACATTTTGCCGATATGAATGTTGTTTACGATGCTTTCCGCCAAAGGACCGCACAGCTCAAAGCTCTTATTGCGCATCACCCCGCCGGTCAGCACGACCTGCACGCCGTCGCTGTCCGCCAGCTCCATGGCGATGTTGACCGCATTCGTTACGACGGTAATATCGTTGTGAAATTTGAGCGCTCGCGCAATCAGGAACGTCGTCGTACCGCCCGTCAAACCGACGATATCCCCCTTTTCCACCATGGAGGCCGCTTTGGCGGCAATCGCCTCTTTCTCCAGCCACAGCAAATTGCGCTTTTCGTTAAAGGAAGTTTCGCCGGAGGTCAGCGTCGTGTCCAGTTGCGCGCCGCCCAACGTGCGAATGATATTTCCCTGCTTTTCAAGCAGATCAAGGTCTCGTCTTGCGGTAGCCTCCGAGCATTCGAAACGTTCGATAATTTCCGGTATGCTCACTTTTCCCTGCTGCTTCAGCAGCGTCATGATGCCCGCCCGGCGGCGTTCGCCTTTCGATATCCCTTGATCGCTCATCATAAATACAAGTCGTTCCCTTCTCGGTTAAATTTTGACTACTTGCGTCAGGTTGCGCGGAGAATCCGGGTCTACGCCCCGGCCTAAAGCCGTGTAGTAGCCAAGGTATTGCAGCGCCGGCAAGTAGAGCGCCGCGCGCGCTTCGTCCGATACGTTCTCTCCGCCGATTTCGAAGACAGCGTCCGCAAAATCGAGATCCGTCCCCTTCTTCGCTGTGATTATCATAACAAATGCGCCGAATTGTTTCATCTCTTCTGCAACTTTAATCTCATAGCCGCGCGCTTTCTCCGAAAGAAGCAAACATACAAGCGTCCCCGGCTCGACGATCGATTTGGGGCCATGCCGGAATTCCAGCGTGCCGTAAGCTTCCGTCCATACATAGGACATTTCTTTTATTTTCAGGCACGCTTCGAGCGAAATGCCGTAAAGCGAGCCCATGCCGAGGTAAACGAATTTATTGAACTGATTGCCGTTCACGACTTGCCCAATGTAAGAGTCCGCGGTTTTCACGACATTGCCGTCCAGGCGCAGCGTCGCTTCCATTTCGCTTACAAGCTCGGCTGATCCGGCCGCTTTGGCAATCGCCGCTTGCATCATGAAGGTCATGCTGCTGAACGACTTCGTCATGACGGTGCTCGTTTCTTTGCCCAGCGGGGATACGAGACTCGGCGCGATTTGCGCCATCGTGCTGTTCTCATAGCACGTAATGCCCGCGACGGTGAAGCCCTGCAGTTCTTTAACCGAATTAAGCGCAAGCACAACCTCAGTCGATTCGCCGGAACGGGATACCCCGATCACCAAATAATTGCGGCCTGCCGGCGCCGTTTGCTCTCGGAACAAAAACAGCTCCGATGACGGATAAGCCGTTGCCGGTCGGTTCAACCAAACGCGATAAGTGGAGGCCATCGAAAGCGCCTGATAATAGGAAGAACCCGAGCCGATGAAAATAACCTCGTCGTAAGCCGGATTCGCCAAATATTGATCGATCCAGGACTGCTGTTGTCCCAGCTGTTCCCAAGCCGCTTTCAAAGCATCGCTCTGAGCGGAAATTTCCGGATAAGTGTACTGCCCGTAATTGTTCAATTCATTAACCCCTTTCATTCAATATAATGCAATATTAAATCATTAATTTGATTTTTTCAATCATTTTATTCCGAAGCACCGGTCATTTCTCGGTTATAATCTAAAAAGGAAGCGGAAACCGCGCCAATCGTTCCGCATAGTGCGGCGATTTGACGAAGGGCTTGCCTGCTTGAGATACGAGCCGATCGCCGTCCGTCATCCCTGCGCTCCTCGGTTCCAGAACGGAGATCAGGCGCTGCCGCCAAGCGGCGAGCTGCTCTCGGTGTTCCGGGCGCTGCGCTAGATCCGTCAGTTCGTACGGGTCGCTCGACAAATCGAACAGCTGCTCCGTTCCGATTCTCGGGAACCATATGTATTTCACTCGGCCGTCGGTCACGTATTGCATTTCTTGTTCCTCTGAATAGCAGGTGCTGTGTTCCCCATGGATGAAATCGCGCGCTTCCGCCGATCGTCCTTTCATTGCGCCGATGACGCTTTTCCCATCCACCGTCTGCGGAATATCCAGACCTACCGCTTCCATAACGGTCGGCATAATATCCTGCAGCAGCACCGGGGCGTCCGTCCGCTCCACCGTTCGGCCCATTGACTTCGGCAGCTTGACGATCAACGGAATGTGCGCCGACCCTTCATAGGCATACGTTTTACGCCATAGATGGTGATCGCCCAGCATATCTCCATGATCGGAGGTAAAAATGACGACCGTATTGTTCATCAGCCCGGAACCTTTGAGATACGAAAGCAGTCGACCGATTTGATGATCGATATGGTTGATCGACCCGTAGTAGCCGGCTCTCGCCTGCCTGATGTCTTCATCGCTGCGAACGCCTCGCCAGGCGTCCGTGCTGGATGCGTCTTTCGGGACATCATGCATGGCCGCCCATTCGCCGACTTGCGCTTTGGGCAAATTTTTCTGCATATACAATTCAAAAAAATAAGGAAGAGCGTCATACGGAGAATGGGGCCTTGCAAACGATGTTTTGAGGAAAAAAGGCTTGCTCGGGTCTCTTTGTTTCAAAAATTTGAGTGATTCGTTCACGGTCCAATTGGTCGGATGCAAAAATTCGGGTGCATGATAAGGCCTCGCCATCCAGGAGTTCCAGCCGATGCCATGGTCCGTCATCCCGTACTCGCCTGTTTTATTACGTTCAAACCACTGCTTGTAGTCCGAGGTGAAACGAGGGTCTTCCTCCCTCCCGGATTCGTCAAGCACGGTATGATGGAAGCCGTTCAGCGAACGTTGAGGATAAAAATGCATTTTGCCGACGCCCTGCGTATGATATCCCGCCTTGGCCAGCTCGCCTGGAAGCGTATGCTCGAACCCGATACCCATATGCCTTTCTCCGCCTCTGCCCATGCCGAGTATGCCGGTGTTCCACGGGTCCATCCCGGTCAACAAGCACGCGCGGGCAGGGATGCACGAAGGCGAAGGCGAGTATGCGCTGTCAAACACGGTACCCTCGGAAGCCAGCCAATCCAGATTCGGCGTTTGGATCACTTCATTGCCATAACATCCGAGCGTATCCCAGCGCTGTTGATCGGTCATAATCAAGACTACATTCGGCCTTTGCATAACCATCATCTCCTCGTATGAATTCCAGATCGTTCCATGGCGTAAAAGTACCAAAAAACATGGATGGAATCAATATGAAATATGGGACGAATTTGCATTAGTTCGGCTATCCCCTACTACTACTTGCTTGAAACCTACTATTTTGCGGGTAATGTTTGAGAAAAGGCATGATTTATTGCGATATCCCCATTATTCAGAGCGATAGCCCTCTGAATTGTTCGGTTAGGGCTAATATAAGGAACGAATTACCGAAACTCGTAGAAATTTAATCGATTTCTCCTACCATTAGTTTGATTGCCCGTACTTCTACCAATATGCTTTCCCATACGTCTGTCTGGTGGTTGGTTAGCCTTATTTTGCTAGTTCGTATCTTATAATCCTGCCCGTGTGGTTTTGCCCCCTAAAGACATACGACGCATGGTCGCACAGATTCTATGTTAATCGGCTGCCGTACCGAGATCGGAGCAACGAACAAGAGCAGGCTGCCGCAGCGCCTGCTCTCTTCTGTATTCGCGAGATAATAGGATTCGACTGGCAGCCATGTCGCGCCACAACGCGAGCTTGAGATTCGCACGCGTTGGAGAAAAGCGGTAGTAGTCCGCTACTTTCCCATCACCTTTCGCATAAACTCATTTCTTAATTATAGAACAGCAACCAGCTACTCTCCCACCGTACGCAGCTCCGCCTCGCCCTGGAAGCCTTCCGGCATGCGAATCTCCGCTTTGACGCCAGACGGCACCCAAGCTTGAATGTGTATCGTGCCGTCCTCGCGAATGCGCCAGGACACGTCGATGCGCCCTTCCTCCGGGAGCGGCACGCTGCCGCGAGCCCAATCGAGGCCGCACGGCTGCGGCGCGATCACGACTTCGCTCCAGCCCGGAGCGGTCGGATTGATGCCAAGCACGCTTGTGCCGAGGAAATATCCCGGCGCGGCCGACCACGCGTGGCAATGGCTGCGCGTCAGATGGCCCGGATGCGGACGAACCGGGTCCACTTGCGGCTTCGGATACATTTCCCAGCATGTCGTAGCGCCATAGCGGAGCATCTCGCCATACTGTTTGCGGATGTCGTCGATCAGCCGTTGCGTATGGCCCATCTTCACCAGTGCCTCGTAATAGAAGAACGACATAAACGGACTGCCGATCTGTACGAATGACACCGGCGGCTCGTCCAAATATTGCTCCAGCTTCACCTTGCGCCCGCCTTCGGCAATATCGCATAAGTACGCTACGACCTGTGTCTGCATGCTGAAAATCGTCGACTTGCGTCCGCCTGTGTGAATGCAATCGAGATAAGCTTCACGCTCCGCCGACCATAGATGCGTTTCGATCGCTTGCTTCAACGCATCGGCTCGCTCGGCAAATGTCCTTCCTTCGCTGGCAAGTCCCGCTGCGGCCGACAGCTCGGAGGCATGGCGCAGCGCCTTCACCAAAAACATGTTTTGATGCGATACGACGCCGTGCCGCGGTTGATCGATCGGCGCCCAGTCGAGGAAATTCCACGCATCCATTTCAAGCAATCCGTCTTCATTCACCAGCTGCCAGTAATGCTCCAGCGTAAATTTGACGTGCGGCCACATCGTTCGGGCATAATCGCGATCGCCGGTTCGCTGTACGTATTCGTTGCAGGCGATCGCCCAGAAGAAGGTCCAGTTCGGAATGACACTGTTCCAACCGCTCGGCACCTGGTCGACGTATAGCGGCGTCTGATGCGCCGAGCCCGGCACCAGATCAAGACAGCGCTTGACGAGCGGTTCCGCGCCGTAAACGTAGTAACTAATGAGCGCTTCGTTGCGGCTGTCGCCGACCCAGAACGTCTGCTCATAGGCCGGGCAGTCGACATACGTATCTTCCATGCACAGTCTCGTCGTATGTCGGCTCATTTCCCAAATGTCGTTTAGCAAAGCGTCGGACGAATGGAATCGGCCGACTTCGGCCACCGGATAGTTGCTTTGCAGGACGGATACGCTATACAGCTTCACAGGCCGCTGCGCCTTGCGGACGGTAACGATCAAATAGCGGAAGCCGCGCCGCACGTTCGAAGTATAGCTTTGCCGGCCTTTACGGCAAACGTAACGTAGCGAATTGTCCAAATAATGCGTGTAATGGATTTTGCCATCGAGCATATATTCAACCCCGAAGAAGTCTATCTCGGTCCCTTCTCCGGCATCGACCTCGAAGGACAGGAAGCCCGACCATTCGTTACCGAAATCGATGACGAGTTCCGTGTCGCTCTCGTCGTAGAGCGGCACGATTCCCGGCACGGCATGAGGCATGATCGCTTTCTGCAGATCGGCAGGCACCGGCTTGGCCGAGGAGCTCTTCTTCCAAAGCGTCTGCACATAGACCGACTCGGGGCTGACGAGCTTCGGATCGGCCGGACGCACCGCATCTCCCAGCGCAGCGAGCTGCTCGGTTGTAGCCGCTTCTCTTATGCGGCAGTACGCTTCGTAGGCTTTCAGCCCGTCCGGTGTCAACCGATCGATGACCTCCTGCTTGCCGGTACTGCAAGCTGCAATGATCCGATCGTTGGCTTTCTGTTCTTCCGTAACCTGGTGATCGATATATTCATGATTGACGAACGGCCCGATCACGATGAAAGGACTACGCTCCTCGCCAGAGGGATTTAAAGCCCTCTGGGCTTCTGGAGCTCCTGCTAAGGCTGCCGCGACTTCTGCGGCGCCTGCACCTTTGTAGCCGGCCGTATCGAAAGGAGAAACAACCTCAAACGGATCCTCGCAGTCGATCCCGATAAAGAGACCGCGGCCGTGATCGTTCCCGGCCAATTCGAACAACAGCACATTGTCTCCGGCTTGCAGCTCGATGTCCAAATATCGGTCCTGCTCGACTCCCCTCCATGCCGATTTCGGGTAACGAACGCCGTTCAGGCAAACCGCCTGCCAATACGCAGAGGCATACGCAATCCCGAGTACCGCTTTGACGGGAGCCGCCGTTCGAATGACCGTGCCGATATAACCGGCATACACGTTGGCATTGCCATGGTTCGAGCTTTCCGGCACCATCATCGTTTTCGCATCCAAATGAGTCGTCCAGGCGATCGGCTTCACCCGGGACAGCGTTTCGATTCGGGACGGATAAACCCGCTCTTCCGTAAGCAGGGGGATGTCGCGAGGCTTCAGCCGGACCCACGGCTCCATGCCGACGCCGCCGATCACAACCGCAGCCGCCCACCCCGCCGCATCGTATTGCGACAACGTCCATCGTTCATCCCACTTCCGGGCATCAATCCATTCCGAGAACGTCTGTTGAAACGTCATGCGCGGGGAAAGCGAGTTGTATCCGATATGACGCGACGTCAGCCATGTAGAATCGGTCACGATCGTTCCGTCGGTCCGCTCTTCCCGGCTATCGATCGACCAGTCGAGCTGAGCCAGCAGTCCGCCGCGTCCGCGGATATAATAGAAATTGTTGACGCCGAAATGCATAACAAGCACTGCGATCGTATTCGGCTGCCCTGGACGCAAAAGGTGACGTACGTCGTATGTATCGAATGCCTGCTCGTGCGGCCAGCATCGCACAGGTCCCCGGCCGACCCGCTCGCCGTTGACGTACAAAACGTAGCGGGAGTCTGCGGTAATCGATACATTCGCTTCGCTCCATCCTTCTTGCGGCACATCAAACGTTTTGCGGAAGCAGCGCCATTCGTTGCGCGGGCTCGACTCTCCATCAGCCCAAATCCAGTATGCTTTCCAATCGATCGCTCTCTCTACGTTCATTTGACTTATTACTCCTATCCGTATGTTGTGTTTATCATTCCAATGTTCCAATCGTCGTTACAATTACAAGTCGGTTCGCAGCAGCTTCGTTATTCTTCCGACGGCGATCCACTCGCCGACATATACGCTGCCTTTTGAGTCGACGCATACGCCATGCGGAGAGCTGAACCGTCCCGAACGGAAATACTCCTGCGGCAAATTCGGCCAGCCCTTCTGCTTGTAGGCTTGCTGATCCTCGCCCAGGTGAGCGATAAGACGGTCGTTCCGGTCAAAGATCGTCACCCGGCTGTGCAGATCGGGGAACACCATTTCGTCGCCGGCAAAATAAAAGCTGCATGGCATATCCATATCGTTATCGACGAACCGCTTATGGCTGCCGTCCATCGTAAATACTTGGATGCGGAAGTTTCCGCGGTCCGCCACATACAGCTCCGGCTCTCCGCCTCGGAAATTAACGGAAATGCCATGAGGACAATTCAATTGTCCGGGCTCGCTTCCGCGCCCACCCCAGGAACGAATAAGCTGTCCTTCCTTATCATATTGATGAATCCACGACTGCCCGTATCCGTCGGCAACGTAAATATCGCCGTTCGGAGCGACTGCGACATCCGTCGGGCTGAACTTTTGCTCAGGACCGTAAATATGCGGCAAGTCCGGTACGCCGATCGTCAGCAGCACTTCCCCTTGCAGATCCGTCTTCACGGTCAAGCCCCGCTTCGTATCCGTCAAATACAAAAATTCCCGGTCGCCTTCGCGGTGCAAATAGCAGCCGTGTGCCCCTCCCTGGAACGATTCGCCCCAAGCGCGCAAAAATTGACCGTGTTCATCGAAGACGAGCATCGACGGCGTTCCGGTATGGAACACATATACTTGATCCTGCCGGTCCACGACAACGCCATGCGTATGGCCAAGCGTAACATGCCCGGGAATTTGCCCCCAACCCTCGGCCACCTTATACGAGCGGGTACTGGAACCTGTTACTGTCATTACAACTTCCTCCTTCCGGTTGTCCAAAATATATGAAATGGTGAAGGGATGCGTTAGGCATGCCAGATTCGCCGGTACCCTACGCATCCCTACATTACTTATTGCTTTTTCTCATCGATCTGCTTCTGCAGCACTTCCTTAAAATCCCGAAGCGAAGTATTGATGTCCGCGTTGTTCTTATTCATGGCTCTGACGATATTGTTGAATGCCGCGTTGCCGGTTGCGTCGAATTCACCGGGCACATAAAGCGATTGTTTCGGCGCTTTGACGCCGTTGACGTTCTTTTTGACGAACTCCGGATTCATATATATCTGCTCCTGCTTCTTCGAGTTTTCCGGACTTAAAAGCGCATCGATCAATGCCAGCGCTTCCACCTTGTGCTCACTCGTCGATGCGACCATGTATACGCCGTTGACCGGCGGTACTTTCATGGGCTTATCGCTAAAGCGCGGGAACGTGACAATATCCCAGTTCGGCAGCGTATCTTTCTGTCTCTCCGCTTCCGTAATAAGCACGTCAACATTGCCGGCGAACATAGCGACGTTTTTCTCTTTCATGAAAGGATCGACGTTTCCGAGTTCTTTACCGGAGATTTTGAACGATTCCTGGTAAACGCGCAATATTTTTTCGAACAGCGGGTTCGACAGATCTACCTTGCCGCTAGCGTCCGTATAGCTCAATTCGTTGGCTTCATACAAGTATTGCGTCGTACCGAGATTCAAACCGTAATACTGCGTTCCGTTATCCGACCGGTTTACGCGCTTGGCCAGCTCCAGCACTTCGTCCCAGGTCATGTTGTCTTTCGGGTACGGCACGGCAAGCCGATCGAAAATGTCTTTGTTGTATACAAGCGCATGCAAGGCATAAGGGAAATTAGCCTTATCGGGAACCGCATACATTTTGCCGTCTTTGCTCAGTTTTTTGATGGCTTCCACATGCTCCGGAACGAATCGTTTCATGTCAAATTGCTGCTTGGCAAGCAATCCGGTCATGTCGTAGTTCAGATTCAGCCTGAGTGCATCATAGTACACTTTCGTCGTAATATTCATGACGTCGAGCTTGACACCGGACACGATCAATTTCTCCATGTTTTCGCTGAGGCTGTGAAACTCGAAGTTGACGTTGGGTAATTTCTTCCGGACGATTTCGTTGTTGACTCGGTCGTTGAATTCGTCCTGTCTGCCGGACCACAGCACTTTAAGCGTAATCGGCTCGGTCGTGATCGGCGTCGGCGCTTCCCCGGCAGGGGCGGCACCTCCCTCCTTGGGAGCGGCTTGCTGGCCGCAACCGGCAATAAAAGAGCCCAGGAGCACAGTAGCCAAAATCGATATCGAAAGTCTTTTCATTCTTATTCCTCCTTGATGGTTTCGATTCCTTCTGCAATCGCCGATGTCGTAGCTAATTTTGGTATTCATGCCGAATTATGAGATCATGCGCTTTTTTAGCGATCTTTTTTGAAAAAATACGGCCCCCTCCATGCTTCTTTCACGTCATTCCGTACTCAAAAATGAAAGCGTTTGAATAAAATGAAACCGTTTTCCAAGAACGCTGATCTGAAACTTCCGAAAAGCGTGATCCCCTCCTTTCCGTGAAATTTTGATTGCAAAGTTATTGCACTTTAATTTACATTTTAAATACAGTATAAATCGCCTAAACACAGCTTGTCGTTACATGGATCTCAGTGGTATTTGCACTTTTCTCATATATTCTTCATATCCCCTTAACATCAAAAGAGGTGTTCCCTTTGTACAGTCAGCACTTTGATCTCGGAGAACTGTCTTTGCTTCAGCCTACGGTTCATTACATCTGTTTGACCCGGGGCCGGCCGAACCGGATATGGGGCCCGCGCGCCATTCCCGACTGCCATCTCGTCTATGTCGTATCCGGACTCGCCAAACTGACCATCGGTGCGGAAGAACGGCTTGTACAGCCGGGGCACTGCGCTTTTTACGGGGTAGACAGCGTGACGCAAATCGTTTCTACGGAAGAAGACCCCGTTACATACTACAGTCTTCATTTCGAATGGAATACGCCGTCACCGACGCCCATGTCACTTCCGCAGCTGCTGTCGGGCATCCGCTACACTACGGGCAGCGAGCTCAACGGCCCTGCGACGAGCTACAGCGTCCGCGTTCCCGGGTACGGCGCGGTCGACATCCCGCATTTCTTCGCCTTCCCCGGAGCCGAACCGATGCTGCTGCAAATGCTGAGGGAATACGAGGCAAAGGAGCCGGGCTACGACTTCGTGCTGCGCGGACTGCTGGGCCGTCTGCTGGCCGCCCTGATCCGGCTGCAGCTTGGTAATACGTCGCACGGCGAGCTGGCCAGAAAAATCGCCCCGGCGCTCAAAGCCATCGAGAAGCAGCCCGAAACGGACTGGTCGACCGCTGCTTTGGCGGAGCTGTGCGGGTATAATACGAACTATTTTACCGGGGTGTTCAAAGCGGCCACGGGCACCTCGCCCAAATCGTTCATTATCGCAGGCCGCATGAGACGGGCCAAAAAGCTGCTGCTGGAAGAGGACACGGTCGAGAAAGCCGCCCGCAAAGCGGGGTATACGAGTCTGCACTATTTTTGCCGTCATTTCAAAGCGGAAACCGGACAAACGCCGACGCAGTTCAAAAAACAGCTATTCGATCTATAGCGACCGTTATAATAGACAACCGGGTTTGCATTTTTCTCCGAAAACACAACGTAGTTCTTCCACTTTTAATCTTAATATAGTTATATTACGCCGAAAATGCTTTGATTGATTTGACATAAATCGACCTATATACTTTTATGATGACTATTGTCCCGATGAAATATGAAATTTGGCGCAAAGGAGTACGCTATGCGAATCGATTACCATACGCATCATAACCGGTGCGGTCATGCTCAAGGCACGTTAAGAGAAATGATCGAAGCGGCGGTCGAAGCCGGGCTGGATCAGATCGGGCTGTCGGACCATAGTCCTCTCTACTTCAGGGAAGAGGATCATCCGGTACCCGGCATGACGATGGCCAAGTCGGAATTTCCGAATTATGTCGCCGAGATGATCGCACTTCGCGAGGAATACAAAGGCCGCATCGACGTAAGACTTGGCGTGGAGTCCGATTATATCCGTGATTGGCCCGATGCCTACAGGGAGATTTATGCAGCGTACCCGCTCGACTACGTCATCGGTTCGGTTCACTACACGGACGGCTTCCACGTATTCAGCCGCAACCGCTGGCAGCAGGAGACGGTCGACGTCGACGAAACGTACATTAACTATATTCGCCATGTTCAGGAAGCGGCGTTGTGCGGCGTCTTCGATATTTTGGGCCATATCGACGCAATGAAGGGGCTAAACGTACCGCCGACCGTATCGCTGACAAGCTTGTGGGACGAAACGGTCGATAGGATCGCCCGATCGGGCGTCACCGTTGAAATCAACACTTCAGGGCTGTTCAAGCCGTGCAAAGCGTGGTTCCCGTCGGTGGATCTGATCGAACGGCTGGCCGCGCGAGGCGTTACGTTCACGTTCGGGTCGGATGCGCATTCCCCCGGCCAACTGCTGCACGATTGGGATACTGCGGTCGACACGCTGCGCAGCCTCGGCGTTCGCGAGCTGGCCACCTTCCGGGAACGGCGGCGAGTCATGATTCCGATTCCCGGCAAAATGATGTAAAACGAAAGAAACCATGCGAATTGGAGGAGCAACATGAAAACGATACAGAACGATTGGGAACAACCGGAGCTGCTGCACCGAAACCGGCTTCCGTCCCGAGCATATTCGATCCCGCATCCAGCCGAAGCGTCCGCATTGACATACGAAAGAGGCCGTTCCTCCGCATTCCGGCTGTTGAACGGCCAATGGCAGTTTTATTACGCCGCCTCGCCCCTGCATGTGCCGGAGCGCTTCTACGCGCCGGACTATGATCCAAGCGGCTGGGATGAACTTGCCGTGCCGTCGCACTGGCAATTGAACGGCTACGGTAAGCCGCACTACGCCAACGTCGTCTATCCGTTTCCGATCGACCCGCCGCATGTGCCGACGGAAAATCCGACCGGCTGCTACCGGCGAACATTTCAAGTGCCCGAATCGTGGAGCGGCACGCGAATCATCCTTCATTTCGAAGGCGTCGACAGCGCATTCCATGTATGGGTGAACGGCAAGGAGCTCGGCTACAGCAAGGGCAGCCGCAATCCGTCCCAATTTGATGTGACCGACTACGTTCAGCCGGGCGAAAATTTGCTGGCGGTACAGGTATATCAATGGTCGGACGGCTCTTATATGGAAGACCAGGACATGTGGTATCTCAGCGGCATATTCCGGGACGTATACATAACCTCGATACCCGAACTGAACCTGTACGACTATTTCGTCCGGACGGAGCTTGACGAACAGTACCGCGATGCCGTACTGAAGGTTCGCACCGTATTATGGAACGCGCGTACGGAAGCGGCTAAAGGCCGGCTGGAGCTGGAACTGACGGATCGCTTCGGACGCAAGGTGGAGCACGCGGCGCTCGCCGGCGATATCGCTGTTCCGGCTGGAAGCAGGGAACCGTACGAATGGGAGTTTCCCGTGGCGAATCCGGACAAATGGACGGCGGAAAGTCCGAATCTGTATCATCTGGTCATCCGTCTTTATGACGAGCAAGGCAGCCTGCTTCAAGTTCATGCACAGCGGGTCGGCTTCCGCAAGGTGGAGCTGGCCGGAGGCAATCTGCTCGTGAACGGAGTCCCTATTATGTTCAAAGGGGTCAACCGTCACGATCACCATCCCGACTTTGGGCGGGCCGTCCCGCTGTCAACAATGGTGGAAGACATTGTATTAATGAAACGGCACAATATTAATGCCGTCCGGACTTCGCACTACCCGAACGACCCGAGATTTTACGATTTATGTGATCAATATGGGCTGTATGTCATCGACGAAGCCGATCTGGAATGCCATGGCTTCAAACATACGGACAACGTCAACTGGATCAGCGATAGTCCGGAATGGCGCAGCGCTTATTTGGACCGGATGGAGCGCATGGTGGAGCGCGATAAAAATCATCCTTCGATCGTCTTGTGGTCGCTCGGCAACGAGTCGTTCTACGGCTCAAACCATGCGGCTATGTATGAATGGACCAAGGCCTTTGATCCGACAAGGCTCGTTCACTATGAAAGCGACCGGGAAGCGGCTTCCGCCGACGTATTCAGCACCATGTATTCGTCCGTCGAGAAGATGGAAGAGCTCGGGAAGCGGGACGACCTCGGCAAACCTCATATTTTGTGCGAATATGCCCATGCGATGGGTAATGGCCCTGGCGGGCTGAAAGAATACTGGGACACGTTCTACCGCTACAAAAGGCTGCAGGGCGGCTTTGTCTGGGAATGGATCGACCACGGTCTGCGGACGCAAACGGAAGACGGCCGGGAATATTTCGCCTACGGCGGCGATTTCGGAGACCACCCGAACGACAGCAATTTCGTCATCGACGGGCTCATCTTCCCTGACCGAACACCAAGCCCGGGCTTGCTCGAATTGAAAAAGGTGATCGAACCGGTCGTTGCGGGCGCTGTCGATCTTGCGACAGGAAAGCTGCAAATCACGAACCGGTACGACTTCTCCGATTTGTCGCATCTCCAGTTCGTTTGGAATGTGACGGCCGACGGTCGGGTCATTCAATCCGGAACCGTGCCGGCTCCGATCATTCCCGCCGGAGAAAGCGGCGCGCTGTCCATCCCGTTCGTACAGCCTTCCCGGCTCGCGCCGAATACGGACTATTGGCTGAACGTGGGCTGCCTGCTGGCGGAAGATACGGATTGGGCCTCCGCCGGGCATGAAATTGCCTGGTCGCAGTTCCTGCTTCCTTGGGAGAGCAGCAGTTCCCCATCGGCAGGCGATCGGACGGGTACGCCGTTAACGATCAAGGAATCGTCCTTGCATCTATATGTCAGCGGAGCGGACTTTGAAGTCGTGTTCGACCGCGCCTACGGACGGATCACGTCCTGGACGTTCGCCGGACAGCCGGTGATCGAAGAAGGCCAAGGACCTCGACTGGATTTGTGGCGCGCGCCTACCGACAACGACAATCGGGCTCTCGGAGATTGGCGCCATTCCATTCATCCGGAAAACCGCGCGACGGTGATTTGGAAGCAATCGGGCCTGCACTGGCTGCAGCATCGTCTGAAGCGACTTTCATGGGAAAGCGCAGCGGACGGTCTAAGCGCTACGGTCGTATGCGAGGTTCGCATCGCCCCTCCGCTGTTAAGCTGGGGTATTGATGCGACGTATACGTACACGATTCACGCAAGCGGCGATGTGGCCGTCAACATCGAGGGCGTGCCGCAAGGGAAATATCCGAATACGCTGCCTCGCATCGGGCTGCAGCTCGACATGCCGGAACGCTATGGCCGGGTGCAGTGGTACGGACGCGGTCCGGGCGAATCGTATCCAGATACGAAGCTGGCCGGACGTTACGGGGTCTACAGCGCAGCGGTGCGCGAGCTGTTCACGAACTATGTGTTCCCTCAGGAAAACGGGAACCGTACCGACGTCCGCTGGGTTGCTTTAACCGACGAACGGGGATCGGGACTGCTTGCCGTAAGCGAATTGGAGATCAACTTCAAGGCGCTGCGTTTCCTGCCCGAAGATTTGGAGAACGCCAAGCATACGTACGACTTGAAAGAACGCAGCAGCGTTACCGTTCATCTCGACTTCGCAATGAATGGCATCGGCAGCGCGAGCTGCGGCCCGGGCGTGCTTCCGCATTATTTGCTCAAGACGGAACCGTTCCGATACGCCATTCGGCTCCGGCCTTTCAGCGCGGATCAATTGTCGCCGGCCGAGCTGGCGAAGCAAAAACTCAATTAAGAAGAATCTGCAGATCGATACGCTTTCGCTGAAATTATTTGTGCCTTGGCAGAAACTTTTTCTTGCGAGCCGAACGCTTGAACGGCATTTTTCATTACTTTATTAAAATACCCGGCTGCTCTTATGATGGTAAGAGTCGCCGGGTATTTTTTAGTTAAAAGATATTGAATCCATTAAGGTTTTTCACTCTTGATATATTGGTTGATCGCTTCTTCCGCTTCCCTTAACGCCGTGTTGACGTCCTTCTTGCCTTGCGCATACTCTTTAAACTTGCTCACGAGCGTACCGCGCGATTTCGTATAATACGCCGAATACGGTGGGGCCGCAGGAGCCGGTTTACTTTTGAATATGCTGGAAATCTTTTTGTCCTTGAATGCGTCGTTGCCCTTCAAAAACTCATTCTGGAATTTCGGGTCCTTCAATACCGAAAGCTTGCCGGCCCTCGCCTCCATCAGTTGCACCTCGTCGGAGAACATCACTTCCAGCACCCGTGCCGCATCTTCTTTGTGCTTACTTGTTTTGGCTATATTCGTAATAACAATATCGTAGGCTCCGTATAAGTTCGGTTTGCTCGGATAGCTCGGATACTGGGCGACGTCCCAGTTGAGGTTCGGGTCGACAATGAGCTTATCGAACAGATTGACCGTCGTCAGCATGGCGACGTTTTTGTTTTTTACGAACCGATCCGTCACGCTCCCCGACATGATTCCTTCCTTCGGCGTGTTGCCCTGGATATCGTATATTTTTTTGCCCGTTTCGAAAACCATCTTATACGGCTCGCTGTTCACATCCGTTTTATCGTTTCGACCGTCGACGATCCCCAGTGAAAGCGGTGTCAACATTCGCGTCAAATAATCGGGATCGAGTCCGATATACTGCGTACCGTTATCGAGTCGCGTCACTTTCTTGGATAGCTCGATCGTTTCGTCCCAAGTCATTCCGTCTTTCGGATAAGGCACTCCGAAACGATCGAATATGTCCTTATTGTAATACAGCGCGTAAAGCTGCACCCAGTTGGGCAGCCCGTACAAAAGGCCGGTCTTCGTTGACTGTTTGACGCTGTCTATCGCTCCCGGATCGAATCGCGACAGGTCGAACTTCATCTTTTGAAGCAAAGGTGCAATATCTTCGAATAAGCCGAGGTCGGCCGTCTCCGGCATGAGACCGTTCCATACCGATATGAGGTCGATGTCTTCACCTGCCGCAATCGCTTGCCCAACCGATACTTTCGGCAAAAATTCGATCGTGATGTGCGGATATTTTTTTTGCACCGGGTCCAGAATCAACGCTTTGAAGTCTTCTTCGGTCCAATAACCTTGCGTCTGGTACATCTTGAGCGTTACGGGCTCAAACTTCTCCTGTTGCGGTTTCGCGTCGGGCGAACCGGCGCCGGGATCTTTCTGGGAGCAGCCTGCGATAAGGGAACCTAACAAGACGACGGCAACACCTGTGTTCAGCTTTTTCATATTACAACCCCTTACTTATATAATATGACGATAAATATTGTGCTACATGTAAAGTATAAGTTACTTTTTTTCGGGGATTCAATCATAACATATTCGTGATATGTAACTATATTAAGATTAACGTGATTTCGCTGAGCTCACAACTGCTGCATTAACTAGTAATCCCTGTAATGGCCATAATAAATATTACTGGTAATTCATATATTTTTTTTGTAAATATATTCGGGAAAGTGGCATTTTGCCCAGTACATCATATATTACACAATAAAGCAAGGAGTACTGCTATTGTTCATTCAAATACGGAAATGGGTGTGAATATGCCGGAAGATCAAAATATTACGCGGGTTCTCAGCATCGGGAGCGTATCCAAACAGCTGGAGGTGCCGCCCGGAACGGTAAGACAATGGGAACAAGATTTTATGCTGAACATCCCAAGAACACCGAACAATGTCCGTTACTACACTTTCCGCGATATCGAGTTGTTGCAAAAGATCAAGAAGATGTGCGACAACGGCGACACCGTTGAGACGATCCGACAGCAGTTGAAAGAAGCGTCTCCTCAAATCTCACAGGCGCCCTCTACTCCGGAAGCGGTCATACCGGATTTGACTCGCATCGTGCAGGACCTCAACGAGCGGGTGTTACGCATACAGCAGCTCTTGGAAACGTTGCCTGCCATCATGAAGTCGGCGGTCGCGGAAGGAATGAAAACGGAGCGTAAAGCCGCCGTTAAACCGATTGAGATTGAGCCGCATTCGGCTGCTCCGATCGCAGACCTTGCCGAAGAGGGCGGCAAACTGGCGCCCGATACAACTCGGCTGTACGTAGCTGCGCTGCCGTTATCCGAGAAAAAGAAAAAAACGACTTGGCGTAAGAATGGGCGAAATAAGAAAGAAACCGGAAAACGGTAGTTTCCGGCTCATAAATGAAGAAAAAAAGCTTGAGTATGCAGCGGCTGACATCCTACTATCCGGATAGGGGAACAGCCGCCGTTGTTTCTTTAGCACGCTGCGCTACGGTTCATCGATTCCTCTGGCGCGGCAGCAGCTGCGAATCCAATATGCAATCTTTATCGAACAGCTTCCTGCACGTGCTCTTTGCAAAAAGCTTCGATCTGCTTCTCCTCTTCTTCATCCATCTCAAAATCGAGATATTGATTCGTCTGCCTGTCCAAAAACTCGTACTTCACAATGCGTTCCCGGTTATCCTCCACGCTGTACACGACCCTTAAATATACCCCGCTTTCGGTATGTAGCTCGTCATCCTCCGGTACGTCCAGATCAAGCAAAAACTCGTAGCGCGTTCCTGCCAAAATACCGAACGGGTCTTTAATCAATTCCACACTGTACTCCGTAATCGTAAACAATCGTATCCTCCCTTTCCAAACCTCTCGTCTCTATTATATACAAAATCATCGCTGCGCCCTAATGATCCGATGCGGAAATTAAAATGAATCGGACAATATATTCCATCCGCCGTGCGCAAATCGAAAGCGCTTGCATATACTATATAAAAAGCGTTGGAGGTGTGCTCATGTCAAAACTGACATCGTTTCCAATTCTCAGCGCGTTGATTGGTGTATTGTTCCTTTTATCTTCCTTTTGGATCGAAATGCCCGGGCCGTCCGCGGTGCGAAGCAGCTTAGTCGGTGGCTTGATTCTGGCTTTTTCGTCCGCTCTATCGTACGGCAAGTCGGGTTGGGGCTCCATATTCCATTGGATCTCCCTCATTTGCAGTGTTTGGTTTATTATGTTTCCGATTGTCTACTCGCTGGACTTTATTTTGACCGCAGCTTATATGCTGCTGGCTATTACTTCGGTCATGTTGAACTATTACGCCATGGAGCATGAAGAAGAATAAACGTCTTTTTATTCCCGAAATCGTATAAGCCGTTCGCTTCCATGTACAAGCGGGTTTCCCATATATCATGTCCTGTTCAAATCAAATGGACAACGCTAAAAAGCTGCGCTTCCGCAGCTTTTTCACTGTTCATTCGAACGTTTCTCCGTATGCATGGCGGAACCGGCTGCCGATTTGGACGAGCCGTTCTCCGTTTTTCGCGCGTTCCCGCTCGCACCTACTCCGAACTCTGCGCTCTGAGACCAATCTTCAAAAGAAGCATCGAGCTGCCGTTCCCTGCCGGGGTCCTCATTGACATCGGAGTCTACTTCCATTGGCGTCTCCGGATTCGCCTTACCGAATAAGTTCATTTGATATCTCCCCTATTCATTTATAGGGTTAAGTTGCATACAAATCCGTATTTTTATTCGTATCGGTTCGAATGATATAAATAATCACTATTCAGGAAAACATAAACTGTACCCATTATCCGATGAAGGAGCACAGCACGAATGATCAGCAACCGCGAACTGAAAGACGAGATCGAGCAGTTAAACGAACAAAACCAGTCGTTAACCCAAGAGCTTCAGCAGATCAAAGATTTGCTTCAACAACAAAGCCAACAGCAAAATAATCAAAAAAACCAACAACAGCAAAATCGTCAGAACCATTCCGGCAATCGTGGGGGCGGTCAGAGCGGCAGCCAAAACCATTCGAATTCGAACTCGGACATTTCCAATATAGCCAACGACTTTATGATCCTTAAAGATATGAGCTCCAGCATCGAATCAAAGATGAAAGACTACGTCTCGCAGCAATCGGGACAATCCGGCAGCAATTCCTTAACCCAGGAAGACGTTATTAATCTCGTTTTACATATGATGAACGGCATGATCGACTGGACCGTAGACTACGTCTCAAGCCAAGGTCAAGGTCAAAATCAAGGGCAGGGGCAGGGACAAGACCAAGGTCAGAGTCAAAGTCACGGCCAGTCGCAGAATATGGATCAAGGGCAGGGACAAAACCAACTTCAATAAATCGTTCATCGAATCTCGATCCTTAGTCGCAGCCGCGTCTTAACAGTAATCAAGCGGATGATATACCCACGGGACGAACGGAACGGCGCGCTGAAGCTCTTCGACAAACGACTTGTTCCCGTTATGGATCGTAATGGTTCCTTCTTTCACGCGCGTGCGGAAATCGATTCTTCCCATAAGCCAACGCGTCAATGTGTCGTCTTTCATTTCCAGCGTTATCTTGTCTTCCCCAGGGCTCTGCGCGGGAATCAATTCGATGTCTTGCGTCGGCGTGCGTACGCTGATTGGAGCGCCGATCCTGTTCAGCCGCCCTTGCCAGCATGTAGCGAACAGCGCTTCGGCATCGAAGGCGAGCGCCATCGTATGCAAGCTTCTCAGACCGGACTTCAAGCCCATGCGGTCCAGCAGTTCGCGGTGCGGGTCGTCATCGCCGATCACATAAGTGAGCGCGCCCAGGTTGTTCTGAACGGCGTAAGCCATTGCGGACTCCAACAGCGCTCCGGTCCGTTCGATGTCCGCACCCGCCGCTGCCGTTTCGAGAATGCGCAGCGGCGTTTCTCTTCCGTCTGCGCTCACTTCTTTGCCGGCAATCAAGTATCCGGTAAGCTTCCCTTGCTCGCGCAGCTGAAACCAGAAAAACCGCTGCGGCCGCGCGGCATAATACGGCGAACGAAACGATTGCGCCCAATAACCCGGATGGCGGTCGGGAAATCCCCCGTATGCTCCGTATGTATCCTCGAACAGCTCCAGCAGACGACTGCTCCCGGCAATTATGCCGTCCGTACCTTCCGATACGACGACATCCCGGTGCATGGCCGCATGTTCAAGCGAGCCCGTATATTCGCGCATGTAGCACAAGTCGACATGACCCGTTTTCGTATAAAAATGATAGCCCTGACTCCGCTCATGCCCCCGGTATACCATAAGCACGTCCGCTTTGCCTTTCAAAAAGCCGCAGGCTGCCTCCATCATGGCCGAGCCGATGCCCAGCCCCCGCACATCGCCTCTTGTTCCTACGGAGTTCTCGAAAGCGGCTGTAACGACAACTCCCGGAGCGATCCGAATGCGGCGCAAAAACAGCGGAATAAATCCGGCCGGCTCATCGCCGATATAAGCGATAGAGCCCGTGGTTGGCGCTCCCCGCTCCCAATCTTGCCTTGTAATCGGCGGAAAGATCGCATTGCGGATCCGAAGTCCCTGCTCGATCTCCTCATCGCGGATTTCTCTGGCTGTCACGGCCGGACTCGGCTTGTTTTCCTCACTCACGGACACACCTCATTTTCTTTGATTATCGTATTGAACCAAGCTTTGTCATTCATCACCGGTCAAACTTCGTTTGTGCAGCGTATCCATAATTTGCTCAAAACTGATGCCGTACAGCTGAGCGATATCTTTGCCCAGACTCATCCCCATCGGAGAGCCGGGAGTAATTTTATATGTCCGTTTGGTCATCGCATCCGCACGGCGAGCATCGGCGTTGTTGCCTTCGATACCGGCTACCATACTGACAAGCCGGCTGTCCCCGGGAACCTCGTCGTTAATCGAATCGACACCGGCCGCAAGTTCCAGCAGGTGAGTCGCAAAAACAGCCCGGCATCCGATCACCTTGATCCCCTTGACGACATCCCGTGCCAAGTACAAACTATCCGCCGGACTTGTGCTGGACAACGATTCGTTCAATAATATCAAACTGGAACCGGTCGCTTTGGCGAATATTTCCGACAGCCGTTTCGATTCCTCGCCCAGCCTTCCATTGTTCACATTCGGCTTCTCTTCCTCGGAAAAGTGGGTAAATATCCAATCGACTGGACTGATACGTGCCGCCGTACCGGGGACGTACAACCCGGCTTGAAATAATATTTGCGCCACCCCGATCGCGCGGGTATACGTCGTTTTGCCCCCTTGATTCGGACCTGTCAAAATAAATACGCGTCCCTGCGGGCCAAATGCGATATCGTTCGGCACGACGGAACGGCCAAGATTGATTTCCTGGTGTTTCCGATATAAGCTGTACGATAAAATGTAGTCCGTCATATTGTCGATCTGGCACGTGCGTTCGGATGGAGGCGCAGCTTGCGGTTTGCACATGGGAAGTTCCAGCTCGCTCAGCTTGCGAATGAATTTGGCGGCACCGGCAAAAAAGCCGATTTCTAGCTCAAGCATCGTAATCGCAGGTATATTGACGTGAATATATTTCCCGAGCGCGGACCCTATCGGCAGTATCGCCGCCTGGAACAAGCTTTCCAAATCTTTAAACAAAGCGCTTTCAAGAGCAGAGCCGCCGTTTTGCAATATCGAATGAAATAGGGATATGCCTTGATACGATTGGTCGACGGATTTTAATCCCAAAATGCTCGAGACGAGCGATCGTTTATGTTCTTTGAACGGCTTCGGCTCGATGGACAAAAACACGGCCTCCGTCGGCTTCAGCTCATTATCCAAATTAATTCCGATCGTCACGCTGGACATGCTCTGCAGCTTTTTCCTGAATTCGGGAAGCTCGGCGGCCATCGCTTGAAAATGATCGCTTGCGGTAAGCTCCTCCGTATATTGAAGCAGCCGGAGCAGTCCTTCTGCGCTTAATCTTGATTTGTATTGCACGAGCACGGCATGTAATTTCAACACACATTCGGTGTACAGGCTTAAAATCTCCAGCTGCCACGCGATTTTACGTAACGGTTCTTCCCCTGACACGTGCTTAACGCTGTTATGGCTTTCCAGCTTCTGAATGAACGGCAGCATGTCCTCCAAATCGCCGGTCATGTCGGGGAGACCGATGAAGTTCTCCAGTATATCGAGCCGGTAAGAAATGACGTCCGTATCGTCGCACAGCTGAAGCAGCAGCCGTTCGATGCCGTCCGCATATTTTTGCTTGATGCACAGGCTCTGCACGATTTTATCAACGCCTAAATCCGTTTTGCAGCGCTCGGAAAGCCTGATTTCATCCATGTACTTCTCTTTCGATGCCTCGGACGGCCACAGCAAGCTTACGTTTCGGTTCTCCATTTGTCGTCCCCCGATTCCTAATATTCCTCTTCATCATACCATAATTTGCCTGTGTGCTAGGGAGTTCGTCAGAAAATACTCTGGCTAAAACAGGATCAACACGAAGGTAAGCAATGACGGAACCTTTAAAATCATTTGTGCAGATCCATACTTTGAGCGGGGGAGGGATGGGTATGGGGTTCCAACCGCTGTTGAAATCGTATGATTGGGATGGAATTAGCGGTATACATACACTCATGGGGTAATAGTTGACTTGAGGTTCGGACGCAAGCCGATGATCAAACTAACTTATCGAATCAATCGCTACCTATAAGGAAAGCTCCTTCGCTGAGCAGATCGCATTACGACAATCAAAAAGGCGGGGAGTTCCCTCCCCGCCAACCTGAAATGGAACGACCGGCTGCCTCGCAGCGAGGTCAGCCTTATGGCGATCGTCAACCGATCATTTCGGCCCACCGGTCGATCGATGCCTTGATGTCCTTGCCCTCTTGAATCCATTGCATTAAATCCTGCTTGATGATGCTCCGGTTGGCATTCCATTTCTGGCTTACGTAGAAAGCGCTCTTCGACGCTTTGTCCAGCTCCGCCAGGGCGCAGCTCCAGTAAGGATGATCCGCCTTGCCAAGCCTGCGGGCTGCCGATTTCGTAGCCGGCAGCAAACTGAGCGGACTGCCCGTCTGCGGAGCGGAAAGCTCCTTCAACAGCTGCCATGCCAGCTCGGGATCGGTGCAGTTGGAGGAAATGCCGTATCCGCCCATATACACCATATTCGTATCGTCGCCTGTCGCAGCCCCGGGCAAACCGACAACGCCATACTCCTCATTGTGGTTATTCATCACGTGAGGCAGCCACCAGGAGAAATCGTACACCATCGCGTATTCGCTTGTGAACGCTTGGTCTCCGCCCTCGCCGGGATACGGTGCAATCCGGTGAACCCGGTACCAGTCTACGATCCGCTGAAGCGCCATAGCGGTAGCCGCGCTGTCGATATATCCTCTGGCCGTGCTGCCATCCGCCGACATATATGCGCCCCCGCTTCGTTTCACGAACGGCTCGAACCATTCGATGTCGACACCGAGGCGAATGCCGTATTGCTTGTCTTTGGTCAAACGAAGCGCCGTGTCCTGAAACTGTTCGAACGTCCAGCCGCTGACCGGTTCCGGCAAACCCGCCTCCTCGAACGCCTTTTTGCGGTAATACACGAGAGGCACGGCGATATCAATCGGAAGCGCCGCCAGTTTCCCTTGATCGGTCGGGCCTTCCAATGCGCCTTTATAAAAATCGTCCGCAGACAACTCGGGATCTTGCGAAAGAAACGGCATCAAATCGATAATAAGCCCTTGGCGGAGGTACGGCCCAAACACGCTTTCCGACAGATGGATCAAATCTCCCGGTTCGCCCCGCTTCATCTTGGTAAGCACTTCGAAGTTGCCGTTGGCTTGGTCGATACGGACTTCCACGTTGGGCATTCGGGCTTCAAACGATTCCACCTTTTTCAAAAGCGCCTCGAGCCCTTTTCCATTGGATTGCGTAATGAGCGTAAGCACTTTGTTATTCATAGACATCCTCCCACTGATTATTTTTCATATGCATCATATGAACGGTTTCGTTTAATACCGCTATTGCTTGCTCTTCGCATTGTTTTACCTTTTTCAGCAACTCGATCGACATCTTCAGCACATCGGTAGTCCAGGGAGTCTCCAGCAGCAAAGAACTAAGCTCGCTTATCTCCTGGAGCTTGCCTGCCGCCTGATCGTACAGCAGCGCCGCTTCCGCCAGCAAACCTTCCGCGTACCTATCCACGCTTAAGGAGCGCAGGTAGGGCCCGGCAAAAGATCTGGCGCTCGAATAGGCGTAAGCCATGTAGCGGTGTCCGTAGGCGTTCGCAAGCCGCGGCCCCGCCTCCAGATGTCGGATCCACATGTCATATGCCCGTATACCGGATATAAACGACATGTAGACGGATTTATTGCGGTACCCGTCCCCTTCTTGCGCATGCTGCAGCGCGGCTTTCACCGAACGGGCGGGGTCCCACCCTTTCGTCGGCCGGGTTGTTTTGTGCAAGCCGCACAGAAAACGGAGCGGCGAGGCGGCCAGCTCGGAGTAACGGAGCGTCTTGCGGTACGGCGGCGATACGTCGGTCAGTTGTACGGTCTGCTCCGCATCGTCGTACGCAAAAATCAAATTCCACTCGTGCACAAACGGCCGATCGACGTAGGTGTCGAAGTAAAGAACAGGACTTCCTCTGTCAATAAACGTTCGGATAAACGCAGCGACCGGCTCGATCTCCATCGGCACGACCGGGAATAACATCGCTCCCGCATGCAGCGGAACCGGAGTACCTTCCAATTGACCGGTCATGAACACCGGGTCATACCCGAAATCCCGGACCAGCGCTTTCATCTCCTGCTGCCAATCGAACACAAACACGCCCGCGGCATACGTCGTATGTTGAGAAAGCTTCAGCCGAAAGGCGTGCCCGCTTCTCCCCATCAATTCGGTGGCCGTCGCTTCTTCGCCGCGAGCCCGCAGCAGCTTGCCGATCCGGTCGATGAACGTATCCCGTATATCCGGAATGCCCGTCGGCATGGATAACGAGCATTGGCGAGGCTTGCAGCAAGCGATCGCGCTTTGCAAATCGAGCCGCTCCCGGCGCGCCGCTTCCTGGATTTTTTTCTTGGCCCGGTTCAAATACGTGTGAACGCTTCCGGACGTCGTCTTGTACTGTCTGGCAATTTCGGCGGCGGAATAGTGCATGAAAAAATAGGCCTCGAATATCGACCGCTCCCTTTGATTCAAGCAGTGCAGCAAGGAACGGATCAGCTGAGCCGCTTCTTTCTTGATCAAATGCCATAGCGGTTCGTACCCGTCACGAGCTTTGTCCTCCTCAAGCTGTATCCGCAGCGTTAACCGCTCTAGCATGTTTTCGTTCATGGCCGGGCTACCATCGGCATCCGTCATATCGGCGAAAAAAGAAAGCGGCTTTTCGTTCCGATACGGTCCGCCGCGGCGCAGTTTCATATTCGCTTCATTCCTCACGATTTGTTTAAGCCAGCCGGCAAACCGATTCGGGTCCATCAGCTTCCCCACATGCAAAAACGCTTTCAAGTACGCTTCTTGCACAATATCTTCCGCCATCGACTCATTCCCGGCCATCGCCTGCGCCCACCCGAGCGCCCGCTGCCTATGTCTGCGAAGAAGTTCGCCGAATGCTTCCGTATCTCCCGCCTGCGCCCTTTCCGCCATTTGTCGTTCGATCCCCGGTTCTCCCTTCCTAACGTGATCGGTTTCCATTGAGCACCTCCCTTCCGGTACGCCTATGTATATAGATGCCGAAACCGCAGCCTCGCTTAACAAGAACAACGATTTTCGCCAAATGCTTTATAAAATCCAAAATCTTCCTCTGCCTAAATGATTCGCGATCGAACCGTGCCAACCTTCCGGAAAACACAAAAAAACACCTGCCTGAGGCAAACCCGGCCAACACGGTGGTGCTGGTCGGCTATTTGCGGTCAGAGGCGCGCCCATGATTGCTATACGACAGAGTTCCAAATCGGATTGCTATATTCATGTCCTACATGATGTTTCTTGCTCATCGCGGTAGTTGGACTTTATGCGATTTGATTGTAAGTAACAATGAGCAAGGTGGTAATAGCCAGTGAAAAAAATGGCCAAGAAAAAACGGTCAATTTCAACAAAGTAACCCCTCCCTTGTTGTTTGCTTGCCTAATCAGTATGACATTTAAACCTGAAATGAACATTACGAACAGCTGAAAGTTTCCTGAATGCAAAATATGACAGACGTTTGCCGGATGTGCAATTCACGATTCAATCGAGGCCCATTGGATAAGATGTGTTTCGACTGGGAAACATACGCCACAATGACGCAAAAAACGGCTCCTTTGGGAACGATCCCTTAGAAGCCGTCTTTCGGATTACCGTCCGGCGCGAACGATAATGAAATGTTTATTTTTGCTGTTGGGCTTTTTTATCCCCGATGGTTACCGTAATATCGCTCTTCTGACCGTTTCGGATAACGGTCATCACCGCTTTGTCGCCGGATTTGAGCGCCTTGACTTTCGTCGTCAATTCTCCCGCGTTGTTGACCTGTTCTCCGTTAACCGCGGATATGACGTCGTACGTTCTGATCCCAGCCGCAAAGGCAGGGCTGCCCGGTTCAATCTGGGATACGACGGCGCCGTTGGCGCTGCCGAGCTTGAGATCGCTGCGCCAGCCGTCGTCGATATCTTCCAGGCCGACGCCGATATAAGGCACAGGCTCTTTCGGAATGGCAACGTTATTTTTCAAGTTCTCAAGAACGGACGAGATCGTCGTCGTCGGAATCGCGAAGCCGATCCCTTGCGCATCGGCGTTGACTGCGGTGTTGATCCCGATCACCTCGCCGTTCAAGTTAAGCAGCGGGCCGCCGGAGTTGCCCGGGTTAATGGATGCGTCGGTTTGCAGCAAATGCTTATATTCCCTTGTTCCCTGCGCATCTGGAATGGAGATCGGGCGTTCCTTCGCGCTTAAGACACCGACGGTTACCGTCTGATCGAAGTCGTACGGGTTGCCGATCGCCACGACCCAATCTCCCTGTTTTACCGTATCCGGGTTGCCGAGCGGCAAATACGGGAAGTCTTTGTCGCCTTCGATTTTCAAGACGGCCAAGTCGAGATCGTAGCTGTTGCCGAGCAACGTCGCTTTAATCGGCTTGTCGTACCCTTGCACCGTAACCCAAATTTCTTCGGCGCCGTCGATGACGTGTTCATTGGTCAATATATAGCCGGATTTCTCGAACAGGAACCCCGTTCCCATCCCGCCGTCCTGCAATCGATCGGAATTACCGCTGCTGCCGCCATCACCAAAAAATTGGCGGAAAAACGGGTCCATCGCCTGAGCCCTGCTTCCGGAATTCGCTTTGACTTTCGTTTCGATCTTAACGACCGCCGGGCTCGCTTGCTCTACGATTTGCGAAATGCTGCCCGACGCGCCCAAATTGACCGATGCGGTTTTGACGTCCCCAAGCGTAGTGCCCTTCGTACTAGAACTGCCTCCCGACCCGCCGGCAGCGACACTTTGATAGGCCGTGAACAAGTTCATTTTGTCCGAAGCGAACATCAACCCCCCGGTCACCAGCGTTCCGGCGAGGAAAGCGGCGAACACGCTCTTGAATCGGGAAGCCTGTCTCGGCTTGGATGTTTTCTTTTTGGAAACGGGCTCTATTTCCACAATTTCAGAAGAATCCGATGGTTCCTGCTGTTCCAGCCATTGATCTCTATTATCGTTAGTCATCATCATCGTCCTCCGTTTTCTAGAATCGTTTCGTAGAATCATATAATAGAACAACTTATGCTAATGACTCTATTGTGGACTCCTATCCTTAAATGAGCCTTAATCTCGGATAAAAGGAAGGTAAAAAAAAGCTCACCGCCTATAGCGGATGAGCCTGTCCTATCGATTTGAGCGAAACTACTAAAACATTTACAATAAAACAGCTTTTAGCTTGGCGCCTCCCGTTTTTTCGAATCCATTCCGCTCATAAAACAAAACCGTTCTTTGGAAAAAAGGCAGCGGCGGCGTAACTACCTCCAGCCGCTTCCAGCCGCACGTCTTTCCGTATGCTTGAGCCGCTGCCAGCAGCCGGGCGCCGACGCCTCGCGAGCGGTATTCCGGCTCTACGTAAAATTCTTGAATGATGCCAAACGCGCCGTCGGCGTACAAAGCGTGACTCTCGCATAGGGACAAAAAGCCGACCGCCCTGCCGCTCAGCCTATCCGTCGCCATCCATACTGTATAAATGCCGGTCTCCAAATACGATTTGCACTTCTCGGCTGTCCCGGAAAGCGAAAACAACGGGGTCGGCGCTCCCGTTCGTTCCGTGATTTCCGCGATCAACGCTTCGAACAATCGGGTGATGTTCACGGAATCGGGTACAGCAGCTCTTTCGATTCGAATCATGATGCCGCCTCCTTGCCAAGCAAGTGCAGGATTAACGCCTTTTGGATGTGCATCCGGTTTTCCGCCTGCCGGTAAATGACGGAACGTTCGGATTCGATCAGTTCCTCGGCAATTTCAAAGCCGGGGTGGATGGGCATATCGTGCATAATGTACGGCGAAGCTCCGTTGAGGGTCGATTTGTTTAATTGGAACGGCATCATGGCTTCGATTCTACGCCGTTTCTCCTCCTGATAACCGGGATCGTTATAAAATTCCATGTCGATCCACGTATCGGTATATGCGTAGTCGGATCGGGAAATGGCTTCCGTGGCGCTGCTCAACTTCTCTATCGCTCCGCTTGTCATAGCAGCATGCATCAGTTCTTCATCCCAAGACGCTTCATTTATGATCGGCGTAACGAGCAGCAGCTTGACACCCAGCTTCATGCACGCCTCGATTAGTGAATTCGCTACATTGTTATGGATGCCGATATACGTCAACGTGATGCCGTCAAACGTCCCCGAACATTCGTACACCGTCATCAGATCGGCCAGCGCCTGGCACGGATGGTATTTGTCGCAGCAGCCGTTGATGACCGGCACAGACGAGTAGTTTGCCAGGCTCAGCACATCCTCATGTTTTTTTAATCTCGCCATAATCAGATCGCTGCCGGTGGATACATAGCGGGCCTCGTACTGAAGCGGAGACAAGCCGAAGTTGCTTGATTCCCAATCCATAACGACGGTGTAGCCGCCCATTTGCTTCATTCCCGACTGAAACGAAACGTTCGTGCGCGTCGACTTTTTCTGAAAGAGCAGAAGCATGCCTTTTCGCTCGCAAGCATGATAATAATGATGCGGGTTCCGCTTCATCTCGATTCCTTTCAAAATCAATGCATGCAGCTGCTCGCTGGAAAGTCCGCGCAAATGTAACAAATGCAATGGAGTCACCTCGATTGTATAATTATAATATATAATGAATAATTATACATACTAGAGTGTTTTGAAATATATGTCAACATCATAGGGTAAGCAAAAAGGCCCTACCGCTTTCCTTCACACGGTTGAGCCTCTGCCTAATACCTTATGTAGATCGCTAAAACATTATTTCATCTTGGATTGCAGCAGCTCCACCAGTTGCTTTCCGATGTTCGCACCGCCGCCGTTCCGTCCCGGACGATCTGAATTCCCTCCTTGCCCCTTTTGCTCGCCCTTATTGCCTTGATCCGCCGCATTCCCCTTGTTTGCTTGACGCGCCACCCGGTCGGCTTGATTGCCCTGATCCGCCTGGCCGTCCTTGTTCCCTGCCTGAGCGCCTTGACCGGCTTCGCTCATCTTTTTCTTCTGCTCCTCCGTCATTTGACTGCGGTCCGGCCGATTCTGCATGTTCGCTGCGGCGTCGTCGACAAACTTCTTCTGGTCTGCTGTCAGCTTCTCGAGCAGCTTGGTTTTCGCGTCCGAAGACAGTTCTTTCTTCGTGATGCTGTCTTGAACGACCGGGAGCATCGCCTGCGCCTGTTCTTTCGTGATGGCCAGCCCGTTCGCTTTGTCCATGCGAACCAGTGTCTGGAACGTCATCATCATTTGACGCTCCTGCTCATTCATTTGCATCGGGGCCTTGCCTTCCGTTGCATTGCTCTGTGTCTGCCCCTGCGTGTTCGCCGCCGCGGGAGAGGCGGCGTTCGCGCTGGCCGTCCCCGGCTGCCCTTGCGAATTCGTTCCGCATCCGCTCAACAATACCGCGATCAACGCGCCAACGCCTAACCATTTTCCATAAGACATCGGATGATCAACCCTTCTTCTAAAATGAAAATGCTGCAGCCATCGTGAAGCTTGCCTGGCCGCAACTCCAATGATAGGGTGTCATGATGAAATCCATATGAAATGTAACTTAAGGGACGATAAAAATTAGCTTAACGGATGCTGAGCGTTTCGCGTAATGCATAAATGCGCAAGCGTTACAAGTCAAAATAAAAAAGCCTGATGGCTCAGGCTTAGCGCAACACTCGGTCGTTTATTTCTGTGATGCGATGTATTGATTAATTTTTTCTTCCGCAACTCTCAAGGCGGTATTTATATCTTGACCGTTCTTAATATATTTTTCATATTCCGGTGTTACGAGACCCGCAGCTTTCGAATAATGAATAGAAAACTCGGGTGCCGGCGCCGGTTTGCTTTTGAAGATGCCGGCCAAATTTTTCCCTTTCAGCTCGGGAACATCCGCTCCAAAGTCTTTCGTGTATTTCGGATCCTTCATCGTCGATACTCTGGCGGTTTTCCGGGCCATGACCGATTGGACCTCATCGGAGAACAATACCTCCATCACCCGCATCTGATCGTCCCGCGACTTGCTCGATTTGAGCGGAATCATCACATGCAGATCGTACATGCCGTACATGTTCGGTTTGTCGCTGAAGCTTGGAAACTGGGCGACATCCCAATTCAAATCGGGTGACTCTTTAAACCGCAAAAATAAATTGACGGTCGGAGCCATCGCGACGTTTTTGTCTTTAACAAATCGGTTCCACGCTGCAGTCCCGCTGTTCACGTATTCGTTGCCCGGCACGGAAAAGATTTGCTTGGCCGTTTCGAATGCGCGTTTAAATTGATCGTTGTTGACCGTCGCTTTGTTGGTCTTGGCGTCGACCGGAACGAGCGACAACGGAAACGCAATACGCTGCCAGCTGTCGATTTCAAGTCCACGGTACTTCGTGCCGCCGTCCGTGCGCGATACGAGCTTGGCCAATTCGATCGCATTCTCCCAAGTCATCCCGTCTTTCGGGTAGGGAACGCCGAATTTATCGAAAATATCCTTGTTGTAATAAAGCGCATTCAAATTAATCGCATAAGGCAGCGCGTAAAGCTCGCCTTTATCGGAGACGGCCTTGATGGCATTGAGCGCCCCCTCGTCGAAACGGTTTAAATCGAAGTTACTCTGCTTCGCAAGCGGCGTCAAATCCACAAAAGCGTTCAAATCTTTATAAAAAGACAAGCCTCCGTTCCAGGTGATAAAGAAGTCTGCGGGCTCTCCGGCCGCAACGAGCTGCGGCAAATCGTTCTTGGTGATTACATTTTCCACGGTGATATGAGGATACTTCTTCTTCACGGGGTCTGCGAGCAAATCTTTAAAATCTTGATCGCTCAAATAGTTCCCGCTCTGGTAAAACTTCAAAGTGACCGGCTCCAGCGGCTTTTGCTGGACTTTCACATTTTCGCCAGGCCCTGCATCATTCCCGCATCCTGCTAAAAGCACCGGCAAAAGCATACAGCTTACAGAGATTATCGCAATTTTCCCCATCTTGACCCTCCATGTTTACAGCTGAATTATGTTGCCGTATATGACGGCTGCATGCATGTTCATTGCCGGAATCTTACGATTACCCCGTCGGAATGGTATTCTTCCTGTAGCGCGCTCACTTAGTAACAATCCGACGCGGTCCCCATAGTGCCGGCTGATTTCCCCGTTTGTCACACTTCATCCGAAATAGCCCATCGAACAATTCACCGAGACTGATTTGTCGGCACTTGCATTGGATCGTTATTTACCAGATTACGATTAGGCATCACCTTCCATACTATCGCTGTCATTGTCGTTGTCATTATGACTTTTTCAATCAGAAAACTGATTATGACTTTCATTTTATGCTTATTTCTATCTTAATCGATCGCCATTTTTGCGTCAATCCACTTTCTTCCTATATAAATATAAAGTTTTGCTGCTTGACTCGCGCATGGTTTTACCCCTTGGTTAAAAACAATAAAACCCCCCACTCCACAATCCATGTGAAATGGGAGGTATCGCGATATTTCAATCCACATATACTTGTATTTTTTGAACCGCATTGTAACCGTACCCTTTTTTGTTCCAATCGGCCGTTTCCGGTTGTGCATACCCTGCAGCATCTACAGCTCGAACACGGATCTCGTAAGTTCCGGATTTCGTTACCGTCCATTTTAAGCACCAACGTCTCCAAGAATAAGGCTCATGAGGGTCTAACCAAGATGCAGGCTGCCATGTCACCCCGTGATCCGTGCTGATCTCAACAAGAACAACCGGATATGTTCCCGAGATTGCCGTACCGACCAGCCAATGCTCACCTTTAGCTAACACTTCCTGGTCAGTGGGCCGTGCCATCGTCGAGTTAAGACGAATTGTCGTTACCGGCTCCGTAAACGGGGCAAGCGAGTGATTGCGCTCATATACATAATCTATGGTCTGAAAAGGGCCATGGAACGGCTGGTCAATCACCTTAATACGGTGCAGCCATTTGACGGAAGCCATCCCGTACCAGCCTGGTACAATGAGTCTGGCTGGAAAACCGTGCTGATCGGGCAGCGGCTTGCCATTCATGTAAAGAGCGATGAGAATATTAGGATGTAAAGCTTCTTTTATCGGTAAACTTCGGATATAGGCAAACTCCCCGGGCATATCGGTTCTTGTTCCCTTATCCATCCCTTCAAAAGTTACTTCCATCGCATTCATTTGAACGCCGGCAAAGGACAGCACATCAACAAGACGTACTCCTGTCCAAATAGCGTGGCTGCTCGCACCTGATTCCCACTGCTCGCCGCGCACTTTCGGATGAAAAAAGGCCCGCTTGTCTCCCGCGCATTCAAGCGTTACCGGGATCGAAACCTGATGCATTCGATTAAGATCCTGATAGCGCAAATAAATCGGTCTATCCACCAAACCTTCTATTTGCAACTCCCAAGTCCGCACATCCACACCCGGATATGGAAAATGATTTCGGATATAAAACAGATGGTCCGGGGTAATTCGACTGGATAACGATAACATCGGGAACTCCTGGTTTTCAGGTATGAGCTTTCGCGTAATCAAATGAGGCGAACTCCACAAGAGTATCATCCTTTCGCAAGAAAATTCTTACTATAAGGTATGGTCCTATTGTTGAATTCAGTTTTAGCAATCGTAATTTATTTACGATTTAACAATGCGTAAAGCACATGCCGCTTTTCCATTTCTATTGCGGCGATCTTGATCAACCGACTCCCTTCGTCGGGCTTTTCTTTCTTGAAAAACCGTTTGACATCTCCGTAATAGGATGCGGAAAAAGCAAATCGATATAAAGAACTCGTCTTTGATCCCACCGGCCCAACCGTTCCATCCGTTTCGTGATTAATTTGCGCGCATCACGTACCGGTATGTCGTAAGCCAGATTGTCGAGGTCCAGTATATATACGCCCTGCTTCGTCAGCAGCGCATTGCCTTTGCCGTAATCTTGATGACATAAGGGACCGTATTGGCCAATGGACTGGACCCACTGGGAATAACAAGACTGCTCCAGCCATTGAATGGCCTGGTCGGCCATCGAGATCATGCCGCCCGCCGTGTTCCAATACGACCGGTGAAAGGCGCTTGTCTCCCGCTTCGACTCGTTTCTCCACTGCGTGAGCTCGTCACGCATTTTGCGATAATGGCGGAGCCATTCTCCCATACGATCATACATCTGACCGTCAGCGGGAGGCATGAACCCGACAGAAGCGTTATGGAATTGCGCGAGCCCTTTCAGCCCGGTATAAAGATCCGGCGCTTCATCCATGAACAGATCGCTACCTTCGATCCACATATAGAGAACGAGCGCGTACCCGTCGTGAACGAAATAAAGACGGTCATCCTTGGTCCGAACAATATCCGCCACAAGCGCTCCTTTCCCATGAAGATAAACTTGTACCGCCGTCGATTTGCGAATTCGCTTCAGGCACCATGTTCCTTGGGACATATGCACCTTCCAAACGGACTTGATGCCTCCGGTCTGGATGACTTCCGCTTTGTCGACGGCAAGCTGCGGGTAATGCTCGGCCAGCAGCCGCATTCCGAGTTCACGCTCTTCCGTATCGGCATGATGCTTCATGTCTTGATCACCTCGTCGAGACGAGCGAGGAACGACTCCAGAACGGTATTTTTGCTGGCAATCGCCGAATCTGTAAGTCTAGCGCCCCGAAAAAACAAGAAACAAGCGGGTCCATAAGGCAACATAATCTGCTCGGGGATCTCCCGTTTCGTTATTTGCAAAATCTTCCACAACCAAGGGAGCATCGATACGCAGAGGACTTGCCGTTCAGCGCGCAAGCACGGCTTTGCATCTCTCATAAATTTCGGATGGCCGGAACGGGCTTCCGTCAAATTTCAATTCGCTGACAATTCGATCCGTCTTTCCGTAATGCAGTTGCAGAAGCGATGCGAGCTGGCCGGTTGCGTTATGCTCGAAGACGATGATTTTGCCCGCTCCGTCCAGATAAGGAGCTAATACATCCATGGGCAGCGGTTGGATTAACCGGATCGTTAATTGATTGACTGCGATGCCTTCCCGGGCCAGCAGCTCCCGCACCTCCGCGATCGCCCCTCCGGTCGAGCCCATCCCCATAAGGACAATACTGGTATCGGGATCGGCCGTTGCGGCATGAAACGGATCGTTGATCTTCAAACGGTCCAGCTTTCTCAACCGTTTGTCCATCATGGCTTGCCGGTTGTGCGGGTCTTCCGATGCCCATCCCGATTCATTATGCTCTACGCCGGTAACCGAATGCATGCCGTTCTTCGTGCCGGGCAGCACTCTTGGAGATACCCCGTCGTCCGTAATGGCGTAGCGTTTAAATGGCATGGCCTCTTTCGCTGAAGGCTGTACGCCGAATTGCAGCGCTCCGCGGTCGATGACGATTTCGCTGTACCGGAGCGGTTCGGCCGACTGCTTCCCAAGAGACAGCTGCAAGTCGGTCAATATAATAACAGGGCATTGAAATTGCTCGGCCAGGTTGAACGCAAGCACCATATCGTAAAAACATTCCTCCACCGTACTCGGACAAAGTACGATCTTCTGCGTCTCCCCGTGAGTCCCATACAGGACGGCATTCAAATCGCTCTGCTCGTGCTTGGTCGGAAGTCCCGTACTCGGACCTCCCCGCTGCGTATCGACGATGACAACCGGCGTTTCCGTCATCCCGGCCAGACCGATGCCTTCCATCATGAGCGATAATCCAGGCCCCGAAGAAGCGGTGAACGCTCGTACGCCGCCGTAATTGGCCCCGATCGCCATCATCAGCGCCGCAATCTCATCTTCGGTCTGGATGACCGTGCCGCCGAGCTGAGGCAACCGCGGTATCAAATATTCCATAATTTCCGAGGCGGGCGTTATCGGATAAGCTGCCATAAACCGACAACCTGCGGCGATCGCCCCAAGCCCGATCGCATCATTGCCGATCATGAACCATTTTTGCCCTCCGTCGGCCGGGTGCAGCCGGAGCTCCTCGTTCGGCGCGCCAAAGCGCTCGTATATATACTGCGCTCCGCGGGACAGCGCCAGTTTGTTTTTCTCTACGATCTCGATGCCTTTGCGCAGCCATTCTTTTTCCGCCACTTCGTGAAATGTCTCGATCGGCAGTCCGAGCAATGCTGCCGAAGCGCCGACGGCGACCATATTTTTCATAAACGCGCTGCCGAGTTCCTCCGCGATCGAGGTGAAAGGAACCGGAATCAGCGTACAGGATAAGCCGTCAGGCAATACCGGCCGCAGCTTGGCGTCTGCAATAATGACGCCTCCGGGGCGCAGCTCGTGCGCATTTAAATCAATCGTCTCTTGATCGAAGGCGACCAGGATGTCCACATGGTCCGCAATAGCACGCAGCGGTTTGGTGCTGATACGAATTTGGTTGTTCGTATGCCCCCCCATAATTCGTGACGAAAATACGCGATAGCCGTATAAATAATAGCCGAGCCGGCATAGACCGCCCGCGAAAATAAGTTCCGTGCTTTCCAGCTTCTCTCCTTGCTGTCCCCCGACTTTCCAAGAAAGGTCATGCATCGTTGTCACCCGCTCCTTTTCCTAGTTATCGCTATCATTCTATTCTCCCTTTGGAAAATTTTCTAAAACCGTTTTTCGATCAAATTGTTCTCAAAAAGTTATGATTTCATTATAAATAAATAACTATTTGAGAACGGTTAACACGCAAAAAAAATAAGCAGGCTGCCGTGCCTGCTTAAACCGGTTAAGCTGGCAGCAGCAATACCTGCTTGCTGTAAGATGTATGATTGCCAATCGGCCCGTTACTTCTTCTGCGCTGCTTTCAGCGCAAGCATACGGGAGAGCAGCACGGCTGCCTGCGCGCGGCCCACCGGTTCGGCCGCATTCCATTGCTTGGAAGCGTCGCCGCCTTCAAGACCCGCGGACAGCTTGGCCGTCACCGCTTCTTTGTCGGCATCGCCCGTCTTGAGCGCGCTAAGCACCATCGCCAGCGCCGTCTCGCCGGTCACCTCGCTGTCCGGCGCAAAGCTGCCGCCTTCGCCGTCCATCAGCTTCTGATTGTAGGCGGTGCGTACAAAATCATAATACCAAGCGGCCGGCGTCAAATCGTCGAACGGCAGCAAGTTTTTGTCGTCGGATTTGAGCTCAAGCGCGGATACGACCATTTTGGCCAGCTCCGCCCGCGTCACCGCTTCATCGGGACTGAACGCTTTGTCGGATTTCCCGTTTACGACCGACTTGCCGATCAGCTCCTCGATCTCGGCATTCGCCCAGTGCCCTTGCGTATCCGCAAACGTCTTCTGGCTAATGCGCTTTTCGGCTGCATACTTGATCGGTTCCTTAAACGATTTGATGTAGTTCAGGGTTCCTTCCAAATCTTCCGGTCCGTTCACGACATTTTTGCCGTACTTGTTCAGCAGTCCTTTCGCGCCGGTTTGACCGTACATGAAGTTGTTGACAACGACCGTATACTCTTTGTTCTTATCGAACTTCGTTCCGTCGGCCGGGATGATGTCGACCACTTTGTTCGTCAAGCCGTTCCACGTATAGGAGAAGCCGCCGACGCTGTAATCGGGACCGTACTTTTGCGTAATTTGGTTGTTCAAAATTTCCTCGAACTGCGCACCGGTAACGTTCACCTTCACCAGCGTGTTGCCGAACGGCTGGATGTTGAACGCTTCGCCCCACGTAATGTCGCCCTCGCTCAGGTTATCACGGATGCCTCCGCCGTTCATCAGCGCGAAGTCGCTGTTCATCTCGTAACGCATGCCGTCCGCGATCAGGTTGCCGAGCGCATTGTCGCCGGTCGCGCCCTTCACGCCGTAACCTCCCGGCATCGCCACAGCGGCTTTACCGACGACTTCCTCCAGCTTGACCCTGACCTGGTCGCCGTATTTTTTCAGAATCGCCGCCACCTCCGGGTCCGGCTGCACGTCGGCCTGCACAACATCTACGATTTGCGCCGATTTTTTTACGATATCGCCGGTTTTCCTATCGATGTCGAGATCGATGTCGACGAACGCTTTGCTGTATTCCCAAGCTTGCACAATCAGCTTGTCGTTCACAAGGCCGTTCAGCTTCACATGGTTATGCGCCGCATAAATCACATCGACGGCCGGATCCGTTTTCTTCGCGATGTCGGCGATTTCGCCGGTGACGGTGTCTTCTTTTTGTTCGCCGGCCACGTGCGCAAGCACGACGATCGCCTCGACGCCTTTCGCGCGGATTTCCGGCACATATGTATTAATCGCTTCCGACTCGTCGGTAAATTTCACGCCATTGGTCGCTCCGGCCACGACGATGCCCGGTACGGATCGGGTTACGACGCCGATGAAAGCGATCTTGACGCCGCCGGTTTCGATGATCGTATATGGATCGAGCAGCGGCTTGCCGGTCGATTCGTCGATGACGTTCGCTGCGACTAGAGGGAAGCCCATACCTTTGAAGCCTTTCGTCCCCTTCGGATGGTCGCCGCCCTTGATCATGCGCATCAGCTCGGGAACGCCTTCGTCGAACTCGTGATTGCCGAGCGTGCCGACGGCAAAGCCGATATTTTGCATGACCTCAACGGTCGGTTCGTCCTGGAGCAGCGCCGACAGCGGCGGGCTTCCTCCGACCATATCCCCGGAGTGCATAATGATCGTGTTCTTCTCTTGCGCTTTGCGCGCTTTCAATAAGGCCGCCGCATAATCGATCCGTCCGATCTTGACGTCCATCACGCCATTGATCATGTCCTTGTACTCTTGATCGATTTTGCCGTGAAGATCGTTCATGCCGAGCAGCTGTACATGTACGGCGCCCGCCTCTTCCGCATGCGCGAGCGGAGACAGCAGTCCGAACAGAAGCGTTCCTGCAGCGACGGTGCTGATCCAACGCTTTTTCATAATGGATCGTCCTCTCCCGAGTATGTGTATTTCGCTTCGAATCTATGAAACTGTCGTTTCATAGAATCCAAGAGCGACAAAAGTATCTTATCACAGGCGCGGACGCAATTGATCAACGGATTATTAAAATTTGGTCAAGTCCCGTTAACTCACGGAGTAATGCAATATGCGACAAATTGACTATATTCATTTTTTCCATTGAAGCGGAACCTGCGTGTCGATTATTGTTGGATAGCTGTCATTTTTTAGTGAATCATTTGAAAAAATGGTTGCACGAACATATGTTTCATTGTATGATTAAATTCAATTTATAACTGGATGTTTTTGGAAGGAGCAGCTTGCATGACGCTAATAAAAGTGGATCAATTGACCAAAGTGTTTCAAAGACAGCAGAAGAGCGCGGGGATCACAGGCACGATCAAAGATTTGTTTTACCGCAAGTACACGGACAAAGTCGCGGTCGACAACATTTCCTTTGAGATCGGCCGCGGCGAGATTGTCGGATATATCGGACCGAACGGCGCGGGCAAATCGACGACGATCAAGATGCTTTCCGGCATTCTCGTGCCGACCGCCGGAGTCGTGGAAGTCGGCGGGATCGTGCCTTACAGGAACCGCAAGGAATACTCCCGCCGCATCGGCGTCGTTTTCGGCCAGCGGACGCAGCTCTGGTGGGATATCCCGGTTTCCGAATCGTTCCGGCTTATGAAATACATGTACAAAATATCGGATGAGGAGTACAAGCGCAGCATCGACTTGTTCTCGGACATCCTGGACATCGATGAATTCATGAACGCTCCGGTGAGGCAGCTCAGCCTCGGCCAGCGGATGCGCGCCGATTTGTGCGCCGCCCTGCTGCACAATCCGGACATCTTGTATTTGGATGAACCGACGATCGGTTTGGATGTCGTCGTGAAGGAAAACATTCGCGAATTCATCAAGCAGGTCAATTTGGAACGCAAAACAACCGTCATCTTAACGACGCACGATATGTCCGACATCGAGAAGCTGTGCTCGAGGGTTATCGTCATCGACCGCGGCAAATTGATGTACGACGGCGTGCTGAACCAGCTCAAAACGATTTACGGCTCCGGCGAAACGATGGTCGTGGAAACGGCAGACCCCGTTCAACACTGGAACGAGCTCGTGCACCTCGGCATCGACGATTTTACATACGACGGAAAAAGCATCACGGTCAAGTACGACAAGACGGTCGTGAACTCCACCGCCATCCTGAAAGTGCTGATGTCGAAAATTACGATCACCGACTTTGTGGTGCATCCGTGCGAAATCGAGCAGATCATTAGAAAAATGTACGAAAATCCTTTATCCGCCGCCAAAGTCGTTGCCGGTTCGTAGGAGGGCTGCTCTTGAAACTTTATCTCGCTTTTATGACGAACGAATTTCAATCGAATTTAGCTTACAAAACGGACGTGTTCCTGAAAATGTTCGGCCGGGTCATGGGGCTGTTCGTGCAAATCGCGCTGTGGACGGCGCTCTATCACAGCACGGACAGCGCAACCACCGGCATGGGGCAAATCAGCTTGAACGACATGATCAACTATGTGGTCATCAGCACTTGCATATCGGTATTCGTCAACAACGATACGATCTTTCGCATCGGCGATAAAATCCGCTCTGGCGATATCGGCCTGCAGTTGATGAAGCCGATCAGTCTGCAGACGTGCATGCTGTTCCAAGCGATGGGCACCAGCGCTTCGCGGATTTTCTTCGAGCTCACGCCGCTCGTCGTGATCGCGGCAATCTTTTACCCGCTGCATATTCCGCCGGTTCACCTGCTGCTCCTGTTCGCAGTCGCGCTGATTAACGGATTCGTCATTAACTTTTTGCTCGCCTATATTCTCGGCATGGTCGGTTTCTGGTACCTTAACATTTACCATTTGAGCCGACTGCTGTCCGACGTCATCAAAGTGTTCTCCGGCGTCTGGATTCCGCTATGGTTTTTCCCGCAAATCTTGACGCACGTATCGGCGTTCCTGCCGTTTCGCCTCATTTATTTCTCGCCAATCTCGATCTATTTGGGCAAAACCGAATGGTCCGGCGCACTGCTGCTCATTGTCCAGCAGTTCATGTGGATCGGCATCCTTCTTCTCGTCTCGGAGCTTGTATGGAGAAGAGGCATCAGCAAGCTGGTCATCCAGGGAGGTTAACGCATGCATGTGTTGAAACTGTATTCGCAATTTTTGTCCATCTATTTGAAATCAAGGATGGAATACCGTTTCTCGTTTTTCATGGATATATTCATTCAATTTACGACCTACGGTTCGACGTACATGGGGATTTGGATCGTGCTTTCGAAATTCAAAAGCATTGGCGGGTGGAGTTTCTATGAAGTGTTGTTTCTCTACACGCTGAATTTGCTGTCCTACGGCATTTGCAGTTTGTTCGTCTGGTCGCCGATGCGCGCGCTCGAATGGATGGTTCAGCGCGGAGAGTTCGACGGCGTGCTTGTCAAGCCGATGAATCCGCTGGTCCACTTGATCTTCCGGCAATTCAACCAGCATTTCCTCGGGCATATTATTTTGTCGGCCATCGTATTCTCCATTTGCTTTCAGCATCTGCATATCGAATGGACCGTTCTGAATGTATGTTATTTCATCCTGACGATTGCCGGCGCGACGTTCATCCAGGCCGCCTTGCTGATTATTTCCGGGGCGATGAGTTTCTGGTTCGTCAAATCGAATTCGTTTACCGATACGATGATTTACGGTTTTCGCGGCTTCATGGACTATCCGATCTCGATTTATAGCAAGTGGATTCAAATCTTTTTGACGTTTGTGGTCCCGTACGGCTTCGTCAATTTTTATCCATCGCAATATTTTTTGGGTAAAGAAGGAGAAGGCTTGTTCCATTCGTGGTTCCGGTTCGGCACCCCGATCATCGGCATCGTGCTGCTTGTATTGTCGCTGTTTATATGGCACAAAGGCGTTAACCGGTACCAGAGTACTGGATCATAGAATCATGCGCAAAAAAACAGGCGCTTCCGTTAATACAGTGCAATCGTCCGGCATGTTCGACGAGAGCATCGATGCGTGGGGCGCTTTTTGATTTTCAGGCAAGCCCGCTCTCTCATGGTACCGCTGGATTAGCTCCGCCTCGTCCGTTCCGCCCAGTTATGGGAGCATGCGATTCATATTCGAGCAATTGCACCTCGCATTTCTGCTACGATACGACCGTCCACCCGAAAGGCACGCCAGCTCCCGGCTTGTTCCATTCCAGCCTGGCGTTGACTAGCGGCCGTCCGGCCAAAACCATCCCAATAAACGCATTGTAATATTCGGGAACAAGCTTGTTCTCCCGAATGGTTGTCAGATCGACCCATTCCGGGATATGCTTCTCCGGCTCTTTTGTTACGAGATCGCCGAGTACTTGATTCGTATAAAACAGCATCGTCACGGCACATGTATTGTTCGCGTAATTAATGTAAGAAATAACGCCTTTCATGACCGGCTGTTCGACGATCAAGCCGGTTTCCTCGTACATTTCCCGAATGCAAGCCTCCTCCAACGTTTCGTTCAGCTCCAGCCCTCCTCCAGGCGGCGTTAATTGATTGAAGTTGAAATAGCTTGGAATGAGCTTTTTCATTAGAACCACCCCGTTGTCCCGCACCGCTATGCAGGCGACCCTTGTTCTTATTGTCACGGCTCGTCTCCCCTGTTCTTGTTTATGTACAAATTGAAAAACCCCCGTATCATCAAAAAATGACAGGGGGCTGCAGCATAAATCGCCGTATTCTTCCCTCTCATCTTCCAGGCATGCGCCTTGCAGGAATTTGCACCGTTCTTGCTGAGCAAGCCGGTTGCCGCGGTTTCATAGGGCCAGTCCCTCCACCGAACTCTGGATAAGAGATTTTCAATTGTGACAATAGATTAACATACTTTTCCAAAACTTCAACTGAAATTTAATGTCCGGCCGATACGCCCTTCTTATTCTTCGGGACGAACGGAATGCGGTTATAAATGGCGATAATCGCACGAGAAACCGGCTCAAATACCGGGCTCAGCTTGTACACTGCGATGCTGACCACCAAGGAAACAACGATGCTTCCAAGCACGTCGAACGGATAATGGTTACCGACATAGATCCGCGAAAATCCGGTCAAAATCGCCAGCGCCAGCATAAACGAACCGATTCTGCGGTTAAGCAGCAATACGGCGAGCGAAAGCGAGAAGGCGCCGGTCGTATGATCGCTCGGGAAAGATGCGTCGGCGGCATGATCCACCAGAAGTTTCACCGTGTGTGCGACAAACGGCCGCGGTTCGAAATAAATTTGGCCGATAATGAAGTTGATCAGCAATCCCAGCGCGCCGGTAATTGCGGCGAACACAACGGTTCTTTTGGAACGCTCGCTTCCCAGGAACCACATAAGCAGCAGGATAAGTGCGTACATGTACAGCGCTTTTTTCGTAATAAAAATCATGATTGCGTCCAACAATGGACTTTGACCCGCTAAATCATTAATGGATTGGAATAATTCGTAGTTCATCGACCTGTATGACCTCATTTCTATGATATCGAGCACCAACCCATTTTAACATAATCTTTACAATCTTTTCACCTGATGAAATGATTTCGTCGGAAAAAGTCTGAAAGCGCGATTTTTCAACCAAAAGCTGTAGTAATTTGCTGAATCTCCGATGTTAATGTTGTTGTCCGTGAAACAATGCGGCGGAAAACCCCGCTGCCGTCATTCGTTCTTCTCCCGACGGAGATCCGCAATTCGCTCGCGCACCTGTCGTATTTCCTTCATAAGCTCTTGCCGCTCCTTCGGCTGCTCCGGTTCTTGGCTGCCGATGAGTCGAGCGAGACGCAGTTCGAGCTGCCCCAGCTCGTTTTCTTTACGAAGCGCCTCTGCCGTGAACGGTTTGCTCCGATCTTTGGACATGTACTCGTCATACGTTCCGGGAAATGCCTGCGGCGGATGACACCCATCCATGATCACGAGCCGATTCGCCGTTTTACGAACTAAGTAGCGGTCATGCGAAACGAGCAGAAGTGTACCGGGATAATGATGGAGCGCATCTTCCACCCGCTCGCGCGTATCGATATCCAGATAGTTGGTCGGTTCGTCCAGCACAAGCATGTTCGCTCGACCGAACAGCAGCTTCAGGAATGCGACCCGGCATTTCTCCCCCATGCTCAAATGTCCGATTTTCTTGAATACATCGTCGCGCGAAAACAAGAAGCATCCGAGTATGGTCCGTGCCTGCGATTGCGTCATGTCCGGCAGCTTGAGCAAGCTGTTCAGTATCGTTTCCTCCATCTCCAGGTTGCCGAGCTCCTGTGCAAAATAGCCGACGGACAATTGCGGATTCGTCCGCACGTGCCCGGATGCCGGAGACAGCTGACCGGTGACCAGCTTCAGCAGCGTCGACTTGCCTGCACCGTTCGGGCCGATCACCGCGATGCGGTCGCCCCGGTTCACCGTCAGGCTGAACTGCGAGAAGATCGAACGCCCTTCCTCATAAGCAAAGCTTGCGTCTTCCACGCGCAGCAACACGGCTGCGCCGACCGCTTCGCTGTCCAGTTGCATATTCAGTTGCGCCGTTTCGCGCGGCTTGTTCACTTCGTTTAGCTCCAGCCGCTCCAAGGCCGCCTCTTTGGCATGCATCCGGGAAACGTTCTTCTTCGCCTTCGAGCGGTAAAAATCGTTCTGTCCCGCCGCCTTGTGCGATTGCTGAAACCATTGCGCATACTTGCGAATGCTTTCCAGCAGCTTCTCGCGTTCCTGCTGCTGTTTCCTGTACAACGCTTCCTGCGTGCGAAGCTCCAGCTCTTTTTGCGCACGGTAATCGGTATACCCGCCTTCATAGCGCCGGCAGCCGTGCGGCTCCAGCTCGATGATCGCAGTCGCCGTCCGGTCGATGAACGTCCGGTCGTGGGAAACGTACAATACGGTGCCGGGATACGTCCGGACCCACTGCTCCAGCCAATCGAGCGTCTCCGCGTCCAGATGATTCGTCGGTTCGTCGAGCACGATCAATTTCGGTTCGCGCACCATCATGGCGGCCAGCTGCGCTCTTGTCTTTTGCCCGCCGCTTAACCGGTCGAACGACTGGCCCCATACCGACGGCTCCAGCTTCAACTGCTGCAAGCATTTCTCCACCTTCACTTCCCAACCGTAGCCGTCGAGCTGCAAATATTGCGCGTAGGCATCGTTATACTGCGTCATCACCGTTTCCAAATCGCCTTCGGATGCCGCGAGCGGATCGGCGCCGCTATCCGGCGCGCTTTCGGTTTCGACCCGGTCATTCATTCTGACACCGGCCGGTTCGGGTTGCTTGCAATCGTCGTTTTCTCCTCCGGTTTGCCCTCCGCCTGCATCCGCCGTCTCCTTCATCCGTCTTTCCAGCTGCGCAAGCGTATGCTTCAGCCTGAATAGTGCCGGGGACCCGGATTGTACAAATTCGAGTGCCGTGAGTGAGCGGGCGCTTTGGACCTGTTGATCCATCCAGCCCCATTCGTCCAACGGAATCAGCCTCGTGACCCTTCCGCCATCCAATGATATTCGGCCTAGCAGCCCTTGGAGCAGCGTCGTCTTGCCAACGCCGTTGCGTCCGAATAATGCGACGCGTTCACCTGCCTTCACATCGAAGGTCACCTGCTCGAACAGCTTCACGCCGTCCCATTCCTTATGCAAATCTTTCACTTTGAGTACTAGCATAGAAATCCCCCGTTCCGTTTCAATATACAAAAAAACCGCAGCCGGCGGCATACGGTCGAATGGATTGGGGAAATAGAGCGTCGCATGAGCGTGAAAAACCAAAACTGCGGCAGTTGCGTTCACGGTCTGCGATTTACGGTTTTCTGCCTATGCTCGCACGCAAAAAGTCCCCAAACACGACGCACGTATCCCTGACCGGTGTTTTTCCAATGAAAAATACCGCTTGTATGCCGTTGCAACCGAATCGACTGGCTGGCCGATGCCGGATTGCGAACCGTAACAAGTTGTTTCAGGAAACGTGTGCTTAATTCATCGTCGTGGGGTCCTCCGATAATCGTTAACGTATTATTTTGCAAAAAGATATGCAGTAATCCAATAAGGCTAGGATACACCTAAATGGAAAAGCGCAGTCGGTAAAAAACGATTATACAAAAAGTGTCTGCCGTTAGTTCACTATTTGTCCCGGATATTCTTCATTCTCACGTTTTTCCAACGCAAGCCGCTTACTACTGCTTCATGTATCGGGACTCCAGCTTCCGTCCGATCAGCCAGATTACGGCAAGAACGACGATGACGGCCACGGCTTTCCACGGCTTCCGGAACAAACCTTCCAAATCGTATCCCGCTACCGCTACGATCCCGACCATGACCGCTTTACCGAGCATAGTCGCGGTTACAAACGTATGAAGCGGCAGTCTGGATATGCCCGATACAACATTGACGAGCGACGACGGAGTAAACGGGAAACAGCTTAGCACGAAGATCGGGGTGAATCCGTGCGTTTCGACCCAATGGATCAATTTTCTGGAACCGGGATATTTGCGCTCGATCCAGCCGCGCAGCCTGCTGCCGAATTTGCGGGCAAGCAAAAAAACGCTGACGGCGCCGAAAACAATGCCGAGCCATGATAACAATGCGCCGATGATCGGCCCGTATGCATTCACATTGGCAACGATAATGGCAACGAGCGGGAGCACCGGGATAAACGATTCGACCATCGCCGCCGCAACACCGGGAATAGGGCCTAGCGATTCATAATGCTGCAACCAATTTTCAATATCTTCCCATGATAACCGAGATAACAACGAAGTCAACGGCTCACCTCTTCCCAAACTACTATTTACTATATATGGGGTCGTGTCTGAAAGCAAATGCGGTCGACCGTCGGCATCCCATTGGTTCGGTTGCTTTTTTCTCACGATTTGCATGCTTTCCGGGGATTGAAAGCAGCATCCATGAATTGACATTCGAAACAGGACCGTGATAAAGTGACATTGTAATTGAAATTACAATGTTATAGTTTAGGGTGTTTGCTGTTATGAGTAAAAAAACAAAAAAAAGTGTCGTCATTTCCGTAAGGCTGGATGAAACCACCCTCGCGGCTGTTGATCTACTGGTTCATGCCGGTGTCGCTCAAAGCCGTTCCGAGGCCGCTTCGCAGTTCATTGCCATCGGCGTTCAAAATTCCGAAGCGCTGCTGCTGAAAGCGAAAGCGCTCGAAGAAAACGTACGCAAGCTGAAGAACGAAATGCTTGATGCGGTAAAAAGCAAAAACCTGGAAAAGGTCAAGCAACTGCTTGCAATGGACGCAACGCTCAAAAACGCAGCTTCGGAGGATGGCCAGACCGCTGTATTGACGGCGGCTTACTACCGCGCGAATGAAATTAAAGAGCTGCTTCTGCGTAGTGGTGCCGAACTTAATGTATTCGAAGCGGCAGCCATAGGCAACAAGGCCAGAGTTCAAGAAATTGCAGAGGAAAGCCCTTGGCTGATCAACAGCCACAGTTTCGACGGCTATACGCCTCTGGGTCTTGCCGCTCATTTCGGCCACGAGGAGACAGCGGCTTACTTGCTCGATGCCGGGGCCGATATTGACCTTCGAAGCCGGGACGGGAAGCTGAACAATATGCCCCTGCATGCCTCTATTGCCGGCAACCATCCGCTGCTGACGAAGCTGCTGCTGGAGCGCGGCGCCGATCCCGACTCCCGGTGCGAAGGCGAAGTCCGCCGAGGCTTCACCCCTCTGCATGTTGCCGCGCATTTCAACCGGCTGGAGGCGGCCAAGCTGCTGCTGGAGCATGGCGCCGACCCGTTCTTGCGCAATAGCGATGCGTTAACGGCTGCGGAATATGCGCACGCGAAAGGAAATACCGAATTCACGGAAGTCATGGCAAGCTGCGTCCGCTCCGGGCATTCAGCGGAAACGCAAGAACCTGGAGCGGAAGCTCCATAATCGGAAAGGGGAACGTTCCATGTCAGGTACACTGCAAGCCGAACTTGTCAAACAATTTGTGTATAACGCCCACAGCAGCCTCGACAAAGTAACCGAAATGCTGGAAAAGGAACCGGGACTGCTGAATGCCGCGTGGGATTGGGGGAACGGAGATTGGGAAACCGCACTCGGTGCCGCGGCGCATATGGGCAGACGGGACATTGCGCTTTATTTGCTCGATAAAGGCGCAAGAATCGATGTATTCGCGTCTGCCATGCTCGGCAAGCTGGAGATCGTCAAGGCCGTTCTTGCGGATCGCCCGCAAGTGATTCATGCGCCGGGTCCGCATACGATATCGCTCCTGGCCCATGCCAAAGCCGGCGGTGACGACGCGGCCGAAGTCGTCCGTTATCTGGAAGCATTCCCATCCTAGCCACCACACACAATGACCGGGAGGTTGGCGCCCCCCGGTCATTGTGTGTGGTGACGATGAATTTTCCGAAGTCTTCATCGCTCACACTCCCTCCGCTCGGTGGCGAATTCCGTTCATTCCTCTTTTACAGGCAGCGCACCTTTCAATACTCGTGGATTATGTCCCTTAGCTTGTACATGCCGGTATGGGCAAGATCAACAGCCACTTCCACCGAATCCAGCGTGTAATCCTGCAGCCGCTTGCTGTTGTTCATCGTCAGCCTGCTCCATGCCCGGAAATGATCCCTATAGAGCGTATGCTCAACCTGGTACACGTCGACCGCATCTTTTTTCCCTTCCGCAAACGTATGCTCGATCTGCGAGCGGATGACCTTCGCGATCTCCTTTTTCAGCGTCGCTTCATCGATGTTTTGCAGCATCTCGGCAACGATCGCCTTGCATTCGATTTGGATGGAAACGCGCACTTTATCGTTTTGCGCTTTAGGAATGATCCGGGATTTCGGTCTCACTATCGAGATCTTGCCTACCGGCTTTCCTTCCATATACAAAATGATCGGAGTGCGGACCGTACTATCTTCCAGCCAGCGCAGCCCGTCCAGCTTGTCATACTCAAGCCAATCCGTCATTTTCCCGTCATATAAAGCAAACACGCCGTCGACCGACAGCTTCGGATCGGGGCGTTTGTCTTTTTTCCATACCTCCTTGTCGATCGTTAACGAAGGAAGCAGCATCGTAAATCCCGGCTCCCGCAATTCAACGAAAAATTTGTACAGCTTCATGGGGCGAATATACGACCGCTGCCTATAATTTTCAATGGGCTGCGACAAAATGGAAGCGAGCGGCGACATGCCGAAGAATGGCGTCGTTCCGAATATTTGATCAATCGGTACGCGCGTGCCGTATACCCATTGGGTGTAACGCGTCTCGTTATAACGGAGCAATCCGTCGAGGCCGGCGCCGATCCCCCGTTTAAGCGCGGATTCCGAAAAGACGATCGAGGTCACGTGGCCCCAGAAAACTCGCTGCTGCGACGTTTTGTACAACTCGTCGAACGCTTCGCCCACGGTTTCCCCCTCAACTTGCCCCGTCCAAACGGACGAAGGCGCAGTGGTCTTCGGTCCTTCCTGCTTGGCGACGTTGGCAAAATCGAGCATTTGCGCATAGACGACGAAATGCCCGTCCTTATAATCGACACCGAGCGCCGTTAAATAGTTCATGTCCTGAATGGACTTCATATCCCAACAACCCGCTTGCGTCAACAACAGCGGCAGCAGCATGACCATCGCCAAAGTTCTCCTGTTCATGTAGTGTCGCCCCCCCGGCGCGTCGGATCGTCACCCTGCAGAAAAGCAGGACGGCGTTTGAGACTTTTCCACGGCTTGGCAAGCAGGGCGGGCAGCATTTCCCGGAATTTCGGCGGAGATAGCGGCGCAAGGTACGGCACCCCGAACGATTCCAAGGTCGACAAGTAAAGAACTAACCCCATTACCGACAGCATAAAGCCGTAAACGCCCAAAGCCATAGCGGCAAACAGCGTCACCAGACGCAAGACGGTGACGGTTCCGGCAAGCGACTGATTGGCGATCGTGAACATTGAAATCGTCGCGATGGAAGTGACGACGAGGGTCGTAGGACTTGTAATCCCCGCCCGAATGGCCGCATCCCCGACTATCAATCCGCCGACGACGGACACGGTCTGCCCGACCGCCCGCGGCAGCCGCATGCCCGCCTCTCGAAACAATTCGAACAGCCCGAGCATGATTAAGAAATCGAGCGGCCCGGACAGCGGCAGCCCGAGGCGCGAAGAGGCGATCGTCGCTACGAGCGGCAGCGGAATTTGATCGATATTGTTGCCCGACACGGCGATCCAAAATCCCGGGAGAAAGGTCGAAGCAATAAAGCCGAGAAAGCGCAGTGCCCGTTCCAAGGCCACATAGTAATAAGGAAAGTGGATATCCTCCGAAGACTTTAGCGAAAGCATGAGGTTCGTCGGGGCGATCACGGCCATCGGCGAACCGTCAACCAGAATCGTAAACCGGCCTCTCAGTAAACTCTCCGCCACAAAGTCGGGACGGTCCTTGTATTCCATCAACGGAAATAACGCATACCCCTTCCCTACCAACCCTTCCTCCAACTGAGCACTGGTGAGCAGACCGTCCACGTTCAATGCGTTCAAACGCTTCCGCGCTTCCTCAACAAATTCCGGGCGAATAACATCGTCTATGTACATCAGTGCAACCGAGGTGTGGCTTCTAGCGCCGATCGTGAACTTCTCGCAGCAGAGCGATCGCGTCTTCAAGCGTTTGCGAATCAAGGCGATATTGGTGCTCAGCTCTTCCGTAAAAGCGTCCTGCGGCCCTTTAATCGACGTTTCCGAGCTGGATTCCTCCGGCGTCCGGTTCGGCGGCTTGGCGATATTCAAAGAGAATAGCAAATTCGGATCTTTGAAGAAGAACACAAGCTCGCCGCAATATACCCGAAGCGTCAATTGCTCAATGGCGCCGGGATCGCGAATCGGCTCAAGCTGGAGCGTCGTACTTCGGTTCAGCAGGGAGGCGTCGATCTTCCCGGTGGAATGCAGCGCCGATTGAAGCTGCGGAAGCACCACCTTGTCTATAAGATCGGTATTGGCCATGCCTTGGCAGTACATGAGCAATACTTGCTGATCATCCGTCTGCGTTCCATACTTAAAGCTCTGTATACTGACATCGCCGGAACGAGCGAACCAATCGCGAAGAAACGGTTCGTTCAGCTGCGATACTTCGGTTTCTTTCAACGCGAATCCGCCTCCTTCTTGTTCCGATTCCTGGTAAAAGCCGTCATCACAAGCAGCAGCAAGGTCAGGAATAGATTAAAAGCAAATACTCCGTAAAAATGCCAATGGAGCAAATAATCGAAAAACATCGTGTCGTTCCATGGAACGAATTCGAGCAGCACGAAAACCAGGCACAGAACGGCCAAAAGAACCGTTCGCAATCGCCCTTTGCGCAGACCGGTTACATCCAGTGCAAGATACGTCAGCAGGGAAACGCGGATAAACGCTCCCGTCACCCATTGGTAAATGGAAAAAAAATCGAGGTGGGATATATATTTTCCCATTTGAACCATGCGCCATTGCTCGAATGCCGGGTACCGTAAAGCCGCGGCCTCAAACGGACCGAAGATGGAAATCGCTCCCATCAGTGGTCCAACGGTCAGCCCGATCAAAAAGAATGAGAGCAGCAGCAGCGAAGAAAGCCGCAGACGGGAAGTCACATGCTGCAGCAGAAATACGATAAGCACCAGCTCGAACAGGGCGCCGCCGGTCAGCATCGTATCTTTGAGCGAATTCATATAGCCATGCGTAAATAACGGGAACAACAAGGAATAGTCCTTATACTGCATATTGGCGCCCATGACCAAATAGCCGAGCAGGATCACGAGCGGAAGAAGCATTCCGGACGTAATTGCAATCGCCCGAATGCCGGCATAGGCGGCAAAAAAACACAGGACAATAAAACTGGACATGACCGCGAATCTTGGCGTTTGGGGGAGGTAGGAAATGTTCGTCCATGTCACGAAATCATTGATCGAGACGAGCGAATTTTCAATGCAGTATATAATGATCAGGATCATGACGAACAGCCCGGCGGCCTTACCGTAACGGTGACGGATCAAGTCCGTCACTTTGTCGCTTCCCACCCTTCGAACAATGACATACAAAATGCAGACCCATAGCAGTACGGGAATAAGGGCCGCTGCGGAGCTGATCCACGCATCTCTCTTTCCGAGCTGGAGCAAGACAGGGATTAACAACACGTGATTCGACAAGCCGACGGAAGTCATGAAGATGGAATACAGCAGGATTGCGGGAATTTTTTTATCCAATGTCATTCTCCACCAGGGTTATTTCTGGAAATTCCAATTTGTCCCTTAGCGTGCCACAACATGGGGATAAACATGTATGACATTTTCTGGAGACGCTGGGTAACGTAGTTGCCCGTTTAAAAGACAGGTCCTCCCTCAATCCCGTCATTGCAGCGATCGCAATCGCTTACTCCGCAATGGGTGATCTTCGGATCGACAGCATCTGCAATCACTTGTCGGGTAACCATCATACCCTAATCCCCTAAATGCACGGCAGATGGACGGCTGTTTTTCACGATGCGCCGCAGGCAAGTTTTGTTATAATAAATACCATCGATGACCAAAATGGGGGAGCAGAACGAAATGGGAATCACCATGAGAGAGGCGATGCGAATCGGCGGTCTTGCTCACTGCAAAGTCGTTGCGGGCGCGGACGGGTTGAATCGAACGCTTGATGCGGTTACGGTCATGGAAGTGCCCGATGTCATTCGCTGGTTGAAAAGGAACGTCCTGCTGCTGACCAGTTTATACCCGATCAAGGATGATGAGGAAGCGATCGGAAGCTTGGTGCAACGGTTACTTTTAGCGGGGAGCGCAGGGCTCGCGATCAAAACCGGGCAGTATGTGAAACAAATCCCCGCGGCGATCGTCGAAGCGGGCGACCGGCTTGGGCTGCCGATCATCGAAATTGACAGCGAAGCGACTTATTTGGATATTATGACTCCGCTTATGGAGTTCATCTTGAGCCAAACCGATCCGGGCGAAGCGCACCTGGAATCATTTTACCAATGGATTACGGAATTGGCCATGAGCGGGAAAGGCGTCCCTGCGTTAATCGAAGCCGTGGAGCAGATGACGGGCCATCAATTCTCGATCGGAACGGAGCTTCCCTCGCCGGAGCTTCGTTACGGAATCGAGGTTGCGCCCTTAACCGGCCTCCAAAAAAAACAATTGACGGCCGCAAAGCGCCCGGTTCGAATGGAGCGCATGGTCAACCGGCAAAAGCTCCCTTGCCTCGTCGCACCGGTGCTGTTGAACGAAGAACTGGTCGGCGATATAACGTGCCGGTCTTCGGAACGGGACTTTCATGAGCACGATTTTCATGTGCTGGAACGCACGATGATCCTGATTGCGCTTGAATTTCTCAAAGCGATTACCAAATCGGACGTAGAGCAGACGTTCAAAGACAACGTCATGGCGGACGTGCTGCAGGGTCGGGTCGCGGACATCGCGGAAACGATCGAGAAAGGCCGGCGTTTCGGGTGGGATTTAACATCGCATTATGCCGTTTACAGCATTGCCGCTAACCGGCGAACGACAGGCCATGAAGTCGATACCCGCGAAGCGATCTGGAACCCCGAATGGAAACGAAAGCTGCTGAACAAAGTGAACGCCGCCTTTCGATTCGATAAATCCAGCGTCATTGTTACGTGTCTACAGGAGCACATTGTCGTCCTGTATCCGTATCGGCACTGCCCCTCCAGGCAATCCGCCATGCGGCCGGCGGACTCGATGCACCGGCAGCTTACCGACGAATTCGAACAGTTATCGATTACGATTGGCGTTGGAAGATGGTATCCCGGCCTGGATGGCATCCACAAGGGCTACACCGAATGCTGCAAGGCGCTTCAACTCGGCAGGCCGCTCCGAAACCATGGCATCATTCATTACGAAGACCTGGGCCTCTTTCGAATATTGAGCCAGTGCCGCGATTCCAGCGAGCTGGAAAGTTTGCACGCGGAGTCGATCGGCAAGCTTGCCGAATACGATGCGATTCACGGGGCGAATCTGGTGGAAACACTGACGAGCTATTTCGCACATCATGGCTCCTTAACGGAAACCGCGGAGAAGCTGTTTGTTCATGTGAATACAATAAAATATCGGCTGCAAAAAATCGAGCAATTGACCGGCTGCAGCGTAAACGACGCGGAAGATCGGCTGCTGCTGCATGTCGGGCTGAAAATACGCCAATTGCTGCTAACCGAAACCGTCTGATTCACTGCCGAACGTTCGATATGTTCGTGCCACATGCGTATCGAACGTTCGGGAACGAGGACGGTCTATGCCATCCGAAATTCCAGCGGCTTGGACAATGTTTTTTTGACAGGACAGTTCATGACTTTGTTCACTACGACCCGCTTCGTTTCTTCATCCAGCTCTCCGGCGATGTCAATGCGGTAGTTAAAAATCGTTCTCGCGTCACTGCTTCGATCCAAATCCACTTGAACGGTAACATCTTCATAACCCAAATTCATGGAGTCAAGCACCATTCTTGTCGTTATGTTCAAACAGGATGCAAATCCGGCTTCGATAAGATCATGCGGGCGAAAATGTTGGCCGCTTCCCCCTTTTTCTTTGGTAACGTCCGAGCAGATGGTCTCGGTACCGTTAAAAATTTCAGTGGTGTAGTTTTCGTTTCCGTTTTTTGAAATGACCATAATTCCATCCGTTCTCCTTTTTGTACCAAGTATGGTAGAGTTATTATGATCCATTTCATGCTATTATCGAAATATATAAATACTATTAATTTTATAGGTATTATCTATAATCAAACGGAACATCCATTGCATTAGCCATATCTACAAAGATCGGCGCTTTTTTTTGTCGATCCCAACATATTGACGGCGCTCCCTTCCTGTTATGATATCGGAAGCAAACAAATGGAGGGATACCATGAACCGTAATGAACTGGCAAAAACGATTTACGAAACCGCCTATGTCGCGGGTACGTTCAAACTGCGCTCCGGACAAATGTCCGATCATTACCTGGATAAATATTTGTTCGAATCCGATCCGAAATTGCTCGGTGCGATTGCGAAGAAGCTCAAGGATATCGTTCCGGCGGATACGGAAGTATTGGCCGGCATCGAGATGGGAGGAATCCCGATTGCCACCGCGTTATCGCTCGAGACCGGAATCCCGGTCGTCTTCGTGCGAAAAAAAGCAAAGCCGTACGCGACGGAAAAGTTGGCCGAAGGGATCGGCATCCAGGGAAAACGGGTGTGCATCATCGAGGATGTCGTCACGACCGGCGGACAAATTATTGCAAGCGCCGAGGATCTCGCAGTGCTCGGAGCACGCCTCGGCCCGGTACTGTGCGTCATTGAGCGATCACCTCGAAATCGGAAAGCGCTGGAAGATGCCGGACTTGCGCTCACTGCTTTATTTACGACGGATGAATTGCATTCCGCAGGAACGCAGTCAGATCATACAGAGGCAGCGGCTCTGCCACATGCGGATTGCCGGTCAACCCCGTAATCGGTTCACCGAAATACGCCGATGAGCGGCTGAGCAATATTTCTCCATCGCTCGGGTACTGCTTGGCGGTCTTTTTCTTCGATGTAAATGCATTGCAAATAGTCAGATAAGCGAGTTACCCTGCCTTCTACGAGGATTTCCCGAATTTCGGACGCTTTTGCCGGAACTACGCTGTTCGAGACGGTCTGAAACCGCGCCAGCTGGAGGAACATGGCCGGACTTTTCCTGTACGAGCACCGATGCGGAAACCGCGGCGAGCTGCCCGAGTCGTATTTGGATAACTTGACGGCTCCATAATGAGCGGACAATAAGGAATACGCGTCGAGCTTCAGAATCGCAAATGACTCATCAGGCTCTCTTCTCGTGTAGGTGTCCAGCATCTTCCGACAATCCCTGACGGTAGGCCAAAAAAAGACATGACGGTCGAGAATGCTCCGAAATTGCTCCAGCGTACAAGCGGCATCCATCATATGTTCCGGAATCCGGAGATGAGCATTTATGGTAGCCGCGTGTTCGCCATATTTCACTTGTTTGGCCTCAGGACGGCGTTCGCCCGCGCTATATGGATATAAGGCATAACTTGACATTAAGCAATCCAAATGAGCCATCGCCCTCAAATTGCCGGCTCTCGTAAAATGATAAAGCGATTTTCTGCCTGCAGCTTTCGTAACTGCGGCGACCACGGTTTCCATGCAGTCCATGCCCACGAACCTCCTCCCACGATTATCCCCTCCGGGCCTAAGACAGTTATCCTGAATGTGCCAGTCGTTGCAGGTTGAGATTATAACGGTACAACGGCCATCCGGGCGCAAAAATGCCGACCATGACATCGTGGTCGGCATTGCAGCGTATCCTCGGACTCCACCCTATTTATACAATATATCTTCCCGAAGCGAGCCCACTTTCGCTAAAGCCGTTTCAATATCGGATTCGTTAACGCCAAAATGGGCAAGCGCATCATGAAGATGTTTGACGATGGCATCGAAGTGGACTGGCTGCAAATTCATCCCTGTATGGACTTTCGCCATCGATTGTCCCGTGTATTGGTTCGGTCCTCCTAAAGCGTAGCTGATGAATTTCGTTTGGTGGCGTCGCTGCTTTTCCATATCCGTGTGTTCGAAAAAATGATTTACGGTATCGTCAGCGAGTACAAGATCGTAAAAATAGTCAACCACCTTGGCTATCGCTTCTTCTCCGCCAAATTTTTGATATAGAGTCGTCGGTTCCGTCATGCGTCTATTTTCCCCCTGATGAAATCATTTCATTGGGTTATTATTCGGCACTGCCTAAATAATATGCGTTGTCTCCAACTAATCGATCGAGCCGGCTTTCCAATCTCCATACGACACAAAAGACTTGACTACTGTAAAAGTAAAATCAAGTCCGCATAATATACGATTGTAGAAACAAGCGTATTCGACACTGTGAATTCATTCCGACTACTCATTACCTCGAAACAAAGGTGCTGCCAGCCTCCCAAAAACGCCATGGGTAGTGCACGGCTTCGCCGGTATTGCCGATACCGATCCTCGGCCCTGCGGCGATCGTAGCGACCGGACGCCCTTCCGCGATAAAGAGCGGATGCTCGAACAGCGGCCTCCCATAGTCCGCCTTCACGATCCCCAGCGCTTTGGTCAGCTTTCCCGGGCCATTGGCAAGCTCTTGTTTCTTTTTCCCCGCACCGCGGCGTTCATACATCCACTCCAGTCCGGTACACGGCTCGACCGCCCTAATCAGAACCGCCTCCGGATGGCCGGCCGGCCCGCTGACCACATTGATGAGACAATGCGTATGCATCTCATACACGTAGGCGTAGCCGGGCGGACCGAACATGATTTCCGTCCTGGGCGTTCTCCGGTTGCCGAAGCTATGCGCCGCACGGTCCCCCGGTCCGATATAAGCTTCCGTCTCCACAATCCACCCGGAAGCCGTACCGGCTTCCGTTTCCTTTACCAGCAGCTTGCCGAGCAGCGCCTGCGCCAGTTCAAGCGTAGGCCATTGAAACAAAGAAACGTCCACGGGCTCAAACTTCAACGGGCTCCCTCCCCCTGTTTGAAAAATCTCCATTTCATTCGACAGCCATGCGGTTTACCTTATCGGCAACAAGCTGCAAATCTTGTATGAAATATTTCATCAGAACCGGGCGGCGGCGAACCGCTAGCGGATGGTAGGAAAAAGCCGCCGGTACGCCTTGTACGTCATGCCATTTTCCCCTGTAGCTTTTGACGTCCGCCTCAAGGCCCGGAAACAACGTCTCGACAACGACATTTCCTAATCCAAACAAAACTTGCGGCTTCTTCTCCGCAAACTGGAATTGCAAATGCGGGAAGCACGCTTCTCGGGCAGCCGGTTTATTATAGGCCCGTACCGGCCGGCATTTCAGCAGGTAGCTCACATAAACAAGCCCGTTATCCAAACCCGCTTCCTTCATTCCAATCTGCAGCGTTTCCCGCGTACCGCAAACAAACGGGTTCCCTTCCCGATCCTCGCGTGAGCCGGGGTTATCGAGCACAATAAACACGGGCGCATCCGGGTTGCCTTCGCCCCAGACTACGCGATGCCGCTGCTTGGCAAGCTCGCATCGTTCGCACTGCGCCGCATGCGGGGGAGCCGCCTCCTCCGGCAGTATTACGGGCCTGAACGCTTGCATAAACGGTCCTCCTTCAAATGTTCGATAAGCGAACGGCATTAGACTTAAGACTTCCGCCCTTCCGAAGGTTCGTGACTACTTTTCCCAATATACGGTTCAAGCTATTCCCGATTAGTTGACTTTGAGCGCCTTCATCGCCTTGCGAAGCTCCTTGAACGAGGGCCGCTTGCCGTACATCAATACGCCGACCCTGTAAATTTTGGCGGCCAGCCAGCTTAGCGCAAGCATGGTCGCCGTCGTCACCGCGATCGAAATCGCGATTTCCCACCAGCCCGGGTCGCTCATGCCGATGCGCAGGAACATAATGAGCGGCGAAAAGAACGGCACGTACGACATCGCGACGATGAACGGGGCGGTCGGGTTTTGCAAGCCGAATATCGCGATCATGAATCCCCCGATAATGAGGAACATCACGGGCATAATCGCTTGCCCGACTTCCTCGGTACGGCTGACAAGCGAACCTACCGCAGCGAACATCGTAGCGTATATAAAATAACCGAGTAAGTAAAAAACGATGAAAAAGCCGAGCAGTGAAAATTGCATATCGCTGAGATCGATGTTTAGACCTTTGATTTTGTCCAAGTTTTGTGGAATAAGCATATTCGCGGCGCTAACGACAATGAATACCGTGATTTGAACGAGACCGAGCAGGCATATCCCGATGATTTTGCCGAACATTTGCTTGAGCGGAGCAACGCTCGTAATAAGCACTTCCATGACGCGGGAGCTTTTCTCCGCCGTAATTTCCGTCGCAACCATATTGCCGTAGCCTATGACGGTCATATACAGAAGGAACAACAGCGCGTACACGAGCACATAAGCCATCTTCATTTGCGATTCCGTCTTGCCGCTCGTGCCTTCATGCACCTGCACCGACTGCAGCGATACCGGCGCGTTCAGCTTGGCGCGCTGCTCCGCCGTCAGCCCCAGGTCCTTCACGACGATTTCCGCCTTGACAGATTGCAAACCGTTTCTCAGCTTCGCCGTGAGCGAAGAATCCATCGAGCTTTTCGCATAATAGGTCGCTTTCGGGAAACCGGCCGCGGCATCCTCGCTCCATTCGAGATAGCCTTTAACCTCCTTCGCCTCCAGCTTCTCCTTCCCCAGCTTGGCGTTCGCTTCCTTCGAGCCGGCATCTCCAAGCGGCACGAGCAGCAGCCCGGTCTCCTGCCTGTCAAAGTATCCGGCCAGCGCCCGGGTTACTTCGGTTTCTTGCCCGACAAAGCCGATCTTGGTCTGTTCGCCGGATGAGGAAAACTTCGAAATCATGGCCGGCAAATTAATCATGACGGATAGCACTACGGCAAAAATAAGCGTTGTTACGACAAATGATTTCGTTTGCACCCGGCTAAGAAACGTAAAGCGAATAACGGTCATCAGCTTATTCATGAGGTCCTTGCCCCCCTACCGTCTTGATGAAAATCTCGTTCAGCGTCGGCTCCATAATTTGAAAGCGGTACACTTCCGTTTGCGACATCGCCGTGTGCAGCACTTCCTGCGCCGCATCCGGCTTGTCGAGCATAATTTCCGTCCTCGCTTCGCCCGTCTTAACCGAGCGGACGCCAGGGATGCTCTCGAGTCCTTGCACCCCTCGTTCCGTTTCCAGCAGCACCCGCTCGCGGGGGAATGAACGCTTGATAGCCCTCAGATTGCCCTTCAATACCGTATTCGAGCGGTGAAGCATAATAATGTTCTCGCACAGCTCTTCGACATGATCCATCCGGTGGCTGGAAAACAAGATCGTCTTCCCTTCCCGGCGAAGCTCGGTGACGTTGGTCTTCAGCAGCTCGACATTGACGGGATCCAGACCGCTGAACGCCTCGTCGAGAATCAGGATGTCCGGATCGTGAATGACCGCAGAGATGAATTGAATCTTTTGCTGGTTCCCTTTGGACAGCTCCTCGACCTTTTTGTTGTAATATTCCGGCACCTCGAACCGTTCCAGCCAATTGCGCAAGCTTTGCTCCGCCTTGGAGCGCTTCATGCCGCGCAGCTCGGCGAGATACAGCACCTGCTCGCTCACCTTCACCTTCGGGTACAATCCGCGTTCCTCCGGCAAATAGCCGATCCATCGGCGCACTTCGTCGGAGTACCCTTTGCCCTTCCAGTAAATCGAGCCTTCGTCGGGAAGAATGAGTCCGAGCGCCATACGCATCGTCGTCGTTTTTCCTGCACCGTTCGCGCCGAGCAGGCCGAATATTTCTCCGGGGCGCACCTCGATGTCGATCTCGTTCACGGCGACATTGCCGCCATACCGTTTCGTGACGTGGTCTATCTTTAACGGAATCATGTGTTTTCCGCTCCTTTCCGGCTTTTTGCGGCTTGTTCCTTATGCTTTTTTTCCGCAATCATATGGTGTAAAATTTCGTCCAATTCGAGCGACTGCCGCTTGATTACCGGGATTCCGGCCGCCTGCAGCGCTTCTTCCGTCAATGCTGCGTTCCGCGTAACGAACCGCGTCAGCGCTCCTTGCTCGCATTCGACTACGCCGGGAAGCTTCAGCCTATCCGGATCCATCGATTCGATCCACAGCGCTTTCCATTCGTCCAGCATCGCGTCTTTCTCTTTGTAATCGAGCAGCTTGCCTCCGTACAGAAAAGCGACATAATCGGCAAGCCGTCGCACTTCCTCAATCGTATGGGTGGCGATCAGCACGTTTTTTTCGCCGCTGTTCATAAATTCGCGAATTACATCCAGCATAATGCGCCAAATATACGGGTCAAAGCCCGAAGACGGCTCGTCAAGGATGAGCAGATCCGGCTGCTGGGCGATCGCGAGGCAAAAGGCAAGCCGGCGCTTCATCCCTTTGGACAACGAATTCGCCTTTGCTTTCGGGTTCAGCTCGAACCGTTCGCTTAATTCGTTCCACTTGTCCTTGCTCCATGCCGGGAACCAATGATTGTGAAAGTCAGCCAATTCCTCGATTCGGCTCGAGGATTCCTCGATAAACGACCGATCCGGCACATAGCCGATCCTTCGCTTGATATCGACATCGTGCTGCTCGTATTCGCTGCCGAACAGGGTGATCTTCCCTTGATCGGGCCGGCATATATTCAATAACATTTCGAACAGCGTTGTTTTTCCCGAACCGTTAGGCCCGACGAAAGCTGTACAGACCCCGGGCTCGATATTCAAGTCGAACGGTCCGAAATGGAACGTTTCGAACGATTTTTCCACACCTTGCAATACGACCTCATATGCGTTCATTCCTTGTTTCCTCCTTCATCGGCGTTCTCCGGCATCATCGCGTCCAGGCAATCGCGAAACAGCTTCTCCGTCTCCCCCCGCGTCAGCTGCACGCGCTGCGCCGTTGCGACCGCGGCGCGGAACGCTTCCTCGACCGCTCCCGTGCGGTATTGCTCCCGCTCGCTTTCGCTAACGGACGCAACGAACGTGCCGGTACCTTGCTTCGTTCGAAGCAGCCCTTCATTCTCCAAATCCTGATATACTCTGCGAATCGTAATGATGCTGCAGCTGAGGTCCTGGGCAAACTCCCTGATGGAAGGGAGCAGCGTTCCCTGGGGCAGCTTCCCGCTCAAAATAAGCGACCGCAGCTGCACTTCGATCTGATGATACATCGGCTCCGCCGAATCCGCGGATAATTGAATCGGCACCTGCATTTGATATTCCTCCTTCCAGGCCGCGCGGGACTTATCTGACAAACGAACGGCTGCGAATTTTATTCACGGTCAAGCGGAACCATAGCCATATCCAAAAAGCGGATAATGCAGCACCGAGAACGATGATCCATAGGCCGAAGCTTACAGCGCCTTGCATCGTCAGCTCCAGGAAGCCGGTTCCCAAAACTTTGATGCCTACCGACGCGGCAACGAGAAGAACCGTGAAGATCAAGCTAAACCGCATGTAAGATTTCCCGGTGCCGCCAAGCTCTTTGTAAGCGAACACGACACTCATGCATGCCCCGAAGTAGACCCAGACCAGGATGAAAGCCAAGCTTTGCCCGAACGTGAGCAGGTCGCTGATCCGGCCGATGAAATAAAACGGAAGGAAGAACAGCAGCGTCTGCGCGATGAGCGTCACGCCCATCTGCAAATATTTGGCGCCTACCGTTTCCGAGATGCTGATCGGCAGCTGCCTCATATACTGCACCTTTCGCGAAAAGAAATCGGTTCGATGGTAGGTCAAATATTCGCCGGCCATCGCAAACCCGAGGCAGCTTATGCCGCACAGGAAGATGATATCGACCGCTGCGCTTAAGGAGCGATCCGCAATTCCCGTGCTGGAAAAGTACATCCCTCTCGCAATAAGTCCGGAAAATATGCCGAGATACAAATACAATGCGACGGATACGAGCTTGCCCCAGTTGGAACGCTTAAGCTCGTGCTTCATAATAAACAAGGCGTTATTCCACATTCGACAGCACCTGCCTCAACAATAAAGTGTGTTTACTGTGTATATTTATATTAACAGTATACACATATAAGGTAAGGCTTTCAATTATTCATGAAAAAATAGGCCGGAGTAACCATTTGCTCAACCCTGAATTTTCTGAAATATCTATCAAATTGGTGAATATTAGGCGAAAACATGTGTATTTCGGACATCACCCGCCCCAATGATTTGCCTTACAATAAAAGAAAGCGCTTTAAAAATTTGTTGATCGCCCGTACATTTTTCTACTTATCCCCCATTCAAAGGAGAGATGCTCTTAATGAAGCTTTACCGCACGTTGCTGCATTTCGGAATGATCGCATCATTGACTTTGTCATTGCCTGCTGCACCTGCCATCGGAGCAGAGCCCGTACCTTTACATGACAGCGGCGTGACTCGCAGCGCAGGGCCGGTCGACGCAATTAGCTCTGCGCCGCTTGCCGCCAGTGTAGTGAACGTATCCAGCCCGGCCCAATTGGAAACCGCGCTTGCCGGCGCTTCCGCCGGAACGACAATTGTACTGGCGAACGGCATCTACACGAAGAACAGTTCCTTCACCATCAGCGGCAAGCAAGGGACGGAGACGAACCCGATTATCATCAAGGCCGCCAATCAAGGCCAGGCGGAAATTTCGGGCGGCGCTTATATGACCGTCAGCGGTTCTTCCTATGTCGTAATCGATGGCCTAAAGTTCACCAATACCGGCAACAACGCCGTTGCCATCGACGCCTCCCATCATGTCCGGGTGACGAACAGCCGCTTCGACCTGAACGAGGACGGTGCCAACATCAAGTGGCTGAACATCCGCGGATCGAACAGCCACCATAACCGGATCGACCATAACGAGTTTGCGAACAAAACCGATCCGGGACCGGTCGTTGCCGTGGACGGCAACGGCTCGACGAATATGGCGCAATATACGCTCATCGAATACAACTATTTCAAAAATGTCGGCCCGCGCATCGCCAACGGCCTGGAAACGATCCGCCTCGGGCTGTCCGGCGTATCGCTGCTGGACGGCTTCTCCACCGTGCAGTACAACCTGTTCGAAGATTGCGACGGCGATCCCGAGGTCGTATCCGTGAAGAGCAGCAGCAACGAGATCCGGTATAACACGTTCCGGAACTCGCAAGGCCAGCTCACATTGCGCCACGGAAACAACAATAGCGTTTACGGCAACTACTTTTTCGGAGACGGCATAAAGTCCGGCGTCGGCGGCATTCGCATCTACGGCACGGACCACAAAATATATAACAACTACATGGAAAAACTGACCGGCGATACACTCAGTCTGGACGGCGGCGACTTCGACGGCGGGCCGGACTCCAAAGACTACGTTAGCGGCGATCTGACCAAGCATTGGCGCGTCTACCGCACGCAAGTCGCTTTCAATACGATCGTGGACAGCAAAACCGGCATCATGGTAGGAAAAAGCTACACATATCCCCCGGTGGACAGCGTTCTTGCAAACAATATCGTCAATAATACGACCGGTACGCTGTATAACGAATACAAACCAGGCAACACCGCATTCGAAGGCAATATCGGCTTCGGCTCCACTTTGACGAACGGCTCGCGATCCGCTGCCGAAGTCCGCAGCGCCGATCCGCTGTTTACCGTCACCGACGGCATGAAGAAGCTGTCCGCAGGGAGCCCGGCCATCGATTCCGCCAGCGGAAGTTACGCCTACGTTGCGGAGGACATGGACGGACAGGCGCGGAACGGGTCGCGTGATGCCGGGGCCGACGAGTACTCGGTCGATCCGATCGTCAGAGGCCCACTCTCGCCTCCCGTCACTCCGATTCCGGCGGACGCTGAATTTACGACCTTTATCGAAGCGGAGGATGCTTCGATTCGAACCGAAGGTTTCGCCAAGCTTGCCTGCAGCGCTTGCAGCGGCGGAGCATATATGCAATCGCCCGGCGCAGGCAGCGCATCCGATCAGCTCGTCTACCGGATCAACGTATCGCACGGCGGAACGCTCTATCTTCATCTGCTTGGAAAAACGGCCGACGCTTCTTCCGGCGGAACGCGCGACTTTCTGGTGTCCGTCGACGGGGGACAGGAAGCACCGGCCGCGGCGGCGCGAGGCGACTGGGGATGGACGACCGCGCAAGCGCCGATCGCATTGACGGACGGAACACATGATGTAACGATCCGGCCGGTTACTCCGGGCGCAGGACTGGATCGCATCGCCCTATCCAAGAGCGGCAAGCCGCCGGTCGAATCCCCGCTTCCGAAGCTTGACGGCATCCAGGTGAACGGCATCCCCGTTCCTGACTTCGCTCCGTCACAGTACAGCTACACGTATAAGCTGCCGCTTGGCACATCGGGAATCCCTGCAGTCACGGCATCCAGCTCGCATACGGTGGAAATCGTTCCGCCGCAGGAAACATTCGGGACCGCCGTCATCTACGTCAGAGACCGGCAGGACCGGTACTTTTACTCGCGCTACGAGGTCCGCCTCACCGGCCTTCCGGTATACGGCAGCGTGACGGAGCCGCTGCTCCCCTACGGCATCGCAGGCGTCACAGCCAGCCCTGGCTATCACGCAAGCTACCCGCCGCCGAACACGATCGACGGGACGCTGTCGACGCGATGGGCGGCGAAGGGCGAGCACTGGATCCGGTTCGATCTCGGCGAGAGCAAGCCGCTCCAATACGCGCTGATCGCCTTCCTGAACGGCGACAAAGACAAGTACAGCTTCGACCTGGACCTATCCAACGACGGAGTTGCCTGGAAACGGGTGTTCAGCGGCGCCAGCAGCGGGCAAACATCCGATCTCGAGCTGTTCGCGTTCGAACAAACGCCGGCCAGATACGTATTGTTCAGCGGGCACGGCAATACGAAAGATGCGTGGAACAATATCAACGAGTTTATTGCGGCCGGCCGCGCCGTTGCCACGAAGCTTACGCTTCCTTCCGTTTCGGCAACGTACAGCGATTCCGTAACGCTCAGCGCACTGTTAACGGACGCGGACGGTACGCCGCTGGCTAACCAAACGGTTGGCTTCACCGTGAATCACGAACCGGCCGGAACGGCAGTAACCGACAGCAGCGGCAAAGCCGCTGTCAGCCTCCGTGTCAACGCCGGCGCCGCACCGGAAACGGATACGGCCGAATACCCCATGGAAGCCGTTTATGCGGGAGCTGCCGATCGGTCGATGCTCGGCAGCAATGCAGCCGGCGTGCTGATGGTCGGCAAAGAAGAAGCCAACGTCGTCTATACCGGTTCCGCCGCCGTGCCGGTCGGAGCCAAATCGCCCTTGTCCGCTGCGGTCACGCAGCAGGATGACGGAGAGCCCGGATCGATGCTGGGGCTTCCCGTACGTTTTGACGTTCGCCGTTTGCAGACAAACGGTCAAGCGGTACCTTACGCCGCCGTAACCGTTACTTCCGATGCGTATGGCCGGGCCGCGGCCGAAACGAACCTGACAGCCGGGCTATATGAGGTCAAAGCCGCGCTCGGCGGCAATCCGTATTACAAGGCGCTTGAAGCTTCGCCCGTGACCGTCGCGGTGTACAGTCCCGGCGCAAGCTCCGTGCAGGCGAACGGCTTTATCGAGCTTGACGACACTTCAAGCCTTATCGGAAGCAAGGCCAAGAAGCTTCACCTCGAAAGCCGATGGGAACGGACGCCGCAGGGCGGCATTACCGGCTACGCGCGCTTCCATTCGGAGCCTCAAGGATTGCGTCTGACGATGACGCAGGCCGAGTGGCTTGTGACGGCCGGAACGGAAGCCTATATTCAGGGCAAAGCCACGGACGACAACGGCGCCGTTTACACGGTCCGCATACGGATGGATGACGCGTCCAAGCCGTCTTCGATACTGACCGTTCAAGTCTGGCAAGGACAACGAGCCGAAGGCAATCCCCTCGTCAACCTGCAGGGGAAGAACTTTAAAGGTCAGCTGAGTATTAAATAGGAAGCGCTGCCGAACGAAGTGTTTGCGAAGGGATCATTATAGGAAAAGGGGCGATACGGAAATGAACAAAAGAAACCGTGTACTGCTTTCCACCGCCATTATCGCATTGCTCGGAATGTCCGCTTGCAGCGGGGGAGGGGGTACGAAGGCGGGAGACGCGCCAAAAGCAAAAGAGGCGAATGCGAACCGGGAGCCGGTCGAGCTGACGTTCTACCGTCCGAATACCGGAACGACGGAAGAACAATTTATGGATTTGATGGGCAAAAAAATTAAGGAAAAGTTCCCGTTCGTCACGCCGAAATTTATTCCTTTCGGGACGGGTACCAGCGTGAACGAAGTGATCGCGTCCGGTCTGCCGCTCGATATCGTTATTCTTTCCATCGGCTTTATTCCCCAATTTCAAAATTTCAACTTGCAAAGCGAATTGGACGAATACATGAAGAAGTATAATTACGATACGAGCAAGCTGGAAACGACCACTTACGATTTCGTTAAACAATTCGGCAAAGGCAAGACGTACTTCCTCCCGCTTTTTACAACCGCCGAAGTGCTGATGTATAACAAAGATCTGTTCGATAAATTCGGCGTGGGGTATCCGAAAGAAGGCATGACTTGGGATGACCTGTATGATTTGTCCAAAAAGATGACGCGCGTCGACGGAGGGGTCCAGCATTACGGCTTCCTGACCTCCATCTCGCACATGCTTCGCGTGAACCAGTTATCGCTGCCGTTTGTCGACGAGAAGACGAATCAGCCGGCGTTCGGCTCGGATAAGTTCAAGCAAATGTCCGAAAATTTCACGAGATTTTATTCCATGCCGGGGGCCGAACTGCCGAAAGACAAATACGGCAAAGAAGCCGATCTGTTCACGAAAGACCGGACCCTCGCCATGTATGCTTACTTTAACAGCACGATGGTAGGCGCACCGCCCGAAATGAATCTGGATGCGGTCCCGCTCCCTTCGTTCAAAGAAGCGCCGGGTGTAGGCTCCCAGATGTATCCGACCTTCGCCAGCGTCTCCAGCACGAGCAAAAATAAAGATGTCGCCTTCGAAGTATTGGCATATTTGACCTCGGATGAAATGCAGGAGAAGTTCGCCAAAGATGGATTAGGGATGCCGATCGTGAAAAATCCGAAGCTGCTCGAATCGTTCGGGCAAGACATTCCTCAGCTCAAGGGCAAGAACATCAAGGCGTTTTATCCCGCCAAGCCGGCTCCCATCAGCCCGAAGACGATATATGACGATTTGGCGGAAAAACAAGCTTCGAACGCGTTTAGAGAGCTGGCGCAGGGTGTAAGCGACGCGAATACCGCCTTCCGCAAAGGAACCGAGCAAGCGGTCAAAGATATTGAAGCTTCCGCGAAAAAATAGTCCCGTCGCACAGACATAAAAAGATGCGGAGAGCCTAGCATGTTCTTCTTGCGTCAGCTTCATACAGAAACGGCTGGACATCTCGTTGTCCAGCCGCTTTTCTTATATAATGCTATAGGCTTGGCGTTCCTTCGGAAGCCTGGGCCCTCCTTGCGACGCACATTCTCTCTTACACCGACGCCGGTGCCGTCTCGGCGGCTTTCGCTTCGTCCTGATACCAGAACAATGCGTACTCCGTCATAACCGAGGCATGCCCCATTTGACGGAGCATCGCCGATATATTGCCCCGGTGATACGTTGCGTGATTGACCACCTGAAGAACCATTTCCGATAACCTCGTATTTCGCACGCCCGCATACGGGTTGTCAAGTACAATCGTCTTTTCCAAATCGTCTTGGCCGTCAAGAAGCGCTTTGAACCGTACGGACAATTCAGCGTACATCGCCTCCAGCTCCTCAAGGCTGCTGGATTCCACTTGTTCCTGGGATTGCAGCGCCCTCTCCATAGCCTCGCTCATGCTTATCCCGCTAATCGTATGGAACCAGCTGAGATCAACGAAATACATGTGCGCAAGCAATTTGGAGATGGTAGGAAATATGCTCTGAATCTGCTGCGTGTAGACGTCGCGCGGCAGCTCCTTTAACCGGTTGATCATCGTTTGGTTCGCCCATACGTGAAAGTTATACATTGTTACGGCATTTGACATTGTTCATCTCCTCCTTTGTTTTCACATTGCGATTTGATGAACTCAGTATACACCGCGAAGTATGACAACAGACTGTCACACTTCGGCATAACGGGATAACATTTTTTCGAGCTTCGTTTTCATGACCTGTCGCAATTCCGCCGGTTCCATCACCTCGACCCTGTCGCCGAAGCTGAGCAGAATCGATAACAGCCATCTCGCTTCCGCCGGATTGACGATTTTCAGCGTCATCGTAAGCGAGCCGTCGTCGTTGAATCGTTTGTCCGCATCGTAAAAATGATCCATCGCCATGGCGAGCGAATCGACGGAAAAATGCAGCACTACATCCGCCTTATGTGCCTGCCGGCTCATGTCGTAGGTGCGTTCCCTTTGCTCCACGACGTGCGTGCGGTGGAATGTCTCCAACGTGGCTGTCACATCCGCCATGCGTGTCACACGAAACTCGCGATAATCCGCGCGCGTCCTGCAAAAGGCGTATAAATACCACGCACCGTACTTATACATCAGACGAACGGGTTCCACAATGCGATTCGTTCGCTCGTTCTTGGCGTTAATGTAATCGAACCGAATGACGCGCCGCTCGGTAATGGCCGTTCGCAGCAGCCGAAGCGATTCCGTATTCGCGCGCCAGCTCCCAATATCCATGGACAAGCTTTGCGTCTGGCTTTCCTGCCCTACGGTTTGCAGCCGATGAATCGTTTCGAGAGCGCGTTCGTCCTCGAACACGGTCGACATACTGTGCAGGATGGTGATCAGCGATTCGACGTCGTAGGAACCAAGCAAGCTTTTATCCATCTTGTACTCTTCCATAATGCCGTAGCCGCCGTTCACGCCCTGATAGGATACGACCGGAATGCCGGCGGCGCAAATCGCATCGATATCCCGGTATATCGTTCTCTGGGATACGTTGTACTTTTCCGCCAAAGCCGAAGCCGACAACACTTCGTTATTGAGCAGCATATAAATCATTGATATGAGACGTTCCAGTTTCATCTATTTCACCCCATGAATGGATCGCTGCATTGCGCGAAAACATTTCCATATTATATCATATTTTCAGCGCGACGCCCGGCGGCAAAATCGATTGAACGCTTGCAAGTATGCCGCTGCCGTCATGCATCTGCTCGCCCAGCAGAACGACGATGCCGGAATCGTATCGCGTACGGATCAATCGCCCGATCCCCTGCCTGAGCCGCAGCAGCATAAACGGCAAATCGACCTCCGCGAAAGGATCGTCGCATTCGCTGCGTTTGGCCTCATAAACCGGGTCGTGAGGAGGAAATGGCAGTGACCAAATGATGACGTTCGATAGCGACGGCCCGGGCACGTCAAGTCCCTCCCACAAGCGAACCGCGCACAGGACGCCTCGTTCGCCGCTTTGAAACGAAGCGACAAGATCGCTAAGCTCCCGGTCGCCCTCGAACCCGAACCGCATTCCTGCGCATTCCGGATGACGGACCGCTTCCTGCTTGAAGCGAAGCAACGACTCGTTTGTACGGAACAAAATCAAGGCTCTTCCTTCCGTACGCTTGAGCCAGTAGACGGCGGCATTCATCTTCTCCGCGAACGTACCTTCGTCCGCCCACCGGGGCGCAACGACCTCCATCTGAGACCCGTAATCAAACGGGGATGGAACCGTGAACGACAAATACCTGCTGACACCGATACTTTCCGCGACATACTTGAAGGAACCGTCCACGGATAACGTCGCCGATGAAAAAATGATCGGCATGCTCTGCTCAAATACGTTCTCCTGCATCACTTCCTTCACCTTCCGAGGCATGATCGCCAGTACCGGCTCTCTCTCTTCGCCTTCCGCGACCCAGCAGAGAGGCGGCTCCGGTCGATCAAACAGCCCCAAAGCTTTCTGCAGCATTTCCAAATGTTCCTCCACAATGCGAAGATGGTATTCGTTCAACGTATATAATCCGCTCTCCAATACCAGTTCTTCTTCGATCTCCACGACGATGTGTCGAAACCGTCCGATCTCCCGCTTCAGCCCGTCGTCCCATTGGATGCGTTTCCGATCCGATCCTAGAACCGCCATGCTTTGCCGTTCCAGCACACCGAACATCGTCTCGCTCTGTGCAATGGCTTGTTCTATAAGCAGCGCCAAAGACTCGCGTATTTGCCCCTGAAGCAGACGCTGGAGCAGCTCTAAGAATACGGAATGCTTCAGCTTATAAGTTAACGCCTTTTGCGCCGCCGCTTCCAGCAAATGCCCTTCGTCGAACACGACCGCGCAATGATCAGGCAGCAGCGGCAGCTGCCCTTCCCGTTTCCGGCTTTCTCCAGTCCATATATGTTCCATGTAAAAATCGTGCGAGCAAACGACAAGATCGGCCGCCTTCCTGTAGTGGTCACGCGACAGCGTTTGCCCGCAGCGCTGCCTTTTATCGCAAATAAAACAGTCTTGAAAGACGTCCCAGCTGATTTCGTTCCACTGCTCATCGGTAAAATGCGGATAATGCTTCCGGTCGCCGTAAGCATGGAACGGTTGCATCGACATGCGGGAACGGACAAAATCCGGCAGCGTCTCATGCAGCTCCTCGAACAACTCCGCTTCCGCGCTCATGAATCTCGCGTCATCCAGCTTGTTCAGACACAAGTACTGGTCATGGGACTTGGCCAAACGGGCGTCGATATCGAGGTTCAAGTATCGTCTCAATTTGGCGATATCCCCCTCGGGCTTGACGAGCTGCTCGATCAAAGACTCGTCTGCACAAGCGATGACGACCGGCTTGCGCATATACCGGGCATAACAAAGCGAGTACAGCAAGTACGCCATCGTCTTTCCCGTACCGACGCCCGCTTCGGCAAACAGCGTCTCTTTGCCTCTGAATGCCCGTTCGAGCTGATACGCCATATAAATTTGTTCCTCGCGAACTTCGAAACCGCAGTCCGGCAACCTGTCGTAAAACACGTCCGCCACCCATTCGCGAACTTGCAAAAGGTAAGATCGGGTAGGATCGTATGCGAAAGGATACCGACTGCTTGCAGGGTGACAGGCCGATTTCTGAATGTCCATATTCACGCCTCCAGAGGATGGGAGTCATTACTGGAACAGTCTACACGGCAATCCGCAGCAGAACCAGTCTGTTTTTTTCTTCCATTTTGTGGTATAATATACATATAAGGAACAAAAAACGAGCAGCTTCTCCCGCCGTCATGCGGCTTGAAGCGCTCGTTTTTTTTGTACGTTCCGGCCGTCCGATTATTCCAGCGCGTTAACGATTTCGTCCGTCGTCCGAATACGGCCGATCCGCGGAAAAATATACTTGGCCGTATGGTCGTGCTCTTCAGCCGACATGGCGGTCATCGCATCGACGGCAAAGATTTGCTGGTAATGATGCTGAAACGCCTCGCGCGCCGTCATCTCGACGCCGATGTTCGTGGAAATGCCGCACAGCACGATCGTATCGATGCCGCGCCGGCGCAGCTGCAAGTCGAGATCGGTGCCGAAGAAGGCGCCCCACTGCCGCTTCGTGATCACATGGTCCGACGGCGACGGATGCATCTCCTCCACGATGTCGGCCCAATCGGCCGGCCGTGCCGCTGCCGGGGCCGGGGGCTGATCCGTGATCGGGCGCAGCGCCTCCTTCCCGTCGGTAAAAGCGACGCGCACAAGGACGATGAAGGCGCCGTTGCTGCGAAACGCCTCCGCCATCCGGGAGGCGTTCGCGACAACCGTTCCGGAGTCATGAGGAGCCCCCTTATGCGCAACAATGCCTTTCTGCAAATCGATGACGACGAGCGCCGTCTTGGCGGCTTGAATATGGAATGACATCCCGTAATCCCCTTTCGCATGATCTTGTCACTATCGATGTTAATCCTTTGGGGATGTCATTGCAAATCTCTCGCGTACTTCTCCTTGCCAACCGCCCGAGCCGTTATTTGACTCGCGCCGTCTCGATTTCTTTTCTGGCAGCTTCCGCCGCATCTCTTAACGCCGTATTGATATCGCTTTGGCCGGTGACGATATTTTTGAAGATGCTTGTCGCTTTGGCTCCGGCAATGCCGCTTAACTGATCTTTCGGCGTAATGAGCGCAGCTTTTTCGGGGGCGTACGCCTTAATGTTTTTCCCCTTCAAAATGTCCGAGCCTTGGGCGAACGCGTTTTTCACGCCGGGATTGTTCAGCGAGGTCATAATCCCCTGCCTCGATTGCTTCATCTGATACTCATCCGAAGTCAAATATGCCAGAACCTCGAACGCTTCATCCTTATGCTTGCTGTTTGCCGCGATTTCCATATAAGAAGGCGTATATTGCGGAGCGACGCCCATCGCTTCTTTAAAATAAGGCATCGAAATGACGTCCCAATCGAAATCGAATTTCGTTTCCAGCGTAAACGAGGCGTAATATACCATCATGGCCGCCGTCTGATCTTTGACGAAATAATTTTGCCATTGCGTTATCAAATCGCCCGCTTTATCGCCGGCCAGTTGGTAAAATCGGGCATAGTTGCTAACCACGGCTTTAAACTTGTCCTCCTCGAGTAGCACTTTGTTCGTCTTCGGATCGTAATAAGGCGCAGAGAGCTGATTAATGTTCAGCATGTGCGGGACGGACATCGTCAGACCGTAATATTGCACCCCGCCCTCGGTACGTGTCAGCTTTTTCGACAGCTCGTAAACCTCGTCCCACGTCATCCCTTCCTTTGGATAGGCAACGCCGAATTTATCGAAAACGCTCTTGTTGTACGCGAGATTGAACGTGCTCACGCTGACGGGAAGGCCGTACATGCCGCCTTCGGAGTACTCTTTCATAAACTGAACAAGCGAAGGCTCCAGCCGGTTCAGGTCGTACTTATGCTTTTTAATCAGCTCCGTCATGTCGTACTGCAATCCGTGCTTCACTAGCTCGTTGATCGTCGTCGTCGTGGACATAATGATGTCGACCGTTTGACCGGCGGCAATCAGATCGGCCGTTTCCGTCCCCTTAGCGTATGGAATGAACTTGATTTTATAATTCGGAAATTTGGCTTGAATGTCATCCCCGCGTTCTTTCATGAACTGTTCCACTGTACGGGGCGCGAGCGGAGAGTAAAATATGATTTCGACCGGATCTTTGCTTGCGGCCGGCTTTTCGGATACATTGCCCCCCGTTTCCTTTGCCGGGCCTGTTCCGCTGCAGGCAGCCGCTGTAGACGCCATCAGCATAATGGCAAGCGGCATTGAAATTTTTTTCAAATTTGACATGGTCATTCCCGACACATCTCCTCACGAATAGAATCCCCTACCGATGCGGTATCGTTTCGCATGTTGTTTTATCCTTTCGGAGAACAGCAGCGCCCCCCTTTCTTCCGCTGGAATCTACGCCGGATGATTTCCTGATGTTCCTTGCGCATGCCGGTTCTGTACTCCCGGAACCGCACACCAATGTAATTATTGATATTCGCGGGAATGGACCTTTATAACGACAAGCTGCAGCGCGACACCAGTAGACGGCAAGGAATACGAGAATACGGCGTCGAATAAGAAACCATGCTGGACAAATATCGCCTGTTTTCCGTGCGATAAACCGCCAATTCACAACCATGGTGCCGGAGGTGTAAAATGATCTATTTGGAAACTTCGAGATTGCGGTTGCGGGACTGGGAAGAATCAGATTTGGAGCCATTTGGCCGGCTCAATGCGGATGAAGAGGTGATGAGATATTTTCCAAAAACATTATCAACCGAAGAAACAAATGCGTTCTATCATACGATCGTATCCGAGTTTAACGAATGCTGCTTTGGACTTTATGCCGTGGAAGTGAAGGAAAATAAACAATTTATAGGGTTTATAGGATTTCATAGGGCAACCTTTGAGGCAGATTTCACACCATGTATCGAAATTGGGTGGCGGCTGAAAAGAGAGGCTTGGGGAAAAGGATATGCAACCGAGGGGGCTTCAGCCTGCTTGCAATACGGATTTAACGAATTGGGCTTCAGCGATGTGTACAGCTTTACAGCTGAGGTGAATCAACCTTCGAAGAACGTTATGATCAAAATCGGCATGCGTTTCGTGAAAATGTTCAACCACCCGAAAGTCGAGAAAGAGAGTCCTCTATATCCGCATGTACTATACCATATCAATCGAAAATAAAGCTGCAAAACAGCATGAAGTTTGAGCGAGGTTCAAGAGGCCTCCGTTTGCAGCGCAAGCTTAATGGGAAAAAGCCGCCTTGCGGCGGCTTCGGACGATCTGAAAAATAAATTTATATCATACCTGCAGTATGCCCTGCTCCAGCATCGATTCGGCAAGCAAAACGGCGCCTTTGCCGGCCCCCATCTTCGTGTTGTGCGATACAAGCACATATTTGACGCCGCCAAGCACCGGCTCTTCCTCCAAGCGTCCCATACTCGTCGTCATCCCGCCGCCGAGCTCCCTGTCTAATCGGGGCTGCGGACGGAACGGATCTTCATGAAGGTGAATCATTCGCTCCGGGGCGGAATGCAGCTTAACGTTTCCGAACGGATTGAATGCCTCAATCGCTGCCTTGACTTGCGATAATTCGGCTTTTTGCTTCAATCCGACGAATACCGATTCCGTATGTCCGTCCAGTACATTGGCGCGCGTACAAATACAGTTGACGTTGATCTCGGCAGGTCGAATACCTTCCCCGGCATACTGCCCCAATATTTTTAGAAGCTCCTTCCTTACTTTTCCTTCTTCATTCGGAATGTATGGAATGATGTTGTCGAGTATGTCCAGCGTCCGCACGCCGGGGCTTCTCCCCGCGCCGCTCACCGATTGCATCGAAACCATCAGCACGTTGTCGATCCCGAACCGCTCATGCAGCGGCTTCAGCGTAACGGCAAGTCCGGTCACCGTACAGTTCGGAACCGCCAGCACGAATCCTTTCCAGCCGCGTTCCCGCTGCTGTTTGCGGATCAATGGCGCGTGATCGTCATTCACGCCGGTAATGAGCAGCGGCGTATCGTCGTAATATCGGAAGGCCGAAGCGGTCGAGAAGGTCGGCGTTGTCTTGGCGAACCAAGGCTCCAGCTCTTTGGCGAGATCGGACTCGATCGCCGTAAAGATGACGTCCACCGATTCCGGGCGGAACTGCTGCGATGACAACACCGGTACATCCAGCATATCGGCCGGAACCGGGGCGCTCTGCGTCCAGCGGGACGATCCGTTCGATTCGAGCAGCGCTTCGCCGTAGCTCTTCACCGTTCGGGATGTCACCATCGTCACCACTTCAAAATTCGGATGCCCGGATAGCGCTTGAACGAACTGCTGCCCTGCCATCCCGGTTGCCCCGACAACAGCCGCTTTTAATCTTCCCATGTACAACCACTCCTCCTGATAATTTACACTATTCTATGGAGGAACCGGGCTTTTGTCAACCGTTTATACGGCGCTGCGGTTACGGCTGTCAAGCTGCGGGTCGGACAAGTAACGGGATACATCTCCGATCCATGCTCCGCCTGAATCCGCGAGCAGCGTATCCCATCCGATCTTTGCTGCCGGCTTCAAATTTTTCTCCTGATCGTCGACGAACAAGATGCGGTCGAACGCGCCGAATCGGGAAGCAAGCGCCTCGAACATTTCGGGATGCGGCTTGCAGAAGCCGATGCTGCTGGATATGGTGATGCTCTCGATATACTCGCTGACCGCCGCCAGTGCGGGAACGACCCACTCGCTCCGGTGGTTGCTTAGCAGGTGGATGTCGGCGATCCGGCTCCATGCCGGTAAATAGGATAGCGCCGGCAGTGCAACGAGATTGGCGTGAAGCAGCTTGCGGGCCTTTTGCTCATCGATCGAAGGAAACGATACACACAGCCAGCTCCAGAAATCTTCCTCGGTCATCTTCCCGGACCACAGTGCTTCGCGCACCTCTTGTTTGAATTGCGACGCAATCACGTTATCCGGGACATTCGCTTCCACGGACAATTGCTGCCACAGCTGCGGCGATAAATTGGTCAGCAACACGCCTCCGATATCGAGAACCAGTTGGGGTTTTGCATTCATGTGCCTGCACTCCTTAGCATCGTATAAGTGGGAAATTATTGAAATGAAGACGGGTATAGCTCAGTATACAGCTTGTTGGCATCCGCTTCAATAAAGCGCAGCAGTTCTGCCAAATCCCGAAGCCGCGAAAGCTCCGAAGCGTATACCCGCCAGCGCTTCGCGGATCAGCCCGTGCCATCGCTCCGGCAGCAGTTCCAGACCGTAAGCTCCGGCCCCGAGCTTGCTTGTGACGTCCTGCCACACAATCGTGTAATGCTGCCGCAGCATGCCCAGCACGCACCATTCGACCGCTTCGTCCAGCCTCTCTGGCGGCAGCTTTCCCTCCGGATCGTCCGGCAATGAAAGCAATCGATGCTCCAGCCGGTTCACTTGATTATGCCAGTATGTATTCATGTTGCCGATCACGTAACGCACGAGCGCGTTCGCCGGTATTTCATAAGCAAACGGCGCGTCCGTCCCATATACGCAAATGCCGCGCTTCTTAAGAATCCACCAGGTGACCGGGTTCAAATCGGCATGCGCCCCGTTCGGATCAAGCCGCTCATTAAAATAAGACGGGAACGCAGTTACCGCGTCCGCTTCTTTACCGGCATCCTCCCGGCAAAGGTAGGAACCCATAAACTGCAAGCCGGGCCATGCTTTGTCCACGGCTTTATGGATGTCGGCCATCGCCGCAAGGTCTTCCTCGGTCAGCGGCCGCTTCACGAAAGCCACAAAATCAATGTCGCTCGAGCCTTCGACATAGGCATCAAGCGCGATAGAGCCGTATAAATAGACCGATTCGACGGCGTCCGGCAGGCGTGCTTCCGGCAAATCGCACAGCATGCGCACAGCCGGCTCGACGTTAGGCGGTATCATCTCGCACAGCCTCCTTTATCTTTTCGATCAGCGAAGCCGTTTTGCAATTTCATTTGCCAGCAAGCCGGGAACGGTATCCCGATTATGTTCCTCAAGATGATATACCGTTACGCCCGGACCGTTCTTGATTTTGTCGATGACCGGATGGGCGTCCAGGCATACCGTTCCGAGCACGATATGCGGCGGATCGGCTATGAGTCGTTCGACCAGCTCGCGAAAAGGAGCGGATAACATCTGCATCGGCCCGATTTCGTCGATAACCGTAACTTGCCCGTGCTGCAAAGACTGTTGAACCGACCGTATGGCGATTTGCTCGAATGGCTCGATCATCACCCCGTACCTTCCCACTCTTAACGGGCTTGTGCTGTCGATATGCGCAACTTCGATGCTTTCTCCTGCGACTGTAACGCAGCGAAAGCCGATCCGGTCAACGTCATCACGAATTTCCTCGGTGTAAAAACCGCCGCACTTGTTCGGTCCGATCCATTCAATCGTTTTTCTGATCGCGGTCGACTTCCCCGTCCGTGGCTTTCCCGTCAGCAATAACACATTGTTCACCCGCGTTCGCCTCTTCCCGTAACAAGTAAAATGATGTGCGTAATCATTTATATCGCAAATCGGCGGTTTAATACAATGCGGAGCCGCTGATAGCTTACTGATTGCATCATAACGCCGAAAACGCAAGGAGCGGCTTATCCAGACCGCCGTTAAGAAGCGCAAGCGATTGCGTGCTTAGCGGGGTACGCCGTATTGAAAAAAGCTTTGCCGCCCGAACCGGGGCAGCAAAGCTTTTCCTCAATAAATGCGTTATACGCGGATCAACCCTACGGAGTACAGGAAGATCAAGATAATCAATACCGGCGCGACATAGCGCAGCGCAACCATCCATAACCGGTACCCTATTCCTTTCAGCCCCGCCTCTTCCCCGGCCCGCTTCCAAGCGTAACCGGTAAACAACGTGACGACCAGTCCGCCAAGCGGCATCATAATGTAGGCGGTGACGAAATCGACCCAATCGAAGATCGTCTTGCCCCCGGGCGTAAATCCGCCCAGCAAGCCGCCGACCGACATAGCCGAAGGAATGCCGATCAAGAAGCAAAGCGATGAGACGTAAATCGCCGCTTTTTTCCGCGGCCATTTCCATTTTTCCATCGCGAAAGCAATCGGAACCTCTAATATCGAGATGGCTGATGTCAGCGCCGCGATCGCCAGCAGCGCGAAGAACAGCCCGCCGAAGAAAAAGCCGAACGGCATTTGCGAGAACGCGGCCGGCAGCGCCATGAAGGCAAGGCCCACCCCTTCCCCCGGCTCCAGACCGAAGGAAAATACGGTCGGAAAAATGATTAGTCCGGCTATCAAAGCGTACACCAAATCGCCGAATCCGATGGCAAGCGTTGCCGCGCCAAGCGACTGCCGCTTATCCACATAAGAACCGTACGTTAGCATGCAGCCCATACCCAGTGATAAAGAGAAGAAAGCATGTCCGAGCGCAATCAGCGCGGACTCGGCATCCAGCTTGGAAAAATCCGGCTTCAAGAAAAATTCAACGCCGGTCGAAGCGCCGGGAAGCGTCAAGGCGCGAAACATCAATACGATCAAAATGATCAGAAAACCGGGGATCAATATTTTGTTAAACTTCTCGATGCCGCCGGAAACCCCTTTCGCGAGCACCACGCCGGTAATCAGCATGACAACCGCTTGCCACAGGATCGGGGTATAACCGGAAGCAAATGAGACGAATTTCATTTTGTAATCGGTACCGCTTTGAAACAGCAGGCCGGTGAACGATTCCACCGTGTAATGAAGCGTCCAGCCCGCTACGACGGCATAATAGGACATGATAATAAACGCCGTGATGACGGAGAACACGCCGAAGACGCTCCAATATTTTTTCTTCGTCAAGTTGTAAAACGATGTACCGGCGCTGCCACGGCCGCCGCGTCCTACGGTCATTTCCGCCAGAAGAATGGGCAGACCGACGATGATCAAACAAATGATAAACAATAGAAAAAATGCGGCTCCCCCGTGTTTGCCCGTTATGTACGGAAATTTCCACATGTTGCCGAGACCTACCGAGCTTCCGATGGCAGCCAGTATAAATCCTGTCGCGGTAAAACGTTCTGCCGAGCCTGCATTTGAACTTGGAGTTGATTCGTGCTGTCTATTACTGCTCATGATGAACTCCCACTCGTTTTGTTTAGTAGCCAACCAAATTATATTAATTCAACGATCGTTTCACTGTCATGATGTAAATTATTCCACCGGCAACCTTTTACGTAAACATCCTTCGGATGACCGGAAACCGCTGAACGTCATTTCGTTTGATCGTATTCGTCGCAAGCAGCGAGACCATATAAGCGAGCAGCGAAACGGAAATCGAACCGATAACGGAGAGCATCAGCGTATAGCCGGCATGTTGCATAAATACGAATGAGTTGTGCCCGATCAGCACCATGGCGGCCAGACTGAGCGCCACCTTGAGCCAGGTGCGAATATCTAGTGAAAAGCCGATACTTTTGGAAAGCGATAAAAAATTAAGCATCGTGATAAGGCAAATACCGATATTCATTCCCCAAATGATGCCGTGAATGCCCATCATGCTCCCGAGTACGAAGATGGCAGCCGCTTTGACGATCGTCGTCGCGATAAAATTTTTCATCACCGTATTGACCATGCCGAGACCGACCAAAACCGCGTGCAGCGGCGGTTCGAAATATTGCAGAAGAAAAATCGGGGCCAGCAGCTTCAAAAACTCTCCCGCTTGTTCCATATGGTATACCGCCATCGTTAACGGGAAAGCCCACACGTATAACACGGCTGTGCACGGGGCTCCGATGATTAGCGCGATGCGTATCGCCTGATCCAGACGCTGATGGATCAATTGGCCGTTGCCCCGCGCCTTGGCTTCGCTGATTGCCGGAATAAGCGCCGTGGAAAGCGAATGCATGATGAAGCTCGGGAATACGAGCAACGGAAACGTGTAGCCGGCAAGAAGTCCGAACTGCTTCGTCGCCACGACGGCACTGATCCCGGCGATGGCCATGCTTTTCGTGATCAGCAGCGGCTGCAGCGCACGATATATCGAATGAATAAATCCTTGTCCGGTCGTCGGCAATCCGATTTCGAGCAATTCGACCAGCGTCTTCTTCTCCTCTCGCAGCTGCGGGGAGAGGCTTTGCCGTTCCCGCTTCCTGCGGTGTACCTGCAGCATGAGCATCAAGTAAAGAAGTCCCGCCCCTTCGCCGATGACCGTGCTGATCATGGCGCCTGCCGCGGCATACTCAATGCCCAGCGGCAGCAAATATTGAACCAGCGCGGCAATCAATGCAATCCGGATGACCTGTTCCACGACATCCGAGATGGCGAGCGGGCTCATGTTTTGCTTCCCGCGAAAATAGCCCTTGATGACGGAAGATACCGCTACTAGCGGCGCGATCGGGATAATGGCCAGCATCGCGTAGTAGGCTCTCGGGTCCGACAAAATCCACGACGACATGAGCTTGGCCCCGAAAAAAGAAAACAGCGTCAGTACGATGCTGATCGTGCCCGTAATGGAAAGGGATACGACCAATATCCGTTTCACCTTGGCTTGATCGCCTTGCGCTTCCGCTTCCGCCACTAGCTTGGATATCGCCACGGGCAGTCCCAGACTCGTTATCGTGACGATAATCGGCACAAGCGGCTGCGCTATCATGAGCAAACCGATACCTTCCGGACCAAGATACCGCGCCATCACGATGCTGTTGACGAAACCGAGCATTCTGGTAATGAACGCCGAGATCGTTAAGATGACTGTTCCACGAACGAAAGACTGCTTACTCTGCAATGACGTACACCCCCTGTCTAAGCCATTGTATGAAGGACAAAGGGTGGAAATAACAAAAATTTGAGCAGGCTGCGGAGCAGCCTGCCCTATAAACCGCTCGTGGTGAGAGCGGCGCGAATCAGAACCGGGGCAAGTTGGATAAGTTATTGCTCGGATCTCCGTCGGGATACGAACGGAGCGTCTTCTGGCCTTCGCGGTTTTTCCCCGTGTTGACGTCCTCGATCAAGCCGGCTTCCGCCATGCCGATCGCCGTCGCGATGTCCGCCACCGAGCCGTCCTGAAACTTCACTGCGCTGATCCCGCCGCCATTGTAACGAACCGCTTGAATGATCGCTTTGTTCGGGTCGATCGTGTGCGGGCCTTTGCCGTACTGCGTCCCGTCGCGCATGAACGTGCCATATTGCACCGGTTGGCCGTTCGGACCGTAGCCGGTATAGCCGCCTTGAAAACCTACGTCGCGCGCATCCGCATTGTTAATCCCCGTATTCCGGCTGCCGTATTCGGCATTCGGATCGCCGGAGGAGCCGGGAACGGGCATGCCGCCCTGGAACGTCTGCCCGCCGATGTTGCGGGCTTGCGGCATAAATGATTGCGGCTGCGCCGACTGGCCGTACGACGACTGCGTCATTCCTGCAGCGTTGCCCGTCCATGCGCCCGCCGACTGGCCGTACGACGACTGCGTCATTCCTGCAGCGTTGCCCGTCCATACGCCCGCCGGTTGGCTGGACGACGACTGCGTCGTTCCCGTCGTGTTGCCCGTCCATGCCCCCGCCGACTGGCCGTACGACGACTGCGTCGCTCCCGTCGCGTTGCCCGTCCATACGCCCGCCGACTGGCCGTACGACGACTGCGTCGTTCCTACAGCGTTGCCCGACTGCGTTACCGCCGATTGGCCGCTTCCTTGCCCTCCCTGTCCGTACGATTTGAACTCGGGAATCGGCTGGCCGTTCCAGGCAAAATTGCCGTTATGGGTAGGCTCGACCGCATTTTCGTAACCTTGCGCAGGTCCCGTTGTCGCTTGCTGACTCATTTCCGTGTTGTAAGTCTGACTTTGGTTGTTCGATGTACTTTTTCGACGACGCGGCATAATTGAACCAGCTCCTTTGCTCTGTCTTGTTGTGTAAGGATGTCCATAGCATGCGCCGCTTGGTTGGAGGTTATACCCATGGAAAATAAAAGAATACGCCGGTCTACATGCTGACGGTACTCTCGACCAACGTCAGCGCCCCCGCATTCGCATCAAGATGAGCCATTGCACCGATCGGCACAGCCGCTTTATATACGCCGTGGCCTGACGCCAAATTCGTTAATAACGGCTTACCGAGCGGCACGATCGTTTCATTAATCAAATCTTCGTACGTTTTCCCGTAAGCGATCAAGCAGTTCGTGCATTCTCCCATAACGATGCCGGCGCAGTCGCGGAATTTTCCCGCTTGCTGCAAATGTTTAATAAGGCGGTACACTTTGTTGATCGGCTCGTGCGTTTCTTCCAGCAAAATGATTTTCCCCCGGGTATCGATCTCGAACGGCGTGCCTAACGTATCGACGAATGAAGTGATATTCCCGCCGACGATCGGACCGAAGACGCTGCCTCCGACTTTGCCAACTAGTTCCAGACCCGGGGGATTCGCGATGGGCCGGACGTTCCTTACGGTAGATGTCGCCTCGAAAAACTGATTGAAGTTGTATTGCGGCTGATCCGGGGAAAAGCTGATCAGAAGCAAGCTGTGCAAAGTGATCAAATTGGCGAACTGGTACAGCACATTGAGCAGCACTGTAATATCGCTGTAGCCCGTGACGATTTTCGGGTTGCGGGCGATGGAAGCGAAATCGAGATACGGCAAAATACCTGCGACGCCCACGCCTCCGCGTGACGGAAGAATGAGCTTGACCTCAGGGTTTTCGATCATACTCATGAAATCGGAAGCCCGCTGCTGATCCGTGCCTGCCAAATAACCGTCGGACGCATATACGTAATTCCCGAGTACAACATTGAATCCCATCGACTGCAGCGTCGCCACTCTCGCATTTATGATCTCCGCATCGAGCGGGCTTCCAAGCGTAACGACGCCTATCGTATCCCCCTGTCGCAACTTCGGCGGTCTAATCGCCAAACCAGTTCCCCTCCGTGTAGGCGTTTATCTTTATCATATGCCGCTGCGACCCGATGATTCTCGCAAACTTTCCATTTCTACTTTTCGTGGAAGCGCTTAAGTGATATAATAGCTTTGACAATTTAAACGTTTCAATTTGTGAAAATATGAATATTGCGGGAGGTCTCGCCATGAATCAAGCGTATATCGACAATGTGATGCAGCGACTGCAAACCAAAGTAGACCGGATGATCGAACAAATCGGAGCCAAATGCCCTCATGTCGCCAAGGAGGACGGGCAATATGACGACACGCCTTCTCATGCATGGACCTCCGGGTTCTGGCCGGGGCTGCTGTGGATCATGCACGACGTTACCGGCAAGCCGCACTACCGCGACGCGGCCTGGAGCTGGGACGAGAACATCGAGCAATGGCTCGCGGGGCCGCTGGTTGGACCGGGGCAAGGGCTGCACCACGATGTAGGTTTTCAGTTTTTGCCCACGGCGGTGATCAAGCATACGCTAACCGGCGACGAAGACGGGTTGCGGCGCGGGCTGCAGGCCGCGAATTTTCTCGCCGGAAGGTTCAATCCGGCAGGCTCCTTTATCCGTGCGTGGAACCGGGATCATATCGGCTGGGCGATCGTCGACTGCATGATGAATTTGTCGATCCTTTTCTGGGCGTCCGAATCTTCCAGAGACCCTCGCTTTAAGCATATTGCCGTCGCCCATGCCAACACCGCACTGCGGCATTTCGTCCGCCCGGACGGTTCGACGAACCATATCGTCGTGTTCGATCCGGAAACCGGAGAAGCGGTCGAGTCTCTTGGCGGACAAGGCTACGGCCCGCATTCCGCCTGGAGCAGAGGAGCATCCTGGGCGATTTACGGCTTTGCCAATACGTATCGTTACACCGCCGATCAGCGCTATCTGGAAGCGGCGAAGCGGGTCGCTCACTTCTTCCTTGCTTCTCTACCGGACGATCATGTGCCGCACTGGGATTTCCGCACCGAGACGCTCGAGGGCGAACCGCGGGACAGCTCGGCTGCCGCCATCGCCGCTTCCGGTCTGCTGGAAATCGCAGATCATGTACCCGAGGCGGAGGCTCGCTTCTATACGCAATCGGCGAAAAAGATGCTGCACTCGCTCACGGAGCGGTACGCCACGTGGGACCGTCCGGAGCATGAGGCGATCCTACTGCACGGCACGGGGAATAAGCCGTCCGAGATGAATATCGACGTATCGCTCATTTACGGAGATTATTACTACGTGGAATCGTTCGCCAAGCTAAGCGGCTGGAAACACCGTATATTTTAATCGCGAATACAGGAAGCGCTGCATCCGATTGCGGAGAGCGCTTTTTTTTCCGCCGATGCAGATGTCCCGGTAAAAGCTTTGCATTTTTTGCGATATGCGCCGCGGAATGATACGATATTGCCCATTTTGAGCGGACAGGTTGTACATATGATTTGGATGCGCTAACATAGGGGACAAATCGGCCCTAGGAGGAATCTGTTGTGAGCGTACCGTGGTCTGTGGCAATGTCCGAATCCTTCATGAAGCAATACCCGCTTGTATCGGATATGCCGTTTCAAAAACGCCGCTGCTGGAACTATGAGAACGGCTGCATTCTTACCGCATTCGAACGGATGTGGGAACGTACGGGAGACGACCGTTACTTCCGCTATATTAAAGAAAATATGGATTTGTTCATTCGGGAAGACGGTTCCATCGATACGTACTCGTTGAATGAATATAACGTCGATATGACCAACCAGGGCAAAACGCTGTTCCTGCTTCAACGGGAAACCGGGGACGACAAGTATCGCAAGGCGATCGAACTGCTCGTAACCCAGCTGAAAGGACATCCGCGAACGAGCGAAGGCGGCCTGTGGCATAAAAAAATATACCCGTTCCAAATGTGGCTGGACGGCGTGTATATGACCTCCCCCTTTCTTGCACATTATGCGCAAACGTTCGGCGAGCATGAATGGTACGACGACGTCGCGAATGAAATTTTGCTGATGGAACGCGTCTCCCGCGATCCGAGAACCGGGCTGCTGTACCACGGCTGGGACGAAAGCCGGGAGCAGCGCTGGGCGGACAAGCAAACCGGCTGTTCCCCGAACTTCTGGGGGCGAGCGCTAGGTTGGTACGTCATGGCCGTCGTCGATGTGCTCGACTTCCTGCCGATGGATCATCCGAAGCGCGGTCAAGTGATCGGCATTTTTTACCGGTTGGCCGAAGCGATTATGGATGTGCAGGATCAGGAAAGCGGACTATGGTATCAAGTGCTGAATCAAGGAGGACGGGAAGGCAATTACCTGGAGTCGTCCGCCTCGGCCATGTTCGCATGCGCACTGGCCAAAGGCGCAAGAAAAGGATACCTCGGCGGCTCGGCGCTTCAAGCTGCGCGTAAAGGTCACCAAGGCCTGCTTGATCGGTACGTCGAACGCGATGCGGACGATTCCTTGCATTTGAACGGCATTTGCAGCGTCGCCGGTCTCGGCAACAAGCCTTACCGCGACGGCTCGTATGAATATTATATCAGCGAACCGACCCGTCGCGACGACCCGAAGGGCTTTGCCCCGTTCGTGATGGCCTGCCTGGAGATCGAAGCCCTGGAATCATAATCGACTCTGGTAAATGCTGAATTCCCAACCGGCTGGGCAGGTTCATCAAAAGGCACAGAGCACAGAGCGCCGTATTTTTTTGTTATGCAGTAAAAAGCTACGCGCTCGCGATTACGGAAACGGCGACGCCACAGCTTCGGGAGACCTTCACCAAACAGCTGTTGAACGCGATCCTCCTACATGCAAAAGTTTTCAACTACATGTATGAGCGCGGCTTATATCCGGCGTATAATCTGGACCAACTACTGGCGGGTGACGTGAAGCTCGCCAATGCCGCGTTGTCGATGTAACAAGCACAAAGAGCTGTCCTTCGGCGTTCCATTCACCGGGGCAGCTCTTTTGTGTGGTTGTATGATTTTTTTATAATTCCAGCGTTAAGCCGTCGTAAGCAACATGAATTCCGGTCCGCCCGTACAGCTCGACGAGCTCTTCATGCGACGGATTGTGCTGATGCGAGAAATGGGAGACATAGACGGTGGTGTCCGGCCGTTTGGCCCCGATGCTCTCCATCTTTTCCAGCATCGTATGTACGCCCGCGTAATTCAAGTGAACTTTCTGATGGTCCGTATCGGTCGTCGTCGATTCGATAATGATCAAGTCAAACGAATGACCTGCCATCTCGTCCCATACTTGTTCCTTGTACGTGCCGGTATCGGAAGCGAACAGCAGCTTCTTCTTGCCATCGTCGATAATAAAGTTCATCGCGTCGCCGGACGCCTCATGGTGGGAAGCGGTAAGCGATTTGATCCGATAAGGAGACAGCTCGAACGACTGGTTAGGAAGAATCGTCATCCGCGTCAAGTCAAGCACTTCGTCGTTGCCTTGGCCGAACATCTTGAATACGGATGGAGGTGCTGTCAGCTGCATCGGAACGATCGTAGACTGCCGGCGAAACGATCTCGTCCGCATCGCCAAGTTCGAACCGAGAAAATGATCGCTATGGCTGTGAGTGATTAGATTGTACTTCACCTGAACAAGCGAGATGCCGTACATGCCGCAAGCGGCGTAAACATCGGGCCCGTTGTCGATCAGCAGATCGTCGTTCACCAGTACAGCCTGCCGCTTGCGGACATTTTTCCCCAGATGTTTGCGCGCATGATCGCATGTCGGACAGTCACAGAAGGCGGAAGGGATGCCTTCGGCCGCCGCCGTTCCCAGAAAAGTAAGTTTCATTGTGTACCAGCTCCAATCGTTCGTTTGTAGTGGATCAGCCGCATGGCAGCCGTTGTCTCCATAAATTTCCTCCTGTTTATTATAGTGAAGCCGGCTGCATAAATCTACGCACAATTTTGACGGCGACGAAGCGATGCGAAAGCGTTCAAAACGTACAGTAAAACGAAAGAAGAAGACTCGTCACTCAACAGGTGACGCGGTCTCCTCGCAAGCATACCGCCAATCCTATGTCAGGCCTTGTTCCCCAATACGGCCCGCAGCTGCTCCAAGCTGGTGCAAGTCCAGTCCGGGCCGCATTCGTCGAGTGTCTCCATGTTCTCGTACCAGGTCAAGTAGACGGAGGCGACTCCCGCATGTCGGGCCGCCAACAGATCGTACGCCGAATCTCCCGCCATTGCGGTTGTTTCCGGTGCGGCGCCGATCGCGCGCATCGCCTGCTCAATGCCTTCGGGGTCCGGTTTTCCCTTCGAAACGTCTTCAATCGCAATGACAATGTCGAATAAGTCCGCCATGCCGAACGCCTGCAGCGCTTTTTCCGTTACGGCCTTCTGCTGATTCGTCACGATGCCCAATTTGTAACGATTGTCCTTCAACGCTTTCAAGCCTTCGATGACGCCGGGAAATACCGTCGATTTTTCGTGATAATGGTTCATTTTGAGCGTAAAAAAACGGCGCAGCGCCTCTTCCCGCAAAGGAGAGCGCTCCTTGGGCAAATAGTGAGCAAAGCCGATTCCAAAATGCTTTTGGATGTAATCGTAAGGGCAGGCGCCGGGAAAATAAGCTTCCATCGTCTCATAGGACGCCTGAATGAGAAAATCTCTGCTGTCCAGCAGCGTTCCATCCAAATCAAATAACAACGTGTCAATTTGTCGTGCATCTTTCATTTAACGGTTACCTCTCCATCCTGTTCGCTTTTTCGGGTGCATCCCCGCTGCCGCCTCCCGATCCTCTACATCAATCGCAGTTCGTTGCACGCTACGGCTTCAAAGGTTCCTGCGCGCTTGGGCGGGTCCATGCTCCGATCAGATCGGCGACCGCTGCAGTTTCCCCTCGTTCCGGAAAATATGCGGGCACCCCGCGCGTATCCAGACGCTTCGGATACCAACTGTGCAGCGGAATGACCGTTTTCGGCGCGATTTGTTCGATCAGACTTGATACGTCCGCCGCCGATGCGTGCCCCCCGTTGCCAATCGCATGATGTACGATGCCATAAGTTGAAATGATTTTGCCGATCGTGCTGTTGCCCGGATTGACCGGATGGTCCGCGTGCACGTAATGGGAAGGGACGCCCGTGTCGCCGAGCGACTCCAGCTCTATCAAATGCGCGATGTTCGGGTAAGAAATAAAATAGACGTAGTCCAGCTTGCGTTCGATAAGCTGCTCCAGCGAAACGGATGCATACGGCAACGTGTATTCTGTGCTCGTCATATCCAGCACTTGCACGGCTTCGGGCGAAGCCGCTGCGGGATGGTTCGAGAGTACGCGTACGCCTTGCACGGCCCCTTCATGCCAAAGCGCTGCCAAGCGGGCATCCATGACCGCCTGACGCCCGGCGCTTGCGGCGAGCTGAATGAAATCGGCGATCCGCTCCAGATCCCTGGACAGCAGCTGAGCATATACCATTCCTTTCGCGTCGGCTAGCACTTGGGCAAACTGCGCGAGCACGTCCGCTTCCGGACGCGGCGGCTTCGGCTGCGCGCCCGGCTCGGCCGGCACCTTCGTTGCCTCGGTAATGAGCAGGTCGACCTTCTTTTCCCTGCACATGCGGATAAATCGGTCGATGCGCTCAGGATGACGACCGTGGCGCCTCCAATCGCCGGTAAAAGCGACGCAGTGGTCACTGCTTTCGATGATATACCCGGATGCGCCGACCGTATTGTGGTCCATCTCGACAATCTGAAAGCGGAACTCACCGAAATCGACAACCGCCAAATCGTCCAGCGGCACAATCGTCGCCCTCGTATCCGCATATTCGCCCGACGCCACCATTCCGCGGTACAAGGCGTATGCGTCATGGCTCATGTACACAGCGATCCCTTCGCGCAAATAAGGGAGCAGCGCCATGTGATCCTGATGCATGTGGCCGACGAATATGCCGATCCGGCCGTACTTCGGAATATCCCGGAAATTCCACACACTTCCAATATCGCTGGCTTGAATCGTTGCCGCCTGTTCTTCGACATACAATTGCGGCAGCGGCGGCGCCATTCGCCCGAGCACGTACTGCCTCACTTCTCTGCCCGGGGTTGCCCGCACCGGATTAAAAGTAAATACGCCCGATACGTCGATCAAATCCTTATGCGCGATGCCGCAATCGAAGAGTACGCCGGTATCGCCTTTACCGTACAATAAATGAACGCCGCCCGTCGTCTCCAGACCTCCGAAAAAGGTAATCCGTTCCGTTGCCACCACACCGCGTCTCCTCCCCTTATTAGCCCTTTCATTCCCGTTCTCCGCCAGCCGGTCTTATCCTCCGCCGTATGGCCTTTTCCTAGAGAGCTGCACCATATATTGAAAGTAATCCGGCCGGTACACGGCCGTTAAATACTCGACAGACTGCAGCTGATGCGAGTAAGTCACCCGCTCGATGTACAGCAGCGCGTCGCCCGCCGCGACGCCGAGCTGTTTCGCTTCTTCCTCGCTTGCATTGACTGCGCTGATCATTTGCTTTGCTTCCTTCAGCGGAATGGCCAGCTCCTCCTCCAGCACTTTGTACATCGCGATCGAAGTCAAATCCCGCGTTTCCAACTCGAGACCGATTTCCGGCGGGAAGTAAGCGTGCTCGATCGCAATCGGTTTGCCGTCGGCGAGCCGAAGCCGTTTCAACTCCCAAGCCGCCCGCAAATTCAAGCTTGTTTTCACTTGCTCCGACAGCTTGTTGGTCATTCCTTTGCCGATGATCCGGGCTCCGGGCGCAAATCCCGCTTCCTCGATCGTTTCCGTGAACCCCATTAATTGCCCGACCCAGTGCTCCGCCTGATTCGTTTTGAGGAACGTCCCGCGTCCCCTTTCGCGGACTAGCAGCCCTTCCTCCACCAGACTTTGCAGCGCATTGCGCACCGTGACCCTGCTGACGCCGAACCGTTTGATCAGCACGTGCTCGGTAGGCATTTTCCCCGTTTCGTCCACCAATCCGTCGTACAGCGCCTCGTGCCGAATAATATCGCGGATTTGCAGGTGAAGCGGCGTACCGCTATGGGGGTCAATCGTTCGTTTCCCAGATGTGTTATCGTTTGTATTTGCTTTTATGTTCATATGCAGCCAATCCTTTCTACCGGCAGTTGACGGAGTCCGAATCGTGTAGTACCCGAACCGGACGGTACCGTTTCATTGCGGCGTTTACTCTTCTTCCCAGAATGCTTGCGCCCCGCTTTGCTTCATGAGCTCCAAAATTTTTTGTCTCGGCACCACCTTGCAGCGCTCGGCCCAAGCTTCGTACTGCTCGCTCATCTCCTTCACCCGCTCCGGATAAACGCCGGCCAAATCGTTCATTTCCGTCCGGTCTGCATCCATGTCAAACAATTCCCACGCATGCGGATAATTGCGCACGAGCTTCCACTTGCCTGACCGAACGCAAGCGTTGCCTTCATGCTCCATATACAGCGGCTTCCGGCTCCATGTATCGGTCGCCAAAACCGGGACAAGGCTTTGTCCCTCCAACGGCAAAATATCGTTCCCCTTGTACGCCGCGGGGTACGACGAACCGGTAAGCTCCACCACGGTAGCCATCACATCGGTCAATTGAGCGGGCGTATGCCGCAAAGTCCCTTTCTCTGCAATGCCTTTCGGCCAATGGACGATGAACGGCGTTGCGATGCCGCCCTCGTGGGTCCAATGCTTATACAGCCGGAACGGCGCGTTCGACAGATTAGCCCATGCTTTGCCGTAGCTTTGGTATGTATTTTCGGGACCCGGCATCATATGCGGATGGTTGCCGAACACGACATCCTCGCCTTTGCGGGTCTTCAGTTTGGCAATAAGCAGGTTGTTCGCCAGTTCTTCGCCGCTCACGTTCGTCGGAATATCTTCCGCGCATGCGCCGTTATCGGATAAAAACATAATAACGGTATTGTCGAGCTGCCCGGTTTGTTCCAAGGTTCGGATGATTTTGCCGATCCCCTGGTCCATCCGGTCGATTTGCGCCGCATACACCTCCATGCAGCGAAGCAGCCAGTCCTTATGCTCGGCGTCCTCCCATGCAGGCTGGCTGGAATCGCGTCCGGTGAGCCGCCATGACGGGTGAATGATGCCCATATCGATCATCCGCTGCAGCCGTTCTTCCCTAAGCCGGTCCCAGCCATGATCGAAACGCCCTTTGTATTTGGCAATGTCCTCCTCGTGCGCGTGAAGCGGCCAATGCGGCGCGGTATAGGCTACATACTGGAAGAACGGAGCATCCGGATGCCGTGCCGCGTGATCCTCAATATTTTTGACCGCCTGATCGCTGATCGCATCGGTGTAGAAGAAGTTCTCGTCTTCCGCCGCTTCGTGCTCGATGTTTTCATTGCCGCGGGTTAACGTATTCGGATCGTAAAAGCTGCCGGCCCCAATGATCGTCCCGTAAAAATGATCGAACCCTCGCTGCATCGGCCACGCATCGGTCGGCTCGAGCAAGCTGCCGGCGATGTGCCATTTGCCGCTCATATAGGTAACGTAACCGCTTTCTTTCAGCACTTCGGGAATCGTTACGCACTCCCTGTTCAAGTTCCCGGGATACCCTTCCGGCCCCATATCGTACGTCAAAATGCCGATACCCGTTTGATGCGGATGCAATCCCGTCAGCAGCGAAGCGCGGGAGGGACTGCATCTGGCGGTATTGTAAAATTGCGTGAAGCGCAATCCGTTCTCCGCAAGCCGGTTCAAGTGCGGCGTATCCACTTCCCCACCGTAACAGCCGATGTCGGAATACCCCATATCGTCATTTAAAATGAGCAAAACGTTTGGCTTTCGATCCATGGACAATCGCCTTCTCTCGGTTATTATTTGTTATAACAATACTCATTTGTATTATGATTTGTATCAATGAATTCATGTTATAACAATGAATGCCGAGTTTCAATACTTTTCTTTCCAACATTTACTACAAGGATTATTTCAAGCCGCTTCGGCAAATAATACCATCGTCGTTCTTTGCAATATCACCTGCACATTGGAAAGGAGGGTTTGCGATGGAGCCCGAGGAATTGGAAACAACGGAAGAGACGCTCATTGAGGAAGCCGAGCCGGAAGAAGAGACGAATCAGGAGCACACCCATGTCGAGTGGGCGGGATATATTTAAAGTCGAAAAAAGCCATGCGGTTTCGGCCGCATGGCTTTCGTACGTCTAACCGAGGGCAAACGCGTACAATTGGCCGTTCAGGCAGAAGGACGCTTTTCCGGTTTCCTCCGATACGACAATCGACAGCGCATCGCACCGCTCGGTAATCCCGATCGCTGCCCGGTGGCGCATGCCAAGCTTTTTCTCGGTGGCGAGCGCGCTTAACGGCAGAACGTTCGCCGCCGATACGATTTTGTTATGTTTGATTCGCACGGCTCCGTCATGCAGGGGCGCACCCGGTACGAATACGGATTCCAGCAAGGCCGGGCTTAACTCGGCGCCGACCGGAATGCCCGCCGTAACCCAATCGTCGAGCGAATCGCTGCGTTCGACGACGATCAACGCTCCGTGTCTTCGCTCGGACAGCCGGCGGACGCACAGCGAGATATCCGCATATTTGTCCGTATAGGCGGACAAATAACATTTCAAGTAGAAAGCTGCAGCCATCGACTCCGTCGTCGCCAGTTCCGCGCTAATTTGTTGAAATTCGTTCAACAGACATTGCTTGTCTTCTTCCAGCTCCGCTATTGCGACCTGCATCTTATCGACCAAGCCTAGAAGCCGTTCTTTGAGCTCTAGCTTGAGTGGCGAAAAATCGCATGTTTGCTCCATGGGTCACGTTCCTTTTACGACAACGTTTTAGGCCGGCCATCGCCGGTTTCTCTGTTGGTTAGCGTTGCCAACCGCGCCCGGCAATATACGGTTTCCGGCACAATATGGAGCTGAACGGAGCCCTCCGACGATGACAGCGCGGACAAAACGATAAAGACGAACGTGCGGAGTTGCTGCGGCCCGCTGCGTTCGTCTTAGACGGCGCGGCTATGCCGTCAAGCAAGTTTTCTCATATATTCGACATACTGCGGGAATGCGATGTCCGCTTCCAGCAGCTCCGGGTGCCACTTCTTTTCCCACTCCAGCGTGTAATAGCCTTCATATCCGTTGCGGTTCAGCAGCCTGTACATCGGCTCCAGCGGCACGTCGCCTTCTCCCGCCAGGCAGTACTGGAACTGGCCTCCGGATTCCGGTTTCACGGAGGAGTCCTTCACATGCGTATAGTGAATCCAGCGGCCTAAGGTCGCCCACGTATCTTCCGGCTGCTCCCCGGCCATGCGGTACGGATGGTGCAAGTCCCACAAGACACCGACGGCTTCCGGATCGACCTGCTCCATGACCGCCCGCACGTATCTGCATGAAGTCCAGTCGTCATGCGTTTCCAGCAGCAGCTTCGCTCCGTATTCCTTCGCGACGGACCCCAGCTCGTGGAAATGGCGAACCATGATTTGTACCGCTTCTTCGCGACCGGTGCTTTTGATGGCGCCGCCGAACACGCGAATATAAGGCGTTTCGAAGATCGCGCAAAGCTTGGCGTACGCTTCGACTTCGAGCAGCTGACTCTCCATCATCTCACGGGAGAACACCTTCACGGAACTGGAGAAGCAGGATACTTCCAGGCCGGCATCCTTGATCCGGTCGCGGGTTTGCCGGGCCGATTCGGCAAATGCCGGCAGCTTGTAAATGTTCATTTCTCCGGCAACGCCGCGAAAATCGATCGCGTCGAAGCCGTATTCGGCAGCCCTTCGAATAATAAGATCAAGCTCCCAATCGGGACATCCCAAAGTGGTAAACGATAACTTCACAGCTTATCACCTCCGCGTAATATGAAACACTCGGGCATATGATGGTTGCCGGTCATCCGGTACACGTTAACAACACAGCGCCTATGTAAACGTATTCAGCTCCATTATATCGCTTCCCGCACGGAAAAGGGAGACATAAAATAAAAAGACCGCCTGAGCTTTGTCAGACGGACGTTTCATCAGCCGGCTATTTGGCGGGGAGCGCATTATTTGCCGGGAAGCTTCGCCGGTTTTCCGCCGAACCATTTGGCATACAACGTCTCGTAGGTTCCGTCTTTGACGACTTTGCCAATCGCCTGGTTGATTCGGCCGATATACTTGCTGCGTTTTTTTGCGACGACGGCGTAGCTTTCTTTATTTAACGTCTCGCCAACGATCTTCACTTTGCCTTCTCCGCCGTTTTGCTGGAAATCGTGCACGTTGCGCTCGTCGAAAATGACCGCATCCACCGATTTGTTTTTCAATTTGTCGTATGCCTCGGAAATATCCGGATAACCGCGCACTTCCTTAATGCCGGTCAAGCCGCTGGCATACGTATATGCGGTCGATCCGATCTTGGTCGCGACGACTTTACCCGCCAAATCGTCTTTGCTCTTGATCTGGCCGTTATCTGAATTCGTAAGAATGACCAGGCCCGTTTGAAAATACGGGTCGGAAAACACGAAATTGTCTTTGCGCGCTTTATTAACCGTCATCCCCGCAACGGCCAAATCGACCTTGCCCGATTGTACGGCCTTGTTCAGCTCGCTTTGTTGCATTGGTACCAATTCGTATTTCAGATTTGCTTCTTTGGAGATCGCTTTCCATAACTCGACCTCGAAGCCTTTGTTTTCTCCCCCTTCAGAATAGGTGAACGGACGGAAATTGCTTTCAATGCCCACTTTCAGCGTCTTATTCGCCGCCGTACAGCCTTCCGTTACGATAAAAAATGCCATTAGAACGGACAGGCCAATGAGCAACTTGCCCCGAACTCCAAAACTCATCGCTTTCATAACCTCCTCGTTTGGAAACAACGGTATTATTTGTAAATAATTGAGCCGTTATGCAGACCACGATCATTCCGATCATCCAATTTACATCGTTGTCGGCTCGGCGAGATAACATAGCAATCGGTAAGAAATTTCAGCCTTGGCCGTTTGCTATAGTTGAAATCAGAAGCAATCAAACTATGGGAGGATGTTGAAGGATGGCTAAATTGACACCTTATCTTTTTTCGGAGGATTCCCGGGCTCAAGCGGAGTTTTATGTGAAAGCGCTCGGCGGGGAGATCTTGTCCGTGATGACGCATGGACAGCTCCCCAATGCAAGCGAAGCGCTCAAGGACAAAGTGATGCATCTTAGCATGGTGGCGGCAGGACTTCAATTCTACATGTGCGATTGCTTTGTAGAACCGGCAGTACAAGGGAACAGTATTAATTTGAGTCTCGAATTCGCTACGGAGGCCGAAGCGCGTAAGGCATTCGATAATTTAGCGGAAGGCGGCAATGTAAAACACCCGTTGAAGCCGGAATTTTGGGGCTCGCTGTTCGGACAAATCGAGGACAAATTCGGCATTAACTGGATGATCACCACCGAGGCGAAACCGGTCAACCCCTAAACCGGCGCAACCCGCTCCATGTAAAACATGAGTCGACACAAAACAAAACAGCTGTCGAAGCAGCTGTTTTGTTTTGTGTCGATGATCCTATCCGTACGACTCTCCTTTTGAAAGCAATGCTTCATCGTGCAATTTGCGGTAAACCGCCGGTCATATGATTACGACTGCGCAGCGATTGGATGCATACCTGCATAGCTGGCACCCAATGGTATTGCGATTGGCGCTTTGGTTCACCGTCGCGCACATCTCTTATGCCCCACGGCCTTTTCTTCTTCGCCCTCTGTTTATCCCCCATACGAGGACGCCCAAGAGAATCAAACCCGCCGCGCCCATGTACATATAGTACTCGCCGTTGCGTGCGCTTGCTTCCGTCGATGCAGGCACCGCCTCCGCTGTTCCTGCAGCTAACGCCTTGCTCTTCGCAGCTGCATCTCTTGCCGACGTTCCAGCAGCCGTCGAGACCGCTGCAGCCGGCGCGGCGGCCGGCGGAGCCTCCAGCCAGGACGGCCCGACCTGCCCGCGGGATAACGGCGCCCGTTCCGGCTTCGATGCCGACAGCTCATCCGCGCCGACGTCCTTCGAGCTGTCCCGGCTTTGCCCGTCCATATCCTTATCGACGTACGGAAAAGATCCTTGCGCCTTATCCTTGACGGGACTTGCGGCCGACGGCCGGAACAGTCCGTCGCTGCTCATGGCGACAGCCGGGTCTTGCATCGTTATCCCTTCAGGCACGGGGGTTATGCCTAATTCCGCTCCGAACATTACATTGCCTTTATAGGTCATATTCGTCGGTTTGGTCAACAGATTGACCAGAGGAGCTGTTGTGCCGTAGATGACATTGTTCGCGATCGTAATGCTGTCGGGGGGAACGTTATAGCCATCCGACCCGACGCCGATGTGCACATTGTTTTTATTGTTGACCAGTGTGTTGTGCACGATCTCCGCATACCTCGCCTGCTTGTAGGTATGGAGCACCAGTTCACCGTGGCTTGGGTCTTCGTTATACTTCGGGTCTCCGTTCATTAGGATGATCGCGGCGCTGAGCGGCTTATAGCTGCAGCCAATGCCGGAAATGTAGTTGTTGTACACTTTATGCCCATAGCCGATAATGCGAATGCCGACCGTATTGCACAAGTTTCCGCCGAATATATAATTTCCGTATACTTGGCTGTTGTCTCCATGCCGGAGCACAATGCCGCCCTGCGAATTGCGCAGTGTGTTATAACGGATTATATTTTCCCACGATTTGACCGAGATGATCTCCGCTTCCCCGTTCGCTTCCTCGAACAAATTCGATTCCACTACCGTATTGGAAGGTCCCCGGGAATACTCGCTCGTGCCGATGCGGATCGCCTCCGCGCCGTTTTTGCCGAAGACGGGAATTTTCCCGAAATAGTTATTGTCGATTTGATGGTAATCGCGGTCTTTGTCCGTGTCCCCGTATCTCCATACGACAAGCAGCGCTCCTGCGTGATTTTTCCCTTCGAAGTGGGAATGATCCACCCTGTTGTGCGTTCCGAAAAGTGAAACCCATTTGTAATCGGTATCCTTGTTCGGCGGGTTGTAGCCGATCATTTGGGTATTGGTCAACCGCGAATAGTTGGCATGCTTGCCTGCCCCGTCGCGGAATTCGACGATGCCGCCGTAGGACGTATTCGGAAAGCCGCCGTCTTGAAAGCGCAGCCCGTCCACCACCCAGTAATCTTTGCCGATTCGAAGACGCGACGTTCCCGTCAATATCACTTTTCCGCCGGTTTCCGCCCGCAGTGTGATCTCTTTGCCGGGCTCGCCGCTATTTCCGTTCAGCCGGATCAACGTATCTTTCCATGTCCCGTTTTTCATAACGATCGTATCCCCGGGGAGCGCTGCCTTGATTGCTTTATCTAGCTCCGCGGAATCGCTTACAACATATTGCTCGGCGCTCGCCGGCATAGCAAAAAACAAATACCCGACCGCTACAAAAATATACAGTACAATCGTCCGGATCAAACATAACCCTCCTCTTTCATGCGACACCCATCTCTACTGCGCCTTCGCGGTTTAAAGAACTTAACCATTCTTGCATATTAAAAAACTGCAGAAACCCTCGATGCGGGCACTACAGCCGGTTGGAAAGAATGAAATACTACAATTGGTAAGCTGATTATATTTTAGGTATAATGCCGTGTCAATGCGGCGGCTTGTCGGAAATTCGTCGAAAGGTGACGCCGGCTTACGATTTGAACCGGTATGTACCGACAACGGGACGATGGTCCGAGGCGTCGGATGCGACGACTTCCCGCTCAACGAGCTCCAATTGGTCGTTATAAAAGATATAATCGATCCGGACTTCGGGCGTGATCGACGGAAAGGTATTCACATCGGCGACGCCGGAGAACGTGTCGGACAAGCCGCTCCGCTTGAAACGGCCGATTTCATCACTGTCCGGACGGGCATTGAAGTCACCGACAAGCACGAGCGGAAGCGCGCTGCCCTTCATGATGTCAAGCACTTCCTCCGCCTGCTTCATTCTTTGCTCCGAAGTCAGTCCCATATGAATGTTATAGAACATGAGCCGCCGGTCCGGGGGGCCGATTTCCGTCTCCAGCATTCCTCTTTGTTCCCCGCCGAAGCTGCTGAGCGAATAATTGCGCGACCGGATAATCGGATACTTGCTTAGCACGGCCGTGCCGTACTGCCGTCTCGGCTCCCCTGGAGCACGGGGATCGCGGTCCAAATTCGGCGCGAATACGAGCTGCATGTCAAGCGTCTCCGCGAGGCTATGGCCCAAATCCATAAAAGCGCTGCGGTCCGACCAATGCTTGTCGACCTCCTGCAGCCCTGCGATATCGGGATCGGCGGCTCGGATGGTCTCGGCGATTCGTTCCAGGTTGCGCTTGTTGAACGTATCCGTGCCGTAATGAATATTGTAGGACATCAATTTCAGCGTCGAACTCATTGCAGCGTATTTCCCTCCATCTGGTAGTTATGAGAACTTTGTCGTTCCAGCGGGCCGTCTCTCGTGTTGTCCCTATTATATTAGCAGACGGGTATTTCCCTTTCAATTACAAAAGTGGCCGGCTGGCACAGCGTTTTTTAGATATATTGGCAGCAAAAAAAGCCTGGGAATTTGTTCGTGAAGAAACAAATCCGCAGGCTTGAAGGCCGTCACGGTTATTCACGCGCCTCTCCTAAGCGCACATGCGCGTCACGGGATGGCACTCAACAATAACCGGCAGCTGTAATGGTAACGCCGCTTACGCTTGCGCCATACCGGCACCGGCTCGATAAGGCAGTTTACTTCTTCGGCTTTTCGGCCTCGATGTCTTTGGCAAGCAGTTCCGACGCTTCCCTGACCGCCGTGACGATATCTTTTTGGCCCCGGCCGATATCGCCGACCGCAGTGTTAAGCCGTTTCCAGGCCAAGTCGTTATATTCGGTGAGCGGTGCGGGCGCCGCATACGTTTGCGGGAAGATCGCGTTAATGTTTTTGCCTTTGTATTTCGGCAAGTCTTGCGCGAACGTTTTTTTGATATCGGGATTTTTCAGCGCAGACTCCACTCCCGTCTTGGAGCGGATCGTCTGAAATTCGTCCGATGTCAGCGCTTGCAGCACGTCCATCGCGTCGTCCTTGTACTTGCTTGTTTTGCTAATATAAATATAGCCCGGGTACGCTTGCGGACCGCCGGCTCCAAGCTCTTTGAAATAAGGCATAGCCGCATAATCCCAATTCAGGTCTTCAGGGAAATTAAGGGCCGCGTTCGAAAAATGAGACCACATGGCCAGCGTCTTATCTTTGGCGAACATATTGGACTGCGCCGTGGATGCGAAGAACCCTCCCGCAAGCGGCTTGCCGTCCGGCGGCGGAATGAGCTGATAAAACCGTTTGAGGTTATCCAGGAACGTCATCATTTTCGGGTTGTCGAAAGCGGGCTTAAGCGTCTTCGGATCGATAAACGGCGCCGAAAATTGATTGGTCTTCAAAAAATGCTCCGGCGACGCGAGGAATCCGTAATATTGCGTTCCGTTGTCGTTGCGGGTAACCTGCTTGGCCAAATTGTAAATTTCATCCCACGTCATGCCATCCTTCGGGTAAGGGACGCCGAATTTATCAAAGATGTCCTTGTTGTACATAATGACCGGCGAAGTGTTGGACAACGGCAGCCCGTAGATGCCGCCGCCCGCAATCTCTTTTTGCTGCTGGATCGTGAAAGGCTCGAACCGGTTCAAATCGACGTTCTTCTTTTTGATCAAATCCGTCAAATCATACTGGAAATCGTTGCGGAGCAAGTTCAAATGCGTGTGGCCAATGGAAAAAATCAAAATATCGAACTGCTGCCCCCCGGAAATGAGCCCCTCCATCGACTTGGAGGCCGGCACCGGAACAAACTTCGGCGTAATGTAAGGAAACTTTTGTTTGATGTAATCGCCATAGTTTTTCATGAAATCTTCTTCTTTCCAGTCGGCGTTGCCGGTTTGATAGAAGACGAGCTCAATCGGCTGTTTTTTGCCCGTTTCGGCCGCCCCCTGCTGCTTTCCCGTACTGCATCCGGCAAGCAAGCTTCCCGATAACGACGCTGCGATAGCGATAGTTCCTGACAAGCGAATCCACGATTTCATACATATGTCCCCCTTAATCATTCGAAGTCTCTATATGGATTGATCGGTTCTGCATCACGAAAGCTCGCTTCAATCAACCGGCGGCCATCGTTCAAGAAGTTATGTTACAGCAGTCCGTTCCGTTCCCCGTCTCTCTATTTGCATGCTTGGGCTAAAACGATTACCGGACCGTCTCCACGTACGGCGCGTCCTTCACCTCGCGCTGCAGCTTATACAGCTCTTCCGTCAACCGCTTCACCGTATCCGCATAAGCCGGATCGGCGTACACGTTGTTCATCTCGTACGGATCGCGTTGCAGATCGAACAGCTCCCATTCCGGCGGCTTCGGATCGTCGATCGCATCGGTCGCTCCGAGCGCGTCGGCGTAATAATAGATCAGCTTGTAATTGTGCGTGCGCAAGCCGTAGTGGGCATAAACTCCGTGCTCGCTCAAATGCATCCAGTACCGGTAGTACATCGAAGTCCGCCAGCCGTCAGGCAGCTCTCCTTTCATGAGCGGCCGCAAGCTGCCGCCCTGCATCTCTTCCGGAACGGCGATGCCGGCATAATCGAGGAACGTCGGAGCGAAATCGACGTTAAGCGCCATCGCATCCTGCACTGTTCCCGCCTTAATTTCCTTCGGATAGCGGACGATGAACGGCATGCGAAGCGATTCCTCATACATGAACCGCTTGTCGAACCAGCCGTGATCGCCGAGGAAAAAGCCTTGATCCGACGTGTAGACGACGATCGTATCGTCAGCCACTCCTTCGGCTTCGAGCGTATCCAGCAGCCGTCCGACATTGTCGTCGATCGAAGCTACACAGCGTAAATAATCTTTGATGTAGCGCTGGTATTTCCAGCTTCTCAGCTCCCGCTCGGAAAGCCCTTCGGGCGGGTCGAGTTTCAAATCTCGTTTTTTCAAATCGCGGTCGATTCGCATGATCGCCGCCTCGGCAGCCGCTGCGCGGTTGCTATAATCGTCGTTGAACGTCGGCGGCTCGGGAATCTCGACGTCTTCGTATAAATGCGCGTGCTTCTCGTCCGGAATCCACGGACGGTGCGGCGCTTTATGATGGCACATCAGGAAGAACGGCCGCTCCTTATCCCGCTTCCGAATCCAATCGATGGACTGATCGGTAATAATGTCAGTCACGTAGCCCTCGTATTGTTTCTCTTGGCCCATCTCGATAAATTTCGGATTACGGTAATCCCCTTGGCCGGGCAGTACGTTCCAGTAATCGAAGCCGGTCGGGTCGCTGACGCCGCCGTGGCCGAGATGCCACTTGCCGACGATCGCCGTCTGGTAACCCGCCTGTTGCAGCAGTTTGGACACCGTTTGCTGGGAGCCGTCGAAACGGTCTCCCAGCGTTAGTACGCCGTTCAGGTGATTGTACAAGCCGGTCAATATCGTTGCACGGCTCGGCGCGCAAATCGAATTGGTGCAGAAGCAGTTGTCATACCGCATTCCTTCGTCAGCAATCCGGTCGAGATTCGGCGTCTGATTGATCCGGCTGCCGTAGCAGCTCATCGCGTGCGCCGCATGGTCGTCGCTCATAATGAATACGATGTTCGGTCGGTTCATTGTCCGTCGCTCCTTTGCCGCTTGCCGGTCAGGCAAGCACGTAAATAGGGGATATCCAGGCGCATTGGCCGTTGACCTGCTTGATTTCCGCGTGATATACGTCGCACTCCGATTCGGCCAGCGTATCCGTCCAGACTTCGCTTACGGTATACGCCTGCTGCGGAATCGCGCGATGCACCATGATCGCTTCGGAATTGTACGGCTGCAAATGCACGGTACGATTGCCGCCGAGCAGCTCGCCCACGGTCGTCTTGATCTCCGCACCGTTCGCTTTGATATGCAGCTCGGTACCTACATCGCCCTCCACTTCGAGAATAACCGCCGCTGTATGAGGATGCAGCGTCGTCGGATTTTTGAACGACATGCAGGACCATGCCACCGCTTGATCCGACTGGCTGACGATCCGGTTGCCGAGCGCATTCATCGTTGGGTCGTCTCTCAGCTCGGGCGTCGGAGCGAGAATGCTGCGGCCGCGGAAGCACGTTTCCACCGCTGCCAGCTTGCCGCCCCGCACTTCGGCGATGGCGTCCCATTCGAACCCGGCTTTATTGTTCCCCCAGCCCAGTTCCACCTTCACCTTGTACTTGCCTGCCGTTTGGGAGACACCGGAACTTTGTCCTGCAAGCAGCTCACCGTTCACGACCTTCCACGGACGCAAGTTTTTATAGACGACGATCTTGTCGATCTGGTCGCATGCGGTAACGTTCAATTCGAACCGGCGCTGGGATGCGGTCGTTTCGCTGCCCATCGGCAGCCCGTTCATTGTGAACTTGCATTCGATCTTGTCACCGGTAACCGCGTACGTTCTGCGGGCAAGGATCGCCTCCCATATCGATTCGCGCGTCTTGGCGTCGGCCAACACCGCCAGGCGGCCGTCTCCGTACGAACCGGGATAACCGGCATGGTGATCGGTCGATCCGACGAAGCCGAATCTCAGCTTGCGCGCGAGTGCGGCGTATACGCTGCTGCGCGAGTCTCTCGGCCCCATGTCGTGATAGTACGGGAACGGGCTTTGATCGGACATGCCGCTGCCGTGCTTCGAATACACTTCGACGATCGGGCTGATGGCCGCGCTAAATCTGTCCCAGTTGCCGCCGCGGTAGCCCGGCGTGTAGCCGACATGATGCGGCACGGCGATGACCCGCCGAGGCGCGAGCTTCTCTACAATCGCCGCAGGCGATTCCCCTTCGACAAGCGGGAAATCGTCATCCGGCGACAAAAAATGGTGATCGCCGTACTTGCTCGAATGCGCCTCGTACCCTTGGAACGTGACGAACTCGCCGGGCACGTTGAAGCTTTTTACCGTTTCAAGCACATAATCCCAATGGTTCCGCAGCTTGGCGAAGCCTTCTTTATGGAAATCGACCAAATATTCGAGCCCTTCCGTACGGGCCGGGATATCGTACCAGGACGCGTGACCGATGATCGCGCAAAAGTCGAGCTGGCCTTTGGCCGCCTGCAATGCGTTCTCCAGTCCCCCAAATCCGTAGCTGATGCCGCAATGATTATGCAAATCTCCCCAATATAATGGCATGTTGATCCTCTCCTATTTGTATGGTCGATGGTAGAAAGCAGTATAAATTTGGAATCCATATGTTTGTCTAAAAACAGGGACAGCGTGCCGGATAAGGCTATACCTGGCGAAAGCGGATCGTATGCCGGCCCTCCGGCTGAACCGATTTCGGCTGCAGGACGATCCGGTACAAGCGTTCGCCCCACGAATTGCGGAGCTTCTTATCTTCGAGCGGGATCGTTTCGATCGCGGGCGCAAACGCCGCTGCATCGTATTCCATTTGCAGCGTCGGCCCTTCGCTGCGCCGCAGCATGATCCGGCTGCCGCCGGTATCGACCTGAGGCTCGCAGCAGGTCATAAAGTTCAGCGCAAACCGGCCATTCGCCCGGTCTGCAAACGCGTACCGTTCCTCTAGCTCGACAACGGCTTGCGGCGAGCGAACCAGACGGCAGCTGCGGGTCCATGACACGATGCCCGCTTCCGGCGGATACGCGCCGGCAATATTCAGCGTGAGCTGCGTTCCGTCATCGCCCGGTTCATACCGTGCTTCCGAGGCGCGAAACTCGCTGCCGTCCCGCTGCATATGGCCGTTAATCGTCGGCAGGCTGTGATAACCGGACTGCATCGTCCAAATCTCGTAGCGCTGCGCGCTGAACGTCTTGGCGCTGTATTCCTCCACCCCGACGTCGATCAGCACCGGCATGCCGTCCGCATAAACGACGAAATGGCCTATGTCGTTATGGTTATGGCTCTCCAGGTTATGGCCGCCCTTCATGGCGGCGTACAGCCCCCGGTCCGACGCCTCGGTCTCGCGCGCCGCCATGACCTGGATGCCGTCCATGTACATGTCGCGCCGAAACGTCAGCGGCTTCGAATCGTCGTCGATCCGGCGGTAATCGAACAGCGCGGGCAGGACGCGCAGGAAGGAAAGGAACTTCATGTTCTTCCAGCCTTCGCTGCCGAGCATGCGGTGCACGGACGTGCCGAGCGCCATCATATTATCGTCGCCGATCCGCTCGCCGTAGCGGTACACGACATCCTCCTCGACCGTAATCCGGTGCGGCCCGTCGGCAAAGTTGAGAAAATACCGTTCTTGAATATGTACTTTGTAAATGTAGCGTCCGATGTTTTGAACGAGCGGCTCCGCGTAGACGTTGAACTTCCCGCTTGTGGCCGCATACAGCAGCTCCAGGCAGTCGAACAGCGAGCCGCCCGCTTTGTTCCAATAGCCCGGTCCTTCGTCGCAGCCGCCGTCGGCCGGGTGCATGGACAGAAACCGGTCGAGGCTGCGCAGCGCTTTCCGAACGGCCTGCACTCTTCGCTCGATATCCTCTTCCGCGAGCAGGAAGGCGCTCAAGCAGTTGGAAGTGCACCACGGCGTCCAGTTGTTCAGCCGTTTATCCCGCTCCCGGAAACCCATCCACCAGCAATCGTCCCGATGCAAGTAAGGGTCGAGTATGCGGCGGCGCAGCTCGCTGCGAATACGCTCGCAGATGAGCGGGTTGACCCGATCCAGCACCGGCCGGAGCAAATAAGCGAGCCAAGCGAATAAATTGCCGGTTTCGGCAGCAAAGAGGTCGATTCCCGGTTGGCTGAGGACGTCCGGCAAATCGGGATGCCGCTCTTGAAACATACGGTTGTGCGCGGAGATGACCCAGCTCGATTCCTCGCTGATCAGCCATATGCCGTTAATCAGATCTTTCACGAAACGACCTTTGTTCTCCACACACTCGGCCAAGGCCAGACTGGTCACGGCCCGCCTGCGCAAATGGTAAGCGCCGTCGTATCTTGTTCGGTTGCCGTTTTGCAAAAACTCCATGAACATCGAAGCGGTTAACGCCGGCCATGCATAATCGATATATTTCTCGCCCTCCGCTACGACCGACTGCCGCAGCTCGGCGGGCAGTCCTTCCCACTCGCTTCGCCGGCTAGCATCCGGATAAGGACGGTACTCGGTCCAGGACAATACTTGATCCGATAGCTGCTCCTTAGAAAACCATTCGCTTAGACTTCTCATCGTTGTCATTTCCCCTCTTCACTAGCTTGCGCCCCGCTGCCCGGGATCAGGCGCACTTCTCCGGTTACGCCGGTCAAATGAAGCACGCCGCCTGCTTCCGTGACCTTATGCCTCTCGCGCCGCCCATCCGTTTCCACAATCCACCCGCCGGCGGCCAGATCGGCAATGAGGCACTGGGTCGTTTCGTTATGGTAAACGCCATCGGCCAAGCCGAATACGGGCACCGTCAATGTCTCCTGCAGCCGTTCGCCGCTTTTGCTGAAAAGCACGACCCAGTCTTTGATCCTCGCGCCGACCAAGGCATCGGTTTCCACCCTCTTCGTAACGAGCGCCGGCGGGCCGTCGACTTCCTTTACCTGCATCACGTTCAAAAAACAATCGTGCTCGGCCGGCTCGTGCGGACTCACTTCAATGCGCCATGCGCCCTGCTCCTTCGTGCTTGGAAAATCATTGACGAAGTTGGTGCCGAACACCCAATATTCTTTGCCCGGACCGCCAACGGCAACGATTTCCCGATTGCCGGCTTCCGGCAGCAGCGTGTCGTTGACCAGTTGCCCGCTGTACCCGTCCTCGCTGCGCGAGATGACTGTCCGACCCGTTTCTTCCGTGATTTGCGGCTCCTCTACGCTGTGCAGCAGCCAATACTTGCGGAATTCGGCTTTGGTCGATACGACGCGGTCAAATACGATCATCGCCGCCGGATGCTCCGCTTCCTTGAAATTTAGGAACAGAAACGAACGCTGGAACTGCTTCATTTTATCCGAGTAAGCGGCTGTGATATCGCCTTTCAGGTAAGAGTAATTCGGCTGCACCGGGTCCGGGCCGAAAGCGTGAGCCAGCACCTCGCCCCGCTTGAAATCTTTGCCGAGCAGCTCTTCCAGGCTGAGCGGAGGCCGTCCCTCGTTCGGCCAGCGCTGCCCTCCGTCGTTCACATTGGGCCACACAAGTCCGCCGTCTTTGACGTGCGGATACCGGTTCAACTCGTCCGGATCGTACACCAGCACCGTATTGTGCGCGATCGACCGTTTGAAGTAATACTTGTTGTGCGGCGAATGGTATTTGCCGGAAGACCCTTTATAAATGCCGGAATCGATCGCCAAATACCCTTTGTAATACAGCTGGAATGCGCCGGCGTCCAAATGCTGATGGTTGTTGTACTGGTACTCGCCTACGCGCATCTCGGCAACGACGGTTCCTGAGCTTCGGTCCATCGCTTCATCCCAGCCCGTTCTGGCGATCATGATCCCCATCGGCGAGCCGAAAAAGCGTGTGAGCGGCAGCTCTTGCACCGGTCTCGGCGCGATATCGGCGTTGTAGAACAAAAAAGCGTGAAACACATACATGTCCGGGATCGTCTGAAATTCGCGAAACTGCTGATCGATAAAATACGGATTGCCATAATAACTCCCCGCCATCAAATAAACGAGCGGGAACAGGCGGATATATTCGTGCTCGGCATAGAGCGGGTTGTCGCTGTCGCCGTCGCGCAGCAGCTTGCCGTCCGGCCTACGGGTGTAAATCCATTGATAGCCCACGTTCTCCTGCGAGGCGTCGAACGGATTTCCCGCCCCCATCCGGTCCATGATCCATGTGGCGTACAGCTCCGCCTGATACCGGTACGAGCCGTAATTATCCCCCTGGTGATGCCAACCCGAAGGATAAAAGAAATTGCGCGGAGGCACCATCTCAGCATAAAATCGTCCCGCTGCCAGGTTATAGATTTCCGGGTCTTCGTCATAAATCGCAATGCCGGTGCCGAGCAAATCGCGCATCAGCATCCATTCGCTCGTATGGCCGACGATCGAACCTTCTTTATTCGGGGGGTAACCGCATTCTAATAGAAGAGCGAGCCGTTTGAAGTGGCCGATCATAAACCGGCGTTCTTCATCGCTTATCAGCTCGCGGCACCAATCGTAGACGACGGCGGCAGCGAGCATCAGCCGGCCGATCGACCGGGAAATGTCCTGATAGCTCGAATTGAACGGTTTCGTAAGGCTGCGCATCGCAAGCTGCTTCGCGCGAAAGCCGGCTTCTTGGTCGCCGTCCAAGACATACATCAGCGCATTCGCTTCGATGAGATATACGTCGCCCGGACTTTCGCAGGAATAGGCATCGCAGATGTCGACTTGACTGAACCGGGTGAGCCGCTCCCATACTTGCTTCATTTCCGGCTTTGCTCTTTTTTCCCTTAGCGCAGGTACGTCTTCGCTTCGGATCAGCAGGCGCGGATGCTCCTGCGGAGGAATATGCGGCGGCTGCGGATACATGGCGCCGGCCTCCTTTTCGGATAAGGTAGATTGGTCTCATTGGGTTGTGTCGGTTATTTCGACTTTTTGACCTCCAGCATCGCTTTCTCCGCTTTATCCTGGACTTCGCGAAGCACGGTGTTGACATCCTTGTTGTTTTGCGCCATATCTTTCGCTCCGTCGCGGATCAGCTGCTTGAACGGCAGGTCGTAATCCGTCGGCTTCACAATCGGCGCCGGCTTCGTCTTGAACACGGCTTGCACGTTTTTGCCCTGGAAGCTTTTCAGCTCGGACGCATACGTTTTCTTGACGCTGTCGTTGTTCAAGGAAGTCATGCGGCCCGTCTTGTTCATCGCGATTTGCGCTTCGTCGGATACGAGCGCCGCGATGACCTGGAATGCTTCTTCCTGATGCTTGCTCTTCGGCGAAAGCATCATCAGGTGCAGGTCCACCGGTTTGCCGATGCCGGGACGGTCCTCGAAGCTGGGATACGTCACCATATCCCAATTGACGGGATTGCCTTGGCTTGCCGTATCCTCGAGCGTGCCGACGACGCCGTCGCCCCAGACGGGGTACATCGCCAGAATCCGATCTTTGAAAAATCCGTTCGACGCGTACATGAACTTGTTTTTCTCGCCGATAAATCCGGGAATTTCGTAAATGGCTTTCAGCTTGGAAAAAGCCGTCTTGTAGCCCTGCGTATTGATGAGCGGCCTTTCCTCCTTCTCGTCGACATACGGCAGCGAATATTGCCTCGTCAAGTTTTCCGGGTAGTCCGGATCGACGCCGATATATTGGATGCCGTCTTCTTTGCGCGTCAGTTTTTTGGCCAGCTCGATCGTTTGATCCCAGGTCATGCCGTCCGTCGGAAACGGAACGCCGAATTTGTTGAAAATGTCCTTGTTGTACACCATCATGCCGTAGTTCATCGAGAAAGGAACCGCATATACTTCGCCTTTATCCCCGAACTGCTTGATGGCGGCCATGCCGGCGGGATCGAATTTGTCAAAGCTGAGGTTATGCTTCTTCGCCAGCCCGCTGAGGTCCATGCCGAGTCCCAGCTTGTTGAACATGCCGATATAGACGTTGCTTGTCAGAATTAGATCGGGCAGCTCGCCGGAGGCGATCACTTGCTCCGGCGTATTCTTGTCGCCGTTGCGCGATACGAGTTGCATCGAGATGTTCGGATATTTGTTTCGGATCGGCTCTACAAAAAACTTTTGGAACTCCGAATCCTGAATGCCGGCGCTGTAGCTGTACACGATCAGTTTGACCGGTTCATGGCTCGCAGCCGTTCCGGGTCCTTCGCTTTTTTCATCTTTTGTACAGCCGGCCAAAGCAACCGCCAGACAAAGCGAACACGATAGCGCTGCGCTTGTTTTTAACATCGTAACCCCTCCCGCAGTTTCAACATGTTTCGCGGGCCGATTTCATTGCATCCAAGAGACCCGCATCGCACTAGGTACTAATACTGCCCGATTGCCGCCCGTCGTAGCGCTCGTCACTTCCAATCGGACAAAGGTACGTAGCCTTGGCCTGCGGCAGGTACGGCTTCGCCGCCCGCCAGCGGCACCAGCTCCACCGCCATGCGCACATCCGTTACGCCGTCCAGCTTGACCGCCAGCTTGCGGATGCCGGTATTCGCCGTTTGCCCCGCAGGATTCGGGGACTCCGGCAGCGGCTTCGCCTCCATTACCTGGAAAGATGCTTTGAGCGGAGAATCTTTCGGCAGCGTCAGCGTCACCCACAACCGCTTGCCGTTTTGCGTAAGCAGCGCCGACTTTCCGTCCTCCGCCACCTGAACGGTCGCTTTCGTGTGCATGAACCACCAGACCGTGGATGGCTTTTTCGACTGAACCTCATCCTGAATGATCAGCCGTTTGCGGTCGGCGAGCATGACGCCCCGTTTTGCAGCCTCCGCATTTCGGGCGTAGGCGGGCTTCATGTCGGCAATCGCAAACGCCTTCTGCGGCGTCGATGCGTAATTTACGATCTTGTTCATGGAAGTCTGATCCTGCTCAAATTGCGCGTCGGGATTGATCACGAGCGTATTATGCCCTTCCGGCTTCAGCCGGTAATACGTGTAACGCTCTTTATCGTAGTTCGAGTATCCCTTCAGGTTGTAGTCGTCCTTGCCCACGTCGATCGCCCATTGCTCGCCGCCGGCCTGGAAGACGAAGGAGCCGATATCGGAATGCGAGTGGCTCGCAACGGAGGTGCCGGCCTTGAATCCGGCGAATACGCCCGCCGGGTCGTACCACTTGCTTCGCAGCGTAACGAGCTCCGCTTCGCGATAATATACGTCCGTCGGAAGCGTCATGTCCGATTCGCGAAACTTCGGATCGTACCAGAGCAGGTCGTACACGCCACCCGCCTGCTTCGCATCTTCCATCATCGCCAGCCGCTGACCGGCCAGCTTTGGATCGTTAATCGCTTTGGCGAGCCAGAACAGCTCGGGAATTTTCATTTTGCCGCTGTCGTTGTCGGCAAAATTGTACGTCCCTTGCGGCCCGGTAATGTATACCGGGAAGTAGGCCGTCTTGGCCAAGGCCGGCGTTTGCACATGGCCGTAAGTCGTGCCGACCGCGGTCTGGAGCGCCGCCATGTAGCTGACGGTATACTCCATCATGTAACGCCAGTAGCCCGGCCCTTCGCTCCAGCCGCCGTCCGGCCCCCAATGGCTCAGGATGATGTTCTGCACGGACTTCATCGAACGGACGATGATGTCGCCCGCGAGCGCCCTAACCGCATCCTCATCGCCGATCGCGAGCGCACCGACGATGATGCCGCCGTTGCAAACGGCGCTCCAGTTATTGACCGGATCGGTCCGGACGCTCCACCATACTTTGTTGTTATGGGCATCAACCGCCTTCTGCAGCCCTTTTTCCACCATCGCCTTGCGTACGGTGTCTTTTTGCTCCTGCGTCAGTACTTCGTACAGCCAATCGTAGCCAATCCCCATCCCGGCGGTAATTTCGGCAGTATTGAGAAATTCTTTCTTGTCGTTCCAATCGGGAAACGAGGCCATCGCAAGCATTTCCTGAACGGCCCGCTTCGCGTATTTCTCTTCCCCGCTAAGCCGGTACATCATCGCGTTTTGCTCGATGATCGGCCTAGCGTCTCTGGCGGAAAGCATGCGCCGGCCGTCGGGTGTCTCGTACGCGCCGACCGGCTTCGTTAACGTTTTGTCCGCCGTCTTCCGCAGATCGCCGTACCATTTCTTCAACAGCGGATCGCTCTTTACGCCCTCCTTCAGCTTCGCAAACGTATCGGCCGTGGCGAAGAGACGCGGATGCTGCCGGTTCGGGTTATTTTTTTGCAGATCGGCGATGATGCTGTCCGCCGTTGGTGGCGGCCCGTTGTACGGCGCGAACGCCTGCAGCGGCAGCGGCGCCTGAAGCGCTGTCTGATCGGTCGCCCCCAGCTGCGTCCGGGGAGCAGGGTCGCCGCTGCCGGTACAGGCCGGCAGCACGACGATACAGAGCAGCAGCATCCATACGAACGCCGAGCGTATTCGAGTATGTGACCGCATTAGGTTCTCCCCCTGTGAACGATGCGTTTACCAAAACATTTCGCTTTGACCGCGCAGCTTCGCGAGCGCTTCAACGAAGTAGTAATCGCCGTAGATCAAGCCGACATCGATATTTTTGCCCGCCGGATAATGGCCGGTACCATGAAGCAAAATCGCTTCATCCTGCTGATCCCATACCGCATAATGATCGGCGAGCGATTTCAAGATCCGCTTCGCCGCCGACGCGTATAGCCGGCTCTGCTCCGCAGGCACCGACTCCGCGAGCAGCAGCAGACCGCTAGCGGCGATCGCCGCCGCCGAAGAATCTCTCGGCGCGCCTTCCTGCGTCGGCAGGCGGAAATCCCAGTAAGGGACATGGTCTTCCGGCAAATTTGCCAGAAAAAAATGCGCCGACCGTTTGCTGCCCTGCAAATAAGCGTCATCCTTTGTATAGTGGTAGCACAGCGCAAGACCGTACAGCGCCCAAGCCGTACCTCTCGCCCACGCGGATTCCGGCGCAAAGCCCTGACCGCCCAGTGTGCCGACGCGCTGCCCGGTTTCCGGATCGAACGCCGCGATGTGGCAGCACGATCCGTCCTCGCGAAGAAATTCGCGCAGCACCGTATTCGCGTGCTCCGCTGCTATATGCTTGAACCGCGGGTCGCCGATTTCGGCGGACACCCAGAATAGCAGGCTCAAGTTCATCGTGCAGTCGATAATCGCCCAGCCGGCGTTGCCGCCGTCCGCTTTCCAGTTGCTGTTGTTCCATGCCCGGATATAGCCGCCTTTGAGATTAAACCGGCTGGCCAGCCAGGCGGCCACTTTCAAGGCGCGCAGCTTTGACTCGGCGCTGCCGGTCAGCTTGTAGTTCGCAACCGAGGAGAGAGACCACATAAAACCGACATCATGATGGAGCCTCGTATACTCGTCGATGCATACGTCCATTTTGGCTTCGCATTCTTCGGCAAGTCGTCTGAATGGTTCGTTGTTCGTTTCCCGGTAAGCGAGCCACAACAGTCCCGGCCAAAATCCCGAGGTCCACGCCTGCGGCTCCGTCCCGTCGTATTTCCCATCCTTCGATACATGAGGAAATCCGCTGCCGATCGTCCGGCTCATCTGCTCGATCTTTGCTACCGTTTTCTCCCATGCTTCGTCAATCCACGTTTCGTATGTATCCGCCGTCATTCGTATTCTCCTCCGGTTAGTTTGATGGCAAGCTTCCTTGTTTGTCCTGAAACGGACCGTAGTCGGTCAAAAATTGCCTAAATACATTGGCCGGCAAGGTGAGCAAATCATTCGTTGCCCGCATATGCTCCCTCAAGCCCGCCAGCATGCTTTCGATGCGGCTGCCGTTTTCTTCCGCGCGAAAAGCTAGATTGTTCATTTCCTGCGGGTCGTCCGCAAGATGGTACAGCTCGACGAATATTTCATCTTTGAAAATATCGACGATCAGCTTGTAGTTCCCTTCGATGACGCACCGTTGGAAATTGCTGCGCGCCCCGTTGCCGTCAAATTGGATGAAGACGCGTTCGCGCACCGGCCCCGCCTTCTCCCCGCGAATGAACGGCATGAGCGATTCGCCCGAAACGCCATCCGGCGTTTGCAGCCCAAGCGCGTCACAGAGCGTCGGCATCACGTCGACGCTGCTTACCGGCGCGTCCGAACTTCGAACCGCCGGCTCGAAGCCGGACGGGAATTTCAGGAACAGCGGCGTTTTTACCGACTCCTCGTACATGCACATCTTTTGCCATAGCTTGTGGGAGCCTAGCATTTCGCCGTGGTCGCTGCAGAACACGATCAGCGTATCGTCGTAGAGCCCTTCGTTTTTCAACTCGGCGACGAGCTTCCCTACACAGTGGTCGAGCAGCGCGACAAGGCCTATATACACTTTCCAAATCCGCTGCCATTCTTCCCGCGTATACGACGAGCCGAGCATGCCCGTCAAATTGTACAGCTGCAGCGGCGACTGATTATCGCCCCATACGCCGACGTTGTCCGGCAGCTTCACGTCTTGAATCATCGAATACCAAGGTTCCGGGATGTGCAGCGGCGGGTGCGGGGCCAGGAACATCGCATTCAGCGCAAACGGCTTCGCACGATCCCGCCCGCGGATCGCTTCGAGCGAATCGTTCAAAATAAAACCGTCGTAAAAGTAGTCGAGCGCCTCGTCAAACCGTCCCACCGTCGGAATCGAATATTTGCGCTTCCTCGTAATTTTGCCGTACGCAAGCTCGGGTACGAGGCCTTGAAAGGCGGGCCCGCCCGGCTTCTTCTTGCCGTTTGCCTTCATGAACGCCTCATACCGCTGCTCCAGCTGAAGCCAATGGGTACGGCTGTCTTCGCTGTGCTCCAATTTCGGATCGGTGAACAAATGCTGCTTGCCGGTATGCCAGCTGTCCCACTCGTTTTCCAGCAGCTCATACAAATTCGCGTGTTCGGGGCGAACGATTCCGTGCTGCTTCTCCTGCTCCGTCCACGGATTGATCAGCGAGCCGGTTACGTTCGGATATTTTCCAGTAAAAAACGATCCGCGGGCCGGAACGCAAAGCGGCGACGCGCAGTAAGCGCGTTCAAATACGACGCTCTCCGCCTTCAGCGCGTTGATGTTCGGCGTATGCTCGCCAAGCGCATCCCATCTCAGTTGATCGGCCATAATGACGACCAGATTGCTTTTACGACTGCTCATCGTTTCGTACCTCCCCGGACTCGTTTGCTTTATTCGTACGTCCTCCGCCAAACTTCAAGACGAATGCGCCGGTCGACGCCTGCCAACGCCAGTGCAGCAGCCCGCTTTCCTCGGTCACTTCCACCGTGGCCACATGCCGCTGCTTCTGCTGTCCATCGGCACTCGGACCGGCCACATGCCCTTTCTGCCGGGCGATTTCAGCCCGGACAGATTCGCGCAGCCCCTGTTCACTGCCCGAAGCGTCGCCATCGATAACGGTTTCATGCCACTCTATCGTCCAGATGCCTGCCGCAAGATCGGCAACGAGGTAGTTCCAATCGGAGCCGCCGCTGTCCACAGGTGCCTCGGACACTGCCGGAACGACCGTATTTTCCCGCAGTCGCTGGCCGCTCATAGCGAACAGTGCGACCCAGTCGCGTATTTTTACGCCCGTCAACGTTCCGGTGTCCACCTTCTCCGTACGAAGCGCCGCCGATCCGTCCGTGTCCTTGACTTGCATCACGTTCAGGAAAAAATCCAGCTCCGCCGGTTCGCGCGGGCTCACTTCGATACGCCATTCGCCTTGTTCCTTCGTACCTGGGAAATCATTGACATAGTTCGTTCCGAACACCCAGTATTCCCGGCCCGGACCGCCGATCTTCGCGATCTGTTGGTTCCCCGGCTCCGGCAGCAGCGTGTCGTTGACGAGCTGCCCGTTGTACCCGTCCTCGCTTCGGGAAACGATCGTCCGGCTGCCTTCGATATGCGGTTCTTCAATGCTGTGAAGCAGCCAATATTTCCGGAATTCCGCATTCGCGGATACGACGCGGTCGAATACAATGAGCGCCGCCGGATGCGCAGCATTCTTGAAACTCAGGAACAGGAATGAGCGCTGAAACTGCTTCATTTTATTGGAATAGGCCGCGGTGATGTCGCCTTTCAAGTACGAGTAATCCGGCTGCGCAGGATCGGGACCGAACGCATGGGCGAGCACGTCCCCGCGCTTGAAATCTTTGGTCAGCAGATCGTCCAGCGTTAGCGGTGGACGCCCTTCGTTCGGCCAGCGCTGCCCTCCGTCGTTCACATTCGGCCAGACGAGACCTCCGTCCTTCACGTAAGGATACTGCTTCAGCTCGCCCGGATCATACAACAGCATCGTATTGTGGGCAATCGTTCGTTTGAAATAATACTTGTTATGCGGCGAATGGTATTTGCCCGACGAACCTTTGTAAGAACCCGAATCGATCGCCAGGTTTCCTTTGTAATAGAGCTGGAACGCTCCGGCATCCAGATGCTGATGATTGTTGTACTGGTACATGCCTACTTTCATCTCCGCAACGACCGTGCCGGAGTCGATGCCGTCCTCCCACCCCGTTCGCGCCACCATCACGCCCGTCGGAGCGCCGAAATAGCGGGTGAGCGGCAGCTCGTCAAGCGGTCTCGCTTCCACATCCGGATCGGCGAACAGAAAGGCGAAGAGCACGTCTTTATCTTGAAACCGCCCCTCATCCTTTTGCATCTGATATATATAGTAGGGATCTTTGAAATAACCGCCGAGCATCAAGTATATAAAATGAAGCCGCGTATACTTCGTCTGCTTCGGCATGACCGGCGTCGAATCCCCGTCGCGAAGCAACTTGCCGTCCGGGCGCCGCGTATAGATCCACTGATAGCCGACCTCGCGCTGCGAATCGTCGTATACGTTGCCGAAGCCCATTCGGCCATACATCCACGTCGGGAACATCTCCCCCTGAAACCGTACGCCGCCGTAGCCGTCTCCTTGATGATGCCAGCCGGACGGGTAAAAGAAGTTGCGCGCCGGTACCATTTGATCGAAAAAGCGGCCTGCCGCCAAATCGTACATCTCCGGATCTTCGTCGTAAATGGCGATGCCCGTGCCGAGCATATCCCGCTGGATCATCCATTCGCAGCTGTGGCCGACAAAAGCACCTTCTTTGACGGGCGGGTATCCGCATTCAAGTAGTCCGGCCAGCCGTTTGAAATGGCGGATGAAGAACGCTCTCTCCTCATCCGAAACCAGCTCATAGCACCAATCGTACACGATCGCGCCGGCCAGCATGAGACGTCCGATCTCTCGGGAAATGTCCTGATAATTAGGGTTAAAATCTTTGGTAACGCTTGACAGCGCCAATGTCTTGGCTTTGAGTCCGGCTTCCGTATCTTCATCTAACAAATACAACAGCGCGTTCGCTTCAATCACGTACACGTCGCCCGGACTATGTTCGGCGTTCGCTTCCTCGATCCCGAATCGGCTGTAATCCGTAAGCCGTCCCCATGCCTGCTTCAATTCCGGTCTCGTCCTCTTGTCCCGCAGCCCGGGCAAATGCTCTTTGCGCAGAAACAACCGCGGATGCTCCGGCGGCGGTGTAATCGGCGGTTTGGGAAACATTCCTCCGTCCTCCATTCGTACCTTATCGTTATGTATTGCTTGCCGTTGCCGGCTCGACTTCCATATGCTTATGTATAAAAAAACACGATAGCCGCACAAACCGTCTGGTCTCGCTTTGCCTCACAGCGCATTAGTCCGCCGCCTTCCCTTTCATCATACGTCACCCTTAAAACTTATGTCAATAACTAAACTAATAAACGACATAAAATCTTGTTTGGTTAAAAAAATCATACTTTATTGGATTAGTTTTGTTAGTTTTGTACATTAACATCCGCTGTGGCGTTGCTATCTTTTCATATTTTTGATATGTTAGAGTAGATGCTTTACGAAAGTCCGAAATGAATTGCGAGGGAAAACTATGGAGAATATCCGCAAAGTCTGGGATCAGAAAGGCAGCAAAACCGCCATCCTCCAGATGCTTAGGGTTCACGGTCCGTTGTCCCGCATCGAGCTGACTCAATTGACCGATTTAAGCCGGGCGACCATCTCGGTTACGATTAATGAACTCATCGAGTTTGGACTTGTTAGAGAAACCGAGCTTCGTCAATCCACCGGCGGCAGACCGGCAACGAATCTGGAGCTCGTCCCGAACTCTCATATTATTCTGGGCGCCGACCTGAACAATCAAAGCTGGATTCTCGGCGCGTTCGACCTGCTTGGCAACACCGTGGAGACGAAACGGCTGTCTTTCAGCCCGCTTACGCCGGAAGCCGCCGTTCAAGCGCTGGCAAGCGAAATCCCGAACTTTATAGAAAAACTGGACAAAAGCCCGATCCCCTTGCTCGGGATTGGTATCCCAGGCATTGTCGATACGCATAACGGGCGGCTGCTCAGTTCGGCCGTGCTGGGCTGGCAGCAGGTGGAGCTCGGAACCATGCTCGAGAAGGCGCTCGGCTGGCCGACGGTCGTGCTCAACCGCAGCCGTGCCCGCGGCTTATCGGAATGCCGGTATGGCGCCGGCAAAGATTACCGGCACATGATCTACATCGGCGTCGATTCCGGTATCGGCGCGGGAATCTATGTCAACCGCGAGCTTATTCACGGAGCGCTCGGCGGCGCCGGCGAGATCGGGCATACGACGGTTGCGATCGACGGTCCGTTATGCCCTTGCGGCAATAGCGGATGCCTGCAAATGATGTCGGCCGCACCCGCCATGGAACTGGAAGCGCGCAGGCTGCTGCGCATTGGCGCGATCTCGTCGCTCCATCTGCAGCCCGGCCTCGATCTGCAAATGCTGAAAGTCGAAGACATCTGCCGCGCAGCCGAGCAGGGAGACGAGCTGGCCGGTCAAGTCGTCTCCGGCGCAGCCACCTACCTCGGCATTACGATGGCGAATTTGATCAACCTGCTGAACCCGGAAGCGATTATACTGGGCGGCACTATCCCAAAGGATTGCCCGCTGTATGTCCAAACCGCCGTGAAAGTCATGCGCCAACGCGCGATGGGGCAGCTGTCGGCCTCCACGGTCGTACAGATCGGCCAATTCAAAGAAATCGGCGGTGCGCTCGGCGCGGCCAATATGGCGCTTGACCGGCACATGTCGTTCACGCATTTTTCGGGGCAAGCCAGCATCGCCAAGTAGATCGGGAAAGCCTCCATTGTCTCACCTTATCGGTGATGATGGAGGCTTCTTCGTCGATTTTTTCAGAAGCCGTCTCCTTCCGCATGACTCTAGAGTACCGCCTTTTTCGTTCATGTGCATGTTCCAATCCCCGATCCATAATCAGGAAAAAATACAATTCCATTCCCGCTTCATTCGAGCTACAATGGGCATGGGAACACGCTGGCCATTTCGGAGAAAGGGTGAATCAATTCATGTTTCATGAACGGTATCCGGAAAAAGTATTGGAAAAAGTGCTGCTGCCTAACGATCGTTACCGGCCTTTTGCAACCGCATCCGACCGCGCCTACTGGAGCAAGCTGGCGGAGCCGCTTCGGCGAATGTTCGCTCAGCGGGGAGAAGCAAGACTCGATTTCGCATGGCCGGCTCTGCCGGCAACGAGGTACATGGATTTTGTGAAGAACGGCAACCGCTCCCGCTACGAAGACGTTTATTTCGAGCGAAGGAGAGCGCTCGGCGAGCTGGTGCTTGCGGAATGCGTGGAAGGCGCAGGACGTTTTATGGAGCAAATCATAAACGGCTTATGGACGCTGTGCGAGGAATCGTACTGGGTCCTCCCCGCCCACATGTCCTTGTCCAAAGCAAGCGCCGGCTATGCCCTTCCCGACGTGGATGATCAGGTCATCGACTTGTTCGCCGCCGAAACCGCCGCCCTAGTCGCCTGCGCCGATTATATACTCAAGGAACCGCTCGATGCGGAGTGCCCGATGATTCGCAAACGTATCCGACGCGAAATGGAGCGGCGCATGTTCACCCCGTTTATGGAACGAACGGATTTCTGGTGGATGGGATTCGGCTCGCGCGGGGTCAACAACTGGAATCCTTGGATACTGTCCAACGTTATCGGCTCCTTCCTGCTCCTTGAGGATAACCCCGGTCGGCGCGCGCAGGCAATCGCCAAATCGCTCTGCAGCTTGGAAGCGTTTACTTCCGTGTACTATCCCGACGGCGGTTGCGATGAAGGGCCCGGCTATTGGGGACGCGCCGGAGGTTCGCTCTTCGATTGTCTGGAGCTGCTGTATGTTGCGTCGGACGGACAAATCTCCTTCTACGACGAGCCGCTGGTAAGAGAAATCGGCCGTTATATTAGCCGGGCCCATATTAGCGGCAATGATTACGTCAACTTTGCCGACGGCGACGCCCGTCTTCGCATTAGCGACGATCTCGTTTACCGTTTCGGAGGGCGCATCGGTGACGAAGCCATGTGTGCGCTCGGAGCGTACGCCTTCCGGCAGCACGGCGGGTCGAAGCCTAACTTTCTGTCGCTGCTGCGGCTGCTGCCCGGTCTCGACGTCTACGACGAGCTGATGCAGCATGACGGCGTACCGCATTACTTGCGGGACGTATGGCTGGACGGCATACAGATGTTCGCGGCGAGAGAACGCGGAGGCACCGACCAGGGGCTGTACATCGCCGCCAAAGGCGGACACAACGCCGAAAGCCACAACCATAACGACGTAGGACATTTTATCGTATACGCTTCCGGAAAGCCGATGATCATTGACATCGGGGTAGAGACCTATATATCCAAAACGTTCAGCTCGCGCCGATACGAAATTTGGACGATGCAATCGGCGTATCACGGCCTTCCGACTGTGCGCGGCGTTCAACAAGCGGCGGGAAAAGCGTATCGTGCGTCCGAGGTGGCCTGCTTGGCCGATGACGACCGGGCCGAAATCTCGATGAATATCGCTGAGGCCTACCCGGCTGAAGCCGGCATCCGGAGCTGGTACCGCACGTGCCGTTTAAACCGCGGCAGCAAATCGCCCGCTTCGATCGAAATCGTCGACCGGTTCGTCTTGAACGAACCTACCTCCGAGCTGACGCTCAGCTTGATGACGCTTCGCGAGCCGCTATTCAGCGAAGGCGGAGGGCACTTCCTGCTCGATGACGGAGCCGGCGTCCGGCTGCGCGTCGCGTTTGACGCCGCACAGCTGACGGCGGCGAGCGAACGGATCGCGGTCGAGGACCGGCGCCTCCGCGGCGTCTGGGGCGAGCACGTGTACCGGGTGCAGCTGCGACCGAAGGACGCTGTTCGGGAAGCGGAATGGAAGCTTACGATGAGTCAGCAATAAATTAAAGTAAAGCTTCCATTTTCCGGAACCCTTTACGATGATCGTATTCAAACGGCCGTATCCCCGCATTGCTTTAGGGATACGGCCGTTTTTATTCGCTTCGCACAAAGCTCAATTAACTCCATAGGGTTACGCCGGCAACAATGAAACGTTGTCCATATGCAGCAGCAGGTTGGATGAAATCGCGTCGAAACGGATAGACAGCGTGTGCTGTCTGCCCGGATCCACAGCCCTCCTGCCAATCGTAACGACAAACTTTCGCCACTGCCCATATGGAGCAAGGCTCGCCTTATACGTGACCGGGAGCAAGCTTGACCCTATCAATGAGATGGTGATTGTTCCATTCATCGGTGCCGCCACCCGTTTTAACCAAAACGTGAGTTTGTAACTCGAGTCTCGCAAAGGCAGCGTTACTTGAGACAGGACGGCAAACTCCCCTCTGGAAAGCGCGATGACGGCATATCGTCTTCCGAAAAAGGGGTTGTCGTTTTCAAAGTAGATATCGTTGCTCGAAACGGACCAGTAGTCCGCTTGGATGGGCGTCGCCTTTTCAAATCCTCCGTTTCGCAAACTCCCCCAAGTCGAGCGCTTTATACGCGTGCTCCCAAAATTCCATTTATTCCGATTGATTTTCCGATGCTTAGACTTTCCTTTCCGAAAAACAATCCTCCCGTGCTTTTGGTTGAAAATCATCCGTATTCGCCCTCTTCCGTTAGGTTCAGTCCCTTTTTCGTAAACGAGGCACCATCGTATTTTATGCGGCTCCCCATGCATGCGTAACCGAAACCTCCGGGATGAATAGGCTAATGTAACAAAAACCGAATCAGGAAGGTGGGTCACCCATGGCATTTCAGCTCCCGGTAACCATTCATACCGGCGCCATTTCTTCTCCGGCCGGTACAACCATTGACTACCCGCAAGTCGCCGGACTCCCAGATCGCGGCGTACAGCAACACGTGAATCGTACGATTTTGAATATGGTATATTATTTACAGCAAGCGCAGCAAAAGGTTCAAACCGGCACCCACATGCAAATGACGGGACATTACGAAATCAAGACGAACGAGCGGGGAATCCTGAGCCTGCTCCTTAGCAATTACGCTTATTCCGAGCATATGGCCCACGGCTTTACGATCGTCAAATCGCTAACGTTTGACGTAGCTACCGGCAAGCTGTACAATCTATCAGACCTGTTCAAGCCCGGCTCCGATTATGTGAGCGTGCTTTCCGGGCAAATCCAGGCACAGATCAAACAAAGGGAGCTTCCGCTGCTGAACGGCTTTACAGCGATAAAACCGAATCAGGATTACTATTTGGCCGACAAATCGATTATCGTCTACTTCCAACTGTACGAGATTACCCCGTACTATGTCGGCTTCCCGATGTTCCCGATTTCGATATATCCGCTGCTGCCGATCGCCGCTCCCGAGGGTCCTCTCGATACGCTTTCGGCCGATATCGTTTGATCGCTGGAAAGGCAGGTCCGTCCATCAAACCAACAGGAGGAATTATGAGTATACGACCGGCACAACCGGCGGACGCTTCCGCAGTCGTACGACTATTGTTTGACGCTATCAAAGATATCGGGTACCAGCTGACGGGCGCCGCTACGGAACAAGAAGTAGTGGATGGCTTAACGTATTTTTTCGAACGCGAGGGCAATCGATTCAGTTATACGAATGTCCTGGTGAAAGAAGCAGAGGGCGAAGCGGCCGGCATGATTTTGTGCTATCACGGCTCGCATGCCGAAACGATCGACAAACCGATTGTCGACCGGCTTCGCCTCGTCCGCAACGATCCGTCCATAACGATCGATAAAGAAGCCGACGAGGACGAATATTATATCGACGCGCTTGCCGTGTCCTCCGAGTGGGGCGGCCGCGGGTTCGGCACAGAGCTGATTCGGGCGGCCGAAGCGCATGGTCGGCAGCTCGGATACGGTAAAATCGCTTTGAATGTCGAGGAGTATAACGAACGGGCCCGCTCCTTATATGGCAAGCTGGGCTATACCGCGGATAAGCAAACGATCATTAACAAGAAAACGTACGTCCACATGATCAAGCCTCTTTAAAAGAGGAGTTGCGCTTCGCGATTCCTTTCGCTATAATTGGTTTACTTTACTTATCGAAGGGGACGAACGATATGACGAAGCGCATGTTCGTACAACTTCATCATCACAAGCGGCGTTAGCACACCTGTACATTGGACAGGGTGGGCTAACGCTAATCGCGTTGGCCTCCCTGCGGCATACCGAACGCGCAGGACCAAGAGGTCCGGCGCGTTTTTTGTTTTTTCAATCCAATGAAAGGGATGGACATGTATGCAAAATGTAAAGGGGACGTTCGATTATTGGGGGATGGAGCAGGCGATTCGAAAAAAAGTGCAAAACGTGCTCGAACGTCTGTTCACGCTGTACGATTACGATGCGATGGAAACGCCGGTGCTTAACGAACAGACGCTGCTGGCGTCCAAATATGCAGGCGGGGATGAAATATTGAAAGAGATGTATCGGCTGCAGGATCAAGGGAATCGAAGCCTTGCGCTGCGGTACGATCTGACGATTCCGTTCGCCAAAGTGACGGCGATGAATCCCGGTCTGGAGCTGCCGTTCAAGCGGTACGAAATCGGAAAAGTGTTTCGCGACGGTCCGGTGAAGCGCGGACGCTTGCGCGAATTCATTCAATGCGACGCCGATGCGGTCGGCATCGAAGGTCCTGAGGCTGAAGCGGAGCTGATGCAGCTCGCGGTAGATGCTTTCGGCGCGCTCGATATCGATATTGTGATCCGGTGGAACAATCGCAAGTTTCTCGGTGAGCTGCTATCGCGGATCGGCGTTCCAGCCGAGACGCAGTTGTCGGTTATGCTGACGCTGGACAAATTGGCAAAGATCGGCGCTGCTGGCGTCGAAAACGAGCTGTTGGAGAAAGGTATACCTACGGATGTGTCCAGCGCCGTGATGGAACTCATTCAGCGCGAACAAACATCCTGTCATGAGTTAGTGGAAGCATACGGTATATTGGACAGTCAGGGCACGAAAGAGGTCAATGCACTCCAGTCTCTTCTCGACAAAACCGGACTCGGCCGATGGTGCGCCTTCGATCCGTTTTTATCCCGCGGCCTATCGTTTTACACCGGTACGGTCTACGAAATTTTCGATAAAACCGAAACGCTCACTTCCAGTCTTGGCGGCGGCGGCCGGTATGATTCGATCATCGGCAAGCTGGTAGATCGAGACGATATCCGCTACCCGGCCGTCGGCCTCTCCTTCGGGATCGAGTCGATCATGGAGCTGCTGAAGGAACGTGGAGTCGCTATCGCCGACGATGCCGTCGTCATTATGCCGATCGGGAATGCGACCGAAGCTTCGCTCCTTGCCGCTTCAACGCTGCGAACAGCCGGGATTCGCACCCGTATCGACTGGAGCGGCCGGAAGCTGAAGAAGTTGCTCGCCGCCGCTTCATCTAAGGGCGTCCGCTTCGTGATCTTGATCGGCGATGAGGAAGCGGCTACCGGTCAAGTGCGCCTAAAGGATATGGCGCAATCTACGGAACGGGACATGTCCGCCGAAGAAGCGGCCGACGTTATTCGAGCCGCGTGGCAGCCGGACTAACACGAGCGGCGGATCGGCCTACGTCGGAAGCCAGCGTTAGGATCGACGCAGCGGCGAAATGGAGCGGCTCGTCGCCGCCGTTTCTTTGCCGCTGCACGGCTTTGATGCAGAACGCCTCATCTATATCGACGATGCGGCCCGGTGGCGAGCGTTCAGCTTTGCTCGGCCGCCGTTTTTTTCGCGTTGATGTCCTTCCTGTGCGTCTCGCCCCACGCTTTCATTTGCAGGATGAGAGGCACCAACGTTTGCCCGAGCGGCGTTAACGAGTATTCTACTTTGGGCGGAACCTGATGGTACACTTCCCGGTGAATCAAACCGTCCGTTTCCAGCTCCCTTAGCTGCAGCGTAAGCATGCGCTGGGTAACGCTCGGACAAATGCGGCGAAATTCGTTGAACCGTTTCGTGCCGCCGATCAGATGATACAGCACGATGCCTTTCCATTTTCCGCCGATGATCTCCAGCGTAAATTCGACGGGGCATCCCTCCCCTGCCGGCTGTTGTTCAGTTTCCGGTTTCATATCCGCCATGGCCGCCAGCTCCTCCGCTCCAGTCTTGTTTAAGCATTCCATATACGACATGGTCGATAAAACGGTCATAGATCCATTCGGCCTGCCGTATGACACCTTCATTCACGAAGCCTAATCGTTCCGGAATGGCTCTGCTCTTTGCGTTTCCCGTACCGCATCGGATTTCGACCCTGTTGAGGCCAAGCTCGTGAAAGGCGTAGTCCACCATTTTTTTGCAGCTGCTGCTCATGATGCCGTTGCCTTGATACCGCTGGCCTAGCCAGTAGCCGATGCTTGTTTTCTTGTTGCCCCAATTGATCGCATGGTATCCGATACAGCCGGCCAGCTCTCCCTTATACCATATTCCGGTGTTGAAGCCGTTATTAGAAGCGTGCTGCTGCTCACAAAATTCGATGAATTCCCGGGTATTCCCTACGTTGACCGTACCGTCGACCCAAGGGAGCCATTCCCGAAGATACGGCCTGGAAGCATCCGTAAGGGCAAACAAGCTTTCAGCGTTGTCCGCTTGGAGTAATTTCAAAACAATGACATCGTTCACCTGGATATACATCGGATCCCGCTCCTGTTCCCTATGATTCTACTTTCTCTATGAAATGTATTGTATCAGACCTGCACCTCTTCAGCATCATCATTGACCTTATCCGCGAGATCTACCATAATAATAGATTAGACACCACATCAGCCAAGGGGGAACGATCATGAACGGGGTTCATTTTGTATTAGGCTCGCCAAACGCTTACATCCACGAACCGGGCATTTTACACAAAGCGGGAGAATGGATGGGCAAATACGGACAATCGGTATTTATCATTACCGGTGAAAAATCGTGGAGCAGCTGCGGGGAGCGAATGACAGCCAGTCTCGATGAAGCGGGGCTTCGCTACGAAGTGCATAAATACCGCGGGGAGTGCTCCTACGAAGAAATCGCGCGATTGCAGGCGCTGGTCGCGCCGGATACGGATCTGATCTGCGGCGTAGGCGGCGGCAAGGTGATGGATACGGCCAAAGCGCTCGCGAATGCGATGGGCAAACCGTTCGTGGCCGTGCCGACGCTGGCGGCTACTTGCGCGGCTGTCGCGAACTTGTCGGTTATGTATTCCGAAGAGGGGGTATATCTCCACTTCCAGGTGTTCTACCGGGGTACGCTGCTCTGCCTTGTCGATACGGACATTATTGCGAAAGCGCCGGTCCGGTATTTGGCCGCCGGCATTGCGGATACACTCGCCAAATGGATTGAAGCGCCCATGTCCGCTACCGGAAAAAAACATAATCTGCCAACCATCGGCGGCCTGCAGGCTGCGAAGCTATGCTACGACACATTGCTTGAGTACAGCGCGCAGGCGATGGAAGACGCTCGGCAGGGCATCTCCAGCGAAGCGCTGCAGCAAGTCATTGACGCCAACATCCTGTTCAGCGGTCTTGTCGGAGGTCTCGGTGAAGATAACTGCCGTTCCGCCGCTGCCCATGCGATTCATAACGGCCTCACCGTCATTCCGGATACTCATGAAGCGTATCACGGCGAGAAAGTCGCCTATGGCATTCTCGTGCAGCTTGTCCTGGAGAACCGTCCGCAAAGCGACCTGCACGAAGTGCTGGATTTCTATAAAAGCACAGGCATTCCGTACCGTCTGGAGCAAATCGGCATTCAGCGGGAGCTGACGGAGCAAGATCTGAATGAAATCGCTCGCATCTCACTGCTGCCGGAAAGCACTATGGGGAATATGCCGTTCCCGGTGACGGTCGATATGGTTGTGGACGCGATCCGACAGGTTGAGCGTTTATCCGGGGTTTAGGCAACAACCAAATGATAAGAGAGGCGTCGCCTCTCTTTTTTGTATATCCGTATTTATAGATCCAAGGAATCGTTGTTGTTCGTATGGCGAAGGAAGGCATCGATCGATGCGAGCTCGAGCGTCATGCACGGTATTCATTTTGACACTACGTATCATAAATGTGCGTACTTTTCTAAAGTAAATATACAAATTATAATGCGTATAGAAACAAAAATGATCATATATCGGTTAGGAGTGACCCGCAAAATGAATAAACAACACATATTGGATGCTTACCGTTTCAGACATGCGTGCAAGGAGTTCGATCCTCATCGCAAAATTGCGCAGGAGGACTTTGAATTTATTCTCGAAACCGGACGTTTATCCCCCAGTTCCTTCGGTTTCGAGCCTTGGAAGTTTCTCATCGTGCAAAATGCGGAGATCCGACAAAAGCTGCTGCCCGTAACCTGGGGAGCACAAAAACAGCTGCCGACGGCAAGCCATTTTGTCATCATGCTTTCCCGTACCAAGGCGGATATGCTGGCCGACTCCCCCCATATCGTTCATATCATGGATGAGGTGCAGCACCTTCCTTCCGAGGTTATGAAACAGAGGAGCAACCTGTACCATCAATTTTTGGCTGCGGATTTCAAGCTGCTGGACAATGAAAGAGCGATGTTCGAATGGGCCAGCCGTCAAACGTACATTGCTTTGGGCAACATGATGACCGCTGCGGCACAAATCGGCATCGACTCTTGCCCGATCGAAGGATTTGATAAAGAGAAAGTGGAAGCCGTATTGAAGAACGAGGGGCTGCTGGACGGAGAACGCTTCGGCGTCTCCTGCATGGTGGCATTCGGATACCGGGTAAGGGAACCGCGGGGCAAAACAAGACAATCCATCGATCAAGTCGTGGAGTGGATCATTTAATGCAATAAACAGGACGCCTTTTAAAAGCAGCTGCCGGGCGTCCTGCTTTTCTAGTTCAGCCGGATTATTTCCCCGGCAATTTTTCCTGTTTCCCGTTACAATATTCGACAACTTGCCGATAAGGCAGCTTTCCTCCGAAAATATCAAGAGCGCTCCCAACCGTTATGTCGAGCTTGCCTTGCGTAATCCGGTCAAACAATTCCAGATCTTCAATGGACCGCGCCCCGCCGGCATACGTCGTAGGAATGGACACCCACTCCGCCAAATGCTTAACGAGCTGTTCATGGATGCCCGTGCGCTTTCCTTCCACGTCGACGGCGTGAATCAACAGCTCGTCGCAATAGGTTTCAAGCATCTCGATATTTTGTTTGTTTAATTCAAAATTACTGAACGTTTTCCATTGGTTGGTAACGACGTACCACTTACCGTCTTTTTCCTTGCAGCTTAAGTCGATCACAAGCTTTTCTTTTCCGACGGTGGAAACGATACGTTCCAGATGATCCATGTTCAGTTCGCCATCGCGAAAGATGTAGGAAGTCACGATAACATGCGACGCACCTCGGTCCAAATAATACGTCGCATTATCCGCCGTAATTCCGCCGCCGATATGAAGGCCGCCCGGATAGGCCTGCAGCGCTTCCAGTGCGGCAGCCTCGTTGCCGCCTCCCAGCATAATGACATGCCCGCCTAACAGCCCGTCCCGCTTGAACGTAGACGCATAATAAGCAGGACTGTGTTCCGATACAAAATTCTCGACGACGGCCTGGTCGTTGTCGCTCAGCGTCTCCCCGACGATTTGTTTCACTTTCCCCTGGTGCAGATCGATACAAGGTCTGAATTTCAACGTTCCCCATCCCTTTACTTTAGTAAAATTTCGTATGTACTCAGTATAGGGCATAGCCGCTTTAAAGCAAATGTTTGTTTTGAATAATTTATACCGTATAGGTAATCATTCTCTTGGAAAATAATGGAATATATGAATCGTAAGTTCAGATCGGTTTGATCTATTAATTGTTTTGATCCCCATCTATTACCATATTACAATGATTAAAAAAAGTGGATGGGGGCTTTCTAAAAACATGCGTATTGATGCTACGGAGTTGATCGGCCGATTGAGACGCCGCGAATTGTCTTGTACAGAATTGCTCGAATCATATTTGCAACGCATCCGAGCCCTTGACCCAACGCTCCGCTCTTTTATAACAGTTTGCGAAGAAACTGCACGGGAGGCGGCCCGCAAAGCCGACGGGCAATGGACCCGTGGCCACGAGCCCGGTATGTTGCACGGAATTCCGATAGCGATCAAAGACCTCATCTGTACCGCCGGAACCCGGGCAACCGCCGGCTCCAAAATTTTGGAAGGGTTCGTCCCGGACGAACACGCAGCCTTGTGGCAGCGGCTCGAACAGGCAGGCGCTCTGCTGCTAGGCAAGCTCAATATGTACGAATTCGGGTGGGGCGCCACATCGGAAAACCCGCACTATGGCGCATGCCTGAACCCTTGGGACGTCACGCGGTCCGCGGGAGGCTCGAGCGGAGGATGCGCGGCCGCCGTAGCCGCGGACTTAACGCCGGTTACGGTTGGCTCCGATACCGGGGGTTCGGTTCGGGTTCCTTCCGCATGCTGCGGCGTGTACGGGTTAAAACCGACATACGGCGTGGTGAGCATGTACGGCGTTCTCCCAATGGCGCCTACGCTGGACCACGTAGGTCCGATGGCACGATCCGTCCGCGACCTTGCGCTGATGATGAATGTGCTGAGCGGCTACGACCCGCGCGATCCGAACAGTGTACAGACGAATGCTCAGGATTATATGAGATGCCTGGACGAGCCTGTGAACGGCGGCTCGATTGCCATCGGACCAGATTCCTTTTTACGGGATACCGAACCGGAAATCATAGCCCGGCTGTTGCAAGCGGTAGATGTGCTCCAACAATCCGGCGCAGCCCTACGCGAGTGCGGTCCGATTCCGGAGCTGCAGGAAGGTTCGTATGCGATGAATGTCATCGCGAAGTCGGAATCGCTGCTTTTTCATGACAAGTGGCTGAATGACAGTCAATCGCCGTACAGCGAGGACGTGCGGCGGCGGATGGAAAGCGGACGCAAATACTCCGGCCTCGATTACGTATCGTCGGATCAAGTTCGCAAACGACTTCGGCGCTCGATGGAGCAAACGTTTGAGCACATCGATGTGATGATCACGCCGACGATGCCGGTAACGACGCCGCTTCTCGGTCAATCGAATATGAGCGCAGGCAGCAAGTCCGTCCCCAGACACGGCAATTTCAATCGCTTTACGAATATTTTCAACCTTGTCGGCTTCCCTGCCCTTTCCGTTCCATGCGGCCTCTCGAGCGGCGGGCTGCCTATCGGCATTCAGCTGATCGCCGCCCCCTTGCAAGAAGCCAAACTGCTGCAGTACGCGCGTGTTCTGGAGCAAGCGTTTCCCGTGCTGCCGCCGCCCGGCTTTGAATAGCATTATCTTTCACCCATTAAAGCGACTTACGGTATATAGCGAGCACGTCTTCGCGTTGAAGCGACTTGAAGTTCCCGAAAGGCCCGTACACCATCGCCTTGTCAGCCATAAGCTCCAGCTTATCGTCGCCGATCCCATAGTCCGCAAGGCGGCTTGGAGCGCCGATGGAAGACCAGAAAGACCTCAGTGCCCGAATTCCTTCCAGCGCCGTCTCCCGGTCGCTTTTTCCGGCAGGATCGATGCCGAAGACGTTAATCGCGAACTGTTTAAACCGGGACACGCCGGAATCCAGCACATGCTCCATCCAGTTAGGGAACAAAATCGCCAACCCGCCGCCATGGGGAATGTCGTAAACGGCGCTCACCGCGTGCTCAATATTATGCGTCGCCCAGTCGCCGCGGACGCCCATCGCCAGTGTTCCGTTCAAGGCCATCGTGCCGCTGTACAGAATGGTTTCGCGTGCCTCGAATTGTTCGAGGTTGTCGACCAGTTTCGGTGCGGTGGCGATGACGACGCGCAAGATCGTTTCGCAAAATCCGTCCTGTACGGGCGAGTTGCCGGTATGGTGAAAATATTGCTCGAACACATGCGACATAATATCGACCATACCGTATACCGTCTGGTCTTTCGGAACCGAGAACGTGAATTCCGGATTCAGAATGGAGAACTTCGGAAAAACGAGCGGACTTCCCCAGCCATACTTCTCCTGCGTCTCCCAGTTCGTAATGACGGAGCCGGAGTTCATCTCCGATCCGGTAGCCGCCAAAGTAAGCACCGTTCCAAACGGCAGCGCATCCTGAGCCGTCGCCTTGCGAGTAATAATATCCCACACATCGCCGTCATATTTCGCTCCGATGGCGATCGCCTTCACGCAGTCGATGACGCTTCCTCCGCCAACGGCGAGAATAAACTGTATGCCCTGTTTTTGACAAAGCTGAACTCCCTTATGCACCGTTGAAAGGCGCGGGTTCGGTTCGACGCCGCTTAATTCGTGCACTTCGGCGTTCTGACGAGTGAGCAGGCTGATGACACGATCATAAATTCCATTTCGCTTAATGCTGCCTCCCCCATAGACAAGCAGCACTTTCTTGCCGTAGGAAGGGATATGCGTGAGAAGATGATCCAGTGTGTCTTTTCCGAAAAAAAGCCGGGTCGGATTGTAATAGGCAAACGTGTTCATGAATTCCCTCCGTGCGATCCGATTGATTTGACGGGCATAATTAACAGGATTCCCTTTTTGTGGCGATCCATGTATGAACCAAAAAGCCGATTTAAGCGAACTGCCTCTCGATCAACAGCCGCGCTGCGCCGAGAAACGATTCCGATTGGCTCGTTCGGTTCATATAAGAGATCATAATCGCGCCGCTGCTCAGCATGCGTATATGCGCGACAAGCTCCACCGGATCTCGCGCTCCGGCCTGCTGTGCAATCGCCTCAATAATGTTCCACAGTTCCTCACGGCACGCTACCGCTTTCTTGTAACCCGGATGATCCGTATCGGGAAATTCGACCGCCGTATTTAGAAACGGACAGCCCCGGTTCTCATATTTCCCCATACGTTCCGCCAAGCCTTCGACCAGCGCGTTCAATTGATCTATCGGCGAATCCGGATGCTTGCGCTTCGCATGCTCCACGTTAGCTATGCTAAGCGAATGGCGGTATTCCAAATAGGCGACGATCAGCTCATCTTTCGTTGCAAAGTTGCGGTAAAAGCTGGCCTTGGCCACGCCGGACTCCATTATGATCCGGTCAATGCCTACGGCCCGTATGCCTTCCCGGTAAAATAAATCCGCCGCTACGCGCAAAATGCGTTCTTTGGCCGATTCCTTCTTTACGCCTTCCACCATCTCATCAACCCATTCCATATTTTTGAAAATGCGTATTGACACGAGACAGATCTGTCTGTATCATAATTCTGGAAATGAGACAGAACGGTCTCTCTAATTTTATAAAACGTCCCGTCACTCTGTCAATCGGTTCCGGAGCGGATTACAGAACATATTATCGGGGTGCAAAGGAGAATGCACGATGTCCACATATGCCAAGTCCGCAGTGCTTCATGAGCCCGCCGTATCGGAGGATGCGGGCCGAAAGCCTCGTTTGATGCTCGCGGTCATGCTGCTGTCCGTGTTCATGTCGGTAGCCAATATTTTCATCGTCAACGTAGCGACCCCTTCGATTCAACGCGGGCTGCACGCCGGGTTTTCCGACGTCCAATTCGTTATTGCGAGCTACACGCTCGCCTTTGCCATCTCGCTTATTATCGGCGGGCGCCTCGGCGACCGGTTCGGGCGCAAACGAATGCTGCTGCTCGGCGTAGCCGGATTCACCGTATCGTCGGTACTGTGCGGGATATCCTCCGGCGTAACGATGCTGATCGTCGCCCGGATCATTCAAGGCTTGAGCGCCGCATTGATCTCGCCGCAGGTGCTGTCGCTCATCCAGGTCAACTATCCCCCGGACAAACGCGGGGCCATCTTCGGGATGTACGGCGCAGCTCAAGGGATCGCGGCGTCGACGGGCCAAGTGATCGGCGGGCTGCTGCTCCAGCTCAATCCGGGGGGGTTGGATTGGAGAACCGTCTTTTTCTTTAACGTGCCGGTCGGCATTGTGCTCCTGTTCATGATTCCTTCCATTCGCGAATCCAAAGCAGACGAAAGCGCCAAGCTGGACTGGGCCGGCGCGCTGCTCGTAGCTATCGGACTGCTCATGCTCGTATATCCACTGGTCCAAGGGCAAAAGGAAGGCTGGCCGATCGGCTTGATCGCAAGCCTTATCCTCTCGGTTCCCATGCTCGCCGCATTCGCCTGGTATGAGAAGCGCCTGCTTCGCCACGGTCATATCCCATTTATGAACGTGGAGCTGTTCGGCCAACGGATGTTCACGGTAGGCATGATGATCGTCTTCCTGCTCATGTGCTCGCAAGCGGCTTTTTTCCTCGTCACCGCCTACTTTTTGCAGAGCGGGCTCGGCTTGACGGCACTGCAAGCGGGCTTTGTCATCCTGCCGATGGGCCTCGGCTATTTTGCCGCGTCGCTGCTTTCATCCAGAGCCTCCGCCCGGCTCGGCCCGCACGTGTTGACGCTCGGAACGACGCTTACGGTCGCCGGCTTCCTTGCGCTGGCGCTCTCGGTTCATGCGACGGGGATATTGCCCGGCGGCTCCGTATGGGTTCCCGCATTGGCCGTACTCGGCCTCGGTCAAGGCTTCATCGCCGCTCCGCTTACGAACATCGTGCTCTCCAAAGTCCGGAGCAGCCATATCGGTTCGGCTTCCGGCATACTGACGACCGGGATGCAGGTGGCATTTGCGATCGGAACGGGGCTGATCGGCATCGTTTGGCTGAATGCGACAGGCCATCACGCCGACAGCGTCGGCAAACAAGTAGCGCAGCAGCTCCAGCAGCGCATGCCGGCGTATGCGTCAATGTCCGCCGAACAGAGGGGCGCTGTGCTCGAGACGCTCCGTGCATGCTACCCGTTGCTTGCGCGAAGCAGCGATTCGTCCGCCGTACCGGCCGACTGCAGCATCGCTGCCGCCGACGCTTCGCCGGCGAGCCATTTGTACGCGGACGGCGTCCGTCAAGCAACGGCGCAAAATTATGCGGATTCGTATTTGCTCTGCCTCTTCATCCTTGCCGCGCTCGCCGCCGTCATGTTCCCTCCCGTGCTGGCGCTTGGAAGGAAGCGCAGCCCTGCGGCGCCATCCGTCCCGGGCTCTTGAGTAGCCGGGGAACAGCAACATTGCCGCCCATCAGCAATGGGAAACGAAGAAAAGCAGGGTTCCCTTTTCGGGTTCCCTGCTGCATCATTCATGCTTTCGCTCAGCTTTCTTTCAAAAATTGTTGTATTTTCTCGAGCAAACGGTTCCATTCGATCGGCTTCGTATCGAAATCGTCGCATCCGGCATCCAGCGCTTTCTCCCGGTCGCTTGTCATCGCATGGGCGGTCAGCGCAATGACCGGTATGGATTTCGTCTCGGGGGACTGCTTCAGCTGGCGCGTCGCGTCCCAGCCGTCGATCACCGGCAAGCTCAAATCCATCAGAATCAGATCGGGAGACTCGCACCTAGCCATATCGATGCCCTGCTGCCCGTCTACGGCTATAACGACTTGATAGCCTTTGCGCATTAACCGGCGAGACAGCATATCCCGATTCATTTCGTTGTCTTCGACTAACAATATTTTATACATTCTCCGCACTCCCCTCTCCCTTAAGTGGTCGATTCGTCTTTCGTCGCCCCCGTATCTCCCTGGTTCAACCCGGCGATCAGGCAGCGAATTTCATTCAGCAGCGCTTCACGCTGGAAGCTTCCTTTTTGCACGATATTTTTTACGTAGCCATTCAGCCGCAGCCGATCCTCATCCGTAATATGCTTGGCCGTCATGACCACGATCGGAATGCTGCGCCATTCCTCGCGCTTGCGAAGCTCCGTGACGAATTCGAACCCGTCCATCTGCGGCATCATCAAATCAAGCAGGATCAGATGCGGAACCGATTGCGCCACGCACTGTAGCGCGATGCGCCCGTTGCCGGCCCGGGTAACCCGGTAGCCGTCTTTCTCCAGCATTTTCGTCATCATTTGACTCGTCGTCACGTCATCCTCGATGACGAGCACGGAATTGGAATCAGGTTCGGGCAAATATTTATCCAAAATGGAGAGCAGACGGTCCCGGTACACGGGTTTGGTCAAAAACTCGGATGCGCCCAGCGCGTAGCCTAAGCTTTTATCATCCATCATGGAAATCATCACGACCGGAATGTCCGTGAGCTCCGGATCGTTCTTCAGCGCCGTCAGCACAGCCCAACCGTCCATGCCCGGCATCAGCACGTCGAGGCAGATCACCGCGGGATGCAGCTCCCTAGCGAGGCGAATGCCTTCCTGGCCGCTCCTCGCAAGTGCCACCGTCCATTCTTCCTTGCCGAGAATACGCTGCATAAGCTGCAGCGCCGCCGCATCGTCGTCAATGACAAGGACGGTCGGCGTTCCCTTCAAGTACACGGCGGCATGATCCGCTGCCGGCTCCGGAGCCGCTGCCTCATCCGTCATGGCCGGCAGCCACACCGTGAACATCGTGCCTTGGCCATATTCGCTGTCGACGGAAATATCCCCGCCCATCATTCGGCACAGCTTCTGACTGATTGTCAGTCCCAGACCGGTGCCGCCGAATTTTCGCGTGGTCGAAGAATCGGCCTGCTTGAACGCCTCGAACAAATGCTCCATTTGTTCTGCGGTCATGCCGATCCCCGTGTCGGCGACGGTAAACCGGATGCCGCGCGTTCCCCCGTTCAATTCGTAGGCGGCCGATAGCCGTATCGTCCCTTTTTTGGTGAATTTGCAGGCGTTGCTGAGCAAATTGAACAAAATTTGTCTGAGCTTGGTTACGTCCGTACGCATGGCGCCTTCCGGAACGTCGACTTCCATCGTGTTGCCGCCCGCTTCAATTAGCGGATTCAACGTAGTCAAGATGTCGTTAATCGTATTCGGAATAATGCATGTTTCCAGATATAGATCCATTTTGCCCGCTTCAATCTTGGACAGATCGAGAATATCGTTAATCAGCGACAGCAGATGCTTCCCCGCCGAATTGATCTTCTCCAGATCGTCGGCAAAACCTTGTTCGCCGATTTCCTCGACTTCCTCTTTCAGCATTTCGCTGTATCCGATAATCGCATTCAGCGGGGTGCGCAGTTCGTGGCTCATATTGGCCAAAAACTGGCTTTTGATTTGATTCGCTTTCACGGCTTCATCGTGCGCCTGGGAAAGCTCCTGCGTGCGCGCTTTCACCAATTGTTCCAATTGATCGTTCAAATCCCGAAGCTCCCGGTTGGCGTATAAGTATTCGCGCGTTTTCTGTTCGGCGATTTGCTCCGCGGCTTGGCGCGCCTTTTTTTCTCGCTCAAGCTGTCCGCGCAGTACTTCGAGCTCATCCAATCCTTTCACCGCCGCTCCGTCAATATAAATCGGGCCGACGATCCACCCGGCATATGGTCCCGCTTTAAGTCGATGTCTTCGCCGTAATGCTCGATGCAGCCGTTAACGATCGCTTTCATACCGGCTCCTTCTCTCTCTTTTCTGATGAATGATCGCCGTTCTCGATAATCGCCAGAAACACGTCTACCACCGTGGGATCAAAATGCTCACCCCGCTGTTTTCTGATTTCCGCAAGCGCTTCTTCCTGTGTCCAAGCTTTCTTATACGGCCGTTCATGCGTCAACGCGTCAAAAAAGTCGGCAATGGCGACAATGCGCCCGGCGAGCGGGATTTCTTCCTGTTTCAATCCTTGCGGATACCCGGTTCCGTTCCATTTTTCATGATGAGTGCCGGCAATGGTTCCCGCCAATTGCAGTACCGGAAACTGACTGCCCACGAGGATGTTCGCCCCGATGCTCGTATGTAATTTCATTTGTTCGAACTCTTCGGGGGTGAACCGGCCCGGCTTCAGCAGGATGCCGTCAGGGATCCCGATTTTGCCGATATCGTGCAGCGGCGTAGCGAGCTGAATAAGCTCCGCTTCGTGTTCGGGCAGCCCTAACGCCAATGCGATTTTCCCGGCAATTTTGCCTACCCGCTGCGTGTGCTGCCCCGTTTCGTCGTCGCGATACTCGGAAGTGCGCCCAAGCAGCTCCAAAATTTCGAATTTCGCCTGCTCCAGCTCTTTCGTACGCTCGAGGATGCGTTCCTCCAGCTGATGGTTTTGGTTGTGGAGCTGCAGATGGAGAAATCTCGTCTTTAATAAATTATGAATTCGTAAAACGACCTCGGTTCGATCAAACGGTTTCGTAAGAAAATCGTTGGCGCCTTCGTGAAGCGCTTTCTGCTTCGATTCCGGCGTCACATCCGCCGTTAGCACAAGGATGGGCAAGTAATCGTCTTCCTGCTTCCATTCCCGCAAAAGCTTCAATGCGGCGAAACCGTCCATCTCCGGCATATGCAGGTCCAATAAAATAATATCCGGCTGAATTTCGTTATAAAGAACAGCCAGCCGCGCCGGATCCGTCGTACTGTGAAGCTCGGTAAAACCCGCGCGCCGCAAAATTCGCTCCAGCAGCGAAATATTGAACTCCTGGTCGTCTACGATCAGAAATTTTGCGCTTTTGATCCATTGCTCGTCCATAGTGTCTGCCTCATCCCATCGTAACGTACGCGTGTACCATTAGTCCTATCTCGATCATAATCAGATTGTACCGACTCGATATCTTTATTGTCAATTTATGTTTTGGAAAAAACTCGCTATTTGTCGAGCCAAAGCAAAAAAAAGGATAAGGAGCACAGAGGCCCTTATCCCCATATGAATCAACTGCAGCCAAGCGCTTGAATCGTCGCTTACATTTCTACATCAGCGGCAAACCCGCTGCGTTTTTTGCGAAGCCCCGAAATTAATCCGAACACGATGATGATCAGCGCCAGGCTGAGCAACGTGCCCGAAATCGGCCGCTGGAACAGTCCCAGGAACGATCCGTCGAGCAGTTTAAGCGATTGCAGCAAGGAGCTTTCCAGCATCTTGCCGAGCACGAACGTCAGCACGATCGGCGCCATCGGAATGTCCGCCTTCTTCATCAAGTAGCCGAGCACGCCGAACGCGAACATGATCCCGACGTCGAACAGATTGTTGTTGGCCGTGTACGCGCCGAGTGCCGAGATGATCAGAATGACAGGATACAGCAGCTTGGGAGGCACCATCGCAATTTTCGCCCACCAGCCAGCAAGCGGCAAATTCATGATCAGGAGCATGAAGTTGCCGATGAACATGCTGGCAATGACGCCCCAGACGAATACCGGGTTCTGCTCGAACAGCATCGGTCCCGGCGTCAAGCCGTGCATCATGAAGGCGCCGAGAATGATCGCAATCGTAGGCGAGCTGGGAATCCCCAGCGTGAAGAGCGGGATCAGCGCTCCGCCGCAATACGCATTGTTGGCCGTCTCCGGGCCGGCAACGCCCTCGATGGCTCCCTTGCCGAAGCGCGACGGGTCTTTGGCCATTTTTTTCTCCACCGAGTAGGAAAGCATCGCCGGAATGACCGAGTTCGTGCCCGGAATAAGTCCGATCAAAAAACCGAGCACCGTCCCCCGCCCGATCGCTTTCATGCTGGGCGACCATTCTTCTTTTCGCGGCAGCATGCCCTTGACTTTAGGCGGCTTTTCCGCGGTGGCCATGTTCTCAATGCCGAGCAATATTTCCGACAATCCGAACAAACCCATCGCTACGATGACAAAATCGATCCCGTTCATCAAATTCATTTGGCCGAACGTAAATCGGACGGAACCGGACACCGGGTCCATGCCGACCATCGCCAAATTTAGTCCCAGAAACGCGGATACGAGTCCCCGAATGACCGATTTGCCCATCAGCCCGATGACGGTCGACAAGCCGAGCACCATCAAGGCAAAAAATTCCGGAGGTCCGAACCGCAACGCCCATTGCGCGAGCGGCGGCCCGACAAAAATCAAGCCGAGGATCGAGACCGTCCCGCCAATGAAGGAGCCGAGCCCCGAAATGCCCAGCGCGGCCCCGGCCCTTCCCTGCTTGGCCATCGGACTGCCGTCGAGACATGTAATGACGGACGCCGCCTCTCCCGGCGTGTTAATCAGCACGGAAGTAATCGTGCCGCCGTACATGGCGCCGTAATAAATACCGCACAGCATGATGATGGCCGAAACCGGCTCCATCCCGAACGTAATCGGCAGCAAAACCGCCACCCCTGTCGTCGGACCGAGTCCGGGCAACACGCCGACAAGCATACCGATCGTTACGCCGAGCAAACAATACAATAAGTTATACCAAGTAAAAGCGGTAGCAAATCCTTGTGCAATTACATCAAAGGCCGGCATATGCTGTCATCACCCCATCCAATCCCATAAATCGCCGGTCGGCAGCGGAACATCGAGTCCTAAACTGAATGCCACATACAACAATACACATGTTCCCACAGAGATGGCCGCCGCTTTGTACCACGCATACGTACGCATCAACAGCTGCATTAACATAACGGAGCCCGCTGCGATGAAACCCGCCGGGTCCAGCAGCAGCATAAAAACAATGACCGATACGAGAACCATCAGTACGTTACGCAAATCTTTGCCTTTGGGCAGCACTTCGCTCCATTTGACCGGCTCGCTGCGAAGCGAACCGATGATATAAAGCGCCGAAAGCACGATAAGCGAGGCGCTTAGCCAGCGCGGAAACAAGCCGGGGCCCGGGCCGAGGTCGCTGTAATACTCGAATGAGAACGATTGCCAGAAGATGACGCCCGACACGAGCAGCAGAAAGCCGCCCAACCCTACGCCTACCTTGTTAAACATACGAATCCTCCCCGTTAGAAAAAAGGGCTGAACACTCAGCCCAATTGCCGCTATTTTTTGCCGAGGCCTAGCTCCGGAATGAGCTTGCCGAACAGCTCGTTGTTTTCTTTCAAATGCTGGCCGAACGCTTTGGAATCTTTAATTTCGATGCCCAGCCCGTTTTTCTTCATATAATCTTTGAAATCCGCTTCTCCCGCGCCTTTGGTGAACGCGTCCGTCAACACTTTTACAATGTCGTCCGGCGTATCCTTCGGTACGGCGATACCTCTCCATGTACCGGCGACAGTGACGGTCAAGCCGGTCTCCTCTTTCAGCGTCTTGACGCCTGGAAGCGCATCGGAAGGCTTCGTATCGTTAATGGCCAGCGTTCGCAGTTTGCCGGAATCGACTTGTGCTTTCACTTCCGCCGGACTGACCGGAACGGCGTCCACATGTCCTCCAAGCAATGCCGTAATGGCAGGACCCGCGCCTTCAAATGGAATGTGGTTAAACTTGACGCCTGCGCCTTTCTCCAACGTGACGGCTCCCAGATGCCAGATCGCTCCCGTACCGGAGTTGCCCAGCTTCAGCTCGCCCGGGTGCGCCTTTGCGTAATCGAGAAATTCCTTCATCGTCTTCCACTGGCTGTCCGCCCGTACGGTAATTGCGGCCGGATCGTAGTTGATGAGCGCAACCGGCTTGAAATTTTCGTACGTTACCGGGGACAAGCCCATATGCGGCAGCGTCGTCAATTCCACGGTAGCCATCGTTACAGTGTAACCGTCGGCTTTGGCGTTGGCGCCTTCCGTCATACCGACGGCACCGCCTCCGCCCGTTTTGTTGACGACCGTGATCGGTTGTCCCAGATGCTTCTCCGCGGCTTTTGCAAGCGCCCGAGCCGTTGCGTCGGTGCCGCCTCCGGCCGCATATGGAACGATCAACGTAACCGCTTTCTTAGGAAAGTCGGCTTTTTTGCTTTGCGCCCCGCCTGCTGCCGAATCGGTTTTTGCCCCGCAGGCCGTTAGAGCGGCTACGCTAAGTACCATGGAAGCAGCGAGTAATGTACGCCATTTTTGATGTTTCATAGTGATACTCCCCATTTCAATTTTTGTATAAGAATTCAGACAAGACAAGAATGCATCTTCTTCGAATACCTTCGAGACGAAAGCTTTTGTTCATGCCGTTTGCCTGTTGGCTTCCCAAGTATAGGTTGCCCGTGCATCGCAGACAATCATTCGTTCCGCTAAACGATACGCAGATCCGACAAATTACAGCACTTTTGGCCGATCTGCATACGATTTGGACGATTGGACGATAGCCAAAAAAGAGAATTCCCCCTTAACTGGGAAATTCTCCTTGTTTGTTCGCTTCTCTGTATTTTCCGGGCGTAACCGACTTGAGCTTGCGGAAGCTGCGAATGAAACTGTTCTCGTTCTGATAGCCGACTTGAACGGCAATGTCCGCGATTTTCAAATCCGTCGTCGATAGCAGTTTGCAGGCGTGGTCGATTCTCGTTTTGGTCAAATATTCGTATATCGTAAAGCCGGTCTCCATTTTGAACAAGCTGCTGACGGACGAAGTGCTGAGATTTACGAATTCGGCGATATCCTGCAAGCCGATCGGCTCGTGCAAATGCTCCTCGATGAAGCCGATGATGCGTCTGGCGAGCTGATATTCCTTCGTGCTTTTATGAATTTGTGTTCCACTTACGACAGCTTCGGCCGTGTAGATCAGCAGCTCTTGCACGTCGTCCAAGTCCATCATTTTCAGCCGATGCTCGGTGTAATTGTCCAGTTCGGCCGGTTTCCTGATACCTCGGGCCATCATGATGCGGGTACCGTCTTCGATGATTCCGTCGACGAAGGTATACACCGAATCGGGCGCCGCCGGATGCTCGCGTATCCATTGGGCCCATCGCTCCAATACTTGCCTGCACAAGGTGATGTCGGCGCTATCCAGGCTTCCGATGATTTCGCTCTTCCAGACTTCGGCATCCGCATCGCGAAGACGGTCTCTCTCTTTCACTTCGCCGTATCGAATCGTCTTGTCGTAGCCTTCGTACAGCCGGTTTGCCAAAGCGATCTTCGCCTCTTCGAACGAGGACGCCAGGCCCGATACCGATTCGACCGCTTGCCCGATGCCGACGGAAAGGCTCATTCGCAAATATTTCATGACCGTCTGCGTCATCGCATTCAAATCTTCCTGAACCGACGATTCCAGCCCCGGCAAGCCGACTTCCTTTGATTGAATGGCCAGCATCAGGTTTTCCTTATCCAGCGGCACGCAATGGACGCGCCACTTCGGCTCCATCAGCTCCGACATAACATTCATAAGCGCGTATTGCAGCAGCAGCTGGTCTTCTTCATTGTACGTTTCCGACCATTCCAAATAACGATTGATGGATACGGCCGCGGCAACGATCGGTTCGTGCGACCACTGCGCAAAGTACGCCTCCCATTTCTCCTGAAGCTCTTTGGAACCGATCCGGCCTTCAAGCACGTCTTGCACATATTTGGAGCGCAGCTCGGGCAAGCTCCGTTCGGCGACGGAGGAGCGAGAGTCGAATTCTTTCAACAGCTTCTGCACGACCGCTTCCAAGTCATGAAGATCGGAGCCTGACGATGCAGGGGCCTTGGCTGCAATCAGCTGACGGATCCGTTTGATCGGCTTAAAGGCGGCAAAATTATAGATGAAAATAGCTGCAGTCCCTACAATAATGGAGGCGAGCGACAGCAAAAAGATAATATCGCGAATCATCTTAACGTTTTTCAGCAATTGTTCGAGCGGAATGAACGAAACCCAGCGCCACCCCGTCATATCTGAAAAAGCCTGGTTTCCGAGGTAAGACTGACCCTCAAGTTTGACTTCGCCGAACGGACGGACGCCCAACCAATCGATTGCCTTATACAGCTCTTCCAGAGGCACTTCCGTTTTCAGCTTCGGATAAATGAGATCGCCTTCCAGACTGAAAATATATTGCGGCGTTTTCAATTGGGTATATATTTTGGAAAAAAACCGGTCGTAATCCACATTCACCATGACGATGCCGAGAAATTCCCCATCCGCAATAATCGGCCGCAGCAAGGAAATCAGCTCCGTCGGTACGGTATTGTCCTCCGTCCCGAGCGTCCGTCTTTTGATCAGCAGCGGCTTCGTTCGCATCGGTTCCACCCAAGGCTGCCACGATTGATCGGGAAAGTTGGCCCAATCAAGACTGCCCGCCGTGCCGCTCGAAACAAGCTGCTTGTTTCGCACATCCAGCACGTAAACGGAATGGACGTCCTCATCGAATGCAATCGTATTCAAATAGGATGAAAGCAGCGCGGCGCTTTCCTGCTTCATCTGCGGATTCGCCCGAATGTAGCGGAGCGTGTTCGTATGGAACGATACTTTCACGGCATGCTCGTCCGCTTCGCGGAAAGCCCGGTTCGTTACGTCCAGATTAATTTGCAGAAGCTCATTGTGCGGCTGGTTCAGCTCGTTGTCCAATATGTCCTTGTAATTGTCGTATAAAAATAATCCGACGGACGTTATAAACGCCGAGACGAATAATGTCACGTAGACAATCAATTTCGTCTGCTTGTCCGAAAATAATAATTTGGCTTTCACCCAAAACAGCTTGTTCATCCTGTCACCCGGTCTATGCTGACTTATAATCCGCAATATAGAATACCACAAAAAAAGCCGTGAATGTAAGTCGAAGCGCCGCCACCCGGCCTGATTACACCGAGGGTCGAGCGATGTTCCCCGTCTCAGGTCCAGATGCAATCCGTTCCCGGGACGGTGTTGCCGCAGCGGTCCGAAAGCTACACTGGTTAACGTAAAGTTCAATAACCAGGGGGAATTTCATTGTGTATTCGATATTGATGATGACCGAGCTCGGATGCTTGCTTCTTTTGTTTCTTTTAGCCTGCATCGCAGGAATGAAAGCTTCGCGTCTTGTTTACAACGCCCAAGGAGCAAAGCTGCACCGCAAAGCGGGCAAACAGGCGCTATGGGCCGTTTGGCTTACCGTGGTCGCGGCGGGGATCGCAACGGTCATCGGCCGTATGGTTTATACGCTGGACGCGGTGTTCTGGTACGACCGCGCATATGTGCATGCGCCGCTGATCGTCATTCCCGTATTGCTTGTCCTGTTCCTCGCGGTGCCGAAGCTCCTGCGGCTGCGCAAGGAAACAAAGCAAGCGCCGGAAGCGCCGGAAGCACCGCTTGCGCCGGCCGTGCGGGGACTGGCCGCGGATCCGGGGCTGATCGTTCCGTTTCAGGCGACGGCCTTGGGCGCCCTCGTTTCCTTTTATTTTGCTTTCGCACCGCCCTTTCCATTCCTGTGGATCCATTTGATTCCGGTCGCCGCGTTCCTGCTGGCGGTTATCGCGCTTTGGATCCGGCATACGCTGCGCAAGCGGCAAGTCAGCCGCGCCGATAAGGAAGTGCGCTTGCGTCCTTGGCTGTCGCTACTGGGCAGCGTTGTCGTGCTGGGCATCATCGTTGCCGCTGGCATCGGTTTGTTTGACTGGGCGAGGCAAAACAGCGTTCTGCCCGCCCGGATGGATATGATGTCCGGGACCGTCGATTACGGCGGCGGCACCGCGCTGTCCCACGATCACAGCCATCACCAAACTTCCGGCAGCGGAAGCACGGCCGCCGCATCGGTATCCGTCACGCAATTGACCGGGCCCCGTACGGGCATTCCGGATAAGAAATTCACTTTGACGGCGGAGAAGAAAACGGTGCAGCTCAGCTCGGGCAAGACGGTTGACGCCTGGACGTTCAACGGTCAAATCCCCGGCCCCGAGCTTCGCATGAAGGAGGGCGATCTCGTCGAAGTGACGCTGATCAATAAAGATGTGGACCAAGGCGCAACCATTCACTGGCATGGCCTCGATGTGCCGAACGCCGAAGACGGCGTAGCCGGAGCCACGCAGGACGCCGTCATGCCGGGGGAATCGCATACGTACCGTTTCATCGCGGAGCAGACCGGCACGTTCTGGTATCACTCGCATCAGCAGTCGAAAGAAGCCGTGCAAAAAGGACTGTTCGGACCGCTGGTCGTCGAGCCGCTGGTCGGCGCCGATCCGAAGGTGATGGACGTGACGATCATTACGCACCGCTGGAACGATACGTTAGCCATCGGCTCTTCCGATAAAATCGAGCGGATGAACATCGCGCCGGGAACCCCCGTGCGGCTGAGGCTCATCAATACGGACGATTGGTCGCGGCAGCAATATACGCTGATCGGCGCGCCGTTCCAGGTCGCGGCGATCGACGGGACGGAATTGCATCAGCCCGGCACGCTGCAGAACACGCGTCTCGAACTGACGACAGGCGGACGTTACGATATCACGTTCGTCATGCCAAGCACGCCCGTTTATCTCGGCGTCGGCGCGAAAAGCAAAATCGGCCTGTTCATGAGCTCCGACGGCGCGGGGAGTATCCCTGAAATCCCGACTGCCTTGGCATCCTTCGACCCGGCGGCTTACGGCGGACAAATGGCGACGCCGTTCGATGCCGACAGCAAATTCGACCGGCAGTTTACGATGATTTTAGATAACAAATTGGGATTTTTCAACGGGACATTTGAAACCTTGTACACGATTAACGGCGAAGTGTTCCCGAATACGCCGATGTTTATGGTTCGCGAAGGAGAGCTGGTGAAGACGACAATCGTGAACCGGGGCGCGGTCGATCACCCGATGCATTTGCACGGCCACCATATGCTGGTCCTGTCCCGCAACGGCAAGCCGGTTCAAGGAACATGGTGGTCGGATACGCTCGATGTGCTGCCGGGGGATTCCTATGAAGTGGCGTTCCGCGCGGACAATCCCGGCATTTGGATGGATCATTGCCATAATCTGACCCACGCGGCGGTAGGCATGACAATGCATCTGACGTACGAAGGGGTAAGTACGCCGTACGCTGTCGGCAGCGATACCCGCAATCATCCGGAGTAAAGCGACACGTTCGCGAGATTCGGACATCTGATGGAAAATGACAGCTAATAAGCTAGTAAACCATGTGCCGGCACGTATGTCTATAGGACATATGTATAAAGTTAATACAATTTATATATTTCATGGATAAGCGCCATACCATTACAATGGAACTAACATTCGAATGGGAGGCAAGATCGATGAACCAATCCGTCAAAAAGCTATTCGACGCCATTGCCGGCGAGTACGACCGGCAGCGAAAACAGTTGATCCCTTGCTTTGACGATTTTTACGGCATGGCGTTGTCGCTGGTCGAGACCGATAACACGGCCCCGCGTATCCTAGATTTAGGCGCAGGCACCGGGCTGTTCTCCGGCATGGTTCTGCAAAAATACCCGAACGCCAAGCTGACGCTTATGGATGTGAGCGATCAAATGCTGGAGGGGGCGCGCCGGCGGTTTGCTCAAAACGACAGCATCCGGTATATCGTCGGTGATTATTCCGAGTATCCGTTCGCCGAGAAGTACGATATCGTCATCTCATCGTTATCGATCCACCACTTGACTCATCCGGCCAAACGGCAGCTGTTCGCCGCGGTATATCGGCTTCTGATCGAAGGCGGCGTATTCGTCAATGCCGACCAGGTCGAAGGCAACCATCCGCACACGGATCGGTACTATAGACAGCGCTGGCTGACGTCTATTCACGACAGCGGGCTCGCGAAGGAAGCAATCGACGCATCGATCGAGAGAAGAAAGCTCGACATCAACGCCAAAGTCTCGGATCAAATCGCTTGGATGGAGCAAGCCGGATTTGATGAGGTGGACTGCATGTATAAGTATTTGGATTTCGCCGTCTTTTATGGCAGAAAGAAATAAAATTAATTTCAAATAAAGCTTATAGAAAACGACAGTACGAAACCTGCATCAAGGAACGCTTAAGACGCGTTCTTGGATGCAGGTTTTTTTGCGCCTATCTCGCGCCGTTTTCCAAACGTTTTCGCTTTTTGTTTGAAAAATATCTTGATAAAACTTAGATGTTGTTTTATTATGTCTAAGTATTAATAGACAATATCAATATATATCTGTTTATTAACCTACTACATTGAAAGGATGCCACACAGATGTTAAACAATCGTTATGTTCGTACTATTTTGTTATCGCGCGTACTCTTGCAGCTTGGAATTTGGGTCAGAAATTTTGCTATTTTGTTGTATGTGACCGACTTGACCCATAATGATCCCAATTATGTTTCGCTTATTTCCATTGCGGAATTCGCGCCTATTTTTATTTTTGCCATTATCGGAGGAACGTTCGCCGACCGGTGGCAGCCCAAACGAACGATGGTCTGGTGCGATTTGTTATCAGCTTTATCCGTATTTGTCGTCCTCGGCGTTCTTGCGTTTGGATCTTGGTATTTCTTGCTTGCAGGCACGTTTGTTTCCGCAGTATTATCCCAATTCTCGCAGCCTTCGGCGATGAAATTGTATAAGCGGCATGTATCCGCGGAGCAGCTGCAGCGTGTCATGGCGATGTCCCAGTCGCTCATGGCCATCTTCATGGTCATCGGCCCGGTCATAGGCACATTCGTGTATCAACAATATGGAATTGAGGTTTCGCTTATCGTGACGGGAATCGTTTTTTTCGGCTCTGCACTGATCCTAATGTCCCTCCCACGCGATGCGGAGGAAGCGAATTCGAAGGAAACGCCGGACTTTACAAAGGAGTTGACAGCGGGGCTGCGTTATGTGTGGAACAGCAGCGCACTTCGAACGCTCGGCATCGTCTTTTCCGTAGCCGGGCTTGCGGCCGGCTTGGTTCAGCCGCTGGCAGTGTTTATTGTCATGGAGAATTTGGGCCAGGACAAAGCATTCCTGCAGTGGCTGCTCATGGCAAACGGCGCTGCCATGCTCGTCGGCGGGGGCCTCATCATGGCGATCGCGAGGAAGTTAAAGCCGCAAACGCTGCTTGCCATGGGCTTAGTTGTCAGTTCACTTAGCACCCTCGGGGTCGGATGGTCGACGAGCATACCGCTTACGTTTCTGCTGCAAATTTTGAACGGCCTATTTTACCCTTGCGTACACATCGGCATTCAAACGCTTCTATTGAATCATACCAAAGGCGCGTTTGTAGGCAGGGTCGGCGGCGCCATTACGCCGGTCTTTATGGGGATGATGGTGATCGGCATGTCGCTGGCCGGCTATCTGAAAGATGCTTTATCTTTGTTGCCCGTATACGCGGCAAGCGGCGTTCTGCTGTTGCTCGGCGCGCTGCTCTTGCTTCCGCTGCTGCAAACCAGACGCCAAACCGAAAAAGTTTCCGGCTGAACCGTGCCTGCATGTCCGGTTCGCACCGCTCTCGTCTAACGCAAAAAGGCCCGATTCGCTTGTAACTCGCTCAAGCAAACCGGGTCTATTTGTTATCGCATAAGCTGCTGTTGTTTCCATCCATTTTGCATTCACGTCTGATTCAGCACATTATCTTCCAATACGGCGAATTTATCGCCGTATTCTTTAATAATATGCTTCTCTCCCCAAGCGCATAGCGCATCCAATGCCGGCTTTAGGCTCCAACCGTATTCCGTCAGTTCGTACTCCACTTTCGGCGGAACTTGATTATAGCTGATCCGGTTGACGATCCCGTCCTGCTCCAATTCTCTTAGCTGCTGAGTCAGCATTTTCTGGGTAATTCCGGGCATGCCGCGCTTTAGATCACTTGTCCGTTTTTTCCCATGCGTCAAATAACAAAGGATCACGCACTTCCATTTCCCTCCGATGACCTCCAGGGTCGCTTCTACAGAGATGTTGTATTTCTTCTCGGCCACAGCCTGTCCCTCCCGTATAAGATAGGCACTTTTAAGTATCTACAGTACTTCTGAGTACCTATAGCACTACAAAGTACGTACTGTTCATTTCATTCTCATTGACCCATAATAGCATTTGCCGGCCGGCAATACCACAATAGGAGTGGAACGCATGTCACTAGATCAAAATAGAAGTACGCTCGCGCTTCTGGCGCTCGCCGTAAGCGCCTTTGCGATTGGAACAACCGAGTTCATCAGCGTAGGGCTGCTCCCGCTGATCGCTGAAGACCTGCATATATCCGTTACAACATCCGGTTTAACCGTTACTTTATACGCGCTTGGGGTAACGATCGGAGCCCCGCTCCTCACGTCCCTAACCGCAAAGATTTCTAGGAAAACGTTGCTTCTGTGGATCATGATCGTCTTTATTGCGGGCAACAGCTTGGCCGCCGCCGCGAGCAGCATCGGCGTACTGCTGGCGGCGCGCGTCATCTCCGCCTTTTCGCACGGCCTCTTCATGTCGATCGGTTCTACGATCGCAGCCGATCTCGTGCCCGAACATCGCAGAGCAAGCGCGATATCGATCATGTTCTCCGGTCTCACGATCGCTACCGTTACCGGGGTGCCCATTGGCACCTACGTCGGCCAGCAATGGGGCTGGCGCGTCGCCTTTATCGCAATCGTCGCGGTCGGTATCGCAGCGCTCGTCGCCAATCTTGTGCTGGTACCTTCCCACCTGCGCGAAGGCGCCAAAATCATGCTGCGCGATCAGGTCAAGCTGCTGACGAACGGGCGGTTGCTGCTTGTATTCGCCATTACCGCCTTGGGATACGGCGGCACGTTTGTCGTCTTTACTTATTTATCCCCTTTACTTCACGACATAAGCGGATTTGAGGAAAAGACCGTAGCCGCCATCCTGCTCGTTTACGGGATTGCCATTGCCATCGGTAATGTAATCGGCGGAAAAGCTGCCAACCGCCGGCCCGTTCGAGCCTTATTCTATATGTTCATCGCGCAAGCCGTCGTCCTTATTCTATTCACGTTTACCGCCCCGTTCAAAATAGCAGGCCTCATCACGATCTTCTTCATGGGGCTCCTGGCCTTTATGAACGTACCCGGCCTGCAAGTGTACGTGGTCATGTTGGCGGAACGTTTTGCCCCGAAAGCGGTCGACGTCGCTTCCGCCGTCAATATCGCCGCGTTTAACCTCGGCATAGCCCTCGGAGCTTACTTCGGCGGCGTCGTGGCCGATTCCATCGGACTCATTCATACGACATGGGTCGGCGCATTGATGGTTATGGGAGCCGTCATCCTGACCGGGTGGAGCCGCGCTCTGGAGAAGAAAGAAGCAGCGAGCTTGCATTCGGCATTACCCGATCCCCCTGTCCGCACCGCAAAGATCGGTTAAACACAGCAGCATAAATCATGTTTCATCAACTAATATATTGGAGGTACATTCAACGATGAATACCGCACAACATGTACAAGACAAGATCACACTGCACAATGGCGTGGCCATGCCTTGGTTGGGGCTTGGCGTATTTAAAGTCGAAGAAGGCTCCGAGCTGGTAGACGCCGTGAAATCCGCCGTTCGGCACGGGTACCGAAGCATCGATACGGCCGCAATTTATGCAAACGAGAAAAGCGTCGGAGAAGGAATCCGGCAAGCTTTACTTGAGAATCCTATAGCAAGGGAAGAGCTGTTCGTAACTTCAAAAGTTTGGAATGCCGACTTGGGGTATGAAGCGACGCTCGCCGCCTATGAAGCCAGTCTGCAAAATTTGGGTCTGGACTACCTCGACTTGTATTTGATCCATTGGCCGGTAAAAGGCAAATATAAAGAAGCTTGGCGCGCGCTGGAACGCTTGTATCGCGATGGCCGGGTCAGAGCGATCGGCGTGAGCAATTTTCAAATTCATCATCTGGAAGACTTGATGCAGGAAGCGGAAATCAAACCGTTGATTAACCAGGTGGAGTTCCATCCGCGCCTTACCCAGCAGGAGCTTCGCCGCTTCTGCAACGAGCAGGGTATCCAGCTTGAAGCTTGGTCGCCGTTAATGCAAGGGCAGCTGCTCGATAACCCGGTGATCGGCGAAATCGCGTCCAACTACGGAAAATCCGCAGCGCAAATCATCCTGCGTTGGGATCTGCAGCATGGCGTCATCACGATTCCCAAATCAACGAAAGCGCAGCGCATCATTGAAAATGCATCGGTGTTCGATTTCCAATTATCAACCGAGGATATGGAACGTATCGACGCTTTGAACCGGAATGAGCGGGTCGGCCCGGATCCGGACAACTTCGATTTCTGATGAGCACGCCCCAAAAAAGACGCCGTCACTTTCCGTAGAGAAAGGAACGGCGTCTTTCGTTTACACTCACTTACACTTTAATCTGTTGTACCGACTCGCGCAGCTGGTGGGTCATCCCGCTGAGCTGCGCGGCGGAATCGGCGAAATATCGCACGATATCGAGCTGTTTGTCGGTAAGCTCCCCGATGTGCAGCGTTTGGTCCGAGGTAGCCTTGGCGATGTCCGAAATTTCGATTACCGTAGCGGACACTTCCTCCGAGCCGGCTGTCATTTGCTCCGTCGCGGCGGAAATATCCTGAATCTGTTCGGTGACTAACCGGAACATCTCCACTACATTCGCGAACGACGCCTGTGCTTCGCCGGATAAGCTTGCTCCCGTTCGGACTTCTTCGGCCCCGACCTCCATCGCCTCGCTGATTCGAAGCGATTCGCTCTGCACGTTATGCAGCAATGCGGCAATTTGCCGCGTCGAGCCGAAGGCGTCTTCCGCCAGCTTCCTGACTTCGCCCGCAACGACGGCAAACCCGGCGCCATGTTCGCCGGCGCGCGCCGCTTCGATGGAAGCGTTCAGCGCCAGCAGCTTCGTCTGGTTCGCAATCTCGGATACGGCTGCCAATGCGCCTTCAATCTCGCGCGAATACTCGCGCAGCGTAGAGACGCGTTTGACAGCTTCCTCCGTAGCCGACGAAATCGTTTGAATTTGGCGGTCCATCCGCTCAATTGTTCTTTGACCCGCTTCCGCGTTTTCCAGCGCGTTCAAGGAAGCGTCGGAAACGGTTAACGAGGCTTCGGATATGCGCTGAATCGTGACCGTAATTTCCTCCATCGAACGAGCGCTTTCTTCGGAGCTCGTCCGCTGCGTACGCGCCCCGTCTGCAACCTCATTGGCAGCCTTATTGACTCGAGTGTTCATCTCGAGCAAATGTCCTGCATCGGTCGCAAAGCGATCGGAGGAAACGACCAATTGATCGGACATTTGAGCGATATTAGACACCATGCGTCCGACAATCGCATTGAGGCTGACCGACATTTGGACGATCGCTTGATACATCGCCCCGATCTCGTCTTCCGACTTCACCGGGCGTTCCATAAGAATTTTGTTCGCTTCTGCGAACTCGCCGACCGCAATAAGCTCCGCACCGGACACGATACGCCGCAGCGGTTCGAAGGCACGGAGCAGCACCCAAACGATCAAACCAAGCCCCAGCAGCGTCATTATAATCATCAGAACGTAATACGGAACACTTTCACGAATGACGCTGCTTGCAATGCTGCCAATGACTCCCGCTTCCGTGTCGATGCCGATGACCCCAAGCACTGTGCCGTCCGAACGTTTGATAGGCGCGTAGGAAGAAATATATTTGCCGTATTGCGGATTGTCGATCAGCTCCGAGCTCGCCGTTTTCCCGGCCAGCAGCGACTCGACCGCATCCGGAGGAATATCGGTCACTTCATTGATCGGCGAAGCGGAATCCGAATCCTTCGGCTGTCCGTCAATCATAATAAGCGGACGTTTGCTTTCGTCGATCCGGACAAAATATACGTAAAGAGCTCCAATTTGCGTGCGGTACCGGTCCATCTCCTGACGAAGCGACCAATACAAGTCGTTTTCTTGCGGATTTTTCAAAAATTGTTCCAGCCGCGAAGTGTCCAACTGCTTGGAGTAGCTGTCGGCCATGCGCGTCCCGTAGCTCGTAATCACTTCGGCGGCCGCCGTTTTCGCATTGCTGGTTTGCAGCCATATGTAGCCTGCCGACAACAGCAGGATGACCACCATAACGACGGCGGCGATGCGCAGCGCCAATCGTTTCTTTATCGTAGCGAACCAACTCATAACTGCAATCAAGCCCCTTCTTTTCTCGTTCCTTTTTTTAACATTCGATACTTTTCGACATTATTTTCTAATTCCCTTCCCATTTGCGAAATGAGATTCCAAAATTACCTGAAATTTTCATAAAGTTTTCTTAATAATTAGTGCTTTTGGCTTTTTCAGCAAATCTGTCAAAATCATTAGAACTTTTTTCGACAATTCCGGAATATGGCTCAAGGGCAAGTGAACTTTGGGTATGATGAAATGATAGAAGCCGGGCATGATCGATATGAATCGAGTGAAACCAACTCGCCGAAGAGGGGTATTATGGACTATAAAAACGAGCTTTTCCAGAAAGCGAAACCATTTATTGAAACTTGCTACCTGGAACTTGGCAAAGAAGACGCTATCAGTGAACGGTTAATCCAAATTACCACGGACATCGACCGGTACGGGTATTACGAACATACGGCGGAAGAACTGTCTCATGGCGCCAAATTGGCTTGGCGAAACAGCAACCGCTGCATCGGAAGATTGTTTTGGCAAACACTTGAAGTTGTGGATGCCCGCCATCTGGAGAAGGAAGATGAGATTTATGCAGCACTTTTGAACCATATTCAAACGGCCTGCAATGGCAGCAAAATCAAACCGATGATCACCGTGTTCAAACCCAAAAGAAACGGAGCGCAGCAGATCCGCATATGGAATCATCAACTTATTCGTTACGCAGGATACGACACATCTGGACTAATCATCGGAGATCCGGCCTCGCTCTCCTTCACTACATTTTGCGAGAAACTGGGGTGGATAGGCACAAGAACCCCGTTCGATCTGTTGCCGCTGGTCATCCAAACGAAACAGAATGCTCCCAGATGGTACAACCTGCACGAGGACGTCGTGCTGGAAGTGCCGATCGAGCATCCGGAATTTCCGTCTTTTGCCGGTTTGCAGCTAAAATGGTATGCCGTGCCGATCATTTCGGATATGATGCTTGAAATCGGAGGGATCGAATATACGGCGGCGCCTTTTAATGGCTGGTACATGGGGACGGAGATCGGGGCAAGAAATTTCGCGGATCCGTTTCGTTATAATATGCTGCCAAAGGTGGCATCGCTGCTGGGGCTCGATACGGAGAAGAATATTACGCTCTGGAAAGATAAGGCTTTGGTGGAGCTGAACATCGCCGTCCTTCATTCGTTTAAAACGGCCGGCGTGACGATCGTAGACCATCATACCGCAGCGGCGCAATTGAAAAGGTTCGAAGAGAACGAGCGGGCATGCGGACGCGAGGTCACCGGAGATTGGACGTGGCTGATTCCGCCCGTTTCTCCCGCGACGACTCATATTTTCCACAAATCGTACAATGATGAAAGGCTTTCGCCTAACTTTTCGTATCAGAACCGACCGTTCGAATAACGACACGCACCATGTAGCCGTCTCTCCTCCGTCCCCCGTTTCTACTTTCCTCTTGCCAACAACAAATAGCATAAGACCGCTCCCGTTTCCGCGACGGCGATAACGATGCCCATCGGCACGGCGGTTCCGCTGCCGCCAAGTCCGACGAGCGGGCTGACCACACCGCCGATAATGAACGACAGCAGGCCGAGCAGCGCGGAGGCGCTCCCTGCGGATTGACCGTACTTTTGCAGCGCCAACGACGTGCCGGACGTCGAGACGATCCCTACGCTCGATACGACCAGGAACAGTGAAGGCAAAATGAGCGGCAATCCGGCCCCCGCCAGAATGGCTATTAGGAGACAAACGCCCCCGATAAACGCGATCCCGAGACCGCTGGTCAGCAGTCTGATCTCACCGACCTTCCCTGCCAGTCGGCCCGTCATTTGGCCCGCGGCTATAATGCCGAGTCCGTTCATGGCGAAGATGACGCTGAACATTTGCGGCGATACGCCGAAAATGTCCTGCAAGACGAACGGCGAGCCGGCAATATAAGCAAACATGCCGGCAGTCACCAGCCCCTGCGCGAGCGCAAAGCCGATAAAGCTGCGGTCGCCCGCCAGCTTGCGGAACGTCGCCAGCGTGTTGCGAATGCCGCCCTTGGAACGGCGATCCGCGGGCAGCGTCTCCGGAAGACCGAACCGGACGGCGGCCAGCATAACCGCTCCGATACAGCAAAGGACGACGAATACGCCCCGCCACGACGTCCATTGCAGCAGCTGTCCGCCGAATATAGGGGCGAGGATCGGCGCCGCGCCGTTCACTAACATCAGGAGCGAGAAAAATCGGGTCAGTTCCGGGCCCGAATACAAATCCCTGACAATCGCGCGCGACAACACGATGCCTGCCGCTCCGGCCAGCCCTTGTATAAAACGTAGTGCAATAAACACCCATACGTTCGGGCTGTACGCGCATAGCAGCGAGGAGACGGTATATACGGTAAGTCCGATAAATAGCGGATAGCGTCGCCCCCGCACATCGCTCATCGGGCCGCTCAGCAGTTGACCGAGCGCGAGGCCGAGCAAACAAAAGGTAAGGCTCAGCTGCGCCTGCGACGTGCCGGTTTGCAGATCGCCCGCCAGTGCAGGCAAGGCCGGAAGGTACATATCCAGCGAAAGCGGGCCGAACGCCGACAGCAAACCCAACACGATGACCAATCGGGTGCGGCGGAAACGGGCGAATGGCCCGGAGGGTGGTTCTGTTACATCTGGCCGGTTGCTCATGGCAATCACTCCAAACCGTTCTGTTTATAAGATGAAATGAGGCATCCTACTTAAAAAAAGTAAGTATACTGCCGAATCTTTTTATTGTCAATTGGCGTGCACTGGACCCGTTGGAGCGGCGCTTGCGGCAAAAAAATAAGACTACCGTGTCGGCAGCCTTATCGCAATTCGGAATCTTATCGTAAAAATGCGTTCATATCGTATTCACGAAACGCTGCAGCTCATTGGCTACGGCGTACAGATTGGCTCTGTTCTCAAACTCGCTTCTCGATTCCGGCAGCGGCAGCTTCTTATGGTACTCCCTGATGATGCGAAGCACTTGGCTAAAATCGTCCATGCCGTCGTGATTATTCAAATTTCGGCTGAGCTGCTGGACGAAATCACCAATCCGGATGCCTTGCTCCATCTTAGCGTTAATCAGCGAGATCGCCGGGAGCATGCGCTCGAGAATTTCAAACTGCTTTCGTTTGAGTTCAAAATACTGCTCGTACGGATTATATCTGCGCAAAGGGTTGTTTTCCAAGTCCAGCAGCACGAGCCGCTTGGCCTTCTGCAGGGCGTCCGCCAGCAAAAGCAGTTCTTTCCCGTCCCAGAGCGTGCTCCCTTCCTTCAAATAGAGCGCCATTTCATTGAGAATGGCGGAAATGAGCCGATCGACCTCTTCCTTGCAGCGGTTTAATTCCTTATCGATGCTGGGCATATACCAATTGATTAAGAGCGCCACGCCAAGACCGATCACAATAACGAACACTTCGTTCACAAAAAAATCAAGATTCGCCGTCCGATGCATATAAACGTGCATCACGATGACGGAGCTGCTGGCGATCCCTTCCTGAATGCGCAAACGGACGCAAAGCGGAATAAACAGCAGCAAAAATACTAGAAACGCATAGGGCTGATAGCCGATCAACTGAAAGAGTATCGTGGAAGCGACAAGACCGGCCAAACAAGCGAAAAATCGGCTGACAACGGCATGAACGGACTGCTTTCGCGATTTTTGAATACATAGAAGCGTTAATATCCCCGCCGCGGAATAATACTCAAGCTGAAGCGTTTGCGCCAGCAGGATGGAAATACTGACGCCGACGGCGGTTTTGATCGTCCGGAAACCAATCTTCATCGCGCTCACCCGCTTATGTTTTTGGGTTTCATTGTACACCCGGCAAGGTGTTATGTAAATATAGTTAACATAAAATGACGATATATAGAAATAGTTCTTATTGAAATCGTCATATTTTCGTCTTTTCACATCGAAAAAACTATTATTCGTGCATAAAACGATATTCCATGTAAGGTTATATCACACATACCATCGCATCAAGACGTTTCCAGTCAATCTGAACCGACTCGAATCAGGGGTAGAGATATACGAAATAAATGTGTATAATGAAATGCGTTGATTATCGGAACCGACTTTTCTGAGAGTGGAAAGTCTTTTGTTTTAAAGCATTTGTCACTAATCGAGCGGACCGCGACTTTTCTGAGACTGAAAAGTCCAAATGACATATAAGGAGTGGAAGTTTATTTGTTGTACCAAAAATTGAAAATCGGTTGGTTCAGTAACGTCCGGAAAGATTTGCTTTCCGGGATGACGGTAGCCTTAGCGTTGATTCCAGAAGCGATCGCCTTCTCTATTTTGGCAGGAGTAGACCCGATGGTCGGATTGTACGCATCCTTTTGCATTGCGGTGACGATCTCTATAGTCGGTGGACGAATGGGCATGATTTCCGCCGCGACAGGAGCCATGGCATCGTTGATGGGACCGTTCATCGTCAAACATGGAATCGAGTATCTTTTCGCCGCAACGATCATGACGGGCATCATTCAGTATCTCATGGGCGTTCTGAAATTCGGGAAATTCATTACATTTATCCCTCATTCCGTAGTTACCGCTTTTGTAAATGCGCTTGCCATCATTATTTTCATGGCTCAGCTGCCAAACTTCCGCGGCGCAAACTGGCAAATGTATGCCATGGTTGCAGGTACGCTTGCGATCATTTACCTGCTTCCGCTTCTTACGAAAGCCGTGCCTTCCGCGCTTGTTGCGATTATTATCATGACGATCATTTCAATCACCTTGCATCTTGACCTTCGTACCGTTGGCGATATGGGTGAAATCACGCAAGCCTTGCCTTTTTTTCATATTCCTGATGTTTCGCTATCTTTCGAGGTCCTCTGGACCCTATTGCCGCTTTCGTTTGCGCTTGCTATCGTGGGCATTACCGAATCCCTGATGACCGCAACGATCGTTGATGAAATGACGGAAACCAAAAGCGATAAGAATAAAGAAGTCAAAGGGCAAGGGATCGCCAACGTCGTTTCGGGCTTTTTTGGCGGCATGGCCGGCTGCGCCATGATCGGACAAACGGTCATCAACGTAAAATCCGGGGGCAGAACGCGCCTATCGACCTTTGTATCGGGCGTGTTTCTCCTATTCTTAATCTTGGTAATGGGAAATGTGGTCAAACAAATTCCTATGCCGGCGCTCGTCGGCGTTATGATCATGGTCTCCATCGGCACATTTGACTGGGGCTCCCTACAAACAATCGCGAAAATTCCGCGCAGCGATGCGCTCGTCATGGTCATCACGGTCGCCATTGTCGTCGCAACATCGGACCTGGCCATTGGGGTTATCTCAGGCGTCATTTTAAGCGCTCTTATCTTTGGTTGGAGATCGGCGAAAATTAAAGCACATGAAACGATACAAATGAACGGAACGAAAGTATACCATATTTCCGGTCAGCTCTTTTTTGGCACAATGTCGCACTTTGTAGATCTGTTTGCTTACAGGAACGACCCGCAAGCCGTCATTATTGACTTTAGTGCCTCCCACGTTTGGGACCATTCGGCGGTAACCGCTATTGCAAAAGTGCTGCTCAAGTATCAGCAAATCGATAAAAAAGTAACGATAATCGGCTTGAACGAAGAAAGCAAAAAGCTTATTGAGCAGGTAGGTCTCGCTGCCCCATCAGGGCACTGAAAAAAGAAGCACATTGGCTGAATGCCAAATGTGCTTTTTTATTTATATTCGACGACTCATTGTGTCGAATTAACATCCAGGACGAGTTCTCGCTTTGTTTCTCTGCCTTAATTTGAATAAATGGAGTATAATGGAAGTCGGGTTTTAAAAGGAGGAATGAGAAGGCTATGTCGGAACAATTGAATAAGGAAATACTTGAAGAGTTGAAAAAAATAAATGATAAATTGGATACCATGGATCAGCACAGAGGGTTATCGACCCCTCTTAAATTTATCGCAGTGATATTAGGGGTTACTGTGATTGGCCCCCTCATCCTGCTGGTAATCGGGATGATCACCCGGTTTTTCAACTTTTGATCGCGAAAGTCTAGCCTGTTAGCGCAGCGCTAGTCGCACTTCGGAGATTCACATCAGACGGTCGGGAGCACATGGCACTCCCCGCCTTCTATTGGTGCTTCGCCAACCGTCGATTATTTGATCGGTATGCAGAGATCCATTTCAAAAGCTTGCTCATTGCCATTCAGTCTCTCATTATACTCAAACATACTTTCGTAAAAGTATTCGTACGTATAACCCGCACGCTGTCGCTCCCATCCTTCGTTCCAAACTCCATAAAGATCCTTTGCATCGTCAGATAAACTCTTGTGAATGACGGCATAGGGTGGTAATGGACGTCATCTCCTCGACCGCCTCTTCCGCTGTTGTAAGATTGCCTTTTATCACTTTTATTGCATTGGGAAGGACGAACGGTTTGTACGCCTCTGATCCTTTTAACTCGAGTTGGTGAATTCCGATTCGCTTCCTGGCATTCTCGGCCAAGGTCAACGCCTCCTTATATTGAAGTATACCTAGCATTATATATAATTTTCCAAACGAGGTTATGTCATTTTTTATCAACTTGTTAAGGATATCAACTAACTTTAATACTCGATGTTACGATAGTGCGGAAAACAACAAAAAAAACCGTCCGGTGTTTTATTTCCGGACGGCACTGTATTAAAGTCCCAACATCGTAACAGTAATGGGATCCACTTGATAAAAAGCGGACGAAATCTCATATTGAAGGCCGTAAATCGTAACGCTGGACTGAGTCGATGAAGAACTCTTCGCATCGTTTAATGAAAACTGATAGTAAACGGCACCGCTTACCGCATCATTATACACGCCGGAAGCCACCTTGACGGGGTCCGCGTTGCGGTAAACGGCGGCATTTTGATAATCGATGGTTCCCGATAATGAATTGCCGGTGGTTGAATCACTAAACGTAACGATCAAGGCATCCGCATCCCTGATACCCGAGGAAAGGACTAAAAATCTCCCATCGCTAAGCTTAGGGACATTCCCGGATAGTTTCCCGGTTTGGGAGTTATATAGACGGACACTGTAAACCGTTAACTTAGGAACCGTTCTTGCCGATAGGGCAGCCGCAACGGAATAGCCTGCTTCATTAAACGCCCTTACCTCGAATTGATACAATGTTCCGGGAAGCAATCCGATAATGTCGATATTCGTTGCCGACGTATTTACTAGAAACGCGCCGTCTTTGTAGACCGCATAACTTACCGTTCCCATTGCATTCGCGGGTGCGACCCATTTCAGGTTCATAGTAGTAGAGCGTGCAGAATAAACAAGATTCGTTACCGATCCCGGAGCCGCGATCGAAGCCTCTTTCGTAGAAACTACAAGCGCGGCAGAGAACGGCCCCGCGTTGCCGGCTTTATCGAATGCCCGTACCTTGAACGAATATGGTGTATTTGGCGATAAGCCCAACACAATGCCGTTTTCCGAGCTGACGTCACGATATTTCATGTCATTTACGTATACGCTATAGCCTACGGTAGCCACGTTGTCCTTCGCTGCATTCCACGCCAGGGTTACTTGATTCTCAAGCGTCTCTTGCACTCTCAATCCCGTCACTTGTTCTGGAGCATCCGTATCGGGCTTTTCTCCGGACGGCTTCCTTTCAGCCTTTACCGTCACGACAAATGTTTTGGTGACCGTGTACTGAAAGTGACGAGACAAGGTCGCAGTGAGTGAAACCATTTCGTCAGGGCTGCCCGCTGCCGGACGAGTGACGGTTCCGTCATTTTGGATAAAAGCCGGTTTATCGGAAGTCCAAGAGATGGCTGTCGAAGCGGATCCTTCCTTTTTCAAACCGATGTTTTTGGTAATAGACGAATCGTTGTCTCCACTAGCAAATTCGATTTCGAGTAAAGATAAGTCCTTATACAAAATAATTTCGTTACGTGCTCGATCAAGAACGGAAAGGTTGGAAATATCGGTATCTTTGATATCATACAATGTTCTAGCCGATTCCACCTTGGCTGTCACTTCGTTAATGCGGTTCTCCAAAGCTTCGGAATAAGCTTTAATCTCGCCGATGTCGTCGATTGCTTCAACAATCGTTTTTATCGCTGCAGCCTTCACATCCGCTTTGACCGAATCATCTATCGAAACCGTGCCGCTGCCCGTGCTGGCCGGTAGTTTGGTGATCGCTTCCGCGTCGCCTTTCAAGACGACGGGGCTGTCGAGTCGCAAGCTTTTAATGCTGGCTCCCACGCCGATATTCAATGTGGTCCCTGTCGCGGTGCTGTCCACGTTTACGCTATTCACGGCCCCTTGTCCGCTGATCCCAACGGTGGTGTTCGGACCCGAAACCTGTACAGACGACAAGGAGGTGCCGGTTCCTGCGAAAATGGTAGTATTCGCTCTCACCAATAACGTTTGAATCTTTGTGTTCATCGGATTTCCCGCTGACGGCGGCGCCAATTCAATTTTGGAGTCAGGAGCATCAACGGAAACCTCGCTGTTTATGTTGCCCTTAAGCGTAAGCGTCTTGCTTGCCGCACCGGAAGAGAGCGTAATTGTGCCCAACTTGCCGGTTTGCGAAGACGATTCCAGTACAGCTTGGGATTGAACCTGTGTGCTTTCTACTTCTGCACCGTCTTTCACTTCAATCCGGACGTCTCTCCCGGCATTGTTCACCGCGTTGACTCTTAATTGTTTGATCACGGTTTGCTGCAGCTTGATCGAATGGATGTCGCCGGACAATACTTCCAGATCGGATTCCGGTCCCATAACGATATTTTGAAGGGTAACGGTCCCGTCAGGGCCCGGGTCAACCGTCAATGTTCCTGTAATTGTCGTACGGCTGGCGCTATCTTCAGGACCGTACAATCCGGTTTCATTGATCGATATGCTGTCCAGCACCGTGCCGCTTCTCAGTAGTTCAGCTACTGAAACGGTTGGAGTAGAGGTCCCATTCTCGTCGTTTCCGCCGCTTCCTGAATTGTCTTCGCCGCCTCCGCCCACGACCGCCGTGGCGCTTCCGGGTACTGCCGGCTCATCGTTCTTCGGCGGCTTGTTTTCCGTTTTTGCAGCGAGCGCTTGCGCCTTCTCTGTGTACTTCGATTTATTCGCCTTGAATTCATAAGCCAGACGAGCAAGCGCCTGCCGTTCCGCTCCGGCTTTGGGGCTGAACTTCAGTCTGCCGCCGGCCTCTTGGATGCCGTTCACGAAACCGATATTGAACGCCATCGATACATGCGGCTTGGCCCAAACGGATACTTCCGATAAATCGGCCAGTTCCGCGTCGACAGGAAGCGTCTTGGCTACGTTCTCCAGTCCAAGGGCGCGAATGAAGAATACGACGAGTTCTTCTCGCGTGATGCTCGCATCGGGAGAAAAGGTCGTTTCCGAAGAACCTTGCGTAATGCCTGAACCGACCAGAGCGCCCACATAATCGCTGTACCAGCTTGACGGATCGACGTCTTGGAATCCACTCGCCTTGGCTGCATCTTCCTTCAACCCCATCGTTAGAACGATCATTTTGGCCAATTCAGCACGAGTCATCGCTTTGTGCGGTCCGAATGTATGATCCTCATATCCGGAAATGATGCCCGCATCGACCAGACTCTGAATCTCGGAACCCGCGTAGGAGTCCGCAATATCTTTGAGCTCAACCGAGGCTCCATGCGTGAGCACCGGCATCATGGCGCTCAAGAGCACCGATGAAGCGAGGATTGCGCTGATTTTGCGGCGACTTTTTTGGAACAGCTTCAAACCACATCTCTCCCGTATCTATGTATATTTAATGTGTCCAATGTCCCGTGAATCCCACAGTCTCTAGGTAATATGACCTAAGGACCACTAGGACGACGAATAAGATTATACCTGATTCGAGATGCCATCCATGCAAATTATTGAAATCTGTATTTCCGTTTGATAAATTTTTTTTAACATTCCACCATCGGAGCCGTGCCATCGACGGCAAAGAACGAACGATTGTGTGATTGGGCGCGCGCGGCTTCAACGTTTCTACGTATAAAAAAGAAAAAGCCTGATGAGCTCAAGCTTTTACTATTCATTCGTATGAAAACAACTCGTGAAGCCGGATGAGATCGCCGGCTCATTTTTCAAAATCTTCCTCCGTTAAATCCATATTTACGCTCATCGCCGTCCGGCTGCCGTCCGCCGCGGCATAAACCAATTGGGAAGGCATAAAGTACGAGGCATCCCCTGCGGCATATAACCCGGGTATCGAGGTTCTTCCTATTTCATCCGTCGTGATCCCTCCCGATTCCGTCCTTTCACAACCCAGCTGCTCTGCGAACGGTGTGCTTGGCACAAATCGGGGAGACACGAAGCCGCCGCTTCTCGGCACCTCAGACCCATCCGCAAAGCGAACATGCTCAAGCTGCCCTTGCTGACCGATGAAAGCCGCAACAGGCTGCTCCGTCACGACGATTCCCTTGGATTGAAGCTTTTTTGTTTGTTCCTGCGACAGGGACGTCCGACCGTTCGTGCATACGATCAAATCTTTGCTCCAATTGAAGAGCAGTTTGGCCGTATGATAAACGGTTGGGTGTTCGGATACAAGGATAAGCGGCTGATCCCTCAGCTCCCATCCGTCGCAATAGGGGCAATTAAACAAACTTTTCCCGTACAGCGGATAAAAACCTTCGATATGGGGAAAGATCTCCTTTACGCCGGTCGCCAAGATCAGCTTCCGCGCTTGAACGCATTGACCTGACGTATCAAACAGCTCAAATCCGGATTCGAGTTTGCTGACGGATACGACCTCGGTTTGCAGATGATGTACAGACGGATAACGCAGCACCTCCTCATAAGCCACGCGACGGAACTCGGCCGGCGTGACGCCGTCTCTCGTAATAAAGCCGTGAGACGCATGCGTTACGGCATTTCTGGGCCGATTGTTGTCGATCAGAGCGACGCTTCTCCTTGCCCTCCCAAGCACAAGGGCGGCATTCAACCCGGCGGGTCCGCCGCCAATAATGGCGCAATCGTAAATCATGTCGATCAGCTCCTATGCATTAGATATTAAAGACTCATGATATCTATAATTAATATAAAAAAACACGCTGCTCCTACGTAGCAAGCCAAATGTCAATTTCTGACTGAGGCTCGCCTTACACTTGCGTTTGCTTTTGAGCCAGGTCCGCCAATTTCGTTTGTTGAAGATGCCGCTCCATTTTCTCTTCCGCTTCCTTCATGACCGCTTGAATCGAACATTCGGTGCCGTGGACAAAATCGCATTCAAATAAAGAGGCTGTGCCTTCTATGGCGTGGATAATATCCAAAAACGTAATGTCGTCTTTTGTACGGGATAGCCGGTAGCCTCCGTTTACCCCGGAAACCGATTCGATCATTCCCGCTTTCACGAGCCTCGTTAAAATTTTGGAAAGATACGTCGGGGAAACGCCCTGGGATTCCGCCAACTGCTGGACGCCTACAGGCTTAACCGTGGAAGCGTCGACAAGCATGAGCATCGTATGCAGAGCATAATTGGTCGCTTTTGAAAATCTCATGGCTGCACCTCAATTACAGAGTTAATATATCTATAATATCCTCTAAATGTTCAAATTGTCAAGGCGTTCCCGTCAGCGGTATGGCATAGGAAGTGTCCATAACACAAACAAGACTCCCGCCCATTTTAGAAGGCAAGAGTCTCATTTATTTTCGGCTAGTGCGCCACTTGGTTGTACGTCATAATCCAGATCGATCCGGCTACGATCGTCAGCAGTATAATGATGCCGAGGAGCAGCGCCATCATATTCCACTTGGAGTCTTTACCTTCCTTCAAATGCATGAAGAAGACAAGCTGTACGGCAAACTGCAGGATGGCCATCACAAGGATGAGCACCAGCGTCCCGGTCTTGCTCATCAGGCCGTTCAAAACGACGACGAGCGGGATGATCGTAAGCACGATCGACAGGATGAAGCCGATCACGTAAGATTTCAGGGAACCATGTCCCCCTTGATGGTCATGCGACACGGAATGTGCGTTATGTTCCATCTTACATCACCCCCATCAAATAAACGACCGTAAAGACGAAGATCCATACTACGTCCAGGAAGTGCCAGTATAAGCTGATCACTTCCACTTTCCGTTTCGTTACGGCGGTAATTCCTCTTTTGCGAAGCTGGAGCATCAGTCCAACCATCCAGATCAACCCGAGCGAAACGTGCAAACCGTGCGTCCCGACCAATGCGTAGAAGGAAGACAGGAATGCGCTCGTGCTGATGGTCGCACCTTCATGCAGCACCATCGTGACGAACTCCGTCACTTCCAGCGCGATAAAGGAAGCGCCGAGCAGCGCTGTGACGGCGAGCCAGCCGATGAGTCCTTTTTTGTTGCCGCGATGCATCGCAAGCACGGCCAATCCGCTCGTAAAGCTGCTGGTAAGCAGGATGAACGTCTCTGCGATAATCCCCGGCATTTTGAATAATTCATGCGGGGTCGGCCCGCCGTTCGTATTGCCGTGAAGCACGACATAGGTCGCGAACAGCGTGCCGAACAAGATGCAGTCCGTGATCAGAAACAGCCAGAACCCGAACGTTTTGATCGATTCATGATCGTGGTGATCATGGTGGTCATGCTCATGTTCATGACCGGAATGTACCGCTGCGGTATGTGCCATTAGACGTTCACCCCCCTCAACTTGGACTCCGTCCGCTTGACTTCATCGACAGGAATATAATAGTCGGTATCGTAAGAGAACGAACGCGCCAGCATGCATATGCCGACCCCTGCGAGCGCCGGAATCGCCATCCATAGCCAACCCCACACGAATCCGAAGCCGACGAAAAACCAAAGCGCCGATTTGATGAACGGAATCGCGGAGTTTTTCGGCATATGAATCGGCTCTAGCGGCTGGGGAGCAGGCTTAATTCCTTTGGCGAGCTTCTCTTTCGTCTCCCACCAGTCGTCGGTAGCTTCCACCTGCGGAAGAACGGCAAAGTTGTACAGCGGCGCCGGAGACGGAATCGACCATTCCAGCGTACGGCCGCCCCATGCATCGCCGGTGACGTCGCGCTCATGATGCTTGATGCTGTAGGCGATTTGCCATACTTGGAATATAAACGCGATCCCCATCAGGAAGCCGCCGATCGTCGAAATCATGTTGAGCGGTCCCCAGCCCATATCGAAATCGTAGGTGTACATCCGGCGGGTCATCCCCATCAGTCCAAGGAAATATTGCGGCATAAAGCATACATAGAACCCGATATTCCAGAACCAGAACGCCCATTTGCCCAGATGCTCGTTCAGCTTGAAGCCGAACATCTTCGGCCACCAGTAGTATAATCCGGCAAAGTAACCGAACACGACGCCCCCGATCAGCACTTGGTGAAAGTGAGCGATCAGGAAGTAGCTGTTATGGAACTGAAAGTCGGCCGGAGCCACGGACAGCAGCACCCCGGTCATCCCGCCCACGACAAAGCACGGGATAAAGGCGATGGTCCACATCATCGGCGTCGCGAACTTAATTCGGCCGCGGAACATCGTAAACAGCCAGTTGAACACTTTCACCCCGGTCGGTATCGCGATGGCCATCGTCGTTAAGGCGAAGAAGGCGTTGACGTCCGCACCGGAACCCATCGTGAAGAAATGGTGAGCCCAAGTGAAGAACGACAGTACGCTAATGATCAACATGGCAAAGACCATGGAACTGTACCCGAACAATTTCTTTTTGGAGAACGTAGCGACAATCTCCGAGAAAATCCCGAACGCAGGCAGTACGACAATGTATACCTCGGGGTGTCCCCACATCCAGATCAAGTTGATATACATCATCGGGTTGCCCCCGCCGTCGAGCGTGAAGAAATGCGCACCGAAGAAGCGGTCAAGGAACAACAGCGCCAGCGTCACCGTCAAGATCGGGAACGCGAATATAATAATGATGCAGCTGGAAAATACGGACCAGGTGAACATCGGCATTTTCATCAGCTTCATGCCCGGCGCACGCATTTTCAAAATCGTGACGATAAAGTTAATGCCTGTCGCAAGGCTCCCGATCCCGGAAATTTGAATCCCCCAGATATAAAAGTTTTGCCCGACGCCCGGACTATACTCCAGTCCCGACAGCGGCGGATAAGCGAGCCATCCCGCATCCGGCGAACCGCCGATAATAAACGATACGTTGAACAGCATCGCGCCCCAAAAAAACATCCAGAAGCTGAGCGAGTTCAGGAACGGATACGCTACGTCGCGCGCGCCGATTTGCAGCGGCACGACGATGTTGAACAAACCGAACATGAGCGGCATTGCCATGAACAAAATCATAATGACGCCATGCGTCGTGAAAATCTGATTGTAGTGTTCGGCATGTAAAAACTCGGTATTCGGCATCGCCAGCTGCAGCCGCATAAGCAGCGCATCGACGCCGCCGCGGAACAGCATCAAGATGGAACAAATGATATACATGATGCCGATCTTCTTGTGATCGACGCTGGTGAGCCATTCGCGCCAAAGCCATCCCCACTTTCGAAAGTAGGATAGCACGAACACGATCGCTACCATCGCGATGGCAATGCTGACCTGCGCACCAAGAATCATCGGGTCGCCGGTAACGAAAAACTCAGAAGCGAACTGCTTTATTGTATCCAGCATAAGCGGACTTCCTTTCCATAATTTTAATGGCCGGCATGCTCATGACCCGCCTGCTGAGGTTTCGTCTGCGGAGGCTGCACGGCCTTCGGCTCTACGGCGCTTTGCGGCGCCCCGTGAGATCCGTGACCTTGTCCGTCAACCGCATATTTGAAAGCTACTTTGTGGAACAAGCCATCCTCGAACGAGGAGAAGGAAAGTTTATCCGACTTGCCCGGCTTCGCCAATTGCTCGTAATTTTCCATCGTCAAGGACGAAGGCGACTTTTTCACTTCTTGTACCCACGCGTCGAATTCCTTTTGGGACGTCGCTTTCACGTCAAACCGCATATCGGCAAAATGCTCGCCGCTGAAATTAGCCCCGGAGCCGTAATACGTGCCCGGATGATCGGCCTGCAAGAACAGCGTCATCACCATGCCGGACATCGTGTACATTTGCCCGCCCAACTGCGGAATCCAGAACGAGTTCATCGGCGCGTCCGACGACAGCTCGAACTTGATCGGCACCCCTTCCGGAATTTGCAAGTAATTGACGGTGGCAATGCCCTGATCCGGATAGGTGAACAACCATTTCCAGTCCAGCGACGTCGCTTGGATCGTAACCGGTTTATGCGCCGATTCGATCGGTTTGGACGGCTCGAGCGCGTAAGTATAACGGACCGTCACAACGCCCAGTATAATAATGACAAGAATCGGAATCCCCCACCATACGGTCTCCATCGTCGTGCTGTGCGACCAATTCGGTCGATAAGCCGCTTTGTTGCCCGGCTTGTCGCGGTAGCGCCACACGATGAAGAAAGTCAGGATGAGGACCGGAACGAGAATGATTCCGCACAGGATGGACGAGATCAGAATCAAATCTTTTTGGCTGGAGCCGATCGGCCCTTTCGGGTCAAGAACAATAATTTGTTCACAACCCGCCAGCAGGAATAACATGAACATCATAAGCAGCGGAACTGCGATCCGAAATGCGTTCTTCGGTTTTTGCATGGCGATCCTCCCCAATTGTGCGATGCGAAACATATATTCCACCTCGCCTCTGCAAACTCAAGTTGTTGATTAACCTTAACATAGCAGATTTGTTCGAAGGTTTCGCCGGTGTTAACAAATACGTCAAACGATCGCCTTTTTCTTGCAATATTTTCGACACGAGTTAGACGAAATTAGCGTCAAAACAAAGAAAACCCCTTATTAGCGTAAGCCAACAAGGGGTTGTGCAGAACATATTCATAGAAAATGGCGGTGCCGAAGTCCTCTAATATACCGACACTTTATAAAGGCAATGTTCCTTGAATGATCCGAAAATGGAACAGCAGACGACTGTACGCGTTACTTGTCTTCCGATTCCGAACGCGAGTGGACGAGGTGAATCGCCGTGCGGATGACATAAATATGAACGCTGCCGACCATAAAACCGATTCCTACCATCAGCGAAGCATTGCGATCGCTAAAGTGGTTCATATTAAAAAGACTGAGCAGCAAGCCGATGCCGAGAAAAATCCACGCCGCCGCCGTCATGATCGCAATCAGCCGATTTACATCCTGCTTCGCATGAGCCATGCTGTTGTCCGATACCGTTTTGGTTGTCATGATAAAATCACTCCAGACTTGAATGAAAATGCTTTCCTTATCTAGAGTATACCACAAACAATCGGATTTTGTTCAAAAATCATTCACATTTTCTACAAATAAATTACACAATTGCAAAAAGGGGGCCGCATTGAGCGACAGCATCTGCGTCTGGGCCGAAACCTCCTGTACCCATTTCAAAATATGGGATATGTTCGACATCGCTTCGTGAACCGAGTCCATTTTTTGCTGCACTGAGATGAAATCGATGTTTCACAAATTCGATGTAACGAACCGCACGCTTCTGCTGCACAAGCTGATGGAAACGAAGCCAGTATGACTTACGCCCGCCTTAGCCTCAAGGCGTTGACGATGACGGTGACGGAGCTGAACGCCATCGCCGTGCAGGCCATCCAGGGCTCCAGCCGCCCCATGACGGCAAACGGAATCGCGATCGCGTTATACAACAGCGAGAGGGCCAGATTTTGGCGGATGTTATTGATCGTCAGCCGACTGATTCGCATCGCCTGCGCGATACCGCGCAGGTCATTTTTCATCAAATACAGATCAGCCGATGCTTTCGTCAAATCGGTTCCCGATCCCATCGCTACACCGATATTGGCGGCGGCCATCGCGGGAGCGTCGTTCATCCCGTCCCCGGCCATCATTACGATTTTTCCTTTCTCCTGCAGCCGTTTCACGAGCTGAAGCTTATCCTCGGGCAGCATCTCCGCGTATACTTCCTGAATGCCCGTCTGTACGGCGACGGCTCTTGCCGTTTCTTTGCGGTCACCCGTTACCATCAGGATTCGCAGCCCCAGCTTACGCAGCTGCTTGACGGCCGATCTTGAGGTGAGCTTCAGCGGATCGGCAAGCGATATCGCGCCCGCCCACTTCCCGTTGACGGCGACGCACAAGACGGATCGTTCTTGCCCAAGCAGCGGCGGCGATCCTCCAGGAACGCCAATGCGAAGTCCCTGCTCCCCGAACCATTTCATCGAACCGACCATCACTTGCCGCCCTCCCACCTCCGCCCGGATCCCGCTGCCGGGAACCGCTTGAAACGCGGAGCATGCCGGAACGGTTAGTCCTCTTCGCCGGGCTTCCGCAACAACGGCGACGCCATACGGATGCTCGGAAAATTGCTCGGCGGCGGCGGCGATTTGCAGCAGCGCATGCTCCGAACCGCTCGCCGGGTGAATGGCCGTAATGGCAGGCCTGCCTTCCGTCAAGGTGCCGGTCTTATCGATCAGCAGCGTATCGGCGTGATTCAACTGCTCCAGATGGGCGCCGTTCTTGAACAATACGCCGGACAATGCGGCTCTTCCCGTTCCGACCCAGATAGAGATCGGCGTTGCGAGTCCAAGTGCGCACGGACAGGCGATGACGAGCACGGCTATTGCCGTCACGAGCGCTTCGCCGAGTGCCCCCGGTTTCAGCGCGTAATAGCTGAGTAGAAATGCGGCGGCGGCGATGCAGACGACGACCGGAACGAAAATGCCGGACAGCCGGTCGGCAAGACGCTGAATCGGCGGCTTCGTCTCTTGCGCCTCTTCGAGCAGCCGCAGCATGCCGGCAATCGTCGTCTCGCCTCCCGTCCGGGTCGCTTTTACGATCAGCACCCCATCCGTATTGACGGTGCCGCTGACGACCGAATCGCCGACACTTTTGCTCGCCGGCAAACTCTCGCCGGTAACGGCCGATTCATCGACAGCCGCCTGCCCTTCGGTAACGACGCCGTCTACCGGGATCACCTCGCCGGGACGGATGCGCAGCACATCGCTGGCCGAGACGCGATCGATCGGCACTTCGATTTCGTGAGCGCCCTGCACGACCCGCGCCGTCTTCACTTGAAGCCGCTCCAGCTGTCTCAGGCTGCTGTCGGTATGCTTCCTCGCGCTCGCTTCCAGCCATTTGCCGAACAGTACGATGGTGATGATCATCGCGCTGCTGTCAAAGTACAGCGGGATTCCGTGATGGACCGACTCGATCTTGCTCGGGTGAAAGATCAGGTAGTGGCTGTACAAGTAAGCCGCTGTCGTTCCCATCACGACGAGTACGTCCATGTTCGCGGTTTTGCTTCGCAGCGCCTGATACGCGCGGTAATAGAACGGGTACCCGATCACAAACTGCACCGGCGTTGCCAGCGCGAGCTGAAACCACGGGTTGACCAGCAGCTCAGGAACCCAAATGAACGATGTCGCCGCATGATGGCCGGCCATCGCCCACAAGAACGGTAAAGTCAGCAGCGCCGACCATAGCAATCTTGCTTTCAACTTGCCCGCTTCCTGCGCTCTGGCCTCTTCGCGCGATGGTGTGTTCGCCTCCTTCTTGAGTACGCCGTACCCAAGACCGCGAATTTTATCTTCGATTTGCGCGGGGCCGACCCTACTTTCGTCGTATACGATCCGAGCGCGCTGCAGTGCAAGGTTGACGCCGACCTCCTCCACACCGTCCATCCGCCCGACGACTTTCTCAATACGGGCGGAGCACGCAGCGCACGTCATCCCGGTAATATCCAGAATTAACGGATCGATATCCATTCTCATCGCCATGTGATTACACCTCATTCAGCTTCAGCGTTCGGTGACGCCTGTCCTCTTAACTCAATATATGGGGACAGTGGATTTTTCATGAACGGATGCGACGAACGAGCTCGCATGGTGACGTGATTGGTGAAACGGGAGCATTTGCAAATAGGTCATAAACATAAAATCCATATATTGTATAATGGTAGAATCAGAGACGGTTTAGACTTGGAGGTAGTTAAAGACGGAGATTTGCAATTGCAAAATCGCGTGATGCGCATTTTCACTAGTATACTTTTTATCGTTTATACCCTCTATTCTATAAAAATCTTCTTCTTGGGAAGAGTCATTATCCCAAAAGAATGTCGTTTTTTCCAAGTCAACTTCGTTCCGTTTTTTCATACTTGGTTTAATAACCTTTTTGGAAATGTGATCATTTTGATGCCTTTAGGATTCTTTTTGCCTTTACTCTTTCGAAAATTTAATTCAATGACGAGAATATTATTATTCTCGTGTATGACATCAATAGGCATAGAGTCCCTACAGTTTGTTTTAAGAGTAGGGAGTCTCGATGTTGACGATATTATCTTTGAAAGAACGGAGAGTGATAGCGAAAGAAAAAACAGCGGTAGCCTAAATATTATCTTAAAGTCCTCGCCGCCGCTGTTTCCTTTTGGAATGGGTTCCGCCTCCTCGACGTCTACCTGACGCGTTACTCCAACATCCTCGTCATCATCACCTGCTCCGACGTCAACTCAAAGCCTGCGCTGAGCAGCAGGCGAACCGCGTCATGATCAAGCGGAAGATTGAACGCTCTTCGCGTCAACTCGCGGGGCGAGCCGAAGGTATGGGCCAGCGCGCAGCGCACCAGCTTATCCCGGTCCGGGCGGCCCGGCTTTACCACGCATTGAAATAAGGTCGCCGACACATGCGCACCAGAGGAGTCAAAGCCGTGACGGTATAGGCAGTACGCCGCCTCCTGCCCATCGGTATCGGTCAAGACCAGCAACTCCCCGTCGCGAATGCTCGGCCACTGCGTTTGCCAGGCGGTCATCGCTTCGTAAAAGGGAAGGCGCGCCGCCTCCTGCGTCCTTCCTGTTACTGCGACGTAGTAGGCCTTTTGTTCCGCAGATGACTCGTACATTCCCTTATGCTGGAGCACCGCCAAGCGGTCGACGATGCTGTAGCCCATCCGTTTGTACAGCTCGATCGCGGGCGCATTTGCCCGAATCGCTTCCAACGTCGCAATGTTCACTTTTTCCTCTCGATATATATCGAGTGACGCTTGCATCAGTTTTTTGCCGATCCCTTGCCCTCGATACGCCTGAGCGACCCCGGTTCCTCCGTTCCAGGCGATTTTGTCGCCGCGAATCGTCCGGACTCCGTTCAGCACGATACCCGCAGGCTTGCCGTCGACGAATGCGACGACCGATAGCGCCGGGGACAATCCTTCATTCACCATCCGCGCAAGAAACGCGTCCAGCGTCATCGTCGCATCGATGAAATACCCTTCAAAGCCTTTGTTCCACGCTTCCAGCGCTTCTACCAGCGTACATTCGGACAATCTTTTTATGATCGTTTCCCTCATCCGTCAAGCCTCCTTTACGGCTCTTTCCTCTAAACATATTGCTTCATGAACGTATCCATTCGTTCCAAGGCGCGATCCAGCTGCTCCTGCGACGTGGCATAGGAGCAGCGGACATGCCCTTCGCCGCCCGGACCGAATACATGACCGGGAACCGTGACGACGCCCGCCTCCTGCAGCAACCGCTGAGCGAATTGTTCCGAGCTTAGCCCGGTCCGCGCAATGGAGGGAAAGGCGTAAAACGAACCCAACGGCTCATGACAGGTCAATCCGATCTGGCTCAGTCCGCGAACGAATGCCTGGCGGCGCCGGTTATACACCTCAATCATCCGATCCTTCTCCTCCATTCCATGTCTCAGCGATTCGAGCGCGGCCACTTGCCCCAGAACCGGCGCACACATGACTGTGTACTGATGTATTTTCAGCATCGCCGAAATCAGCTCTTGGTGGCCGCATACGTAACCGATCCTCCAGCCGGTCATGGCAAAAGCTTTGGAAAAGCCGCTGACCAATAGCGTTCGCTCCTTCATGCCGGGAAGGGAGGCAATGCTTACATGCTTCTCGCCATACGTCAGCTCGGCGTAAATTTCATCCGAGATCACGATCAAATTATGCTCCTCCGCGATTTTCGCGATAGGGAGCCAGTCCTCGTACGTCATGGTCGCCCCGGTCGGATTGTTCGGATAGCAGAGCACAAGCACTTTGGAGCGGGGTGTCACTTTCGCAGCCAGCGCTTCCGCCTTGAGCTTGAACTGGTCTTGCGCGTACGTCTCCACATGGACCGGTTTCCCTCCTTCGAGAAACGCGATCGGCGAATACGGCACATAGCAGGGTGTAGGGATCAAAATTTCATCACCTTCCGTGATCAAGGCGCGCAAGGCAAGGTCGATCGACTCGCTGCTGCCTACCGTGACCAGCACTTCGCAGTTCGGATCGTATTGTACCTGAAAACCGGTGTGCAAATAATCGGCAATCGCCTCTCGAAGCTCGGGAAGTCCCGCATTCGTCGTGTACGAGGTCATTCCTTTCTCGAGCGCCTGGACGCAGGCATCTCGAATTCGCTTCGGCGTTACGAAATCCGGCTCGCCGATGCCGAGCGAAATGACATCCTTTCGATTTACCGCAAAGTCAAAAAATTTGCGAATGCCGGAAGGCTGCATTTCGCGTACGGCCGGGGACAATAGGTCCGATATGGATAATTGCGTTTGCGTCATCTTATTTTCCTCCTTTTGTTAAAAAACAAAAAAACCCGCCCCAAAAGGGACGAGTTTATATACCCGTGTTACCACCCTAGTTCCGCTTCATCGCGAAGCGACACTCCGTTCACGTATCCATCAATACGCGTTCCCGTTAACGCTGGACATGCGGCAGCACCTACTCGATTTCAGCCTGCTTCTCGGAGATGGCTTTCGGTTATCGCTTGAACGTTGGCTTTCACCTGACCCAACTCTCTGTAGAACAATCGGATAACGTACTCTTTCTCTTCATCGAATTTCGTTGACTTATTAAGATAAAAGTCATTATATCCAAACGGCAAATGGAAAGCAATACCCAAATTAACCGTATAATTCGCCGCCGCGGTCCATTTACCCGGACAATTCCCGCCCTTCGTCATTCGAGCGCTTTTATGCTACAGTATTTTATGAGAACCTTAGCAGGAAGCAACGAAATATGGGAGCTTACGTCAGAATCAACTGGATTCATAACAAGATTTCGGTCTTTCAGTACCCGAACGCAAAGACCGTAGTCGAGCAATTTGAGATAAGGAAGGAATGGAAATCGACGTGCCACCCGATTATTCTAAGCGATTCCATCGATTGCAATGGAAATTAACGCTATATTATATTCTTACCACGATTATTGTCATGCTCCTGCTCGAAATGATGGTCGTCCTTGGTTTTTACGGCTATATGAACTTTAATACACATCGAATGCTTGCCACTCAGGTAGGCTCGGTAGCGCAAAATGCAGCGGTTAACTTTAGCGGACCGTTCATTAACCAAGACAAGCTATATCAAGCTTTAAAAGATTGGCCGCTCGAAATGGGCACAGAATTTCAAGGATATTCCGCGGCCGTCGATTCTGACGGCCGACTGATCGCCATTGCCGACGATGCCTCTTCTGAAGATAAGACAAGGTTTGGTCTTCCCACAAGCGTAGAGCAACACATACGGACCGTATTGTCACTTGATCATTCCGCGGTTGAAGCGGCAGCAACATACACATATAAGGAAAAAGAGGCTGTCTATATTGTTGCTCCGATTGCCAATAAATTGGCGATTAGGGGAGCCTTGGTGGTGAAAGCGGAGCATATACGTTTTTCTTCTCAAAAATTCCGGGATTTTATGCCCAAAGCCTTTCAGTTTTTTGGCATTAGTTTAATCGGCTTTTTTATAGGGGCGGCGATTGTCGGTCTCGCTTTTGGAATTGTCACTTCGCGAAGTCTTGTTCGCCGGATTCAAAAGATATTGACCTCTGCGAATCGATGGAGCCAAGGAGATTTTACTACTTTCATAAACGATCCTTCCGGTGACGAATTGGGGCAATTGGTACATCGGCTCAATCAAATGGCGGAACAGCTGAAGCAGCTGCTGAGGACGAGACACGATCTGGCCACGATGGAGGAGCGCAACCGTTTGGCCCGGGAACTGCACGATAGCATCAAACAGCAGATGTTTGCGCTCTCGATCTGGGTAAATACCGGAAAATCCTTGATCGGACAAGACGGGGAGGCCGCACGATCGCATTTGGCAGAGGCGGAGCATTTGATCAGCCACATGCAGCGGGAACTGAGCGCACTCATATCGGAATTGCGGCCGGTTGCCATGCAAGGTAAAAGTTTAACGCGCGCTCTTGAAGATTATGTGCATACGTGGCAAGAGCAAACCGGAATTTCTGCAGATCTAAAAGTAGTGGGCGAACATCCGATCTCCCCAATGATCGAAGAAGCCTTGTTCCGAATCACGCAGGAGGCGTTGTCCAATACGGCCCGTCACAGCGGGGCAAGCGCTGTAAGGCTGCATCTGGAATGCGCTGAGACGATGGCGCTTTCCATCAGAGATAACGGCTGCGGCTTTGATGCCGAGAATGAAGATCGGCAAGGCATTGGGTTGTCCTCCATGCGCGAACGTGTACAGGCTCTGGGTGGGCATATCGATATCCGCAGCGAGAAGGGCAACGGCACGATCATAACGGTACACTGCACACAAAATGGGCTTCAAGATCGTAATTAAAAATGAACAAGGTGGAATTCTTCATTCATGGGGTGAGCGAGAATGACAAAAATGGAACCGATCACGATTCTGATTGTTGACGATCACGCGATTGTAAGACAAGGCCTGCACGCGCTATTCAAGCTTCAACCTGACTTCCTTGTGGTCGGCGAGGCCGATTCGGGAGAGCACGCCGTGCACATGGCTGCCGAACTTGTGCCCGATATCGTGATCATGGATTTGGTGATGCCCGGTATCGATGGCGTAGAGGCTACGCAGCGCGTGAAACAAGTCAGTCCGCGCTCGCAAGTGATCGTGCTGACTTCGTTTCACGAAGATCAGCACATCTTTCCGGCGCTGCGCGCAGGGGCGATTTCCTATGTGCTGAAAGATATCGATCCCGGTCAATTGGTTGAAACGGTGCGAAGAGCCGTACTCGGCGAATCGATGATGCATCCGCGCGTAGCCGCGCGTGTTGTTCAGGAGATTCGAGTCACGAAACGGACGGATTCCAATCCATTCGCCGAACTGAGCGAACGTGAACTCGAAGTGCTGCGTCTAATTGCCGGCGGACTTTCCAACGCAGAGATCGCCGCGCAATTAATCATCAGCGAAAAGACCGTTAAAGGCCACGTCAGCAATATATTAAGCAAGCTGCATATGCTGGACCGTACCAAAGCAGCAGTTTTTGCTTGGGAGAAAGGACTTATGCGTCCGGATTAGGGAGGAAGCGAGATCGCTTCTTCTCTTCTCGACTTCACCGCCTCTATCTCCTCAGCCTCGAAACCTCGTGATTGATTGAGTTCATAGCGCTTTCCAACGTAATCCCTCTCCATTTAAGACACACATTCATCGCCCTAGAGTTTTCTGTCGTCGTCTCCACCGGTTCTTTCCTGCCAATAACACATCTCCGGACGCGTGTTGGAACAGATCTGCAGACGCGTTTCAAACCGACGGCTCTGATGTAACATCAAGAGAACGAATCAGAGAAGGATGCATCATTGCTGGAGGACGATAACATGAAACGAAAATCATGCAGTAAATCGCTGTTGTCTAAAAAATGGGGATACGCCGCATCCGTCGCCCTCATTCCCTATGCCCTATTAAAGACGGTTTGGGCGACTGGAGTCCCTCTACTCGTATCCGAGAAAGGCATAGAGGAATTGCACGCATCCATGAGAACCGTCGCCGATCCGGTCAGCGGTTTGCTGTATTCCTACGGAATCGACATCACCGCCATTTTAGCTATCATCGCCTCTCTGCTCGCGCTCGCGCTGGTTCGACCTTGGGGACGGATGATCCCTCAAGGGTTGCCGCTCGTTGGCGGACGGAAGGTTCCTTGCTGGTTGCCACTCATCCCCGCTTGGCTCGGAGGATTGTTATTCACAACCATCAGCATGGTGACATTTTACAAAATTATTATGGGTTCTATTCGCTTTTCCGACTTCACGGATTTTGAGCCATGGGTACTGATTCCTGTATATGGAGGATTTTTCACATGGGGGATCACGATTAGCCTGGCCGCTTTGGCCTACCAAATTAGAGTGAGCCGTATTGCGCCGCCTTCCGGTTGCAGTCCCCGAAAGAAGAAAGGAGCATGTAAAAATGTCCAAAATGACAATGAATGATACGCCGTCATCACAAATTTTGAATGCCTTTGAACGTTTTACAAAGACATCCGCTTGGCCTGCTTACGCCGGTTGTTTCTGGGCGCTTATGTATGCCGTATTTGTCCGATTCTATGAAGCCGTCGACGGTTTTATCGGCGGTTTCGGTCAACCTGATGACCCGGAGTCATTTAGCATGGCAAGCTATATTGCGGGTGTTGTAATCCTATTATGCGGATTCGTCTTGATAGGGCTCGTCAAGCCATGGGGCAAGGTTGTTCCTGTATGGGTGCCGTTGATCGGAGGCCGAAAAATTCAGCGTCTTGTCATATTAGTCCCTACCCTTTTATGTACCGCCTTCTTAATTGCGCACGGACTAACCGGCATGATTACAAAGGCTCTTTTATTAGCAGGCGTGATCACCATTAACCTGCCTGGCTGGATTGTCGATACGAACCGCTTTGCTTTATGGGATCTGTTGTTTTACGAACCATGGTTTCTCATCATGGGCATTCTGTCCGGCTTAACGGCGGCTCATTATGCGCATGCTTCCGATGCGCCATTATCCGCTTTCAGACGTAGCACGGTGCTTTATTTGATTGTTATCCTTCTCCTGACTATGTTTCTTACGTCCTCTATCGTCTTTGATTTCGTAGATAAAATAAGCTTTTGATCGATCTCCACCCAGAGAACATCAGCATCCTCCGTACAACAATTCGCTGATCGCAGAGACGACAAGTTCCGGTTCGGTCTGGTGGATTTCGTGTGAACAGGGAAAATGGTTATATTCAAAAAGGCCGCCGATCAATTCGGCAGCCCTTGTCTGTAAATGAAGCCATGCCTGTTCATCATTACAGTGCGACAAGCAGCTTCTTATCGATTATGGATTTAATATCTTTCACCAACTGAATGGATGCTTCGATTTCGACTTTTCTCGTCGATACGCTCTCTACACTGCACCCGACCGGGATTCCTTTTTCCAGTCCGAAATCCAGTATTTCTTCGAATATTTTTTGAGACAGCCGGATGGACTGGTCCAGGACGTCATGGGAATACTTCAGGTCGTTTTCCAGCCATTTCGGAATGCTAATTCCGAGCCACTTCATGAACTCCAACGTTTTTTGCGAACCGCAGGGCGCGATATTGATAATGATCGGCACCATCTCCAGCCCGCTTTCCTTGGAATAATAATAATAGTCGGACAAGAAGTCTTTGGTCGCCTCAACGTCGTAAGTCGCCTGCGAAACGAAGAAATCGCAGCCGCTTTTTATTTTATCCACCACGCGGATATGCTCGTCATTTTTCTTCATATGGCGCTCGGGGATGACGACTCCGCCAAAAAGCATACGGTTATTCAGTTGTCTGCTAAGACGGTAAGCATCGGATAAACGGAGCGTTACCTCTTGCTTGCCGGATGAAGCGCCGACAAATACGGAATACCGGTCTTGGCCGCGGTCCGCTTGAATCCAATCGGTCAATTGCGGCTCCGTGTATTTTCCGACGCAGCGATACAATATTTTCGGAACGTTTAATTGTTCCAGGTAATGGCTGTATACCGTTGGATCGATCATCGGCGAATACGGGAACGGTCTTTCTTGCTCGACCCGGTCCGCTTCTTCCTGCACGTCGTACAGAATCAATGCGTCAATATCAAGATTTTTGAGTCTTTCGCATTGCTTTTGCGAGATTTCAGCCACTTTCTCCGGCGGATTCGATTCCTTTGGCGGCGTCATGCCATATGTTAAAATGCCGGCTTGTTTGTTCACGATTTTATCTCTTAGCATTGTGTGCCACATCCTCGACTTAGTATAACTCGGCTATGGATCATGTATCCTTAGTTATTCGCTCTGCATTGCGGAATCCCTCTTTAAAGATACCATGATCATTTGATATAGTGTCAATCAATTATACTATATCCAGTTATAGCCGCAAGCTATATCAAGGAGTGAAAGCAGCCGATTTTAATATTCTCTTATGATCTGATTGATTTGTTCCTCGGCGTCCCTGAGCGCCGTATTGATATCTTTCTTGTCCCTGATGTAATCCCAAAACGAAGCTTCCAGCCATTTCTGTGCTTCCGTATCGTATTTGGTGAACGAAGGGTTAGGTGCGGGACGGCTCTTGAATACCGATACAATGCTTTTGCCTTTCAGGAACGGCATGTTCTCGCCCAGTGCTTTTTTCATTTCCGGATTTTTCAGCGGTGGGAGCTTTGCGGTATTTTTCGCCATCTGCAGCATCACCTCATTCGAGGTCAGCACTTCGAGCACCTGCATGGCAGCGTCCTTATGCTTGCTTGTCTTCGCTACGAACATGATCCACGGGTCGACCATCCCGTAAATATTCGGCCGGTCCTTGTAGCTCGGATACTGCGCCACGTCCCAGTTCAACCCAGATTCACTCGCTTCTTTCATATCGCTAAAAAAGTTGTAGCTCGGCAGCATCGCTAGCGTTTTTGATTTGCGAAATTCATTGATCGGACTCGATTCCTTCCGCTCGTTTCCGGGAATCGAAAGGATTCTTTTCCCCAGATCGAAGACGGTCTTCCACTGCTCGTTATTCACCGCCGCCTTATTCGTCTTAGGGTCTACAATGTTGACGGACCTGGGATAAAAAATGCGCGTAAAGCTTTCCGGGTCCAGCCCGCGGTACGCTACGCCGCCCTCGGTCCGGGTCAATTTTCTGGCAAGCTCGATCGCATCGTCCCACGTCATGCCGTCCTTCGGATAGGGAACGCCGAATCGATCGAAAATATCTTTGTTGTAATAAAGCGCGTTCAACTGTAGGTTAAAAGGCAATCCGGACAATTCATTGTTGTTGCCCGATACCTTGATCGCGTCGATGACAGCGGGCTCGTACCGGTCCAGATCGACTCGGAACTTCTTGACAAGCGGTTCGAGGTTGTCGAGTACGTCCAGCTGTTTGAGCGCCGGCATCATGCCGGTGTATCCAGCGAATAAATCCGGCGTATTCCCGGCTGCGACCAGGTCCTGGATGTTCTTCCCTGTCCCCGTCGCCATCACGTTCAATGTAATGTTCGGATATTTTTTCTTCACCGGATCGATCAGCATCGTTTCAAAATCCACTTGATACGCCGAAGCCAGGATGTTCAAGGTAACAGGTTCCGTGCTTACCGCAGGCGGACCGGAGTTTTCTTTATTTGTCCCCTCCGCTCCTTTCCCTCCCGTTCCTTTCTCAACCGCCGCTTGACTACTGCTGCACCCCGCTGTCATGGACAAAGTAAGCAGGATGGCTGCCATGATCCAACCGTTCTTCTGATTCATGCGATATACCTCCCATTATGACGGTGCTGTCCACCGCTGAGCCTTCACTATTTGAGAGCATAGACACGATGAAGAAACGCAAACCCTAAACATACTGCTGCCTGGATAAATAACAGCCAGTTATAAAGCGCTTACAAAATGTCGTTAACAAAATCGGCCTCGCACCCCAACCGTATGTCAAGATGCCATTTCGACGTCTGTCCGGCGCCGATCCGAAGCAGCGTTCCTCTCCGGTAAGCATCGCTTAATGCGTCATAATATCCATTGCTCGGCTCCAAAGCACAAACCGGCTGATCATTGAACGCGCCCTCATCGATCCACACGCCGACATAAGGAACGGCTTCCGGTTGCCATTCCAGCTCGATGTAGTTGCCGCTTTGCCGCTCGTAGAGCCCAATCGATCCCTTGGGCACCAGGCCTTCCACATAATATTTGCGGCAATCTTTTAACGACGCCTGGCCTACTCGGATGAACGTTGCGTCCAGCATGCCTCTGTCTGTCGGCCAGCAGTAAGATCGTCCGGTTTCCAGCGTCCGGCCGCCGTCGACGCAGAGCAGCTTCTCCGTCCCTACCGGCAAAACAATACGCGTGTGTTCCGTGCAAAGAAACTGCGGATGGGCCGCCCACAGCACCGAAAGCGTCTCGTCACCCAAGTTGGCCGCCTTGTAATCGAAGCGCAGCGTTCGTTCATCGAGAAAATGCATCGTGCGTTTGAACGCATAGGGAAGCGCTCTTCCCGCCGCGCTGCATACAAGCTTCCCGTTCTCCATATGCGCTCGCCATGGGACGGACCACAGCTCCCCGTGATCGGGCAGCATCGTTCCTTTGAAAGCTCCTTCGGCCGGATAGGCGCAGGCGACGATGGTCGGGAAGCATTCGTCCCAGCCGCTCATGTCCGCCGCGACAAACTCGGAGCCGTAGGCGGCCGGCTGCAATGCCCTCGTCCCCGAGTCGACCAGCCATTCTTTTGCTCCCGGCTTATACTGGAGCGAGACGATTTTGCCCCCCAGCTCGGGGATCATGATCAGCTTCACCTCGCTTGATTCCATCTCCACCGAGGGTAAGCCCCGATGGACGGTTTCCCGAATTCGGCCGTACGGTTCGCTCACGGAATTCCCCCTCCTTCTCCTCTGCTCTCATGTTAATCGTTGAGCTTTAGATAGACACTGCCCGAAGCGACCTTGACAGGATAGGATCGCAAGGCGGTGCAAGCAGGCGCCCGCTTCGCCTCGCCGGTCGATAGATCGAACCTGCCGTTGTGTTTGGGACACTCGATGAGCCGTCCCATGACCAAACCTCCCTCCAAATGAACTTTTTGATGCGTGCAGTACCCGTCGGTGGCGAAATATTCGTTGTTCGCCGTACGGTATATGGCAAAGGACCGGTTGCCATAATCAAACCGAATGACATCCTCGAGTGCGATGTCATCGGCGGAGCAAGCTTCGATCCATCCGTCAAATTCCATGCGTGAGTCCTCCCGTCGCCGCCGGTTGGGCCGTTACCGTTTGTTCCGGCGCTGTATCGTGTTCCAGCCCGTACTTGTAAGGGCGCGCCGTGCCCGGCAGCGGACGCACCAGCGTAAACGCGGGGTCTTTCCCTTGTTTCACAAGCGCAGTCACCACCTCGAAGAGCGCGGACATGAAGCTGCGGCACGCAGGCGGGCAGTCCGCTTTCATTTCCTCATGCAATTGGGGCAAGGCATGGTAAGGAACCATCGGAAACATATGATGCTCGATATGATAGTTCATGTTCCAGTAAAGGAACCGGAGAACGGGGTTCATATAGACGGTGCGTGTGTTTAACCTATGATCGAGCACGTCTTCGTATAAGCCCAAATGCTGCGTCATTCCGAAGAGCAGCACGACGATGCTGCCGTAGAACGAAGGCAATCCGATCAACAGGAGCGGCAGCAAACTTTGAATATACACCGACCAGGCGACAACCGACAAAAGGATCAGCAAGTAGATGCGCGCTTCCCGATATGCCTTGCGCCGCTCCGATTCGGGTATATATTCGTTCTCTTCCTTGTCCACTTTCCCGAAGCAATGGAGGACGAAGCGTTTGATTTCCAACGGCCCTCCGTACAGGTGGAATATTTGCATTAACATGATTTTCCAAATCGGCGGTCGCTCCGTAAGAATTTCCGGGTCACGGCCGACAATGTACGTATCGCTATGATGCCGGGCGTGGCTCCATCTCCAGGGCGTAGCCGACCTTAATACCATAAATGACGCGATCTGGTACACCGCTTCGTTCATCCATGCCGTCTTGAATGCGGTTCCGTGCCCGCACTCGTGCCACCTGGAGTCGGCCGGTGTGGCGTAAAGGATGCCGTAAAGCGCAAATGCGGGGACGGCCCACCATGTTCCCCAAGCGTTATACGCCCATACGCCTGCGGCGAACAGTGACGCAAACCAGATCATCGTATCTCGGATGGCCGGCCCGTCTTTTCGCTTCATCAGCTGCTTCAGCCTCGATCTGGGCACCGGGCTTGTGTACCAGTGCGCATCGGCAAGACCTTTCTGCTGCGCAAGCTTGTTCTCCGGCCCGGCAAGGCTGTAATTTCTTCGTTCCGCTGCCAATGACATTCGGATCCTCCCCCTCCTCCTTCATCGCTTTCGATTATTCATTGTAGAGAACTTCTCCCCGAAAGTATTTGGTTCAAAGTAACAATGTCGTAACCAAAATCATATTCATCTTGGATATGACCCGTAATGCACGTACAATAGAGGCAGAGGTGGAAGCCATGTCCAAGAAACTGTATTTTCTCGAGCCTAACGATACGCTGGAGCAGCTGCAAGACTATTATTTTCCTCCCTATTTGACGCTTGCGCATATGTTCCACGCTCCGGACGGATGGAGTTTGAAACCGAGACGGCTCAAACAATACCAGCTGCAATACGTATTGGAGGGATCGGCGGAATACGTAATTCAGGACCGGTCCTACGTGACGAATCGCGGCGATTTGCTGCTTCACGGACCGAACGAGCAGCACTATGTCCGCACGATGCCGGGTACGCCTTACGTATGCATTTCCATCGTCTTCCACTTCGGCAGCACATCCTTTCCGATCCATGACCTGCTCCGTTCAGATTCCGCGGATGCTAACCACCACATGGGCAACTTCGCCAATCACGCCTTGGAGAACAAGCTGTCCGAGCTCGTGCTTCATTATCGCCAATCAGGGCTGTACCATCAGCTTCACTGCCAAAATTTGCTCATGCAAATTTTGCTCCATCTGTCCGCGGCGAGCAACGCCCTCGACCCTGTGGCAAGCAAAAAGGAAGATGCCAATAAAGCGAAGCTTATTCTCGTGCGCAATTATATAGCGAGCCACTTCCGCGAAGGATTTGGCCACCGCGATTTGGAGAAGCTGACGGGTTGGAGCCGCAATTACATTATCGTTCAATTCCGCAAAACGTTCGGGATGTCTCCGACGCAGTACCTCATCTGGATTCGGCTGGAGAAAGCCAAAGAGCTTGCGCTTCAGTCCGGCCTCTCGTTCAGCGAAATCGCAAGCGAGGTCGGGTATGTCAACATTCACGCCTTCGGAAAAATATTCAAACGTAAAACGGGCATGAGCCTCTCCGAGTTTTGCGCTTCGTTATTCAAGGATACGCCAGACAATTGATCCTCGTTGTGATTTTGGTTACAAATTTATAGGTTTGAACCAAATACATTGGACGCACGGCTCCTTACAATAAAAGAGGAAACATGTTAGGCGAGCGTCACCGTCATTTCGCGAAAAACATCATTTTATGCTATAGCGAATGCAAAGGAGTGGTTACGAAGTGGGATTTAAACTGGGCGTTGTCGGAGCGGGTCAATTTTCGAAATGCTTCATCCCTTTATTTCAGGCGCATCCTTATATCGAGGAAGTGGCTCTCGCCGAGCTGCAGACCGATCGGCGGGAGCAGTTCGCCAAAGCGTTTCGACTGGAGCGCACATACGCTTCGCTCGACGAGCTGCTGAGCAGCGACGTGGATGCGGTGGCTTTATTCACGCAGCGGCATCTTCACGGTCCCCAAGCGATCCAAGCGCTGCGGTCCGGCAAGCACGTGTATTGCGCCGTACCGATGGCCCAAAGCTTGGAGGAAATCGGGCAAATCATTGATGAAGTGAACCGTACCGGACTCATCTACATGACCGGTGAGACGAGCTACTACTATCCTAGCACTGTATATTGCCGGGATCAGTTCCAGACAGGGAAATTCGGCGGATTCGTGTACGGGGAAGCGCAATATTTACATGATATGTCGCACGGATTTTACAATGCTTTCCAATATTCCGGAGGCTCCGATTGGAAGAAGGTAGCCGGTATCCCGCCCATGCATTACCCGACGCACTCGGTCAGCATGGTGCTTTCGGTTACAGGCGCCAAAGCGACGAAGGTGTCCTGCCTCGGATATAAAGACGAGCACGAGGATGAAATATTCCGCAAAGGCGCCAATTTGTGGGACAACGAATTCAGCAACCAAAGCGCGCTCGTACGCACCTCCGACGGCGGGATGATGCGCCTTAACGAGTTTCGTCGCGTAGGCTGGGGCGGACGAAACAGCGTATACATGAGCATGTTCGGCACGCAAGGCAGCTACGAGGAGCATGCCGGCGGCTCGGCCTGGACCAGCTTGAAATGGGGGGCCGTGGAAGATTTGACCCCGCAGCTCCAATGCCAAAACATACGCGTTCGACTGGATGAACAAGGTGTCCACCAAACGTTAGCACATGATTTCAATGCGTCGCTGGCGAAGGTGCACCATCATTATCGTCTTCCCGATTCCTACAACGGGATGCCGAACGGACATCTGGGATCGCATCAATTTTTGGCCGACGACTTCGCCAAGGCGGTCCATACGAACCGGCTGCCTCCGAACCATGCATGGAGAGCTGCCGATTATATGGTGCCGGGGCTCATCGCCCATGAATCGTCCAAACGGGACGGGGAAATGCTCGATGTGCCGGATTTTGGAGAGCCTCCTGCCGCTTGGAGCCTGCTCGATCCCGATTCTTTTGTCGCTCAGATCGAATAACGGGAAGGTCGGCGTTCGAGAAACGTCTCTTTCGATATGCAAGACAATGGGTCCATTTCCCTCGTGGGGAATGGACCCATTGTCTTGAAACGCTTATGCGAAGCTTGGCGATAGGCCATGGAATAAGCGCGGTCAACCATCTGAAAGCTTCGGCCCCTGCCTGTCGCAGGATCAGGCCAAAATGGCTCCCTCCGCGCTGATCGGGCATGACGTCCGCCAAACGGTGCCGTTCTTCGTAATTTGCGGATTCGACACGGCGGTGTAGCACATGATGAACGATCTGCGGTGCCGCTCGGATTCGTTCGCTGCGGAAGCGTGCAGCAAATTGCTGTGGAAGAACAGCACCGAGCCCGGCTTCAGCTCGCAATGCACCCGCTCGAACATCGATTCGACCTGGGCAAGCCGTCTCGGTTCGACGCCGACTTGCGAGCCTACCTTCCCGTGATCGAGACGGCCAAGCAGATGAGACCCTCTCAATACTTGCAAGCAGCCGTTCTCTATCGTTGCCTCATCGAGTGCGACGAAGGCGCTGATCATGTTCGGGAATATGAATCCTTGATTATACCAATACCCGTAATCTTGATGCCATTCCCACGCCCCGCCGGTTCTCGCCTCCTTCAGCATCACTTTGCCGTGAAAGAAGGCCGCATCCTCTCCGAGCAAAATGCGGACCGAGTTGACGACGCGAGGCGCCGTAGAAGCCGCCGACCAGATGTCGCTTCCCAGCTCATGCCATATGGCCAAGTTGGAGTTTTTGCCGGATACGTCCGCCTGCCCCGTCATTACTGTTCTCGCCACCCGGTCTCCGTTTTCTACGGCGTCGATCATTTTATCGACGTCTTCTTGGCTGAATACCCCTTCGACCGTCACGTAGCCGTCACGCTCATAATCCATAACCTGTTTGTACGATAACATCTTTCATCCTCCTCATCTGGGCAACTTCAATGCGCTCCCAAGCCAACCCGTACCCTATCGGTACTGCCATTAAGAGCTGGCATCTTCCTGCCAAAAGCAAGAAAAATGTTACCTTCATTGTAGGGAAACGGGACGAAATTCGTAATTGCCATTCCGGCTGTAAATCCTCACGATTCTGCTATTTCTGCATATTTTTCCGGAACGTTCTGGGATTGACGCCGAAGTACTGCTTGAACTTGCTCGTGAAGTAGTCGGGCGATTGAAAACCGACGTCCTCGGCAATTTCCGTAATCTGGCGAGAGGTGAGCTCCAGCAGCCTAGCCGCTTGCTTCAGGCGTATTTTCAGCAATGTCTCTATAATGGAATCCCCCGTTTGCTCTTTGAACAAATGCGCCAGCCGGGATGGAGATAAGTTCACTCTTTTCGCCAAGTCGGGCACGCTAACAGGCTCTTTAATGTTGTGAGACAGCAGATCGAGCACGTCATGGATTCTCGGATCGAGCGTATGCGACGATTTCTTGTAATGGAAGCTGGAAGCGAGGAGCAAAATTTCCTCCAGCGAATTGAGCGCGAGTTCCTCGAACAGCGGATTCATTACTGCCTTGTTATCCGCGATCAGGCTCGTGAAGGTGGACTCGATGCGGCTGCGTACGGCGGCATCCTCGATGTGCAGGAACAACAAGCTCTTCGAAACTTTGGGCAATTGCAGCCAGGCGGCCCACGTCGGTCTGGGGATGAAATGAACCCACATCATGTTCCACACATTTCCTCGCGTCGTGAAATAATCGTGTGGCGTTCCGGGCGGAAGCACGATCATATCGCCGGAGTGGCATAACTGCTCGTATCGTTGTTCTTTCACGCACCCTTCGCCTGAGATCGTGTACATCAAAAGCCAATCTTTCGTTCCCGAGGAACGCCAGCACGAATAGCCGAACGGACTGCGGTTATGGCTGGAAACAAGCGCCCCCGGTGGCGGAGCGGGTGTCTCGGCCGCTATGTACGGTTGGTAAGGCATCGGTAACGTCCTTTCCACATTTCTTCCAATTGAGCGTTGAAAGGTGATCTCGCATCCACTATGATTAGTGTACCATTACTTTGTGCCGCCCGGATGAAGAATAAGCAGCAATGATTGGCGTAAAAAGGCGGTTACGCAACATATTTTTCCTTTTATAAGGAGGGGGGTTCTACATGGACTGGTTCTCCGAGACCGGCTACCCGTTTATGATGTTTACTCCGCAGCATATCATTCCGCTAGCCGGCATTGCGCTGCTCATCCTGCTGCTGTACCTGTACCGAAGACCACTTCAACGGGACGTCTCTGTGCGAACGATCCGGATTGCTCTGAGTTTCATCCTCATTGTGTTTGAAGCGCTGCTGTATGGTTGGTATTTTTATTACGCGCGGTTTTCGCTTGAGGAATCTCTTCCTCTACAGCTATGCAGCATCAGCTACATTTTGACGATTATCGTGCTGCTGTTTCCCTCGTATCGGTTGTATGAGTTTTTATACTTCGCAGGGATCGGCGGTGCGCTTCAGGCACTGTTAACGCCGGCAGCGATTTTGTCCGGGTTCCCGCATTTCACGTATTTTTACTTCTTTGTCGGCCACGGCGCCATCGTATGGGTTGCGCTGTATATGACCTGGGTTCACGGCTATCGTCCTACATGGCGTTCGATTTGGAGGGTGCTGCTGATCCTCAATGTGCTTCTTGCCGTCATCGTGCCTATCAATCGGCTCACGGGAGGTAATTATTTGTTCGTCGCCGAAAAGCCGCCCGGCCAATCGTTGCTCGATTATTTGGGGCCATGGCCTTGGTACTTGCTTTCGCTTGAAGCGGTAGCCGCGGTTATATTCGTTTTGCTGTATTTGCCTTTTGTGCGCCGCAAGCGCGAACCCTGATTGAACCATAAACCGGCTGCATTCCCAAAGGAATAGCAGCCGGTTTCACTTTACTTAGTAAGGGATATATTTTCGAATCGAATGAACGTATTCTTTCCTTCAATAAGCCATTGTCCGGGCGTAATGCCGCTTACTTCGCGGCTTCGATCCATCGATCTCCCTCCTCATTGATCTCGCGGATCGTCGTGTTGATATCCTTCCCTCTGAGGAATTCCTTGTACTTTTTATCGAAGATGGTTCGGACTTTCTCGGTATAAACCGATTGTGCCACAAAAGGCGCAGGCTTGCTCTTGAAAATATTTGCGCTTAACGCCGGAATAAGCAACGCGGATTTTGCGAGCTCCAGTTGAACCTCGTCCGAGAGTCTTGTTGGTTTTCGGGTCAACGAAGGGCAAGGAAAGCGAATGGCTCAGCTTATCGAAACTTTCAATCTCCAGTCCTTGGTACGGAAAACAATAATGCAACATTACCAACCCTAAGGCTGAGTGCTGCTTGCATATTCCAGTTTCAGTTGCTAAAAAAGCTCCCATATCCAAGGCACTTTTTTGAGCGCAAGCCACTTTAAAGTGCCTTCTTAACAAAAACCGGACGATGGATTAATGTTGAATTACAAATTCAAATAACTCAAATAAAGAAAAGGAAGGTAAAGCATATGAGCATGCATGAGCAAACAAGAAAATTTCTGGAGGATATTTCGGGGTTTCCGCCGCTTCATCTTTTATCGCCGGAAGAAATCAGAAAAGTCGTCGTTGCGACGGCCATTTCAGACAATTTCGAGCTGGCGGGCACGGAAGATAGACAGCTGCAAGGTCCGCACGGCGCATTCGCCGTAAGAATTTACCGGCCGACCGACGAGAAGAAGCTTCCCGTAATTTTGTTTTTTCACGGAGGCGGCTTCGTATTCAACCGAATGGAGCATTTCGACCCGATGTGCAGCAAACTGGCGGCGGCAACCGGCTATGCCGTCGTGTCCGTCGATTATCATCTGGCGCCGGAGCATAAATTTCCCGTTCCGGTCGATGAAGCGATGTTTGCCGCCAAATGGGTACATGAGAACGCCGCTTCGCTGGGGCTGGACCCGGGCAACCTATCCGTTGCGGGCGAAAGCGTGGGAGCAAATCTGGCGGCCGTGGTCGCGCAGCTTGCCCGCAACCAAGGCGGTCCGGCCATCACGATGCAAATCCTGCTATGTCCGCTGACGGACTGGTCCGGCGACCATGAATCGATGCGTACGTACGGCACTGGTTATTTTCTGACCAGCGCCCTTCTTGACTATTGCGCCGGCCATTATTTGAACGATGAAGCCGATAAATGTAACCCGCTCGCCTCTCCCCTTTTGGGAGACGTCGCCGGATTGCCGCCGGCCTTGATCGTTACCGCCGAGTACGACCCGCTCCGCGACGAAGGGGAACGGTACGGACAAAAACTGATCGAAAACGGCGTCAAAGTGACGTCCAAACGGTATCCCGGGATGATCCACTTGTTTTATGCCATGACGGACGTGTTCGATGACGGCAACGACGTGTATGATCTGATCCGCCAAGAACTGCAAAAGGCGCACTAAACTCGATCCGCACCGCCGCTATCTTTACCGGTATGCTAGCTTACGCGTTCTCCTTGTCGTACGCTTTTCTCGCTTGTAATACGGAATCATAGTGAGCATCGGTCCACTTGTGCAGGATCCGCATCGGCTCAATTAAGGTTTTGCCTAACGTCGTTAACTCGTACTCAACGGTAAGGGGGACGGTTGGATAAACGCAGCGGCTTACCAATCCGTCTCTCTCCAGTTGACGTAGCGTCTGCGTCAGCATCTTTTGCGTTACGCCTTCAATGGCTTTCTTCAAATCGCTGTAACGCTTCTTGCCGTTCTCCAGCTCATAAAAGACGAGGACCGTCCATTTGCTTGAGACGACTTCCAGCGCGCGACGATAATGGCACGGAGATTCGTTATCTTGTGACGGAACTTGCTCGTTCATATCAAACGCTCCTCTCTCAGGAAGACAATCTCTCCCATTCCTGTTCCAAAATGCTGAATACAAGGGAATCGCGCCATCCGTCCCTTAATAATAACGTATCGCGCATTCGTCCTTCCTGTGTCATGCCGATATTGGTCAGCACTTGGGATGACCCGATATTGCGGGGATCGCACGTAGCATAGATGCGATGCAACCGAAATTCGCTGAATCCATATTTCACTAATAATCCCACGGCTTCGGTAGCAATGCCTTTCCCCCAATAATCCGGATGAACAATGTACGCAATTTCTCCGCTTCGGTTAGAAGCGCTTCTTATGTTGATCTCTCCCGCGCCGATCAGCTTTTCCGAGCCTAGCTCAACGATCGCAAACACAAATCGCGTTCTTGACGCTTTGTTGGCGTCGTCTATAATTTGTTTTACGAATGCTTGTGTTTGTTCTTCATTATTAGGTCCCCAAGGCTGGAAACGGCACACGATTTCCTGGGAAGCATAGGCGTGCACGTCGACCCAATCCGTAAATTTGAATTCGCGTAAATAAATTCGACTTCCTGTCAGCAGTGCCATTGAAAATACCCCTTTTACCTCGATTGCATGAAAAGTAAACAAATAGTAGCATAAACTGGGGACATCTGTCATGTATTCGAAAAGTAGGATCGAGTGGCCGAGATGAGGATGGACATGAGTCGGCCGACGCCGCAGCGGTTATTATTTTTGGCGTCGAAGGAACAAGACAGCGTTCAATAGAATTAATATCCTTTGTGGAGGTGGAATGGACATGCGTCAAGAAAAAAGGGCTACATTCAACGAAGTAGCCGAACTGTATGACCGCGTTCGCAATCGTTATCCCGAGCAATTGTTCGACGATTTGTTCGATGCGACGCAGCTCACTTCGCAAGCGCGAATACTGGAAATCGGGCCGGGCACCGGAATCGCCACGCTCGAGCTTGCCAAACGCGGCTGCCGCATTGTAGCGGTTGAGCTCGGTGCCGAGATGACCGCCGTCGCGCGGCGCAATTTGGCCGCTTATCCGAATGTGGAAATTCATGTCGGCACTTTTGAGGACTGGACCCCGCCGTTGTCTGAGCCTTTCGATCTTGTCATTGCGGCAACGGCGTTCCACTGGCTGGACCCGGAGGTGCGCTATCTCAAGCCTGCTTCTTTGCTGCGCCAAGGAGGTTACTTAGCGATCGTCAACTACGTTCACGTTGCCGGCGGCGATCAACTGTTTTTTGAACAAGTGCAGTCTTGTTACGAAAAATATATGCCGGGAACGCCGCCGAATCTCCGCCTTCCCCAAATTTCCGACATGAAGCCGGATACAGGGCCGCTTGAAGACAGCGGGTTGTTTGAAAAGCCTATTGTTCGAAATTACGTTACGGAGGAAACGTACAGCTCGGAACAGTACATCGATCTGCTATCGACGTACTCCACTCATGGAACGCTTGATGCTTCCAATCGCCGGCAGCTGTTCGAATGTGTAAGCTCTCTAATTGATAACCAGTACAATGGCAAAGTGAGTAAATGTTATCTCAATGAACTTCTTGTAGCGCGCAAATGTTGATTAGGTGCGGTGAAAGCAGATCAATATGACAAACGAAAATGGGATCGGCCCCATGTCAGGAGCGATCCCATTTGTTTACTATCATGAGCCTTTATGAACTATTGGTTATCGACCGTTGCTGTCAGCAATCGGCAGCGAATAGCGCGCGAAGCCTTCCGCATTGTAACGATACCGTTCGCAGATCGTATATTGACGCCCCTGCTTGCCTACCGTCAACCCTTTCTCCGCGATATACGCGTCAATCACTCGTCCCGCCCGATCAAAATCGCCTTCGTAGCTTGCTGCAACAACACAGCGTTGTGCCGGAACCGTCATACGTACGAACCACTCCGGCACGCTATCGAAGGTGGATACCTCCACACATAATATATAGGCATGCGTATCGGATACGTTTTGCCCAGGGACTTGCGGCCACATGCCGTATTGAACGGATGCGTCGACAATTTGGGGCATATGGGCTGCGAGTCCGAGCAAACTATCCTTTGCCAGACGGTATTTACTTGGCATGTCATTCAGTCCAATACAGGGAATGCCAATCAATTTCAACTCGTCATGTTCAATCACCTGTGCCTCCAGGTCCCGCAAAAAAGTTGTTTCTTTCATTTGATGCATCCTCCCATGTCTTCAAAAGTTGTAGAGCTAATTAAGCATTCCTTTCGCTTCGCTCACGGCACAAAACAAAATGAAATCCGTTCACCTGGGGCGATTTTATGTATTCTTGAGTTACAGAGATAGCAGCACAAGACAGTTAATTAAACGGTAAAGCTTCCAACCCTTCAAAATTGCATCGCCAATCAGATACCCACGCGGGAAAATAACCTGATCGTTGAGCTACTCTTTGTGAAGCAAGATTACTGGCGATTACGTCATAACTCGGTACATCTCCACGTGCCAATATTTCAGAAGTTAGCCTGTTTACAAGATAACTCGCCAATCTCGAATTACGGTATTCGGGTAATATGTCTATGCCAATTTGCCACAGTTTTGCACAGGTTTTGCTTGCTCCTGCCACACCAACAATTTCCCCTTCTTTCTTTGCAAGCACAGCCAGATCAGTCTGCCAGGGATGATTCGTATCATATATAATTGCATTATTGAATCTTGTAACATCAAATAAATTGACCACTTCATCTCGCTCAATCAGTACAAATGTAAAATTTCCCGGTGGTGACAAAGGCTTTATTCTTTTCAGATCAGGCAGATAATGCAAGTAAAGACCTCTGATAAATGGCAAGGAGAATACGGTATCCCTGTCTTTGCCTTGCATATGCGTTTTGGCAATTAACAACCGTTCCGGCGTAGCCGATACCACAATTGATTTCCCCATAGATACAATTTCAAAAAAACGCGCATTCCTCCGAAATGGCCTGCGTCCGGGATTTTCTTTAGCTTCGACAAAAATAATGCTGTCCTTTTCGCCATTCAGGTCATCGATCGTGCAATTCAGATCAATTGCAAGTTGCGATTGCACAATGTACATCATTTCTTCTTGTGTCATAATCATCGTATACCCATTCCTTTCGCTTCGTTCACGGCACAAAACGAAATGCTCACATCTCTTGTTATCACTCTTTCTTTCAGATGTTGTATGCTCGTACCCAATCTTTAAGCAACGTAATTTCTTCCTGCACGTTTTTATAAAAAATATCATGTCCCCAGCTTTCCGCAAAAAAGGCATACAAACTGCCCATATTAAAAATGCGGCGAAAAACGGCAAATATGTATAATGAGTCCAGTTCTTTCGCAGATAAGCTTCTATCTTTCGTGTAACCGCTTAAAAAAGCTTCTTTTCTGCGCTCCCTTTTCTCCATTGCTTCACGGTCGACGCCCCATCCGTAGCGACACACGAGCAGCGAAATATCATAAGCTCTCCAGCCGTACCCGCTTAAATCAAAATCGAAAATTATCGGATTTCCCGAGTGATCAAATCGTATATTGCCTCCATAAATGTCCCCGTGACAAAGCCCATAGGTCGGCAACGTTTTTGTAAAATCAGCTTCGATTTTTCTTTTCGCTTCAGCAGCAATACTATTCAGGAACTCAAAATCAAAGGGATATGTGTTTGCATATTTCATTAAATATTGCATCGAATGATCGATCAGAGAGGCGCAATCAAGATGCCAGCGTTGAACGGGAACGGTGATTTTATCGAAAGCATTGTGAATGGAAGCGATATAAGTGCCAAGCTTCTCGATCATCTCCCCGTCGGTTCCGCCCTCTTCCCCTTCTACTTCGTCATAAAGAACGCCAAATCTGATCCCTTCTACGGCTTTCAATTCCAATACATAGCTTCCATTGTTGCGGACTACCGGATCGACGACGCGAATACTTTCTTTTTTTAAATGATGGAGTAACGAGACTTCCGCCTCGATCTCTTCCAATGTACGCAAGCCGCAGTAATAAATTTTCAAATAATACTGCTTTAAACCCGCTTTGACTACATAAGTATCGTGCATTCCTTTGCGATATAAATGGCAATGAATGGTCTCGGCGACCAATGAATAATTTGAGCGGAAAACCGTCTCTAAAGCTTGATTGGATAAAATCGATGCTTGCGTAGGGAAATAGGCGCTCACGGTCAAATAGGTTCACATCCCTTCGTCCGATAGTCGATGATCAAAGCTCTTTAACGAATGCGATTCGATCAAAACCGGGTTTGAAAAAATCTTTCTCGCGTTCCGTCATTTCAAAACCAAGACTGCTATAAAACTGCAGCGTTGCTTCATTCCCGGCATGACCTAGCGTGTAAAGAATAACGCGGCTCGAGCTCAACTCACGAACCGCATTGCAAATCGTATGGATCAGCGCTTTCCCGATCCCTTGACGTTGGGAATGGATAATACGATAGTCTCATCAATGGCACACGTTCACTGTAGGTCGTATTGCCGTGAGCCTCCATCCTCCATCCGCTTGCTATTTAAGAATTCCGTCGAGGTCGACGTATAGCCGATATCGGTTTCGAACAAACGCAAAAAAACGAATCGCATCCAGCCTCCCTCAACATTATGAGGATCGGTCGTATCGGGAAATTCGAACGAATCGGTACAATCCCGCAACAGGATGACACGGTAATTATGATGTCTGGCGCTCATACAAGTATGAAATAAGCACGATTTAAGATGAAACCCGACGGCGATAATCGTGTCCACTTCCCATGTTTTCAAATAATAATCAAGCACGGTTCCATGAAACCCGTCTTTACCGGACTTGGGAATCACCGCTTCAACCGGCAGCGGGGCAATGAGGGGATTGTAAGAGGGATTTAGCGGCTTCCAACTATTGTCCAGCTCATGAAGACCGTGAATTCTTCTGGTAACATCATGAGGACCGCCTACGCCTTGAATTGCATTATACAAGTAAACAATCGGCATACCCAACGAACGGGCCAAACGAAGCGAATGACAAATTGGATTTTCTACAACCGAGCGGTTCCCACTCGATTCATCACAGTCCACTAAAAGGAATGCAGTTTTTTGAGGGGTCCATTCAATCTGTAGTCCAGGGTCCACTTTATATTTTCTAACAGGCAAATGAAGCGAGTGAGTCATTTCGTTACAACCCTCCCTGTCCCGCCGTGGCGGCCTTGTTACGACGATCATTTCGACCGCGCCCGAATATTCCATCAGACTAGCGTTTCTCCCTGCGGTACTACATATTGTTCGAAAAACTGTCTTGCCTCGGGAAAAACCAGTCGCACCACGTCTTCCTTGGTAAACCACCGAACACCGTCGATCTCGTCGTCTTCGGTCTTTAAGTCCGTCATATCTCCCGTGTATTCAACGAGAAACATGGTCGTTTCCTGCTTCTCAAAACCGATGATTTGTCTTGTAGGCGCATCGAAAGCAAAGCTGACTTTCGCTTCATACTGCTTTTTAATTACGTACATGGCCGAACCCGTTTCTTCCTTCAACTCCCTTAGCAGTGCAGCTTCCAAATGATCATCGTGCGATTCTAAGCCGCCTTTGGGAAAGTCCCAGACGCCGCTTATTTTGCCTTGCGCACCTTTCACTTTATGTACCAGCAAAAACTTGCCATTGTATTGAACGATTGCGCCTACGGCTTTACGTATCAATTCCGCACCTCTTTCCCCTATTGATCGAATGATCCTCGACATTTGGCGCTAGCGAAATTGAACGACAAATTCGCGAGGCGTCACCCCAAGCATCCGTTTAAAATGGCGGTGAAAATGACTCTGGTCGCTGAACCCGAGCGAGGCGGCGACTTCATGGACGGGAAGTCCGCTGAGCAGCAGCCGCTGCGCTTTGCGTACACGCTCTTGAATGATATACCGGTGAGGCGGCAATCCGGTAGCCTCTTTAAACAGTCGCACCAGATGTGACGAGCTGACATGTGCGGCAGCCGCAATATCGTCCAGCGATATCTCATGCTCCAGATAGGCATGAACATACTGCAGCGCGCCGTCCAACTGTTTCTTCGCGAGCGCCTTGGGCAAAGCCGCCTGCCGTGCGGAGACCGTGCCGTAACGATGGAGCATATGTACCGTCAGCATCCGAATGAGCGAATCGGCATATATTTTGCCTCCCAGTCCGCCATGCTTCAAGTCTTCACACAGCCACTGGGCGATCTGCACCACCCGGTCGTCATGCAGCCGAATGTGCCTTCCGAATTCAACCGCACCGCTCCCTATGGGCAGCTCCAGCTCTGCGGCCACTTTGTCGGCAAGCAGCGTAGACAGATCCAGACGCAGAAAGGAAAGCTCCTTCTCCCACCGGCAAAACGACATATCGCCGGCCGAGAACATATTGATATTGCCCGGCATGGCCACGCCTTCCGCATGGTATCCGTCCGCTCGTTCAAACACCCGCACCGGCTGCGGCGTCGTATGGATTACGATTAAATGACCGGTCAACTCAGGCTCGAATGCCTCTTGCGGAGATACGCCCTCCCATCCCGAAAATTTCAATTCGGACCATTCGAAGTCGTCGCTTGTTACAACAGGCGAATCTGGCAAAAGGAATCCTCCCCTCTTCATCCTTTACTTATTTTACCGCAGTCTTCCAATAATGACCAATACTGCTGTGGAGATTCGTGAGCGTTTTGTTCAATAACGTGATGGTTTTATTCAAGATACAATGGGGTCGCGTTCGATATACTTGATTCGAGAAATGAAAGAACATAACAAACGGAGGCTGAAAAAAAATATGAAATACGCACAATTGGGCAATTCCGGATTGCTCGTATCCAAGCTGGCATTCGGGGCCATGACATTCGGCTCGGGCAATGTGCCTAGCGTGTACAAAGTAGAGCTGGACCAGGCCCAAAAGCTGGTTGACCGCGCAATCGACGCCGGAATTAATTTCTTCGATACGGCGGACGGTTATGCCGACGGACAAAGCGAAGAAATGCTGGGCAGGCTGCTGAAAGCGCGCCGGCAGGAGACGGTTATCGCCACCAAGGCAGGTTTCCGTGTAGGCAAGGGCCTCGTCCAGGCCGGACTATCCCGCAAGCATTTGTTCGCGGCGTGCGAGGCAAGCTTAACCCGATTGAACACCGATTATATCGATTTGTACATCGTGCATAAAACCGATCCGTTCACCCCGCTCCAGGAAACGCTGGAGGCGCTTAACGATCTCGTTCGGCAGGGCAAAGTTCGATATATCGGATACTCCAACTGGCCGGCCTGGATGGCTGCGCAGGCGGTTCAGCTGCAGCGCGAACGCGGATGGGCCACGTTTATCAACGGGCAAATGTACTATTCTTTAATCGGCCGGGATATCGAGCATGATTCGGTTCCTTTCATGAACAACAACGGCGTCGGACTCACGGTGTGGAGCCCGCTGGCTGGCGGCTTTCTAAGCGGTAAGTACACCCGCGACAACTTGAAGGATCCGGATAACCGGCTGAGCGGCTTTGATCTTCTCCCGCATGACAAGGAGTGGGGATTCAGCGTGCTGGATACGGTTCGAGACATTGCGCATTCGCATAACGCCACACCTGCGCAGGTTTCGCTCGCATGGCTGCTGGCCCAGTCTCATGTAAGCAGCGTGCTGGTGGGCTCGAGCAAAATTGCTCAGCTTGAAGATAACCTAAAAGTGGCTGAGCTGAAGCTGACGACGGAAGAAGTCGCGCTGCTGGAGCAGTTGACGCGTCCAACACCGCTGTACCCGAACTGGTTTAGCGCCATGATGATCGATTCCGTCGTTGCGAAAGCGTTAAAATAAAACTAGCAACGATCAGATCGATCGTCGCCCAGGTTCATGGCGATAACGCGATCAGCACAGTAATACACTATAGCGGCAGCCTTGGACATGAGAGATGTTTGGGCTGCCGCTACAGGTGTCGGTATTGCTCTGGTCGACAGGGACGCGGCTGGCATTTGAAGGAAGAAGGGGATCCCTCCCGCTTCTTTCATTGGCTCGTCTTTTCTTATGCTTTCGTCCCGCGAGCAACGTGCCTGTGCGCTTACCTTATACGGCTCGGATCGTTGGTTCACTTTTCAAGCTTGAAATGTTCCAATACGCGATCGCCCATAACCCAGTTGGCGAAATACATTTCGTCCCCGGCTATATAGAGAGCCAGCGGACGGGCCTCCGCGATCTTTTCCCGGCCGGTCCCGTCCATCCTCACCCGTTCGATCGGATTCGAACCGGCAATGCTGCCGGATAAGGCAACGGTAACATAGAGCCAACCGTTATTATAGGTCTTGATCGAAGCCCGCGGGATCTCAAAATCGTTCAAATCAATATCCGTCGATGCATCAAGGCTCATCTTGCGAAGCTGCCTTTGGTCCTGCATGTAGTAAATCCAATCATCGACGATAATAAATGAGGTCACATTTTCCCTTAAAAGCTCTTTCTCTGACCCATCTGCGTTCATCGCATCGCGTACAGTTTGTTTTTCCCGTCTTCCATTGTTCGGAAATAGACTTGACCGCCATACATATAAAAACCCAACACTGCCGGGTCCGCAAGAAGCTGCTGCTCGTTCGAACCGTCAATACTCATCCTGAAAATCCCGACACGTCCTTGGACTTGGGCCGTATCTCCCGTTCCGCTCGGTTGCCGTCCCGCGTACCGCAGGAAGTACATATACCCGTCGAGCACCCATAATTGCTCTCCGTCCGTATCCGATACGAGCGTTCTGCCGGTCCCGTCGGTTCGGATTTTATAAATCTCATTCGGTTTGGATGGTTCCGAAACGATATAGTACAACCAGTCTCCTACGACATTGATGGACAGGGCATTATCCGCCGATAGCTCCATCCGATCGGAGCCGTCCAATTTGGCTTTTACCAGACTGTGGGAGCCGCCTCCGCTGCGCAATGGATTCATGTAGACCCACTCGTCCTTCATGGCAAGCTGGCCTCCATTCGCCGCATTCAATGCATCCCTTTGCAACGATGCCTCCCTGGCCTGCCTCTCGCACGATTGAATGCTATAGCCGCGTACATCGTCCCAAGTCGTCTGCCAGTTGAACGCTTCACTGGTGAATCTCCATGTCATCGGAAAATAAGTAATATTGTTGTACAACAGAACGGGATAACGTTCTTGTGAATTATCAATGAGCGAGCCGTTCACTTTCACTGGAAACGGCACGGGAATCGCTACTAATGAATCGCTGCGGTTGTTGGTCTGCGCTGATAGTGTTTGTTTGAGAGGAGCGCACATCTCGTTCTTGTCGAGCGAAAGTCCGGTTTGCTCATTCCACGTCACCGTCAAACCGAGTGCGGACGTATAGTCCCACGTCATGGGAAAGTACGTAATATTGCGGTAAAGCAGTAGGGGGTATGGGTTGTGCAATTGATCGATAGCCATTCCATTGACGGTAACCGGGAATGTCGGATACGCAGCTGGGTACTCCGTTGACGACGCTTTAGCTGAAGAATCAGGCCAGGCGAATGCAAGTCCTGTGAAGATAATCACTGCTGCAGCCCGTACGGCTATGGTTCGAAACATAACATAGGCTCCTTTCCGCTGGAAATTAAAAATATAATCCGCCGTTCTGTTCATCATACTGCAAATCACTTGGCTTCACTTTATCGGTACTACGCAAAATCATGGAGTGCTTCTTTGCATCGTAACGGAAGTGATACACATCAATAAAGTCCTGCCCCGCCCCGTATCCCCCGGTTACGATGAGTTCCTCTCCGTTTGACTTCAAACGGCGGTTCGGCAGTTGGCCTATATTCGTCAAAACCCGAGCTGGTTCCATCTCATACGTGATCGGGAAAGCTTTCCCGTCTTTTACTCCGAATAAATACGTCTCCAGCGCATGACAATCGGTGTAACGCGGAACATAGACGAATATATCCGTTTCTCCCAACGTAAACTTTTGCAGCTCGACAGGCGTATCGACCGGCTGAATAATTTCGAAGTCGACCGGAAAAGTAAATATTTTGCCCGGCTCGCCGCCCGATTTGGCTTCCCATACCGCTTCATAGTCTCCCGACCAGTTAAGATCGGCCTCCTGTCCGTAGCAGCTGGGCGCACCCAATGGAATAACGCTCGCTTGACTTGCCGGTTTGACGATAAGACGCCCCTTCGGATGCGCTCCGATCGCCCGGACCGACACATCCTGTTTCTTTTGCGGCTCCCCGGTCACCGGCGCGGGAACCGGGGCGGTGGGCGAGGCATTCCCTTCCGCAGGGGCAGGCGTAATGACCGTTTTTTGAACCGCAGCCGGGGAAGATACAGCCGTTACGCCGGGCCCGCCGCGGCAGGCAGTAAGCGCCAGCAAGCATACTGTTGCAATAAGAACTCCGTTCATTTTTCGATTCATAGTTTCATTCCTTCTTCACAGCAGCTCTTTATAGTAAAAAATGGTTGCATGAAGCTCACCGTTTGCCGATCTCGCATAGTTGGGAATTCGCCCCGCCTCAATAAATCCGATAGATGCATACAGGCGATTCGAGGGATCCCCTTCTCTCGTATCGAGAACTAATAGCGAACGGCCTTCCTGCTTCGCTCTCTCTTCAGCCATGCTCATTAAAGTACGTCCGATCCCTCGGCGCCGGTAGTGCGGATGCGCCATCAATTTGGCGATTTCGGCTCGATGCGCTCCGTTCTGCTTTGAACTTAAATGCAGCTGTACGCTCCCGACGATCTTCTTGTTTATGGTGGCGGCAAACAAAACGACATTCGGACTTAATACCGTCCCCCAATATTCAGCAGCATCGGGATATTTCAATGGCGGCAAAAAGCCGATTGACGCGCCGTCCTCCACGACCAGCATTAAAAGTTCCGCGAGTTCAGCAAGCCGCTCACCAATTGATTCCAGTTGTTCGACTATAATTTGGTTATCCAACGCAATCCCCTCGAATTCGCATAAGATTCTTGCTTCTTTGTTCATTTTATTATTCCTTCTATATCGACTCGGATTACATGATCATTGTTGCGCAATTTTCAAAAAAAATATTGGCCCTTGCAGTCGAAAAAATAAACCATTCTTCATTTGACTGGCCTCCGTGCGCTCATGCTTGTAAAATAAAGCTATCCACATTACCCGATCGGAGAAACTGTCATGACGAAAGCCCTCCCTGATTTGCATACTTTATTCGATACATTTCCCTGCTTCCGAACACTCCCCGCCGAGGAATGGAAGGCTGCACAGCCCATGATCAAAACCATTCCCGCTCAGGCGTCACTATTTCACAACGAAGAGGCGGGTAAATACGCTTTTTTCCTGCTCTCCGGAACGGCCGGGATTACCAACATAACTGCGGACGGCCGCGAAGCGCTAACGGTACGTTTATCAGCCGGCGATATTTGCTCCATGATGGTGCTGAGCGGATTGAGCGGTCGGGAATATCCGGGGAACGTCACCGCCGAGACCGAGGTGACCGTACTGTACGTTGCGAAAAGCTCGTTTTTGCGCTGGGTCCAAATGTATGAGCCTGTGCGACATGCGGTATTCGGCAGCGTACTGGACGGCTTGATTCGCATGGGCAGCCTTCTCACCGAAAAATCGTCGCTCCCGTTAGACATACGGTTAGCGGACACGTTGCTCAAGCTGACTTCCGAACGACAACCGGGCGTGAAGATCACGCATCAGCAGTTAGCCGTCGAACTAGGATCCGCTCGCGAAGTCGTCAGCCGCCAGTTGAGCCGTATGCTTAAAAAAGGCTGGATTTCAACGGGGAGAGGATCCGTTTCCATCCTCCAGCGCGAGGCGCTCGAAACATTCGTTGGTGACCAGGTCACAGAAGAAGGTTAACTTCCTTTGGTATAGTAACCGCAGTCCCATAAGACTTAGATGCTACTATTGATCGGGAGGTTATCGCAATGAGAGTTTCATTAACTACAGGGGACGCCGCCCCTGATTTTACATTCACGGGCATCGACGGCACGCCCGTTCGTTTGTCCGATCTTCGCGGAAGAAAGGTGCTGATCGCGTTCTTTCGCAACGCCGCCTGCGCGCTTTGCAACTTGCGGGTGCGGCATTTCATTCGTCGCTATGACGAGTGGCAGCGGCAAGGCTTGGAGATTGTGGCGGTCTTCGAATCGCCGCAATCCAGCATATCCCGACATGTCGGCCGGCAGGAAGCGCCATTCCCATTAGCTGCCGATGCAGGGGCAGACCTCTATGAAAGGTACGGCGTTGAAGTTTCGGCAGAGAAAGTACAGGCGACGATAGCCGATGCCAATACGAAGACGTTCATATCCGAAGCTGAAGCCGAAGGCTTTGCCTTGACTCCCGAGGAGGGAGCCAATATGCACCGCATTCCGGCCGAATTTCTGATCGACGAGAACGGCATCGTGCAAGTGGCGCATTACGGCCGACTGGTGACGGATCATTTGCCCCTGGATGCAATCGATCGTTTCGCTGCTTCGGGCCATTCCGAATCGGCCGACTAAAGGATCGTTACGCATCGTCTTCTTTGCAAAGCGAAGGGCTGCCAAAACGGCAGCCCTCTCTTTATATAGGTATCGCGATGCTTTTGTCCGATTCCATACCTGCTGCATCGCATTACCACGCATACGCTTCAGGCGTTTCGCCGCCCGGCCCGGGGAAAATCTCATTCAGCTCGCGCAGCACGTCCTCGCTCAGCCGAATTTCAACCGCCCGGATCGCATCCTGCAACTGTTCCACCGTTCTCGGCCCAATGATTGGAGCGGTTATGTCCGGATTGGCTAGTGTCCAAGCCAGCGCTACATTCGCTTCCTTCTCGCCAAACTCTGCACATAAAGCGGAAAACCGTTCCAACTGCCCGCGATGCTTGTCCAGCTGCTTCTGCCGCTTGGCGGTGCGGGTACCGACATCGGCTTTCAATGCGGAGCCTCCGAGCAGCCCTCCGGCCAGCGGACTCCACGCAATCACGCCCAACCCGAGGTCGCGCGCCGCCGGCAGCACTTCCATCTCGGGAAGCCGCTCCAGCAGGTTGTACTTATGCTGCTCGCTTACAAGTCCCATGAAATGCCGCTCTTTCGCGGCTGCTTGCGCCTTCACCAGGTGCCACCCTGCAAAGTTGCTGGACCCGATATAATCGACTTTACCCGACCGTACCTGCGTTTCGAACGCTTCCCACAATTCCTCCCACGGCGTCCGTCTGTCAATATGATGCATCTGGTACAGCTCCACATGATCCGTCTGCAATCTCCGCAGCGATCCTTCGAGGTGGCGCCTGATTTTGTATAAGGACAAGCCCCTTGCATCGTTAGGCCCGTCTAAGGTATCGGACATCGGCTCATACACTTTCGTAGCAAGAATAACTTTCTCCCTTCGCTGTCCTCCCTGCGCAAACCATCGTCCGACGATGGCTTCCGTCAGACCGGCATTTTTGCCCCAGCCGTAAATATTGGCCGTATCGAAAAAAGTAATGCCTACGTCGAGCGCTTCATCCATAATGCGAAATGCCGTCCGTTCGTCCGTATCGACGCCGAAGTTCATCGTGCCCAAACATAGCCGGCTTACCCGCATCCCTGTTTTTCCAAGAAACGTATACTCCAATTCCAACTCCTCCTCCGATGTTTGTTCTTACATTATTGGAGACGTTCGAAAAATATAAATGGACGCAAAAAGAAGCAACTTTTTTCTGACAATTTCACAACAGTTCAAGCGCTTTATTCAAGATGGCATCCCGGTTCTCGCACATATGCTCCCGTTCATTCCGGACAGCGATATCCGGCGATATGCCAATACCCTCGAAATCGGCTCCGTCCGGTATATATGCTCGAATAGTCCCGAAGAACGAAATCGGATCTGTGCAGATCGTTCATAAGAAATAAGCATGAACGGTTTGTGCAACAACCCTTTTGTTCGAAAGCAGTGAATCTTATGTCATAATTTCCCAGTCCCTATGTCATTTCTTTGCATATAATACCATCTCGCGATATGGTAATATTTTCTTAAGTCATTTATTTTCCAACGGTTAATATCCTCTTATTAGAGCTCCTAGAATATTCTGCTCGAACTTTGCCCTACCTGCCTGCATAAGCTTTCCTTGAAGTTTACGGATAAACCCCACTACACAGCCCGATTTCATGAATACAATCACGATTGAAGGTTATGAAGAAGAAACCCGTTTTTTTAGACTTCATTGGTAACGCTTTCATATAAACTCTATATGAGCAGGAGGAATAATTATGATTCGAAAAGCCATGACCGTGTTGCTCACGCTGAGCTTCCCCGCAGGAGCGCTTGCAGGATGCGCGAAACCCGCCGCCGAGGGACTTCCGGCCAAAGAAGGCAACCGTATTGAAATTACAAGCCCAGTGACCATCAATGTGCTTGGGAACGCCTCGATGACTGACGAAGCCTTTCAAATGCTGATTACAGATCCTGTAAGTAAGCAATATCCGAATATTACCGTGCAGAGGGTAAAGGGAAAATTGGAGGATTTTTTATCCTCAGGAGAAGTCCCGGATTTAATAACGGATTGGAACGGGGCCGTGCCGAACTACGTCAATTTCGATCTTGTGGAAGACATGGCACCGCTGCTGAAAAGGCATAATTTTGACCTCGGCCGGTTCCATTCGGTTTACCTTGACGCGATTCGAGTGAACGCCGATAAAGGCGAATTATATGCGATTCCTTACTACGCGCAGCTGAACGCGTTATTTTACAACAAAGATTTGTTCGATAAATTCGGCGTTGCTTACCCGCGGGACGGCATGACATGGGAAGAGACGATTGAACTCGGCAAACGAATGACGCGACTCGACAACGGCACGCAAATTCAAGGCTTGAACTACGAGAACTTGACCCGCATTTCCTTCCCCTGGTCGCCGGACATCGTGGATAAGAAAAAAGAACGGGCCAACGTCAACAACGAAATGTGGAAAAAAATTATCGATTTGGCCAAAACGATCGATTCGATTCCCGGCAACAGCCCGAACCGAACGTTTGCCAAAGGCGAGGTCGCGATGTTCGCTACGGTCGGGGATCAGCTTGCCAGCATTAAAAAAGCGGTCGAGGAGCAGCTCTTTAGCGTAGGCGTAGCCCAATATCCGAGCTATAAAGAACTGCCTAACAAGTACGGGATGGCCGACGCCCACTATATTTTCGTGACGAAAGGCAGCAAGAACAAGGATGCCGCGATGAAGGTGATTGAGACGCTTACTTCCGACGAGGTGCAGCTCATGGCCTCCAAATTGCTGGCCAAACAGTCGCCGCTCAAAAATCCGGATATTCAAAAAGCATATGCTTCCGAATTTCTCAAAGGGGTCGACATGCAATCGATTTTCAAAAGCCAACCCTCTCCCGGCACGGCGTTCTCCAGATACTATCTGGACGCCCGCAGTTTACTGGATAAACAGTACACACTGGTTCGGGACAGCGGCAAGGATAGCAATTCGGCCTTAAGAGATGCGGAGGAAACGATCAATATGCTTCTCGACGAAAAGAAGGCGGCGGAAGTCAAGAAGTAACGATCCTCCGTTCGCAAAAAAGCCGGCTGCTTCACGGGAAGCAACCGGCTTTCTCGTTACGTGACGGAAACGTTCCGATCCCGTGCGTCTCCGTCAGCCAAGTATTTATTCCACAGGCGGGTGAACTCCCCGTTGCGGCCGCAAAGGTCGGCAAACGTGCCTTCCTCGACGATGGTTCCTTTTTTAAATACGTATACGTAATTGAAATGCTGCACCAGATGCAGCCGATGCAGAACGCTTACGACGCACCTGCCTGATAAATGCTCGAATAACGCTTCGAATATATTCCACTCGTTGGACGGGTCCACGTTGGAAGTTGGCTCGTCAAGCAGGACGATTTCGCTGTCTTGAATGGAAAATATGCCTCTGGCCAGCGCAAGCCGCTGTTTCTCGCCGCCGGATAACGTAACGCCTTTCTCGCGAACGTCGCTTTCAAGACCATTGGGCAGTCGCTCTAGGACATCGCCGAAACCGGCTATCCGTATTGCCGATAGAAGATCCTCATCCGTCGCCAGCATGCCCATCGTTATATTGTAGCGGATCGTATTCTCGAATATTTCTGGTTCCTGCGGAATGAGCGTCGTGATGCCGCCAAGCGACGAAAGCGGCAGAGACTTGCCCTCATCGCTTATCAGCGTACCTTCTTGAGGAGATAGCAAGCCGCGCAATAGCTGCAGCATCGTGCTTTTTCCTGCACCGCTCTCGCCGACCAAAGCAATTTTGCGGCCTTTCGTTAGCGTGAGCGAGATGTCATCCAACCGGGACCGTTCATCGCCATAAGAGAAATATAGCGATTGGACATGAAGCCGGTTCCACGGATCCAGCACGGTCCGCTCCTCAAGCTTCGTATGGCTTCTTTCTCTTTCGCTACAGATCGGCTGCACGGCTTCAAAATCATTTTTTTGGTGAATAACGGCTTCGTAATCGAACGTGTAAAATTTAAAAGAAGAGACGCATTGCCGGATATAAAAGAAAATCGCCGTGACGGATCCGATCAGAATCGGTTGTCCGGCTTGTTTTTGCGATACAATATAATAAAAGATCGTCCCGACTTCAAGAAGCATGAAAATAGATGCGGCAATAAAACATTTGATCTGCGTAATATGATGCTCTTTCACGATATGCGGGAAAGCTTTGTTGACGCGCGCTTCCAAATCTTTTTTGGCTGACGGTCCCAATCGCAGCGTAATTATCGTTCGAATGTTGCTGATATAATCGTGAAGCGCGGCCGCTACTTGATGAAACTTATCATTCTGGGCCCGGTATTCCGGCACGGACCATTGATATAATCGCTTTGTAATCATAACTGAAAGGATCCCGCTGCACACCGTTATGGCGGATACGGCCGGCGATATTTGCCACAGGATGATCAAAGGTCCCCAAAACTTCATAAAAAAGGCTACGTAAGTATACTGCGAAACGCAGAAGCTGTGAAGTCCGTCAGCCGCTTTATTGACCCGATCGATGACCGCCCCCGAATGGTTGTCGGTATGCCAGCGAAGCGGCAGCGATTGAAGATGATCGTACATCGCCAGGACGAATCTTCTCCGGCTTCGGAATGAGACGAATCGTTCGATGTTACGAGCGCCGCGGTGAAACATTTCAAAGACGGAGAAACAGAGAACATAGAACAGAACCCACTGGATAACCTCATCGATGACCGTGGCGCGATTGCTTTGCAGTGTGCTCATGATCATCGATAACGCAAACGGCTGGCCCAGTTCGCCTAGCAAAGAAACGGTATGCAGCGATAAATAGACGACTACTTTCCAGCGTTCCCGGTCCGCATACAACCAGAGCTGCTTAAACATATAAACGAATTCCACGTATTCTCTTCCCTTCCCTAGATATCGTTCCCGAAAGATCCGATATTCGAAGGAGGGGCTCGAGCATTAGGTCAAACGCGTCAAATCACCGCAATGTCCTCCAGTCTTTTTTATGTAAATTTTTACCTAAAGTACCATGCAGCCCGGGATGATGTCAATAGAAACCTGGGTTGAAAATTTCCGATCCTCCCCTGTATTTTATGCCCTCGGGCAGCTGCTCAACAGATCGTTTAATCGTATCCGTCATAACGTAATAACGGGCAATGTGAGTAAATACGCCCTGCGGCTAACGTTGCTCTCCACGGATACAGTCGTCTTTCCAAAATAAGACCCTCAGCTCATTACTGCGGGTCTCTTTCCGTGATCGGTCATGATTATGCCTCCCTCCTCCATTCAGCTTATGTATTTTATCTAGCCCTTTCGGGATTGGGCAAAACAGAAAAATGTGCTTGCAATGGAAAATAATCCGACCGAAGAGCTACCTAGCGGGAATCCGCCAACACCTAACAAACTTTTTATGGAGCTCATACGTCATACCTAAGTAAAGCAAGAAAATGATACGCGCGTATCAAAGGAGAGTCTTCAAATGAATAGCAAGTCAGAACAATTACTTATTCGTTTTATTACGGAAAACAAAGAGAATATGTACCGATTGGCTTTCAGTTATGTAAAGAATGCCGAAAATGCGCTGGATATCGTTCAAGATTCGATCCATAAGGCTTTAACATCCTTGGAAAGCATAAAATCCGAAGGCTCGATAAGGGCCTGGTGTTTCAGGATCGTCGTGAATACATCGCTCGACTTCCTCAGAAAACAAAAGAGGATTCAGCTCGTGGATGATACAACATTGGAATTGCGCGGTCCCATTGTTGAAGACGCCTATCATGATGTGGATCTAGAGAAGGCGTTGGAGGAGTTGCCCTATGCTTTTCGGACCGTGGTTGTACTTCGATATTTTGAAGATTTAAAACTTGAAGAAATTGCGGAAGTGCTGAATGAAAACATCAGTACAGTAAAAACAAGATTGTACCAAGCCCTGCGTAAACTTCGAATTCAAATGAGCAGTGAAATATTGGAGGAGGTAAAGTAAAATGAACGAACAGTTGGAACAATTGAAAAAAATATATAAGAATGTGCCGATTCCCGGTGAATTAGATTTCGTCGTGAAGAAAGCTCTCCGGCAAAAAAAGCAAAGACATTTGATGATAAAGCGTCTTGTCGGGATTGGAGCGGCGGCAATTGTATTGGTAGCGGGCATTAATACGAGTCCAACCTTTGCAAAGGCGTTATCCGAAGTGCCGCTCGTTGGCCCGGTGATCAAGGTGCTGACTTTTAAAGAATTTAAATTAGATGACGGAATGGCCAATGCGGATATTAAAGTACCGGCGATTACGAACATGGATAATAAAGCGCTGGAAGCCGCCCTGAACAATAAATACCTGGAAGAAAATAAAAAGCTATACAACGATTTCACGGCTGAGATGGACAAATTAAAACAAAATGGCGGAGGTCATCTGGGGGTAAACAGTGGTTATGTCGTCAAAACCGACAACGACCAGATCCTTGCCGTAGGCAGGTATGTTGTCAACACGGTCGGTTCTTCCTCGACGACATTCAAGTACGACACGATCGACAAGAAAAATCAAATTTTGATTACTTTACCGAGTCTATTTATGGATGACCGCTATATAAGCCAGATTAGCGAAAATATTAAGGAACAGATGAAACAACAGATGAAGGCGGACCCTAATAAGGTTTATTGGCTAGAGGGCAGCGGAGGCTTTGAAGCGATCGCCAAAGATCAAAGCTTTTATATCAACAACGAAGGCAAACTGGTCATCTCCTTTAATAAATACGAAGTCGCTCCCGGAGCAATGGGCGTGTTGGAATTTATCATACCGACGAATGTAATTGCTGACGCATTGGTTAGTAAGGAATATATAAAATAATTCAACGGTACATCGTACCATTCTTAAAAAATGGTACAATCCTGTGAGGAAGCGGTCTTGATTCGATCATATAGACCGCTTCCTTTTTTCGTCGCCAAACGCTTGCTAAGTCGTATTTCACTAGTTGCTTACCTGCTCCTTGCCAATATCGGCTCTAACGTTTCCATAATCCGGGAGAATGCCTCCTCCTTGGACAAGAGCTGCTTCTCGTTGTCTTTGCGCTCCGCATATTCCACGTTCCCATTCGCGGCATGCTTGCCGACAACCACCCGTATCGGGATGCCGATAAGCTCGGAATCGTTAAATTTCACGCCGGCTCGTTCATCGCGATCGTCGAGCAGCACTTCGATTCCACGCTCGCGCAAACGGGCGTATAGCTCTTCCGCAAGGCGCATCTGGACTTCGTCCTTGATCGATACCGCAATGATATGCACATGGTAAGGCGCAATCGCCGGCGACCAAATCATGCCCCGCTCATCATGATTTTGCTCGATGATCGCCGACAGCATCCGGGACACGCCGATGCCGTAACAGCCCATAATGATAGGCTGCTCTTTGCCGTTCGCATCCAAGTAGCGTGCGCCTAAAGCTTCGCTATATTTGGTGCCGAGCTTGAACACATGACCTACTTCGATGCCCTTGAACAATTGAAGCGAGCCGTCTTCGCACTGCGGACAGCGGTCGCCTTCGTTCACGTTTCGGAAGTCGCCTGCGCGTTCGACCGGAAAGTCGCGGCCGGGCACGACATGCTTCCAGTGATAGTCCGCTTCGTTCGCCCCGGCGATGGCGCATGGCATCTGCGCAACGGCTGCATCGACAAGAACCGGTATTTGCAGCCCTACCGGCCCTGCAAATCCTACGGGTGCGCCGGTAGCGGCTGTGGTCGTCTGAGCATCGGCCAGCTCCAATTCCAGCGCGCCGACTTCGTTCTTCACTTTCGTCTCATTCACTTCATGATCGCCGCGAACCAATACGGCCAGCGGCTTCCCATCGGCCATATAAATGAGCGTTTTGATCATGTCCCGAGGCTCCGCGTGCAAATACTGCTTCAATTGCTCAATGGTACGAACATGCGGCGTATGGATCTTCTCCATCCGGTTTCTCTCAGCGTCCGTGTACGTATGGCTCTCGGCACGAGACTGCGCTTTCTCCAGATTCGCCGCGTAGCCGCAGCATGTGCAAGCTGCGATCGTGTCCTCGCCGATGTCGGCCAGCGCCATAAATTCATGCGTGCCGCCTTCGCCGCCAATCGCTCCTGCATCGGCCTCGACGGCCCTGTAGTTTAATCCGCAGCGCTCCATAATCCGTACGTACGCGTCGTACATTCTCCTATACGATGTATCCAGACCTTCCCAGGTGGCATCGAAGGAATATGCGTCTTTCATCAAAAACTCTCTGCCGCGCAGCAGCCCGAACCGGGGACGAGGCTCATCCCGGAACTTTGTTTGGATTTGATACACGGCTACGGGCAGTCTCCTATAGGAGCTGAACTCGTTCTTTACCAAAGTGGTGATCACTTCTTCATGCGTAGGACCGAGGGCAAACTCGCGGTCATGACGGTCCTTCAGCCTGATCAGCTCCGGCCCGTATACGGTGTAGCGGCCCGATTGCTTCCACAGCTCGGCAGGCTGCAGCGCCGGCATCAGCATTTCCTGTGCACCCGCGCGATCCATTTCCTCTCGCACGATTTGCTCCAGTTTGCGCAATACCCGCCTGCCCAGCGGCATGTACGTATAAATGCCCGCAGCAAGCTGTCTGATAAACCCAGCCCTGAGCATAAGCTGATGATTTACGGCTTCGGCATCCGACGGAGCTTCACGTAACGTGCTGGAAAATAGGGACGACTGTCGCATCGAAAATCACTCCTTCTAAAAATGAAATGAAAAACAAAAAGACACATTCATCAGGGACGAATGTGTCGTGGTACCACCCAGTTTTAATCGCAGGCAATAGCGATCCTCTGCCCGATTAACGGTCGGTGCCGGCAGCGGATACTCGATTTCACCGCTACAGCTCGCAAGGCGGGGAGCATTCATTCGTATGGAGAAGCCTTTCACCCGGGGGCTTCTTCTCTGTAACCGACGATATGAACCTCATGTCCTTGGTCAAAGCCATTGTTTTCGTAATTTGCTTTAATTTACACTATTTGTAGCGCATAGTCAACTAATAAAGCCCCTTGCATCATGCAGCCGAACGTTTTGCAGCTTGATTCATTGCAACCATCGCCACCCGAATTGCGTTTATAAACTAATAGACGAAACGGATAGAGGGGGCTGTACGATGGATTACATACGGGATTATGCGATGTATACGGCCATTTTCGGCATATTTAGCTGCAGCTGGTTCGGCTGGGCGCTGGAAAACCCGAGACCAAGCTGGCGCCTGTATCTCGGCATCGCTTCCGGCATTTCGCTGCTGGTTGGCTTATTCGGTATTTATTTAAGCATAACGCATTGGGACGCAGGCACGGCCTTGTCGGAGCCCGGCGCATACGATCATTACTTGCTGTTCGTCTTCATTGAGTTTTTCTTGGCTGGTATCGGCGCTTTCTGGCTGCTAAAAAATAAACGTAGTAATGTTGTCGCTCCATGGATTGCTTTTATTGTGGGCGTTCATTTTTTCTGGCTAAAAAGCGTATTTCAAGATGCCGGCTTATATCTTCTGGCCGTACTTCTCATCGCGGTGTCGGTCATTTCATTATTCGTCTCCAAAAAGCTTAACGTCGCGAGCAGTGCGATTACCGGAATCGGCGCGGGTACCGTGCTGCTCTGTTTTGCGGTATTGGGATGGATCCGCTTCGTTACCGCCTGAAATCAGACTCCGCTCGCATTCATGCCAAGAAGCCTTTCAACCGAAAGGCTTCTTATCCGTTGTTCCTTCGCTAACATTATCTCATTGCCGGGAAAAATAAAGTGCTGCTTCCACCAATCGGGTGGCGTAGCCCATTTCATTATCATACCAAGCAGCAACGGATAACAAGTTTCCATCGAGTACTTGGGTTAACGGAAGATCAATGATCGATGAATGGTGTTCGCCAACGATCCGGGCGGAAGAAAACTCGTCCTCAAGGACGGATAATATGCCGCGTAATTGATCGCTACTCGCAGCCGTTCTGAACATTTCATTCACTTCTTCACGCGAAGTGCTTTTTTCCACTTGCACATTCACCTCAACGATGCTGCCGGTACGAACGGGTACCCTGTACGCTTTACCGGTAATATTGAGTTCCGGCCATATAAATTTAAGCGCTTTGGCTGCGCCCGAAGAGGAAGGAATAATGTTCTCGGCCGCCGCCCAGGAGTCTCTCATCGCATTCATAGGCTGGTCGGTTAAAGATTGGCTGTTGGTGTAGGCATGCACCGTAGAGAAAAATCCGCTCTTGATCCCCAGCTTTTCCCCGATGATTTTCACTACCGGAGCCAGCGCATTGGTGGTGCAGCTTCCCATGCTAATAATGTGATGCTGTGACGGGTTATAATCTTCCAAGTTAATGCCCGGCAGCAGAATCGCATCGCAGTCCTCCATCGACTTGCTTGGAGCGCTTACGAGCACTTTCTTTGCCCCGCGATCCAAGTGTGCCTGGGCGCCGCTTCGAGTCGTCGCTCTTGCCGTACAGTCGATAACGACGTCGACGCCCAGCGCTCCCCAATCCGGCAATGCGTCTTTCGAATTCAGATATGCAATCTCGTTATTGTCTATGATGAATCGATCGGATTGAGCCGTTACATGGCCCGGATACTTGCCGTAGTTCGTATCGTATGCAAACAAGCTTGCCAATGCTTTACTGTCTTTAATATCGGAGATTGAAAATGGAACAAACATGTTTTTTAAAAGCGCGGCTCTCGTGGCCGTTCTGCCAATTCTCCCGAATCCATGGATTGCAATGTTTCCCATACTATCGCTCCCTCTCCTATCATTTATGGGACATATAATGTCCCGTAGGGACTTATTTCGTCCACAACTGAATTATACCACCCTTTTTATGGGAAATCAATCCCGTTTCCAATGCAACAAAGACCGATCGGACTGCGTTTATTTGTTAGAACGATTAACGTTTAAAACGATGGAGTGTGTGCCGCCTTGAAAAGAGTTCCATTAACGCTTGCGATGAGCGCCGGCCTGCTGATCGCCGGTACGACGACCGCTTTTGCGACCGATGCCGTGAAAGCCGTGTTATTTCCCATTCAAGTATTCATCAATGGGAAAGCTCCGGCGCTTCCTGCGGAAAGTCCGGTCCTGAACTACAACAATCAGACTTACGTCCCCCTCCGATTTTTCTCCGAGCAGCTCGGGCAGCAGGTCGAATACAACCAAGGCCGGACGAACGAGCAGAGCAGCGTAACATTGGGTTCTCCGGACCGCGGTTCGGCGGGGCAAGCATGGCATTTGACCTACTTGATGCAGCCCGGCAATCATAGAGATGCTCCACTCTCCCTCATGTTGAACATGAAGGAAGTAAATCCTGAGGAAAACAAGCCTTTGGAAGACCGCAAGTATCAATTTCAAGCTTCGATTTATAACGTCGGCGAGCAGGATCTGGTTCTGTTAAACGGGTTCAAGATCGATTTGGAAATGGTGAGAGGAAGCGAAGACGGAAACAGGGAGGTCGTATGGGAAGGCTCCATCGAACACACCCCTTTGAAGGACGGCCCGGCCCATATCAACGGGCTTCCGATTCCCGGAGCGAATAACGACATGTTTTGGGGCGTTCAATCGCCGGCCTGGAGCTGGGATGGCAAGGATCGCAACGGCGCTGCGCTGAAGCCGGGATCTTATTTTTTAAGACAAAAGGAAGGCGCTCATCTGCAATATACGATCATGAACGGATCATCCGAAATTCAGATGCATCAATTCAATCGCAGCATGGCTAACGGGATCGCCGGTTTCGACATACGCCCTCTCCCTTAAATGAAGCAAGGCTGCCGAGCTAAGAATATGGCCGGCAGCCTTGCTTTGCATATAACCGTATCAAACGTCGAAGTCCGATTGCTGCAACAAGCCACAGCCTTATTGTGGGGAAGCGCTCGGGTCAAAAGCCTTTATATGATTCCACCTTATATAGTATCCACGATCGGACATCGGAAATAAGGTACAGCGTCCCGGAAACCACGGCAAGGTCATCTTTCTTTGTTACATCATAAAGCAATTTCAGCGCGTTCTTCCATTCCGGCTCCACATACATCCGGATTTGCAAATGATGTTCATCGGCGATGCGCCGCGCCAATTGAAGTAGATCGTTTGCAGGCATCTGATTCCGAAACGCCGGTTCGGTAACAATAAGCGTATCGACTAACGGTAACATGTGCTTGAGGTATTCCGTATGCTCCTTCGTATTCAGCATGCCCATCATCAGGTTCAATCGATTATATGAATAGATCGTACGCAGTGCATCCGCGAGCGTCTGAGCTCCTTCCGGATTATGCGCTCCGTCAAGTACGATTCGCGGTTCGCTGGAGACCATCTCGAGCCGGCCGGCCCACTCCGTTCGGGCTAATCCTTCTTCGAGCCCGTACAAGCTTATGCCGTGCCCGGCCCGCAATACCTCCAAAGCCATGAGCGCAACCGACGCGTTCTTGAATTGATGCCGTCCGTTCAGCCAGATTTGCAACCGTTCACGGCGCCCGAACGCGCTCCGGAAGTTGAAAACTTGCTCGTTAAGCTTGGAGGATACCTCCTCAAAATCGAAATCCCGCTTCAACAAATACAGTGGGGAACCTTGAGCTTCACTACGCTGCCGAATGACTCCGATCACTTCTTCCTGCTCCACGCTGCTTACGACAGGGATACCGCGCTTGATAATGCCGGCCTTCTCGTAGGCAATCTTTTCGAGCGAGTCCCCCAATACGGCCATATGGTCATGACCGATATTCGTTATGACGGAAACGAGCGGCGTAATGACGTTCGTCGAATCCAGCCTGCCGCCTTGACCTACTTCCAGGACGACGAAATCGGGCCGAACTTGGGAAAAATAAACGAATGCCATACAAGTCGTCACTTCGAACATCGTAGGGTGACCAAGATCGGACTGCGCGACCTCATCCACTAAAGGCTTCAACCGATTCGTAATCGCAAGCACCTCGTGCTCGGGGATATCTACGCGGCTGCATTTGATCCGGTTCGTGAAACGTTCAATGCATGGCGAGGTGAACGTTCCTACCGAGTACCCGCTTCTTAGAAGCATCTCTGTCAAGAACGCACACGTCGAGCCTTTGCCGTTCGTACCGGCGACATGAACGAATGACAGCCCGCGTTCCGGATGCCCCAGCTTATCGAGCAGCATGTCCATTCGTTTCAAGCCCGGTTTGATGCCGAAAGGAACGATCCCCTCAATCCAATTGACAGCCGTAGAAAAGTCTTTGAAATGATCCATACGTGCACCTCCTAGAAAATAAAAAAGCATTCGATCCGAAGATCGAACACTTTGCCCAGGCGTACGGCTTTGTCCGTATGTGCTCCCTCGTGGTTCACCACGTTTACGCCAGTCGCACATACCAAATATTTACTCTTATTATAGTCGACCGGCTGCAATAAGCAAGGCTTTTTTCAAAGCGAGCCTCGTTCGGTTTCCTTTCATTCCCGTAATCAAATGTGTTTCTTCGCGACGATGGCGATTTCATCAGGCAAATACGATTTCATTGTACTGCCCTGCACTTCCGTTTCGACCATGCGTTCTATTGTAAAACCGGCTTCGGAAATCGCATTGACGATATCGGCCATCGTATGAAAAATTATTGACGGTCGGCTTGTTCACATTGACACCGAACCTTCTTCCGGCTGCGGTTGCGTCAAATCGATAGTAATGCGGCGCTCTGTCGTGATAACGGCGCTTAATCTCCAGCATTCCGTTATTTTCTTGCAACAACTTGCTCAACGGATGCACTCCTGCATATAATACGCGTCCCCCTGGTTTCAACACCCTGTACCATGTCTTGAACGCTTTCTCGATGTCTTCGTACCAGACCAAATAGGTGGCGTAAACGATATCGTAGGCGTCATTCGGGATGGGTGGCAAGGTTTGGGCATCGGCTACTTGAAAATCCACGTCCAAATCCATGATTGCGGCATTTTTCTTAGCGATTTCGATCGCTACTTCGCGAATGTCGCACGCCGTCACCTTTGCGCCCAAATTTGTCCACGTGAATGCTTGGCTGGCATCGCAGGCACAGCAAGTGTCGAGCAGTCGAAGTCCCCGAACATCGCCCAATAGACGAAATTCAAAGGAATCGTCCACCCCGCCTTCGGCAAAAAACTTGTAATAATCGGGCCTGTCTTTCAGAATCGCTTCCATGTATTCCGGGTGGTACGCATCCCACTGCTTTTGGATCATGAGGAGATGGTCGTTTTCTTTCACAAGCTTCACTCCTTCCAGTGGGATTATTATACAAACATGACGCTGCGTACCAGTAGAGAAACTTCCGTTTGAGGTTAAACTTTACCCGTGCATGTTCGAAGCAGGAGCAGTCTTCCCGCCAGTCAGCGCCTTATTCGCTGACCATTCTATACATGAGAATCAAATCGATATAGCTGCCTGAGCCGAGCTTGATTTGCCGCATACGCCTGCCCTCCTCCAGAAAACCAAAACCTTGATAGAGCCGGATCGCATGCTCATTCGTAGAAAATACCTCCAGTCCGACTTTTTCAATGACCGGGTGAGATTCAGCCCAACCCAGCATAGCGGAAATCAATAGCTTTCCAATCCCTTTTCCCCTCCACTGACGAAACAACATCATGCCAAATTCACCATAATGAGCTCGCCGCTGCAAGGAGGGTGTATGAAAAACGAGCCAGCCGGCGACCTCGCCGTTCACCTCAGCGACGATGAACAGTTCCTTTTCGCTTCTGGAGATTTTATCGATTAAACCGCGGTAGCTTTCTTCCGAATTGCGCAATTCATGAGGCTGCGTGATGACAAATTCGTTCTCGTCCACAACCGATCGCTGAATATGATAGGCGTTCAAAGCATCTGCGGGCGCTGCGGACCGGATGACAACGTGCTCTCCCGTTGACAGGATCTTTTCAATAATCGGGATCGTGGCCATGGTTTTCACTCCCTTTCATTCCTATCGATCGGTCGCTATCTTACGGGGTATTTCCGGTCGAATCTAACTGAAACGTGTTGGTGATACCTCCAGGTTACTCGAACAGTTTATTTTATTCATTCCCACTCCGGTTCAAGTCCTCGATAAGGTACAGTAAAATAAAAATATCCGCCATTATAAAATTCCCGGTAACAAAAAAAAGCCTTGGTGAGAGAATGTCACCAAGGGCAAACGATTCGTTTCGTGAGTGATATTGATTCACAATACCGGCTACAGCACTGAGTCAATATCTATGCAGCCGACCCGTAAAAACCCGCTTTCATCCTCATAAGTAAACGCCACCTTGCTGCTGTCGGGACTGAACGACGGATGGGGATGGCCGGGATGATGCTTCCAGCGGTCGATCTCGCACAGAACGGCGGACTTGCCGTTCCGTACGTCGGTTAGCACGATTCGGCTTCGCGTCCCTCCAGGTCCCGTATCCGATACGGTCCAGCGCCCGTCGGGGCTAACGGCAGCGTGCCAATGGACATGCTCGCTGTTGACGCAGCCCCAGCGCTCCCCGTCCTTCGTTACGTAATATATTCCTGTCGGAGTCAGCGGACTGACTCCGTATTTGACGAAATACAATCGCTCGCCGTCATGCGACCACATTTCGTGGCCTACGCATTCGCCGACCGTGCCGTCATCCAGCCGCTTCTGCTTGAAAATATTGTCCGCCTTGCCTGTCTTCGCATCGACAACCCAGATCCGGTCCGGTATGTGCTCGGTCGCTCCTTCATGCGCGTAGAAGATGAGACCGGATAGACCGGATTCACCATGGCGTGGCTCGCTATCGGAAACGGCTTGGCAAACAACGGGTCGATAGCAACGCGCCATTCGCCGGTAGGAACGTCGATTGATAATACAAGCGTGTGCTCCTCCCGGCTGCCTATGACCGATACGGTCATGCAATCGTTTGAGATCGACACGGGACCGACCAGTTTCATCTCTTCATCGACCGTACATATTTCGCGAACGTGAGCACTGTTGTAATCGACGGCAAGAATTTTGTTGCCGACGCAGTAATAGTAATGATCGTCGGACGCGGATGTCCCCGCCTCGTACGGAACGTTCTCGGCCAAAACCTTGCTGCCGCCGGTTTCCGTATTGTACAGCACGTACCGGCATCGGTACGTGTCCGGATTCACGTTCGCCGATACGATCAGGTCGCGGCTGTTGCTTCTCCACGAAGAAGCGGTAAAATACCCGTGAACCGTATGGGATTGTTCGCTGCCGACGGAATGGATCGTGCGGCCGGTTTGCGCGTTCGTTACAAGCTTGGCTGCCAGCATGAAATGATCGCCTTCTTTCCCATTTCGTATATCGTTTATTTAACTTTCAGCTTGGCAATCTGCTGATTGATCTGTTCTTCTGCTTCTCTTAGCGCAGTGTTGACGTCTTTGTCGTTCACGACAACTTCCTTGAATTTCGCTTGCATGACGGGAGCGGCTACGGAATCATATTTCGACACCGGCTTTCTTGTTGGGGCAAGCTGATTTTTAATTAAAGCTTCGCGGTTTTTGCCTTCCAGTATCGGGTTTTCCTTTCCGTACTCCTTCTTGATCTCCTGGTTTTTCAACACGGTCATTCTTCCCTGCTTAATCTCCGCCGTCTGCACTTCATCCGATAAAATATGCGCGATCGCCTGGAAGGCTTGCTCCTTATACTTGCTGGTTTTGGAGATCGCCATGCCGGGGGCGAACATTTGGATCGTTCGGCCGGGAGCCTCCTTGAAGGTCGGGAGCGCGACCACATCCCAGTTGAGGCCTCCTTTGATCGCCTCTGGCAGCGATCCGAAAATCGTCGTCGAAGCGAACATGGCGAGCGTTTTGTCCTTCAAATAATACTGCGACGCTTTTCCGTAATCTTGTGAAGCGAGCTTGCCGCCGTCCATCTCGTAAATCCGCTTCATTGTGCCGAACCAGTTTTTCCACGGATCGGTATTGACCACCGCATTGTCATTCGCGTCGAGAAGCGGCAGAGATAATTGATTGTAAGGGATCAAGATGTTGTCATTGATGCCGATGCCGCGAAACTGCACGCCGTCCACCAGCTTCGTCACTTTTTTGGCCAGCTCGATCGCATCGTCCCACGTCATGCCATCCTTCGGATACGGTACGCCGAATTTATCGAATATATCTTTATTGTAAAACAGCGCCTCCACATTGATCGAGCGGGGCAATGCGAGCAGCTTTCCTTCATTGCCTGCACCTGCATACGCCTTCATATCATCGATTACGGCCGGGTCGATCCGGCCCAGGTCGAAGTTGTATTTTTTGGCGAGCAGCGTCATGTCAAGCGGAACGTCCAAGTCTTTGTACGTAATAATATCCGCACCGCTGTCGAGGAAAAGAATGTCCGGCACCGTGCCCCCCGCCACAAGGTCTTCGATCATGGAGCCTTTCGCCCGTTTCACCACTTGAATCGTAATAAACGGATATTTCTTTTTGATCGGCTCTTCGAACGCGGTTTTGAACAATTCATCCCCCATGCTCGTGTTGAATACCGTGAGCGTGATCGGTTCCGTACTCATCGCCGCAGGCTCGTTCTTGCCTTTATCCGACGGAGCCGGATTCGCATTCCCACCTGCCGGGCCTCCTTGCGCACACCCCGCCATTCCTAGCGCCAGTGACATTACACCGGCCAGCCAAGCAGACCTGCTCTTCTTTGTATAGGTCATATTGAACCCTCCCGATTGATCAAAATAAATAAATTTTTTTTCATTTCTAAGTAAAACGCTTCCAGAATACCAAGGCGTTCGTATATGATTAAACCAAATTTAAAGCGCGTACTACACGCAAGGCATGCTTGCTTCATATCCGATTTTACTATGAGGAATGTGCAATTGAGGTCGTGGGAGGAGGCTCGTGATGAACGTTCATGATTCGGAACCTTTTGTAGACAGCATGGTCAACAATGATTTGAAGGATTTGCCCTTCTTTATTAAACATCGCTGGACCGACTTGCATTTTCGCATGAATTTTCATTCCCACAACGGGTATGAGCTGTATTTCGTCCATGACGGCACCGGCAATTTTTTGACAGACGGCCGGATTTATACGATCGACGGATTCGATATCTTTTTGATCGGAGAGAACGAGATTCATAAGCCGATTCCCGCCCAAGGCCGTCCGTTTACCCGGACCGTCATTAATTTTTTGCCGGAGTTTCTGCATTCCAGCACCAAGAAGAAGTGGCTCGAGATGTTCGAGAGAGCGCACCATCCGGATAAGATGCACATCCGCTTGAATGCCAAGGAGCATTCGCACATATCCGCTATATTGTCCCGCATGCACGAGGAGTACTCTACCCGGGAGTATGGCTTCGACCAAATGCTCGGCGTTTATTTGAACCGGCTGCTCTTCGAAATTTATCGGCTGCTTCATTCCGGCAAAGAACCGGATTCCAAAGCGTCCGGCAGCTCCACCAATGCCATCGTCGAAAACGTCATCAACTATTTATCCGAGCATTATGCCGAAGACGTTTCTCTCGATGAGCTCGCCAAAATGTTTTTCATAACCCCTTACTACTTATGCCATCTGTTCAAAAAAACGACCGGCGATACGATTAGCAAATTCATCCTGTATACACGCATCCACCATGCCAAAAGGCTGCTAACCCGCTCGGACCTGACCATTTCGGATATTGCGATGATGGTCGGCTTCAACAGCTACCCGTATTTCGGCATGATCTTCAAGAAACACGTGGAAATGACGCCGAAGCAGTTCCGCACAAAATATAGACAGACAAGCCCGAACGGGCTTGATCCCGGTTAATTCCCGGTCAGTGCCCTTAGCTGCGACCAGACGCCGGGTGTTCCAGATGCCGTGCATACCCAGCCGGTGACGATATACTTACTCCCGGCCGCCCCCGTTTCGACCGGTGCTTGATTATAAAGCACATCTCCCGTGCTCCAGGCGTATTCCGTCGGCGCCGAAGGCGCCTCGTACTTTCCTTGGCTTGCACGAATATGCCAGCTGCCTTGATCGAAATAAATTTGGCTCACGTCGTTGCTCCTGTATTTGCCGATCGAAAAGCCGGGCCTTACCCCGCTTCGAACATATAGGAGCGAGTGAGAACGAACCCTGGATACGGTTGTATTCGCTCCGTTCACGACAACCGCCCGTGTCGTGGTGCCGGTGACGGCCACGTTATCGACGATACCGAAGTCGCCGTTCATTTGCACGCCGTATCCGCCTTTGCACTCGATGATCGTATCTTTTATCGTCACTTTGTTATGATTGGGGTTCACAATGAATGGGGTATTCGCCTCAATTACCCCGCCCAGTACGGTCACGTTCGCGTCAAGCGCCGTCTGCGCGTCTCTTATGAAAATCCCGGTGTGGGACGTATCGTTCAGATTGACGATGTCCGGGTAGATAACCTTGTGGTATCCCTGCATCCCGTCGACATACTCGAATTTGATCCCGTACGGATTCCAGCAGCGGATGACCGGGTTCACGATATCGACCTCTTTGGACTTGCCTTTAATGACGATAGCGCCTTCCGTGCTGCCGGGCAGCGTACTGACCTTGGCCTGAATGACACCGCGTTCGACGGAAAGAAACTCGATCGCCTGGTCATCCACTTCGGTTAAGCTCCCGGTGACCGTAATATCGTTGCACTCCGAAAACTGCACCGCCTCCAGCCGGTTCCCGCCCGTAACGTTCGTTTCCCGGTTGTAACGTCCGCTGCCGACGGATTCGATATGGAGCCGGACGTTCCGGCTACCGTAAATGGTGCTGTCTCCTGTCAAGCTGCCGTTACATAGGGCGTCGATGGTCGCATTTTGAATGCCGTTGGCGCGTATAACCTTCACGGAAGAACCGTCCGTTTGGCCGCACCTTGCGGCAGTGACGCCCAGCCTGACGTTGTTGCTGTCCTGCAGCACGACCGTGTGCGTGGACAGCAAGTCCGTCGCCTGCACCCGCAAGCTTAGATCGCAGCACTTCGAGACGGCGATGCCCGAGCTGGACGCTACCCGCACCCCCGTCATGGAAACGCTTACCGTTCCGCCGATACAACGGCTGACGGACATGCCGACGGAATGAAGCGACAGCCCTTCGGAAACGTGCAGCGTATAGGGGCGAGTGATTCGAGCCACCGTAACTCCAGTCAAGCTGAACATGATGTTTCGGTCGAGCGTCAGAGTGCCTTCGGCCGCAGCAACGACTTTTGCGATAAACTTTGTCGCGGCATAGCGGCTCGGCGTATAAAGCGAATGCGCGATCGTGCCCGCTATTTCGACGAAGTCGCCGGCCGCAGCGGATACGGCGGTTGTCAACCGATAGTCCCCTGCCGTCACATCGCTTGCCGCCCCCGCCGCGCCTGTCGGCGCATCGAGCAGAAACGTTCCGCCGCCGTATAGGCGTACTCCTTCGGCGATCAGCGCCACGTGCTTCCCGCTGACCGTCACATTGCCTGTGACGTAATACGCGCCGGCAGGAATATAGACCGCTCCTCCCGTTTCGATCGCATCGAACGTCTGCTGGAACGGCAGCGTATTGTTCGTCGGATTCGGATTGAACGTTCCGTCGGCCAGAAAGTAATCGGCCTTCGCTCCCTTGTCCTTCACGTTGTACTCGGTGCAGCAGCCCAACGGCGGATCGCCGTTATTGCCGTACACCGAATCGGTTACGCTCTGTCCGGCCGCCGCGTTCCCCATCCCCGTCAACGTACTCCCCGCAATCAAACCGATGCCTGCCGCGCCTAAACCTGTAAAAAATGTTCTTCGGCTCATCGATGTTGTTTCTTTCTTATCGCGTTCCAGCTCCATATACCCTCCTTGTAACCGAAATATCAAACCTTACATCCATCCGAATCCCCCTTGCTGGTAATTCCCACCGCTGTACTTTTGATTATAGAAAAAGCAACCGTATCCAAACATTTCATTATTGCTGTAAAACTATAATGAAATTGTTCTGTTGCTTATAATCATTTTTTCCAATGAATATGGCTGCCGCTTACCTTATAATCGGAGTAGCATCGGGCATGGCGTACCTCAATTGGAGAAATATCTTCGTTTAATGGAGAATCCAACGTACAGCATGAGCTCTATCTGGTCGTGGTCGATCCGAATAATCAAGTAGCTGCATTTGCCAATGTTTGGCATGATAAACCCAACCATATAGCCGTCATCGAGCCTTTCGGAACGAAAGAAAGCTACAGGAGAAAAGGGCTGGCTAAAGCATACGCCGGTTAATAGCTCTTGGCGCTCTCAAGCTGTACATCAACCATGAAGGCTTATGGACGCTCGATCCCGAGCCTGACGATGCCTTGCGGGTATATCTGAAGGCAGGCTTTGAAGAGCGGGGGAAAAATGTTCGTGTGGTGTAAAAGTAGCTCATTGTAGCTAGTGAGTTGAAAGGAGAGTTTGCATGAGTCATTGTTACTATATCGGTTCCCCCCGTGAACTGCCTCTGGGAGAACGGGGAAGCGTAAAGTCGGCGGAAGATAAGAGCGGCAGCAAGCCGATCAAATCAATTCGATTTAAATCGGCCGTCATTCCTGAAGGAAGCATCCCGCTCGATCAGATCCTCGACTTATCCCATGTTCAAGCCGACGAAACAGCGATATACGATTCCCCTGAACGCGCAGCGGGAATTATTATTCGAGCGCTTCAGCCGTGGAACGAAATGATCACGCGGCATTTTACCAATTCTTACGTCTGTGAACTCTACCCCAATTGGGGAAAATTCAATTTGAGTCCACTACTGATGACGTTGTACCCGGAAGAGTACGAAGTGAATCTCAAATGCATCAAGGAACTGTTTCGGCTCATTCAAGATTATGGGAAAAATCATGAAACGTTTGAGATTTACACTTGTTCGATAGGAAATGAACGGCGTCAAAAAAACGATGCCCCTCATCGGGTGATCGATCTAGCCCAATATCGGATTGAAGACTATTTTCATTTAAGAGAAGAGCAGTATGTTCAGGTTCGTACATAGGGAGTGCATTTCATGACGTTGCATGTTTGACCAATCCCAAAAATCTTAGTGTTTCTGCCATCATGAGATTATTTTCGTTCTGCAAGTTTTTGACTAATTGTGCAGCCGTCTCTTTGGCCGTTATATAGTCCTCTTCGGAGACGGTTCCTTTTTCCAAGGCATCCTCTAATTCATCTGCATCCAATACATAGACGCATCCATCAGGCAAATAAACAATATCCAAGTAAAGATCTTCGATATATGGGACCCCCGCTTCCGTTAACCCCATATCTTTAATCAAATCGATATACCACTGAACGATGTTGCCATGGTTATCTATTGATGCCGTCACCGCGAACTTGCGATGTATCGGGAATAGCATTAACCACTCGTAATCGTTATCTACAATGCACAAATCGCCGCCCCCGTAATTTACGCAAATCGGCTCTTCGACTTTTTTTAAAGTCAGTAGGGAGACATAGCCGGTAAACGACGCTTCTTCAACGTACATTTGCACATAGCTTTTTTCATAGATTCGAAACCATCCCGGTTCGTCGGCGAACTTCTTTTTCATGGCGAGCCCCCAATATTAACTAACTAATACGTTACATCCACTGCATCGCTACAGCCCTTGAACTACGCTCCAAATAAGCAATCAAATATTGCCGCCACCAGTATGAACTATTTACGTGAACGGACGGGCTGATGTACGTCAAACATATTTCCGAAAGGATCGTAAAACGTAAAAAACTTGCCTATGTTCCCCTCGTCAATGATTTTCCCCACTTTTGCCCCCAGTTGCAGGAGGTGCTCGTGAAATCCAACGATATTTCTCACTCTAAAACCGATCGTGTAGTGGTCCTCCCCGTTAACAAGGAAAGTCGCCGATGTATCGTCAGCGGTCTTTACCAAAAACAAGCTTGGTCCCATCGCAAAATCAACATAGGCAAGATCTTTATTTCTAAAACCTAGTTTCGCCCCCAGTTTATTGCAATACCAGTCCAAAGCTTGTTCCAAATCGGAAACGGGAATTTCCGTATATTCGATTCCTTCAATATATGGAGTCATTGTTTTCGTCCTTTCCAATGTTATTTTATTTTGGCGAATATCACCTCATCATAACACAATTGGAAATAATATGAATTAGAATCCTACAGCTCATGTTTGTGATATATATCGAGAGATATCAATATACCTTGACAGGAATATTCCATATTATGTATATTTAATAGTATGAAGGGAGAAATGCGTATGGGCGGGAAATTAACAACTTTGAGCGCACTTGCTGAGCCCAATCGCTTGCAAATTGTCGAGCTTTTGCGCAACGGACCGCTTACGGTAGGGGAAATTGCCAACGAGCTTGGACTTCGCCAGCCGCAAGCTTCCAAACATCTTCGTGTACTAAGCGATTCCGGGCTTGTCGAGGTACATCCGGACGCCAATCGGCGCATATACAGGCTGCGGGCCGAACCGCTCGTTGAGCTGGACACGTGGATGGAGTCTTTTCGCCGCATGTGGGAAGAACGATTCGACCGCCTTGACGATTATTTGCGGGTGCTGCAGGAAAAGGATAAAAAGGAATAGAACGGATCTTGGATGCCCCCGATGCTGTATGATCATGACGGAACACAAAAAACAATCCGCGCACCTTCTCAGGAAAGGGCTGCGGATTGTTTTTGTATTTTTACACTAATTACCAAATTAACGAATCAAATTATATCGCTTCGACCGACGAACTGCCTTTATCGGTTTCCCTCAATAATCGCAGCTGCTCCTGCTGAAACTGATGCGCCCGCGTATCCTCCAGCTCCGGCGAGCAAATGCGTCGAAGTTCGGTCTCAAGCTCAACCGCTTTTTCCGGATATTGCGTGAACACGTTGTTCAGCTCTTCCGGGTCTTCCCGCAGATGGAACAACTGATGCGGCGCTTCGGTATAATAGATCAGCTTCCAGTCTCCCTTGCGGATCAGGTAAGCCCCCGATCTCGTGCCATGCCCATGGTATTCGGAGAAAACAACTCGCTCCGCGTCCCGTACGCTCACCGTTTGCAGCGGTTCCCCGGCCCAATGCTCCGGTCTTATGGCGCCTGCGGCATAAAACAGCGAGGCTTGCACGTCATGCGTATCGACAGGCGTTTCTACCCGTTTGCCTTTGGCAAAGTCCGGTCCGGCCGCAATGCACGGAATTCGTACGGAGTCCTCATATAACGAGCATTTCCACCACATGCCGAACTTGCCGAGCATCTCCCCGTGATCCGATGTATAAATGACATTCGTGCTTTCTTTCAGTCCGTTCTCCTGCAATACACCGAGCAATCTTCCGATTTGATCGTCAATAAACGCCACATTGCCCAAATAACCTCTTCTCAGCCCGCGCACCTGCTCTTCGGTAAACAAATCCGCTTCGAAGTGACTTCGCAAATCGCTCGCATACGGATGATTCGCGCTTGCTTCCTCTTTTCCATAGCGGGGCAGGTCGCCACCCTCGGGATACAAATCCCAATACTCCTGCGTGTTCCACTGCGGGAAATGCGGATTGAGCAAATTAATGGTCAGGCACCATGGCTGCTCTAACGTCGGGGCCACTTCACGCAGCCACTGGAGCGCATCGTTTATTACTTTTAAATCGCCGTCAAAAGCGGTTTCTTTTACGCCGTAGCCGTCCGCACGCTGTGCGGCATCTTTGCGGACCGCGAGCGGCCTGCGGCTGAAGTTCGTGTCGCCGGGCTTCTTCTGGTCTTTGCTGTGATGAATTTCCGAGAAGCCGAGCCGCTGGCCTGCGTCATATACATGCGTTTTGCCGAAATGGACGGTATAAACGCCTTGATCATGCAGCACTTTGCCGTAGGTCGGAAAGTCGGTTCGCAGCCCGACGTTGCAGTTGCTGTACGTTTGCAGCTCATGCACGCGCAAGCCAGCCATAAACGCGGAGCGGCTCGGCGAGCAAAGCGGCGAAGGACAATACGCATTCTCGTACACGGTGCCTTCCGCCGCCAAACGCTCCATGTTCGGCGTGCGAAGGAAGGGATGGCCGTACACGGCAGAATAAAACGGATTATGCTCGTCGGACATGAATACGATGCTGTTGCTCATTCGGTATTCCTCCTTTGTCGGGTAGCCTAAAGCCGGGTTTCCTGCTCCGTTACGCGGCGTTGGCCGCTCTTCTTCTCTTCGGCAGCAATGATCTCCGCAGGCGCCTCGCCCGCTTCGGCCATACGCTGCAGCAGCCGCTGCCTGAGCACTTCGGCGGTCTGCCGGTGCGATTGAAAGCCGATCAGATTCGTCAGCTCATACGGATCGGCCTGAAGATCGTACAGGAACTCCTCCGCATAAGCGTCGGACGAAGCGCTGTTCCGGTTTGAATCCGGGGCGGACACCGAATATTTCCACCGCTTCGTCCGGATCGCGCGGCCGGTCTGCGCTTCGCTGATTTGCACGAAGACGTCTTCCGGCCAGTCGGCTGTCTCCCGGCGCAGCAGCGGCATAAGGGATCGGCCCTGCATCGAGGCGGGAACCGGAATGCCTGCGGCATCGAGCAGTGTCGGCGGCAAATCGATCAGACTGATCAGCTCGCGGATTTGCCCCCGGCTCGTAAAGCCCGGTCCGGTAAATGCCGTCGGCACGCGAATCGAGCTTTCGTGGCACGATCGCTTGTACTCGCCGTTACGCGTCTTGAAATGGTTGCCGTGATCGGAGGTGAACAGTACGACCGTATCGTCCGTCAGCGCCAAACTTTTCAAAGTGTCGAGCACGCGGCCGAGCGCTTCGTCGAGACGTTTCACCATGCCGTAGTAGCCGTCCAAATGCTGTGCGCTCGTACCCCCGAGCGCCGCCAAATCCGGCGGAGTCCATCGGCCCGTATAAGCATTCGCGTACACGTCGGGCGAAGGGTAATCGTCCCGGTGGTTTTGATGGTGCGGCTCGAGGAACGAAACAAACAGGAAGAACGGCTCGTCTTGATGCCGGTCGACATACCGGATCGCCGCATCCGTCAGCGCATCTACCCGGTAGCCGGGCAGCTTCACACGCTCGTTGTCGTTGTCGAACACAACGGTATCGTACGCATCCGATGTCCGTTCCAGCGCATTGGCCGCAAGCCAATACTCATAGCCGCCCCGCTTCGATTCGGGAACCGGATTCTCGTCGGCCAAATGCCACTTGCCGATATACCCCGTCGTATAGCCGGCCTCGCGGAAATAATGCGCCAGCGTCTTGGACCCTTCCGGCAGCGGAATCGAATTGCGGAAGCAGCCCGTGGTCGTCGGATATAGGCCGGTTTGCAGCGCGGACCGGGCAGGTCCGCATACAGGCTGGCATGTAAAAGAGTGGTACAAGTGCGCACCGCTCGCCGCCATGCGGTCAAAATTCGGTGTGAGACCCAGCGGATTGCCGTGTGCTCCTGTCGTATCCCAGCGCTGCTGATCGGTAAAAAAGACGATAACATTCGGTTGTGCATTTCTTTTCGCCATGACCCGTACACTCTCCTCTAACCCGTTTGCTATTATTTTACTTCAAGCCGCCCAACATTTACATGATAAGCTGCCTCATTCTTAAGGGTCCCGCACACAGCGGAAGCCGAGATTGCCGGTCGAGCTGTCCGGCGTATTGGAGCTGCGCGCAGCGACCCGGTACCGGTTGCAGTACGACTTGTGGCACAAGTAAGATCCACCCCGCATCACCCGATTCACGCCGGTTTTGGGGCCTTTCGGATTTTTCGCCGAACCGGCCGCCGCTGCAGGGTTCGGGCTGAACCAGTCCGAACACCATTCCCACACATTGCCTACCACGTTGTATAAGCCGTAACCGTTCGGAGGAAAAGAAAGCGCAGGCGCCGTCCCGATATAGCCGTCGCTTGCGTTATTTTTATCGGGGAACTTTCCTTGCCAAATGTTGCATAAGTACTCGTCGCCCGGTTTCAGCAAATCGCCCCACGGATACCGTTTCTGCACCAGCCCGCCCCGGGCGGCGTATTCCCACTCCGCTTCCGTCGGCAGCCGTTTGCCGGCCCAGCCGCAGTACGCGGCGGCATCGTTCCATGACACGTGAATCGCCGGGTGGTCCATCCGTTCGTCGATGCCCGTGCCCTCACCCTCCGGCTTCCGCCAGCTTGCCCCCGGGACGGCGAGCCACCAGGGGACTCCAGGTACGCTCGCGGCATCCGCCTTGCGGGCGGAATCCGGAACAAACAAATGAAACACGAACGACCATCCGAATCGTTCCGCCTCGGTTACATATCCCGTATCCCGCACGAAATCCGCGAATTCTGCGTTCGTAACCGTCGTTTTATCGATATAAAACGGGGAAAGCTCCACCTCGCGGACCGGTCCTTCCCCGTCGGCCGGAAAGCCTTCCGTATCGTCGGTGCCCATAAGGAATGTGCCGCCTGCCAGATACACCATCGATTGCGCTGCGCTTGCGCCGATTCCAGCGATAGTTGCTCCAGAAGGCGAAGCAACAAGATCGTTCCGCCGCTCAATCCCTCCATGGCCTTGGATCGCCAAGGCAGCGGCCGCCTCCGCTTCAGCCCTTTCATTGCCGCGACGACCTATGGAGCAGCATGAAAGCTTATGTACATGTTCCGCCACGGTCAAGCTCCCTCCTTTGTCCCTGCGATCTCCCGCTGCGCAGCGCCGGTTGCATCAGCGCCGGGGACCGCCTCCGGATTCCACACCTCATGCCGCTCCAGCCCGACCTGTTTGCCCCATTGGGCGAGGAAGGCCTGATCCGCATGACGCTGCAAGGAGGACGAGATCAGCGAATCCGGGTCCCAGCCCTGCAGCGCCAGTCCGATCAACCGCTGCACAAGCTCCCGGTACTCTTCAAGTTCAGCCAAATTCGTCGTTTCGTGAGGATCGCTCTGAAGATCGAACAACTGCACAGGCGGGTAGTTATGGTAGTAAACCAGCTTGTACGCGCCTTGCCGGACCATGCGGATCGCCGAATCCTGCGGCGTCAGCAGTTCGCCGAACACCGGCGGTTCCTGCTCCCACACCGTTCCGGCCTGATCCGTGCCGAACAGCAGTGGAGACAAATCGTTCCCGGTCAAGGTGGATGGCGCCGGCGATTGCGTCGCCCCGAGGAAGGTCGGCGCCAGGTCGACCAGGCTAACCGGCGTATCGACTGCTGCGCCTCTGACGATTCCGTCCGAACCGCTGTGCCGCAGCGGATGCCAGATCATCGGTACGCGCAGCGCGCCCTCATAGAAGCTGCGCTTCCAGAACATGCCCTTGTCTCCTGCCATCTCCCCGTGATCGGATACGTAGACGATCCAGGTGTCCCCCGGCAGCGCCGCCGACGCTTCGACGATCCGCCCGACCAATTGATCAAGCCGATTCACGAGGCCGATATAGTTGGCCCTTGCCTCGAACAGCTGCCCGGGCGTAATTTGCTCCGCCTTCAGCCGGCGAAACCAATGATCGAGCCACGGATGACGGGGAAGCGAATCGGGAGGAATCGGCGCATCGGCCGCTTCCATTGCCCGAACCGCCTGCTCATACTGCTCCGGCGGGCTGATGAACGGGTGATGCGGTCCATACAGCCCGACCGTAATGAACAAAGGCCGAGCCGCCTCGCGGCTGCGCCCGGATACGTATTGTTCGTACGCCTGCGTCACCTGCTCGTCGTACTCCAGCACCGGGCTGTTGCCGGGGCCGGCCGTTTCGATGGAGCGCAAGCCTTGGCCCGACGTGCCTTTCAAATCGCCGTACGCCGTAGACGGTCCGCCCAAGTAAGTCGGCGTAATATCGCCGACGAGCCGGTGCTCGTACCCGTGCCGCTGATCGGGCCCGACGAAATGCATGCGGCCGCACAGCACGGTTTCGTAGCCGCCCAGTCCAAGCCCGTGCACAAAGGTCGGAATGTCCGATGCCAGGTGATCGCTGTTGGCGAACACGCCGGTTTGATGCGGGTAGCGTCCCGTCAGCATGGACATGCGGGACGGGACGCAAAGCGGGGAATTGCAGTACGCATTCGTAAACCGCACGCCGCCTTCCGCCAAACGATCCAGGTTCGGCGTACGTACCACGCGGTTACCCGCGCAGCCCATATAGTCCCCCCGGTGCTGGTCCGCTACGATAAATACGATATTCGGCTTGCTCATCGAACGATCTCCTTCCGTTAATCCATGTTTATTTCAACGCTTTGTAGTCATCGGCCGTATAATCTTTTTTCGGGTCCCAGTTCGGAAATTTGAAATCGCCTAGACTGACGCTGCCGCCCGCCGATTTTACTTTATTCACGGCTTCTTCCAGTCCTTTGTTTAACTTGTCGTTGTACGCTTTGAGCAGACCGGCCGCATCCTTTTGCGCCCCTGACAGGACGGATTGCAAAATGTCGTTGAAGCCCGGTTTCACTTTCGGCTGGTCGAGCGAGCCGAGTTCGACGATGACTTTGGCGGTTTGCGCATTTCTCACCGCATAATCCGGTCTCACTCTCAATAGATCTTTATGAAGCTGCATAAACGTATTGAACTCGGGATACGGGTACAGCGATTTATTATTATTGATACTGTCGATCGGCGTAAGCGCCACGCCGCTTTTCAGATAGCGATCGTAGAACATTGGGGCCGTAAAGCCGTTCTCGAGGAAAGTGCCGACTTCCTTCGGATGCTTCGTCTTCGACGAAATCATATAACCGGTCGGGTTGACCGGGACGTAGTAATAGGTCGGCTTGCTGCCGTCCGGCGTCGGTACCTGGGCCAGGCCGAAGCTCGCTTCCGGCGTATCCCGCTTGACGATCCACATCCGGGCTCTGCCGTCGATCAGGAACGCCGCCTTCCCTTGACCGAACATGATCCCGGCTTCCGCTCCTTTCAAGGTAAAAGACGAAGGCAGAATGCTGCCGTCCTGCTTCAGCTTGAGCAAAAAATCGAACGAGTCGAGCATCGCCTTGGAATCGTAGGCGTACTCGCCCGTTTTGTAATTAAAGCCTCCTGCCGCCTCGGGAGACGTCCCCGCCGCCAAAGCGTTGACGAAGTTAACGACGCCGGAATTGCCGCCGGATTCGCCGCCTCCGAACACGACGCCATACACATCGCCTTTCCCTTTGGCCGTAATCGTCTTGGCCATTTCCCTCAGCTCGTCCCATGTTTTCGGCGGCTTCTCCGGATCGAGACCCGCTTGCTTCAATACGTCCTTGTTGTAATACAAGATCGAACCGAGCTGCGGGCCCGTAAGCGGCCAGCTGTACGTCTTTCCGTCGATCACGTTGACGCCCTCCACGAAACTTCCCGGGAAAAAGCGATTTTTCCAGCCTTCGGACACGAGCCCGTCGAAAGGAAGCACATGACCGTTCGCTACGAACGTGCGAATATCCGAGCTCGACGGCGTCTGGTATATATCCGGCATGTCGTTCGAGGAGATCGCCGCCTGAATCGCCGTATTGTATTCCGCTGCCGGCATAAACCGGGCTTCCACGCGAATCTGCCCTTTATATTTTCCATTGAACTCTTTGACCATTTGCTGTCCGGGACTTTCGTCGCCCTTCAGAAAGTCGCTCAAGCCCCATAAGGTGATGACCGCTTCTTTTCCGTCACCGGCCGCTGCGCCATTCCCATCCGCCGAACCTGAGCAGCCCACCGTCACGAGCAAAGCTGCGCCGATTGACCCGGCCAATAACGATTTTTTCCAGTTGTTTTTCATATCGCTCCATACCTCCGCATAATTCTTTTTGTCTCTGTTAAGCTTTTACCGCACCGGCAACGCCTTCGATAAAATATTTTTGCAGCAGCAGAAATACGATTAAGATCGGGATCAGCGAGATGCTGGCCGCCGCCGCCATTCCCGTCCAATCGAGCGTATTCTCCCCTACGAACTGAAACATGCCGACCCCAAGCGTACGCAGCTTCGGCTTCCCGAGCGTAAAGACGAGCGGCATCAGGAACGCGTTCCAGGTAAACATAAACTGCATGATCGCCGTCGTAGCGATAATCGGTTTGGAAAGGGGCAGCATAATTTGGACGAAGGTTCGTATAAAGCCGCTCCCGTCCACCTCGGCCGACTCCTCAAGCTCTTTGGGCAAGCCGCGGAAATAAGCAACGAACAATAATATAAACAGGACATGCGCCCCTCCGGCCTCCGCCAAAATGACGCCCCACAGCGTATTGTTCAAACCGAGCTGATTGACCAGTGTATAGATCGGAATGATCGTATAGCCTTTCGGCATGAACATGGTGGCGGTGATGGCCGAAATAAAGAACATTCTGCCCTTGAAGTTGTACCGTCCGACCGCGTAACCCGCCATCGAGCACACGACGATCACGATCGCGACGACCGCCACCGTGACGAGCACCGTGTTCCAGAAGTAAACGGAGAAATGCGCCGTTTCCCAGGCCCGCTTGAAATTCGCGAACTGAAATTGTTCCGGCCACAGTGAAATGCCAGAGCTGATATATTCTTTGTTTGTTTTGAATGCAGCCATAATCATCCATACGAACGGATAAATCCAGACGATCCCCAGCCCGATCAGCAGCAGATGGACGAGCAGGATTAGCGGCGAACGTTTGATATTTTGTTTTGTCATGTTGTTTCCTCCCTCGGGCCTTTCCCTGCTTTGCGTCCCCCGGCACGTTTCGCGAGCAAACCGAGGACGAGCGATATGACCATGACGACGATGCCGTACAAGACGCCTGCCGCCGATGCGAAGCCGACCCGCGCTTCCCCTTTGCCGGAAAAGGCGTAGCGGTATATATACACGTCGACCATATCCGTCTTGAACGCCGGCCCGCCGTCCGTCATCGCTTTGACGAGGTCGAACACATGCAGCGCATTGACCGCCGACATCAGCAGAATCACGCTCCCGACGGGCAAAAGCAGCGGGATCGTAATGTAACGCAGCATTTGCAGCGGACCCGCTCCGTCGATTTTCGCCGCTTCGAACACTTCTTTCGGCAGCGATTGAATGCCGGCCAGCCAATAGATCAGCTTCATCCCGAAGCTTTTCCATATGCCTACCAGCACAACGACCAGAAACGCCGTATCGACCGAGCCGAGCCAATCGATGGGGGTGCTTAGCAGTCCAATCCGAATGAGCACCTCGTTGACAAGCCCCTTGTAGGCGCCGAAGATGAAGCGCATCACCAAACCGACAACCGCCGTCGTCGTTACGACCGGCAGGAAATAGATCATGCGGTAAAAGGCCTTTCCTCGAAGCCAACCGACATTAAGCAGCAGCGCCAACAGCAGTGCCAACGGCACCTGAATGAGGACAACGTACAGCATGAACGTCAAGCTGTTGCGGAACGCATTCCAGAAGATCGGATCCAGAAGCGTCTCCTTGAAATTGGTGAAGCCGACATAATCTTTAAGCGGGCCGAATCCGCTCCAGTTGAAAAAGGCATATACATAACTCATGATGATCGGGTACAACGTGAAGAGTAAAAATAATACGAGCTGCGGCGCAATGAACAATAAGCACCATAACTGCCTGCGCGTCCGATGATGCACACGCTCCCGCTTCCCATGGGCCGTCTTTCTTTCCAATACGTAAGCCATCAGATGTCTCCTTCCCCTTCGAGCAAGTAATACAAAAAAAAGACGCAGCTCCACTATGGGAAGCGCGTCTCCGGCGGTCCGGTCAACTGCACATTTAATCACTTTAATTCCAATATGTTTTATCGGATTTGATTATATAGGGTATGGTAGCACCGACGTCGCTTGTTTGTCAATACAAAGTTTTGGATCAACTTTTGGGTCCGACGTCTGGAACCGCTGCACAATAATTTTTATAAAAAGTCATCACCGCTTATACAAATAAGGCGGAGCCTTCACATATAAATGGTAATGAACCCTTGGAAAGCGGTGATGGCGATGGAGGACAAAGAGCGGCAAAATCCGATGATCGACTGGAATTCGTTCCATAAACAGGCCGGCGAGGTGCTGGGAGAACAGTTTTGGCAGGACATCGCCGGCCTGATTCCGAATACGGGTCCGCGCATCGATATATATTATACAGCCGGCTCTGTCGTTGTATTGGCCGAGATTCCAGGACTGACATCTCCGAATGATATCGACATTCACCTGGAGGGACAAACGCTTGTCGTGGAAGGGGATATCCCTCGTCTGTACCCGGTTACCGACAACCGGATTACCCAACAAGAGCGCTTCTTCGGAAGTTTCCGCCGCTCTCTTCCGATGCCGAAGCCTGTCTCCGCAAACGGAATTTATGCCCGTTATTCGCAAGGCTTGCTGATTGTCGAGCTGCAGATCGAGGAAGATTCGCGGCAACCGCCAATTCCGATCGATTTCAGCCAAGGGTAAGGGGGATCCACATGGTACGCATACAATTTCAAGATTTGCGGGTTGAAACCGTCTCCGGTTCATCGGGTATTTTCTCCGGCAGCAATAGCCAACATAAGTTCAAGCATGCGGCCAAACAAAATCAAGCTTTCGGTACGATCAGCGGAGAGTCGTGCATCGTCTCGGACGTGCAAGCTTCATTGGACGATCGCGACCGGATCGACATGCATAACGCCGGAAAGCCATCTCCCCGGTGATGCCGTTGTTTTGGAAAAAGAAGACCGTTCCCGATACGTCGGTTCGCGATTTGGAACGGCAGCTTCGCGATTTGAACGCCCAATTCCGCAGGCTGGAGGAGTCGCTCGAGCGGCTTTCCGCCAAAGCGCCGCAAATTACGATTGAAAATATACATATCCATCAGCCGGTAGTGGAAAAAATGGAATACCGCTTGGATGCTCTGGATATCGAGCATCTAAGCGGTTCGCTAAATCTCGGAAATAATTTCGGCGGAAAAACGCCCCCTGGCCCAGGCCCTTCAACGATGCCGCTGACGAAAAAGAAGGACGAAACCGTCCCCGCCGGCGGTTCCGCAACAACAAATGCCGCAGCGGATCGGCCGCCATCCGGCCATTCCGAGGCAGGGCTGCAATCCACGCCGACTGGCTTTCGGCTGAAGCGAAGCTAACGCACCCACACTATTATCCCGACGATCGGAGGGATTCGCCATGTCTTCTTTTTTATCGCCTCAATTTGTGATCGGCTCCATTCGCATTGGCTCGGTCGAAAACGCGGCCTGCATCAATATGGGCAATAACTGGCCGACCGGATTCGAGAGCCATCAGAAGCTGACCCAGGGCTTCGGTTCGGTCAGTGGCGACCGCAATGTCGTCTCCGGGATTCGTTCGCTGCTGAACGACTCCGATTTTCTCGACATGCTCAACATTACGGACGCCGAAGTGCCGGATTGGCTGCAAAAAGCGATCCTCTCGGCCGGCGGAGCGGCTGCGAAAGCAGCCGAGCCCGATATCGGCAAAGGCCCGGCGTAACGAAGATTTATCCTATGCCGCTCCCGAATATTTTGCTTTCCGAACGTACAGGGCTGTCGATGATATCGTTGTCCTGGATCAGATTGGCGATATGCTTCAAACGGTTGAGCCCGATATTTTTGCCGGTGCCGTAATTGTTTTTATGCATGCCGCTCCATGCGGCCTGCATGTTCTCTCCGACGTCGATCGCCGAACCGTTGCTCACCGTATTCGTATGGATCGAATGAAAGACGATGTCGCATTGCTGCTGCAAGCCGCTGCCGGACACCGCCGCTACTTGCTTGCAATCTTGAACAGGCATATCGCTGATGTCCTGATCGTAGACGACGTTGACTGTATGGGCGACGTTCGCATCCTGAACGCTGCCAAGCCCTTGATTGCTCTTGCTGTAGGCGCTCCAGCCAACCGCATAATTGGTCCCGACGAAAATGCCCGATGTATTTTCGATGGAAGTTACGACGAGCTTGTTGAATACAACGTACGCATTCTGACACGTTTGGGTCAAACGGAACGCCTCCTCAGACGGTCTGATTTTGGAAGCTCGGCGTATTTTGCACGTCGCTGATCGGCGAATCGACCAGATCGCTGTCCAGCACATTGTTGACGATATTCGTCTCGATATTGACGCCGTACATGTTCCCGTTGCCGAAGTTATTTTTGCCGTGTTGAGCCCAGCCGGGCTGAGCGACCTCTCCTACGGATACGACGCCACCGCGGTTCAACGTATTGACATTGATTGCTACGAACGTAATCGTAACGGCCAAGCTGCTCCCCCCCTGACAAATGCCTATAATCGTATTGTATTCCGCCCCGATTCGAACGTTACAAATATTCCCGCTGCTCGCTTCACCCGTCCTATCCGTCGATGACAACGACGAAATCCTTTTTCATTTAGGCAAACTGCTGCCAGTGACATCGCGATAACCTTATTTCGCTTTATCCGGCTTCCCTATGACCTTCAGTTCCCCCATCCGCAGCGTCTGCCCGCCGGCGTCTTTGGAATTTTCGGCGACGATCCGGGCATAGACGCGATTTTCATAGTATCCCGTCGATTTGGCTACACCTAGCAGCGGCAGCGGCCATGTGCCGCCCCAAGCGTACCCGTTACGCCGTTCGTCTTCGATTTCCAGCACGCTGTACTTGATCACGCCGTCCCGGCCGGAAAACATGCCTTTATTCGTGCCGATTTCGTAGAACCGGTACCACGTAGAGCTGTTCTGCGCAGGAACGAAGTTGTTGCCGCTTGGCGTCTTCTCCCACTTCGTATCTTTGATGCGCGCCGTTTCAAACCATTGCAGCGCCGCGTCGATTGCCTTGCGCGCTTCATCCGATGGATTCGGAATCGACATCAAATATTTCACGATCGCTGCCGACTCCGAGCCGGAAATGGAAGGATGCTCGTAATCTCTTCCTTTGCGCGGTTCGTACGTAACCGGATCATGCTGCGCGCACCACGCCGTCAGCACGCCGTTCGCTTTGATTTGCGACTTCACGATGTAGTCGGTGGCACGATCCAGAGACTTCTGAATTTTGCTCTTTCGCTCGGCATCGACCGCATCCGTATCGAACGGATAATGGCCCTGCCCGATAAACTGCAGCACCTCCACGACGCGCATCATCGCGTTATCGTTAAACGTCACATAGTCGGAATAATTGCCTCTGGCCGGATACACTTGCGGCCAGCCGCCGCTCGGGTATTGCATGGTCAGCAAAAAATCGATGCCTTTGCGCACCGCTTCTTTATATTTTGCCTCTTTGGTCTCGTTGTACATGAGCGACAAAAACAGCAGCTCGTTCGTCGTCCCATCGTTGTCGATCGTTCCGAGGTCACCACCGCTTTTCGAGCGCCATGTCGATTTCGGGCCGCTGCTCCACGGCTGTTTGCTCCGTTCCTCCAGCGCTTTGTCCCAGCCCCCCTCTGCCGTCTGCCATGTGAGCAGGTTGTCGGCGCGCTTCCGGTCGGCCGCCTCGTTACCGGTATAATATTTGGCGGTCAGCAGCGGAATTTTCCGCGGGTCTTTCACCGCTGGCCTCGGCATCGTCGCATCGGGATTCAGCTTCTCCTCAATGTCGAATACGGCAACCGTGCGGCTGTCCGCATCAACGCGGGTGCTCGTTTTCTGGACTGTCAGAAACCGGGTCAGCTTCGGATCAAGCTCGCTCCACGTCCCTGCTGCCGCCACGAGCGAAATATCTTTCGGGTCGAAGCCGGCCAGCTTGCCGCTGAACGTAACTTCTACCGTACTTGCGCCGACCGCTTCCGCCTTGACGATCTGCAGCGGCTGCTTCGCTCCGACGGCCGCCGCGCCGCCGGTTTCCAGTGAAGCCGTGCCTTGGCATGCCGCCGCCGTCAAGGAGACAAGCAGCAGCGCGCCGATCCATTTGGCTGCACGCAGCGTGTGCGTCACTTGTTCTGTTCTTCTTCTCACATGACCGCCCCTATTCATCGCGTCGTTTGTACGCACTCTCTCTGCAAACCCTTTCATTTTTCCCGCTGCAGAACATGCCCGCTGCGAACGCTTGAGTTGCTGTTGCTTTTGTAACTTTCGAGTGTACATCCATTATAAAGTACATTTTGCAGCAAATCTTTATGGAACGACGTCGTTTTCGGGCAAAAGTTTCAATTCTTTGTCCTTTTTGGAGCGCCTTCATGCCCTTGCCGTGCAGCGGTGGTTAGAAAGGCCGATAGCGTTACCTATTCCAACGCGCGCCGATCTTAGCCCGTTTCGGCGCTGCAAATCGGACGGTCACCCCTAGACAGAGACTATCCCATACGCGAAAAGCCTTCCCTTCGATTGCACAAAAAAAGCCTCCCGCTCCACGATGAACGTGGCAACGGGAGGCTGCGATTTTTAATGAAAAGCACTCCGTTTCGCTTACTCGAACTCATTCAGCTTCGGACTGATCGCGTCTCTCCGGTTCACCTTTGCCCCTTCCGGCACCGGCACTTTGCCGTGCAGCAGCGGGTCGCTGGTTTGCTCCATCCAGCTCTGCAATCGCGCGGACAAATCGCTGAAGACGGCTTTATACCGCGGATCGTTCACCAGATTGACGCGCTCGACCGGGTCGAGATGCAGGTCGAAGAGCATCTCGCGATCCCGCTTTTCCTCCAGCAGGCCGCTATCCAGCAGGAACGTTTTGCTTAAGCCGTCGTCGATGTTGGCGGGTACGTGCCCATCGTGATCGTCGTAGAGCCGGATGAACTTGTACCGTTCCGTGCGGATGCAGCGCATCGGTTCATAGGCGGCATGGAACGTCACTTCCGAGAAGATTTCGTCTCTTACCTTCTCCGCTTCGCCGCTTAGGAGCGGCAGCAGCGACGTTCCTTGCAGCCAGGAAGGTCTCTCCAGCGAGAGCAGATCACAGATCGTCGGGAACAGATCGATGTGCGACACGAGCGAATCGATCACCCGGCCGTTCGCCGGATGGCCCGGCACTTTCAGTATGAGCGATACGCCGATCCCCGTATCGAACAGATTGCATTTCATCCGCGGAAAAGCGATGCCGTGATCCGTCGTATAAATGATCAGCGTATCCCGCTCCAGTCCCGTCTCCTTGAGCGCATCGAGCACAATGCCCGCGCACCGGTCGGCAATGCGGGCCGAGCTGATGAAGGCGGCCGTATCTTCGCGGTTCTGCTTCGTATCTGGCAAAGGGTGCGGCGGCTGCACATAGTTCGGATTGACGCTGCCGTCCAGGTCGGGAAACTCCCGGTGCGTGCTGAACATCCCGAATGCAAGGAAGAACGGCCGGTCCGGCGAGCAGCCCCGGATGTATTCGGCGGCTCTCTTCGCGTTTTCTTCATCCCAAGCGCCGTCTTTTTTACTGCCGCCCGGGCTGTGCAGCACGCGGTCGTAACCGAGCGCTTCGGGCTGCTTTCCTTCGTGCTGGACGCCGCTCAGCACGGTCTCGAACCCGCGGTTTTTCAAGAACGCCGCCAGATGCTGACCCGGGTCGTGCAGCCGGAAGCCCCGGTGCGCCAGTCCGATCATGCCGTTCGAATGCGGCACCATGCCGGTAAGCAGCGCGGAACGGCTCGGCGAGCAGGTCGGCCCTGCATTGTACGCCTGACGGAACAATATGCCTTCTTCGGCGAATTGCTGCAGCCGGGGTGTCGGCACCAGGTACCCGTACGGCTCAATGTATCTCCCTGTATCGTGCGTATGTATATATACGATGTTCATGCAATCTCAGCCCCTCTCCATGCCGCCCGGAAATCCGCGCGGATCTTCGTTTGTCGGCACGACGTCCGACGTATGAATATACCAGTCGAGCAGCCGGGATTCGAGCTCCGCCTGTACCGCTCTATAGGCTTCCCGGGCGTATACGTTTTCCAGCTCTCTGGGATCGCTGCGCAGATCGTACAGCTCGCTCGTATCGGCGGTTCGACGAACGAGCTTGTAGTCGGCTGTTCGAATCATCGAAGCGCGGCATACGCTTTCCGGATGATCCTGCTGCTGCTTGCCCTTCGGGTAATAAATATGGCTCGTATCCCGGGCGATGCCGCCGAACATCCGCTGCGGATCCCCTTCGAAGCAGTGGGGCTCCCTTGTATCGTAACCGCCTTCGGCGAATGCAGCCCGTCCCGCATCGCCCGCCGCCCCGCGAAGCTGCGGAGCAAGCGACTTCGCGAAGTGATTGTGCTTAGCCTCAATGCCCGACAAATCCAGCACCGTCGCCATAATATCGAACAGCTCGACCTGCTCCTTCACGACATGGCCCGCCGTATTGCCGGGACTGCGAATAATGAGCGGCACTCGCGTCAGCGTATCGTCCAAGCCGCTCGGCCATTTCTCCACAAGCCCGTAATCCCCGGCCCAATCTCCGTGGTCGGATGCCACGATTACCGTCGTCGTCTCCGCCAAACCGCTCTCTTCCAGCGCCTGAAGCAGCTCGCCCAGGTAGTAGTCCGCATGGCTGATCATGCCGAGATATACCGCCTGAATTTTCTTGAAGAGATCCTCGTCCGCCCGGTTCAGCCGGCGGTATTCCCGAATGAGCCGGTAAAATCCCGGCTTGCCGTTCAAATCAGCCGGACGCAGCTCCGGCAGCGCGGCCGGATCGTAGAGATCATGGTACGGCTGCGGTGCCGCATACGGCGGATGCGGCATCGCCGTCGGCAAATAAAGAAAGAACGGGCCGTCCTGCGCCTGTGGGGAACGCAAAAAGTCGATCGCCTTCTTCATCTTGACGGCCGTTTCCGTTCCGGATTCGTCTCCTCCTCTCGGTTCGAACAAAAAGCTGTAAAACGCCGGATCGTCCGGTGCATACGGGTTGTCTTTCTTGAAATTCCCGCCATTTCCTGTTCGGCCTGAAGCTGTGTCACCTGCATCCGCCTTATTCGGCTCGCCCAATATTTCCCGGATATACTCCGGCGAATATAGATCGTTTTTACCGAACCATTCGATCCGGTAGCCGGCTTCTTTCAAATAACGGAACAAGCTCGGCTCGTGGGGCCGCAGCAAATGCCACAGTGTTCGGTGCCCTGCCGTATGCGGATACCATCCGGTCATCAAGCTGCAGCGGGACGGCGTGCAGACCGTGTGCTGAACATGGCACTGCTCGAACCTCACTCCCTCCCCGGCCAAACGATCCAGATGAGGCGTCCGGACAACCGGATGGCCGTAGCAGCCCAAGCTTTCGGCGCGCATTTCATCGGGAAAGAAAAATAAATAGTTCATTTTGGAATTCGACATGTCCTCCAACCTCTCCTCTGTATTGTTTCGTTGCGAGTGACTTTATTTTGCTCCGGCTTGCGCTCGGTCCGTGTTTTTCAAGGAGGCTATATCCTTATCTATATTGTCCGCGGCGTTGCGCAATGCCGTATTGACATCGACACGGCCTATGGCGACATCCTTGGCGGCTTCGTTCATCCGCTTGATCGCCACATCTTTATCGAACTCGCTCGGCGGATGAAGGAGGCGGGGCTTCGTCTTGAAAATATTCGCCGTCTGCTTGCCGGCCAAGCTATCGAGTTCCTTGCCGAATTCCTCGTCCAGCCGCGGGTTGTCGAGAACCGATTGGCGGCCCGCTCTGGAGATGATATTCTGCACCTCGTCCTGCAGCATCAGGCTCATGACTTGCCACGCCTGCTCCTGATGAGCGCCTAGCCTGGACAGCATCATCGAGTGAATATCGATTTCCCGCCCGGTACCGAGCGCTTCGGGAAAATTCGGAAGCGGCGCGACATCCCAACTGAGCGGGTTGCCCTGCTTGGCCAGCTCGTGCAAAGGGCCGATCAGTCCGCCGAGCCAATTGGGCAGCATCGCCAAATTGCGTTCCTGCATAAATGCTTTATTGCCGTAAGAATACCGGTCGTTGTCGCCGATGTAGCCCGGAATTTCATAAGATTCCTGTAACAGCCGGAACACTTTGACCCACGCTTCGCTGCCGACCGCCGCTTTTCCGCTTTTCGGATCGATTAACGGCAACGACAACCCTCGCGCGACATTCATCGGTTCCGTCAAGTCAATGCCGACATATTTCGTCCCGTTGTCCGTACGGGTCAATTGCCTGCCAAGCTTTAGCGCCTCATCCCACGTCAGCCCCTCTCTCGGATACTCCATGCCGAACTTGTCGAATACATCTTTATTATAAAATAAAGCAGCGGTGTTTAACGAGAACGGAAGAGCAATCAACTGTTGGTTGCCGGAATACAGCCGAATCGAATCCGTAATGACCGGCTTGATCCGGCTCAGATCGAATGCGTCCTTCTTGATGACATCATCCAAGCCTTGAACGACATCCAAACTAAGGAAGCGGAAATACGACGGGTTGCTCGTAAAAATAATATCGGGAAATGTACCGGCCGCCAGTAGTTCCTCCGGCGTCGCGCCTTTTTCGTCCGCAATCAATCGCAACGTGTATTGCGGGTATTTCTTTTGGACCGGATCGACGAAAAACGTCTGAAATTCGGTATCGGTCAAATTCAATCCGGATTTGTACACGGTAATCGTCGCAGGCGCGTCTTTCGCACTGACCGCCGTCAAATTCGGTACGGATTCGCCGCCGCAGCCTAGGATGGGCACCATGATCCCTGTCATCATCAAACCGGCCGATATCGTTTTGAACATAAAAACCACCGCCTCTTCATTTTCATTATTCTCATATGTTTACTTGGTATAATTCCAAAAAAAAATAACGCTCATGCTTCCCGCTTCGTTGAGACGTGCTGTTCCGTATCTGATCGAATCCTTGCCGATCGAACGAAAAAAGACGCTATCCTCAGCGGGATAACGTCTCCAATGGATTGGTCGACATTAAGTTTTGTTGTTTCAAACATTTCGTTGTGATTTACTTGATTGGATCGTAGCATCGAGCAGATTCATTGTCAACATTTTTTTAAAAGCAGTCCGTCCCATTATGTCTGTTCGTTTCGCATGATTTTTGTAAAATATTAGAGGAAATTAGCGAATTATGTCGAATGTATAGAGACGATAACGCCATATGGGAGAACAAGCGATGATCCTTCAAAAAGGCAACCGCAGAATCCGGCTTGTATATTTGTTAACGGGCCTCGTATTTATATCCATACTCGGAACTTCGTTGGTGCAAATTTTCGCCGCGTATCGGGCTGAAAAGCTTTCGCTTTACGAAACGACGCTCGGAATGAACCACGAAAGCGCGCAAAAAATGGCCGTAACGATGAACACGCTTTTTTTGACGATGAAAAACAGCCTGCGCGTCACGGCCGCTCAACTAGAAGTCGAACAACCCGAGATTTTGCAAAAACAACTGAATCTTTTTACGGAGAGCAGCGGTTACTTCAACTCCGTCATTTATGTGGATAAAACCGGCACGCTTCGCGCGATATCACCGGTAACATCGGGCAACACGGGACTCGCGCTGACTTCCGAAGCGGTAACAAACGCCCTGGAGCTTCGCATGCCGACCATATCGAAGCCGTATTTAAGCACGACCGACCGGCTCATCGTTCTGATGACGAACCCGATTTACAATGCCCGGGGGGAATATATCGGATTTTTGGGCGGAACGATCTACTTGCGCGAACCGAATGTACTGAACGGCATATTCGGCACGAATGTTTTCAGCGAATCCGGATCTTATGTATTCGTCGTCGACGGGTCAGGCAATATTATATACCATCCCGATCAAAGCCGGCTTGGAGATAATGTGAATGGCAATTCGGTCGTTGAAAAATTAATGCAAGGACGGCACGGAGAAGAACTCGTCGTCAATTCGAAGGGCATCTCGTTTTTGTCCGGCTACGCGAGCTCCAGCGAGAACGGTTGGGGCATCGTCGTCCAGACGCCGCTCTCGGAAATCGAGTCCATCTCGCTCAAGCTTATCGCGAATATGCTGTTGTACTCGTTGCCGCTGTTCATCATCATTCTGATCATCACGTTCTGGCTCGCCAAAACGTTGGCCGCTCCGTTCTCTTCGCTGACGGATATCGCACGGGATTTACTGAATGGCAAACGATACGACCGTTTTCTGAAAGCGAATCATTGGAACTACGAAGCGCATCACCTGAATAAAACGATATTGCTGGCGATCGAAGCGTTCCAAAAGCAGGAGGAGCATCTGTACAGCGAAGCGCAGACGGATTCGTTGACCGGTCTTGCCAACCGCCGGACGCTTGATGCCCGGATCGAGCAATGGGTGCAGGAAGGTATGTCTTTCTCCGTAATAGCGATGGACATCGATGATTTCAAAAAAATCAACGATACCTACGGACATGCGGCCGGCGACGAAGTGCTGAAATTGCTCGCCAAAATTATGGTGTCGTCGACGCGAAAAGAAGACTGCTGCTGCCGAATCGGAGGCGAGGAATTCGTCGTGCTGCAGCCCGATATGCCGGTCGACGCCGCTTACAAGACTGCGGAAAAAATTCGTCAAAAGCTGCGAATTGAAGATAATCCGACCGGTCTGCCCGTCACGATCTCGCTGGGGGTAGCATCGTACCCTGTCAGTGCTGCAAGCGCGAAAGATGCGCTTCGATGTGCCGATTCGGCGCTCTATGCCGCCAAGCGAAGCGGCAAGAACCGAACGGTAAAGTATACGGGGTCCGGCTTCAGCGAGGATTGTTGACCCCTGAATGAAAGCGAGCACTTCCCGCCAAATGACCTGGCGAGAAGTGCTCGTTATCTTTTGTATAAAGAATGCAGCTATACGACGGGGGCTTCCATGTTCATGAGCGCCCACTCCTCGCGGGATGGCCCGTATACGCCGGGAACTGCAAGGCCCGCCTGACGCATCAGCACGGTCATCTGGCCGCGATGGTGGGTTTGATGGCTCATGATGATCGATAGCGTCAATCCGTTCGGCCATTGTTCCCCGAACATATTGCGCACTTCTAGCAGCGAAGCGTCGGTCCATTGCTTCTTGACCGCTTCCGCGAAAGCCGCGCTCGCAGTCCGGTAGCTGTCGGCAATCACTTGCGCAGAAGCAGGCAGCGCCGCATCCTGGCCTGGAGCGTCGAATTCGAGTCCCGCATGGGATGCCATGTCGTGCACGGAAGTAACGATATGCCAGGCGATGCGCCCCAGCGTCCGGTCTTTCGGCGAAACTTCCTGAGACAGCGATGCATCGGTCAGCGCATCAAGTATTTTCTGGGTGGACGCACTCTCCACTTTCCAACTTTGCTCAAACTCTTGAATGGAATGAATCATGTCAAAACCTCCTTGATTGGGCATATGGATTAAGTTTCCCATTTCCATATTATTGATTCGACACGAACGTATTTTCTCCTTCTTGAGAGGATTCATTTCTGCCTTGTTTATCCAAATTTTACTTCCCAACAGCCCAAATAAAAAAAACGTCCGGGTCAGGACGATCCTGTCGCGTGCTTTTCCATACGTTTACGCCTGGGAGGGATGGGTATGGGAGTCCAGCCGCTGTTAAAATCGTGTGGTTTTGAATTAGACTAGCGGTAATCTCACGATTTTAAAGGTCGGCTGCATACCCGAGCAGTCACCGTTGGTGACGACCAGGACGGCCGCTACGCTCTTCCACCCCACACCCATTCCCTCTCTGATCTACCTTCTGCTTACTTCTACGTTCTGGCTACTCAGTCTCGATCCTCCGTTTTCCCGCAAGTGCAGGTCGTGCTTGACAGCAATCCGCAGTTCGGCTACGGCTGCTTTACCACCCCGACCTGGTCAGAAGCAACAATTCCGGGTGTCGGCTTTTGATTGCCGGACTGCTTGCGCATCACGCTGATGAACGGCTCCGGTTTGACATACGTGACCGATTCGTTCGCTTTCACATCCAGCGCTCCCTGGTTATATTCCACGCCGACCAAATGGTAGCCGTCCGGGCTTGCAATGCTGAGGGAGCGGCCGTCCGTCGCCGTGCCGTTCAACCCTTGATTGGTGCCCGGGGTAAACACGGCGAGCATTTGCTCGGGCCGAAGATCGCTTGCCGTAAGTCCGTAATTGCGCAAGAACGCATCCATCCCGAGATTGTAGCAGCAAGGCTGTTTCTTGATCCAGATCACTTTCGTTTCTCTCGGTCCGATCACCGTCGTCCCGCTGAACGCATCTTTGGTGATTGTCCATTTGTTCGACTTCGCTTTATCGAACGAGGCGCCGGAATAATAAATCAACTTGTAGCCGTTCAGATCGATCGATGTCTCGCCCTGGTTATAAACTTCTACGTAATTGAAGTTCCCTTTGTCGTTCGAATTCGGTACGACTTCCGTAATAAGCAGCGCCGGCGCAGCCGGCTGCTTGACGACCGTTTCCGCTGTCGTTTTGCTTGCTTTTTGCAGCACGATATCAACCGCAACGGGGAAATGGTCGCTCGGATACTGGCCTTCTTTGCTGAACGTATTGATTTCGCCCCGGATCACGTTGATTTTGCCGCGGTACAAAATCCAGTCGATGCGATGGGTTGGCCTGCCGCCGGTCGGGTCTTTGTACCCGTGAAGCGTGCCCAGCGTATCGTTCGCACGCTGCTTCGCATCAAGGAACGCATCCGTCAAGTTCCCGGCGCCCGCCCCCGTCAGCTTCTTGTAGACGGTCGAATCCGTCCAACTGTTGAAATCGCCCGTCAAGATCACGGGAATTTCGGGGTCGAACGTTTGGAACGTATCGAGCAGAAGCTGTGCGCTCTTCTCGCGGGAACCCGGGGACTCATGGTCCAAATGCGTGTTGACAAAGTAAAACGTTTTTTGCGTCTGAAGATCCTGGAATCGCACCCAAGTCACCATGCGCGGAATTTTATTGCCCCAGCTTGCCGAAGCGATCACATGCGGCGTATCGGACAGCCAAAAGTGGTTGTGCTCTAGGGGCTTTACACGCTCTTTTTTGTAAAATACCGCCATATGTTCCCCAATATTCCCGCCTTCGCGACCGACCCCGATCTGGCCGTAAGCGGGTAAATTCGTCTCCAGATCGGCTATTTGCTGCAGCAGCCCTTCCTGCGTGCCGATAACATCGGGCTGCTCGTTCAGCAGCAGTTCTTTCATCACCGGACGGCGTTTCTCCCACGGCTGGTCATCCGCTGCCGCATAGCGCAGATTAAACGTCATGACCCGCATAGGGCCGCCTCCCGGATCGGACTGCTCACCTGACGTCTCGCCGTTTGTCACCTTGGCATTTGTTACGGCAAGCACCGTCATAACGATCACAACCAATGCTGCGGCAAGCCATATGACCGGCCTTCGAACGAACTTTTCCATACTTGCCGCCTCCTTACGCCTCGCACCTCGACTCACGAACGACAGGCGATTATTTGCGGTTCTGCTCGATGTATTTATTCACCTTTTCATCGTACTGGCGAATCGCCGTATTGACGTCCGTATTGTTTTTCACGATATTGCCCATGAGCGCCGTAATTTCGGAGAATACATATCCCGCGAATTCCGTCGGCGGATATGCTTTGGCCGGCTTTGTTTTGAACGCCGCCTGAATGTTTTTCCCCTTCATGAAATCGAGGTTTTTACCGAATTCATCCTGGAACTTCTTGTCTTTGAGCACGGAGCCTTTGCCCATATGCGCCATATCGAGCTGCACTTCGTCCGAGAGGACGGTCGTCATTACCTGGAAAGCGGCGTCCTTGTTTTTGCTGTTCGGGGACAGCAGCATGACGTGCATATCCGCCTGTGTGCCGATGCCCGGCTTTTCCGGGAATACCGGGTACGAAGCCATATCCCAGTTCGTCCATTTATCCTTGATCTCTTCAAGGCGTCCGAGATTGTTCAGGCCGGCCAGCATGGCGATATTTTGATCTTTAATGAAGCTGTTGACGCCGGAGGCGAATGCTTGCACCTTGTTGTTGCCTGGGATGCTGTAGATGTCTTTCCACATTTGCAGCACTTTTTTCCATTGATCCGTATCGGCAATCGACTTGTACGTTTTCGGATCGATGAGCGGAAGCGACAGCTGGGAACCGGGACGGAATACCGAATCCGGCTCCAGCCCGCGATATTGGATGCCGCCTTCGCTGCGCGTCAGCTTTTTGGCGATGTCGATCGTTTCCGTCCATGTCATCCCGTCCTTCGGATAAGGCACGCCGAACTTGTCGAAAATGTCTTTGTTGTAATACAGCGCATTGAACTGAACGACGTATGGGAAACCAACAAGGAAATCCGTCTGATTGTTCGTCTTCACAATGTCGAGCAAATCCGTATTCAACCTAGTCAAATCGTAATTATGCTTCTTGACGATTTCTGTAAGATCCTGCTGCATGCCAAGCAGCTTCGTGCTTTGCAATGTCAAGGAATCGATGAAGTTCACATCCGGCAAGCCGCCGGTGGCGATCAGGTTTTGGAACGAATTCGTTTTATCGTCGATTCTGACGACTTCAATGGTGATATGCGGATATTTCTTTTGCACAGGATCGGTGAAATAGCGCTTGATTTCCGTATCGGTCAAATAGCTTGCACGTATGCCCAGTGTGATCGTTACGGGATCTTGCTTCACTTGGGGGGCGGCTGCAGGCTGCTTGTCCGTACTCCCACTCCCGCTTCCCCCTCCGCATCCGGCCAGCATAGCTGCGGCCAGCGCGAAGATCGATATGACGCTTACGCTTTTATTCAACATGGTGCTTCCCCCTTATTTCGTATACTAGCCAGTTAAAAAAGAATTGGGCCGTTTCCGGACAGCCCACATGATTACGCTTTCATGTCCACATGGGCATGAGCGTATTTGCGGAGCATATCCGCCGAAAAGTCGGTTTGCAGCATCGTAGCCCCCCGTTCGATGCACCAGTCCCAACAAGTCGGGTCGTCTGTCAAGCCGCCGGCGAATTGTTTGAACATCATATTAATCCACATTCTTGCTCCGGTTTGCTTGATTTTGGCAATCGTCGCATCGGAAATCGCCTGATCGTCCATCGTAGCGAATACAAGCTCATACGCATCCGGTTTGACGGTGGTCATGATGTCGTCCAGTCCGCCGATGTTTTTATCCAGTACGATATGCATGTAGACGGGTCTGGGCGATTTGGATGCCAGCCATCGGGCCACTTCTTCGTGACCGGCCGTGCCTTTGAATATCGTCTGCGCCGTTGTCCCGGTCTCCTCTATGATCGCCCAGACGTCGTCCTTGAACTTCCAGCATTTATCGACGTTGACCATAATGCGATCTTTGGCGATCTCCATCGCTTCCCGCAGCGTAGGCACCGTTTCATCCGTAAGCGGTGTGTCCGCCCCGCCGGACCCGTTCTTGAGACGAAGTGATTTGATCTCATTTAGCGTCAACTCGGCGATTTTGCCTTGTCCGTTCGTCATTCGATCGACTGTCGGATCATGCATCAGAACCAGTTCGCCGTCCTTTGTCCGGTGCAAATCGATTTCGACAATGTGAGCTCCGGCGTCAATCGCCGCACGGATCGCCGAGATGGAATTTTCCGGAGCCGCTATCCATACGCCCCGGTGAGCTGCGACCAGCACATGCTTGGTGGAACGGGCGAATAAAGCAAACGTTTGATCTATTCCTTGCGGATGTATGTCGTTGTTGCCAGTTGTAGACACGGTGAACCTCCGAATAAGTTTCATATTGATCTATGTCGCGACGTCTTCATTATAAATTCAGCCCGCTCAAAAAGAGATACCCGATTCCTTGAACTTTGTACCTGATTTTAGGGTGTTATCCGTATGCAACATATTTCCTTCATATTTCCCACCCTCCCCC
>NZ_CAJVCE010000006.1 GCF_910594985.1 Paenibacillus allorhizosphaerae
AAAAGACCCGCGGACGAATGTCCCGGATCTAAAAAATGATTATATCCCCGCGCTGCTCATTTTCCCCATTCCATCATCTTTTTGCGAAACTCCTTCGGGGAGCAGTCGTTGAACTTGCGGAAAATGCGGTAAAAATGCCCCCTGTTTTCCATCCCGATCCGCACGCCCGCTTCTTCAACGCTGACGTCCTCCGTCAGCAAAATGCGTTCCGCCATCTTAATCCGGTGATAGTTCACATAGTCGATGAACGACATGCCGATCACTTTTTTAAAATAGGTCACAAAATGAGAATAGCTGATGTTCGCCATTTGACTCGCTTGTTTGATCGTGATTTTCGCATTCGTATTTTTTTCGATGTAATCGAGCACGGGCTTCAGTCGCGCCATGTCCAGCTGATTTTTGATCGATAAAATTTTACGGGAGTCGTACCGGAGCATCGTGAGCAGCAGCTGCCGAATATGCAAGCTGACCGCCATTTCATAACCGTAGCTCTTGTCCTGCATTTCCTTGAAAATGTCGAGGATGCTTGCAATGACGGCTTGTTTGGCCTCCACGCTTTCCCTGAACAAATAATTGAGTTCGTTCAAAGAAACGCTGCTGTCCATGAACAGCTTGAAATAAGGCATCGTCGTCGGATCGTAATACTGGTTGCAGTCGAACTGAAACACAATATACTCCACCCCATGGGAATGATCCCTGTGAAGCTGATTGGAGCCGATCAGAATGACATCGCCGTCGCGGAGCAAGTACTGCTGCTTTTCCACGTATACGTCCAGACCACCCCGCAGAATGTACAGCATTTCCACCTGCTTATGGCAGTGCCAGTCATTCCACACATCATCGATTTTGCGATGATAAAATATTTTGAGCGGCACGAGCGGATTTTCATAAGCGACCTTCTCATGGTAAATTCTCAAGCGGCTTTCCTCCCCCACGAGCCAGAAAGCTTGCACTTTCGTATTTGCTCAATTATACCATGAGAATCATTGCCGACAACCGACATCGGCAGCTGATGCAACCGCCCAATCCAAATGTTTTCATTGTATAAAGATTTCCGCTCCGCAGTTATCCGCGAAGGAAAAAAGCGCCTCCAGCCGCATCACTGCGGTTAGAAGCGATTAGTTTTAAGCGGGTATTTAATTGCCGTACATTTGCCACTGCCACTCCCCGTCCGGCACAAACTTGCTCTTTACACGCGCCAGCATGGCGGAGGGCAATCCAAGTGCGGCACCCTTGGAGCTCTGATTCGATGAGACGATCATTCGGAAGCCTCGGTTGCCGATGTACAAGTAATCGAGCGCTTTTCCTTCATCGGCCGTCACAAGCACGTACACCCAATCGCCGTCCGTCATCGTTCCGCGAACCAAGCTGCGATCTTGTTGTTCTTCCACCCAGCTTCGGACCGAAGAGGGTAGCCGTTTGTCATCAAGACGCAGTTGTTCATAGCGGACCATGTAGCCCGGATCGTAAGCTGCGTGAGAAGATTCGTCCTGTGCCGCCGCCTTAGCCACCAACTGCTCCAGTTGCTTGCCGGCTTCCTCCGCTCGATCTCCTTGAGGGTAGCGCGCCACGATCTGCTCAAGCCAGCGCTTGTCTTTCGTGTGGGAATAGATCAACATCAGTGCATCATCAGCCAGCTCGGAGTCGGGAAACGTCTCCGCAAGCAGCTTCGCATATTCCGTCACCTTCTCATTTAACTTGGCACCGGATGTATGATACGACACTTCTTCTCCATAATGTGCCAGCTTGCTGTAGCTCAGCGCAATGGAAAACAACATTTTGGCCGCCGTCTGCGCGTTCGCCTGTTGCACGTCGATCTTTTGAAATTGTTCGATCGCCTGAATCAAATGGTTGAACCGCCCGATATAACGGTCCAGCGGCTCGTTATAATCCATGCTTTTAATTCCGCCGAGCCAGAAGAAGCTTTGCCGCTCCCCCCGCCACAGATGGTTGTAGTAAAGCAGAGGCTCCCGATAGATCGCCGCCGCCAGAGCATACTGCCCGTCTGCCTTCACGGTTCCGGTCGCTTGCTCCGCTTCTTCCGTCAGCTTCGCCATTCGCTCCGCCAGCTGCAACTGCTCGCCGACCTTCTCCCAGAACGGATACCGGCTTGCCGCTAGCGGGATTTCCTGCTCGTCCCCTCGGGCCAAAGCACGGGCCCCCGTAAACAAGTCCTTCCCTTGATACGTATCGATAAAAGATTGCAGCGATCGAGCCGCTTCCCGGTAACGCTTTTCCCTTATGTATTCGACCGCCATGGAATAGTCCAGCCAAGGCTTCATCCATGCCGGCAGACGGTCGGCGCGAACCGCTTCAAGCCGAGCCGAAGACATCTCGACATCCAGCACGAACAGCAGCATGCCGCTGGCGTCGTAGCCCAGATCCCGATCCCCGAGCTGCGCAGCCCGGATCAGCCAGAGCATCGCGTTCTCGCTGTCTCCGGCCTTTTGATAGCAGCGCGCGAGCCGGTATGCGGCATCATCGGCGCCAGGGTGCTTCGGATAGCGCTCCAAGAAATCAAGCCACAAGCCGATCGCTTCTTCCGGCGCATAGTAATCTTTTCCGTCCGAGTTATACCACCCGTCCTCCTCGAAATAAAAGTACGGTTTGCCGCGAATCGATTCGTAAAGTCGCGCTCCCGCGGCGAGCTCCCCGGACGGGTACATTTCCGTCAGCGCCTTCTCTACCCGCCCATTCAAGGTAACGGCAAAACCGCCTTCGGTCCCGCTTCGATACAATCGCTCCGCCGCCTCCCGGTCGCCGCTCGAATAAAACAGCGCTTGATCGATCGTTTGCTCGATCGCCGGCTCTCCCGTAGCCGCAGCGAGCTGACGGAGCCATTGTGTCGTCTCCTCGCCCGGCGTCGGCCCGCCGACAAGTCTGCTGATGATCCGCAGCTTTTGGGCAGACGTAAGATCGTGCTCATGCTTCTCAACCAATCGGATGAGGCTCGTACCGTCCTCATGATACAACACAAAATTGAGGATCCCTTCCTGCTGCGGCTTTTGCCTGTAGGCTGCGAGCCATTCATCGATACGATCCGCAACCAGCCAATTTTTGCTGCGCATCACCCCAAGCAGCGCCTGCGTTCCATTGGCATCGGCCGACTCCAGTCTGCGTAGCACGAGTGCCTGTTCTTCGTCGCTCAGTATTTCGGCGACAAGCCGGACGTAAGGCTCGCTTTCATACGTCTCCAGCGGGAACGAGGCGGTCCAGTCGAGCAGAGCCGGCAGCAACCGCTTATCGTTCCACAGCTGCGCCGTTGCGGCCCAAAACCGCCAATCGGGAGACAGCACGGCCTCTTGCTGCGACCCGCTGTCTTTCGCTGCTGCGGGGCGCAGCGTCAACCGCTGCAAAGCAGTCGGCAACAGCAGCTCGCGCGCCTCGGTGAGCCGGGCCGACAGCTCGGGAGGGATGACATGTTTGCGCTCATACGCCTCCTTGGCCTCGCTCACCGTACGAACCAGTTCCTCCGGCCAAACGGGTTCCTTGACCAGCTCCATCGCATGAGCGGAGTGTCTTGCGTCGCTCAGCGGAATGCTGGCAGCCGTCAAGGCAGCCGTTACCGTCAACGCAATCAATCGGGACAAACGCTTCATCATCTTCACCTTTCCGTACGATAGGGTACACTGGTTTTTGACGAGAAGCGCAGGAAAAAAGTTCTAAGTCCGCGCGGAAAGTTTGCGTGCTTCCCTAAATCCCCGGGACAACGGCACACCGATCACGGCAAACACGAGCAAACAGTAAAACAATCGGTGATAATCGGCCATAAGGCTGACCATGACGGAAGCAGCCATCCCGCCTATATACCGGAAGGTCGAAAAAATGCCGGAAGCCACGCCGGACATGTCTTTGGATACGGATTGCAGCGATGCCGCCTGCATGGATGGAGTGCCGATTCCTGCGCCGACGCCTCCTACCAGCAAGACGGCCGCAATGAAAATAAACGACGGATACCAATAGATCCCTAAAAATCCGAGCAAAGCTGCGCCTTGTACGATAAACGATGCCCCGATCAGCCGCCGCTTTCCGATGCGCTCGCTCAAAGAGCCGCCAAACCAGGAGAACGCCGACATCGCCAGCGAAAAAATAAACAGCATCGTCCCGACCGCCTGGACGGAATAATGAAATTCCTTCTGCAGCAGCACCGGCATCACAAGAATGGTGCTGTACATTATCGCATTGCTGAGCAGTATGGACACATTCGCGCTGGCAAACATCGGCTGCCGGAACAGATCGAACCGGATCAGCGGTTCCGCGCAGCGCAGCTCCCGGCGAATAAACAAAATAACCGTAACTGCAAGCAACGCCACCGTCCATACATTGATGAATTGCGGATGGGTAACGGACAAGGTTAGCACCGTAAGCCCGATCGTGAGGTACACGGAGCCGAGAATGTCGAGAGACAATCCGTTTTGAACTCCCTTGCTCTTGGGCAAATAAACCCAGGAGGCCACGAGACTGAACAGCGCGAACGGAAGGTTCACCCAGAAAATCGACGTCCACCCCCACAGCCCGATCAGCAGCGAACCTGCCAAAGGGCCGATCGCCGCGCCAAGCCCCATCAGCAAGCCGAACGTTCCGAATGCCCGGCCGAGCCGCTCCTTGGGGACGACATCGCGAATCAAAGCGCTCGCGTTCGGCGCCGCAATCGCCCCGCCTATAGCCTGAATCGCCCGAAACACAATAAGCCACAACAAATTGAACGAGAAAATGCAGGCTGCCGCCGCAGCTAGAAACAGCCCCATCCCTAACAAAAACATCGTCCGTTTACCGAATAGGTCGCCCATCTTCCCGGCAATCGGCTGAACGGCCGCCATGACGATCAAGTAAATCGTAATGACCCAGGAAGCTTGGGAGAGCGGGATGGCAAGCGCATCGCTGATCGTAGGCAATCCGACGGCAATCATGGTGGAATTGACCGGAACCAGGAACGTTCCGGTCAAGATGGATAGCATGACGAGCCGCTGGCTAGACTTGCCCAAAATGCACCACTCCTTTGGAGCCGTCCACCGTAACCCGATCTCCGTCTTTCAGCACGGAGGTTGCGACTTTGGAACCGACTACCGCCGGCAGCTTGTATTCTCTGGCTACCGTACCCGCATGGGATAAAATGCCCCCGGTATCGGTAACGATCGCCCCGACGATCGAAAACAACGCCGTCCATGGCGGTGTAGTCGTCTTGCATACCAATATGTCTCCATGTTCCACTTTGCCGAAATCTTCCGGCCCCAGAACGACCTTCACCGTACCCGTATAGACGCCTTGCGACGCCGCATAGCCTGTAAACGTCTGCTCCTGCTCGCGAATTTCCGGCGGCTTTCCACCGAAAACGCGCTCCAAGGCCGGATCGAGCGACTGCTGCTTCGGCGGTTCCCCGTAAAAGGGTGCGGCTTTTTTGCGCTTGTTGGCTTCGTGCTCGATTTTCCGCTGCTCCACTTTGCCGTGCTGCGCCGACGGTGCGGATAAAACGTCAAGCAGCTCATCCAAATAGAAATGGAAAATGTCCTGACGGTCCGCGAGCACCCCATTTTCGACAAGCAGCTCGCCGGTGCGAAGCAGAAACGGCCTCGACTTGGCAGGCAGCATGGCATCGATATAGAAGTGGTGATCTTCATCGAGTCCCCACGAATCGAGCGCCCATTGATACATCGTGGCGAAATTCCGCTTCAATTCCCCTTCGGGAAGCTTGGCGAACAACTCCGCAGCCCGTGCTTCCCTTTCTTTTACGATTCGGGCGAATTGTTCGTCGAAATCGTAGTCCTTCCGGATATACGAAGCAATAATGCGCAGCGCATGCTCCGGGTTTTCCACCCAAGTCTCGTCGGCGAACTCATGCGAATTGGCCGAGCGGTGGCCGTATTCCTCCAATACGAGCCGTAAATGCCGAAGCAGTTCTCTTCCCGGTTCAGTTGCTTCGAGACGCTTTATATATCCCGACTCGGCCGGCTGCACCGTTAATGCCGCTCTTGTCTGCGGGTCGCGTTTGGCCAGATCGGCCAGCTTCCACAGCTCCCTGTCCGTCTCCAGCGACTTGTTCATCACTCCCGAAAGAAGATCGTAGACGACCGTCGTTTCCGTTTCGCCCGTGAGCTGGCCATACATTTGCTCCAGAGCCATGAAGCCTCCTCGCGGCATGACGATTTCGAAGTGGAGCTGCCAGGCCCTGCGGTAAAAATCGAATAGTTCCATGACGCGTTCCCTGGCTTCTTCCAGCGTAGACGTCGAATTCCGGTATTCATCCAGCTTCCGGTAAAACGGCAAAAATTCATTTTCAACAAAGCCGAACAAACGATCTTTCTGGACCGGAAGCAAAGAACTTATCGCTTCCTGATGTTCCTTCAACCGCTGCTCCGGATTGCCGGGAAACGGTACGTTTTGCTGGTAGATGCGGCCGTCCGCCAGCTTAAACCGGAACTGTGTGAGCGGAAGCTTCAAATTGTCAAAGGCGCGTTGCGTCCCTTCCGAAACAGCCGGCGCCATAAAGGAGGCGAATAAAGGGGTAAGCGCGTGCGACAGGTGAACGTCATCCTGAATCCAGAAGCCTTGCTTCCGGTCTTCCTCGCTTAACAGAAGTTCGTTTTGAAACGTTTGCGTAATTTCCATAAGAACCCTCCCGAATATTGACGTTCATATAGGAACAGCCATCCGCTACGCTGTAACCGGACGCACCTGCAGGATGTAGACGCGCCCGTCCTTTACGGCGAACTCGATATCTACCGGATTTTCGTAAAGCGCCTCGATTGTTTTCGTCTGATCCGCAAGCAGCCGCACCTGGTCGTCCGTGAGGCAGAAGCGGTTTTGTTCTTCCTGTGTCGTTTCGGCTTCCACCGTCCCTTTCGCCGCAGCGACAATTTTCATTTCTTTGCAGCCTAACTCCTTATGTATGCTCCCGGACTGTTTTTCGATAAAATACGCATCCGGGGTGACAAGTCCTGATACGACCGCTTCACCTAGACCGTAGCTGGCGTTAATGATCATTTCGCCTTTATTTTGCGTGACCGGATTCATGCTGAACACCACGCCGGATACATCGGCCTGAACCATTCGCTGAACAAGCACGCCCATCGGCAAATCGTTTACGTTCCAGTCGATATGACTCTGGAGCGCATAGCCTTGTACCCGAGCCGAGAAAAGCGAAGCCCAGCAGCGCTTCAAGCTTTCCAGCAAATGGGGCAAATCCGTCACATTTAAAATCGTTTCATACTGCCCCGCAAACGAAGCGTTCTCCAGATCTTCGGCCGACGAGGACGAACGAACCGCGACCGCGCTCCTGCCCTCCTGCTCGTTCAAATGTTCGAAAGCGGCGGCAACCTCGCTCTGTACATCATCCGGAATGGCCGCGTCAAGGAGCCGGGCCTCGAACTCATTGTCCGCTGCGCCCGGCTGGATGCCGTTGTAAGAAAGAAACCGCTCCAGCGCCTCGGATGTGATGACAAAACCGCCCGGGATCGCGATGTTGCGCCCGGTCAATCTGGCAAGCTGCAGTGCTTTGGAGCCGATTCGCACCACCGGTTCTTGGCCGGCCTTATTCAATGCTACGGTGAACAACCTAATGCCTCCTTTTCCTTTATTTACAAAATCTTAACATACCTTATCCATATATAGCGCCGATTTGACCAATTATTAATGTTTTGTAAATAAACTTTTGGTCAACGAATAAGCATAGCGGCATCGCAACATAGCATGGAGCAAAAACAAAAAAAGCTGCGCATATAAGACTTGGATGGGGACAGTGGCACAGCACAAATATGCATACGGATCGTCAGCATCAAATCGTTAGCGACGGAATTTTCCACCTCACGGTGACCGCCATTACTTTTGTGGCAAGCATTGTGCTTTGGAATAGCGATCCAACGGAAACCGGGAATAGAAACAAACTGTTTGCGAGTGGGTTACTTTCAGGCGCCGGCCTCTTTAATTTTCTAGAAGGGGTAATCAATCATCATATCCTTCAGCTTCATCATGAAAGACCAGGCCAAAATCAATTCTTTTTTGACCTTGCTTACGATATAACCGGGATCCTTATGATCCTGATAGGTTTAGCATTATTAAAATCGTTTCCCGGCAAAACAAAGCAAAAAGTGCCGGCACGCTAGCGGAAGGACTCAGCGAATAAAGGCGATGCCTGGATCGTCCCAACGGCTCCATATGCCATAATGTTTTGCAGATACGCTTCCGGTCAACGATTAACCCCAAATATGACAATAACCCAAAGCCCGTCTTACTAGCGGACTTTGGGTTATTTGAGATAACGGAAACGAAGCGCCCAGGTTCAACCTGCAGCCGATAGGCTCATTTGCCGCCTTTTTCCGCGCTGACCATTTTGTCGATTTCTTCGTCGGCCTGTCTCAACGCCGTGTTGACATCGAGCTTGCCGCCGACGACTTCTTTAAATTTCGTCGCGCCGATGCTTTCGGCTTTCGATCTGTACTGCGAAGCGATCGGATAAGCGACGGGGACGCTTTTGAATATGCTGGGCAAATGTTTGTCTTTTAGCAGCGGATTGTCGCTGCCAAGCGCCTGCTTGACCTGAGTGCTTTTGAGAGGAGATAATCTGGCGATCTTCGATAACGCCAACTGTACTTCTTCCGAAGTAATGAGGTCGATGACCTTCACCGCATCCTCATGATGCTTGCTCGTCTTCGTTGCGGTCATGACATATACGCTGGCGTTGCCGTACGTATTCGGTCTTTCCTTATAGCTTGGATACTGCGCGATATCCCAGTCCAATCCGTCCTTCTGAGCCGTAGTGAGCTGTGTCAAGATGTTCAGATCCAGCAGAACCGCCAGCGTTTTGGTTTTCATAAATTGATCTTTCGGCGTTCCCGATATCGCCTCGTTCCCCGGAATGCTGTAAATGGCCTTTCCGAGCTCAAATACCCGCTTCCACTGGTCCGTATTCATGGTCGCTTTATCGGTCTTCGGATCGACGGCGGCGACTCCGAGCGGCTGCGACATCCAGACCTGGTTGTTCCCCGGATCCAGACCGCGGTATTGCGTTCCTCCATCCGTACGCGTGACGTTCCGGGCCAGTTCGATGAGCTCCTCCCACGTCATGCCGTCCTTCGGGTAGGGAACGCCAAACTTGTCAAAGATGCCTTTGTTATAATACATCGCGTGATAGTTGACATTGATCGGAAGGCCGTAAAGCTCTCCTGTTGGCGAAGCGTTCTTCACATCCGTCATGTAATTGTTCTCGAAACGGCCGAGATCCACGTTGGCCTGTTTGAACAGTGGCGTCATATCGAACAGCAGGTCTCTGTCCTTAAATCCGGCCAAAGCGCCATTAAACGTTACGAAAAGGTCCGGGACGGTGCCGGCGGCCAGCAGCGCGTCCAGCGTCGTGCTTCCGCTCTCGGGATTGAAATGGAGCGTAATGTGCGGATATTTCTTTGCCAAAAATTGTTGCACGACCTTTTGAAATTCTTCATCCATCGTAGCGCCTATTCCACTGCTGGCCACTTCAAGCGTTACCGGGCTGGCGTTGTTCTGAGATCCCGGTTGATCACCATTGGGCTGGCCGCCTGTTGAGGTTGTGCTGCAGCCGGATGCAATAACACTGCTCAAGAACATGAACGACATCATCGCAATGATTTTTCGCATAAATCGCTTCCCCCATTGATAACGTTTTCAAAATCCTGTACCAAAGCCGGACGGCTTTGGATTTTCTATTTTATTCACAACGAATTTCTATGATTCTCGCATGATCCAGACCGTTCGTCGCGATGACCTCCAGACGCAATCGGGATACATCCGTAAGCGTTACTTCGAACTCCAGCTGACGCCTGTAGTTATTCCGTATATGGGCCACTTCGGTGACCGTCCCTCCCGTGTCCGCGAGCAGCTTGAATTCCTTGAGCGTCTCCGGCTGAGGCCCCCACACCACTTTCTCGTACACGGAATCCTGATGCGATAGCATCAACTGGCGGTGAAGCCCGGTATCCAGCACTAACGTTATTTTGCGGATAGCTACCGGACGATCCCAGCGCAGCTCCAGCCACGGCTTCTCATCCGCCGGTGCGGACATCCAGCGGTGAAGGCCGGGCTCCGTTAGCTCAGGCCGAACGCCGCGCGGTCCATGCACGGTGCGGGTATGGCGGTCGACGATTTGCGACGCCTCGCCGCCCTCCTGCTCGGAAGAGGCGGTAATTTGCGCTTCGGCAGCCAGGTTGCGGTCGGCGAGCAGCCGTCCGGGCAAGTAGGCGCCCTGCCTGAGCAGCTGTTGCTGCGCCAGCTGCACCATCTCTCGGTCGCGCCATGCCTCTTGCAGCGGCTTCCCGCCAGTCACTGCGGTTGCGGCGAACGTGCCGAGCCCTTCGCCGATGACGGCGCAGGTCGCCATTACCCGCGTGCTGGAGAAAGCGATGTGCGTAGCCGACATGTTCCTGCCCGCAAACATCAGGTTGGCGATATTCGCGCTAATTAACGAGCGCAGTGGAACGCCGTACATGTAAGGCGTATATGGCTGGTTGCACGGATGCGTATCTTTCGCATCGATGCCGCCGGGCGGATGCGTATCCATCGACCAGCCGCCGTAGGCGATCACGTCGTCAAAATCGACCGCCTTCTCCAGGTCGTTCTGTGTCAGCACATGATGCCCGATAAACCGGCGCGATTCCCGCTTGCCCGGCAAAAAGCCGAACCAATCCAGCGCCCAGTTTTCCGACTCCGGGTGGTGTCCGCTGTTTTTGATATGATCCCAGACGCCCATCAATATCGACAGCAGCTCGTCACGGATCGCTTCGTTATCCTTGATCGTATCCAGCATACCGCCGAATTCAATCCACCAATAGCCGTATTCCCAGGACCGGTGTCCGCGAAACTTCAGGTCCTCTTCGCTAAACTTGCGAGCCCACGGCGGAGCGGTAAAAGGCATCGGTTTGCCCATATTTTTGGCCGTGAACAGCAAGGAAGATCCCAGCCGGTACGCATCCCGAATCGCCTCGGCCGCAGACTCGCCGTATTCCTCGGCCGCTTCCCTTCCTGTCGTATACCGCGCGCCGGCCTCAAAGCCAAGCCTGCCGTCGCCCGTGCAATCGGCAAAAATATCCGCCTCGATTTCGAAATGATCTTCCGTGCTTTCCCGATTGGCATACACCCCTGCGATCCGGTCGCCGTCCATGTTCACCCCGACGACGGTCGTATTGAGCATGAGCGTCAGATTCGGCTCGGCCCGGCATTTCTCATATAAAATAAGGTCCAGCATGCTGGCGCTTCGCTGCGGATTGCGGACCGCGCATTCCAAGGCAATTTCTTCGATAATCCCGCTCTCCCTCGCTTCGGTCTGCAGCTCCTTGCCTCTCGGCGAGGCTCCGCAAATATGCATGCGGATTTCCGAAGACGCGTTCCCTCCCAATACGGGACGGTCTTGACATAAAATAACGGCCGCTCCGTTTCTGGCTGCAGCCAGCGCAGCCGCCACGCCGGTCATCCCGCCTCCTGCGATGAATACTTGCGTTTGAAGCTTGGTTCTGCTGCATATTATCTCGTTACTCACTCCAGCTCCTCCTTCATGATCATCTTTATTTTTATCCTATCGGAACTGTCCCTCTGTTGAAATGCCATTTTTTAAGCTACACTATATACAAAATTAAACAGAGTCTTCACGATCTGTGCGAAAGGACGAACGAAAATGAAAGCGTATGCATCAAGCGACTTCTTTCCTCGTCTGCATTCCTCTTATTATTGGAAGCGCAAAGAAAAATTCAAATTCTACGAAGACACTTACACCGAATGGATCGTCATTGCGGTAGAAGACGGATCATTCTATTATGAGCTCGACGGGAAGTCGGGAACGGCAACGCTAGGCGATCTGTTCATCTGTCCGCCGCATTTGACGTTTCGCCGTGTCGTCGTAACGCCGCTCACGTTTTTCTTCCTTCGGCTCAGTTGGGAATGGATTTTGCCCAGCGAACCCACTGCCGATGAACTGCGAGAGCTGCCAAACGGCATAATAAGCATCCGGGACACGGCTCGCCTTACCGCCGACTACGCGGTTATGAAGCAGGCAGAGGCGCTGGATCATGACCGGAAAATACGGATTCAAAATCATTACTTGCGCGATATTTGGTTGAAATATAGCTGCGAATCCGGCGAAGAATCGTGGATGGCCGACCTGGAACAGACTGCCGGCCGCAATGCCGACCCGCTCATGGAAAAAGCAGCTCTTCTTATCCAAAAATATGCCTTCCAAAAGCTGGACCTGAAACAAATCGCCAGCGAGCTCAACCTGAGTCCTGTACGGTTGACGCAAAAATTTAAAGGCGATTTCGGCGTCACGCCGATCCATTACCTTACGTCGCTCCGGTTAAAGAAGGCTACGACGCTTCTGACCGAGACGAATTTGACGTTGGAGCAAATTGCCGAAAGCATCGGCTACCAGAACGGGTTTTACTTAAACCGCGTGTTCAAAAACCAAATGAAGATGACGCCAGCCAAATTCAGGGAAATGAACCGGGTTTAACCGTTCGCCCATAATGTCCGGCTAAGAAAAAAAACGGCGGAAGATTACCGCGTGCTAACCCACGCATCGACGACGATTTTCTCCATGAATCCTTAGTTATCTGCTGTGCTCTGCTCTGTATTTCTCCGCTCGTGTTTATTAACTACAGTGATATGCTCGCGGCTCAGTAGCGGAAAATGAACGAATAGTGGTCCGAGGCAAAATGAACTAATAGTGGGTCTGAGGCAATTGTTTTCCGATGAAATGATAGTTTATAGGCCAATAATAGGCCAAACCGAACTATTCAGAGCAATCCCCCTCCGAATTATTTGGTTTGGCCTGTTACAATCAATTTCTTTATATTTTCGAATGAAAATAATAGCTCTGCCCCAATAAATAATTGGTATTCCCAAACTGCATAGCAGCGGGCCTAGACCTGTAAGAGAAACTTCTGAATCGAAGCTTTTTACTTAACCGAACGCTTCTTGCAAAGTACAAAAAAAGCGCTCCGGTTCATCATGAACGAGAGCGCTTTACGGATGGCCCTAACCTGGCCGCCATTATTTATATATACGTTCATTTCAAAGCAATGCTTCGCCATTCTTGTACGTCTGTACGAGTTGGACACGATCCCCGTCGCGGCGGAAAAGCACCAGATCGGCCGGAGCGCCTTCGGCCAGTCCTCCGGCTTGCGGCAAGCCCATGAAGGAGGCGGGGCGAATCGACGCCATGTCCCAAGCGTCGGGCAAGCTGCACAGGCCGCCGGCGACAAGCCGTTCAATCCCCCACAGCAGCATTTGCGCGGAACCGGCAAGAATGGCCGGCTGTTCTGCCAAGTACAGCTTGCCCTCCGGAGACTTGACGACCTTGCCGCCGATATTGGTCTCATAGGATCCCGGCGGCATGCCGCTTAGCGATACGGCGTCGCTGACGAGCATCGCTTTGTCGCCCTTGGCCCGCAGTGCCACCTGGATAAAGGCAGGCGGCAGATGAAACCCGTCCGCGATCAGGCAGGCGGACAAGGCGTCTGCGGCCAGCTGATCCCAGATGTAATTCGGGTGCCTCGGCAGCACGGGATGCGCGCCATTGCCGAGATGAGTGGACATGCGGGCGCCGGCGCGCACGGCTTCACGAATTTGCTCCGCCGATGCTTTCGTATGGCCGATCGATACCGCCACGCCGCTTGCGGCGCATTTCTCGATAAACCCGGGCGCTTCCGGCCATTCCGGAGATACGGTGATAATTTTGATGCGGCCTTCGGCCGCTTCCTGCCAGCGCCGGAATAGCTCCCACTCCGGCGGGCGTACGAACGTTTGGTCATGCGCGCCGCGAGGTCCGTCCTCCGGCGAAATGAACGGCCCCTCGACGTGGATGCCGGCAATGCAGCGGTCCGCTTCGGCATGCCGCCTGCAAGCCCTTGCAATCGTGGCCACGGCCTCCCGGATCGCTTCGGGCGCATTGGTAATAACCGTCGGGTAATACGATGTTACGCCCTCCGACCAAAGGTCCCTTGTGACGTCGCGAACCATCGCTTCGTCAAACGGCAGCGTGTTGAAGTCGCGGCCGCGGAATCCGTTAATTTGCAAATCGGTCAAGCCCGGCGCAAGCCAGGCCAGCTCCGCTTCGCGGCGCTCGGATACGCGAATTTGCGCAACGCCCCCGTCTTCGATTTTCACGGCAATCGGTTCACCCGTACGGTAATGTCGTCCCTCGATCCAATCATACCGGCTCATGATACGATCACGCTCCCCCATAGGAAATAGCCACTTCCGATTTCAGCTCGTGCGAGCGATATATTCCCTCCAGTACCGCAATGATGTCTCTGGAATAAGCCATCGAGCAATCCGGCTCGCGCTCCTGTTCGATGCTTGCCAGCAGCTCGCGGTATTGCAAAACAAAGGGAGCCGCTTCGCGCGGAACGGGGATTTGCTCGTACCGGCCGTTGCGGCTGATCCAGACGCCTTGGCCCGGAACGATCTTCATCATCGCTTCCGTGAAAACAAGCTCAAGTTCGTTCCTCTGCACGCCGCCGTAACCGGATTGTGCTAAGGTGGAAGGGACGCCCGACTCATTCTCAAGGAACACGACTCCGCTGCCTTCCACATCGCCTACCGATCCGTAGTGGCTCATCAATGCCCGAACCTTAGCGATCTTCGCGCTGCCGAGCCACATGATCCGATCGACGGAATGCGATCCCAGATTAAACAGGATGCCGCCTCCCGAGCGCTGCTTGTCAAGAAACCAGGCGGGCCGTTCCGCTGTGTAGTAAGCGGTATGGCGCGTATCATTCATCATGACGAGCTTTCCCAAGCGGTACGCTTCGTCTGCGATGATTTTTTTTGCCAGCATGTTCTCCGCAATGAAATGCTGCGTATGGCCGACCATGAGCCGAACGTTACTACGCCGCACGGCTGCCATCATCTCGTCGCACTGCTCCACAGTCAGCGCCATCGGCTTCTCCAGCAGCACATGACAGCCTGCTTCGGCGCAAAATACCGCCGCTTCCTTATGCAAATGATGCGGCAGCGTAATGACGGCGATATCCGGCTTCTCCCGCAGCACCATTTCGCGATAATCCGCATATGCGTTCATGCCGGCCGTCGCTCCCGCCAGCCCTTCCGCGCGGTCGGTCCGGATATCTGCAACCGCGGCAAGCCTCAGCCGTTCCGGCAGCTCCTTCATCGCCTTCACATGGCCTGCCGCATTATGGCCCGCACCTGCGACCACTACCTTGAAAGTCATACGGCTCCTCGCTTTCTTCTGCTCTGCGTTTCCCGGTTCATTCCGGCCGGGCTACTTCAGTTTTAACTCCATGATGCTCTTGTTCGCTTCGTCTTCGGCCGTGCGCAGCGCCGTATTGATGTCGATCTCCTGCTTCGCCAACGGGACAAGCTTGTTCGTCAAAATTTTCTCGATGCTGACGTCATAGATCGTTTTGGGAGAAATCGGCGCAAACTTGTTGTGGAAGACGGCGTTGAAATTTTTGTCTTTGAACTGCGTATCCTGACCGAGCAGCTTCTTGATCGATTCATTGTTCAGCACCGGCATCGTTCCTTTGCGGGCCATTTCCGTCTGGTATTCGTCCGAGCCCAGAAATTTGATGACCTCCATGGCGGCTTCCTTATTTTTGCTCATTGCCGTCACGCTGAAATAGGTCGGATACGCTTGCGAGCCGATGCCGGGCATTTCGCTGAACGTAGGCAGCGAAACCATATCCCAATTCAGTGGGGCGATTTCATCCGGTACGGTAAAGGGCATTGAAGACAAAAATACGAACATGGCCATGTATTGTTCCTTCAGCAAGGCTTCCCGGTACGGCAGCTTGTTTTTCAGCTCGATGATTTTCGCTTTGTATCCTTCATCCGCCGCCGGCTCGATGATCGTCTTCTGCAGCAGTTTTTTCCACGGGTCCCGATTGACGGTCGGTGTATCTTTACCCGGTTCGACATAAGGCAAGGAGAATTGATTCATTCGGAACAAATGGGTAGGCGATACGGTCAAGCCAAGATACTGCTTGCCGTCTTCCGTGCGCGTCAGTTTGCCCGCCAAAGCGAGCGTTTCGTCCCAGGTCATGCCGTCCTTCGGATACGGTACACCGAATTTATCGAATATCGCTTTATTGTAAAAGAGTACCAGATTGCTATTGTATACGGGCAAGCCGTACATTTTCCCGCCGGAAATTTGCTTCATCGCATCGATCAGCGTAGGTTCATACCGGTTGACATCGACGCCGCTTTTTTTCATCAGATCGGTCATGTCGTATTCCATCTGATATTTCAACAAGCCGTCCGAGAAATTGCCGATCGAGTCGAAGTAGATATCGATGACTTGCCCTGCGGTGATCAATTCGGGCAGCGTCGTGCCTTGCTGGCTGCGAATATATTTAATCGTATAGTGAGGGAACTTTTTGCGGATCGGATTTCCGATTCGTTCGTTGAAGCCTTCCTCCGAGTCGCCTGCCATCATAAAGAAAGTGAGCTCGGCCGGTTTGGATAAATCGACGCTCTCCTTCGGCTTCTCCGCTACCTTGTCCCCGCCGCCCGATTGACATGCCGTAACAAATGACAAGAGTGCTGCACCGGTAAGGACGACCAAACGTTTTGTTTTCAATGCGGTTGCCTCCCCTTATATTTATCATTGCTCAATTTCATCGCAGACTCGACATCAGATGTTGGGTTTCAGACTATGGTTGCGCAAAGACTCCGGCAATCTTGACCAGTTGCCCGGACGACAGCGGTTCGTTCGATTCGGAAAGCGACTGGCTGCCGACGATTCTTACGTATGCCCGGTTTTCGTAATATCCGGTCGTTCCGGCCGTCTGCAGCAGCGCCGCTGGCCACGTTCCGCCCCAGCTGTAGCCGTTTCTCCGTTCGTCCTCAATGTCCGGCAGATTGTGCTTGATCACACCGTCTCGCCCGGAAAACACGGGAAGGTTCGTCCCGATCTCGTAAAACCGGTACCAGGTCGAGCTGTTCGCATCCGCAACGAAATTCGAGCCCGTCGGCGTCTTCGTATCGTACTTCTTACCTTTCACGCGCGCCTCCTCCAGCCAGGTCAACGCCCCTTGCACCGCTTTCGCCACGTTCTCGGGCGGATTCGGCAGCGACATTAGGTAGGTGACGACCGCCGCGGTTTCCGCGCTGTAGATGGAAGGATGCTCGTAAGGCCGGCCTTGCCGAGGCTCATACGTTACCGGATCGTGCTGCCCGCACCAGCCGGTGAGCTTGCCGTCGGCAACGATTTGCGACTTCACGATAAAATCGAGCCCCCGTTCAAGCGCAGCACCGACTTTGCTTCGCACCGTTCCGTCGACGATATCCGTATCGAACGGATATTTCGCCTCTGCAACGAGGCGCAGCACTTCCATGACCCGCGTCATGGCGTAATCATTAAAAGTAACCTCGTCGGAATAGTTGCCTCTGGCCGGATACACTTGAGGCCAGCCTCCGCTTTCATACTGCATCTTCAGCAAAAAGCCAACCGCCTTTTGCACGGCTTGTTTATATTTGTCGTCTTTCGTTTGGTCGTACATGATCGACAGGAATATCATCTCGTTCGTAGTCGCGCCGTTATCGATCTCGCCGATCTCCACCCCGGATTTCGTCATCAGATCGCTGCGCTTTTCCGTTCCGTTCCACGGACGGGCGTACGCTTCCTGCATGTTTTTGTACCATCCGCCATGTTCCATCTGCCAGGTCAGCAGATTGTCGGCCTGCTTCACGTCAGCCTCCCTGATGCCCGTGTAGTATTTGGCGGTCAGCAGTTTGACCTTTTTCGGGTCGCGGCTTTCCTGCACGACCAGCGACCCGTCTGGATTGAATCGGTCCTTGACCGTGAATACCGCGACGGTCTGATTCCGGTCGTTCGTACGGGTCTGCACGTTCTCCACCGCAAGGAATCGGGTGAGCTTCGGATTCAGCTCGTACCAGGACCCGGTGGCGGCGACGAGCTTCAGATCCTCCGCAACGAACGGATTCAGCTTTTCGCTGAATGTTATTTCGACGATGTTCGCCCCGGCCGTTTCCGCCTTTACGATCACGGGTGAATTTGTCTGCGCTGCGCCGCTTGCCGCCGATTTCGATTCAAGGGAAGACGCTTGTCGACAAGCCGTTAACGAAATTATAGCGCCGCTTATCAACAGCCCGATAAGGAATGCGTTTTTGAGCGCGAACGCGATGCTTGGATTCCGTTGTACCATTCCCGGCTACCTCCCTTTGCCGTCAATCAATGAAATGGATAAACCCGTCGTTGCGCGGAGTGATGCTTCATTGTCGAAGATGACGTTTTTACTCCATTTGCCCCGCGGCGGGAGTTACGTCACGGATCAGCGAGGAAAGGGATAGGCCGGACCCCAGCACGCCTTGTACGACCAACCGGGCCATCTCCGACGCCCCGTATTCGTTGAAATGGGTCAGATCGACGGAACCGTCCGGATAATTCGGGTATTCCCCGGGCTCCAGCATCATGAACAGCTTTTGGGTCGCCTTTTCGCCCAACCGTTCAAACAAACCTTTGGACTTCTCATGCAAGCGAATCACGGGAACATTTTTTTCCGCGCCTAACTGGATCATCGCTGCCGGGTAGTCGCCATGCGTCTGCTTGAGCCTCCCTTTCGCATCAAAGCTGCCGCGCTGCATGGGAGTAACCAACACAGGGATCGCCCCCTTCAAACGTGCGCCGTCGATATACTGGCTAAGATACGATATATAAGTCGTATACGGGTCCGTACCGACGTTAGGGTCCTTCGTCTTCTCGTCGTTATGGCCGAATTGTATGAAAAAAAAGTCGCCCGCCTTCAATTGGTCAAGAATCGGCTGCAATCGCCCTTCGTCGATAAAGCTTTTGGAGCTTCTGCCCGATGCCGCGTAATTATGAACCTGTACGCCGCTTGTAAAAAACGATTGCAGCTTTTGTCCCCAACCGGCAAGCGGAGCTCTGTCGGGAGAATAGCTCGCCACGGTGGAGTCTCCGGCCAAGTAAACGCCGATATTCGATTGATCCGATGCAGATCCGGCGCCCGCCTTGGCGGCAGTACAGCCAATCATGGCGCAAGGGGAGAGCAGCATGACAGCTGCCAGCAGGACCGTCCAGCCCTTCTTCGCCAAATCCATTCCTCCTTCCGCAAATTTGTAAAACAATATAGTAATCGATTTCTTTTGTAAACCGAATGTTTCGATTACACCGTTAAACGGCCTGAATCCACCGCAGACACCGAATCCTTGTCGAGATACAACGTCCATTGCGGATGGGTTTTCAAAATCGTGGAAGGAATTTGGTTCGTCACCTCATTCTCCTGCGTAAGCTTGATCGCGTTCGCTTTCACCTGGTACGGAACGCACGAGATGATAACGGCGCTTTTCAAAATTTGCCGGATGCTCATCGTAATCGCCTGCTTCGGGACTTCCTCGATCGAACGGAACCAGCCTTCGCCCACCTGCTGCCGTTTGCAGGACTCGGCGAGATCGACGACCAGATACGGCTCCTCGGTGTCAAAATCGGCCGGCGGATCGTTAAAAGCGACATGCGCGTTTTCCCCGATGCCGATCAAGGCAAGATCAACCGGCGCTTCGTTCAAGCGGGCGTTCAACTGCTCGATGTTGCGGCGAATATCGCCTTCGCCGTTCACCAATTCGTAGCGGCCGACCGTAGCATGGGCGAGAAACCGTTCCTTCAAATATTTGCGGAAGCTGGCCGGGTGCGTCTCCGGCAAATCGACGTACTCATCGAGATGAAACATCTCCACCTTGCTCCAGTCTACATCCGCTTGAACGAAATGCTTCAAAAAATCGAGCTGCGACGCTCCCGTGGACAGCGTAAGCCGCGCTCTGCCGCGTTCCTTGATCGCGGCGCGCAGCACTTCCGCCGCGTGCGCAGCCGCCGCCTTTCCGAGTTCGTCCGAGGTGTTCAGCACTTTTACTTCCATTGTGTAATAGCCTCCTTAAGTGTCCTTTAGTGAATTAGCGTTGGTTTGGTCTGCAGCAGCTCGCGAATAACGACCGGTTTCTTCTCGGCGATCGACACATTCGCGGCCGCTCCGATCAGAAGCGACATCGCGCCTTCCCACGATCCAGCTTGCTGGCCGAGCGGATCTTCCAGATCGCCGGCGAAAATCATGCGGCGCAGCCGCTCGTCCCCGCCGCCGTGTCCGCCGCCCGCTTTGCGGACTTGAACCGTTGTCAGGTCTCCCTTGCGGTCAAATAGACGAATCGTGTTGTGAGACGTCCCCGAGAAAGGACCGCTGGCGAAGTCTTCCGCTTCCATCCTGCCCTTGCTGCCGACGAAAGCGATTCTCCAGCCTTCCATCGGGTTATACGTCGTCAAAGAATAGGAGAGCGAAGCGCCTTTCTCGTACTTGGCCTGGACGGTCATCGTATCATAGATATCGATTTCTTTTGCAAAGACACATTGATCGCGAATATACCCGTCCTCCGCTTCGGCCTGGAAATACAGCTGCTTGATCGTTTCATTGGCCGTAATGTCATAGTAAAAGTCGCATGTATGGCGATGTTCGCATGATTGACATCGTTCGCCGGAATGCGCTCCGTTCCGTCCATAAAACCGCAGATCGCCGAAGCCGTGCACCGTCTCCGGCACGTCGTCCAGCCACCAGTTGACGAGGTCGAAATGATGCGTCGACTTGTGTACCAATAAGCCCCCGCTGTTGCTCATGCGGCGGTGCCATCTGCGGAAATAGTCCGCGCCGTGCTTCGTGTCCAAAAACCATTCGAAATGGACGTTGTGGATATCGCCGACGACTCCGGATGCGAGAAGCTCCTTGATTCGCACCATGTACGGGATAAACCGGCAGTTGAACGTCACGGTAACGCTGCGTCCCGTCTTCTTCTCCGCCGCGAATATCGCGTTCATTTTGTCGGCATCGATCGTCAGCGGCTTCTCCGAAATGACGTCGCAGCCCGCTTCGAGCGCGCGGATGATGAACTCGTGATGATTGCGGTCGATCGTCGTCACGATGATCGTATCCGGCTGTGTCGACTTCAGCATGTTGTCGAAGTCGTCGAATACGGCGATTCCGCTGCCGCCGCATAGACGGCTCATCGTCTCGGCCCGCTTCAAGTTGACGTCGCAGATGCCGACAAGCTTGGCGAACGCCCCCAGCTCGGAAACGAGCGGGCGGGCAAACATGCTGAGCGCCCGCACGCCGGCCCCAACGATTGCATAGCTTTTCATGCCTTCAGTCCTTTCTCATGAAGTATAGTAATCGATTTCTATCTGCAGGATAGCACATCGATCACCGATTTGTCATCATAAAATTTTAAAAAAATGTAAACCTGCCTGTACCCTCGTCATTTGGCCGCGCACAGCCATTCCAAGACCAGGAGCTTCGCGGCGGTGCGGAGAATCCGGACCGTGCGAACCGGGAAATCCCGCTCTTGCCAGCCCGATTGCCGCTCAGACTTGGCCGCGCCTCGCAGAGCCGTAACACATTTGGGATTGGCATATGCCGAACATAAGGGTTCCGCGTCTCCTTTCTACGCTGAACCCTTATGCTTTACTTGATCGCCGCTACGGTGCTGCGTTCGACGAGTTTCGGCTGCAAGACGATGTCCATCTCCGCTTGCCCGCCTTTCATCAGCTCCATCAGCATGCTGTACGCCAGCTTCCCCATCTCGTAGCTCGGCTGATTGATCGTTGTCAGCGGCGGCGCGATCATTTGGCTGAAATCGATATTGTCGAATCCGATGACGGAAATGTGCTCCGGTATTTTCACTCCGTGCGCCGACAGCTCGCTGATCACGCCGAAGGCGGTCATGTCGTTGCAAGCGAAGATGGCCGTCGGCAGTTCGCTCAGCTCCAGCAGCTGCCGCGTAAGCAGCTTGCCGTTCTCGAACTCGCCTCTCGTCTCGTCGCCTTCCGTCGGCTCCGATACTTTTACCAGCCCGTCCTCCACGGCTATGCCCGATTCCAGAAGCGCGTCGCGGTAGCCTTCAAAAATGCTCTGCCGGCTCGGCCGATCCATTGGCGCGGTAACGTAAGCGATACGGCGGTGACCTTGATCCGCCAAATATTTGGTCGCCATGTAGCCGCCCTTGCGGTAATCGAACTTGATCTGGAGGATATCCGGTAGGTCGATCGGCTGATCGATGGCGATCACCTTCAGTCCCAGCTTGATGAGCCGGGCCATTAACTTGCGATTGAACGAGATCGATGAAATGATGACCCCTTTTACCTGATTCTCGAACAGCTTTTCCAAATACTCGTCTTCCTGCTTCGGGTTTTGCAACGAGTTGCACAAAAAAACATGATAATTATTTCGACGCGCCACTTCTTCAATGCCGAGGACGACCGAGGAATAAAACGGATTGCTGATCGTCGGAACGATGACCCCGATCGTCGTGTTCGTATGCGTCTTCAGCTGTTTTCCGACCATGTTCGGAATGTAATCGTACTCCTCGGCCAGCTGTTCTATTTTTTGCCTCAGCTCGCTGCTTACCGGGTAGCTGCTCTTGCTGAGCACTCGCGAGACGGTAGCGGAAGACACGCCGGCGATCCGGGCGATATCATGGATAGTTACGCGTTTTTTCATAAGCAATGGCACGATCCTTTTATGATAGTAATCGATTGCAGTAACAATGATATTACTATAGCAAATAATGCGCACCTGTGAAAGCAACGACGCTAAAACGCCCTATGGAACGGCCGGGGACAGCCCGTCATACTACAATCAAATTTTTGTTATATTATCAAAAAAAAATATTTATTTATAAATTTTATTTAATGATACATTTCGAACCATATCTGAAATATTCGTGCTAAAATCGTCATAAAGTCATGATGAACAAAGGAGGTGAATATCGTTGGGAGTTAAATTAATTAAGATTGCATCCGTTTATTTTGTGATCGGCGTCTTGTTCGGCATGTTCATGTCCATCGCGCATAAATTTGAGTTCGCCTCGGTACATGCGCACATTAATTTATTGGGTTGGGTATCGTTAGCGCTTACAGGATTCGTGTATCACTCGTTCCCGAAGGCGGCCGAATCGAAGCTTGGCAAAACGCATTTCTGGTTACATAACATCGGTCTTCCCATCATGATGATCGGACTTATCATTCTGGTCAGCGGCGGGGGAAATACGGAGCCGGTCATTGCCGTCGGCGGCGTTCTGGTCACGGTTGCCGTCATTGTATTTCTCGTGAACGTGTTCAAAAATGTCGGCGACTCCAAAACTCAGAAGCAATCCGTCTCGCAAAATAAGTCGAGTTCGTTGTAAAGGTGCAAGACCGCCTTCAGTTATCCGCCGCATGATACATATTGTTACAACGCGTGAAAGACGGGCATTCCTCGATGCTCGTCTTTTTCGTGTCGAATTGTCACGAATTTTATATGGCGCATTTGACTTGCTTCGTATATAATGCTATTCAGAATAAGTCCATGCTCGTATAAAAGCAGGAATCGGCCTGCTCGTCTCTACCCGGCCACCGGAATGGCCGGACTACGAGTGATACAACGCCACGGCGGGCGATTTTTGCTGCGCCGCATCGGCTCAATGTCTGTGTATCACTCGAAGTATCTCTCCGCTATCCGGAGCCGGTTCTTCGAGTTTTTTTGTTTTGTTACCCACTTTTACCCTGCTCAGGAGGCCCACGTGAAGCTTTTACAAGACAAGATCATACAAGAAGGGATCGCGCTCAGCGATCAAGTATTGAAAGTAGACGCTTTTCTGAACCACCAGGTCGATCCGGTCCTGATGGCCGAAATAGGCAAAGAATTTGCGGCAAGATTCCATGCGGAACGCATCACGAAAGTATTGACCATCGAGTCGTCCGGCATCGCCCCGGCGGTGATGACGGCGCTGGAGCTGAAGGTCCCGGTCATTTACGCAAGAAAAAGAAAATCGCTGACGCTCCGCGAAGATCTGTACACCGAGAAAGTATACTCCTTCACCAAACAGGAAGAAAGCGAAGTCAGCGTATCCAAAAAGTTTCTTTTCGCGGGAGAACGCATTCTGATCGTCGACGATTTCCTCGCGAACGGCGAAGCAGCCTTCGGATTGGCGCGCATCATTGAGCAAGCGGGCGCGGTCGTATCGGGCATCGGCATCGTCATTGAAAAAGCGTTTCAACCCGGCGGCGACAAGCTGGCGGCCGCGGGCTACCGTGTAGAATCGCTGGCTCGCATCGCTTCACTAGGCAAAGGGCGCATCGTCTTTGCGGACGAACGGCAGCATCAACCCGTCTAACGGAAAAAATATAATGTGAAAGGAACTTTCCCATGTCCGCTCCAAATCAACCGCCTTTACGCCGCTTTTCCCTCGGCTTGCAGCATGTGCTCGCCATGTATGCAGGAGCCGTCATCGTGCCGCTGATCGTAGGCGGCGCGCTCAAGCTGACTCCGCAGCAGCTCGGCTATCTCGTTTCGATCGACCTGCTTACTTGCGGCATCGCCACGCTGCTTCAAGTATGGACGAACCGTTTCTTCGGCATCGGCTTGCCGGTCATTCTCGGCTGTACGTTTACCGCCGTCGGCCCGATGATCGCCATCGGCGGCGAATACGGCATTTCGGCCGTCTACGGTGCGATTATCGTCGCCGGTATATTCGTCGTTATTTTTGCCGGATTGTTCGGCAAGCTGATCCGCTTTTTCCCTCCGGTCGTTACAGGCACCGTCGTTACGATCATCGGGGTGACGTTAATTCCCGTATCGCTCAACGACATGGGCGGCGGGCAAGGCAGCCCGGATTTCGGCGCTCCGTCGAATTTGCTGCTCGCTTTCGGCGTACTCGCCCTCATCATTGTCATGAACCGGTTGTTCACCGGCTTTTGGCGGGCGATCTCGATACTTCTCGGCCTGATCATCGGTACGATCATCGCAGCCTTCATGGGCAAAGTATCGTTCGCTTCCGTTGGCGAAGCTTCCTGGTTTCATATGGTTCAGCCGTTCTACTTCGGCGCACCGACGTTTAACGCTTCCGCCATCATCACGATGGTTCTCGTAGCGGTTGTCAGCTTGGTCGAATCGACGGGCGTCTTCTTCGCCCTCGGCAAAATGGTCGACCGTGACATCCGCTCGGAAGATTTGGCCCGCGGCTACCGTGCGGAGGGACTAGCCATCGTCCTCGGCGGTTTGTTCAATGCGTTCCCTTATACGACGTACTCGCAGAACGTGGGACTGCTGCAAATGAGCAACGTGAAAACCCGCGACGTCATTATTACGGCAGGCGGCATCTTGGTCGTCCTCGGCTTGATCCCGAAAGTAGCGGCCATGACGACGATCATTCCCGCACCGGTGCTCGGCGGCGCTTCGATCGCCATGTTCGGCATGGTCGTATCCTCGGGCATCCGGATGCTCGGCTCGCAAGTAGACCTCAACCGGCACGAGAATTTGCTGATCATCGCTTGCTCCGTCGGCATGGGTCTCGGCGTAACGGTTGTTCCGCAGCTGTTCGACCGACTGCCGCAAATGGTGCAAATTTTGACTGACAACGGCATTGTTGCCGGCAGCATTACGGCGATCGTATTGAACCTCGTGTTCAATGTTGGACGCAAGCAGGACGCCGGTGCCGCCGTTCATGAATCCGCAGCCGTCAAGAAAGCGGGATAGCAACGCGAGGAACAGCAAATGGTCATTTCCTGATATAACACGAACCTCTATCGCAGACGCGCAAGTTTGAAGGCGCCTCGATAGAGGTTTTTTTTACATTCCGGACGTAATCCGCATTGAACGCTTTCTATTTATTTTATAACGTATCCATATTCCAGCCGTTTATGAATTTAGTGTCTGCATGGCGATATCCGATCAAATCCGGGTTTATACGTAAAATGGTTCCGAAGGAAACCGCCCCATGAATTGCTCGATTTCATCGCGAACGCGCTGCAATTCGGCTTCATTCTCCGCATGACGGGTCGCTCGGATGATCCATTCCGCCACATTCGCCATATCCTGATCTTTCATCCCGATCGTCGTAATCGCCGGTGTCCCCAGCCGCACCCCTGACGGATACCACGGCTTCGTATCGCCGGGGATGGCGTTTTTGTTCGCTACGATGCCCGCCGTCTCCCATCGCTTCGCCAGCCAGTTTCCATTCTTCGCGCTAAGACCGTTAGCGGAGCCGACGACATCCAGCAGCAGCAAATGATTGTCCGTTCGGCCGCCCATCAGTTTGAAGCCTTCCGCCTTGAGCATCTCCGACAGCAGTTTCGCGTTGCGCACCACTTGACCTGCATACAGCTTATAGTCCGGGCTCATCGCTTCTTTCAATGCAACCGCCATTGCCGCAATCGTATTCATGTGCGGCCCGCCTTGTAATCCGGGGAATACAGCCCGGTCGATCGCGGCGCCGTACGGTTTCTTGCAAACAATCAGACCGGCGCGCGGGCCGCGAAGAATTTTATGCGTTGTTGTCGTCACAATGTCCGCATGGGGAAACGGGTGCTCATGATAGCCCGTTACGCACAGGCCGCAGATATGGGCAATATCCGCCACCAACAGCGCACCGGTTTCCCGGGCGATTGCTCCCAATTGCCGGAAGCTGATTTGCAGCGGATAGGCCGTCGCGCCGCAAATAATCAGCTTGGGCGAATGCTGCTTCGCCAGGCGGCGAATTTCTTCATAATCGAGCTCATAGCTTTCGTTCAGACGATACTGCACGGCATTGTAATAATGCCCGGTAATATTCACGTTGTGCCCGTGCGTCAAATGTCCGCCGTAATCAAGCGCCAGCCCGAGAAACGTATCGCCCGGCTTTAAAAAGGCGCTCAATACCGCGAGATTGGCCGGCGCGCCGCTCAGCGGCTGGACGTTGGCGTGGTAATCGCCAGGATTAGGCGTGAACAGCTGCAGCGCGCGCCTGATGGCAAGGAGCTCCAATTCGTTCGTATGCTCCTGCCCCCGGTAATACCGGCCGCTCTGCTGCTCCTCACGACTGCCGTTCGACCATAAATACGGATAGCCTTCGGCATATTTGTTCGTGTAAGAAGTGGCTAGCGCAAGCTGCACCGCCTTGGAGCTGTAATTTTCCGAAGGAATCAAGCTGAGCGTACGGCGCTGCCGCTGCGTTTCGGCCGATACCAGTGCGCCGACCTCCTGATCGTACTTCGTAAGATAGCGAACCGCGTTTTCCATACCATCACTCCCGTTTTTATTGTTTAAGTAAAAACAAAAAAGAGCACTTCATCTTTCGATAAAGTACTCGCCCAGGCGTTCGGCACTTGGATTCCGCGTGCTCCCCCATGGTTCCCCATGTTCCGCCAGTCACACACGGCTTTTTCACTTGTCACTATAATATGGAATATTCTGAATATTGTCAATCGCGGGCGACAAAAATAGGTATGTTAGCCGAGAAATGCCGACAGCATCCAAGTATGTTTCTCAAGAGATGAATAGATCGCCAGGAACATGTCTCCGGTTGTCTCGTCCCCTTCTTTGTCAGCCAACGCCATTCCTTCTTTCAGCTCGGCCAGCAGCCGCTCGAAATCTTGCACCGTCGTCGCTACCATCGCATTCGCGTCTTCGTTCCCGGCCGCCTCGGCAACGGACGCCAGCTCCAGTGCTTCGCGCATCGTCGCGACAGGCATGCCGCGGAGCGCCAGCACCCGCTCCGCCAATGCATCGATATGAAGCGCCGCTTCGTTATACAGTTCTTCAAATTTTTGATGCAGCGTAAAAAATTGATTACCTTTGACATACCAGTGGTAATTGTGCAGCTTCACATACAATACCGTCCAGTTGGCAATTTGCCCATTCAATGCTTGAATCATCGTCGTACTCATTGGTCATCCCGCCTTTTTATGAGAATTGGTTACACCGTAACTTGGGCCGCTTCCACTTCGTCCAAAAACTTCTCGCAGTCGAGCGCCGCCATGCATCCGGTTCCCGCTGCGCTGATCGCCTGCCGGTAACGGCTGTCCTGCACGTCTCCGCAAGCGAAAACACCGGGAATGTTCGTTTCGGTCGTGCCGGGCTTTACGAGAAGATAACCGTAATCGTCCGTCGTCAGCTGGCCGCCGAGAAACCGGGTGTTCGGCGTGTGGCCGATCGCCACGAACAGGCCGTCCGTCTCGATGATTTCCTCTTCACCGGTCTCGTTGTTTCTCAACTTCAGGCCGGTCACGCCCCGTTCCCCGGCCACCACTTCCAGCGGCGTCCGATTCAGGCTCCAGCTGATTTTATCATTGTTGCGAGCCCGATCCTGCATGATCTTCGAAGCGCGAAGCTCGCTGCGCCGATGAACGAGCACCACTTCGGAAGCAAACCGTGTCAAATAATTCGCTTCCTCCATGGCCGAATCGCCGCCTCCGACGACGATGATCTTCTTATTGCGGAAGAAAAATCCGTCGCATGTCGCACAGGTGCTCACGCCGCGGCCGACATTTTCTTTCTCCCCCGGAATGCCGATATATTTGGCCGACGCCCCGGTGGAAATAATGACCGACTCCGCTTGCACTTCCCCGATGCCCTCCACCTGAAGCGTATACGGCCGCTTGGAGAAGTCGACTTCGTTGACCCAGCCGGTTTGAAAACGGGCGCCGAACCGCTGCGCTTGCTTTCGCATATTGTCCATCAGCTCGGGCCCCATGATGCCGTCAGGAAAGCCCGGAAAATTTTCAACCTCCGTCGTTGTCGTCAACTGTCCTCCCGGCTCCGGTCCCTCGATGACGAGTGGCGCCAGACCCGCTCTTGCCAAATAAATCGCGGCGGTCAGCCCCCCGGGGCCGGTGCCTATGATAACGGATTTATACATATACAGTTCCCTCCTACTCATTATATTTATACTAAATCTAAATTTATTTACACACCGATCATACCACTGGAAATCATTTCTTTCATGAAGAAATAATGAAACCTCCATGAAGAAATCATGAAGGTTTGGGGAAGCCAGGACCGCTATCATATTGTATGCTTTTCCATTAATCCGTCGTATGATCGAAAGCGACATGCCTGTCAACAGGACCAGCTGTTCAGCACGCCGATTGTTTCCGGCTTGGCTTTCTGGTACACCACGATGTACTCATCCAGCTGCCTGCTGATTTCGAGTACTTTCTCATGATGAAGACACCCGTACTCCGCCGCTTCTTTGATCATCTTATAGCGAAGAGCCTCAATCTTCTCTTTCAAATATAGTTCCATGTTCCCACTCCGTTCTAACTACTGTTATAAAGTAGTATAAAACAGAGCGGTTGTATTATGCTGTTGCATTTTGTCGATAGTTAAAAATTTGCAAAAAAATTTCAAAAATACATATTTTTTGTGAACATTTGTTTCATATTGAAAACATAAGGAAGAATTTTGGCGCCTCCTTGTCCAACGCTATACAGAATACACTTTCAAGTTTGCATATTCGCCAATGAGCGGGGCCATTTGACGAAACCCGATACGGCCTTGGCCAAGCGTCTCACCGAACGTATGCCCGTCATCTTCCCATTGAAGCACGGTCAAGCCGTCCACCGCAAAGGAAATGTTTCCATTCCGCTTCTCCAACTGAAGCCGGTACGCGCGAGTTGCATCGTCGACGTCCGGGATCGGATCGGCGCCCTGCGTAACCAAATGAAAGCCGTAGCTCTTGCGCAAATTGCATGTATGAAAAGCGCGCTCCTCCGGCCATCTTCTGCGAAAATAAGAGAGATGATACGCGTCCATATCGCCATGATGATACATCTCATACTCCCCGGTGCGAGGTGTAAGCGTCGGGGAGAACAAGTCCGCTCCCCCTTTGCCCTGAGCCGCAAAAAACAGAATGCACAGACCCGGCTCGCGAATCGGCCGAAACTCCCATTCGATACGAATGTCGGGAGGAAAAACGGCCGGACACCAAAAAACGAAATTAGATTTTTGCCCTTCGGCCGGGTCCTTCACGCTCTCCAGCCGCATCCGGTTCAGCGGAAACGAAACGGCGGCTTCGCCCTCCAGTACAAAATCGCGAATATCATCGCTTGACGCTAGCGCATTCTCATATATCAACATGAAATTCACTCCTGACTTTGCCTATTTAAAATGGACTTCTATCTTGTACATACGGGCAATTTCGTCCATTCGCCGATGTTCTCGACAAAGAACGTGAGTTTTCCCCATAATGGCCTCGCTATCGACAAAGGAACTTATTTCGACCGGCTTGTGCAAATCGGAGCCGTCACATAGAAACTTCTCGTGCATGCGTTGCCTCATCGCTGCTGTGCCCGTTTTCGAAACATGCCGGGGGTGCAGCCTTCTTTTCTGGCGAACAAGCGGGAGAAAAAGGAGCTGTCCGCAAATCCGACGGCAATCGCGATCGCTTCGACGCTGCGATTCGATTCGAGCAGAAGATGCTTGGCTCGTTCGATTCGAATTTGATGCAGCATTTCCGTTATACTTACTCCCGTTTCCTGTTTAAAAATGCGGATAATGTGCCGCTGGCTCAAATTAAACTGCTGCGCCAAGTCGGACACCGTAATTTTCAGGGCAAAATAACGTTCCAAGTACGTTCCGATTTTTCTGACGACGATTTCATTGCCGATTGACCTTGTAGGACTGATCGGCTCCGTCCCTGCTCTACGCTGGCTGAACCGGGAGAGCAGGATCAAAATCTCGGTCAACTTGTTGCGCGCCACAACGAGATATCCGGGCGGCTCGTGCTTCATCTCATGCAGCAGATCCTCCAGTAGCGCCAACATGGCGGAGGACTCCCGGCTGCTTAGCGACAGGACGGACGTGAACGGTTCATGTTCTTTGAACATCGGGGTCAAGTACGGGAGTCCGGAAACGGACGGCTGATCGGTCAAGCCGGCACGGACAAATTGCGGCATAAACATGCAGTTGATAATTTCCAGCCCGCTTCCTTCCTCCACCCGATATACATGCGGTTCCCCGATAGGAACCACATATATATCGCCGGCATGAATCGGATAGGTAACTTCCCCGATCTTATGCAGCCCCTTTCCGTTCACAACATACACCAATTCGATAAATTCGTGCACATGCTCCGGCGGCGTATTGTGCCTTTCGTGGGACGAGCGCTGAATCCAGAAAAGACCTTCCTCTTTTATGTAATCCTTTAACTTTTTGACGATCACGCTTGCACACCCCCTACCACCAACTATACCGCTTCTCGGTCGTTGATGGTAGGCACTGTGCGCGATTTAGAAGACCTGGCGGCTACGGCCCCGCGCTTGCGAAACGGCAATTTCCAGCTGAATCGCCTGATTGCGCCGCGACTGCCGAGCAGCACACAACGCGTACCGGCAAAGGTACGCGCTGCAGTAAAATGCCGCTATAGAGGGCACATCATTTCAAGCGGTAGGTCAGAAGCGACGACAGGAAGACGAGCGCCAGTCCTTGCCCCCAGCCTTGTACGCGCTGATTCGGGACGTTGCGGTAGCCGTCGGCGTCCTTCATGACTGCCGTTCCTGCAGAAACCGACGTCACTGCTCCGGCGGCAGTCACTTTCCCTAGGACGCCCGCGATCGCCGGCTGAATCGCCTTGTTGTACAGCGGGCTGCCGATCGCTTCGTTGAAACGGACAAGCGCCGCCGCGATGCCCGCCGAGCCGGACGTTTCCGTATAGGACGAAGCGTCCTGAAGCAGCGTATGCCACAATCCGTCGGCGGCCTGCAGCCGAACGAGCGAACTGAGCTGGTCGCGCAGAGAATCGTGAATCTTCATGAAGGACGGATGCGTCACTTCCACATCCTTCAGCGCCATCGCCATCGTGTACGCGGCCCAGCTATTGCCTCGGGCCCAGAACATGGCGGACATGTTGTTCTGCGCGATGTGATCCCAGCCATGATAATACAAGTTCGACTCGGGATCCTGCAAGAACCGTTCATGCCCGTGATACTGCAGCAAGCCGTCTTCCAAATAATCGGCGCGTCCGAGCAGCGTTCCCATGCGAACGAGGAAATAGCCGGCCATGAACATCGTGTCTACCCACGCCTGCTCGGGGAAGTTGTAATTTTGCGACACCGTATGCTGAAAAATGCCGTCGGCAAACCGCGGAGCGTCATGTCGCAAAAAGTCGGCCATCAGCACGGCGGTTTCCAAATAAATATCTTTCTGCGTAGCGTTGTACAGATGAATCAGCGAATGTCCGATCGAAACCGCATTGACGGTCAGCTTCGGCAGCCCCTCCTCCAGTTGGGCGTCCACCCATGCTGCGAGCGCCTGCAAGTAGCTTTCGTTGCCCGTCGCTTCATGGGCTCTGCTGACGCCGTAAAAAGCGACACCCGCCGGCCAATCCCAGGTGAAATCCATGGCGAAGGTGCGGTTTACAATCTTGTCTATCGTCGTTTTCACTTCTTGCTCGTCGTACATTAAAGGTGGCACAATAAATCATTCCTTTTGTCGTATTCGAGATCGTAAGCGCGCCGCCAAGCGGCGGCGAAGCGCGGATTGACGAGAACAGCTTCTATTTGGACTCCCGAGGATTACTTCTTCTTCAAGTCGTCCAGCGCCTTGTTCGCTTCTTCCTCCGCTGTTCGCAGCATCGTATTGATATCCATTTGGCCGGAAGCGAGCTTATTCAAGTTTTTCGTATAAATGGAAAGGATATTCGCTTTGCTCTCCTCCACCGTCTTGTCGGCGATCTTCGGATATTTATTGTAGAAAAAGGCGCCGTAATTTTTGCCCTTGAACGCACCTTCCGAGCCGAGCGCCTTTTGAATTTGCTCGTTTTTGAGCGTCGTCATCAAGCCTTTCTTGGAAATTTCCATTTGGAATTCGTCCGAAGTAAGGAATTTCAGCACCTGCATCGCAGCATCCTTGTTTTGCGCCTGCTTCGTAATGGCGAATATGCCCGGGTACGACTGCGGCCCGACGCCCGGAAGATCGCTCATCGTCGGCATCGACACAATATCCCAGTTAAAGTTCGACAGCTCCGTTTTTTGCACAAGCGGCAGCACCGGAGACGACGGGAACGTGGCCAGCTTCTGTTCCTTCGAGAACGGAGCCAGGTCGAGAATTTTTTTATAGTCGGTCATCGCTTTCTGGTATACCGGACTTTGGGTAGGCTCGATAAGCTGCGTTTGCAAAAGCTGCTTCCACTTGTCGCTGTTGATCGTCGATTTCATCGTCGTTTTGTCGATCAGCGGAAGCGAGTAAGGGTTGACCAGGAACAAATGGTTGACCGAAGGCGAGAACCCGGTGTAAGCGACCCCGTCTCTCTCCACGTTCAGCTTCTTCGTCAGCTCGTTGAACTGATCCCACGTCATGCCGTCTTTCGGATAAGGCACGTTCAGCTTGTCGAACAAATCTTTATTGTAAAACATTGCCATCCGTTCGTTGTACACCGGGAGCCCGTAAATGGCTCCATTGCCGAACTGCTTCATCATATCGATCAGCGACGGCTCGAACCGGCCGAGATCGACCTGATGCTTCTTTAACAAATCGGTCATATCGAAGTTCAGCTCGGAGGCGATATTGCTTGTCGGGAACGAACCGATGGAGTCCCACTGGATGTCGATCCGCTGCCCGGCATTGATCAAATCGTTCAAGTCTTTGCCAGGGACAACCCGCTGAATGTACGTGATCGTATAGTTCGGAAATTTTTTGCGAATGGCGTCGCCGTACCGCTCATTGAAGCTTTCCTCCGAATCGCGGCTCATCGAATAAAAGATCAGCTCCGCCTTCTCGCTTGCTATTTTGGAAAGATCGTCCGACCCTGACGCTGACGCAGGCGCTTTCACTTCTTTGCCGCTGCACGCTGACAGGGCCAAGCTTACAGACAATACAACCGCTGCAGTTCCCCATGATCTGTTTTTCATCAGAACCCCACCTCTATGGTTTAGTAGCTATCCGGTCCTGGGCTTGCTCGCTCGGCTTCGCTCTCCTTCGCACATCTCTAGCCTTCCGGAAGCGAGTCCGCCAGCAGCTCCAGGCTAAGTATCGTATTGAGCGACCACTGCGAGGCGATATTGGTGCTAGCAATGTCGATTTCTTGTACCGGTCTTACATAATGGAGCCCGTCCACGGAATCGGGCTGCCCGATTCGGGCCATGAATGGCTCGTTCAGCAATATATCCCACACTTTGCGTGCCAGCTCCTTGTCATTGCCGCGGGATGCGCCGTACGCAATGATGCCGGAGGCTAGCACCGGGTGATCCCAGCTCCACTTGGCGATGGCACCGCCCGTCCGCTCCGCTTTCTGTTCCTTGGACAGCAAGTAAAACAACCCGAACTCCGCCATCATCTCTTCCCACTCCGGATCTTCCAGCAGCTCCGCCAGCTCGAACCACACCTGCGGTCCGCCCATGCAGACCGCCAAATGCCGGCCCCAGTTATCGTCGCCGAAATGCGTCAGCCTGCCGGACTTCGGATCGTAGCCGTAGACCGGACCCGACCGCAGCCGGAAGGGCATGCCCTTGATGTCGGCGATGCCGATCAGCAGCTTGTCGCGGTACTGCGTATCCTCGTACCGTTCCCAGCGGGTCATCCAGTTGGAGCTGAACGCCGCCCAGTCAGGCCCGACGCGAATATGGGTCGGGAATTCGTCCTTCGGGTAGTAGGAACGCATCGGATCCAAATGTACGGTCGTATAGTCGGAATCGGCCACTTCGTTCATGATGTCGCCGATCCGCTCATCTGCCGTGAGATAATAATAGTAGCGGTGCAGTCCCGCCATCGCGATGCGCGCTTCCTTGCAGCCGCAGCCCCAATGAATGACGTTGTGCCGCGTGCCCAAACCCGCGTATTCGCCGATATGGTACACGTCGACCTCGCTCGTATGCCGGGTCATTGCCTCGGCCAGCCGGAAAATATCCTCCCGGCCCGAGCGGAGGAACATATACCACAGCCACATGTTCGGCGCGAGCTCCGTATTTTGCCAAGCACATCCTCCGACGTCGTAGCGCCATACGTGCCGCGTCGGATCGTAGCTGTGCATGAAGTCGCCGTAATCCCAGAAGCCGTACCATTTGCGCTGCTCGACCTCCGTTTTGTAAAAATCGATGACCGCATCCAGCCGGTCTTCGAGCTGCGCCTTCATGGCCGTGCTCCGGTCGGGCAAGCTCCAAATGCCAAACGCCTTGACATCGTAATAGTACTGTGGCTCGCATACGAGAAGCGACGGTGCATCCGCTTCCTCGGCAAGCGCTTTCAACCGTTCGGCAGTCGGCGTGCTCTCAAAGCAATGTAATGTCAGCTCATTCGTGTTCGCTATGCCGTAAGGCGTACTGCGCATTTCGTCGAACCCTTCGTAGGCGGACAGCAAATGCGTCTTCGTATCGTAATGACGCAAATCCATCGCCCGGGCCGCGTCCGGCGACCAGAACCATACTATCATCTCCGCCGTATCGGTGGACATATGGCGAAGCTCCAGCGCGGACGGACATTTCCGCCAAAAATTGCGGACGGTCGCCGACATGCCGCCGCTTTCGCTCCCCGCAAAGACGACGCCGGCGGAACGGTTGCCGCTGCCGGATTTCAACCAACAGCATACCTCCTGCGTCCGCTTGGAGATTTCATAATAATCCGGTGCGCTTTGCACCAGCTTGAAATCGTCCCAAACCGCCGCATCCTCCAGCAGCCCGATGAAGGCCGCATCCTCCTGCGGGTCGAAGGAAATCGCCTCCCCCGCCGTCTGCCGCCGGAACAGCTCTTCATACTTCCCTTTCGTGCGGAACGTCATGAGATGCTTCGGCGATTCGGCGAAAAAGCCGGTATCTCCGCCGAGCCGGACATGGCGGTTATGGAGCGGCCCGCTCATCGGCAGCGAGAAGGCGATGCCGAGTCCCTTGATCGCATCCTGATGCGGATTGCCGTCGTAGACGAAGGAATGCACGATGCGGATCTGCCCAAGCCCGGCAAAAAAGTACAGCCGCAGCGAGAACGGCAGCCATGCCCGGCTCCCGGCAACCGCCTTATGCCGGCCTTCTACTTTAATGACGGCGCGAACCGGCCCGCTCTGCTCTACCGCCGCCTTCGTAATATGACTTACGAAGTCCTGCTCCTTGTACACGCGTCCTCCGGCTTCGCTTCTTTGCTCCTCGCGGATGCACACCAGCTTGCCGCCGGAGCAGGCAAGCGTCTCTCCACGGTACATCGCGCGGACGATATCGGCGCCAGCCTTATTCACCTGGCACATGATCGCGCCCGTGCTGACTTCGATATATTCGTTCTCCTCGCGCACATGGATCGGGGCGGCCGGAACCGCCGGCTTCCCCTTCGACACGACGAACGAAACGGCATCGCTTTCGCTTGCGCCAAGCGCGGCGGCATGCGCGCTCCATTTGACGCTGCCGTCCGGCCAATAAGCCGTCGGCCAGCTTTGCAGCGGTACTTGCGTTCCGGACGGCCCGGTCATCGTCAAGTTTTCCTCCCGCAGCAGCGCGCCTTTTTTCCACGGGATGCCCCATGTCACGCCGCTTTCTGCAGGTTTGATCGTTTGGGACCCAAGCCGGTGTACGTTTACGGATATGTTGTTGTTCATACGGTTTCTCTCATCTCCATCGTCTGTTTCTGTTCTCTCGTTCCCGCTCATTGCCAAGCGGAGCCTGCATCATCCACTTCCATCCGAATGGCGTCGTACAAGAGGCTTGTATACAGATCGCCCGTCCGTCTCGATACGACATCGAAGTGACGGCTGCACTCGCCTTCTCCATTGAAACGCTTACAATCCCGTTGCCGATCGTCATCCACCTGTCGAACCTCCCCCTCCGGCCGCCGGTCCGGTTCATCGTCCGTTCGTACGGTTACAACCATCATAATTCACAGTCGATCGGGTAGGGTATGGCCGATCCTGCCATGTTTCTTGCCGATCAGGACATTTGCAAAAATATACAAATGAAATCAAAATATTATTATCTCATAAACAAACATAAAGCCAAAAAAATCATTGTTTATTCATTTCCGTTTTTATATGATGTAAACAAAAACAAACGAGGTGTACGATGCGAAGCAAAACCTTATTTCACGGCGCCGCCTATTATCCTGAGCTATGGGACGAACAAACGATTGAACAAGACATTCGACTCATGAAGGAAGCCGGAATCAACGTAGCCCGGATCGGCGAATTCGCCTGGGTCAACATGGAGCCCGAGGAAGGAAAAATCGATCTCGGCTTTTTCGTCGACATCATTAACAAGCTGCACGATAACGGGATCGATTCGGTCATGTGCACGCCGACCCCTACGCCGCCGATCTGGCTCACGCACGGCCATCCGGAACGAATGTACGTCGACGAACACGGTACGATTATGGGCCACGGGTCCAGACAGCATGTGTGCACGAATAATGCTTACTTCCGGGAGCGGGCCGCTATCCTTACGAAGCATCTCGCTCAGGCGGTCGGAGCGCTGCCCGGTGTGATCGGCTGGCAGCTCGACAATGAGTTCAAGGCGCACGTAGCGGAATGCATGTGCGCGACTTGCCGAAGCTTATGGCACCAATGGCTTGAGCAGCGTTACGGCGACATCGACAAGCTGAACGCCGCTTGGGGTACGCAAATCTGGAGCGAATACTACCACCGTTTCGATCAGGTGCCGCAGCCGGGTCCGGCGCCGTTCCTGCACAATTCGTCGCTGAAGACGATGTATCAGCTGTTTTCGATGGAAAAGATCGCCGAATTTGCCGACGAGCAAGCCGCAATTATACGCCGCTATTCGGAAGCGCCGATTACGCATAACAGCAGCATAGCCTTTCACGTCGACAATGAACGGCTGTTTCGCCATCTCGACTTCGCCTCGTTCGATACGTATGCGAGTTCGGACAACTTCCCCGCCTACCTTGTCAACTGCGATCTATGGAGAAATTTCAAGCAGGGCCGGCCGTTCTGGATCATGGAGACGAGCACGTCGTTCAGCGCATCGTTGGAAAGCTATGCGAAGCCGCACCCGAACGGGTACTTGAAAGCGGAGGCGGTGGCCGCCTATGCGCTCGGCGCGGAAGCGTTCTGCTACTGGCTGTGGCGGCAGCAGTGGGCAGGCTGCGAGCAGCCGCACGGCTCGGTGATCAGCGCCTGGGGCAAGCCGACCGTCGGCTATGCCGGCGTGCTTGAAGTCGAGCGGGCAAGGAAGGAGATCGAAGCGCATCTGCTTGCTGCCCGGCCGGCGCAAGCGGAGGTGGCCCTCACCTATTCGGACCGGGCCAAAGCGTTTCTGAAGACGGAGCCGCATCGCAAGCTGAACCACCGCGGTCTGACGACCTCGTTTTACGAGCGTATTTTGCATATGGGCATTCATCGCGACGTCATTCCGGAAGGCGCGGAGCTGGACGGGTATAAGCTGCTGTTTACGCCATTTTTGCCTTATGTGTCTGCGGATTATATTAAGCGGGCGGAAGCGTTCGTGGAAAACGGCGGCATTTGGATCGTCGGCCCATTGACCGGAGGAAGAACGGAGCACCATACCATTCACACCGATGCCGCACTGGGTGCTCTGGAACATCTGGCGGGCGTCGAGACGCTGTTTACTTACCCCATGGACGGCACCGGCGCAATCGGCCGCGCCTTCGGCTTGTCGGCCCCTCTAGGCTTATGGAGCGCCGTGTTCGAACCGAAGGACGCGGCTGCTATCGGACTCCTTGAGGAGGGGCTCAGTCCGGGAAAGCGTTCATCACCGAATGCAAGCGGGGTCAGGGGAAAATCGTCATGCTCGGCTCCATGCCGATGGGAGAAGACGGGGACCGGTTGCTGCAAAAGCTGATCGAGTACTACGCTGACGAAGCCCGGGTTACGCTCCGAACGGACGTGACGAAAGGAACGATCGTCGCCCCCCGGCAAGGAGACGGCTATACGCTGTGGGTAATTGTCAACATGGACGGCAGTGGCGGAAGCGTGACGATTCCGCAGGAAGGGCTGGACGTATTGTCGCGCAGCAAAGTCGATCCGGGGCCACTGCATGTAGGACCTTATGAGCATTTGATCATTCGATTCACCGAAAATTAAGCTTCGGACGGGCAGCTTCGGATTCGTCATCCCTTGTCGAAAGGGCGGCATGATTCGGGATAAGGCTATCCAATCGCTCCCATGTTTTCCACAGCAAACCACCCGCAATTATTTGCGGGTGGTTTGTCGTTTCCGAACGTTTGCTGGAAAAGGATACCGTTTCTCTACTGACCGCACATGGACGAACGAGGAAAATCTAAAGGAACGTTACTCCTGTCTATTGCATTCGATCAGCTTCACGGTGTCGAGTCCCGATACGATTTCCGGATGCCTGATATGTTCCAGGGTCACATCGTCAGCCGACAGCAAATAAAACGGCCCGCGGTCAAACCACATTTCGCCAGTTCGGTTCAACACCTTCCAGTTGCTGACGAAAAGTCCGTTTACATGTACGGCAATCAATTGATACGGGTGTACGACATAGTTGGCCCGGTTCGGGTCGATTTCGATCCGGCGTGCCCCGTCCGGCTTCTTGATACCGTCCGTTTTGCATTTGCCGGTAATGTTCCAGGTGATGTTGCGAAGTGAGATGTCCGATACCGGCGCATCCATGGCGCCTTCGATATACATCCTGCCTTTTCCGGTGAACATGATATTGTCGAAAATGATACTTCGTATCGTTCCGATGGCAGGCTCCTTGTAGTACCGTGGCGTGATGTCGATAACGACCGGAAATTCATTATAGGCTTCGACGACCATGTTGCTGAAAATAATATTTTCATAGCTGCTTCCGTCTTTCATATACAGAGCAAGCGCTACATTGGTATGGTTGATGATGCAGTTGTTGAACGTGATGTTGCGGATCGCTCCGATCGCTTCGGTACCGAGCTTCAAGGCAGCGTGTCTGGAGCTGAGGATACAGTTCGTGATCGTTATATTTTCGCACACATCGCCCTCGGTGCTCTTGATCACGATGCAATCGTCTCCCGTCTTCATATGGCAATCGCTAATGATCACATTGCGGCAGCCGTCCGGGTCGATCCCGTCCGTATTGATGCGCTCCCGATGCGCAACAATCGTCATGCCGCGAACGAGCACATCGCTGCAGCGAAGCAAATGAAGCGTCCAAAAGCAAGAATATTGCAGCGTAACGTCCAAAAACTTCACGTTGCGGCAATCCCGGTAAAAGATCAGCGCCGGCCGGAAGCGCACATGAACCGCATCGCTCGGGGCTAACGGCGAGTTGCCTCCTCCGTCAACGATACCTTGCCCGGTAATCGTCACGTTCGAAACGTTATCGGCCCAAATGAGCGCCTGAATTTGCCCTGGCAAGTTGCCGTACGGCGTTTTGCAAATCTCGGGATACAGGGCTGCGTCGTCCGCTCCAAGAATAACCGCGCCTTGTTCCAGATGCATATTGATGTTGGACTTCAGATGCAGCGTGCCGCATAAGTAAGTGCCGGCCGGAACATAGACCGTTCCGCCGCCCGCTTCCGCGCACGCATCGATCGCTTGTTGTATCCCTTCATGCGAGAGATCGGTACCGTTCCCGCTCGCTCCAAATTGCACAACATCGAATATCATGGTCTGCTGCTGCTCCCTTCGGCACGCCGCTGCACCTTGGCATTTTTACGGATGCGACTCGATCCACTTGTCGGCCTCTTCCTGAAGTTCTCTTAAGATTGTGTTGATGTCCTTGCGATCTACCGCCAGCTTTTGTTTGGCCCCTCTTATAATGATTCGCACCTGATTCTCATACTTGGAATGAGCCGGGAGCGCCGTCGGCGCCAGTTTGAATAAAGCTGCAATATTTTTGCCGCTGAAGGAGGCGTTGGACTGCAAATAATTTTTTTGGAACGACTCATCCTTGAGCGGGCTGATTCTTCCGGCTTTAGCCATCGCCATCTGTACTTCGTCGGACATCACTTCCTTGATTACGGCGAACGCTTCATCCTTGTGCTTGCTCACTTTGGAAATCATCAGCATATGGGTATCCACATTTCTGCCTTTTCCTTCATATCCCTTCACATAAGGGATGGAAACGAGATCCCAGTTTTTCAGCTTGGCGACCGTTGGATCGGTCAATTTGCCTACCAAATCCGTCGCCCACATCGGGGCCATCGCCAGATTGTCTTTGAAGAAATCGTATTCGAACTTACCGTTATTGACATATCCGGGCATATCAATCACTTGTTTGAACAGCTCCAGCACACGGCCCCAGCCTTCGATATTGATCGTCGATTTATTCGTCTTCGGATCGACAATGGAAAGTGTCATTTGACTTCCGACCGCCTCCACCCTCCACGGATCAATCCCGATGTAGCTCGTGCCCCCATCCGTAATCGTCAGTTTTTTGGCGAGCGCGATTGCGTCATCCCAGGACATCATATCTTTCGGGTAAGCGACTCCGAATTTATCGAAAATATCTTTATCGTAAATCATGGCCGCCATATTCATCGTTAAGGGCAGCCCGACCAATATTTTGCTGTCGTATCCTTTCATCATCTCCAAGCCCGTATTCTGGAATTTGCTCAAATCGAGTCCGTGTTTTTTGATCAGCGGATTCAAATCTTCGACAATATCCAAATCCTGGTAGACCGGAATGCTCGGATTGCTCGTATACATAAGATCGGGAAAATTGCCGCTCGTCAGCAGTTCTTCCGGGCTGTTTCCTTTCACGCTGTCCCGAACCAATTCCAGCGTAATGTTCGGATATTTTTTGGCAACCGGCTCGACAAAATAACTATTAAATTCCTGGTCGGAAATCGTTCCCCCTTTGTGGTACATTTTGATCGTTACCGGGTCCTTCGTGACGGATGCCGGGACGTCCTTCGGTTCGGAAGACTCCAGCTGCGGAGCGGCCGCCTCTTTTCCCGCACAGCCGGAGAGGAGCAATACTAGACTTAGAAAGGGCACCAGTACTTTTTTATGATTCATAAACATCCTCCTTCGATTGTTTTCCGTTGCGGCGGTCGGAGTGCCGCCTGATCAAATCTTCCGTCGCCGTCCGCGCAATCCCGGTTGCAATTAATCCGTCTGTCCCTGTAGGCACATTGCCCGCTAAACCGCTTCTAAGCGCTTTGGCGAAAGCCTCGTACATACCGGAAAAGTTTTTTTCCTTGGCAAAAGGAAACGGGGTCGTGCCCGTAGAATTTCTCATTTCGAATATTTTTGCTTCCCGGTCGTAATATACGATGCCTTCCGTACCGATCAGACGATAAGTGAAATGGGAGACCGGCTCCCTGGCGGTGAAGCAGTAGGAGTAGCTGATCTCTACCAGCGTGTGGGCCCCGCTTGCATGCTGCATATGAAGATACATATGATCCGGCGCTTCGTATTCATCGACCCAGGCGCCTTCCGAGCGATAGCTTGTCACTTCGGAATCGAGCCACCATCTGGCAAGATCGATCTGATGCACGCCGCAATCCACCATAGGCCCGCCCTCCAGCATTCGCCCGACACGGCGCATATTCAGCTTGCGGGGCTTATCATCCGAAGCCGGATCGGCGAACTTTCCGTGCAAGTTCCATATATAGCTCAGCCGGAGAGAGCGGACTTCACCGATGAGCCCGTCTTTTACAATCCTTTTGATCGTCTGGGCGGCCGGACTGAAACGGTAGTCGAACGCCGTAAACAAAAACAGGCCTTTCCGCTCCATGACGGCGATCATTTCCGCCGCCTCGCGCTCATCCGTAGCCAGCGGCTTTTCGCACAGCACATGTTTGCCGTAACGGGCCGCGTCCAGTACATTGTTGTAATGGCTAGGGGCGGGAGACGTGATGATAACTGCTTCGAAGCCAGCCTGGAAAAAGGCGTCTACTTCCGTAAACACCGGTACGTTGTATGTCGACTGCAATGATTCCGTACGGGACGGGTCGGGCTCATAAATCGCCGTCAGTTCGAATTTGGGCGATGCCGCGATGACAGGAACATGTCCGTATGCGGCTACGACTCCGCATCCCATCAAACCTATCTTAATCAAATCTGTTCCCCCTTTACGCCGGTTCAGCTGCATATAGCTAAAATGACAGCGCTTTCGTTTCTTTCATTGTAAGCCTGCTCCGGGGGAAGCTCCAGATACAGAACTGTCTAATCATCGTACAAAACTGTCTTTTAAGAAATGGAGGGATCAACGGTGGAGGGAAATGCGAAGAACGAACAAGTCAATTATCATCATCCGCTGCTGCGCTACAAAATATGGGACCTGGAGTTTCCCCCTTTGCCGTCGGCCCCGTGGAATACATGGCATTATCATAAAGAGGTGGAAATCATCATCCTGCTGGAAGGCATGATGCTGGTCGAAACCGTCGATCGCGTATACAAGCTGCAAGGCCTTGACTTGCTGCTGCTCGGCTCTTCCCGGCTGCACCGGACTCGACGGACGGAACACGTCAAGCAAATCGTGCTGCAATTCGATATGCTGGCGCAGCTGGATTCCTACGCCAAGGAATTTGCGCCAGTCTTGTTGGAACTGTCGGAACCGCTCGATCGCGTAAACGAGATATTAAAGGGCAACGCGGCAGCGAAAGAAGCGATGTACCGGCTGCTGCTCGGCATTTCCAACGAAGCGAGCGAAATGGGAGCCGGGTATGAGCTGGCCGTCAGCGGAGGATTCAAACAGCTGCTTGCCCTGATCGTACGCCACGCGGTCTCCTCCGCCCCTATGTCTCCCCCGGATTGGCAGCGGTTGAAGCCTGTGCTCGATTATGTGGAAGCCCGTTACCCCGAGTCGATTCATATTCAGGACGTGCTTCCGCTTGTCCATTTGGAGTATCACTACTTTATCAAATACTTCCAGCAGCATATCGGCATGTCCTTCGTCGATTATTTGCACTTGAGGCGCATTAAAGCTTCCGAGCGTCTGCTTCTGACCAAGCCGCTCGGCATCGCCGATATCGGCATTCAATCCGGCTTTCCGAACGTGACCCAGTTCATCCGCATTTTTAAAAGGTACAACGGCTGCACGCCGTCCGAATTTCGCAAAAAGCGGCTGCCGGTCCATGAGCCGGAACCTGCCGAGTAGCACGTGCATGGCACGCATGGCGTTAACAAAAAGCAAAACCCGGCCGTCGGCCGGGTTTACGTACGTTCTCATGCATCGGAACTTCGTTACTTCGACTTTTCTTCCTCTACGTTTTTGAGTACTCTTTCCTGTGCGTCCTTCAGCGCCGTATTGACGTCTTTCAGCCCAAGCGCCATGTTCTTTTGCTCTTCGCGAACAATGCTCGACGCTTTGGAGCCGTAGTTGGACGATTTTTGCTGCGGCGTCTGTTTGGTCAAGAAGATGTTCTGCACTTTTTTCCCTTTGTAGCTTTCGAAATTTTTGGCGTAGTTGGCCTGAATCGTTTTGTCTGGGATAGAGCTGATCCGTGCATTCGCGCTGACCAGCATTTGCGTTTCCCTGGAAACGGACTCGAGGATCACCTGGAACGCTTCTTCCTTATGCTTGCTCGATTTGGAAATGAACGTCATATGCGAGTCGACCGGGCGGCCGTTGCCGAGCTTATCTTTGAAATTGGGCAGCGCGGAAATATCCCAGCTGTTGAATCCGGACTTGGACGCTTCTTCCAGCGGAGCGGCGGCGTCGTTCGTCCACTCAAGGAACATCGCCAAGTTTTGATCTTTCAGGAAGCCGTTTCGGCCCCAGTTATGCTTGCCGTTCGGACCGATTTGGCCAGGAAGGTCGTATACCTGCTTCAAGAAATCGAACACTCTCTTGTACTCCGGCTTGTCGATATTCGGCTTGTCGTCGGCGCCAACAGGCGGAATGCCCAATTGGCCGGTAATCGTATCGGCATTTTGCGGTTCAAAGCCGACATATTGGATTCCGTTTTCCGTCCGGTTTATTTTTTGCGCGATAGGGAGAATTTCTTCGAAACTCATAATGTCTTTCGGATAGGGAACCCCGAATTTATCGAAAATATCTTTGTTGTACAGCATCATGCCGTAGTTGAGCGAGAACGGAATCGAGTACAGCTCGCCCTTGTCCCCCGCCTGTTTGATCCGTTCCAAAATCGGCTGATCGTAAACGGACAAATCGACCTTATATTTTTTCACATATTCGTTCATGTCCTGCATAATGTCGAGCTGCTTCAGCAGGGCGAAGTAACCGTTGCTGGCGAAGATGAGGTCCGGCGTTTTCCCGGCGGCAATGAGGTCCTCCAGTTCCGTCCCTTTATCCGGTTTAATGTATTCGAGTTTAATATGAGGGTACTTTTTCGCCACCGGCTCGACGAAATACGTCTGGAAATCTTTCTCGGTAAATCCTACGCTCTTATGATTGGTGATGGTCAAAGTGACGGGTTCCGGAGGCGCCGGCGGTTTCATGTCTTCCGGTTTTGCCGTTCCCTTCGTTCCTTGTCCGGACGGTGCGCCGCTGCATGCTGAGAGTGAAATGAGGACTAGCGGTAATGCCAACTTCAGTAAGCCCGCTTTCTTTTTCATTTGTTTACCCCTCCAATAATGATCATGGTCTTGCTTCGTAATCCGGCGATCCGTTCACGCAATCCTGCGTTACATGACACCACCTCCGACTCTGTAAAGGCTTACATTTTTGCGAATGGCCGGAACCGGGATGTTACCCGGAACTCAGAGAAGGCCCCGTCGTACCGCGGACGATCAGTTTCGGCTCATACTCGATCCGCTCCGGATGAAGCTCCAGCTTATGAATGAGACGGTTCAGCCTGTACACGGCATCGCGGCCCATCTGATCTTTCTCGGTATGAATCGTCGTGAGCGGCGGATTGGAGAAGCTCGCGAAATCGATATTGTCCGAGCCGATCACGGAGATGTCTTGAGGAATGCGCAGCCCCTTCTCCAGCATGACCCGCATCGCTCCCAGCGCCAGCATGTCATTGGTGGCGAATATCGCGTTCGGCAGCTTACTGTGGGAACGTTCCCATAATTGGTGAAAACATGCCGCCCCTTCTTCAAACGTCGAATGCGGTGATAAAGCAATATGCTGCTCGCTAATGTCGCAGCCGAGCTCGCGCATCCTTCGGGAAAAGCCTTCGTATCGCAGATGATGGCTCCGGTGGTCTTGCGGTCCGGCAATGATGCCGATCCGCCGGTGGCCGAGCGCATACAGATGATCCGCTGCGATTCTCCCGCCTTGCCGGTCATCGTTCACGATCTGGATCACGTTGTTGTTCTCCACGGTCCCGTTCACCATTAAATACGGAATATGAAAGCTGTCGATATAACCGATCATTTCCTGACTCAGGCGGCTGATCAATACGAGCCCGTCGACCCTCTTCTCGAGCATGTAGTCGGCGGTGCGTTGCGACATCTCTTTATCCGTGGAGACGAATACGGAATAGTTCATTGCTTCTGCGGCAGCCAGGATGGAGTCGACGATTTTGCCGTATATCGGATGTGATACGATCGGATAATCTTTCCGATAAATGATGATGCCGATGTTATAGGTCCGCTGAGACACCATCGCCCGGGCCACCGCGTTCGGTTTGTACTGCAATTCTCTGGCCGCCAGCATCACTTTCTCGCGGACTTCGGGACTCGTGTAGCCTTTACCGGAAATGACGCGTGAAACGGTCGATTTGGAAACGCCCGCATGCCTTGCAATGTCTATAATCGTGCTGTTCATCGATTCCCTCGCTCATGCGTCGGATAGTTTAACCAATTGTCGGTTATGACGCAGCAATCAGATACGAAAGCGCTTACCCTTGTCCTTTGATAAAAACCTTCGTTCAATTAGAAACAATAATTAAACCAAGGTTAGTTAAGCGCTTTCCTTGTCTTGAATTATACTATACCGCTTCCATTGTTGACAATAGCTTTTTATCGCGTATCGCCGCCCGAAACGTATGGAACGTTCATTCGGGCGGCTTACGACATGCGCCGCTCTTATTCCACTTGCTTTAGCAGCGAGATCAGGTGGGATTTCATGAAGTCGTAGCTGGGCTTGTCGTCTTTTTTGGCGTAAAATCGCAGCCCGTCCAGCCCTTTGAACAACTGATAGCACAACAGCCTTTTCTCAAAATGGGCGATCTCTTTCCCCTCCCGCTCCCAAAACTCCCGCAGCCGCTGCGGAAATCGAATTTGCGGAACCCACAAATGCAGCACGGCTGCGTCAAACATAAAATCGCCGTACATCGCCATCTCCCAGTCGACGATTGCGGTAATACGACCGTCGCCCGACAGCATATTGCCGAGATGGAAGTCGCCGTGAACGAGATACCGCTCCTTGGGCGCATACTGCGCAAGATCGATCATCGCCGCATACGTTTGGTCGAACATGTCTTTTTCCAGGAAGCTGCTTTCAAACAGCGCGGTCCATCCCTCGTAAAACCCCTCCTGATCTTCCTTAAACGTAGACGCCAGCCAATCGGTCCACGAGGCGGCGGACGCTTCTCCGAAAGGCGTAATCCAGCCATAGCCGCTCGAATGATCGACGCGAACTTGGTTGATGGCGGCGAATCGCTGAATCAAATCGGGTATGACGCGAACGATCTCTTCTTTCGGCTGTGCGATGACGGGTACGCCGGCCGCTTTTTCCGATATCATATAAGGCAGTCCGTCGCATGTGCCTGCCTTCACGATTCGCGGTATCGGCAGTTCCGACGAGAAACGGTCGGTGATCAGCTTTACTTTGTCAACCGTGTCTTTATCGCTTTTAAAATGAATAACGAATAGTTTCGTACTCACCCGGTAACTGAACACTCGGCTCAGTTCTCCCATTTCGATCGGGGCAATATCGGTAATGGCCTCCGATTCGATCGTCTGCAAATATTCCTTTGCTCTTTCGATCGTCATTTCAGGCTTAAACGATTTCATTGGAGCATCCCTTCCTTCGGCTGCAATATTCGCCGGTACTGGCATTATTCATGCGATTCGTTAACACAGCTTATTCCCAGTATACCCTACATTCCGTATCGCCCGATCGTTCAAAATGGTTATCAAGCATTCTTTCCGCTGCAATCGAATCGGCGAAAGACCGTAATCGTTCGACAAAACGAAAACCGTATGAAGCCGAAGTCGACATTATTGCCGGGGAAATGACGAGATGCAAAAAGCCCCCCCCATCGGTTCATAGAACGAATGGAGGGCGCTATTATGCTTATTACTTTTTCTTGTTTTTAGCGTCATACGCAGCCTGATAAATTTCGAGGTACCGCTTAAGATTCATATTATCCAAATTTTTCAGGTAGCTATCCCAATCCTTATCCAGATTCGCGTCACCGGTAACAAAGCGGGCGATCATCTCCTTGACGTGATCCGTGATCGTCTTCTCCAGGTCGGCCAGCTCGGCCGCCTGATCGTTCGTGAAGAACAACTGCGGCAGGAACGTGGCCGGGTCCTGCTTATAAGGCTCGTAGTTTTTCTTCGTTTCGTTATACAAAATGATTTCCTGCGGATTATTCGGATCCGCCACGAGCCCGAGCCGGAAATCGTTGGTTCGAAGCGACGGGCCGGTTTGAGACCATGTCACGTTCTGAACCGGAGGCAAATTCGCGAGCCGTTTCCAGATCGCAGGCTTTCCGTTAATCCCGACCTCCGACTTGTCCGCCCATTTCCATTCTTTGTCCGGACGGCCGATCTCCATGCGCAGCGCCCATTCCTGCGTATACATCAGATCAGCCAGCCGGAACGCCGCTTCCGGATATTTGCTTGCTTTTGTAATTAAATACTGTCCGCCGCCTACGCTGGCCCGATATGGCGTCACCTGCACGCCTTTCGGTCCTTTCAGCGGAGGTACGGTCACGTAGTCGAGCCAGCGGCCGCTTTTCCCGTAAAACTCGGTGAACACGCCGTTATGCTGCGCCACGACGACGCCTGCGATGACGTTGTCCGGGTTTTCCCCCATTTGCCGGGCCTGATTGCGGTCCTGCGTGAACGACTGCGGGCTGATCAGCCCTTCCGCATACAGCTTCCGCAAATACTGCAGCCCTTCCTTCCACTCCGGCTTGTTGAATGGCACGGTCACTTTGCCGTTATTCAAGTACAGCCGTTTCTCGGGCTGCGGTGCGGAGCCTTCGACCGGATTGAGCGTAAACGCATTCATAAGGAACTGGTCGATGCCTACAGCCGGACCTACTGCCGCCCCAACGAGCGGAATTTCGTCGGCCTTGTTGTTGCCGTTCGGATCTCTCGTCTTGAACGCTTTCAGCACCTCGTAAAATTCGTCCGTCGTCGTCGGCATTTTGAGTCCGAGCTTGTCGAGCCAAGGCTTGTAAATCCACGCTTTCTGCGAATACGTACAGTGGAAACATTCGTTGATCTGCGGCAGCGCATAAATGTTGCCGTCGGGCGCAGTAATCATATCTTTGGCGTACGGAGCGGCCTCGAACATCTTCTTCGTCTCGGTCCCGTACTGCTCGATCAGCTTGTTCAACGGCAGGAAGACGCCCTGATTGCCATAGATGAGCTGCTGCGTGTTCGATACGCCGAAGCCCATAATGACGTCCGGGTAATCGCCGCTGCCGAGCACCAGATTCAGCTTCTCCGCAGCCGCTTTCTCATCCGCAACCTCCCATTCGATGTGGACGTTCGTTTTTTCCTCCAAATATTTCGTAAGCTCGTTCGTAGCGAAGTTTTCGACGAACGGCGGCGACTTGACGAGCACTTTGAGCGTGGTCTTCTCATTCGTGATCGGGAACTGCCCTGCAGGAGTTACTTTCGCACTGCTCGCTTCGGAACTTTTATCGCCGCCGTCCTTCGATTTCGTATCCGTACATCCGCTTAGCATTATGGCCGCACTGACCGTCAAACATAGACCGGAAACCAACCCTCTCCTCAAACCAATCTCCTCCTTGGTTATGGAACGCGCTAATCGCTTAACTATCCTTTTAAAGAGCCGATCATGACGCCTTTCACAAAATGCTTCTGCACGAACGGGTACACGACAAGCAGGGGGAACGTGGCGATAACGATGAGTGAATATTTCAGCAGCTCCCGCAAATTTTCGCGTCTCGCGGCTTCGAGAACGTCGCCGCCCAGCATGCTGGCGTCCACTTGATTCTGCACAAGAATTTGGCGGAGCACGAGCTGCAGCGGATACAAATTCGGGCTTTTCAAATAAATCATCGCATTAAAGTACTGGTTCCAATGGCTGACGGCGTAATAGAGCGAGATGACGGCAATGATCGGCCCCGAGAGCGGGATGACGATCTTGCGCACGAACTGAAAATCGTTGCAACCGTCGAGCTGCGCCGCCTCGAGCAGCTCGGTCGGGATGGTCGTCTGAAAGTAGGTTCGGGTAATGATCATATTCCACACGCCCAAAGCGCCGGGGATAATCAAGGACCAGACGGAACTCAGCATCCCGAGGTCTTTGACGATCAAGTAAGAAGGGATGAGGCCGCCGGAAAACATCGTCGTGAATACGAACAGAAACATCAGCACGTTTTTGCCGAACAAATCCCGCCTCGCCAGCGGATAAGCCGCCAGCAGCGTCATGACGACGTTGATCAGCGTACCGGCCACGGTATAAAAGATGGAGTTGCGAAAGCCGGACCAGATCAATCGATTTTTAAACACGGCGTCGTAGCCGTCGAGCGTAAAGCCTACCGGCCAAAGCCATACTCTCCCTTGGGCGACCGCCGAGGCGTCGCTGAAGGAAGCGCTCACAATATACACGAGAGGATACAACACGGTCACCGTAAAAAGGATCAATACCGCATAGTTGATGACCGAAAACAACCGGTCTCTCCCCGTGTCCGGAATGTTCGATTCGCTCATTGCATTCCCTCCTCTCCGGTTACCATAAGCTCGCCTGCTTCGTTTTTTGCGCCAGCTTGTTAATGGCAATGAGCAATATAAATCCGACGACCGACTTGAACAAGCCGATGGCGGAGGAGTACGAGTAATTCATCGCTTGCGACGTTAGACCGACCTTGTAGACGTACGTATCGATCACTTCGGAAGTCCGCAGATTGAGTGGATTTTGCAGCAGCAGCACCTTTTCGAAGCCGATGTCCATAATGTGACCGGTGTTCAGGATGAGCAAAATGATCGCGATGGGCATAATGCCGGGCAGATCGATATGCCACATGCGCCGCAGCTTCGAAGCGCCGTCCACGATCGCCGCTTCATGCAGCGACGGGTCGATGCTCGAAAGCGCTGCCAAATAAATGATGCAGGAAAACCCGACGCTTTGCCATACGCCCGACCATACGAAGATCGACTTGAAATATTCCGGCTTGCCCATAAAATTGATCGGTTCTACCCCGAACGCCCGCAAAATGTTGTTGACCAGACCGACCCGAGGATCCAGCAGCTCCATAATAATGCCCGCCATGACGACGACCGAGATGAAATGCGGCGCGTACGTAATCATTTGCACCGATTTTTTGAATACGCCCTGGCGAATATAATGGAGCGACAGCGCGAGCAAAATCGGGAACGGGAAGCCCGCAACGAGGCTGTAAACGCTAAGCAGCAGCGTATTCAGCATCAATCTGGAAAATTCGTACGATTTGAAAAAACGGATGAAATGCTTGAACCCGACCCAATCGCTCCCGGTAATGCCTTTGGTCGCGACGTAATCTTTGAATGCGATCTGCGCGCCATACATCGGGTAATACTTGAATACCAGCAAATAAATAAGCGGTAACGCGAGCAGCGCGTACAACCGCCAGCTGCGCTTCATCTGCTTCCATGCTCTTGCCGGCGCGCCGCGGATGCCAACCCGTACGGCCGGACTCGCCTTTACAGTTGCCAAAGCCGATACACCCTCCTTTTTCTTCGCTTGTTTCGGCGGAAAGCCTTGGTCCTTAGCGTAAACGGCGAAAGAAAAAAAGTAAAAGGGATATCCGTCAGCTGCATGTGCATGCATTCAGATGAAGTATGTGCAATGAAAAAAACGATGTGCAATCGTTAAGAATGCGCTTTCAACCGGCGTGTGAGCGGCGGTAGGCAGTCGTGCTGATCCCGTTAATCCGTTTAAAAGCCCGGCAAAACGTATTGGATGAACTGTACCCTACCCTTTCCGCAATTTCGTACACCGGCAAATCCGTGTCCGCCAGCAGCACTTTCGCCTGCGTCATCCGCAGGCTCTCCAAGTAATCGGAGAAGTTCACGCCGGTTTGTTCCTTGAAAAATTGGGACAAATAGCCTTTGGATATATCCATCCGGTCGGCCACCGCTTCCAGACAAAGCTCCTGGTCGACATATCCGTCCTGCAGCAGTCGAATGATGTTATCCATCAGCTGCACATTTTGGCTTTTCTTATGCTCCCCTACAAAACCGCACACATGGCGGTACGTCTCTACGAGCGCACGATAATTGTGATCCAGCCCTTCGAAAGACGACATATCTCCGGAGAACGGTTTCATTTGTTCGAACACGTTTCGCTCATCCATGCCGACCTGCGGGAGCATCTTCACAATTGTTCCCCACATCTCGTTCATAAACAGCCGCAGCATCGGAACCGACAGCCGCCGCTCCTTGAAGTTGATGTCGTACAGCTCCTGCAGCATCGACTCCACCGCCTGAAGATCGCCGGCTTTAGCCAAATTGCCGAGCCGCAGCTCGAAATCCGACGGATAATAATAACTGTTATGCTCTATCGGCAGCTCCTCAAACTGCATCGGACCGCTCCGATTTCTCCAGAGCAAATATTCAAGCGTCTGCCGCGCCTCCTCGTAGGAGCGCGAGACGTTGAGCAAATCTTCATGCACACCGCCGATTGCAAACCGGGTTGCCAGATACAGCCTATGCTGGATCGTCTCGCTAATGCGAAACGCTGCTTCTGCCAAGTATTCCCTTATATGCTGCGTATGGGCGAAACGGAATACGAACAGCAGGGCGATCCGGTCTTCCGCGACGTCATGCCAATGCGCGCTGGCGCCCAAAGCCTCGTGCAGGATGTCCTTGACCATGACACGCTTCACGTCGAGCGCCTCCAGATCAAAGCGGTTCAAGCCGCCGTCGTATCCCCGCAGCTGCAAAATAGCCACTGCGAAATAGTTCCCTTCCGTTTCGACGCCGACATGCTGCAGCAGCGCCCGGTGATCCTCCAGCGACACGTACTCCCCTTTGAGCAGCCGCTCAAACAAGGCGGCTTGCAGCAAAGGCGCTTGCGCCTTCATCTTCTCCTGCAGCTCGCGGTTATTGTCGATCAGCCGGGATACCGATTCGCGAATGAACCGATACGCGTCCGCCCCCGGAGACCCTGGAGAGCCGGAAGATCCGGCAGCAGCTTCCCCGTCCGTCCGCTCCATAATCGTCTCGATAATGCTTCGAAGCGGCCGGCTGTTGCGGTACGCGATCAAATAAGCGATTAGAAGTCCCGCAGCCAAAAAAATGAAGGCCATCGTGAACGTAATTTTTTTGATGTACAGCACTTTTTCCAGCACGACGTGAGCGGGCTGCGCAACCATATACGTCCAAGCGTTGTAAGCGGACGTCGTATAGGTGACGAGCATATCGCGGGAGCCGATCTTCATAGGAACGCTGCCTTCCTTTCCCGGCAAGCTGCCGCGGTCGATCCGCCCGTTCGGCGTACCTGAGGAAATCTCGCTCACGACGGCTCCGTTCTCGTCGGTAATATAAGCCCAGCCTCCGCCGGACAAATCGAGTCCGCCCAGCAGCTTTTGAATTTCCCGATTGTCCGCCGTGACGGCGATCGCCCCTTGAGGAGCGCCGGGGAAGCCGAGCGACTGAATGTAGGTGAGCAGCGAATAATGGCCGCCCCGCACATCGACATCACGGGCAGGCAGTACTTTGCGGGTGTGGTACCGCTCCAGAAACGTGCTTTTCCAATCGCCAAGTTCCATGCCGCTGTACTGAAAATAACGCGTAAATTCCTCGAGACCGTAAGTGGAGTTTTCCGTCAATACGAGCTCGCTGTTTTTGTAGAGCACAAAATAGCTGAAAATGAAATTATTCGTTAAGCCGTAATTGTACAAGCTTTTACGGGTATCCAGGATGCGGTACGTATTCGCCCCTTCGAACGGCTCCGTAACGGGCTGGAACTGCATGATCCGCGGATCGCCCGCGAGCTGCGTCGCGATCGACGATATTTCCGCAAACCGGCGGTCGAGTATGTCCCTGCTTTGCTGCAGCAGATGCATGTTGCCCGTCGTGACTTCCTTCTCCATCTCTTGCAGCGTCTTGTTGTAGATGACCCACCCGACGAGAAGCGGCAGCAGCAAGAACAGCATATTGGGCACAAGAAGACGCAAAAACACGCGGTGACCGTTCGTTCCTCTTCGTATCGCTTTCCACATTCCGTTTCCCCCCAAGCGTTGTAAACGGCTTTCCTGTCCAGACAAAACGATCGTATGGTACATATAATTCAACAATGAACATAAATATCCTTCGCATGGCCCCCGAATACAAAAACCTCCGGCCGGAACGGTCGGAGGAAGATCGTGCGTATGTATGATTATCTTCTTCTGCCTAACAAAAAAGTGCGGTTTACTTTCTTTTTGGCGACCGGCACAAGCTTCTCGCTTCGCACCATCGAGCTTTTGCATAAAGGACAAGCAGGCGCAGCCTCGGTGATGAATTCTTCACGAACCCAGGCGATGCAATCTTTCTCCACGCACTCCCAAATTCGTATTTGCTGTGTAGGCTGTTCTAATGTTGACGTTGGCGTTTCCACTTCTTTTCCCCCCGGTGGTTTTCTTTTCTGGCAGTATGATCACGGTCGCTCATGTTTAGATGACGTTTTATTATAATACCGTTTTGCCCAAATATTCAACCCCTGAGCGCCGAAATCGAAATTTTTCCGGTCATATCGGTTTCGGGCAAAAAGAAGTGAATTTTGTGAATATTATAATAATTTTCCTTTCTATATAATAGGGTCATAACATGTAACCGCTTTAATCGTTTCTATATCGTTGGGGGGTGTAGATTTGATCCAAAAAACAAGCGTCCTCTTCCTTTCCCTTTCACTTGCCGGCTCCTTGCTGGCGGGATGCAGCTCCGCTAAGCCCGAATCGCCCAAACAAGTTTTTGCCGATTTGAACCAGGTGGACAACGAGCCGGTTACGCTCATCTTCAAATCCGATTTCCCCGACGACATGGACGTATTCAACCGCTACTACGGAGATAAAATCAAGGCCAAATTTCCAAACGTTACGGTCAATTTCATTCCTCGCGTCACCGGGCAAACGATTCAGGATCTGCTGAATGCCGGTACATTTCCAGACGTGATGTACGGCAAAACGATCGGCATAGACGCGCTGCTCATCGACACCGATTTGGCCTACGACATGTCGGAATTAGTGAAAAAATACAACTACGATTTGAACCGGTTTAAGCGCAATTGATCGAAGCCATTAAAAACACGAATCCGGAAGGAAAGCTGTACGGCCTGCCGATGCCGGATTTCGATCCCCAAGTACTCTATTACAACAAATCGCTGTTCGACCGCTTCGGCGTTCCATACCCGAAGGACGGCATGACCTGGGATGAAACGTATGAGCTCGCAAAAAAAATGACCCGGGCGGACGGCGGCAAACTATACCGCGGCTTCAGCTCCCAGCACGGCGTCGTCATGAGGGATAACCAGCTCGGCCTTCCGTACCTCGATCCGCGCGCCGACAAAATCTACAATGACGAGGAATGGAAGAAGCAGTTCGACAATTTGGCGCGCTTCTATCAAATCCCGAATAACAACCGCGACACGAAAAACCGCTCGGCCGGCGTCGAATCGGACGCTTTCAATTCCGGCGACGTCGCCATGCAGGTCAACCAGTTGACCAAGTTCAGGACGTTCCCCGAAGGATTGGACTGGGACATGGTGACCATGCCGACGTTCAAGGAAAAACCGAATACGATGAACCAGGCGTCGTCCGCCTATTGGTTTGTTACGAAAACAAGCAAGCATAAAGACATTGCCTTCAAGATCGTCGCCTATTTGCTCTCGGATGAAATACAGGCCGATTACGCGACCAATTTGGCCGGCATCCCGTCCCTGAAGGCGTCGGACAATGCGGTCAAGACGTTCGGCCAAAACGTGCCGGCGTTAAAAGGAAAGCACGTGCAAGCCGCCTACAAATATGATATTGCCCCCGCTCCTCCGCAGCGTGACAAAGGGCTCGTCCGTGCCGACCCGAATAAAGTGCTCGCCGCCTTCAATAATGCGTTCCTGAAAGTCGTCATCGACGGCATGGATATCAATACGGCCTTAAGGCAGGCCGGCGAAGACGTCGCCAAAGCGATCGACGAGAAGCGGAAGTAGCCCTTGTGATGCGGTCACGACACCACGTTTGCTCACAGCAATGAACCGCCCCATGCATCCCATTGAGCGGTTCATTATGATCCGAGTCAGCCCTGCTTTCCATTCGTTGGTGCCGCTATTTTTTGGCCGTTTCCGCCTGCTCGATTTTTTTGTCGAGTGCTTCCGTCACGTCCCGCAGCATCGTGTTCACATCTTTGTTTTTGATCAGCGTATCCTTTATGCCGCTAGCCAAATCGTCGCCGCCGGTTTTGTTGTAAGGGTTGACCGAACCGGCGGGGGCGTACTTGTCCGGCTGCAGCGCCTTGACGTTTTTGCCTTTGTACAACGGATTGTCCTGACCGAATTGTTCTCTGATCTTATGATTGCTGAGCGTCGGCAGCAGCGAGCCTTCCTTGGCGCGCGCCGTCTGATACTCTTCCGAGGTTAAGTAGGCGATGACATCGAATGCGTCATCCTTACGATCGCTCATGGAAGTGACGTAGAAATAAGTCGGATACGCTTGCGGCCCGATCGGATTGCCGGAAAACACCGGGAACGAGGTTAAATCCCAGTTCATATCTCCGAGCTCCGTGGCGGAATGAAGCGCGGTGACGGCCAGGAACATGCCGATCGAGCGGTCTTTGAAAAAGCGGTTCCGCTCATTCGGCTCCGACAGCTTGTCAGGCATCGGGCCGTTCGGAATCTGATAAAACCGGGTCAGGTTGTTTACCCACGTTTTCCAACGGTCATCGGTATTGAATGCCGTCTTGTTGGTGGTACCATCCACGAGCGGCAACGAGAACTGATTCATCAGCGCCAAGTGCTGGTAAGAGGAACCGATTCCCCAATATTGAATGCCGCCGTCGGTGCGGGTCAGCTTTTTGCTCGTCTCGTACATGTCGTCCCACGTCATGCCGTCTTTCGGATACGGCACCCCGAATTTATCGAATACGTCTTTGTTATAGTAAACCGTTGAAGGCGGGACATATACCGGCAAGCCGTAAATCCCATTGTTTTTGGCCAATTTTTTGGCGGCGTCGACCATGGTCGGATCCAGCTTGCCGAGATCGTAATTCTTCTTTTTAATGAGCGGCGAAATATCGTATTGAAGGCCGTTTTCAAGCAGCTGCGCTGAAGTCAATCCGATCGAGGTAAATAAAATATCGATTTTTTGGCCGGCGGTGATCAAATCCGGCACGTTCTGCCCTTTTCCCCCAACTAGGTATTTCAACGTAACATTGGGAAATTTCTTGTTGACGGGTTCGGCGAATACTTTCTTGAAATCGTCCTCGCTCCAATCGGTACCGTACTGATAATATACCGTCAGTTCCACCGGCTCCTTTTTGCCTTCCGCGGCGTCCTGCGCCTGGTTTTTACTTCCGGCGCCGCTGCTGCAAGCGGTTACAGTCGATAAAGCAAGCAATGCGAGCAAACTTTTTTTGAACATTCGTTGAGCTCTCCCCTGCATATCAGTGTTGTTGTAGATCAAAGCTCCTGCCATTATAAAAGCATTTTTGCGAACAATCCATAACGGATACCGACATGTTTTTGCGCGATATTCAACTTATTTTTTCTCAGCAGAGGGAAATATACCATCCGCCGGCAGCACAACGAAAAAAAGCACACCCAACGGCGTGATATGCACCACCGTCGACTATGCTTCGTTTCAAGATATAATGCGCAAGCGGATGATCCGTTACGGGGTGTGCTCACGCTCAACCGCCCCGCACGATTGTCGGATCACCAGAGAAGGCTCGATTTGGATTTTCACCGGCGCGGTAGCAGCAAGATTGTCCTCGGCGGACATCAAATGGAGCATGACGTTAAACGCTTGAGCGGTGAGCTCCTCCACGTTGTACGCAACCGTCGTTAACGGCACTTCGGCAAAACGCGCCGCCTCCAAATTATCGAAGCCTGCGATCGCCGTATCCCCGGGAACGCGCAGCCCCCGCTCCTTGCACCACAATGGCATTGTTATTCGCGCCGTACGCTCCAGTCCGCGGACTCGATGCGAATCGTCACGGGCTTGGCGCTGCTGCCCGCCGGTTTAATCGTGACCGCGGAATTCAAGCCGCCGGTCGTTTGAACCGAGATTCGGCCCGCCACCTCGGCGGCCGCTTCTTCCGGCGCATGCGGCACGAGCACGGACACGAAGGTGACCGGCTGCCCTGCGCGCGCAAGCTGCTTCGCGTAAACGGTCGAAGCCGGCGTCGGGTTATTGGTAACCGACGCCTTCTGCACGCCGAAGGTACGGCCCTCCGCCTGATCGAAGTAAACGAGCACGTTGAGCGGCGTAACGGATGTGCCGTCCAATGCTTTCCACGGGAACCGCTGGCCTGCAGCCGTCTTCATCTCCCCCTGCGAGTCGAACCAGTTCGCGCCCTTGTCGCCCGGCGAATACTGCTGCCACACCGGACCGGCGACATAGCCGTCCGTCGACTTGCCCGGCTGCAGCCGGTCCTGTACGATCAGGAAGCCTTCCTCGGTCAGCACCATTTTTCGCGTAAGCGACGTATCGAAGCCGAAATAATTGTCCAATGTATATTCGCCGTAGCTGTCTTTCGACTTGTCTTCCGCCCGGGGATTGCGGACGACAGGCATCATATTCACATCGCCGGGCTTTGTATCAAGACCGGAGTCGTTGTTCAATCGGAAAATGAACGAGATCGCTCTGGCCGGCGCCTTATACTTCCAGTCGTATTTGATCGTCGTGTAATCTCTCACATCAAACGGTACATTGTAATGCTCCCGTGTCGCGTAAAACAGCGAAGCTTTCGGTTTGACCGTCACCTGAAGCGCCGCCTTGCCGTTCGTGCTTTCCTTCGATAGCGTGTACGGCTGGTCCTGGCGCATCCATCTGGCGCCAAGCGTCTCGAAATCGTCAATCATAAGTACGCCGGCCGGACCTTCCAGCCGCAAATTATCGATGATCAGATCGAACGGCTGGCTGGAATCGCTCGTTCCTGCATCGAGGCGCAGCGTCAATTCCTTGAAGGTCGCCTTATTGCCGCCGGCTTCATCCGTCTCCTCATACAAATTGAGCAGATGCGCGGGTATCGATTCGGTGTACCAGGTATCCGGCTCGAACTTCGTTTCGCCGTAAGGGTAATTATGCGAGCTGATCTGCGGCAGCATCGCTACGATGTTCGAATCGGTCGCCCCTTTGTTATGGCGCGCCATCCCGTGATAGAGCGGTATGCCGCCGGCCTCGTAATACTGAATCGCTCCCGTTCGATTCGTATGGGCATGGCTTCCCCGGCCGAACAGTTCGCTCATGACGAACGGGGCGCCGGGCTTGCCGGAGGCGGATAAAATCAGTTTATCCGCCGCTTTCGGATTACCCGGCTCGCTTCGATGCAGCACGGCGCTTGCGCGGGGCCACTCCGCCGGCTTCAGGCTCGTCGACTCCAGATAGAGCAGGTCGCTCATCCAGAACAGCGAAGTCAGATTGTCCAGATTGGCACTGAAGTTGCCCGGATTGTTGGTCATCGGGTAATGGGCCGTTCCGAACCGGAACACCTTGTCCGCCGCCGTCAAAAAGCTCGGGTCCCGGTACAATCGAGCGGCGCTTTCGAAAACGTATACCCAGTTCGTCCACTCCATAAAATAATCGTCCCCGTATTCCGGAATCGCTCCGGAAGGCGCAACCATATCGCGGCAGCGGGTGAACATGCTGCGCACCTCGGGGTTCAGCAGCTCCTGCTCCGTTCCCCGCAGCTTGGCGAGCTTGATCGCTTGCATCAGACTGATGGACATGTAGCCGCTGGCATTCTCCGTAATGTCCTTGTTGCGGTACCAGTTGTTCCAGCCGCGTTCCACGTTGCTTTTCCACGCGCCCGCATCCGGATGATTCGGAAACGCGGCTAACGAACGGAACGTGCCGACCATGCGCGATAGCGCCTGGTTATTGTCTCCCGGCTGGTAAACGTTCGTTACTTTAAGAGCATCTTTCAGGACCGCTTCATCTTCTGTTGAAACGAGTCCCTTCTGCTTCAAGCCCTCGTAGGCCACCATCAACGATTCGCCGATAAAAAAAGAATTGAATTGCGATTTCTTGTACAAATCCGGATGTTTGCGCCATTCCTCGAACAATATGTCCCACGTTTTCTTGCTGTAATCGAGATATTCCTGCTTGCCGGTCAGCGCGTACATCCGCCACGACAGCGCAGCGAAGTTGGTCGACTTGCGAATGTCGATCGAGCCGGTATTCGTGTGGTATATTCGTTTGCGCACCACATCGAAGTCCACTTGCTTCGTCAAATCCTGAAATGTTGCCGTTATGTACCGTGCATAATCCGGCTGCATCACGTTTTCCTCCTTCACCGGCTTCTCTCTTTGACCGGTCCACGTTATGATGAGCAGTCCCAATATCGCCGCCGCCAACAGCCCGAGGACGGTTGTCCGCTTGTTTCGTTTCCCGACGCCGATCATCACGTTCCCCTTTCCGGAGCATCGGAGCATCGACTCATCGAAGCGCCGCGCATTTCGCCGTTTATCATTCCAAAACGCCTTTATATTCCTTATTATAATGGATCGGGGTTTCTCCCTTCTCTCGCTGCATTGTGCAAAAATAAAACAATATTGCTGTAGGCACGCAAAACAAGCTTAGTGCGTCTGTTCGAAGATCCAACCTTACAAAACTGTTAGATTCATGCAAGGTTTCTCGATAGCGGCAAATGAAAGGGTACCTTACACTTTAAACAGAAAGGAGGTGGCGAGCTTCCGCAACCGTGTCGTCTGGATATAAGACGCAAGCTTCAGGGCGAGCTTTGCCACGGGGCATCCGCAAGATGTTCCATGGTCTAATCAAAGTAGGATCGCAGTTCGGAGGGAATAAGCATGACATTTCGTCAACTCGCGCTTTTTAACATTTTACGCAACAAGCGGATCTATGCCGCCCACTTTATGAGCAGCGCCTTTTCCGTCATGATATTTTTCATCTACGCTTTGCTCTTGTTTCATCCGCAGCTTCAGGGAGAGCTTGAAGCGACCAGCAAGACGATCGCGATGCTCGGCTCGATGGGAATGAAAATATCGCAATATTTGATCGTTGTATTTTCCTTTCTATTCCAGCTTTATTCGGTCAGCGCGTTCTTGAAAACAAGGAAAAAAGAATTCGGCATCCTGATGATTCACGGCATGTCCCCACGGCAGCAAAACCGGCTCATTTATATCGAAAACATGGTGATCGGCGGCGCGTCCATTATAGCCGGAAGCGCGGTCGGACTCCTCTTTTCCAAGCTCATCTTATTGGCGGGTGCCGCTGCGCTCGTCATTGATCGAGGGCTGCCGTTTTATTTTCCGCTGAAGGCCATCGGAACCACGTCGGGAGTGTTCATGGCGCTATTCCTGCTCATCTCGCTGTTTACCTCCCGGATCGTACGCGTAGAGCAGTTGGTCGAACTGCTGAAGTCCGAAGAGAAGCCGAAGCCGGAGCCGAAAGCATCCGCCCTTCTGTCGCTGCTCGCTGTCGTTTTGATCGGAGCGGGTTACGCTATGGTATTTTTCTTTGCGGTGGAGCGATACTTCTCCTTCCGGCTGCTGTTCTCCGGGGTAGCGTGCACCGTAGCCGGAACGTACTTCCTGTTCACCCAACTGAGCGTGCACGTGATCCGGGTTTTCAGGAACAACAAGCTTGTCCTGCTGCATCGGACGAACCTCATTACGATTTCGGAAATGATGTACCGGATGAAAGATAACGCCACGATGTTCTTTATGATCGCGGTCATTTCCGCCGTCGCGATAACCGGCATCGGATCATGCGTCTCACTTGCCAATCCGGGCTTGTCCGAGATGATGAACCCGTATGCATTTACGTACGTGTCTCAACAAGGCAATGCCATGGAAAAGCAGCATCTTGCGGAAATCGAGAAGCGGCTGAACCAGGCTCCATTCGCCTACCGCATGGGCTCCTTCACTCCCAAACGAACGACGGATGGCATGATCGCGATGAAGCTGAGCGATTACAACCGTTTGGCGGCGGCACTCGGCCATCCGGCAGAAACGCTCGACGATCATGAGCAGGCGCTGCTGGTCCCGTCTACTCTCCCGCAAAAAAGAGCGATCGTGAAAAACGAAAATTTGCCCTCAGCGATCACTCTGCTTCAAGAGGAAAGGAATGTCCAACTGCCCATCCAAAAAAGCATACCGTATATCGTAACGCCCGAAGGCGAAGCCGGATGGATCGCCGTTGTATCGGATTCGATGTACGATCGAATTCCGGATCGCGATGGCGGCACGGCGGGAAAAAGAACCTATTACGCGTTTGCCGTGAAAAACTGGGAGCAGACGAAAGAACTGGCCCAGGCATTGGCCGATTCGATTCCTGACGGCGGGAAGGGAGCCGGGTACCGTCTTGAGACGCCTTTAGTATTGCAATGGATTGCTTCCAGGCAAACGAACGGTATTTTACTCATGATCAGCGTGCTGCTCGGGATTGTATTTTTCACGTTTGCCGCCAGCTTCCTCTACTTCCGGCTTTACACCGATCTGGAGCGGGACCGGAAGCAGTACCGGATGATAGCCAAGGTCGGACTGAGCCGTACTGAGCTGAAGACGATTGTTTCGCGTCAGCTCACGGTTATGTTCTTCATCCCGCTGCTCATGGCGCTTATTCACAGCACGGTTGCGCTTACCGCATTGCAGCAGCTTGTCGATTTTTCTATCGCTGCGGAGGCCCTTACGATATTTGCTGTATTCATCGTTGTACAGACCGCGTATTTCTTCATAACCCGCTTGCGTTATCTCGGCCATTTGGTTCGCAAGCTGGCGTAGCGCGCTTCGCACGGGGACGGGGCTCGTGATACGATTCGGGATTCGCTGCAATCGCCGGGTCATGTCGACCTGCCGGACACCCGGCTGTACAACCCTAGCAGCTGCCGGACTACCGCACAGCGGTCATGATACGCTTCTACATACGCCCGCCCTTCCATCCCCTTCTGCCGAAGGGCACTCCCCGACTGGAGCAATGCTCTTAACACGTCATAGAGGGTGTCCGGATTCGCATTGCATACCGGGGGAACTCCGCCGGCGAACGTGCCGAGCAGATCGTCCCGTACGAAGACGACCGCCGGCTTGCCAAGCGCCATCGCTTCTACGCTCAGCAAGCCGTAGGAGCCGCACAACACTTGGTCGATCACAATATCCGCCTCGCGGTATAACGCGACGGCTTCTTATGCTTCAGCTTCTCTATGCGTCGGTAGCGCAGTGGACATTCCCGCTTCAGCTTCTCAATGATGCGCTCGACGACAGCCGTTCCTTTGAACGCGGGATCGGTCGGCGCGTGGATGACGAGCGGGCAAGGCTCAACCTCCTCCGGATACGCCGGCTGGAAGCGATCCACATCGACCGCAAGCGGAATCACATGAACTTCATTGTAGTACGGCTTCACGTAGTCGTATACTTCATAGTCCTGAACGATACCTACCGGGATGACGGAACCGACCCGCGACAATTGGTAATGAATCTGTTCCTCCTTCGGCGAATTTCCCGTATAAACGTACGGATTGTACGCGGAAGCGATGCTGCCCCTTCTCACGTCATTGCCCCAATGGTGCATGACCATCGGCTTTCCCGCCCGCGCCAGCATGTCCAGATCGCCGTAGCCGGGCACCATCGACATCGTAAAATGAAAATGAAACAAATCGAAATAATCCATCATTTCGCCGAACATGTTCATCAGCTCGTATGTATCCGTTGGGATGATATGGTCGGTAAAGTTATGAAATGTCCGATAAAATTGAAATCCGACCGCCTCGTGCCCCGCCTCATTTAAAGTTTTGCAAATGAGCCCGACCTGCCCGCCGATTTCCATCGGCGCATGGACAATTTTCAAACCGCTCACCCCGCACCTGTTGTTCGTTGAAAAACATTTTTTAGCCTCCGCACATATGCTGTATCAGTAAATGCATATCGGGAAGGGCGTGGCACCTCGTATGTCGACCGCATCCGACGGAGGAGGTTATTTATCACCGGCATCGCTCCAGTGTCGCAATCATCTATGCGTACTGCCGTTTGGCGGACGTTCCCCGCACGACTTGAATCGGTGGACCGCGTCCGACCTTGCTCCGTATGTCCGTTATGCGGCGGCAGGGAAGCCGGCTGAACCTATGTTCGGCGGATTTATATTCAGCGGCATCAGCTCCAGACCCGGGCGCTTTCTTTACCCTATGTATACTGCTTTCGGCATGCCGTCCGATTTGGAGGATTGGCTGTTATGGATCGGCGACGTATTCGCTCCTCACTCTAATTTGAAAGCTTTGTGCTCGCAAGCCGACAGGCCCTTCGATGTATGGGTATCGATTCCGTACCCTCACCCGCTGCAAGTAGACTTCGGCACGGTGGACGGAAAGCTCCTGGACTTCCGGCATATGCCGTTTCCTTCAACTTATTCATTTCGTAGGTTCGGCAGCGGTTCCGCCTGCAGGCCATAATTCAACGTCACCGCCCCCTTCTCGACCTCGTAAATAAACGGCAGCAGCAAATCCACTCCGATGGACATATCCACATCCAGGAACAGCAACATGTCGGATTCGGATACTTTGGCTCCGACGGCCCGCCCTACATCGTAGCCAAGCGCCGCATCGAAATGTATAATCGTGGCTTTGCTCGGGTGATTGCGGGTCACCTCATAGCTGTCGTCCGACGATCCGTTGATAACGACAATGATTTCCTGGAACGGAAGACGCGCCAGTTCATTGAGTTGGGTTTGCAGCGTCACACTTTCGTTCATCGCCGTAATGACGCATCCTACCTTCTTCGTTGTCGGCAGCAGCAGGTCGTTATTGATTTGAATATTGGCCGTTTCGCAAAATCCGCGGATGAACCGTTTGCAGGCAAGCGGGTAGGTCGTTTGCGGAATTTCCTTGAATTTATGTTTGCGAAACACCATTGCGCCCAGCATAGATTGAGCTGGTGGGCCCATTGTACGTCACTCGGCGGCTCCCCAGGGGCAAGTTTCGGCCAAAACCAACCGACGGATCGGGCGCCTGCCGCAAAAGCCTTCTCTTCCCAGTCCTTTTGTGGATCCTCAACCGCCGATACGCGCTTGCGCGAGAGCTATGGAAGACGCATTTTATAGGAGACGGCTCATGCACACATCCATTGGACAATTGTGGAAAAAAGGATGACATTTGATTTGGAGTCTCATACAAGGGAAATCCAAAAAAAAAGAGCCTGCCGGGGCAGACTCTTGAAGCAATCATATTAGTCAAACGAACAGGTGATCAGCTTGTCCGGAACTTTTTCGAACAGCGGACTGACGGATTCTCTCCTATGAATTCTGCTGATGGCTTCTCCGAATAGAGGAGCGATGGAAACGACCATCACCTTCGAACACTCGGCAATATGCGGATTGTCGATGGAATCGGTGCCGATGATGAGCTCAATCGGGCTGTCCTCGATCTTCTTCACGGCTTCCTTGCTTAATACGAGATGAGACAGGCAGGCCAGCACTCGGGCAGCCCCTCGTTTGACCAGCAGCCCGGCCAGTTCGACCAGCGTCCCGCCGGAGATAGAGAAGTCGTCGATAATGACCGCCGTCTTCCCGCGCACATCGCCGATCAGCTCCATGATTTCGGCCCGTTCGCTATGATCCTTCCTCGTCTTGTCTCCTATGGCAAGCGGTGCGCCAATATAGTCCGCATACTTCCGGGCTTGTTTGGCAAAGCCGGCATCCGGCGAAACAATGACCGGCTCGGGCAGCTGCATGCGCATGAGCGTCTCGCACAGAACAGGGAGTGCGAACAAATGATCAACCGGTTTTTTGAAAAATCCTTGAATTTGATGGCTGTGCAGGTCCATGGCCACAACCCGGTCGGCCCCGGCGAGTTCGATCGATTCGGCGCAAACTCTGGCCCTAATGGATACTCGCGGTTCGTCTTTCTTGTCGCCTTTCGCATAACCGAAATAGGGCATAATGACGGTGACCGTGTTGGCGCTCGCCCGTTTGAAGGCATCGATCCAAAACAAGATCTCTACGAATTCGTCGTTGGGCTTAAGACCGATCGATTGCACAAGGTATACGTCTTTGTCCCGCACCGTCTCGCCGATTCGGACAAACGTATTGCCGTCGGAAAACGTAAACGATTCCGAACGGCCGACATCCGCCCCCATATACCGGCACATTTTGTCGGCAAACGCTTTACCGGAGCTTCCTGCAAAAATCTTGATTTCACCAATGGACATTCTGGCCCCTATCCCTTCAGCTACGAAATGGATTACATTACCCATTATTCCATAATCGGACAAGGAATGGGGTGACAAAATTATGAAGCCTTCGACGGGCCTCTACCATTCCCAGCTCTGCATCGACCAATACCCTATCAGCATCAGGAATCCGAGGCAAACATTGAGCCAACCGACGAACCGGGCAACCTTTTTCTCCTTCATCATCGTCGATAATTCGTATCCTTTTACATCCAACCGTAAAATAATAACCCCGGTTACGAGCCATAACGAGATCGCGTAACCGAGATAACCGACGGAACCGGTGCCAATCATCCGAACCGCCCCCTCTCTTGCATCGCATTATTCGTTATCTGGCTTTCATTCCTACACGCCGAACTTTAATGTCGATTTGCACATCGACCGAAACGTCTTTGTACATTTCCTGCCAATGCTCTTTCGTCTGGACTTGCTCGTTCCAAAATTTCGGTTCTTTCGCCCGCACATATTCGCCAAAGCCGAAAATGTCGGATCCTTTTTCCTGCGTTTCTTTAACCAAGCCTTCGTGCAGTTTTATTGCCGCTTTCTCGTCTTCCCGCTCGATTTCTTTAATGATCTCAGGGTTTTCGATGAGAAATTGGTCGCTTATTTTTTCCTCGATGTTGAGTTCGTTGAGAATGGTTACCGTAAAATGGGGAAGGCCGTTTTTGATCTGAACGTCGATTTTGGCTTTGCGGTGAGTTGCATACAGCGTAACGGTATTCTGAGCTCCGCCCACGCTGATGATTCCCCGGTACCCTGCCGGATTCATCCCTTTGATCCCCATGTACGCGCCAATTTCAAGCGGTTGCGTTATACCGACCAATTTATCGCCTTTGAACATAGCGAGTCCCGAAATTTCAACGTTGTCTTCCTTCATCAGCTCCACGTAGGGAAGGAGGCCTTCCTGTCCTTTCTTTGAGGAATTGCTCCAAAAGTTTCCTACGAAATCGTTCGGAAATTTCCCCATCTTGACGGCGCTATCCATGGTCGATATCAAATACAGCGTCGGCACGCGTTCCAATTTCGGCGATGCCGCCATCAGCTCTTCGGCGTTTCCTTTGGAAATAAGCAGCCAGGCCATTCTCCGCACTTCCGAGTTGCGTCGAAAGTAATCGTTCAAATTTTGCAGCCCTTTTCTCGCTACGGCATCCGAGACGACGATCACGCGCAAATGGCCGAAAAATAAACGGCCTGACATTTGCTGCTGCAAATTCATCAGCGCATCGTCGATCGTATGGCCCACCACGTCTACGACCCAGACCGACTTTCCCGCCCCGCGATCGCCTCCTCCGCTCTCTCCCGGGCCAAGCGGAATTCTACCGGGAATGGCGATTTGGACGGCGACGCGAACCATTTCTTTTTGCGGCGCGGGAAACCGGTCTTTGAGATGGGAAACCTCGTCCTCTTCTTTCTGCGATCCCGGTTCCGCCTCGTCGACCGAAATCCCCAGCACCACGGCGCGCTCTTCGATTTCTAGCCGGTCCCAGCATCCGGTCAGCAGGGGAACGAGGAGCAGCATGATGCAGAGCAGCTTAAGCGCTCTGATCCATCGGGTTGTTCCCAACGCGATCCCCTCTCTTCTTACGAATGATCGAGATCAGCAATAGCGCGCCCGGATACGCGATCGTAATAATGAGCCCGATGCGGCCGACGTTCTGGATAATTTCGTACATATGCAATATGTTGAGCGGCAGCATCGCCATCACAAACACAATCGGCAGAAGAAAAAGTGAAAACATGCGATGATCACGCAGACGGAACAGCTTGCTCATGGAATGAATCGTCAAATAATAACTTGAGAATAAAGTGGTAAACACGGCGGTTACCCAAACGGCAAGAAACGCCGCATCAAGCCGTTCCAATATGTTTGCGGGCAGAGATGTTGCCTTGGCCAGCTCAAGCGTCGGCCACAGCAGCAGCTTGCTCTCTTCGGCTCCGAATACGCTGACCGTTGCTATGACGATGGCTACATACAGCCCTCCGGCAATCAGCATGCCGAGGATGCTTGCCTTCATCGCCTTTTCGGGACGGCGCATGGCCGGAATGACCGCGGTCAATATAAAGGATCCTTGAAACAAGGCGGCGATCGTAAGCACCCCTCCCATCATCCCTTTCGGTTCATTTCCCCAGATCGGCTGCAAGTTGATCATTTCCGCATTTTTCAAGGAAAGCGCGACGATCAGCAAGGCGGGACCCAGGAGAGCGGGAAAATAAAAGTGATGAATATAGGCAAACGTTGTAAGGTCATTGCGCGTAGAAATCGCCGCCAGCACCAACATGACGATAACGGTTACTTCGACGGGGGTCGTTTTCAGAACGGAGGTCACAACCACTTCACCGAACTCGCGCGCGGTAAGTGATGTCAGCATGGCGAAGAAAGCGATAATAAACAAGCTTCCGATCCATGCCGGCCATTTCCCTATAATGTCCTCACTGTATTGGATAATCGATTTATTGGGAAACCGCATCCCGAGCAGGGCAACCAGAGCTAACCCTACGAAAGCCAGCATCATGGCGAGCAAGGTAACTAGAGGGGCACCCGAATCCGCTGCGCGAACGGCAAACAGCGGAAGCGGGAGCACCCCTACGCCTATGATCGTGCTGACCAAAATGGCAGCCGCTTGAATTGTAGTGATTTGTCGTGTAAACTGCATGCGCGATCATTCCTTCGGATCTTTGAATTTTAATGGATCAAGCACATTATTCGGCGGTTGTTTCAGCTGTTCCATCGTCTGTTCGCTCAATCTCGTTTTATCGAGAGGATGCAGAAAGGAAGGTCTCTTATTCATCCACCATAACGGGCCGCGAATCACGACGTCTTTCATTCCTTCATAATTGCCCGGAACGAGCGGGCTTAGGTAAGGGACGCCGAACGATTTCAAGGAAAGCAAATGATTCGCGATAAGGATCAAGCCGATCATCACGCCGTAAAGGCCGAAAATACCTGCCAGCACAATGAGCGGAAACCTCAGCAGCCGCAGAGCCAGCGCCGCATTATAGGCCGGCGTGGCGAACGACCCGATCGTCGTCAGCGCGATAATAACGACCGTGATGGGGCTCGCGAATCCCGCCGCCACCGCGGCCTGACCGACAACAAGCACGCCGACAATGGAGAGCGCGCCGCCGACCTGCTGCGGCAAGCGGATCGTCGCTTCCCGCAACACTTCCATTGAAATTTCAATTACAAGCACTTCAATGATCGCAGGAAAAGGGACGCCCGCCCGTCCACCGGCGACGGCGACGGCAAATTCCGTCGGGATCAGCTCCGGATTGAAGGAAATAATCGCAACGTAAAGCGATGGAAATACCAATGAAAATACGAGAGCGACAAGCCGAGCGAGTCGAATTGCGCTCATCAGCAAAAAGCGTTCCGTATAATCTTCTACCGTTTGATAGAACTGGCTGAACACGGTAGGAACGACAAGAGCCAGCGGAGAGCCGTCTACCATAATCGCCACTCTGCCTTCCAGCAGGTTGGCAGCCACTTTGTCCGGCCGCTCCGTATACTGGACTTGCGGAAACGGGGACAGATGGTTATCTTCAATGAATTGTTCGAGATAGCCCGAGTCGAGAATGGCGTCTATATCGATGCCGGAAAGGCGTTTCTCGACTTCCTTCACCAGCTCGGGATTCGTAATTCCCTCCATATAGCAGATCGCGACTTTCGACTGGGTCCGGCGTCCGATTTCCATCGTTTGAATACGTAAATCGGCCGTTTGCAGCCGGTAGCGAAGCAAGCCTATATTCGTCCCGAGCAGTTCGACAAAGCCTTCGCGCGGTCCGCGAATGACTTGCTCGGTCGCCGGTTGATCGACGGCCCGCTGCTCAATATGGCGCGTGCCGATAATGAAAGCTTCCGTCAGCCCATCGACGATAACGATCGTATTGCCGCGCAGCACGCCTCCGACCAGTTTGCCGATCCGGCTATCCGTCATCACTTCGCTGTGAAACAGCGAATCGTTTAGCAGCGTATCCTTCAACCGGTTCAATTCGATGTTCTTTCCTTCCAGGTGAGGAGGCATATACATGAACGGCTTTAATATATCGGCATTTATCATCACTTGGTCGGTCATGGTAGAATAGTAGAACATGACAGCGGGATACTTGCCGAAAACATGAAAACGACGTATGCCCAGATCGTCGTTGCCGCCCAAAATCCGAGTGACGGAAGCTATCGTTTCTTCCAGTCTGCCGCTAATATTCGCGCTGCCCGCTTGTTCGGAAAACGAATTCGGCACTTGAACGGCCGGACGCTTTTTTTTAAACTTGTTGAGCCATTTGAAAATGGACATCGTTTTGTTTACACCTACCGATCTACCTCTATCGTTTCTCGGAAACTAGAGTACCAATGATATTAATAGAATGGACAGATTTCATGCCGTTTAAACGATGCCTCCGAAAAAATTTGTCGTCATTCCGCGGCGCAACGGGGGTTACGATTGGATTCAGCGAATATCAAAGCGCGCCTAGCTCGTGGAACTCGTTTCGATAGAGCAAGTGGTGCAAGCGATTCGGGGCACCACGCCGCAAATGGCGCGAATATTTGCCGCATATTCGGCTGCGCAAAGCGCAAGCTTTCGCCATCCTGACGATGTGCAGGACGCTCGCTCTATACGTTCGAGCACCGGATGCTCGTTTCGAAGAAACAGGCGGTCCACATGCAAGAAGGGCTATTCCGCAAAGCCGGGAAACGGCTGAGGAATAGCCCTGATTATTTTTGCTTCTTCGTATCGTCTTGGGGAGGGGGAGCGCCGTCGTGTTAACGCTCTCAGTACCTCAGCGTGCTACAAGAGCTATGGCGTCGGTGCGGCTCCCGTTTCGCCGGACCCTCCGCCGGCCTCCGCGCTGCTCGCCTCCGTATACGCGACGAACATGTACGTCTCCTTTTCCGCCAATTGGCTGATCGTCACGGAAGTTTCGCCCGCCAGCGGAATCGATTGCCGGACGCCGTCCCAACCGATCACTTCCAGCTTGTAAGCTCCCGGCGGAATACCGGTAACGGTATAGGAAGTTCCCGCATGATTGGTCCAATAAGGCCGGTTTTGCCATACCCACATTTTTTTGCCGCCTCCGCTCAGCACGTATTCTCCGGTTCCCTTCGGGTCCATGGACACAAACGACATCCCGGTGGCCTTGTCCAGAACGGTTTGCAGCGTGCTTGCGCGGGCGGTAGGCGTCCAGGGGCTCAAGCTCGTATTCATCCCGTAATTCGTATCGGTTGCCGCCGAGTTGAATAAGCTCCACGGAAAGGCGAATTCGGTGGCGGACGTTGCCCCGTCGTTTTTCACGACGCCGAGATGGTCCCATATCGCCGTCAGGAAGCCCTTGGCCGCTTCCTCTTCGGTAACGAGCCGCTTCTTGAAATTGAATTCCGTCGAGTAAAAGTTCACGTCCGCCGTAATGCCGGACACGCGCTTGACCGAATCGAAATTGCTTTGTGCGGAAAATTTGTACATGCCGTCCATCGGACTGTACTGGACGTCGAAATATGTATGCAGGTCGATCCCGTCGAGCTTGCCGGTGTTATACAGGTCGGCGATGGCGGGACCGTAGCCCCGGAGCGAATAATCGCTGTGCGAATTCGCCCGGGCGAAACCGCCGGGATTCACTTTCAAGGCGGCATCCACCGCATGGACGCCGTCCGCAAGCCCCTCGAGCGCGTTGCGGTACGCGGTTTTATCGATCAAATTTTCCACGTCAGGCTCATTCATCGCCGTATAGATCGTAACGCCCCAGTCCTGTATGCCGTTCGCCTGCGCCCAGGCGCCGCCGGGCCGGAACCGCTCGGCGAAGGCGTAACCGACGCTGTACCAATAGTCGTAATCGCCGAGCGGCTGCCCCTTACTGGCGTATGAGCCGTAATATTCGAACAGCATCATCGGAGTTACGCCACTCTGGTATGCCTGCAGCATCACGCTGTCCAATCGTGCCGGCGTCGGCTGTCCTTTCGCGTAATAATATTGAGGGTATACGTTCATGCGGGCCATGCGCGCCCCGATGGTCTGAAGGGCGGCAAACTGATTCTGTTGCGTCACGCTGCCGTTCGTGAAGTTGCCGCCTCCCATGACCGAGCCGATCTCTTGAGCCGGCGTCAGCGCAAACGCTTGATGACCGAGCAGCAGCATGCCGCCCATCGTCAGGGTAAGCGCCTTTGCGATTTTATTCATCGGATCTTCCGCCTTTCCGTTTCGATTGAGCTGCCGTTTTACTTCTTCAACGCATCGATCTGCTTAGTCGCTTCTTCCTGCGCTTCCCGCAGCGCCGTGTTGATATCTTTGCCGGCCATCACGTCTTTGAACTTCGCCTCCAGCGACGGACGCGCCTTGCCCGAATACGTCGACTGGGCGACGAACGGAGCCGGCTTGCTTTTGAAAATCCCTTCGATATGCTTGCCTTTCAGCAGCGGCAAGTCTTCGCCGAAATGTTTGTTCATCTCCGGATTTTTCAGTGCGGACAGCATGGCCGTCGATTTCGTATAAGCCAGCTGCACTTCGTCGGAGGTCATCACCTGAAGCGTCTGCATCGCCTGCTCGCGATGTTTGCTTGTTGTCGTAATGCAGAGCGCGTACGCTTTCACCATGCCGTACAAATTCGGCTTGTCTTTGAAGCTCGGATATTGGGCGATATCCCAATTCACATCGGACTGCGCCAGGCCGCTCACCACGCCATGGGAAGCGTACATCGCCACATTTTTATCTTTGGCGAAACGGTTTACCGTTCCTGCATGGTTCGAGATCGTATTCTGGTTGCCGGGGATGCTGTAAATTTGCTTGAGCGTATCGAATACTCTTTTCCAGCCTTCGGTATCGAGCGTCGCCTTCTGCGTCTTCGCGTCGACAAACGGCAAGGACAGCGCATTGCCGAGCTTCTCCGGCCCTTCCGGGTCAAGCCCCTTGTACTGCACTCCGCCGTCTTCGCGCGTCAGCTTCTTGGCCAGCTCGATCGCATCCTCCCACGTCATGCCGTCCTTCGGATAAGCTACGCCGAACTTGTCGAACAAATCTTTGTTGTAAAACAAAGCGTAAAAGTCCTGTGCGAACGGCAGTCCGTACAAAATCTCTTTCTTGTCCCCGTCGCGCATCCCGTCGAGCACCTGGGCGTCGAACCGGCCGAGATCGAGCCCCGCCTTCTTGACGTCCGGCGTAATATCGCCGAGCAGCTTCAAATCCTGAAACTGCACGAGCACGTCGTTCCACGCCATAATGATATCGACTGCATTGTCGTCGCTCGTGACGATGCTTTCCGGCTGCGCATTCGGTCCGCGAACCACCTGCTGCAGCGTAATGTTCGGGTACTTTTTCTTGACGGGCTCGGCAATCAGCTTCTGAAACGCCTCCTCTTGGAAAATGGCGTCCCACATATAAATTTTCAAAGTGACCGGTGGCGCCTCGGCTATCGGTTGCTTAGGAGCGCTGCCCGTATTGCTGCAAGAAGCCGTGATAGCGGCAATGGTCAAGGCTGCCGCTGTTTTTTTCACGATGGGATGGACCATGATCGTTAACCTCCCTTTCTATTTAAAAGACCCGGCCTTACATGAGATGCCTTTCTATGTAAACCCTTACAATTCGTTATAGTATCAAATATGCGTTTGGTTTAAAATAGACATAATGGACAATATTTCTAGAGAAATGTCCTGATCCTACAAAACGAAAGGAGAACGGGGATGGAAATTCAATTTCGCCGGGATTATGACGACTTGGACTTGCGGATTCAGATGGGTCATTTGCAAATCAACGTATGGTATATCCGGTTCGTTCCCGCTTCCTTGCGCACGAACAAGAAGCATGCGCACGGCGGCTATGAACTGCACTTTATCCCGTACGGGTACGGCCGGCTTATTGCCGAGGGAAACGATTACCGGATTACGCCCAATACGTTTTATTTGACCGGCCCGATGATTTATCACGAACAAATGACCGATGCCGACAATCCGCTCGCGGAATGCTGCATTAACTTCGATATTACCGTAACGAAAAAAAGAAAGGAGGACAACGAGTTCCTCCGAATCGAAACCGAGGCGCTCATCGAAACGTTGTCTTCCACGCGGTTCTGGTTCGGGGAAGACGAGTACGGCAGCATCGAGCTGTTCCAGAAAATTATGGAAGAGCTGGACAATCGGCTGGTCGGTTACTACCACAACATCCGCAGCTACGTTTCGCAAATTATCGTCAATGCCGTTCGCAGCTACCGGGGCGAGAATAAAGCCGATTATGCGCTGCCCCGTAAAACGTTAAACGAAAAAAGAGAGCATCTGCTCGATGCTCTCATGAATTCGGAAACGCCCGATATGTCGCTGGATCAAATGGCAAGCGAGCTGAAAGTCAGCAAACGCCATCTGCACCGGCTGATGAAAAAACAATTCCAGCTGACCTTCAAGCAAAAGCTGTCGCAGGAAAAGCTGGAGATCGCCAAGAAGCTGCTGACCGAAACGCAGCTTACCGTCGACGAAGTGGCGCGCTCGGCCGAATACTCGTCTGGCAGCTACTTTTGCAAAAAGTTCAAGGCGCATACGGGCATGTCGCCTACAAGGTACAGGAAGACCGCGATACGGGAATAAGCGTAAGCGGTTATAACTGCTCTCGGTACTAGTGCACGGCGCAAACGGTTACCGCCAAGGAACGAAGTCCGGGTTCGGCTGCGGAATTTTCGCTTCGACGCGTTCGCGCCACTGCGCCAGCTTCGCCTGCATGAACTGCGCCCGTTCTGGAAGCTGCGACGACAAGTCGTGCGCCTCGGAGATGTCGTTCTTCAGATCGTACAGCTCCAGCCGCCCGTCTTCGAAAAACTCGATCAGCTTGTAATCGCCCATGCGGATGGACGATCCCGGCGTACCTCCCTGATTGCCGTAATGCGGGTAATGCCAATAGATCGCTTCGCGTTCCAGAGAGCCTTCTCCCAGCAGCAGAGGGACCAGGCTGCGGCCGTCCCTGTGCTGCTCCGGCAGCAGTTCCAATCCGGCGATGTCCAGCAGTGTCGGGTACACATCAGGACTTGTCACGGGAATGTCGCAGACCGTCCCGGGCCTGGTGACGCCGGGCCACCTGACGATGAAAGGTTCCCGGACGCCGCCCTCGTACATCCATCCTTTCCCCTCATGCAGCGGACGATTGCTGGTCGGCGACCCTTCCGCCGTCGCCAGCCCCCCGTTGTCCGAGGTGAAGACGATCGCCGTATTTTCGTACTGCCCGGTTTCTTTTAACGCCTCGATCAGCCGCCCGATGTTCGTATCGAGGTTGTGCACCATCGCCGCGTAGACCGGGTCGGACTGGATGACTCGCCTTCGCACATGCAAATGCTTTTTGTGCTCGGAGGGGAACAGCTCCCCTTGCACGATCGCCTCGGTCTCATCCAGTCTCTGTTCTTTCGCTTTCGCTGCGAATCGCCGAGTCAGCTCCGGATGCGCTTGAATCGGCGTATGCACCGCATAATGCCATAAGTTCAGGAAGAACGGCGAACCGTCGTTTTGCCGTATGAGCCGGATCGCTTCATCTGTCAGCCGGTCCGTCAAATATTCGCCTTCCGGCCCTTCCTCGAGCGTTTCGATCCCGTACGGGCTGAAATATCCTTTTTTCGGTGAACCCCAGTCGCAGCCCCCGATGTTCACGTCGAATCCGTGCTTGTCGGGATAATGCTCACGTCCGCCAAGATGCCATTTGCCCACATGCCACGTACGGTAACCTCCTTCCTTCAGCGCTGCGGCGATTGACTTTTCTTCCAGGGACAAGTGGTCGACGTAAGGAGAATCGATCAGCTTGCCCCGTGCCTTTCCTCCGATCCAGTTCGTTACGCCAAGCGTCGCCGGATATTTGCCCGTCAGGATGCTTGCCCGCGTCGGCGAGCATACCGGGCAAGCGGCGTACGCCTCCGTGAACCGTACCCCTTCTGCTGCCAAGGCGTCCAGATGCGGCGTTTCGTAAAAGGAGCTTCCGTAACACCCGAGATCGGTCCAGCCCATATCGTCGATCAGGATAAAAATAAGGTTTGGCTGCGGCTTACTTGCAAAATCGGTCAATGCTGAACGCTCCCTTCGGCAGCAAAAGGAATCCGGCATACCGCCAGGTTCCCCTGCTCTTGCTTGCTATTTTGATTTTATCAATAAGGACGGTCCCCGACAATCGCGACCCGCTCCGCAATGCGGGGGCTTGGATAGTAGTCCGATGCGGCATAATGCTGGGTGGCGCGATTGTCCCAGAATGCAACGGTGTTCGCTTCCCAGCGGAAACGCACCTGGAATTCGGGAATTTGCGCTTGCCTGAATAAATACTGCAGCAGCTTTTCGCTTTCCTCCGCTTCCAGCCCTACGATCCGCACCGTAAAGTTCGGATTGACGTACAGCGTCTTTCGTCCGGTTTCCGGATGCGTGCGCACGACCGGATGCTCGGCTGCCGGAAATTCGGCCTGCTTCACGGCCAGCTGATCCGCCGGCAATCTCACCCCGAACACATGCGTGAAATCATGGATCGCCGTCAGGCCGTCGATGCGCCGCTTCACTTCATCCGGCAAGTTGTCGTAAGCGGCCCCCATGTCGGCCCACAGCGTATCTCCTCCCGCTTCCGGCACTTCAATGAGCCGAAGCACCGCGCCGAGCGCAGGATTGAGCCGCCAGCTCACGTCCGAGTGCCAGCTGTTTTCCCTACCGACGGCATTCTCGTTTTTGGCGAACCGGACGACTTCGTCGGAATCCCCAACCGGCAGGAACGGATGGGTTTCCAGCTCGCCCCACAACTGGGCGAACGTACGCTGCTGCTCGCTTGTAATATGCTGATCGCGGAAGAAGATCACCTTCCATTCAAGCAAAGCCCGGTTCAATTCCCGCTGCAGCTCCGGCGTTACCGGCTTGCTTAAATCAACGCCTTCGATTTCTGCGCCGATGATCGGACCGAGCGGCTTTACGGCGAATAGCGTGTACGGCTGAGCTTCCACCCCTTCCGGCAGAGGGCGAACGATGCGCGGTCCGGTTTTGAGGCCGCGATCCGGCAATTGCAAAGGACGTTCATGATTTGCTACTACTTCAGACATATGACATTCTCCTCTCAAATAGACGATTATCGGTACGCCTTTCGGCAGTGAACCTATGGTTCGTTTTGCACGCTTCGGTTCCGTATTATTTACCGCCGTTTTTCTTGTATTCCTCCGTGACGGCCTTCAAAATTTTGTCTCCGCCGGCCTGGCGCCACTTTTGCCCTAATTCGGCGATCCCTTTGTCGACGTCGAGTTTACCGTTCAGCAAATTGACAAGGTACTGGTTATAAACCTCATTGGCCGCTTTGCCGAATTCGATCTCGGCGTCCGTCTTTTTATTGACGAGATTCGGCATAATGTATTTGGACGCCACCTTCACGGAATCAAGCGCCCGCTCGATTCTGGGCTCCGTCTGCGGCAAATAGCTCTCGTCGATCGGCCAGGTGACGTTGCCCCACGCGATCGGATGCGCCCAGCCGTTGGGTGCGAAGCCGTCTTTCTCGCGCTCCGGCTCGTTGTAGTTGATTTTGTCCCCCTGCTTCGTGTAGTGGACACCCTCGATGCCGAGCTGCAGCAGCTCGCGACCTTCCTTAGACAGTAAAAAGTCAACAAATTGCGCCGCTTTTTGCGGATTTTTCGCCTTCTTGGTCACCGAGGTGAACAGGGCGTTTTTCGACTTCGTAGCCATGCCCTGCTTCCCTTCCGGTCCGGCGGGCGGCGCCGTATAGCCGAGTTTTCCCGACGGAATGACCTGCTGCAGGCTGCCCTCGATCCGGCTCACATGGCGGAACAACGGTCCGTCCATAAAGCCCGCCTTGCTCTGGAAAAATTTTTGCTCCTTCGTCGGGCGGTCGTATACGATAAATTCCGGATCGATCAGCTTCTCGTCGTACCATTTCCTCAAGTCGGCCAAACCTTTCTTGAAGGCGGGATGCTCGAATTTCGGGATGATATTCCCTTTATCATCTTTGGCATAGTCACCGTTAGGCAAGCCATAGGCGTAGAATACAAAATCGAAAGCGGTCAGCGCATCGCCTGCGTTCGGCTTATTCGTAATGAAACCGTAGGTGTCGGCTTTGCCATTGCCGTCCGGGTCTTTCTCCACTACCGCTTTAAGCGCGGTATGCAGCTCTTCAAGTGTTTGCGGCGGCTTCAACCCGAGCTTATCGAGCCAATCCTGCCTAAATTGCAGCGTGTAGTTCGATCGCTCCACCCCGCTGATGAACGGATAGCCGTAAAATTTGCCGTCGACGGCCGTCCATTTCAAGTCGCCCTCCAGCTTTCCTTTCAGCGTCGGCGTATCTTTCAAATAATCGTTCAGCGGCACAACAATGCCTTCCTTAATCCACTGCGACACCGATTCGGACGGATATTGGGTCGTGACGACATCGGGCAAATCTCCGCTGGCGATCGCTACATTGATTTTGTCATATGAAAATTCCGGCACAATTTTCACGGTGAGCTTAATGCCCAGCCGTTTGTTAATTTCCGCGATGATGCGGTCGTTCGGCTGGAGCGGCTTTGCTCCCTGGTCTCCCGTCGTCAAATACGTCAGCTCGTAAGGTTCGTTAGCGCTGCCCGCCTCGGAACCTGCCGGCTTATTCGAGCAGCCGGCCGCAAGCAGCATAGAAGCTGCGCTTGCGCCCGCAATCCATTTGTTCCATGTTCCTTTGTTTGTCCCCATCGTACGTTTCCTCCACCATCAACTTTATTAGGTTGTATTTGTTTTGAACCGGCCGGTCATTCTTTGACCCCGCCGATCATGACCCCATTGACGAAATATTTTTGAAAGAAAGGATACACGAGCATGACCGGAATCGTCGCCGCCATCACCGTCGCCATCTTAATGGAAGGCCCCAGCAGAAACAGGCTGTCTCCGCCGCCGGAATACGACGATTCGTTCTCGAACAGCATGCTGCGCAAAAACAGCTGCAGCGGCCATAAATTTTTGTCGCTGATAAAGAAGACGGCGTTAAAAAATTCGTTCCAGCGCGACACGGCGTAAAACAGCGTGATCGTTGAGATGGCCGGCATGGAGAGCGGGACGACGATTTTGAACAGCACACCCACGTCGTTGCAGCCGTCGATTCGCGCAGCGTCGATCAGGCCGTCCGGCAGCGATGAAAAAAAGTTTCGCATGATGATCAAGTTGTAAGTATTGATCGCACTCGGAATGATTAACGCCCAGACGGTGTTCATCATGCCCAGATTTTTGACGATCAGGTACGTCGGAATGACGCCCCCGCTGAACATCATCGTAAATACGATGAGAAACATGATGACGCGGTAGCCTTTCAACTCCGTTCTCGACAACGCATAGGCGGCCATGACCGTCAGCAGCATGTTGATCGCCGTGCCTACAACCGTTACGAATATCGTTACGCCGTAGGAGTTCCACAATTCTTTCATAGAAAACAAGTATTGATACGATCCGAAAGTAATGCTTTTCGGAATCAGATGGATGCTTGCGTTCAAATATTCATCCAGCGGGATGATCGAGACGATGAGCGTATCCCAGAAAGGATACAGTGTAATGAGCGCCAGCAATGCCAGCAGCACATAGTTGAAGGAGTCAAACAGTTTGCCTGCGGTTCCCGTACGGTGCATATCGCTTCCTCTTTCTTCATTAATATACTCCCTGCTCTCCCATCATCCTCGCTAACCGGTTCGCCAGGACGAGCAGTACGAAATTGATCAACGACTTGAATAATCCGACCGCCGCCGCCAGGCTGAACCGTCCTTCGGTCAGGCCGATGCGATAGACGTACGTATCGATAATGTCCGAGACGCTGTAGACGCCGGGATGATACAGCACGAAGATTTGCTCGAAGCCGGCTTCCATAATGCCGCCCAGCCTCAGGATGAGCAGCAGGATGATCGTGCCCCGCATCAGCGGAAGCGTTACGTGCAGCAGCCGCTGCCATCGGTTGGCGCCGTCCATCAGGGCCGCCTCGTACAGTTGGGGGTTAATGCCCGCCAGCGCCGCCATGTAAATGATCGTGTTCCACCCGAACTCTTTCCAAATCATCGAGAACACGAGCGTGCTGCGAAAATAGGATTCATCGCTCATAAAACCGACTGGTGTCCCGCCGAATGTGCGGATGATGTTATTGGCGACGCCGTTGTCCGTGGACAGCAGATTGAGCAGCAAGCCTCCGAGAATGACCCATGAAATAAAATGCGGAAGGTAGATGGCCGTTTGCACCGTACGCTTGAACAGCCTTGATCGGACCTCGTTGAGCAGCAAGGCGACGATGATTGGCGCCGGAAATCCGAAGGTGAGCCGGTACAGGCTAATGATGACGGTGTTCTTGATCACCTGCCAAAACTTATCCTGAGAGAACAAGTACGCAAAATGCTTGAATCCCGCCCAGTCGCTGCCGAGTATGCCCTTCGTAATGCTGAAATCTTTGAACGCGACGATTGCGCCGTACATCGGGATGTAATGAAAAATCAAGTAGTAGGCGAGCGCCGGGGCGAGCATCAAATATAAATAACGATGAAACCATACGTAACGCCAAAGCTTTTTCTTGCTGCTTGCCGCCTGTCTCGGAGCACGGTTGACGGTTTCGACCCGATAATCGCTGTTCATAACGGACATGCCGTCTATCCCTCCTTCGTAAGTAAAAGCTCTTGTCGTCGGGCCCGTACGAGCAACAAAAAAAGACACAACATGAAATCTCAATGTCGTGTCTCTGGTGGACCAGTAGACGGCCGGGCTTTATGAAAAGTAATTTGTTTATTCCGATGTGATTACTATGTTTTATTCATAAATGGATCGTAGCACCTGCAGCCTATCTTTGTCAATGCCAATTTCGAAAAAAAATTATCGAGGAATTGTACACGTGCAGCCACGGTTTTCTTGCATGAGCGTATGGACCTAAGCGGGATTTACAATTCCGTTGCAGCGCTTTTTTTACGCAAATCTATGAACCAAAAACACGACTCTCCTAGAGAACCGTGTTTTTGGCGTTACATCGAGTCATAGCGTTGGAACAGCATCAAAGGCATTTTGAATACGAAGGCGACGACGATAAAGATTCCGATCATCATACCGATGATGACCAATACGCTGCTGAGCGACAGCCCGCCAACGCCCGTAATGACGTTCGCGATGTTGCAGCCCGGCGCGATCCGCGACGATATGCCCATCAACAAGCCGCCGCCGATCGCATACGGCAAGCGGGACGAGCGCGGAATGCGGATTTTAAAGCTTCCGCTCAGCAGCGATGCCGCAAGCGAGCCAATGACGAGGAAAATGACGAGCGTTTCCTCCGGCCCCAAACCGACCCGTGGAAAATCGGCAAACAGCGCGTTCAAATAGGTGTTGTTGAATACGACGTCGTCGCCGAGCAATTGCGCCAAAGCAACGGCTCCGATACGCGTCTCCGGCCCGGTAATGCCCACGTTCGACATGAGCGCGAATTGAACCGTCGCGACGACGCCGATCAGGAAGGCGACCAGCCGAATGTCCCAGTGCGATTGCTTCAGCGGATTTTTCTCCCAATCGGTGAGCGCCGCTTTCACCCCGCCCCAAAATTCGGACGCGCCGTACCGGTAAATGGCAATAATAAGCATCGCCGCAATTAGTACGACGGGAATGACCCAGTAAGGGATTGGCAGGGAGTACAACGTATACCCGTTCTTGACCAGCGTTAAAGGCTGCAGCGCATCCCTAGCCCACGGGTCGTAAAAGAAGGCGAATAGCAGATTGCCTGCGATCGCAAACAGCAGCACGATCCAAAATTGCACATATCCCATGCCGCACCGATACAGCGTCCCCGAGCCGCAGCCGCCTGCAATCGTCATCCCGATGCCGAACAAAATGCCGCCGAGCAGGTTCGCTCCTCCAAGCGGTACCGTCCAGACGTCGGACACTTGTTTGATGCCCAGCGTCAGCACAAGTCCCCACCCGAGCAGCGCCGTAGCGATCAGCACGAGTACGCCGTTCAATATCCGGTTATCTTTTACGCTGATCCAGTCGCGAATGGAGGCAACGAAGCAAAAATCCGCCTTCTGCAATAGAAACCCGTACAGGAACCCGAAGACAGCGGCCAGTATAAAGACATCCAATGTGTATGCCATCGGTCTTCCCCTTCCAGCTCAGTTCTTATATTTTTTTAACGAAAATATGATACTGCCCGTTCTTTTTGGCAACGCCGAGAAACTCCCCGTACTTGTTCATTTTCACTGCTGCCGGTATTGTCTTGGTTGCGATCGTATGATCGGTAACTTCAACGACAATCTCGCCCGGCTTCGCCCGTTTCAGGCCGTCCAGCGCCAAATTCAACGTATGCGGGCACACCTCGCCCACCGCATCGACGGTAATATCGGCTTTCAATTCGAGTAATTGTTGTTCGCTCAAGCTCATAGGTTAATCTTCCTCTCCAGTTGTTCTAATGTAAACGCATCGATGATATGCTCACGGCCGGCAGCAACCTTATGCGCTTCCTGCTGCCACTGCAGCATGCCGCCCAAATAATTGTGTATTTTTTCAAACCCGTTCGCGCTGAAAAATTTGGCGACTTCCAGGCTTCGCCGCCCGCTCCGGCAAACGAACACATACTCCCGGTCCGGGTCGAGCTGTTCGATCAAATCTATAATCTCGCCCATCGGGATGAGCGGAATGCCCGGAATATGGGCCGCCTCGTACTCCTCTGGCTCCCGTACATCGATGAAGATGGCCTGACGATCGGGGTCAGCCGATAAAGCTAGCAGTTCCTGTGTATCGAGATGGGATATATTTTCGATGATTTGTGCCAATGAGATCCGCTCCTTATTTTACGACTTCCGTGTCAGCCGCATTGCCCCACTCCGCCCAAGAGCCTTCATATGGACGAATATCGGAGAACCCGAGTAGTCTCAGAGTGAAGTAAGTGTGGGACCCGCGCACGTTCGTTTGGCAGTACGGGACGACCGTTTTGTCCTGCACGATGCCGATTTGATCGAATGCCGCTTTCAAATCTTTGTAGCTTTTAAATTTCGGTACGCCGTCCGCCCCGCTCGCGTCGATCGCATCGCTCCATTCCTTGTTGACTGCTTGATCGATATGTCCGCCTTTCTGGGACCGAACGTCTTCTCCCGTATACTCCTTGGCTGAACGAACGTCGAGCAGCACGCACTGCTGTTTGTTCAATTCCTTGATTTGGTCCTTCGTAGTGACCAGCTTATCGTTCGGCTTAGCGACAAAATTGCCTTTCGTCACCGCCGGCTTGTCGGTCGATACGTCTTTGCCCGCGGAAGCCCACGCTGCGTATCCCCCGTTGAGTACTTTCACTTTGTCTTTGTGTCCGTAATATTCCAGTGCGTAAAATACGCGCGTCGCATTCAATGCATTGCCCTCATCATACAGCAGCACCGTCGTGTCGCTGTTCACGCCGAGACTCTGGAACAGCTCGGTGAACGGCTCGGTCGCCAGGATCGTATTGTTCTTGGCATCTTTAAGCTGACCGGAGTTTAACGCGATCGCGCCGGGAATATGGCCTTGTTCGTAACCTTTGGCGCGAACGTCGAATATTTTCACTTTGCCATCCTTGGCATGCTCTTCCACCCATTTCACATCCGCAAGCAGCTGTGCGTTCGGATACGTATCGGACGTTTTCACCACCGCTGCCGATCCGTTCGTCTTGGCGTCCCCTGCATTCACCGCTGCGGGTGCCTCTTTTTTACCGCAAGCTGCAGACAATACGGCCACAGCCAATAAGGTTACGGTAATCCATTTGCTTTTCATTGATGTTTCCCCCTACAAGTTGAAAATGAATGATTGCTTTCCTTCCCGATTCCACTGTATAATATCATTAATTCCGATAGAAATACAATGATTATTTTTAGAGTCCATGAAAATGTTGTTCAAGTTAGGAGAGCCTGCAATGAATACGTACAAAAAAGGTTTACTCGTTGCCGCATCGCTAACCGTCTTGTTAAGCGGATGCGCCCTGGAAACGAAGCAGGAGGCGGAACAGCGCCTGCACGGGAAGTCTGTGAACGCCGCCGAATCCGCGGCAGCCAATCCGCCGGCGGCCGGCAAATTGACGAGCATCCAGTTCTACGTCCCTTCCGAGAAAGAGAACAGCATCTCCGTCATCGATGTGGTCTCCGGCAAGGTGGTCGGGAACATCCCGGTGTCGGAATCCCCGTCGACCGTCATCTTCTCGAGTACGATGCGCGAAGCTTATGCGGCCAATCAGCACAGCAGCACGATTTCCATTATCAATACGCAGACGTTAAAAGTCGTTAAGGAAGTGCCCGTCGGCCCCATGCCGCACGGCATCGTGCTTTCCCCCGATAATAAAACGTTATATGCGGCAACTGTAGCTGATCAGTTTATTTATATCGTCAACACGAAGGAAGGGAAAGAGGCGGGAACGATCGATCTGGGCACCGGCGCCAAAACGAATTATGTTGCCCTGCTCGGCGACAAGCTGTATGTCAGTGACCATGAGAACCACAAAGTCTACATCGTCAACGTAAAAACGAAGACGGTCGAACGCACCATCGCTACCGGGAAAATTCCGCGCGCTGTCAAAGTAAGCGACGACGGGAAAAAGCTGTACGTTCCGACGGCCGGCGACCACGCCCTTGAAATATACAATACCGCCGACGGCAAGCTGCTTGGCAAAATCGACGTGGCGGACGGAGCGACGGATGTCGTCGTAAGCGATAATGGCCAGACCGCGATCGTCACGGGAATGGAAGGCAACGCCGTCACGTTTGTGGACTTGCAAAGCAATAAAGCATCGAAGACGATCACCGGTCTGCCGGGCGCCAAGCATATTTCGTTCAACCGGCAGCAAACGAAAGCGTATGTGACGCTCAGCGGCTCCAATCAGGTAGCTGTGATCGATACCGAGAAACAGGAAGTCGTCGACCGGATTACCGTCGGCGCGCAGCCTCACGGCATCCAACTTAAAGCGCTGCCCGGCATCGGCGGCAGCTGCTGACTGCGGGCGGGGGAACGGGTATGATGCGTAACCGGATTATTGCCATGATCATTTTGTTATTCGCCGGAGCGACCGTATATTTGAATATGTTTCAGTCCAAAGACGCAGCGAAGTCGGCGGATACCGCGCCCCAAGCCGGCTATCTTGCGCCATCCTTCGAGCTGGCCTCGCTTGAAGGACAGCCGTATCGCGTGGGCGGGAGCCGGGACAAACCGCTGCTCTTGAACTTCTGGGCTTCGTGGTGCGGACCTTGCCGGCAGGAAGCGCCGGATCTAAAAGCGCTGTACGATCAATATAAAGACCGGCTCGACCTTTACGCCGTGAACGCTACCCACCAGGACACGATCGCGGATGTGAGGGAGACCGTCAAAGAGTTCGACTTCCGCTTTCCGATCCTGCTCGACCCGAAAGGAGACGCGACCGGCTCATACCAGGTGCGGGCCATCCCCACAAGCTTTCTGATCGATAAAAGCGGCAAAGTCGTCGACGTGCTGTACGTAATGGAACGCGAGCAATTGGAGCAAAAGATAAAGAAACTGATAAGCGATTGAGTTATGGTAATCATCCATTCGAGAAAAATGCAGAGAAAACAAACAGCCTGACGGAGTGCTTGCGCAGCGTACCCCGTCAGGCTTTTATTATTACGAATTCATTGCTGGCGCCGTGTTTCCTACTTTAAAAATTGCCCGGTTGAAAAGCAACCGTCCCCGTCGCGGCGTCATATACTCCGTTCTTCAATGCACGAACCTTGCCATTGTCATCCAGCACATAAATGACAATCTTTTTCGGGTCCTCCCCGTCCTTCAGCACGTATGGAACGGTCACCCGTACATCGTTGCCGAAGCCGCTCACTTCCCGGCCATCGAAGCTCAGGCCAAATTCATACACCGGATGACCTTGTATTTCCTGCTTTTCGCGGTGGCTCAGCAGTGAAATATTAGCCAGCGCGATCTTCACCTGCACGCTCGCTGCGCCGTGATCGATATTTTGCCGCTTGAACAAGTCGGGATCGATCGCAATCTGCGCGATCTCCGTCCGAATACCGATCCGGGAAGCAGCTCGTTTCTCGGCGTCAAATACGAACGAGGCCGGAATATTCGCCTGTACCGAAACGGCGGCTGGAGCGGAATGAACGTTGATCTCAATCGCATGGGTTCCCGACCCTGCCGCAGCTTGCTCCAAATCGGACAGCTTGATGTCCGCGGTAACCCGGCCTTGCCCGTCCGGGATGACGTAGCGGTCGATCGTCCCGCCGTTTACCTTCGAGGCGACGACTTGCATGACGATGCTGCCGGTGACCCCTGATCCGTCGCGAGCCGCGGCAATCACCTTGACGGCCCCTTCCGCCAACCCGCGCAGCACGCCGTTTGCGTCGATGATAGCGGCGACCGTTGACGTATCATCGGCCGGACTAACCGACCAGGCGACCGATCGGTCGGATGCACTTGAAGGCGCTATGTCGGCGTTCATCTGCAGCGTCCCGCCTACAGGCAGCCATTCCGCTTGAGCGGTTCCCTTTACGTCAATGGCCGTAACAAGCACCGGCTTAATCGTCACCATCGCGCCGCCGGAAACGCCGGAGCCGTCCATGGCGGCCGCCGTAACCTTTACTTTGCCCGGAGTCTTGGCGTGCAAAACACCTCGGGCGTCGACGACGGCCAGGTCCGTCGCCGAGCCGTCTTCCGCGGTGACCGACCAGCGAAGCGACTTGTTTGTGGCAGCCGCCGGCGCAACGACCGCGGATACCGCGAGATCGCTGCCAGCCGCAACCTCCGTTGCGGTTCCGGAAAGATCGATCGCGGTCATTGGAATCGGGATCCGCTTGAGCTTAGGTAGCTGCGGAGCGTCCATCCCGTCGCCAAGGAAAAAGCTTGGATGCGGCGGCTGGTTGTAGCCGACGTTTTGCCATGCGACTGCAAGGCGGTACTGCGAATCATCCATCAGCGTATACAGACGGTGGTCCGTCTTATCCGTCGTCGTATAGATGCGAAGAGCGCTGCTGTCCTCCGTCCGCCATACGGCTTCTTCCCGCCAGTCCCCGAATAAATCCGCTTGCAGGTTCGGCGTGCCTTTCGTCGTGTTGTTCGAATAGGTGCCGGTAGCCGTCAATATTCTAACCGGCTTATTATTGATGTAATCCCATTTGTCGATTTTGCCGACGCCTGCAGCGATGCTGCTGTTATACGTGTGATCCAGCAGCTCGCGGAGCAAATCGCCGTCCCACCAAATGCCGAAGTTGATCGAAGGCGTGGAGCTGCCGATTTTTTCCCCTCTCACGCTATTCAGACCGACGCCGTTGGAGGCCCATACTTCCTCGCCCTTGTAACGCGGATCGATATCGGCGGACATTCCGCGTCCGGTATCCTGGCCGGTGCTCAGGCCCCATAAAGCCTTGCCGCTCTGCGCGTCGAACACAACGGCTCCGTAGGGAGAATCGGTATGCTCGTCGACTTTGAACACTTCCAGACCGGGCCGGCTCGGGTCCAGGTCGCCTACGTGCAGCGCATCCCCATGACCAAAACGCGTATTGAACAGCGGCGTTCCGTCATCGTCCAGCGCCATGGCCCCGTAGATGATTTCATCCTTGCCGTCGCCGTCCACATCCGCGATGGATAACTGATGATTCCCCTGCCCGGTATACTCGCCATATCCCGGATTGTCGCTGTCGAATTTCCATAGCTGGCTTAGCTGTCCGTTGCGCCAGTTGTAAGCGGCCAGTACGGTGCGCGTATAATAACCGCGGGCGAAAATGACGCTCGGCCGTTCGCCGTCCAAGTAAGCGACGCCGGCAAGGAACCGGTCCACGCGGTTACCATAAGTATCGCCCCAGTCTGCGACTTTGCCGCGGGGCGGATCGTAGTTCGTCGTAGCTAGCGCCTTGCCCGTCGCTCCTTCGAATACGGTCAAATATTCGGGGCCGGATAAAATATAGCCGCTGCTATTGCGGTAATCTTTGCTTGGGTCTCCGATCGCGACGCCGCTTCCGTCGATGGTGCCGTCGGCCGTTTTGAACATGACCTCCGCTTTGCCGTCACCGTCCAGATCAAAGACCATAAATTGCGTGTAATGCGCGCCGGCGCGTATGTTTCGTCCAAGATCGATGCGCCAGAGCAGCGAGCCGTCCAGTTTGTAAGCGTCCAAATAGACGTTGCCGGTATAGCCGCTTTGGGAGTTATCGCGCGAGTTGGACGGGTCCCACTTCACAATCAGTTCGTACTTCCCGTCCCCGTCCAGATCTCCGATACTCGTATCGTTGGCGGAATACGTATACGCCGTTCCATCCTGCGCAACGCCTTCCTGCGGCTTTTGCAGCGGAACGTCCAAATAATTTTGATTCCATACGCCGAACGGTTTCGTTCCCGGCTCTTCTGCGCCTCCCGTCACAGCCCGCACTTCATATAACGAATCGGCTGTGCCTTCCGCGTCCAGGTAGTTGGTCACCGCAGTAATAGGCGCGCTGCTGATGAGCTTTCCGTCCCGGTACAATTGGAACGCGATATTCGCCGGATCGGTACCGAATAACCGCCAGCCGATATACACGCCTCCGTCCACTTTCACCGCGACCGGACTGCGATCCAGCGTTTCCGCTTGCCGATACAATACCGTTGCGGCCGGCACGTTCAACACATCGGACGGAGCGGACAATCCGCCGGGACCGACTGCCGCCACCTTATAAAAATAAGGAACGGTCGTAAATACTTGCGTATCCGTGTATTCATTGCCCGCCGAGCTGCCCGCTTTGACATAAGGGCCGTCCAGAGACTTGGCGCGATAAATGTAGTAGAGGCTGGCACCCGGAACCGGTTCCCAACCAATCGTAAGCTGCTCCTTCGAGATGCCTTTGAGCGAAAGCCCGGTCGGCGCTGCCGGAACCGGAACGGACGCGTCTTTAACCGATACCGTAATCGGCGCACTGGCTACCGATTCGAGCTGCTCGGCGGTCAGCTGCGTTATTTTGTATTGATATGTACCTGCCAAAGCTACTCCTGCATCTATGTATGAAGTGCCGGCCACGCTTCCGATTTTCGCGAAGTCGTTGTCATTGTCTCCGGTCCGGTATAGGTTATATCCGGCGGCGCCGTACACTGCATCCCAGACCAAGCTGACCGAAGCGGCCGGCAAATAGGTCATAGCCGTCACCGTCAGTCCCGTCGGGGCGTTCGCCGGCGCAATCTCAATGGCATTTACCCGGCCGTTATTGGAAAATTGAAACGTCATTTGTCCGTCGATGAGACGAATCGTTTTTGTTAGAGAACTGAAATTGCCCGTGCTCGAGCTCAGCGTGCCGTACGATACGCCTTCGATCTTCACGTCCGTTTTATTGGAGGCAATCAAGTCGCCCGCGGTCACCTTGACGGAATAATCCCCGTTCGGAAGGTCGACCATAAAGGAAAAGCTGCTGCTAATGACAAAATCCCCAAGGAGCGGGTCACCCCCGCCGCGGTCGCGAAAATCAACCGTTTTATCCAGCCCGTAGCCTCTGGAAGCCGTATAAAGCGTCGTATTGGACACTTTGCTGTAGCCTGCCGCCACCGGGCTTGACTCCGAGCCGAAATCGAACTTTACATTTTGGGGTACGGCTGCCTCCGCCCGATCCGCGCTCATAAGTCCAAATCCGCAGACGGACGATACGACGATCGCCGCGCTGAGAAAAGCGGATAAGTGCGCTTTCCATCTTTTGATCAATCCAATCCCTCCCGCACAATCTCCTTAAAAAAAGTAAGCGTTTACATTTTGGGGAATGAATAGCCCCCTCTCATACGAACTCCATGCTGCCGGACAAATGAAACGTAAGGGAATCTGAAACCTATATCAGCGATGGTCTCTTCGTCATTTGCGCAGCATCTTACTTAAGAGTAAGTATTTACGCCGGGCATATCAATCTTAATATATGAATCGATTGTCAATATTTGAAACAACCTGACTGCGAATCCCATTCCTTCGGCACCAATTGCAAATTCGAGCTGCAGTTGCTGCCTGTTGTTCGGATTATGATATCGTACGAATCGATGAGAGGTTTTACAAACCCGGTACCTGCAACCGCAGTACGTTTATCGGCTCGCCGACCAGACTGGTTACGCCGTTCCAATGCTATGCATTCCACATGCATATATGCTTGCCTTAATGATATGCACCGTACGATTATTTTTGCCGCACACCCTCAAACGCAGGAGACCATATTCATTCACTCCGGTGCACAGCATCATATCGTCTCTCGCCAAGTCATAAGACTCGTCGCCGTTAACGGTTACGGTGATCTCCCCGTCTACACAATACAAAGCTTCCGCTGATTGGCGAAAGCGTTCATTGCCGAAATGCAACGGGAGCGAAGTCTCGGCATCGATGCGGACAGCCTGAAGCGCTCCTTCGCAGCCTTCGGTCATCATCAAGTTGAAATTGCGAGCTTTTCCTATACTTCTTGTCGTCCATTCTCCGCTGTAGCTGTCCTGTTCGAAAGGCGTTAAATGTACCTGATACCGTCCTACGTGTTCAAGTGTCATTGCTCCGTCCATGACCATAGTTATTCTCCGCACACCCGGCAGCGGCGTGAACAGGGAAGTTTCCGCTTCAACCGTTGCCGTGCTGATCCTCCACGCAAAATTGCGTTTCGCATACCCCGCATTGGCAGGAGAAATGGCAATTTCGGTTGTGGTTCCTCCCGACCAGGAACGGGTTACGTGGTCCGCTTTTCTATACATTCGCATTGAGTAAGTGATACGCATCAACGCCTTTCGAATAATTTCCCACACGTTCAGTATGGCTCGCGGAAGTTAACGAGCCAAACCGGAAGCGACCGATCGTTTCCTGCATGAGATGCACAGAACGGCCTTTCCGTTCGAAAATAGTTTGACTAACGATAACTTGGGCTAATCCAACTATTGGCTACGCAAAAGACCGTCTGTTGCCGTGCAGTAGCGCTGGCCTTATTATTCGGAGGGGAATGGCCTTAAATTATTGGGATAAGATTCATGTTGTGCAACTAGACAACTAGACGTCACGCTTCTGTTCCCTTCGTTTTAAAATATGGCCCATGAAACTGAGAATGGTCATGGCGGCAACTCTGACCGTCACTCCTGCCGGATCGTACTGAGGCGCCACTTCGACGAAATCGAAACCGACAATTTCTCCTTTGCGGGTCAACGCTTCAAGGTATGCGTTCAGTTCCGTGAACGATAATCCGCCCGGCATCGGCGAACCGGTCCCCGGAGCAACGGAAATGTCCAGCGCATCGATATCGATAGTGACATAATACCGCTCCGACGCGGGGATTCGTTCCATCACCCCGTCCACGCCGAGCTCCCGGGCTTGCGAAGCGGTCACGATGACGCTTCCGTATTCCCTCGCATCGTCGAAATCGACTTTACGGCTGCTGCCTAGCCCCCTGATGCCGATTTGCGCCATGCCCTGAATATGGTCCATCTCCGACATGCGGCGCATCGGACTGCCGTTGCCGTATCGCTGGCCGCCCGGGGCATCCGACCAGTCCAGATGCGCATCGAACTGAACCACCGTCACCGGTCCGAGCGTGTCCAAGGCGCGCGCCGCCGGGATCGAGATCGAATGGTCGCCGCCAATGACGACCGGCGTTGCGCCTTGTTCGATCATTTTGCGGACGGCCCACTCGATGTTGTCGAAAGACCCCTGAATATCGCCATTAATAATGTCCGCGTCGCCGACATCAATGATTTTCCAGGGAGCGGCAAGATACACTTCATCCCGCTCCGGATCATAGAAACCCGCATCGCCACGGCCGTATTGGGTCGATGCTTCCCGCACGCGCCGCGGTCCCAGCCGCGTTCCGCTCAAAAATCCTACCCCCAAATCGTAAGGAACACCCAAGATCGCCATGTCGGCTTGCAGCTCGTTCAGGTCGGTGCAGATCGGATACTTGGCAAACGAACAAATGCCGGTAATCGGCGAGTTTACTTTGCTCACGACCTTACACCTCCGCCCATTTGGCGAACAACCGGTCTACCCGATCGACGATTCGTTGTTCCCGAACCGTTGTGACCCGTCCGTTCTCGACAATGACCTTGCCTGCTACGACGACATGCGAGATCGCATTCGGCTGCATGGAATACACCATATTCGCGAACAGCTCGTTTTTAGGAGCAAGCGACAAATCGTTGATATCCAGAGCGACGAAATCGGCATGCATCCCGATTGCAATCGTCCCGACAGGCAGCCGCAAAATGTCTCCCGCCCGCTTCGTGCCCATGTCAAACACTTGCTTGGCCGTAACGCATGTGCCGTCCAGACGCGCCACCTTCTGCAGCAGCGAACACATGCGCATTTCTTCGAATACGCTGATCCGGTTATTGCTGCACGCTCCATCCGAGCCAAGCGTAATGTTGACGCCGGATTGCAGCAAATCCGGGATACGCGTAATGCCGTCGGCGAGAATCATGTTGCTGGACGGACAATAAGCGAGCGAGCAGCCCCGTTTCCCGAGCAGTTCGATCTCCGAATCGTCCAGCCACACGAGATGAATCGCGATCATCCGCTCGTCGAGCACGCCGAGCGAGTCCAAATAATGCACCGGGCGCAGCCCGTAGTCGCGCAGCGTCTCCTCGACCTCGAACATTTCTTCCGCGACGTGAATGTGGAACGGGGTGTCGAGCTCCTGCGCCAAGCGGTGTCCCGCCTTGATCATCTCAGGCGAGGCGGCATGAGGACTGTGCGGCGCTGGGTGTACCGTCACCATCGGATTGCCCTGGTATTTGACCGCCAGCTTACGCGTCCGGGCAACCGCTTCGTCGACTGTCTCCCTGTACGCCATCGGAGCGCCTTCCCAATCGTACATCGTGCTGGCGAATACGAGCCGGATGCCGAGGTCGTTCGCTGCGCGGATCACCGCTTCGTTATGCGCCGTCCCGCCGTTATGCACATAGAAGAAGTCGCTGACGGTCGTCACTCCGTAGCGGAGCATCTCGCCGAAAGCCAGCAGCGCTCCGGTATAGATCGCTTCTTCGTCCAGAAGCGGGGTATAGCGGTACAGCGCCTGATCGCGCCATTCCAGAAACGGCTTGTCGATGGCGATGCCGCGCAGCAAGCTTTGAAACGAGTGGTTATGCGAATTCACCGTTCCCGGGACAATCGCTTTGCCGTCCCATCGAACGGTTTCTACGCCGGGATAGCGCACCGCGATCTCCTCTTGGGAGCCGATGTCTATGATTTTGTCATGCTTGACGACAACCGCCTGTTTCGGTACAAATGCGTCCTTCGTATATACATAATCCGCTGCAAATATTCGTTCCATAATTAACCTCCCGAAGCTCGTAGTCAGTATGCGTGCGGAACGTCCCTATTATTGTGTTATTCCAGCGCTTGGTCGAGCGCTATAATGGCGTGCAACAACACGTTGGCCACTTTCTCGATATCCGCCAACCGGCTTTCTTCCTCCGGACAATGGCTTTTGCCGTCAAGGCTCGGCACAAACAGCATGCCCGACCGCGACAGCGCCGCCATGTGCGTCGCATCATGCCCGGCCATGCTACCCAGGTCGAGCGTTTCAAACCCCAGGTCACGCGCTTTCTCCCGGCAAATGTCGATCACTTCCCGATCCATTGCTGCCGGCGCTTGATCGAGCAGAAGCCGGCGCTCCGCTTTGCAGTTTCGACTGCGCTCAATCGCAGTCAGCCGCTGCTGCCAGCTATCCAAAACTTCCTGGATTTCCTCGCGCGTCTTTCCCCGGATCTCCATCGTAAATACCGCCTTCTCAGGGATGATGTTGGCCGCATTCGGGTAATTGACGATTTTGCCGACCGTGCCCACCACTTCATCGGCGGGATGGCTGCGGCAAACAGCTTCGAACGCGAGCATGATCTCCGAAGCGGCCATAAGCGCATCGTTCCGGTCGTTCATCAGCGTCGTTCCTGCATGATTGGCTTGACCGTGAACGGTCACTTCTTCCCTGTAAATGCCCGTAATGGCCGTGACGATGCCTACCGGGATATCGCGTTTCAACAAGCGCTTGCCCTGCTCGATGTGAACTTCCAGAAACGCAGCCAGCTGCTGCGGATCGCGCCGGGACTCCTCGAATCGCTCCGGGTCCCCTCCGGCGCTGCGCAGCGCCTCGTCGATCGGCCTCCCTTGGTCGTCGGTGACGCCCGCGAGATGCTCCCGCTTCAGCTTGCCCGTGACCGCCCGGCTGCCGAATGTCGACAGTCCGAACGGGTTCGGCTCTTCCGCGCTGAACGAAACGAGCTCCAGCGGATGGCGCGTCCTTATTCGTCGCTCTTCGAGCACCTGCATCACCTCCAGTGCGATCAGCACGCCGAGCGCTCCGTCGTACATCCCCCCGTTCGGAACGGTGTCGATATGGGAGCCGAAGGCGATGACCGGCAGCGACGAATCGCTCCCTTCCCGTCTTGCCCATATATTGGCGGCCGGGTCGACGCGTACATCCAACCCCAGATCGCCGAGCTTTTGCTTGAGCCAACCTCTAGCCGCCAGCTCTGCCGGCGTAAACGTCGTACGGTCCAGTCCGCCCCTTTCGTTGCGACCGAATGTTCCAAGCTCCTCGAGCCGTCGCTGTAACCTTTCGGGATCAATGTGCAGTAATTCCATAGGATGCCGCTCCTTCCTGAACAAATAAATATTAGTCCACTGTTACTTACCGGATGGCCGGCCTCGCAATCGAAAATCCGGAAAGGTCAAATCCGGTTTCGCCGCCTATCGCAAGTTGGCTTATGATTTCGCCTACCACGCTTGCGAATTTAAAGCCGTGACCGGAAAAGCCGCCGGCAATGGCGACGTGCGCATACTCAGGATGCCGGTCGATCACAAAATGTTCATCCGGCGTTAACGTGAACAGACAAACTTTCCCCTGTTTGAGCGTCCCGGCCGCTTGCGGCATATGAGTTTCCAAAAACCGCCGCACATCGCCTTCGTCCTCGGGGTATGCTCCGAATTCGCGGTCGACCTGATCCGGGTCGGTCCACTCACCGGCATCGTTGCGCCCGAGCTTGACCCCGCAGCCGTCGAAGCTGGGGAAGCCGTAATACCGTTCTTTTTCCAGATCGAAGATGAACGCGGGAAACCGGCCTTCACCGTACAGCGTTTCCTCCGACTGAAACCAGGCGACGGTTTTGCGTACGGGCTGCAACGGCAACTTCAACGATGCCAGCAGCTTGCCGATCCAGGCGCCGCTTGTGACGATCAGCCGGTCGGCGTGAAAGACGCCTTCCGCCGTATACACGGACGCGCCGCTCGTATGAAGCTCGACGCGGTCCGCCGGCGTGTCGAAACGCACAACCACTCCCGCCTCGATGGCCAGCCTGCGGTACGCACGGATGCATTCTTCGCTGAACAGCACGCCCGAGCTCGTCTCGAAGCTGCCGAAGAAATGCTCCGGTATGCGGATACCCGGCCACCGCTGCATGATTTCATCCGCTGACAGCACTTCCAAGGGCAAATGATATTTGTTCGCGCTGGCGATCGCTTCTTTGATGAATTTCGACTGCTTGCTCCCAACGCCGAGAACTCCCGTTCGGCGGAACAACTTCTGGCCGCTCTCCCGTTCGAGCGCTTCCCACAGTTCTTGTGCCCGCAGGGCAAGGGGAACGTATTGCCGGCCTTCGCCGTAAGCGTGGCGAATGATTCTCGTATCGCCGTGATGGCTGCCGTATCCATGCGGCGGATCAAACGCATCGATCAGCAGCGTGTTCACCCCTTGCTTCGCCAAGTAATAACCGGCTGCCATCCCCATGGCGCCGGCGCCAAGTACGATCACTTCATAATGAGCTGACATGCTGCGTGCCTCCCGGTGTGCAACTGTTACATGCGCAAAGCATGTCAGTTGTCACGTGTGTGGATAAAATCATATTACGCGCGCATTCCAGACGTGCGGCCGCAAGTCGCCACCATGCGGCTGCCGAACCGCTGCAGTTACAGGACATGCGCCTGCTGCTCCAATACTTGCCTTAAGAACAGCCGGGTTTGCGGGTGCGACGGGTTCGTGAAGATGTTCTCCGGGCGGTCTTCTTCGATAATGACGCCGCCGTTCATCACCACGACCTTATCGGCAACTTCGCGGGCGAATCCCATCTCATGGGTTACGACGACCATCGTCATGCCCTCCTGCGCCAAAGTTCTCATCACTTGCAGCACCTCGCCGACGGTCATCGGATCCAGCGCCGATGTAGGTTCGTCGAACAGCAGCACTTTCGGTTTCATCGCCAGCGCCCGTGCAATGGCGACACGCTGCTTTTGCCCGCCCGACAAGCTGGACGGCCGTTCATACGCCTTTTCCTCCAAGCCGACCTTGCGAAGCAAATCGAGCGCCAGCCGGTCCGCCTCCTCCCGCGATAAACCTAGCAGCGAAACCGGCGCCATCGTAATATTTTGAATGACCGATTTGTGCGGGAACAAATTGAACGACTGGAACACCATGCCGACTTCCCGGCGCATCCGGTTCAGTTCTTTTTGCGGCATCTCGCGGACTTTGCCGCCGACGACCTGGCGCCCGATCGGCTCATTGTCGATTCGGATTTCCCCTTGGTCGAACGTTTCGAGGTAGTTGATGCAGCGCAGCAGCGTGCTTTTCCCAGAGCCGGAAGGCCCCAGAATAACGACCACTTCTCCGCGGTTGACCTGCAGATCCACGCCGCGCAGTACGTGATTGTCGCGAAACGATTTATTGAGTCCGGTGATCCGTATCATCGTAAATCATCTCCTGTGCTTAATCGTTTTTCGAGGGCAAGACCGATGACGCCAATGAGATTATTTACCAAATAGTACAAAATAGCGATCGCGATTAGAAACTCCATCGTTTTGTACGTATCGGCGATCATGAGATTCGCCTGCCGGAACAGCTCGACGACGGTAATCGTCGATAATAAGGATGAGTTTTTCGTCAAGGAAATGAGTTCGTTGGTCATCGGCGCGAGCATGCGGATGACCGCTTGCGGAATGACGATTTTGTACATCGTTTGCAGGTGTGAGAAGCCAAGCGTTCTTCCGGCCTCCATCTGGCCTTTGTCGATGGATTGAATGGCACCCCTTATAATTTGCGAAGCGTAAGCGCCGCTGTACATGCCGAGCGCAATGACCCCCGACACCCAGGGTACCGTATCGATGCCGAACACGATCGGAAGACCGTAATATAATAGAAACAATTGTACGAGCAGCGGCGTTCCGCGGAACCAGGAAAGGTACGCCAAGGAAATCAACCGGATGACTTTCAGCTTCGCCATCTGCCCGAACGAAACGATTGTTCCGAGCATGAGGCTGACGGCAAATCCGGCCAATGTATAAACGACGGTCAGCCACAAAGACTTTAATAAAAGGCGAATGTTGTCCCAATGTCCAAGTACGGAAAAATCAAAGTGCTGCATCATGCTCCCCCCTCTCGTTTTACCGCAGCCGGATCGTCGTCCGCTCCTTTATTCAAACCATTTTTTCACGATTTGATCGTATTGTCCGCTGTCCTTCACTTTTTTCAAAGCCGCGTTGACTGCATTTTTGAACTCTGCGTTTTCTTTACGGATGCCGTAGCCGTAATACTCTTCCGTCAACGTGTCCGGCAGCACTTTCGTCGTTCCTTTTTCTTTCGTGTACGTTTTCGCCGCCGGCAATCCCGTTACGACCGCATCGACTTTCCCCGTCTCCAGTTCCAGAAACATCTCGGTATTTTTCTCGACTTTCACGAGCTGAACATCCTTGACGTTATCCTCCAAAAACTTGACCGACTTCGTGCCGATCTGCACGGAAACTTTCTTGCCTTTCAAGTCCTGCAGCCCTTTGATCGATTCGTTGTCTTTTTTCACCATGATGGACAATCCGCCGGGAAAGTACGTGTCCGAGAAATCGATCGTTTGCTTGCGTTCGTCCGTAATATACATCGCGGAGGCGATAATATCGAATTTCTTCGCCTGCAGCCCGGGAACGAGACCTTTGAATTCCGTGTCGACAAAGTCCACCTTATCGGCTCCAAGCTCTTTGGCTACCGTTTGAATGAGATCCACGTCGAATCCATCGAACTTGTCTCCGCTTTTATACTCGAACGGTTTGAAGGTGGCGTCCAAGCCGACGGCGAGCGTTTTGGAGCCGGCGATTTTTTGCAGCACGTCATCCTTGCTTGCGCTGGCGCCTGCATTCGACGGGTTCGTTTGACCTGTGGAGCCGCTTGTATCAGCTTTACTTCCACATGCCGCCGTCAAAAGGAACAGCATCGTAACGGCTACCATCACAAACGATTGTTTCATCCTGCGTTTCATATGAATTCCTCCCTGGATTAAATGACTGGTTCTAGCGGATGGCTATTTTCGGTAAAACACGCGATTTTTCTGATACATTTCCTCAATGCTGCCGAGCATATCCCTTGTCTGGTCGAGCTGGACCCGACCGATCATATCGAGCAAAATATTCAAAATGCAGAAGCTGGACGTATACGAGTCGAACAGCGTGGTAAAAGCGGTAATGACGATCGGCGTCACAATCTCGCAATCGCATATCCCTTCCACCTGCAGCGTATAGCTGTCCGTGACCGACAAATATTGAAACTTCTCCTGCTTCATGTACTGAATGACCTCGATCATCTCGCGCGGATACCGCGGAAATATAAAGGGCAGCACCAGCGTCGTTTCGCGATCCAGGTGATGAAGCATGTCGTAAGCTTCACTGCCGCCGCTTGTACAGACGCGGATATCGGGATGGATTTTTCTTAGAAAAAAGGAGAAATAGCTTGCGAGCGGGGCGCCCGTGCGAAAGCCGATAATAAAAATCGTTTTGTGGCTTGCGATCCGTTCGGCCGCGCGAATCAATTTTTCCTCCGACGTGTACTCCATCAATTTATTGAGGTTGTCGATTTCCTGACCGATCAATAACTCGATGTTCGATTTCGTCTTGCCGGAAATATGGTACCGCTCCACCCCCGTCACTTCATTGCGGATAATGTCCTGAACGACTTTCAAAAAATGCGAGAAGCCTTGAAATCCGAGACTGTTCGTTACAAACCGGGTCACCGCCGGCTGGCTGACACCTACCTGCTCGGCGATTTCCGATGCCGTCATGAAAGCGATCGATTTGTAGTGCACAAGAATGTACTCGGCAATTTTACGGTTATTCGGCGTACACGCGTCAGAAAGTATGACATTGTTAAGCATTTCTTTGAGCTGTTCTGCGGACAATGTAGGCGTCTGTATCAAAAAATTCATCACCACCCCGTATAAAATAATTCATTCAACCAGTTAATGAATATGATTATACAGTATACGTCAGTAATATGTCTAGTAATCTAACATTAATTTTCGATAAATCCACAATTTTAATAGGCGTTTCGATTTTTAATGTTATATTATATTACATTTATTTAAATAAAAATGTTTTATCGACCTTTTTTATCCAGTGTCGCAAACGCAAAAAAAGCACCCTATCCGTTATTGGATGGGTACTTGTCATTCTTTATGACGTGTGTTGCTAGCCGGATATAGATTTTACAATGTCGTCCATTACTTTTTGTCCGGCAATGACGCCGTTGTACAGCCAGCTGCTTTTTGAATCCATCTCATATACATGACCGGCTCGTACGGCCGGTATGTTGCGCCATAACGGATCTTCCAGGTTGCCGGCTTGCCCTTTATCGCTATTCACAAGGAAAATATAGTCGGCATCCAGCTCCGCAAGCTTCTCGAGCGAGATCGGCGTCCAGTTCGCTTTCGCCTCCGGCAGCACGGAGAGAATATTCGGCGGCTTCAGACCGAGATCGCCATAGACGACAGCCCCGCTCGCCACTTTTCCGTTTACCACGTAGAAGTTCTTTTTGCTGAGCCAAAGTATCGCAACCTTTTTGTCGCCGATGGATGGCTTCAGCCTTTCCTTCGTTTCGGCCGCCTTCTGATCGTATTGCTGCAAAGCTTTACCAGCGACGTCCGTTTTGTTCAGCAGCTCCGCCATTTTATTCAGCGTTTTCCGATAGTCGTTGATCGTCTCGCTGCCGAGCACATAGGTCGGCGCGATCTTCGAATATTGCTCGTAAAGTCCTTTCTCCACAGCCGATTCCTGCCCGATAATGAGCAAATCGGGATTAAAGCTTAATACAACTTCCGGTGGCAGCGTAGAAGGGATCGCGGGCACACCCTCCAGCTCGCTGCGCAAATAGTCCTGCACGTTGCCTTCCTTGACGGACCATTGCGCCACCGGCTTGATACCGAGAACGAGCAGCGGGTCCTCCAAATAGGAGGCGATAACGCGCTGAGGATTCACCGGCAACTTCACTTCATGTCCCATGCTGTCTTTCACCGTTTGCCCGACGGGCGAGCTTTGCTTATTCCCGCAGGCCGACAGCATAATAATGACGCACACGGCAATAAAACAAAAACAACGGGACACCGTTTTTTTATACATATCCATCATGGAAATCCAATCCTCCGGGTGGGCATAATCGTATGAAGCCGGTCAGCTACAGCTCCATCAGCTGCTTCACAATTTCGCGGTTCCGCTGCTTGAAAATTTCGTTATGCGAAGAAACCATTCCGATTTTGTTAGCATCCGGTTCGATGTGTTGCTTTGCTTTATTCACGGCGTTAGCCGCATCCTGGAACGCTCCGGCAATCAGGTTCAGCTTCCCGTCATGACGCAAAATATCTCCGGCGGCGTACAGGCCGGGGATCGAGGATTCGCTGCACGCATTGCCCGCTATATAATAGTTGTCGGCAATTTCAATATTCAGATCGCTGTTGTTCAGCAGCGCCGCATCGCGTTCGTAACCGTGATTAATAATAACTTCATCGATCTCAACATATGTAATCTCCCCGGTTTCATGATTGGTGAGCTGCACCCGTTCGATCGTTTCATGATCGGCGCCGGCGATCAATTTCGTAATCGACGTATTAAAATGGCAAACGACCGAGCTGTTCATGAGCTGCCGGACTTGCGCTTCATGACCCGTCAGAGCGTCTTTGCGATACGTCAAATATACTTGTTTGGCGATCGGTTCCAGTTCATTGGCCCAGTCGATAGCGGAATTGCCTCCGCCGGAAATGACGACCGTCTTTTGTTTGAACCGTTTGAGCGACTTGACGATATAGTTCAAATTCGTCACTTCGAATCGTTCCGCGCCTTCGATCTCCAGCTTTTGCGGGTTCAGGATTCCGCCGCCGACGGCAACGATGACGGTTCTGGACCAATGCTCGCGACCGGAGGCGGCGCGCAATACAAAGTATCCTTCTTTACTGCGTGAGATCGATTGTATTTTTTCATTCAGCGCGACATCCGGGTTAAACGTCAGCCCTTGCTGCACGAGCTGTTCGATAAGCTTCGCGCCTGACGTCAAGGTCAGCCCGCCAACGTCCCAAATCATTTTTTCCGGGTAGACATGCACTTTTCCGCCTAACCGGGGCTGGAACTCGATCAGCTTCGTTTTCATTTCCCTAAGCCCGCTATAGAAGGCGGAATACAGCCCGGCCGGGCCTCCTCCAATGATCGTGACGTCGAATAACTCTTGGTTCATCTCGGTTTTCTCCTTCACTCCTAATTGATAATGATTATCATTATTAGTAACTATACCTTCTTTTCATTATTTTTACAACAATCGATTGACAACGGAAAAAATCCGCATTATCTTAAATGATATCGAGAATGATTATCATTATCATATTGTAGTTGCCCCATCTTAGGTTTATGTATCAACATTCCACTTTTCAGAGGTAAAACGAATGAATAAAATGCTGCTTTCTATTGCCGTTGCTCTTATCTTTCTGCCCAGCGCTTGCGCAAGTCCGGCGCGACAGCCGGGCACTTCAGCTCCGGTGCAGCAGAGCGGACCGGACACCATTACGTATCCATCGGAACATGGACCGATCCAAGTACCCGCTCATCCGAAACGTGTCGTCGCCCTATCGTTCGCAGGCAATCTGATGGCGCTCGGCATCAATCTCGTCGGCGTCGATACATGGTCGAAGATGAATCCGCGTTTTGAAAAAACGCTAAGCTCCGTACAGGAAGTATCGGACGAAAGCTTGGAGAAAATCGCCGCCCTGGAGCCGGACTTGATCATCGGTATGTCCACGATAAAAAACGCCGATAAATTAAACTTGATCGCTCCCACCGTGACATATACGTACGGCAGCGTGGATTACTTGACCCAGCAGCTGGAGATCGGCAAGCTCGTCAATAAAGAGAAAGAAGCGCAAGCCTGGATCGACGATTTCAAAAAGCGCGCGCAGCAAGCCGGAAAAGACATCAAAGCAAAAATCGGCGAGAACGCCACCGTCTCCGTCTTTGAAAGCTCTGATAAGCAAATCTATGTATTCGGCGATAATTGGGGACGGGGGACCGAAATTCTTTACCGGGAAATGAAATTGAGCATGCCGGATAAAGTGAAAGAGACGGCGCTGAAACCCGGTTACTACGCGCTGTCGCTGGAAGTGCTTCCGGCGTTCGCCGGCGATTACGTCATATTCAGCAAAAATAAAGATGCTGACAACGCATTCCAGCAAACGGAGCTGTACAAAGGCATCCCGGCCGTCAAAAACAACCGCGTCTTCGAAGTCAACGCCAAAGAGTTTTATTTCAACGATCCGCTGACGCTTGATTATCAGTTAGATTTCTTTATCAAAAGTTTTCTCGGCCGATAATACAAGCGTCATGCGGCCGCCCGCTCCCATAGGCGGTGCCGGCAATCGGCAGCCCCACATGATGATGTTCAAAGACGCCTACATAACCGCTATCCAAGCGGGGATGAAAGCGTCTTTTCGCATGCAGCTTCATGACAGCATACCGGGGAAAGCAGCCGAAAGCGAGTTTTCTTATGGGCATTGGGCAGCTTCTGCTCTGCTCAAGATAGCGCGCGCACCGTTCAGACGGTCGTTTCCGTATCGCTCGCGCTCACTTTCGCGACGTTCGATACCGTAAACTGCCTCGCTTCGCCCCAGCCATGGCCGCAGCCGCCGGTCTCGACCTTACCCGATATGCAGACTTCAACCTCGTAAGTTTCGCACTCCGCACCGTCTTCGCTCCGCCAAAAGCTCAGCCGCACGACGGCCGATGTATCGTCTTTTCTCCGCAGCACGGCTTGTTTCTTGTACTTAATCCAGTCCCAGCCTTCACGAAGGAATATTTCCCGCTCCGCCACCTGCTCGAACGTCCCGATGCGGCCCCAACCGCGATAGTTCCGGGCAATATGCTCGAAGCCGCCTTTGCGGAGAAGCAGCGCATCCAGAAGACCGGGGGTGATTTGCGCCCAATAGCGGCACTCGGGAAAATCGATCATCGTAGGCGCATGACGGTGTCCGCCGAAATGGCTCGTGCGCCATACGCGCAAGCTGCCCCCGGAATGAAGCGCGTAGCGGTCGTCGATCTCCTTATAGATGAAATACCCGAATTTACCGCAGCACACATCATGGCTGCCGTGGGTGCAAACGAACAAATCCCTGGACTCCCGATCCGTGACAAGACAAGCTTCGAACGGGGATAGATCCCCGTCTTCTTGCAGCAAAGCTCCCGTAAGTGCGTTCAGTTCCTCCCTGTGCACCTGTCGAAATGGATGAATAACGGCAAAAAGGAGCTTGCCCTTGCATGTCAGGCTAAGCTCCCGGTACGGTCGGGTGAAACGGCCGATTCCCCGCCCGTCTACCGCACGACCGCCACTTCCTTTTCAACGGCTGTATTGTCGTTCGAAGCAAGATCGGCTGCAGCCGCCCCTACCAGCTCGAACGGTAAGCACAGCGGAACCCCGGTCCGCGGGTCGGGAACGATGTCCACTTCGATGCCGAACACTTGACGAAGGACCTCTTTCGTTACTACCTGCTCCGGTGCGCCTTCGCTTACCACTTGGCCCTTCTGAATCGCTACCATGTGTTGGGCATAACGGGTTGCATGATTCAGGTCGTGCACAACCATAATGATCGTTCGGTTCTCTTCCCGGTTCAGCTTCTGCAGCAGCTTCAGCACTTCAAGCTGATGGGCCATATCGAGAAACGTCGTCGGTTCGTCAAGAAACAAGATGTCCGTCTGCTGCGCCAAAGCCATCGCAATCCACGCCCGCTGCCGTTGTCCCCCGGACAACTGATCGACCGGGCGATCGGCAAATTCGGACATGCCCGTCATCTCTACGGCCCAATGGATCACATCTTTATCTTCTTTGGTCAAGGAGCCGAATCCTTTCTGATGCGGGAATCGGCCGTAAGAGACGAGCTCGCTGACCGTCAACCCGTCCGGAGCGGTAGGATTTTGCGGCAAAATCGCAAGCTGCCGGGCGACCTCCTTGGTCGTTTGCTGATGAATCGATTTGCCGTCCAGCAGCACTTGGCCGCCCTTCGGCTTCATGATGCGCGCCATCGATTTGAGAATCGTCGATTTGCCCGAGCCGTTGGAGCCGACCAGCGCCGTAATTTTGCCGGTAGGTATCGACAAGTTCAATCCTTTGACGATCACACGGTCTTCGTAAGCGACGTCCAGCTGCTGTGTATACAAACGGATCATCGTTCGTTCCTCCTTTATTTGCATTACGCTTTGGATTTGGCGAGCAGGTATAAGAAATACGGCGCCCCGATCACCGCTACGACAATGCCGGTCGGGATTTCGCTCGGCTGAAGCATCGTGCGGCCAATCGTATCGGCGATGATCAGCAGCAGCCCCCCGGCCAGCGCGGAAGCCGGGAGCAGAAATTGATGCTTCGGGCCGATCAGCTGTCTGGCCAGATGCGGGCCGATCAAACCGACGAAGCCGATGCCTCCGCCGACGGCGACGCAGGAGGCGGCCAGCGCGACCGCGGAAGCGAGCAGCGTCAGGCGCTCGCGCTCCAGCCGAACCCCCAAGCCGGCGGCGGCTTGATCGCCCAAATTGAGCACATTGAGCACATTTGCTTTATAGATTACGTAAGGGATGAGAACGATTATCCACGGCAGCAGCGCCAGAACGAACTTCCAATTGGTGCCCCAGATGCTTCCGGCCAGCCATATGGCAACGAATTGATAGTTTTGGGGTTCAAGCCTGATCGTCAGGACGATCATTGCCGCACCGATCCCCGCTGCTACGGCGATGCCGACCAGGATAAGACGGGTCGGAGAAATGCCGATCCCTCTTTTATACGAGAGCGCATAAATAAGAGCAGCGATCAGTCCCGCGCCGACAAGCGCAAGCACCGGCAGCATAAATGCGGGAGCCGCCGTTTTCACCGGGTAAAATGAAATAAACAGTACGACGGCAAGGCCCGCTCCGGAATTAATGCCGAGTATCCCCGGGTCGGCGAGCGGATTGCGCGACAATCCTTGTAATATTGCGCCGGATAGCGCAAGACCGCAACCGACGAGAACGGATATCACGATTCTCGGCAGCCGGAACTCGAACAATATAAGCTTCTGCTTATCGGTTCCTCCGCCGAATAAAGTGGAGAACACCTCCAACGGAGACAACCGGGTGAACCCCGTATTCATACTGACCACAAATACGGCCAAAATCAACACGACGAACGCGGATAGTACCGCATAGGCCCGAATGGCACGTGCTTTGTGCAGGTCTTGGAGCGGCTGCATCGCTACAATCCCCTCCTTTCCCTGCGCGCCAGGTATAAGAAGAACGGCACGCCGATCAATGCGATCAAGGCGCCGATCGGCGTCTCGAACGGCGGGTGAATCATGCGCGCCCCCATATCGGCGAGCACCATCAGCAGCCCGCCCAGCACGGCCGAGCACGGAATGATCCAGCGGTAGTCGACGCCGACAAGCGCGCGGGACACGTGAGGGATCACCAGGCCGATGAATCCGATGGAACCGACGGCCGAGACGGATGCGCCGGCCATAATGAGCGTCAACAGCGCCCCGGCCAGCTTCACGATGCCCGTTCTTTGACCGAGACCGGCGGCGATCTCATCGCCCAAGCTTAATACCGTGATCGAGCGGGAAAGCAGCAATGCGCCGATAACGCCTATCGCGATCCACGGCCACATAATGTTGACTTGCATCCATTTGGTGCCGGATACGCCTCCCGCATACCAGAAAGCAAGATCCTGCGAAATTTTAAAATAAATCGCAACGCCTTCACTTAAAGCGACCAGCAGCGCGCTGACCGCAGCGCCTGCGAGCGCAAGCCGCACCGGGGTAAGCCCGCCTTTGGCTACCGATCCGATGCCGTAAACGAGACCCGTGCCGATCGCCGCCCCGAGAAACGAGAACAGGATCAGCCGGGAAAACGGCAGCTGTGGAAAAAAAGCAAAGCACAAGGCCAGCACAAACCCGGCTCCGGCATTGATGCCAAGCAGCCCCGGGTCGGCCAGCGGATTGCGCGTCATCCCCTGCATGATCGCGCCGGACACGGCGAAGCCGACGCCAACCATCGCTCCCGCCAACGCCCGGGGCAGGCGAAGCTCCCAAATAATCTGGTGCTGCGTCAGATCCGGGTTAAAGCGGTACAGCGCCTCCCATACCGTCTGAAGACGAATATCCGCCGCTCCGACCGATATGGAAGCCGCCAGCCCCAGTGCAAGCGCCGCAAGCCCCCCGATCAGGATAATGACGGCGACAATGGGTCGGGTTCGCAGTTCGGAACGATGCGATGAAGACGCTTCGGTAGTTGTGTTCATTGCCGTTCTCCCTCTTCCATCTTATTTCGTCAGACGGTTCACTATGAAATCCAACTGATTATCCAGCGCGATCGGGTCGTTAAAATAAAACGACTGTACGCTGTACTCATGCACGCGCCCCGCCTTCACGGCGGGCAAATTGTTCCATACCGCGAGAGAGGTTACCTCCGCTTTGCGCTTCTCGGCTTCAGCGTCGGCTCCCCCGACTGCCGCATCGCGTACGCCGAGGAACAGCTGATCGGCTTGCCCGAGATAGTCGGGTATCGCCTCCAGCGAGATTTTGGCCCAGCCTTGCGGAAAAGCGTCCTGCTCCACTTTGGCCGGAGCGCGCAGGCCGAGCCCGTTATAAATAATGTCGCCTCCCCTGCCGTACGATTTCCCGTAAATGAACAATTCCTTCGGGGTAATCTCGACGATGGCGACTTTCGCATCCGGCTTCACGCTTTGCAATAACTGCTTCTTCTTCTCCTGCATCTTCTGATCGAACCGGTTAAGCCATTGATTCGCCTCATTTTGCTTGTTCAAAGCTTTGCCGATTTCGAGCAACCGATCCCGGTAGTTATATTTGCCGTACGGGATCAGGACGGTGGGGGCGATTTGCGACAGCTTCTCATACGCATCTTCCTGATACGTAATAATGACGTCGGGAGTAAGGCTCAAAATTTTCTCGTAAGAGATACCCGACGTGTCTCCGACGGTTTCGGTGCCGTTTAACAAGCTTTGATGATAAGGCGTCTGAAACACCCATCCTGCAGCACCCACCGGTTTTATGCCCAAAGCCAGCACGTCACCTACATAGTCTTGAACCGCTACGACGACTCGCTGCGGATTCGCCGGAAGCTGAATAGGCCCTTTCGCCCCTTCATATGTAATGACCTCATTTTTCTTGACTTCGCTCGTCGCTTGATTCGAGCTGCAAGCAGCAAGAATGCAAAGCATGCACGCAATGCATAATGCGATGCAAAAGGTCGAGCGTTTTTGAAACGGCAGCATAGGCTCCTCCATCTTGGGTATGAATTAAGTGTAATTGATAATGATTATCATAATCAATAAAAAACCTAGCACGTTGGCCAGTATATGTCAAGCGGCCTGTGCTCGGATCCGGCGTCTACAGATGTGATCATGTCCGGAGGCTACGTTCGGGTTTGCGCTGTAACGCCGAAGCCCGGAGTTTATTTCGTGGGCTTGGCATGTGCTAATGTCTCATATCCGGTACCGTTATCGGCAACTGTGTCGATGTCCGGAGTCCGGGTACGATTATCGCCGTAGATGCAAGATGATCGGGTCCGTGTTGTTTGCGCATTTCGTCTTTACGTATCCGAGTGCTGTCAACCGAGGCACCCGCCGTTTCTCCCCAAATGGTGTTTTTTGGGTAGACAAAAAGCGCGGAAGCCGACTATAATAATCGATAATGAAAATCATTATCATTTAAATGCAAGAAGGCATCGTTCAACGAGCTTGAGAAAAACGAGTTTTGGAAGCAGCTGCGCACCGTCAAAGCGGACAAAGTGACGCTCTCGGAAAAACCCATCGAATGGAGCGCTTCCCACCCGCCAGGCCGTAATTTACAATTGACGAGCTGTCCAAAATATGGAATCATAGATGGTTTATATAGATCGGATACTCTATAAACGCTGCCAATAAGGATGTGATGATCCTTGCTTCGCCGATTTTTCAGTTATTATAAGCCGTACAAAGGACTGTTCCTGCTCGACTTCTCCTGCGCCGTGATCGCCGCGCTGCTGGAGCTCGGATTTCCTCTTGCCGTCAATCGGGTTGTGGACGATCTGCTGCCCAGCCGCAACTGGACGTTCATCCTGTGGGCGTGCGCAGGATTGCTGGCGATTTATGCAATGAATACCTTCCTGAATTTTGTCGTGACCTACTGGGGGCATATGCTCGGCATTAACATCGAAACGGACATGCGCAAGAAGCTGTTCGACCATGTGCAGAAGCTGTCGTTCCGTTTCTTCGATAATCAGAAAACAGGCCACCTCCTCTCCCGAATGACGAGCGATTTGATGGAGATCGGGGAAGTGGCGCACCACGGTCCCGAAGATTTGTTCATCGCCTGCATGACGCTGGTCGGCGCCTTCGCACTCATGCTCGGGATCAATTGGAAGCTGGCGCTGATTACGTTCGCGGTTGTGCCTTTCCTGATCTTTTTTGCCGCATTCTTCAATAGCCGTATGTCGCAAGCATTCCGCCGCATGTTCTCGGATATCGCCGATTTCAATGCGCGGGTGGAAGACAATGTGGGCGGTATCCGCGTTGTTCAGGCTTTCGCGAACGAGGAGCATGAAAAATCGTTGTTTGCGGTCAATAACGGACGGTTCCGCTTGACGAAGCTGCTCGCTTACAAAATCATGGCGTGGAATACGTCCGTCAGCTATATGCTGATGCGGCTCGTCACGCTGTTCGTGCTTATTTGCGGAACGTGGTTCGTGCTGAATGAAAACATGTCGTACGGGGAATTTATCGGATTCGTCCTGCTGACCAACGTATTCCTCGGGCCGATTCAGAAAATCAACACCGTCATCGAGAGCTACCCGAAAGGCGCGGCCGGCTTCAAGCGCTATACGGAGCTGCTCGATCTGGCGCCGGATATAACCGATGCTCCGGACGCGGTCGACGCCGGTACGCTGCGTGGAGAAATTCGCTACAGCGCCGTGTCCTTCGGATACGGCGATCAGCCGAATGTGCTGAACCGGATCGATCTTTCCATTCGCGCAGGAGAAACGATTGCCTTTGTCGGACCATCCGGCGCCGGCAAGACGACGCTTTGTTCCCTGCTTCCGCGCTTCTACGAAGTGCAGTCAGGCCGGATTACGATTGACGGCATCGACATTCGCGATATGAAGCTTTCCTCGCTGCGCCGACAGATCGGCATCGTCCAGCAGGACGTATTCTTGTTTGGGGGCACCATCCGCGAGAACATCGCCTACGGCAAGCTGGAAGCATCGGAAGTGGACATTTGGGAAGCCGCGCACCGGGCAATGCTGGACCAATTCATTCAATCGCAGCCGGAAGGACTGGATACGGTCATCGGAGAACGAGGCGTCAAGCTGTCCGGCGGGCAGAAACAGCGTCTGGCTATCGCCCGCATGTTCTTAAAAAATCCTCCGATCCTGATCCTGGACGAAGCCACATCGGCGCTCGATACGGAAACCGAACTGGCGATTCAGCAGTCGCTCGCCGAGCTTTCGAAAGGACGCACTACGCTCATTATCGCCCACAGGCTCGCTACGATTAAGCATGCGGACCGCATTATCGTCGTCACCGAGCAGGGCGTCGTCGAAGACGGCACGCATACGGAGCTTGTGACCGCGGGAGGCGCTTATTCCCGCCTGCACCAAGCCCAATTCGGATCCTATTAAGAACAGCAGGACTGTCCTTACATAGCCATCATGGCTAACAAAGGACAGCCTTCCTCGTGTCTGCATGCAAAAAACCGCCCAGCCGATGAACATCAAACATTTGCTCGGCTGAGCGGTCGTTTATGGTAGCCGTTTTTTTACCAAATCATCAGTCTTTAACGCATACTCTTTTCCAGAATCCGGTATCCGACATCTGGAACTCCCAATGTCCGCCGGGGCAGCTGGCACCGCTTAAAGCCGTTTCAAACAGGATTGGTTCGTGCGTGATGATTTTCGGTGACGTATACGTCTTCTTCTTTTGCTCCATAGCCGTTCATTCTCCCTTCTACTGATTTCCTGTAAAGATGCCTCGGATAAAATCCATCAGATTGAACTTTTCTTTATTCCCGGCGCCGTCGGTGCTGTAATATTCCACGGTTTGCGTCGTTGCCGCCTGAATATCGAATGCTCCCGTATACGGGCTCCACGCCGATCCGTTAATGCGGTACACGGTTCCCGTTACGGTAGACGCGTTATCGCTTGGCGTCAGCGTCACCTTGAATCCGGAAATATACGTTTTGCCCGACGGGCTGACGGAGCTCAGCGGAGCCAGATTGTATCTTGTCACCGGTGCGGTTTTATCCAGCTTTAAGGTAACGGATTTAACGGCTTCGCTGTTGCCGGCATGGTCTTTACTGAAATATTCAACGTTGTAGCTGCCGTCCGCCGTCAGGACCACAGGAACGGTATAATCGTTCCACGTCCCGCCGTTCATGCGATATTGTATTTTGTCCACGCCCGAACCGGACACATTGTCAACTGCACTGAACGTCACGGTAATATTGCTGGTATACCAGCCGTTTGTGCCGTTCGGTGCGGCAGGATTGGCCGTCAACGTGGAAACAGGCGCTACCGTATCCGGCGGCTCGGCAATCGTGAACTTGACTTGCTTCGCGAGTTCATTGCCGGCATGATCGACAACCAGGAAGTCGACGGTATGAGCTCCCGGCGCGCTTACAGGGAAAGAACCGCTTGTGCCTGCGCTTTGCTGTGCTCCGGCATCCAGACGGTAAGTTACGCTGCGGACGCCCGCTTCATTGTCCGATGCGCTGTATTGAACCGTAACCGGTGCCGTGTATGTCGCTCCCTCGGTCACGCCGTTCACTTGAAGGGTTGGCGCCACTCTGTCGGTAGGCGTCAATCCGACGTGCAGATCCGTTACCGGCGGCGGTACAGTAACTACGCGGCTCGTAGCGGACTGGAATCCGGGGCGGCTGACAAGGACACGATATTGTCCGGCCGCTACATCCCACGCATAGCGCCCGTCTTGCCCCGTCGTCTGCGGATTCGTGATCGGATCCAATCGGCCGGGATACGCTTCCTCGCTCATGTTCACCCATGCGCCAAGCTCCGGATCGTTGTATTGCAGAACGACGGTCGCTCCCGGCAGCGGCCAAACTGTTTGATCTCCGCGCTCCGCATTGTATACGATGCCGCTCGGATCGATCAAGACGATTTCGAAATGCTGCGTTACATCAGGACGATCGGGATAATGCGGCGTAATTTCAATCGTCAAAGGCGTTTCCCACAGCCCCACCTGGCTTGGGGTAAACGTCAGCGTCCAATCGATGCCGTTCGTCGTATGCATTTCCGCCTGATAGCGGTCGCCGGTCGCATCGATCGCAACGAGCGTAACGCTGGACGCTTGCGGATTGTTGAAGGATGCGTTGACGGTTAACGGAGACGTTCTTCCGGCGATCGGCGTACCGTCATTTTGATTGCCGCGGTCTCCACCCAGCGAAACATTAGGAGGAACGACCGGCGCTAACGCTTCAATTTGGTAAGTGGCCGTGGCAAACGGGTCTGCCGCACCGTCCCGATACGCGTTCACCGTCAGTTGATGTATCCCTTCCGCAGTAGGCTTCACTCTCCAGGTCGTTTGAGCATTCGCGCCTACCGCAAGGTTGCCGACCGTGTGAACCGCATCGCCGTCCACAAGCGTTAACCCGGAGCTGGGAACTAGCTTAACCGTGACATTATTCAGGGTACTTCCCAGATTGTTATTCAGGTAAGCGATCAAATTGAGCGGAGAAGCAGACCATTCCGGATACGACAGACGCTGCCGGCCGCTCAGTACGAGTGTCTGATTGCCGCCTACACCCGGTCTCCCGTAGTACGTCGTAATCGTCTTCGTTTCTCCCGGCGCCAACGTTTCCGGGTTCCACCACATGCCGACAGCGCTATCGCCAGTCTGGCGGTTCGGTGTGATCGTGTAATCCCATTGCGTCGCCTGAATGGAGTTCCAGTTCGCAATCGTAAACCGGTCGGGTGGGGTGGCCCCATTGCCCCTCATCGTGTATTGGCTGCTAATGTCCGGGTTGTTAAAATTGTTGAACGCTTGCCAGAAGGCAGGTACTTGATCGTTCAAATAATTTTTTTCCGTATTCACCGATTCGATGCCGCCGCTTGCCGCCGGTACCCGGAAAGGCGCCGAGTCGTTGCCGTTCACCATCGTATCGATCATCATGCGCAATCCGACGTTGTGATTTTGCGTGCCGGTATTGGTCATCGTATAGCGAATTTTGACCGCGTCGGGGATTCCGGTCGCCGGGTTGATCCCCGTTTGCAGCGCCTGTTTTACGGAGATATCGCCAAATTTCCATATCGCTTCGTTCGTCGAATCATCCACATTATGCGGTGCCGATGTAAAAGCGCCGTCCTGGCCGAAAACCCGGTCTGCCCCATCCACCTTTACGGTAGTAAACGACGTATTGGGCGCTGAAGGCCAATTGTAAATAATATTGTACCAACGATCTGCCGCCGACAAATCCTTGATCCCCATATTAAACCTTCCGCTCGAGCCGATGAGAGCCTGGATATGCTCGTTTGCAATCTGGCCGTTCGGAAGTGCCAGAGCCGCAATGGAATTATGAATAGGCGGAAATGGCGTTTCTTTGGGTTGCGGCTTTTCCGGTTCCGCCAACGCAACGAATGGAAACAATGAAAATAAACTCATTAAAAATACTAAACCGACCGAAATACATTTTCCGGTTATTTGCCTGTACCGACTCACAAATGTTCCTCCCAAGATCGCATAATTGCTGCCTTCACTCGCTGCCCACTCCTTGCTTCGTGCCTTGACGTTCACCCCCAGCCTGACGATCCTTCGCTTCGTCATCACGGACCGCAGACAGGAGATCGCGTCATCGCGGCTGCTGATCAAATATTTGTTTCCGACATCCGTTCCGTATTACAAGCTTGTAATCATAATCCGGGCCTACGACTGATTGAGTCTGGCAATTGTTTATCGAATTGTCTACGAGTACAAATGGTTGTTCATTACTATGACCATTTACCATTCAGCAATCCGGAAGTCGTTAGTAACACCCCCTACCTTTGTAAACTTTTTTGATAAACAGGAAACACGAAACGAATTGTATCAATATTGTATTAATAGCACAATACATGTATACATAATGTATCATTAAGATTAAGTCAAGTTTTAATCAAAGGCGATGCAGTCCCCTGTCCGCAGCAGCCCTCCTTCCATCGAAGAGCATGCCGCCGCCCCAGGGACGCATCGCCTTTATTCATTGCAATGATTGTTCCATCCTTCCATTCGCCGTTTCACCCATATCGCTTGTTGACGTATCTGCCCTACGGAGCCGGATAGACGCCGTGCCGCCGCGGGCATCTTTGGCGTGAAACTTCAGCTTGACGGTCGGACGTAGCTGAATCGTTTCGATGCGAGGGTCGGCTTCGATGACGTCTCGCGCTTCCAAGCCGACGTCCAGCACAATCGCGCCATCGTTCTCATGCGTTGGATCGCTTACGGCGATGTCGATCGTAAGGGCATCCGCCTTCAGCATGACGGCGGCTTTCCCCGTGCAAGTGATGCAGCCGGCTGTCGCCGTGCCGTCCGTCCAAAAGTTCGCTCCGACGATTCCAGACGGCCCGTGGGAGACTGCGTGAACCGCCGAGCTTTGCTCGACGATCTTCACTTGCGGACGGCGCGCATAGCTTTCCGTCTCCGCCGCGCTTTTGCCGGGCAGCAGCACGTAAGCGTAACGCGCCTGGCTCGGGGCGAAACCATGGTTCAGCCAAAGCGTTAAGTAATGTCTTGCAAGCTCGGTACGCGGCCCGCCGCCAATGTCGCTCCAGCGGCCGGTCCTCCGTTCACGCCTCGCCTGAAGCGCTGCCGCTTCCGGGAAATAATACCCGATTCCGGCTCCGGGCGCGTTGCCCTCCAGGTGCATCCACTCGGCTTCCAGCTCGCCTGACCAGCCCAAGGAGCCCGGCATCAGCCGGCCGTTTACAACGAAACGGTTCGCGCCCTCCGCCTCCAGCTTGCGGTTTTCCACAATCGTCTCGACCTGCACCGGCTCCTCCGTCGATATATCCGTGCCGAGCGCCACCACTTCGTCGTCAAACAAAAACCAGGATTTTCGCGCACGCAGCGGCGCACACCCGCCATCCGCCGGATAATCTTCAAGCATCATGCCCGCCGTGCCGTAACGGCCGAGCAGCTCCACGCCTCCCGTCCAGCTTTCGCTGCTGAGGAAGCGATGGCCGAACCCGTCTTCCCTGCGCTTGTTCGTCACCGTGGTGCCTGCCAACCTGTATAGATCAACGGTCGGCCAGTAACCGTCCGAATATTGCACGAGGTCGCCGTCATACAGCGAAGTATGCCCATGAGCAGTATACCAGCCGTGCAAATGCTCCCCGTTGATCGATTCGTACGTCGACACCCGCTTTGAATACATGCTGATGCCGAAAGCAAATCCCGGACGGCGATGAACCGCTCTGGCCATATTGGCGAGCATGTTGTACTCCGCCCGCTCTTCCTGCGGCGCGATGCGCTCGTCACGCAGCAGCTCCGACGCAAGTCCGATCAAGTAAAGCGAGGCGTGGCGCTTGAACGGCTTGGCGGTATCGGCCATCATCCAAGCCTTCGCCATTCCCTTCAGTGTGTCCGCATGCGGCTGCGGCGCAAAGGCGGACAACGCGAGCACCGCGCCGATGACGGTAAGTCCCGACTCGTGGTTTTGCGTTCCATCCCGCGAAACTTCGCGTCCGCTCACCATATCCAGAAGCGACCCGCGAAACATCATTGGCTCGAACGCATCGTACACCCAATCGTAAATCCTCTGCTTGTTCGGGTCTCTCACTTCGTACGCAGTGCCTTCGAGCAGGTGCAATAGCGGTACCAACTCAGACAGCAGCGATTTGCCGTAACCTCCCGTATACGGGTGGGAATCATGCTGAATGAATGAGCCATCCGTATAAAATCCGTCCCCTTCGGTTACATATTCGAAGAGCGGACTTAAGGCATCGCGAACTTGGAGAAGCATCGGCTCGTCATCCAGCAAAATTGACCGGATCGCAATCACTTTGCAGATCCATACCCGATTCGCCCCGGTGGATACTTTGGCAGGCCAGCGGGAAACGAGATACAGCGCCGGGTCGGGCGCGAACCGGTCGACCGCGTCCATGTAAGCGGCGATTTGCCGCTTGGACAAGTGTTCATGCATCAGCAGTACCGTGTCGGTTAAAGCCAGCGGCGCCCCGATCTCCCAATGCCACCAGTTGCTGTAAGTCTGAACGCTCCGGTTATACCGGTTCGCGAGCATCCAGTCGAGCCCTTCCTTAATGTCCCGTTCCAATAGCGCGCTGCCTTCCAAAGAAGACCCCGCCGTCTTGAAAGCGATTGCCATTTGATACAGCCTGTTGTAATTCGTCGTCAGTGCTCCTGAATCCGTGACGCTTGCCGCGTCGCTCCAAAGATACGTTCGGTTCTTCCCCGTATCCATGCTTTCCCAGCAGTCCCGCGCTTGATCGGTCAACTGCATGATCCGGCTTGCCACATCCGGATCGCCGGGATCCGTACCCCCGCCGCCGGTTAGCAACAACGCCCATCTGGACCGCAACGGTTCCATAGCAACTCCTTTTCTGCCGGCAGTCAGGCTGTCGTCTTGCTCTAGCGATGTTTTTTTGTGTGCGGCCGGCACCTTGCCTTATTGGGTTAAAGCTTCTTCAAACGATTGCCTGTATGCCTTGGGCGATTTGCTGTGCTTTTGCTTGAAAACCCGCTCAAAATGCGTCAGCGTCTGGAACCCCGATGCAAAACAAATTTCGGTCACGGGCAATACCGACGCGCGCAGTAAGGAGCTGGCAAACGAAATGCGCAGCTCTTGCAAATAATGCTGGAATGAAATGCCCGCCGTTTTTTTGAAGCACGCGCTAAAATAATTGGGCGCCATCTGGGCTTCCCGCGCAGCGTCCTCCAGCTTAAGCTCCTCGCGAAAATGATGCTGCATATAAATAAGCGCTCTGCGAATAGACGCGGCATGCTGCGTTATATCGCGCTCCCGTTCTTTCGGGGCAGCGCTCGATTTGCGGAACATTTCCACCAGTATCCGCTCAAGCGACCCTTTCACCACAATGGGATAACCGGTCGTGCGAACGCCCATTTCCGCCTCGATCCGTCGAAACTCCTGCACAACCGATACGTCGTTCTCCTTGTCGAACTGCACGGAATAAGCGGTTTGACCGGCAAATAAAAGGGATCGCAGCTCGCCGGTCAACAGTTCCTCGGAAAACACGATATTGTACAGCTCCATGGGTACGTGACCAACCGAATAAATTTCGTGAAAATCGGCCGGGGTCAGCAAAAACAAGCTGCCCTCCCGCAGCGATACCGGCAAACCGTTAATCACATTCGTACCGTTTCCTTTTAAGATATAGCAAAGCTCGTAAAATTCATGCCAATGCACATCAAAATGCGAATCGATCACCTGCGAATACATTTGCAGCGGGAAGGTTGATCCGACGTAGCGGTCATTCAGCAGTCTTATAGGCTCCTTCTTCTTCACCGCTCCACCCCCCGATCCGCAGAATGCATATTGTAACCATACTGGCAAGCACCAAAACGCTGAAACCGGCGCTAACGCCTCTCTACCGTAACAGGCATTCTCGTTTCCCGGCCTTTATCCTCCGGGTCTTGCCGCTGTTTCTTCTATTATACATTGGCGTATGCATTGCCTGCCAAATCTTTTCCCCGCGCCAGCCATACCTTGAAATTTTTATTTTTGTCCGGGTACACCTCGATATCCGTCGAAAAATACCGCATCGTGTAGCCGCACCGCCGATATGGGCTTGTGTTCGGTTCCGCGCCATGGATAATCCGCGAATCGTGCAGCGAGCATTCGCCCCGCTCCAGCTCAAAATATACCGCCTTCGTTTCGTCCACCTTCTTAACCTGGGAGCCGAATAAGTTGTTGGACCGGTCTACCGGCTCATACTCCGAGAAGCCGTTCGTATGGGTTCCGGGAATGACCCGCATGCAGCCGTTTTGCTTATTGCTCGGATCAATCGCCAGCCAAACCGTAACGATATTATGGAAGCTGCTGACCCTTCCCTTCCAATACGACGAATCCTCATGCCAGGGCGTCGCCCGGCCGACGTACGGGTCCTTGCATATAAAATGGCTGGACCACAGCCCGATGTTTGGACCCACGATCGGCTCGACCAGATCCAACACTTCCCCGCTCAATAAATAATCCAGCAGCCGTTCTTCGCGAAAATGAGGCGTATCCAGCTCATCCGAAAGCTTTTTCCCTTTTTGCGCAAGCTGCTCCTCGAACAATTCCGTCAGCCCTTGCAGCTTTTCCGGCGAAAACAAAGGTTTGTTATACAGCAAATATCCATGCTCCTTGTAAAAGGCAACTTCCTCTTGCGTCAGTTTGCTCATACGGCCGCAGGCCTCCTCGTAGCTTCCTCATCTCTCCTTCATTGTGTCACAAGCGCGAATTCGGTTCTTCGCATATTCAAAGAAGAAGTATGCATATTTTACGAATGATGCTATATTCATCTTGTCTACAACAGGAAAGGAGGATTCCATCCTTGCTCGAATGGCTGGATTCATCCATAAGTCTTAACTCGCTTATCTGGCTGTACCTTGCGGCATTTATGCTCCATGATTTTGAAGAAATCATTCGCATCGAACCTTGGTTTCGCAAAAATGTTGATGTCGTTTACGGCAAAGTGCCCGCCGCATTTCGACCGACCGTACAGACTTTTTCCCAGGTGACAACCTCCCAGTTCGCCATTGCGGTATGTCTCGAATTCATTATCTTTCTCCCGGTAACTTTCATGGCGGCCGAACGTCATTCGTACTTGTTGTTTCTCGGTTTTAATGCCGTCATGCTGCTGCACGTGTTTATGCATCTGGGTCAAGCATGGATTGTGAATAAGCTTGTGCCCGGCGTCATCACCGCCGTAGCGATTACGCTTCCCTACTCGCTGTATTTGTTCTCGCGATTGCTGAGGGAAGGTATCATCGACTGGCACGATATATGGATCAGTCTTCCTTACGGATTCTTATTGCTCCCCATCGTATGGCTCGGACATTTGCTTGGAGAGAAGCTTATGCCGCGTCCGGCTAAGAAATAACGCCATGACAGGGAACTAACGATTCGCTGTACCTCATAGAAAAGAACTCTCCATACTCGGAGAGTTCTTCTATTTAATATCTGCCTACCGAGCGGCTAGAAGCTACGAGCCGCTTCGCGCGCTCGCTCCATCGCCTCTTCTTTTATCGCTAACGCTTGATCCGGAGCCGCAGCCATCCCTTCCGCAAAGATGGCTTCGAAACTGGTAATTCCGAGGAAATCCATAATCACCTTCAGGTGGCGATGGCCCATTTCCATGTCTTCAGAAGTTGAGCCTTGAGACAATACGCTTCCGCTCGCTTGAATGTGAACGGCTTTTTTATCGCTGAGCAAGCCGGTTCGACCTTTCCCTGGAATATATTTGAAAGTTTTGCCGGCTATGCAGATGGAGTCAATATATGCTTTCATTACGGGAGGATACGAATAATTCCATATCGGATTGACAAATACATATTTGTCAGCGGCCGCAAACTGATCTACCAGTTCGTCGAGGCGACGTACTTTCGCTTTCTCGGTATCGGTCAACTGCTCGATGGAGGCGCCGGCACCAAGTTTGCCCCAAGCGCTAAAAACATCGGCGTCCAGTTGCGGAATATCCATTTCGTACAGATCAAGATGAATCACTTCATCCCCTGGATTTGCGGAGCGGTAAGCTTGTACAAATTGTTTTCCTACTGCCATGCTATAAGAATGTTCGTGATCGTGCGGGTGTGCGGTAATATATAATACGGTTGCCATACGGATCATACCTGCCTCGTAGTGACGTTGAGGCGATTCCAGAGGTTGGCGGTAGCGATGCCTGTGATCAGCGTAGCCAACGCCTGCTCGTCATAATGCCGCGCCGCTTCGTTATAGATCTCGTCCGGCACCGGATCGGTTCGGTCACTCATCCGGGTAGCCGCCTCGCAGAGTGCCAAGGCAGCACGTTCGGCGTCGGTGAAGTGCGGCGTTTCACGCCATGCCGACACGGCCAAAAGCCGGTCTGCCGTTTCACCCGCAGCCAAGGCATTGCGCGAATGAAGTTCAACGCACACACGGTCTCCATTGATTTGGCTGGCCCGAAGATAGGCAAGGAAGAGCGTACGGCTTGGAATGCCGGTTTTTTCTGCAGACGCGAACAGGGCTTTGCCTAAAGCTTGCAACGCTTGCGTCGCTTCCGGTACGATCGAAACCGGGCTATTCATTCTCTTTTGCACGAGAAAAACACTCCTTCATAATTGTGATTGGAGCCTGGGATTCGGCCCTACACTACGATGACGGAACGAAGCTCTGGAGTGTGACATGCTGGCAAAAAGGATGGGAACCATGATCGAATGCTTGGCTTTTTGTCACATTGGACCAATTCCGTTCGTCAGTATTTATGAAGACTAATTATATTATGAAGAAGGAATGTGGAGAATGAGCGGACATACATGGTCGGCGGAGCAGTTTGAAGCGCACCGAAGTCACCTGCAGGCAGTAGCTTATCGCATGCTTGGTTCATTGAGCGAGGCGGAGGATGCGGTACAGGAGTGCTGGCTGCGCTTCAGCCGTTCGGATACGAGGGAAGTCGAGAATCTGGGGGGATGGCTAACGACCGTTGTCTCGCGGATATGCCTCGATATGCTGCGGTCGCGAAAATCGAGGCGCGAGGAATCGATAGAAACGCACTTGCCCGATATGTTCGTCAGCCATGAGGATAGGTTCGATCCCGAACAAGAAGCTCTGCTGGCCGATTCTGTCGGCCTCGCGCTGCTCGTCGTGCTTGACCATCTGAATCCTGCCGAACGGATCACGTTCGTGCTGCACGATATATTCGCTATCCCTTTCACCGAGATTGCCCCGATTGTGGGAAAATCCGAGACGGCAGCCAGACAATTGGCGAGTCGTGCGCGCCGCCGGGTGCAAGGGGCGGCAGCGGCGTCCGATACCGACCTTGCTCGCCAACGGGAATTGGTCGACGCCTTTCTTGCCGCGGCGCACGCCGGAGATTTTGATGCGCTGGTCGCGGCGCTTGATCCGGATGTTGTGCTTCGAGACGATCGCCGAACCGCGGCTTCGCAAGTAACTCGCGGCGCAAACGCGCTGGCCAAGCAGATTGCCGGGCGCGCAAACGCTGCGCAATCCGCCCTCGTGAACGGATCGGCAGGAGTCATCGTAGCTCCACGCGGAAGGCTGCTTTACGTACTCCAATTTACGATGAAAAACGACAAAATCGCCGAGGTCGACTTGATTTCCGACCCGGCGCGCATACGCCGGCTCGATCTTGCCGTATTCGGGGACTGAGCCCCCTCGAAGCATGGGTCGTTCCTGCTGCTGAATCGAATGTTACTTGTTCGCCTCAACCGAGTAATGGATTCGATCCTCGGGAACTTTCAATGGGATGATCAGTTCATGCTCGACGCTTCCATCCTTGGCACTGTGAATGAACAGGATTAGCATCATGTTGGGCTGCGAAGCTTGCTCATAATTGACGTCGAAGCGGAAACGTCCCCAAGCCGGGGCGCCTTTGTCTGCCCTCTCGTGCCCTTCGGCTAAAATGGCATGCCCGTCCTCCAGCGTCCAGCTAAAAGCGGCTTCGAATACCCGTGCTTCGCCTTCGACTGTGAAAGCAGGACCGGCTTTCGTCCCGGGGATAGGCGAAAATATACGGAAGGCATCATTTTCCGCAACCGGTGTCCGGATGATTTGACCGGAGCGGGCGTCAACCTGTATCGTCATAGGTTGTTCGGCGGCTTCGTGTTGGACGAGTTCTATTTTCCAAACCCCCTTATCGGCATCTAGCAAGGCCGATTTGACGGCTTTAGCGGCGGTTGGCTTCGTTTGCGATTGCATTGCCTGCTGCACGGCTTTCGTTTGACCGATCATGCCCGTTGGTACTGCCTGCGTATCATCATGCATGACGATTTTAGCGGCAACGGTTTGAGCAGGATACGATTCTGCGACTTTTCCCGTATGCCAAGCCTCCACTTCTGCGCCGATCGCCATGTTCTCGGGCTGAATCTTTTGGCCGCCCGTACTCAGCAACTCGGTCTGCTCATTCACCGTAAACCAAAACGCGTCGATAGAAGAGGTGCCATTTTTATTCACATATGCTGTAATTAACCAGCGGTTTCCGTCCTTTAGTACGATGTTCCCTTTGTCAAGAGCCTTGACTGCCGTTGTTTTTTGGCTTGGGGTTTGATTTGCCGCGGAGTCCGTTGAACGGCTTCCCGGTTGGCATGATGCCGTGAGCATCATACTGCAAAGCATAGCGAGAATAAGAAACGCTTTTCGATGTCTCAAGCTTCTCAACTCCTTTGACAGGGAAGACGCAGGATGAGCTTGAAATGTTTCAAAATTGATTAATACTATATAACTCCTGATCCGTCTGTAATAGGCAAGATAACGGTTTAGGAGACAGCGAAGACTGGATCTCTTTACCCTACTGCCGCTGACTCGGTTGATTCGGAAATGGGTGAAGTCCGCTACCGCAAGCTTGTGGACCCTCATACAAAGGCAAGATGCACATCCGGGGCAGCTGATGGTTCTCCATATTAAAGCCTGAATCAATTAGACCGTACGATCGGGTTACTAATGTAACCAAAACTGTCTTTTCCCTTCAATTCAACGTAAGCTACCCCTTCGCTAAACGGCCCTGCCCGATCAAAAATGGGTTCAAATAACCAATTACCATCCGCATCGATATATGTCCAGCCTAAATCGGCCCTCACTGCGGCCAATCCTTCTAGCAACACTGATTAGCTTTTTCATAGCATCTTTCCCCTTAGCCTAAAATACAACATAAAGTTTTCAAATTGACCAAACAGGTTTCTTTGTTGACTAACCCATAATATTCCATTAAAATATTCGACGAATCTCATTATCAGTAATAGAGGCATTAGATAGGAGAAGCTATGAACGCTGCGAAAATGATCCCGACTGCGCTTTCGGGCTTGCTGCTGATCGGAGCCGTGTTCGCTCCGGCCGCGCAAGCCTCGGTTTCCGCCCGTTTTGCAGACACGACAGATCACTGGGCATCCGAAGCGATAGAATGGGCGATTCACAACAATATCACTCAAGGGTATCCGGACGGCACCTTTCAACCGAACAATCCGGTAGCGGAAGCGGAATTTCTGGCTATGCTCTTTCGCTCCACGCCTGTAACGGAAGCGGTTTATTCCGTGAGCGGACCCGCTCCCACCGAACCCGTTTTAAATGCACAACGACATTGGGCGGATCCCTTATATGAAAAAGCGGCCAAACTTGGGTATCCGGTGTCGGGCATAGACGATGTTGCGAAGCGCAACACATATCTCTCGCGTTTGCATGCTGCTGAAATTATGGCCGGTGCTTACGGTTATGCTTATCAAGGCGATGACGCCATTATTTTCGTTATGGCTAATGATTTGGCCGACGGCAAGGATGACTCCTTCACGGTGGAAAGCTACCGAGGAGCCGATCCGATCACCCGAGCGGAAGCGGTAGAGCTCATCAAGCGCTCAAAGGTTCGGCAGGTGTGTCGGCCCTCCGAGCCTGTTTTGAACCAATTGACGGCAAGAGGCTCCTCTTTGTCATCATCCGCTATTGTACAGGCTTATTGCAAACAGCCCAAACGTGCGGAAGATAGTTTGGCCGAGACAGCCAAGGGCAGCATCGGCGATGCTGCCGACATAATTGCATCGGCCCAATCCCCGCAGGACAATACTGAGCACACGCCTGTCCCTCAACGAATATTGTATCAAATTAAAAAAGGAGAAACCCTTTACAAAATTTCAAAAATGTTTGGTACAAGTATAAAGGAACTAACCGAAAGCAATCAACTTGCCGATCCGGAACAAATCGCTGCCGGCCAGTTATTGTATATCCCTGGTTTTCAGCTGCCCGAAGGCGAAGGCGAGATCATTGTCAGCCACGTCCTTAACGCCACCTTGACCGCTTACACAGCCGGCTACGAATCCACCGGCAAATCCCCCTCGCATCCGGCTTATCGCGTCACTAAAAGCGGCGCCTATGTGGAGGAAGGACGGACCGTCGCAGTTGACCCTTCGATCATTCCTTTTGGGACAAAGCTTTATATCGAAGGGGTTGGATATCGAACCGCTGAAGATACGGGTTCTGCGATCATCGGAAGCCGCCTGGATGTATACTTCGAAGATCTAGAGGAAGCGAAGCAATTCGGGTTGCAAATAGGCGTCACCGTTTACGTACTGTCATGAATGGAAAGACGCTAGGAAAAGGCCGCTCGATCTCGTTTTCATGTGCATAGGTAACAAGCTTTGCTATATTTGCTCAAAGGTACTTGCCTTAGCTGAGGGAGACCGGCGGAATAACAGTAAGCCTCCTGTCCATTCGCGAACAGGAGGCTTTGTTTGTTGGCGGAGCGGAAGTCTAAGCGCTATTACTGCGGCAGCTCCCCTGGGACATTCACTTGGAAAGTAACCCCGAACTTGTCCTTTACGATCCCGTACAAGGGGCTCCAATCCGTCTTCTGAAGGGGCATGACGACTTGCCCGCCGTCTTCCAAAGCGGCGAAGATTGCTCTCGCCCTTGCCTCTTCTGTCGGATGGATGGCAATCTGAACCGTATTGCCCGGCTGATAAGGCATGCCTGGGAACGTATCGGAAAACATGAGATCCGCGTCGCCTACTTTCAAGTGCGCATGCATAACGCGATCCTTCATCTGATCCGGCAACGGATGATTCGGGTCCGCCGGCATATCTCCGAACGTCATGAGACCCATCAATTTCCCGCCCAGCGCTTTCTCGTAAAAATAGACCGCCTCTTTCGTGTTTCCGTCAAAATTTAAATACGGGTTCAACGTGATTGACATCGTCTAACACTCCTTTGGAATCATTTGGATAACTTGCATTTAAGGAAGCGAAAGTTTCTTATTCATCTTTTGCCTTTTCCGCGTATTTTTTGAAATTATCTAAAATCGCCTGCCACCCGGCTTGCTGCATCTCGATCGCATTGGTCTCTTCCGCTTCGAACGATTCGATAATTCTCGTGTCGTTGTCTTGGCGAATAAATGCGACCTTCACTTTTCTACCGTCTCCGAGCGTATAGGCGATGCTCTCGTTAAGGCTCACCTCGTCGTATACTCCGCCAAAATCAAATCCAAAGCTGCCGTCTTTGGCTTCCATTCTGGAGACGAATTTACCGCCGGCCTTTAGATCATTTTCGGCGTATGGCGTATGCCAGTCATCGGAAGCGTTATTCCATTGCATGATATGCTTCGGTTCCGTCCAATATTTCCATACGCTTTCGACGGGAGAATGAACAATCGTTTCTACTGTTATTGTTACTGGAGTACCTGTTCCCATAGTTTAACCTCCTCATATGAATATCTTACCTACACCTATATTAGCATATTATTGGCAGCTAGATTTCTTTTCGATTGCTATTGTACACAGCCGATTTACGAATTTTTAGCAGAAGAAGTTATTCGCCAATCCTTATATGGAGTCCATATTCCCCAAATAATCATAATCATGTACTTTTTTAGGCCAACCAAAAGCGCGAGTTTGCAGGCCACATAGCCCACACCACTCGCGCTTTTGATTCTTGGCTGCCCATTTAAGCGAATCCGGAAAACCAACTATTCTATGCTTTCCTAACGCTTGTTATGGACTGGAACCGGGAGCTTGCAGCGGCGCTATGGTCCCTCCGGCGATGCTCCGCACGCCTCCCGAGACGGTCGTCGCCTCCAATCGGTACGTAAAGCTCTGTGAAGCATCCGGCACCTCCATAATAAATTCGTACGGATACACGTTCGTCGTCTCCGTATGCTCCGGTCCGTTGCCAATGCTGTAAATAAGCGAGACGCTTTGCGTCTGATCCGGTTTATCCGTCACATAGACGTAAGCGTAATACGACTCGGGGCTCATCTGCAGCACCATCGCCCTGCCGTAAGTATGTTCCGTCACCGTTTGCCCGAGCTGCGGCTGACCGTTCAGCTCGTACGTCATCTGCGAGAACGCCGGCTTCTGCACGCCGGGAATGCGCAGCACCGCACCCTTCAAGCTTTTCGCCGGGATCGTGACGTTGAAGCTGCCGGCGGTTACGTTCGCGAGCACCTTGCTGCCGTCCGGGGCGTACAGCTCGACCGTCCCGTTAAAACCGCTGCCGCCGGGCACCTTGCTTCCAAGCTGGACGGTGGAGGTCACGCTTGCATCGCTTTCATTGATCAGGGCGATGCCGAGCACGCCGTCTTTGCGCGCGGCAAGCCAATCGATCTGCACGCTGTCGGTGTCCACGATACCTTCGTCCAGCCACAGCCACATCCCCTGCTCGTCGAAAAACCGTCCGGGCGCGTGCCCATATTGATTCGAATTAAAGTAGGCGTATCCTTGCTGGCGCAGCGAAGGAAACTGGATGCGGTCATCCGACCAATGCTGCGTCAAATTAATCAAGAAGTCTTCCAGCATCGCCAGAAACGGTGGCAGGTGGTGCCAGTAAATGCCCGTATAGTCCGGTCCTTGCAGCGGATAATCCGGCTTTTGCTGGAACGTCGTCAGCGCGTTCTGGTAATAGCCCGAATAATTGGTAAACCGTCCAACGATCGCATTGCGCGCCACATCGGCAAAATACTTGTCTCCCGTATAGTCTGCAAGCCTCAGAAGGTCGCCTGCCCAGCTCGACATGATGATGTTCGAGCTGCGGCCAAACGTTGAGGACTGCTCCAGGCCAAGCCCGACACGGGATGGAATCCAGCCTGGCACCTGAGCTTGCTGCTGCTCGATCAAGTAGTTGCTCGAGAGGTTGCCCGGATCGCCCGGCGGACGGCCAAGGCGTTCCTGCTGGTCGCCGTGCCACCAGAAGCCGCCACTCGCCTCGTTGCCGTAGTGGAAATTGGCGCGAATTTGCGTCATGTCGTTGACCGTAATCGGCTGATTCCCCTTGGTGCCGTCAATGCCAGGCACCCACAGTGTCGCCGTGAGCCAGCGCGCCGCTTCCTCGGCCGCGGCCAAATCGGCCGGATCGTGCGTGACCTCGTACAGGTCGATCAAGGAAGCAACGTTCGGAAAATACGAGATGTTAATGAAGCTCGACCAGCCGACGGGCTCCGTCTGGGGCTTGTAGACGACATCGGTCACGTATTGCTGCGCTTGTTGCCGGGCTTTAGTCAAATACTGCGAATCGCCGGTATACTTATATAAATACAGGTTGTTCGAGAACGTCGGAATCGAGCCGTACGCATTGGTCACCGTCGCCTTGCCCTTATCCAAACCGTATTGGTACAAATAAGGAACGGCCCCGTGCGTCATTTCGTACATCCCGCCGACTACATTGAGGTTGTAGCCGTTAATCGGAGAACCGATCGATTTCGGCAAATCGTTCGATTGCCAAGATTCGGTTCCGCCCCACTCCGGTGTCCGGTTGAAATGCAGCTCTTTGCGCGTCAAGAAATTGGCCAGGGTCGGTATTGTTCTGCGGGTCAAAATTTCTTTGTCCTCGGTGAGCAAATATTCCTGCAGGGCTTGCATCGGGTTGGCGGAGGAAGTCACGTTTTTCCCTTCCATATTGTAATGCGCCTTGTCGTAGATGTCCCACCCGCCAAACTGATCGTCCATCATCAGCGAACGCGCGTTAAAGATTGCTTCGTTCAAATTGCCATATACGTTTTGACGGTAATCGTGAACGCCGAACAAGTCCCGCGCCACAAACTTGTAGGCATCGTACCAATCCGATACCCGGCTTATAACCCGGTACTGCATCGTATAGCTTTGGCCGGGCGTGAATTTCGCATCGGTCGAGCCGAGCACGGGGGCGAATATCGAACCTTTGGGATTGTAGCCCGTTCCCCTCATCGAGATGCCGAATTTTCCGTTGCTGCCGTACACCCAGCGAAGCGGGATCCAGGACGGCTCCGCCGCGACGCCTTTCGTTACGGCGTGTCCGGGCAAGTACGAATTGTTGGCGTTCAAAGTAAGCGTCCCCATCGGCGTAAATAAATATTGCTCGGTCATCAGTCCCGCCCCGGGAGCGATTCGTTTATCCATCACCCGGTACGGTGCCAGCGCGAAGTCGTACTGCTCGTCGGCGAACCCGCGTCCTTCCCACGCCCCGATTGAATATGTGCCGGCCTGATGGAAGGTCGCGCGGACGGTTACTTTCGGCGCCGGGTTGTCGCCGTCCATCTCCCATTCGGAGCTGAAGTCGGTCAGCGGCTCGTTGAACAGTAATTTCACGCCGCCGCCCGGCGTCATCACGTAGTCGTTCGGAATAAACCAATGGAACCGGCCCGCCTTATACAGATCGGTGCCCGAATAGCTTCTTTCGTTGCCGTTTGCCGTCGTATATTTACTTTTGTACGAATAAAAGTCCTGCGAGGTCGAAACCGTAGAGCTTGAATCGGCGGCCAATATGAGATAGCCAAGCTCCTCCGAGCGGTTTTTCGTTTGGACCCAGCTGTTTTCGTAACGGGCGTATACTGCGTTTTGCACAACTTGCCCGTTTGGTGTCGGCACCTTATAGAAAACAACCCGTGTAGAGGCGTTCTCTAGCGTAACGCTCTGTGAAGGCTCGCCTTGTGACAGCGCCCAGGCCGGGAAGCTTTCCGTATCCGTTCCGAGCGGCACGGCGGTCCGCAGCAATTGCGCGTAATCTTCCGATGGAGCCGCTTGCAAATCGGCCGTCAGCAGCACCGCGTCGCAGCGGGCGTAAAAGCCCGACGTATCATAAAGCTCCAGCGTATTCGTTCCTGGCTGCAGCTGAACGACTCCGGCTTCCGCCCATTTGAAGCCATCCTGCCCGTGCGTGCCGAGCCGCTGCGGGAGCATTTGGCCGTTCAGCCCGACGTTGAAAAACCGCGATCCTTGCTGATTCGTTTCGAAATCGCGGGAACGCACCCAAACTTTGTACGTTCCGGCCTGCTCCGCCTGAAACGTTGCGGTCGCCGGTTGCGCGCCCGACGGATCGGCCATATCCGGAGTAGCCCCTCCCGCGCTCGGAATGAGGCCGCGGAGGACGGATTTCTCGAACGCGCCGTCGACATTCGCCTCCATCGTCCATGTGCCGAAATCGTCAAAGCTTTCAGGCCGGAACAATAATGCGTTAGGCGGAATATTCGCTACGATCACAGCCGTCCTCCCCCCTTCGTCCCAATAAGTAAACGCGCCAAAGTATTGCTTCACGAAGCTGAGCGGCACAAGCGTAATGCCCCCATGGCTCATCGCCGGCTTCTCCAGCAAAATGCTTTTGCCGTTAATCGAGGCCGAATCCTGCCCCGTTATAACTCGAAAGCGCTTTCCATTTTTGCTTGCCGTCTCCTGATAGGTCGCTGCATCGACAGTGACCGCCGCGCCCAGCGAAGCGAATATTTCCGCAAACGGTACCATAACCGTCGATTGCTCCAGAACGGGCTGTGCGTTCAAATTTACGTATTGCCCGTTCAGCCTCATCGCAATATCAACCGGCGGCCGGTTCGGATCGGGTTGCCCGTTTACGATCGTGCCGGGCACATAGGTATATTGGGAGGCAAGCCATTGCAGCGCGGTCGAACTGTCCTCGATCGTAAAGCTCAAATCGTCCGTAATTACGATCATGTCGAACCGCGCGAAGTTCCCGCGGAAATCGATCGCCGAGAGGTCAAACTCTCCGCGGATCAACGGCATCGGGCCACCGGTTTCCCATCGCCAACCCTCCGTGCCGTGAGCACCGTATGTCGCCGGCTCGCTCCCGTCCAGCTTCAGCTTGAACGGCCGGGTGCCGGGGCTAACCGAGAAATCGCGGGAATGCACCATCATTTTATAAATGCCGTCAGCCGGAATCCCGTATTTTGCCGTGGCGGGCGTGGCACTGTGGTCCTTCCCGTCGGCCCCTCCCATCATAATATCCGGGAGCAGGCTTCCTCTCTTGTCGGCCGGTTTCGTCCAGTTGCCCATATGGGAAGCAAAGCTGGCCGCCGTTAGCACGATATAGTGCTTGTCCGGCTTCGTATCGGGCAGCTGCGAGGTGACGCTCGCTTCGCTCAAATCGCTCGTTTGAGCCATCACGGGAACAAAGCCGAAGCCTTGCAAGGCTAGCAGTATACATAGCACGAGCAGCAAAACCGTCGTTCTTTTCATTAATAGGTTCCCTCCTTGAAAAAAACGTTCAGAATAGGAGTCGGGCTTTTTCGCATCGCATGCTTTCATCTGATCCATGCTTCGGTTAAACGCTTACATCTTACCGTTTCCGCAGCGCCGCTCGCCCTTCCATCACCTGAATGTCATCCGCTGCCGCTGGGCGCGGCTTCGTATAGTACAGCCTCCCTCCTTCTTCTTCTCCCGCCGTCCCCAAGTCGTCTACCGTTCAATTCATTTGTGGGGCGGACTCGTCATCATTGTAATGAAATTATTTCTTACTGAACATTCACATTTTTTTTGACAAATATATCTGTTATTTCTCTGCTTGATACTACATTCCCTCAAGTCTATGCGAAAAGCCAAAGGCTGTTATGCTATGTATTACCCGTCAGGTTAAGCCTGTCCTATTTTCAATCCATGCCTCCATTGAATTACTTACAAAGTGACTTTCTTCGTATGTTCTAAAAACCACTTATACAAATCTGGGTTTCTATATGTTTCATTCATTACCCCATGTCCTGCATTTGGATATCTCGTAAATCTAACGTTACCACCGATTTCACTTAATCTTGAAACGATCTTTTCTGATCTATGAAACGGCACTGTTTCATCCTCTTGCCCATGAAAATTCCAAATAGGTACGTTCATCAGACTATGAGCCATCTCGGGTTCAAACCAACCAGCAATTGGAGCTACTGCAGCAAATCGTTGTGGTGCATGTGCAGCTAAACTCCAAGAACCAATACCACCCATACTAAAACCAGTTAAATATATCCTATCTGTATCAACACGGTATTTTGAAACTATATTATCTAGAAGATACAAGAGCGAACCATGTTGGTTCGCCCATACCTCTGATGAAGGACACTGAGGGGTCAACACAATAAACTCAAAATCTTCATTATTCTCAGCAATCCCGTTAAGTCCATAACCATCAAGAATTCTTATATCCGCTCCTCTTCTTCCGGAACCATGGAGAAATAATATTAAAGGCCATTTTTTTTCGTATAATTCTTCATAGTTGGCTGGCAAAAACAATTGATATCCTAACTCTTGCCTATTTTCTTTTCGATATTGATGTAATGTTGGCATCTCTTTTTCCCCTTATCTCTCGTTACGAAAATAATATAAGAATGAATGTTAGTGCACCAGCTAGCTATCTACGTCGATAACAAATCTGAGAATATTGCCGCCGTCAACACTCAAATGCGCTTTACCGCGAGAGGGCTCGCGATAAAATCCACTTGAAGATCAGGGAGTGCTTCACGCATCATCTCTACGACTGTTAGCATCCCTGCCTCCTCGCTGTTCTGATGTCCTGTAATAATCAGCGCCTTTGAAAGTCCCATATCCATGGCATCTCTCACGTATTCGTTCGTCTCCCATTCATTCGTCTCGCCAACGATTAGGAGATCGATATTTTTGCTCTCAAAGCATTTGATATGCGAACGGCCGCCTGACGCACCGGGCATCAATCCAAATCGCCTAACTGGCATTTCCGGATCTCCGGCGACCAGCACGCTATCGATATCGAGTTTATTTTTCAGATGAGTGACTATGGTACGGACGGTATGCTGCTCATCAGAGGGGATCGTAAGTAGATTCATCTTCTCTGGATTGGCGTAAGCTTCCCATTTCAGCTTCTTAAGCATGCCTACTAAAATGCCGTCCGGCTTGTATTTGTGGACATAATCGTGCAGTCGGAAGATCGAAATACCTGACTCCTCGATGAGCATCCGCTTCCTCTCATATACAGGGTCCCCTGCCAACCACTCCACTTCATCCTTATGGTTGTAGTACGTCGGCTCATGTGTGATGATCAGATCAACACCCGATTCAACCGCCTGCTTGATTACAGCATAAGTCGCCATGAACGTAACGGCCACTTTCCGGACCTCTGCATTCAAGCGTCCGCTCTTCAGCGTATCAACTGTAGGTTCCAAATGGCCAACCGGTTCGATGAGGCGATTCAGCACCATCTGCACAGTAATGATCATGTGTGAGACCTCCTTATAAATGGATTATGTTGTTTATGTACGGCTGTATGCACTACCTTTACTGGACCGCCTCCATGAACGAAAAAGTAGGTTCCACTAATTGGAAATGACCCGTCATACAGCAACTGGAACTAATATTTCAGCATTATACTTACTTTCCTCTTTTCCAAACTGAAACACTTCAAATGACACAGAATGTAAATTACTTCGCATTCCTTTGTTCCGTAAAAACTTATCAATAAGTCCATAAGGTTCTTCGCCATAGGATTGTACTTTTACATAGTGGTTACTAGGCACTTCAAAACCAATCATCCCCTCAGGTATTAGTTGTAGCTCAGTGACTTCCATACAATAGATATAGGTGAATAGCACTTCGTTTGCAAAATGAACACAAACATAAGTGCTTTCATCTGCCTTACCTTGAATTTCTCCTTGTCTTTCCATGAAAAGTTGGCGTGCTTCGCCGATACCTTTAACGTTTTTTAAGGGAGAAGTTACCGCAGTACCGATATATTTTCTTTCACCTAGTTGAACTACTTCAATCCGTGCGTTAGTCTCCTTTACAATTCGTGGTTGTAATTGTAATTCCAGATACATCCATTATTTTCCTGCTATATTGCCCTTACTTCATTCTTTAGTAACTCTAAGAATTGCAAGATGGTATCATTAACAAAAACGGGATTTTCTCTATTCATATGGGATCTATGGCCACAACCTGGTACAATAACATAGCGAGAGTCACGAATTAAGGTAGTAACCCGCTTAAGTGCCTCCTCAGGAGCATACGGATCATGCTGTCCGGCAATAAACAAGGCAGGACAGCTTATGTCGCTTAATTGCTCATCGCTGAGCTGCGGGTACGTCCGCCAATCACTTACTTTTTGCCTCAAGAATTGTTGCCAATTCCCTCGATGAGCTTCCATATGTCTTTCTTTCATCAAATTAATAAATGCATTGCGATCGTTTTGCAGCAGCCACTCTGGTTCGAACTCTTCAGATCCCATTGAGGCGATAAAGCCGCTTTGGCCAATAGAAGTTAGTGATGCAATTCTTTGAGGATGATTAACTGCGCAATAAAGCGCGACACCTCCTCCCATACCATACCCAATAAGATGCACTTTGGGAATATTTAGCTGATCAAGGAATGCAATAATATCTTCGGAATGCTGCGGTGTACTCCATTCAAGACTGTGACTTCTCGTTCGCCCGTGTCCTCGAAAGTCCGGAAAATAACATGTATACTTACTTTGAAAGTCTAGTATTTGGCTTGCAAAAGCTAATATTCCTCGCGAAAATCCACTATGTAAGAATAAAACCGGATCACCGACGCCCATTTGTTCATAATACATTTCCAGATTGTTACATTGTACATATGGCATGGATAACTTACTCCTTTGTAATTTATTCCCTTATTTTCAAGATATCGAACTGATGTTCCTGTGTCAATGATTTTATAGGCGGCGAGCTCTTCCGCTCTTCAAGTGTCGTTGGCAATTCTTTCTGACCAGATTGATCCATCACTTTAGACACAATGTATAGTTTAAATTCCCCGCCTCATTCTGAATTCCATCGTTCTAATTTCCTTACATCCTCAATATTAATTAGTCCGTGATCGAGTGAACCGGCAACTGTTCTAAATTGAGTCTCATGGCCTATCGTTGAATAATGTCGACTTACCAGTCCCAGCTTTCCTCTACATAAAATGCCAGACAGCGACGTGCAATGATATCCGCAGTATTCAAACACGTATGAGAAAACCGGACAGTCGTAGTAAATTTTGACTGAAGTGGATTGTCCGGTTTCTTATGATATCCAAATCTAGAACGAAAGGGATCGGCAAATATAAAAATCCTGCGTATTGTTCTGCGAAAATGGGTAAAGATTTTTATACTTGGCGGAAAAACCGGGAATCGTTATTTTGCTGACCCTGCCTAAAGAGAGGAGGAATATATTTTTGTCATGAGTTAAATGCACGAATGATATTGTTACAGCGTTCAGTGTACAAAAGAGTTTTAACAGAAATCTTTTTTAATGGAGGTATCGTTATGTTTCAAGTTCAAGCGTTGAGCTTTATGAAAAGGCCATCTAAATTACTCACATCTTTTGTTCTCGCAATTCTTATTTTGGGAATGTCTGTATTGCCCGTATATGCGGCAACCCCTGCGAAAACGGTAAACGCTTCAGCAACGCTCGCATACAATCTCAAAGGACTTAATCACAACGTGGCTGTCCAGAAAGCTTACATCGCTTCGACGTATGTTTACGTAACTCAGCGGTCTGGGGGAACATGCTATCTTTCAAGATTGCTCATAAACGGAAGTGACGCTACGTACGTTGATGAAATGACCGTCACCAATGCCGGTCATTGCCAAACCCTCGACATGTATACGTACAACGGTATAAATTACTTTTATTTCAGTTCAAAAGCGGATCCTTCAACAACGTATAACTGGTCGCTCCAGGTAGCAAGACTTCAATACTCGCCCGGCACGACAGTGGATTATACGGATCTTCATCGGTTAACCTATATGAATTACGCCAATAAGACCGGTTCGAGATTGGGCGATACATACCGTGTTGACGGCGGCGGCAACAGCACCCATACCGTACTCCGCGTACAAACAGCAGAAGGAACGGTAACTTGGTCGATTTATGACACGGTCGCATTGAACCAGCTTCTTGACAGCAATGAACAGGTACGCATGGACAGCGCGGCGGCGATAAGCGCTTGCGTTACCAGCGTTACGCAGTCGGGCAGCGCTATAGTCAGACCGAACGGATCTTTCCAGGGTCTTGATATGCTCAGTAATACGGAAATATATACGTCAGGCGGCGGGGAAGGCGATACTCCGCAGATTGCTATGATGTCTAACACGGGAGCATACAAAACTCTTGTTAATATTACAAATGTGGGGACCCATGAAATCGAGGGAGTACAAACAAAAAATAGCAACGTTTATTTTACTATCGTTACAGACCCAGTCAATAAAACAAATACGCAAAAAATTTATTACGTTCCTGACAGCATATTTTAAGTAACCGCCATACGAGTCAGCCCCCCAAAACTGTACCAAAAATAAAGTTAGAATAGCCGATACTGCTCCACCACTGCTGGAATTCCAAAACTCGCGAAAAGCTCTGTGCGTTACTCCAATGAATAAGCAGACGCGCCTCGGGGATCTGCCCGTTGAGCTCTTGTACTCGTCTGATCAACGGAATACATTATTATGATTATGCAGCTATGTTAGTGCCAAAACGATTAGGCGCGTATGTTTGTGTCGTCGCGTAGCGACACAAACATACGCGCTTTCTTAGTTAGGATTGTATCAAATAAGAGCGAGCACCTCGTTGATGGTGTCGGGTTCTGTCTTCATGATGATTACAACGTATTCCGGATTTGCTTGTACAAATTCAATGCCATATGAACGAAGCCTTCATCGGTAGGATGAGTGCCGTCGGCAAACAGTCTGCCGCTATGAGCAACGAGACTTTCCCCGTCTATTACATGTATCGCAGGGTACTCGGCGCATATCTCCTTTATTGTCTGCACGAGTTCATCGAACGTGCCGAGCAGCTTACGTTCATTCCTGATGCTGCGCCATATCGGAGTCATGACGTATATGCGGGCATAAGCATATTGCCTGCTGACGGCATCGATGTATGCCGCGCATTTGTCGCGGAACTGAGCCATCGTTTCATACCGGCCCCAATCGTTCGTCCCGTACGCGACTGTCACGATTTGCGGCTTGTATGGCAAGTTCTCGTCCAAGCTGTCGGCGTTGAATATGTACCCGCCAACGCCTTGATTGAGCAGCGGCATATCGAGCGCCCTCGCCAGCAAAGCCGCATACGTGCTGGACGGGTGCTTGGCGTCCATTCCTTGCGTGATGGAGTCGCCGAGGCACAGCAAACCGCCATGCGCCTGATCGACAGGCTCGCATACAGCGTTCGGCGACAACTCGAACGAGTGGAATACGATCTCCGCGCTATGCGGCAGATCGATGCAAATATGTTTGACCACACCTTGATTCCCGCTTATTTCAAAGCTGAACGCTCCTTCCGGCCGTTCCGGGTTGTCTTCCCCGATATCCGCCGCCCATCTGCCGTCGACCCAAATATCGAAATATATGTATTTACGGGCTCTACCCTTCTGGATGTAATCAAAGCGGATATAGTCGCTGTCCGTCCGCATCTCCAGCCGGCATCCTGCCAGACAGCGGCTCCGGAGACTTTGAGCATCGTTAGGAGCGTATACGCGCAGCTGCCGTTCCGTGAACCGGATCGGAGCTACACCTTCCTCCGTCTCGGCTACATCCAAGCAGCCGGTAAAAAGAGATTTAAGCAGCAGCAAATTGCCGGACATTCTGTTACCCTCCTCCAATTATCGATTCCCCTTCCACCATAGCATGTCGTGCAAGAGACAGACAATCCCTTTTGGGCGGGATCTTCCCAAAGGCAGAGATTAACCGAAGCAGTTCGCTACCGTCAATAACTCCGAGAGCCGCTATTTCACCGTCGACAAGATTTCACTGGAAATATTTTACCACAACTCCTGTGCACATGTATTGCGTGATCCTGCCTGTTCAATGAACATCAAAAAGGAGCTATCCTTGAGGCAGCCCCACACTATCGTATTCATCCAGGCTATGTTTTCTTTCGCTCTCCGCTATGTTCAAAATAAACATGGACTTCGATTCGGTTTAGCGATGAAGAAGTAAGCTTTATATCCTGCCAGTTTTTAAATCTTTTCTTAAACATAACATTTCTTAAGTTGTAAATATCGGCCCCAATGCGTAATCCGTCTTCATAGGTTGATCGGATTTCTTTTTCAATCTGCTGCTCTGCTTCTTTCTCCATTTCTTGCTCTGATTGATCGCTGTCAATTAATTCAACAATGTTACCTTTGACATTAACCTCAATATTGAAAATCGTGTTCCCGTCTTGTTCCATTACCGATACCTTATGTTTGGGTTTTTCAAGCGAGATGGTCCCGGACTTGATCTCGATCGGTGTTCTTGATGTCTCTTTATCCATCCATCGCAGTCCGTTAAGCTGATTGGTTGCCATCCATCCTTGAAAGTTGTTTTTTCGAACTACAAACACACCGTTTATTTTCAATTTTGGATCGGTTTTCTGTTCGGTCTGCCATGAGGTTTTATCAATGGTAAGGGTGGGGACTAAAGCCGTCTCGCCAGGCTCATTGAGATTCATTTGATATTCTTGCGCCTGTAGAGGCTTGACGAATGATTTCTGAAGATAATTTTCTTCCGGTTGGCCAAGAATGGTGGTTATCGGAGACATTTGGAATAGAGACGGTGTCTTAAAAACTTCCTCGATGGATCCTCTCGTGCCGAATATCCATGGTGTATACCGAAATTCTCTATACCTCTTTAAATTATCAAAGTAATCGTCGCCTCCGGCTTGAATCGCACTTTCTGTAAATAGAAACGTGCGAACATGACTCCAATATAGCCTTCTTTGTGCCGTATCGTATATATTGTTTAATGCCAGAGCGAGCGTTTTCCCTTTCCCTTTGCCGACATACACTTGCGGTCCGCCCCCTCCCCCTCCATCTTGGGACTTCGCTACATGGGTAAAGGATACCGTTTGAATATACGCTTCATAAAGATTATTTTTATAATCAACTCCTATAGCAGTAGCGTAAAGCAATTCTTGAATATTTTTATTATCCCAACAGCCTGAAATGAACAGCATAAAACTGATCGTGAATAGAAGCAGCACCGGTTTCATTGTCTTTCCCCTTGTGACTTGGAATCTATCGTATGCAACATGTTCGGCCTTTTATTTTTGGATTTGAAAGGTTGATTGAATATCGCCAATATGGAAGACCTAATATCGAGTTCTGCCATCGGAGACCAGTAGGATATGCCGAAGGATGTCAAAGTAGAGGTATACCCCACCACTGAAATTAACCCGATGAAAAATCCATACATACCCAAAAGGGAAGATATTAGCAGCATGTAAATTCGAACGATGGTGACGGTGCCCGTTAAGGATTGATTAACCAACGTAAAGGAAGCAACAGCCGTCGCCGCAGTAACCATGAGCATAGAAGGAGAGGCAAGCCCGGAACGGATAGCAGCATCCCCGATAATCAGACCCCCAACTACAGTTACCGTTTGTCCGACCGCTTTCGGCAGGCGAACGCCGGCTTCCCGAAACAATTCGAATAATCCAAACATCAACAGGATTTCCAGAGGAGCAGGGTAGGGGATGCCCGTACGGGCAACAGCAATGGACGCCAGCAACGGGAACGGAAGTTGGTCGATATTGAAGCAGGTCAATGAAATATAGAATCCAGGCAGAAACATGGCGGCAACTAAACCGACAAAACGCAGAAACCGTTGTAAAATCGTGTAATAGTAAGGGGAGTGAACATCTTCGGGAGATTTTAACTGCTCGATAATATTAGATGGTCCGATGATCGCCATTGGAGATCCGTCGGCTAAGATTATAAATCTGCCGTGCAGCAGCACCTCTACGGCAAAATCAGGTCTTCCTATGTAATCCACTAACGGAAAGATGGAGTCGCTCGAATCGCTTAAATATTCCTCAAGCTGTGCACTTCCAATCACTGTGTCCACATCGATTTCGGCAATCCGCCGTTTCGCCTCAGCAACATATTCTGGGTTAATAATATCTTTGATATACAGTATGGCTAAACGCACGTTTCCTCTTTTGCCGACAATGCAGTGTTCGTATTGAAGAGAAGCGGTCTTCAACCGTTTGCGAATAAGGGCTACGTTAGTGATCACCTCTTCCGTAAACCCATCCCGCGATCCCCGAATCGATACTTCGCTGGTCGATTCTTCCGGCTGCCGTTTTGGCGGGTTGGAAATATCCGCTTCATATACTTTTGAACGATTCTCGTGCACATGTAGAATAATCACATTACCCGAAAATACACTCTGTTCAATTTGATTGAGCTCTACACTTTCATCTAAAAGCTTCAACTCCTCGTTTTGCATCATTTCTGTAATTCGCGGGAGTACATTTTCATTTAACTGCTTCGTATCCGCCATGCCTTTGCAATGAATGACCAGTGCGCCGCCGCGCTTCTCGATTTTCACATCGTAACAGGAAGCGAATAACGCTCTGAAATCCTCTTCTTTTGCATTTTTGATGTTCATGACACACCTTTTTTCCTTGTTGTAATGTAGGCAAATACAGTCCAACAGAGAATGGACAATGTGGATAAAGGATAGAAGTAGTATTTAGTGAATGTTAAAAAATCGCTGTCATTTATTTGAAACTCCACACCGATAAATAAGGCCGTCGTCAATATCAGGATCGCTATTTTTTTCGGCAATTGCTTTGAAGTCAGCAAATCCCCTAAAGCAAACAACCCCAAACTAATTATAATAGCGGCACTACTAAGCCACTGGTACATGGATAAAAAATCAAGATGCTCCATGAAACTGCTGATACTGGCTAACCGCCACTGAGTATAGACAGGGAATCGCTGTTTAGAGGCTTCATAAGGGCCGAATGTAGTCAACATACTCACAACCGTACTGATTATAAAAAACGAAATAATAGATACGATCACTACAAAATGCTTCCATTTAAAATGGCCTTGAATATGAGGCGATATCAATAATAGCAGGAACAATTCCAAGCCTACTCTGAACGTGGTTGCCGCGCCTTCTAAGATGGGCCGCGCTCCTTCACTTAACAGAGGGAGTAGAAGGTCAAAATGTCTGTATTTTAAAGTTAACACATTCATAAACATGCCCAGTATCAAAAAGGCCGGAAATAAAATGGCAAAGGAAATGGCGATCGGTTTGATTCCTTTGACGGCTAAATAGGCGCAAACGATCAGTAAAGGCAATGAAATCGCCCAAATGGGCGTAACGGGTATGATCATTGATTTAACCCACGTGACGACATTTTTGTGAACGACAAACAGTTCAGACAACAAGTATAGGGCAATCCAGCATCTCACCGCCCAAGTGATAAAACTCCCCATTTTTAGTTCTAAAATATCGAGGAAGGATTGGTTAGGCGCCTGATTGTTTAATATACGACAAATCCAAAAAGCATATAAGCAATATGCAATGCACCCGAGGATACTGCTAACGAACGCATCACGTTTTGCCTGTTCCATCAATATGATTGGACCTGAAATCTGAGACAAGGAAAAAGTCCCGCTCATACACAGGATATAACCATGCAAGGGATTGATTTTGGGATTGGAAAACGAAGACATCAACCTCACCACCTGTCCATATATTTTCCTGCAAACTATTTTTTATTCCATAAAAGGGATTTTCACACAAAAAAACCAACTTGATTGACAAGAGAAAAAAGGTACCTTCTATTCGCCGCCCAACAGGGCAACACTCACCTTTAGGACAGTACCTATCCTAAAAGTGCATACTTACATTTTGATAGAGCAGTCTTTATACTCAAGAAAACAACAATCAGCTCTAAAGGAGGACAAATCGTTGAAAACTCTCGTTATCGTAACTCACCCAAACATAGAAACGTCCATCATAAATAAGCGATGGGTAGATGAGCTTAACAAATATCCGGAAAAGTATACCGTACACGAATTGCATAAGGTTTACCCGGATGGAAACATTGACGTCGAAAAAGAACAGCAATTGGTTGAATCGCATGGTGCTCTTGTTTTGCAATTCCCCATACATTGGTTCAATTGTCCGCCGCTCCTCAAAAAATGGCTTGACGACGTTTTGGCATATGGCTGGGCTTATGGTTCAAATGGTGGCGATAAATTAAAGAACCGCAAAGCTGCTCTAGCGGTATCTGCCGGAATAAAAAAAGAAGATTATAGTGAAAAGGGAAGATACCGTTATACACTTGATCAGCTATTATCTCCTTTTGAAACTACTTTCTTATACTGCAATGCAGATTATCGTTCGTTTTTTGCGTTGTATGGTTCAGAAAACGAGCCCGGCGAAAACATCCCTGGCACAGAAAATGATCCACCGGCAAGCGCATTGGAAAAAAGCGCACAAGATTATTTGAAATTTGTTGACAGTCTGTAAAATCACACAAAAAAAAGAAGTATTTCCTTGTTCAGGAGATACTTCTTTACGTTTAAAACAATATAGCAATGTCTACTGCGGTACGTTCTCCAGAGCTGGCGAACTGTTTTTCTCTCCCCACTCGCACATCATATTTAACAATGGAATAAGGGATCGACCACGTTCAGATAAGGAATATTCGACTTTTGGAGGCACTTGGGGAAATTCTTTGCGTACGACAAGGCCGCCTGCCTCCAGCTCTTTTAACATGATGCTTAACGATTTAAAAGTGATGGTACCGATCGATCGCTTCAGTTCATTAAACCGCATAGCCTTATTTTCGGCCAGCCAATACATAATGATCATTTTATATTTACCGCCTATTAAGGACAATGTGTACCCAAATCCGGTATCTTTTAGTTTCACGCCACTCGGAACACAGGTTTCGCGCACGATTCACACGCTCCTTTTGGTATAGTACGTCTACACGACCAATTTATGATTGTACATAGATAATGAATGATTCGTTCCAACTATGAGGTTTTCCACAATTTGTTTCATAACAGCCTCCCCGCGAATTGCGTATAGGTTAGGAATCAATAAATCGGATGCCGTGACCCACTTGCAATCACTGATTTCAGTATCTTGTAATTGAAGGGAACCTCCAGCAATTTCGCCTATAAAATGAAACAAAATGACTTGATCGGTTTCGCTGCTAATAAAATTATAAATGCCGGTTGTACCTGTAAGTTTGACATCATACCCGGTTTCTTCTTTTACTTCTCTACGCGCAGCATCCAGAATATCTTCGCCAGGTTCTATCCTTCCGCCAGGAAAATTCCATTTATTTCTGACAGATGGTTTGTTTTCTTTGATAATCAACACTTTGTCGGCTCGAATGATAGATACGCTAACAACCAAAATCATCCCGGTTTGTGTCATTCTCTTCCCCATCTCATACACATCTTTGTTATGATAAATATGGAAATATCAATATAAGAATACCGAATGTACGTTTGTATGTAAATGGTGATTGATGGGATCCGCTGCCCGGCAGGCAGGGATCCCATTATATTTCGTATTTCCTACTTTGGGCTAGGCCAATACCGTCGGGATCCGTCATATCCTTTTGCACTATGATCGTTCTGGTTTAAATGAACATAGTGCTTATTGAGTTTTATGCTGCCATTCTTCTTTTCCTGCTTCTGCTTTGCGCTCGCAACGTTTGGACCGATAAGGAAATTCCCGTAACCGTCAAAATAATTAATCCAATGGCAGTCACATCGGCAAGCCATTTGACGTCCGTAGATCCCATGAATGAATCCTAATAAAAAGAACTCCCTTGCTGTCCGGATCCTCTAGCGGGTTTACCTTGCTGCCCGTTGGTACCGTTGTTCGTCCCTTGATTATTGCCGTTTCCTACCTCAGCCGCCGGTGCTGTGGAAGCAGCGTCTTGACGATATGGAGCTGCCGTTCCAGCCGCCTGTACCGGCATCCTCATTTCCGATTTGGAGGTTTGCCCCATAAGCCAAGGCTCTGAAAGGAGTAACCCCGTCACGGACTCGACTAAAATAAGAATAGATGTAAGTAATCCGATCCATAGATGAAGTTGACGAAATTTTCTCATTGCCCTAACACTCCTTATTGTATGCTGCTTTATTTTCAAATCCGGCTCCCTACGGCCAAAGCAGGCGGCACGGTTCGTTAGGTTACGCTTTGGCTCGTACGAAGCTCCAGCTCCCGATGCTTTAGTTCATTCCGGCAGGACGGCCGCCACGGCCGCCTCCCGGACCGCGACCGCCAGCACCGCCGGGACCGCCGAACGTATTGGCTGTGGTCACACCCGATTCGTTCACATAGGTCACTTTGTCTCCAAGCGTAAAGGTGACGATCTTCGTGCCGCCGCTAGTCACGCCGCCTGCGTACATACCGTCGGTCGCAGTACCGGTAGACTTGCCGCCGGTAGAAATGGTGTACTCAGTGCCGGCTTTCAGTTCCGGTGAGGAGATGACGATGCTGCTGAACGTTTTCGCCGGCGCGAATGTCGCGATCGTCTTACTCGTGCCGTCCTTCAACGTCACCAAGGTGCCGGCCTGAAGCGTGCCCGGGAAGGTCATATGAACCGCTCGCTGCGACGAAGTATCCGAAGGCGCCTGAGCCATACCCGAGCTACCGGCCGCGATGAGCGTGCCGCCGGACTGCTCGAAGGTCCCGTCGTAATCCAGTGCGCCGTTACCGTTGCCGCTCGGACCATTCACGATGACGGTTCCGCCGGTCATGACCATCGAGCCGTTGGAATCGAGACCGTCGCCCGCGGCGTCCACAACCATATAGCCGCCGCTGATCGTCAGCTTGCCGCTTGCGGTATTCGTCATACCTTTGCCGCCGGCGGCCGAGCTATTGCTCTCGCTGCTGACATTCACGCCGTCGTCTTTCGAGACGAGACGGACCTTTCCTCCCGAGATTGCGATATCCAAGCTCTCGATGCCTTCATAGCTCGTGGTAATATCGATGGTTCCGTTCAAGATCGAAAGTGTCGTGTCCGCGTGAATGCCGTCATCGCCGGCGGCCAACACGAGCTGTCCGCCTGCAATCGAAATATTGGCGTTGCTGTGTATTGTGTCGTCCGCCGCGTCGACCTGGAACTTGCCGTCCGCAATTGCGATGTCCGCCCCCGCCTTCAACGCTTTGCCGCTGCTGGACTCCGCATCGTCCGTCGCTGTCTGAGCTTGCGGCCCTCCGCCGAAGCCGCGCGGATCTTGCTCTTGATGCGTCTTTGTGGAGGCCGCGCTGCCGCCGCCGGATACGATATCGAACGTGCCGCCGCCGATCAAGATCGAAGACGCCGCCTGGATGCCATCGCCGGCGGACGTAATGTTGAACGTCCCTCCTTTGATAGCGACAAAGCCCTTATCCGCGTCGGTATCGTTCGTTGTCTTGACGCCGTCTCCGCCCGCTTTGATCGTAATGGAGCCGTCCTGTACCGCGAACAAATCGCGTCCGATCACGCCGTCATCGACCGCCTGCACGTCGATCGTGCCGCCCAGCATCTTCAAATCGTCCTTGCTGACGATACCGTCGTTCATTTTGCCTTGAACGGTCAATTTGCCGGACCCGTTAATCGTCAGATCGCCCTTGCTGAAGATCGCTGCGATCGCCGCGTCCTCGGACGTATCCGAATAACCGGATCCGTCGGAAACGGCGTTATCCGTGCCGTCCTGCAGCGTGACGATCGTCTTGTCCGCCTCTTTCACATAAATGGCAGGACCGTCTTGTTTGCTGATCTGTGCCCCGTTCAGCACGAGATGTACGTCGGCGTCCTTCGGCGCATCGACTACAATCTGCCCATCGGATAGCTTGCCGGCCACGACATAGGTGCCGGCCGCCGTAATCGTCACGATGCCGCCTTCCGCCTTCGCGCCCGAGCCTTCGACACTGGCGCCGGAGGCGCTCAGGCTGATCGAGGTGGAACTGTCCTTGCTCCAAGCCGTCAGCGCGTCGTTATCTTTGAAGCCAGCCTTCTCTGTCGCGTTCAGTCCGGCTAGCTGCACCGCGGCAGCCGATGCCGAACCGCCCGACTGTACCGCGGACACGGCGGTTTCGGAGGCACTGGCGGTTGCTGTAGTCGTATCTGTGGACTTTGCGCTGCATCCTGCAGCCAATAAGGTGCTTAAGAGCACGGCAGTCATCATCTTTGCTTTATTAGAACGTTTCATCATGTCATAACCCTCTCTTCATTAGTTTTCCAGCGCAGCCGGATTCATGGTCAGCGTGATATCGAGATTGCCGTTTCGCGTGCGGACGGCGTCAAGCAGCTCCTTCTGATTCGTGTTCGGGCCAAGCTTCACGGCGTACACGATTTCGTACAAACTGCCGAGCTCGGTTGTGCGTACCTTTTTCAGCTCGTAATCGATGTTGAACTTTTTGAAGATTTCGTCGAACGCTTCCTCATAGCCGAGGTTCTCCGGGATGGTCACCTTTAGCGTCTTCACCGGCTCCTTGTTCGTTCCGAATTTGAAGGCCTTCAGAATAAACATAAGTAGGCACAGGAGCACAGTGAACAGCACCGCGTAGCCATAAGCGCCGACGCCGCACGCCAGGCCGGCGGCCATGGAGAACAAGACGTACGATATATCCTTTGAGTCGCCAGGGGCGCTTCTAAATCGGATGATAGAGAAAGCGCCGGCGAGACTGAAGGCGCGGGCGATATTGCTGCCGATCAGCAAGATGATAATGGCAACAATCGTCGGCAAAATCATCATCGTCAGCGTGAAGCTCGGGGAATAGGCGGGCTGCGTCTTTATGTAAGTCCAGCTAATCAACCCGCCGAGGAGGATGGCGACCGCAAAGGTTAGCAACGCATGGGCGACATTCAATTCCGTGACGGCTGTGCTTGAGGTAAAAATAGATTCAATCATATGATTACACTCTTCCTTTCCTGATTCTGATTCGCATACCGAATCGATTTTTTATACTCATTGCCATACTTGGAGAAGCTCGTCCGGTACATCTGATGCTCCGCCAGCAGCTTGGCCAGCCACACCGGGATCGTCTTCTCCGCCTTTACTTCCATCAGCCACTGGCCGCGTTCCAATAATGGATCGCCATAATCGCCGGACTCCAGCTTGAGATCGTACCGCCGCGACCGGATGTTCGTATCGAACGTAATGCGCAGATCCCGATTGCCCTTGCAAAACATCGCAATCCGGTCGTACGCCAGATACACCATGGGCCGCAGCTCGTATCTTGACAGAAAATAATCAATCTCTTGGATGACTTGCCCGTTCATCCCTTTCCTGTAATCCGGCGCTTGACCGGTCCGAACGAACTCGTACGCTTCATGAAGCTTCAGCGCCGTCCGCCGCTTGTTGACCAGGCCGAATACCTTCTTCTTTAGCTCCAAATACACCTTGGCATCCGGAGCGGGTACACCGTAGGCCCTGATCCGCAGCTTCTCCCTGTACTTCGGCTTCGAGAGGCTGTTGCGCACCAGAGTATGCTGCTTGGTGTCGTAGTACAGATTACTGATGGAATAAAACTTGTCGTCCTTGTTGAAGGCATCCAGCTCCATGTATTCCATCAGGCAGTTATAGATACTGTAAAAAGCCTTGGTATCCATCAGGTATTTGTTTTCGTATCGATTGAACACTTCGATCGCCATGATCCTGCTCCCCTTTCCTTGCTTGGCGACGTCATCGCCTTCCATATGTCGTATCTTAGGGAGCGAACCTTTAACGAATCTTAAATGGAGAACGGCGCAAAATAATTTTTTACGAAAATGGATTCGATGCTATGATATAAACGGAATAAAGAGAGTCGAGGCTTAAGGAAACAAAGGGATAGGGCGGAAAACGCATGTTCCATTCCATTCAACTATTACACCGGCCGAAGAATTTAAAGTATATCGGATTTGCGATGATAGCTTCACCCGGCTTAAGGTTGATTAAAGGTTCTCACATCATAATAAAGACATGACGAAATAAAGGGGTTGTACTGCATGAGAATCTTGATCGTAGAAGACGAGGTGAATTTAGCGGAGGCGCTCTCGCAGATTTTGAAGAAGCAAAATTACTCCGTAGACGTCGTTCATGACGGGCAGGCGGGTCTGGACAATGCGCTCAGCGGCATATACGACCTGTTGCTGCTCGATATTATGCTTCCCGGGATGGACGGCCTTTCGATATTGAGGATAATTCGCACACAAGGTATCCATACGCCGGTCATAATGCTAACGGCGAAAGGCGAGATTCCGGACAAAATCGCCGGACTCGATCACGGAGCAGATGACTATGTCTCCAAACCGTTTTCCACGGAGGAGCTGCTTGCGCGCATCCGGGCGGCACTGCGGCGCAAAGGCGAGGTTATGCCGGAGGACGGGCTGCGGTTCGAAGATCTTGAACTGAACACGTCAACGCTCAAGCTTACATGCAAGGGCAAGGAGCTGAAGCTGATTCTGAAAGAAAGCGAGCTGCTCGAGCTTTTGATGACAAGGAAGCAGGCCGTCACGTCTAAAGAGCAGATGATCGAGAAGCTGTGGGGATTCGACTCCGACGCCGAGCATAATAACGTGGAAGTGTACATTTCGTTTCTTAGGAAAAAGCTCGCTTTCTTGCAATCCTCGGTCCGCATCAATACCATCCGCGGCGTGGGCTACGTATTGGAGGCGTCCTCCTGATGTTTAATAAGCTGCGCAACCGGCTCCTCCTGATGAACATGGTCATCATTTCGGTTATTATGCTTGGCGCCTTCGCAACCATCTATACGATTACGTATCAGAATGTGCGGAGAGACGTCCAGATGGATCTCCAGCATGAAGTGGATTCTTTTGGAAAACTTGGCGGGGCTATAGGCAAACCGGACGGGGCTGGGGGCAAAAGAGGCGGCCCCCCCGGCAAAAAAGGCGGAGAGATGACAGGGCCGGCTCACCCGCGTTCGGTCTCCTTCTCGCTGCAAACCGACGAGCAAGGAAACATCCTGGAGACGAATTCCCGTTTTGAAATGACCGGTGATTTTTATGCAGCCGTCGCCAAAAAGGCAGCCGCCAATCCTGCGCAATACAGCAAGTTCACACTCGATGGGACACGGTGGGCGTACAGCGCGATGCAAAATCAAGCGGGCTATTTCATTGTCTTTATGGACGTTACGCCCCAGGAGCGTATTTTAACCACTCTCATCTATACGTTTTCCGTCGTTGCGCTTGTCATGCTGGGAATCATTTATTTGACCAGCCGCTACTTCGCCGACCGCTCCATCGCACCGGTCAAGGAGGCGTTCGACAAACAGAAGCGGTTTATCGCCGACGCTTCTCATGAACTGAAGACGCCGCTGGCCGTTATCAACACCAACGCCGACGTCCTGCTGGCCAACGGCACAGACACGATCAACGAGCAGGCCAAGTGGTTACACCATATCAAGTCGGAGACGGAACGCATGAAGATACTCACGAGAGATTTGCTGTATCTCACCGAGATGGAAGACGCCAGATCGCGCATGATCCACGTCCCGTTCGACCTGAGCGAAGCCGTCGAGAGCGTCATCCTCACAATGGAGGCTGTCATCTTCGAGAAAGATCTCGCGTTTGACTACGACATCGAACCCAACCTTACCGTCACCGGCAGCAGCGAGCAGATGAAGCAGGTGGCCATGATTCTTCTGGACAATGCGATCAAATACTGCAATCCGAAGGGATCCATCTCTCTCGTGCTGAAGAGGCATCAAAATCATATCCAGCTGTCCGTGTCTAACACAGGTCCGGGCATACCCGCCGAGCATCTGGATAAAATTTTCGACCGCTTTTACCGCGTTGATGCCTCGCGTTCGCGGCAGAGCGGCGGCTACGGCCTTGGGCTCGCTATCGCCAAGTCGATTGTCGCCCAGCACCGAGGCAAAATCTACGCAAGGAGTGTGCCGAACGAGACGACGACATTTTATGTGCAGCTGAACGAACGCTAACCGCGTCAGCGAGGCTGCTCCAATCGTTCCAGTAGGGATCAACAAAAGGCCGTCCCGGCGCATCACTTGGGGACGGCTATTTTTGTTGCGCTTTCGATGAAATCTGCAAACCGTAATGTCGTATCACGCTACATTTCATTTTTTTCAAGCGATTTTTTAATTTCATCCACTACTCTTTTATATCCTGCGGTTGGCTTATCCGCGAGACGTTTCAGTTCACTTTCAAGAAGAGTAGTATAAGCCATATGGAAAGCTTTTTCTCGGGGAACTTCTATATCGGGAAGAACGCCTACGCCCTCCCAATTGCCCTTAGTCACCGGATTTATTGCGCGTCCATTAGGGATAAACACTTCAAACTCCCTATTGATTCTGTACGTTTTTCCCGGGTGAGCCCCGCCTCCGGTACGTTCCCCGACAACCACAGCCCGACCAATCGTTTGTAAATTGTAAGCAAACTCCTCCGCGGCGGAGAATGTTTTCCGGCTCGTTAATATATAGAGAGGCTTGCTCCCGCCGAATCTTTTTCCAGGAACATAAGGCAAACTCCAATACTGATGGGTTTCTTCATTTTTTCTCCAATACAAATTGTTCAGAAGTCTCGGTGACGGCTCCAGCAAATAGCTCGAGAGAAATGCTACCATATGTGGAGAGCCGCCAAAATTATTCCGTAAGTCAATAATCATACCATTTGTGTTGGCAAGAAACATCATTGCACCAGATGCCGTTTCGCCGGCATGTTCAGGCGGTGCAAAAGCTTGAAATTCCAGCAACCCAATATTTCCCGGTAACCGCTCGATTTTGGTGAATCCATAGTTATCCAGCTTTAGCATGGTCAAGTAATGATCTTGATCGACCTTACGATCCTCTTCCGTTTTCTCGGCTTGCGGTTCTTTCGTTCGATGCCGCATTTGTAAATGCTTATCCCGAGAATGCCCTGCAATTGCGCCGTTACGATTTCTGCGAATAAGGAAAAATCATTGATGCTGGCGTATTCGTTGTTATTTAACCGCCCGGTAACATCATGACTCATGTTTGCAGCCGTTTCGGGAAAAACATAATGATCCATTAGCAGTTTGGTCAGTGCATTTATCGTTTTTGCCTTAAAAGATTGATCCATCAACGTACCTCCGGTGAATGCTGCATTCCCTATCCTTTCAACCGCACAAAACGTGCAAGCGTAAAATTCTTACCTAACCAATCTCGATTATCGTTAAAATATTGCCGTCAAGATCAAAAAAGTCAAACCGCCTCGGGTCACCCTCGCGATAACCGGTCATCTTGACCCCGCGCTCCTTCAGCTTTGCCCGCACCGAATCCAGATCCTTGACCGCAAAGTTAAAAGGGCAGTAGTTCTGATTCGCAATGTAATCCTTTACCTCGACAAGATGAAAACCGACATTCTTACCTACGAGTAACCCTGCAAATCTCTTATTCTGCCAACGTACCTCAAGCCCGAAAATGTCGGTATACCAATCTACCGCTTTCCCCAGTTCACGCACTGGCAAAAATACCGCGTCAATTCGTTCAACCAATTTCTCTTTCAGTTGCTCTGTCATAGGTTCCACCTCATCGAATAGTTATTTTAGGATTGCAAGACATCGGCGATACCGCGCAGACGCTCTATAGCCTGTTCTTCCTGCACTTTCGCGTATTGCAGCACCCATATGGCGGTACGCGCGTTTTTGGCAAGATTGGGCTCCCCGCCATACGGATCTGGAAATAGCACCCGCAGTTTGCGCAGCGCCTTCACGGCCTCTGCATAATACTCGGCCGCTTCCCCAGCCAACACGCGAATTTTGCGATCCCGGCCAGACGAATCGTTTCCCCAGCTGCCGTTCAGCCTGCATAGGAACGCTACTGCAAATTCCCTTGCGTCATACAGCTGGTGTATGTGATAGGCGTTCCCGTTAGGTTCCACGTTGCCCGATCGAAACGCTTCGATCCATGCGGCATAGCCCGCAGGCCCGGCACGAAACGGATCAGTCGGTTTGCCGTTACCCCTCTCTTCCAGATGATCGAAGGTCATCTGCAGCATGTCTCGGAGCACATCCGCCGGATGAACCGGAATTAGGCCGATCAGGGCAAGAACGAACATCTCGCCCGTACGCCCGCCGCCTAGCTGCTCGTACTTTATCGTGCCATTCTGGTACAAATCTTTGCCATACAGGCTGGAACGATCATCGTCATACCCGTACAGAACCCCGAATTCCGGCAGAAACAAGTCCCATACGATAGCCGGTACTCCGCGATCTATACTTCGCTGCACGAGATCGACCGCCTCGACGACGAACTCCGGCGAGGGATCTACGCAGCCCGGACCTCCTTTATATCGGCTAAGCAAACCGACATTTCTCAGTCCTTCGGTCAATACCGGTCCCCAATCATAAGCGGTAACGGCCGCCCCTCTTGCTCGCAGCGGATCCGCCTGAATGCGGAACGCATGCCCGGTGTACCCCATCATGTCGATCAGATCGGCCTGGAAGCCGGGGAGAAAGTTCGCCGCCCGATGTACGGCTTGAATTGCGGTATTGGAAGTAAGCTGAAAGCTTGTCCGGGGGATCAACTGCAGCTTGGTCAACCGATTCTCCCCCTTTGTCAAAAATAGATTGAGCCTGGATGCAGCACTTGACGCTTGGGCAAGCCTAAAGCGCGGCGCCGACGTTTATGCGCCTCCAAATGCGCTCGCAGCGTTTCCAGCTTGAGCTTGGCTCTTGCACGCGTCATACAGTTATACACGTTTACTTTCGTGATTCCCAGCTCGCGAGCAATTTCATCAACGGTCCGCTGACGAAGCACTATGGCTTCCAGCACCGTCCGTTCCCGATTGCTGAGGCAGGAGAACTTGTCGGTTATGCTGACGATCAGCTCCTTGTACATAATGGATGTTGAGACATCTTCTCGAGTTAAGCCGTCAAACTGCTCGAACATTACCGTTTCGGACGACGGACACTCGCGCCGATACGGTCCGCCGCGCCTCAGCCTCATATATGCGCGGTTTCGTACGATCATGCGAAGCCACGGGCCAAATCGGTTCTCATCGATCAAGCTTCCCATCTGTACAAAAGCGTCGACGAAAGCATCCTGCACGATATCATCGGCGAGGTAAGCGTCCCGCGTCATCGCATTCGCCCAGCCATACACCTGCGAACGATGGCGGCGCACAAGTTCCCCGAATGCCTCTCGATTGCCGCTGCGCGCGCTTCGGACAATATCCCGCTCGGTCATGCGATCCCAGTTTCTCGATGGAACCGAGCCTTTGCCGCCGTTCATCCCCTTTTTCCTCCCCTCTTCTATATCAAGTCCGCTTCCAACTTATAGATGCCGGCCGTAACAAAAAGCTAACAAAAGTATTTAAATATTTATTTCGTCAGGAGACAGCACCATCCAGGCAGCATCGTTGAATATTCGACAGAACCCATTCCAATCCTTCCAATTCATTCCACATCAATCATACGTTCGTTCAATCCATAGCTCCTGCTCAGCAATACGTATAATCTCCCCACAGTAGCAGAACAACCTGCGGCAATGAGTTTTATCACAAAAAAGACCGAAAAGATTCAAAGCATCCTTTTCGGTCATGTACTTTCTCATCTATGACAAGTGCCCTACTATATCGCGCAATACAACCAAACCGGCCGCTTCGGCATCACGCGCTTCACCAAGCAGTTTAACGGCTTCGGTCCTCAACCGCAGATCCGTCGTATCTGCGCCTTTCGGGAATGGAAATAATTCACGCATTCCGACCCACGCCCGGTAGCTGGACAAATAAACTTCTGCGGCGTTCAGCATCATTTGCTGCAGCGTACGATCTTGAATTCCCATACAATGCGTGATGGCCGATTGGGTAAAGAACGGAACCAGGTACTGTCGTGAAGATGTGATCCATAACAAATTGTAGCTCGTGAAGAACCGGTGTGCCGTTCCCGCTTCAAAAGCCTTGATCCACACATCAATGGCAGCGATCCCGTTCTTGCGCCCTTCTCCGTTCTGTCCCTCGTCCTCGATATGGCGAATGACAAGAGAGAGCGCCGTATGTAATGTTTTCCGATAACTAGCATCTTCTTTGTCGGTGTATCGCGTGACGTTCAAGTGCGGAATTTCGTCCCGCGCTTTGAGAGCCAGCACAAACATTTCCGGATCGATCGGCGTACCGTTTCTTGAACGTTGCCCGAAATCATCGTAAGAAAGTTCTCCGCCATTCCGTGCATTGATATCGTGAATATTCAAGATTCTTCGCTCGTCATCATACCCGTAAATGAGCCCGTGCTCGTAATTATCAAGGTTAAATCCAACAACGGCGATACCGCGCTCCACACTTTCGCGAACCATATCCAGCGCCTTATCGTGAGTATGTTCGTCCCACTCGCCGCCATACATATTAGCCGCAAGCACTTCCATGTCGAAGCCCAGGTTGTGCAGTGCGGTTTTGAGCAGACTCCCGTCCCCGAACACATCCATTGGCATAACGTTCGAATCGGTGTTGATGGCGAAGGCCTGTCCTGTATATACCAATGCCTGCGACAATGGGATAGACTTGTTCGAGTATCTCATCGCACCATACAAAGCTAGCGCAAATGAATTGTAACAATCATTCCAATTGAACCGTTCACGCTCCAATGTTTTTTTACTCAAAAAGTTGCTTGTCTCCCTCTTCGCCGCCGCTGCTCCTGCCGCTGCCAATCCAGGCTCCCCCTTGTACCCGCCTTCGGTAAAGAGCTCTGCAATTTCTTCCCTAGAGAGCGCTCTGTTATACATCCGAATATCATCCAGTGCTCCATGAAACCAAAAACGTGGTTCGTCGGAGTTCTTTTTTCCGAAATAGACCGGCTCTTCTGCGTTTGGTCTGAACGATCCGGCTTGCTTATCCTGCAATTCGTTATTCATGTACAGCTTGTAGTGAAACCCGTCATATACCATGGCGATATGATACCAAACATCGCGTTGAATAGGCTGTTTGCCAGCCACATCGGGTGCTTGCATCAAGAGATGCAGGGTAACGAACTCCCCTGTTGTGCTCAATTGAAATACGCGGCGCGAATGACCAGTCAGAAGGCCGTTATCGTCTTGAGAAATGATAGCATTGTTCCACCATTCCATCACTGCGTTCTGGTCGTACTTCACCCAGACGGAAATGGAGAACGCTTGGGCGTGAAGAGAAGGCGGCGGATCCAGAACGATATATTCTCCCTTCCCGAAAAAAGCATACGCCCGGCCGGCTTCCCCGAAACGATTGGCGGTTAAAACCGCACCCTCCACCCTGCCATGGTTACCATTGCCGCTGGTATCATCAGCGCTGCCGTCAAACAAGTATTCACCGACTAGACCTTGTCGCAAACTGTTCAGACCAATTCCTCCTCTTATTGAATAACGCTAGCAAGCATATAATATAGATGCCATTCAACACGCGTTACTTAACAAGTCCGATAAATAAATTTCAATCATACGTTTCAAAGCTATGAACGAACGCGATCACGCTACAGGCTTGTCCTTCATTGCTGAGACTATTCTCAAATCATTATTGAAATCATCTGAAACTTCTGGTAGATTATTAGGACAATCTGATGTGTGCGACTGGCGTAAACGTGGAGTCCCACGAGGAAGCACATATGATCATATGCCGTACGCCTGGGCAAAGTATTCGGTCTTGTTGACTGAATACTTTTATTATTTTATGGGAGAGGATGACAAGAATCAGGCGCGGTTTCGGAAATCTTTCGATTGTATCAACACACATCAACGGTTAGGAGGGTGCAGCCATGTTGCCGGATATTAAAAATTTAGCGGTTGTCATTGAAAAATTGGAACAATTTCACTTGGAATACTCATTAGGCGGGAGCGGATTACTTCATAGCCTTGGTTTAACCGGAATCGTTCGTGACTGGGACATTATGACCGAAGCACCTAAAGACCGCGTCTTGGAAGCTTTGCAAAATTTCGAAGTCAAAGAAATCATAAGTGGCGATTATCCATTTGCTTCCGAGTATAAGCTATTGATTCATGACGATGATCCCCAATTGGAAATAACGGGACGATTTTCAATCTATACCCGCAAAGGCCTTTGCAGAATACCGTCTCTTCCCGTTTCCCGATGGAACGGTATTCACGTCGGCAGTCCTGAAGCATGGTATGTCGCTTATGCCCTTATGAACAGGAAAGAAAAAGCGAAACTATTGCTTTCTTATTTAAAGAAAGTCGGTTCCCATCAAGCCATAATAAACATACTGATGAATGAACCGCTTCCTGATGAGATTTTGAAAGAAATCAAGTCTCTAAAATCTCAGGTAGCGGAATAACTCTCTCGCACCACACGCCATCTCTTATTCCGAATAGTTTGTAGGAAAAAAAAGGGATGGGGTGAGCGCATGGCTAAATATGCTAACATTGGATCGCCCCTGCGCCCACCGGAATACGCCCAGGAAAAGGAAGGGCAGGAACCACAACACGGGGCACCATGGTTGGGTCAGCCGATGCGGCGGGAGCGGGCTAGGGTTAGACCAGCGAGGATCATGCCGGTCAATCCCACCTCTATGGCCACGATGGCCACGGCTTGACCATTGCCGGTTCCGAAACAACCGGTGGAGTTGGCCAGATACAGCCCAGCGAGGACTATGCCGATCAGCCCCACCACCACGGTCACGATGGCCCCGGCTCGCCCATTCCCGGTGCCGAAACGACCGGAGGAGCGGGCCAGAGTTAGCCAAGCGAGGACCATTCCGATCAACCCCACCTCTATGGCCACGAAGGCCCCGGCTCGCCCGTTGCCGGTGCCGAAACAACCGGTGGAGTTGGCCAGATGCAGCCCAGCGAGGACTATGCCGATCAGCCCCACCACCGCAGCCGCGATGGCCCCGGCTCGCCCGTTGCCGGTGCCGAAACGACCGGAGGAGCGGGCCAGCGACAGCCCTCCGATGACCACGCTGACCAGCCCCAACACCGCGGCCACGATGGCCCCGAGTCGCCCGGGTGTGAATCCGAATCCGACATAACCGTTGGTCACTTCAGCAGAGGCAATAGTTGGCACAAGTAGAAGTGTACAAAGGATTACGAATGAAACTAGCTTCTTTTTCATTTGTTAATTACTCCTCTTTGTTGTTTTTTGCAAACTGAATATATATCAGCTTATACATATAAGAAAAACAAAAACGAGCAATCACTTCTTGTTCTTCTAATTGATAGTTAGATACAAATGAGATAATGTTCCTTCCATCATTTGCTTGGAGGCTCGAAGAGTTCGATAGGATTACCTGCTGGGTCATCTAGTAAGATCTGCTTACCACCAAAACCTGTGACAATATCATTGCGGAAGCGTAGGCCTGCTTTACGCAGGGTCTCGACAAAGCCGCCCAGGTCATCGACCTCGATTTGAATCCGATTCCAGCCGCCGGGTTCCGGTTTTCGCCCATCCGGCATGGCTTGAGCGGCTCCACCTTGACCATTTTTGGCATTCACAAGAAGATTCAAGTCACCTCGCTGCAAAACGGCAAAACCGGGTGCAGGATGTGCTTTGACAATGAAGTCAAGATGCTGTGTGTAGAATGCGATTGTCGCATCTACATCGTCGACAATGTAACGTACCTTGATAGGGGCCATTCTTTCTCCTCCTAGATTCTCTTTTCTGGCGTAGACGTTCCAACTATCAGAACACTCGTCTGTAAGCAATAACTGTGCAGAACTCAGCTAAATCAAAAGTTCCTTGCTGTCTTTGATCATTGTCTTGGAATAAAAATAAAGAGAACAAGGAAACCGGACATTCCATATAGAACAATTACATTCTTGCTATTTTGCTTTAATGAGGGCATCGGTCTTCCGTGCGATGGACATCGTTCCCCAAAACAACATCAGAGCGATTACCGGGTGAATAGCCGATAAATATCCCATTTCCGACGATAAATTGGCGCTGACAACGATCAGGATGAGCATGCCAATCAAACCTGCACTATACAGACGAATGGAGACCGGCAGTCGGGCGATGAAAGAAGTGACGAGCATCAGGATCGGGGGAAATATTAAAAATCTGGAAAACCCCGCATGACTTGCCCATTGGTCTGAATTCCAAAACAATGCGAGGCCGGCGAGAAACACTTGGATCAAAATGAAAACGGCAAATATCCATGCCAGCAGTTTAAAGACGATACGTGCTCTGAGGACGAGAGGAGAATTGACCCCTAGACCCTCCGTAAGATCTCCAACTCCCGTACCACTACGGTTTATTCTTTGATTATTCATCTTTCGCCTCTCTTTCGTTTGGTAACGAATAGGTTGAATTTTCTATTTAAGTACACCCTGCTAGCGCGTTCCTCCCATGCTCAAACACAGTTTATCAAGCCAATGTTGAGAACTTGTGGAGAACATATCCTTTTTTCATGGTGATCCAATTTTCGCTTAAAAATAAAGCTATAATACGAGTAAAAACAGCAGAAAGAAGTGGGATTTAGATGGAAACAACTTTACTTTTGGTGGACGATGAAGTGAAAATGCTTGAGGCGATGGCTTCCTATTTACAAAATGAAGGGTTTCGGATTGTGAGCGCCACGACGGGCAAGGATGCGCTGACTATAGCCAAAACGGAGCGTCCGGCTTTGATTGTTTTAGACTGGATGCTTCCAGGAATGAGCGGAATTGAAGTTTGCCGCGAACTTCGGAACACGGGGTCTTATGGAATCATTATGTTGACGGCAAAAACGGAGGAAATGGATAAAATCATCGGTTTGGAAATCGGAGCCGACGATTACATGACAAAGCCTTATAGCTTGAGAGAGTTAGCGGCGAGAATACGTTCCGTATTACGCCGCATTCAGGGTAAATCCGAAGAAATTCAGACGATGCAAAGGGGAAACTTGGAGATTATCGAATCGAAATGCCAAGTCATGAAAGATGGCGCGGAAATTGTTCTTACTCCTACGGAATTCAAATTACTGGTTACTTTAGCCGCCAAGCCCGGTATTGTTTTCAGCCGGCTTCAACTAATGAAATCGGTCATGGAAGATGATTTCGTCAACTACGAGCGTACGATCGATTCCCACATCAGTAACTTGCGGAAAAAGATCGAGAACGATCCGGCGATCCCGAAATACATTCAAACCGTGTTCGGATTCGGTTATCGATTCGGTGACAAATTATGAACGTGCGGTGGTGCATCGGTGATAAATTGATTGGCGCGATGGCGATTCTGGTTCTTTTTGTTACGGTGGGCTACTATGGGGCAACCCAAGGATACTTAAAGAACCGTTTTGAAGATTACTTCAAAGCAAAAACGACAGAGTGGTTTGAAATCTACTATAAGGAGCATAACAATTCATGGGAAGGCATAAAGGAAATGAAAATTTCAGACGAATTGGTACAGCGAAATCTGGATCAACGCGAGATTGCTCTATTATCGCCTGATGGCAACATCTTGTTTTTTAGAGGGCCGGACGATCCTGGGTCGTTGATACAGCAGGGGAAACGGAATGCCGTCACGATAAACGGAACGACAGTTGGCACGATCTATATCGATAGGTGGGAATCGACCGAAGATTATCTATTAAAGAAGTATATCCTAGACTCCATGCGCACCTCAAGTTTCAGAGTACCGATCTTGACCGGGATCGTTGCACTGCTTCTTGGCGTATGGTTAACCAGGAAATTAACGCAGCCCCTGAACCGTCTCATCCCCGCCATACAAAAAATTGCAGCCGGAGAGCTTCATATTCGCGTTCCCGTGACAACAAGAGATGAATTCGGGAAAGTAACCGAAGCGCTCAATCATATGGCGCAGCAGCTATTTCGCACAGAAGAGGCGCGAAAACATTTGACAGCCGATGTGGCGCACGAGTTAAGGACGCCGCTTTCCATAATTCAATGTCATATGGAAATGATACAAGAGGGAGGACGGGACATTCCTCCGGAAACCTTATTGCCTATGCAGGATGAAGTAATACGTTTGTCCAAGCTTGTCGACGATCTCCACCAGTTAACGCTGGCCGAAGCAGGCAAGTTGCAGCTGGACCGCTCCCCGACCGATCTTGTTCCCCTTTTGGATCGGATCATCGATATGTTAAAGCCGGAAGCAGAAGAACGACATATCGACATTGTTCGCTCGTATCCGGCACAAACATTGAATGCGTTCGTCGATCCTAACAGGATTACGCAAGTATTCTATAATTTGTTGACCAATGCCATGCGGTATACCTCGTCCGGTGGAAGGATTTCGATCCGAATTACGGAAAGTTCCCATGATGAGTCGCATTTTACGTCCGTCTCGATTGCGGACACCGGAGTCGGTATCGCGGCGGAGCAACTCCCCTTCCTGTTCGACCGTTTTTATCGCGTTGAAGAATCACGTTCCCGTCATACGGGTGGCATGGGTCTGGGACTAGCAATTGCAAAAGAATTTGTCGAGGCTCATCGAGGCTTCATTTCGGTACAAAGTGAGGTTGGTCGTGGGACCCGGTTTACTGTGGACCTGCCTTGTGCATAGCAAATTGTGAATCTAATCGACGAGGCGATTTGTCGGGTACAAATCGCCCCCTAACAACTTTATTTATCCTCAGCGGCAAAATACCGGTTTCCTTCGATATCGTTAAAATACAACTTCCGTCATAATGCGTCGTATCCCGTCTTCGGACAAAAACCAGTTATCTTTGCTTATGCCAGTCTTATCGATAACGGGCGAGACGAAAAACTCGGTTTCTTTTGGAAACACCGTTTGATACGTTAATAATGCCCGGCGGGAATGTCCGGCTTTACAGGCCATGATCACTTTGCCAGGGTGTATTCCGGCTTTTTGCAAAACATCCAACGAAAAACGGGCATTTTCAAACGTATTTCGCGCTTGATCTTCCTTCAAAATCGCTTCTTCCGGCACCCCGTTCGCAATGCCGACATTCCGTAAAAATTCCCATTCCGTCGTTTCTAAAACCGGGTTCACGCCGCCGGATGGAAGAATGAATGGCGCCAATCCCTGTTTGTACAAGGAAGCCGCTTTTTCCATGAGCTGAGGATGGCTTGCACCAGGAACTACAATTACATCGGCCGGAGCAACTTCCGTTTCGACGAATATAAAATCGGTAATGCAATCGAAAGGATTGGACATCGTTACCTTCTCCTTTAGTTAAAATGTTCTCTTGCAGCTAAATCCGGACTTGCCCATCGTTCTGAGGGCTTGATCCATTCATTTTAAACAGGGCAAAATTCTACATCCGACGCTACAACAGTGTCCGCGAATGACTGAAAGCGATCGTTGTAGCTCGCAATAATTTGCGGCGCGCTTTGATTGCCTTGGCTCCAGGTACTATGACCGTCTTTGATCACCGTCACTCGGTAGCCCAATTCATTAGCCTGACGGCAAGTCGCATCGATACACAGATCGGTTTGAACACCGGCCGCAACCACTTTTGTAATCCCGAGATTCGTTAATTCCGCGTGGAGATCCGTTTCATGGAACGAGTCTGGCGTATGCTTTTGAATGATGATGTCTCTGCTGGTAGGAGCCATCAAGGGGTGTATATTCCAACCCTCGCTATTCGTTTCCAGCGGCCCACCTTCGCCTTCATTATGCTGGACATATATCACAGGTATATGAGACGCACGGGCTTTTTGGATCAGTCCGCTGATGCGTTCCAGCAGACCTTGACTATCGTATACCGGGTATGGTTCCATAAACATACCGTTCTGCATATCAATGACCAACAGGGCAGTATCAGCTTTCATTCGTCCTCACTCCGTCCTTATCATTCCATCCAAATGGATTTTGCCTTCGGCCGACCCTTCCGTGGCGTACACTTTATGCATAAACACGTTAAACGTTTGATCACATTGCTCAAGCCGCCGTTTGGACTCACCGAGGATCGGACAGCCGAAGAAATCTCTTTTTGCAATTTTTTTGTGCCATCTTTGTAACTTGGCAAGCTCCGCTTCGTTTTCTTCCACTTCGCGATAACTGAAATTCCCTTTTGCAGTTTCGGATTCGATTTCTTGCAAAAACAGTTGACAACCGCCCAAAAATTCTTCCAACTCCAACGTTCGCTGTTTGTTGAATAAATCCCTGAGCTCCTGCTCGGTCCCATTCGCAAACCGCTCGACCTCAAGCAGCAGCGCCTCTCCGGAATTCGTTTCAATCATTCTTTTTAACGCCTCGATTTTCTTTGCTACTTCCGGCGTTTTGGGCGCCACACAGACCGATTGCTGAATGTAGACGACGCCTAAGGCCTTCAGCGTCCGCCAAACGCGCACCCGCAGCGTTGAGGGCTCCGCGGGGACTTTATACGATAAAATGATCCATTTCACATCGGCATTCAACAAGCTCTCCTCCTGACTTCCAATCCAAAAAAAAGTTGAAACAACTGTTGCACTTATTATTTAGAGATGCTAATTTAAAAATACCATTACTGAATCGAAAGGTAAATCATATGGACGTAAACGTGAAGCCGGAGGAAAAGAAACCGGAATCGCTTCTGCATCGATTAAAAACGATGGCCAAGAAGCTAAAACAAAATCTGATGACGATTTACTTGGCTTACCGCGATCCGAGGGTGTCTTTGTTTGCGAAAATTTTTGCCGTTTGCGTGGTTGCCTATGCATTCAGCCCGGTCGATCTCATTCCCGATTTCATACCGGTTCTCGGGTATTTGGACGATGTAATCATTGTCCCTCTGGGGGTGTACATTACGCTGCGTTTGATTCCGCCTGAAGTGCTTGAGGAATACCGCGCCGCGGCGGAGGAACGCAGAAAATTAGGAAAACCGATAAATTGGTTTACGGGGGCATTGATTATCGGATTATGGCTCTGTTTGGCGGTAGCGGCGTCTATGTACTTGTATAAGCTGTTTTATTGAAGATTCATGTTTAAAGAGAGCTTGCGGGCTCTCTTTTTGTCATAGTGCATATGGGTCAGCACGGTGCAGCCTGCCGCTTTCACTGCATCGAAAATTCCGCGAAAGCGCTCGCCGCTGCTCTTATGTGCTTGCCTAAAGCCCGATTACTCTAAAATTAAGGTTCCGTCGAACTTTTTATAATCTTTACATACTCTTTCGTGATGTCTTGCAAACAGCTCGCTTGAAGCTTCGGGAAGACGATCCATCGGGTAAAATTCGGCATTTACACTTTCATCCGTTTCTTTTTCAACAGTACCCGTCCACTGATCCACCCGGAACAAATATTCAATAATATGGTGCTCGTTTCCCCAACGGTCCGTGAACGTCTGCGTGTTGGGAGAAGAATATATAGCAATTAATGTTGCCTCAATAACGTCAAGTCCTGTTTCTTCTTTGACTTCACGCTTCATCGCATCAAACACGGATTCATCCAGTTCCATAGCTCCTGCGGGCATGCCCCATTTGTTGTCACCTCTGCGCTTTATAAACAAAGCGCGGCCTTCGCCGTCAAGCAAGATTGCCCGTACGGAGTTTACGATGATCTTTTGTGTGCCAATTAGTTTGCGAAGTTTTCCTAAATAAGAATCGTGCCAACTGCCGCTCATCTGCCTCATCCTTTGGATTATTTTGGATGAGAATATAATAACGGTTAAACCCTATCATTAAAATGATATCATTTAGATGGAATCGTTCTCATATTGATATGAACCATGTTCCAATATTCATCGATGACTCAGGAGCTTACTTCGAAGTAGAGGAATTGATGAATCTTTCCTCACGCGCGTGAGATGCCGGGCGACTGCCCGTTTTCCCGGACGCCAGCAATATAACGGCCACGCCAGACAAAATGATGGCGATTGCGCCGATCATCCGCAGCGAAAGCGGCTCCCCAAGCACAGTACACCCCAGCAGAACGGCAACGACCGGACTGATGTATGAGACGGTGTTCGGCAGCGTCGCAGTAACGCTGTTCCGCTGCAGCCAGGAGTACAGCAGAAAGCCGGTTACGGTTACAAACAAAAGATAAATAGTAGCGATCAGCATCGTTCCCGACAAAGCGGAGAGAGAAAACTGGGCGAATTCTCCTCTGGTTAGACTGACCATCATAATCACCATACCGCCCGTCGTCATCTGGATTGCGGTGCTGAACGTGACGCCGGGCTGCACGGTGCGCCGCAATGCAATCGTGCCGACGGCGGTCAGAAGCGAAGCGGACAGAGTGCATCCGACTCCAAGCGGGTTTAGCGCCGCTTGCCCCGATGGAGCAATGAGAATGACGAGGCCGACAAATCCAAGCAGCAGGCCGACCGATGCCTTGGCCTTCGGACGGTTGCGGAACATGCCCCAATCCAGCAAAGCCGTCCACAGCGGCATCGTAGATACAAGCAGACTCGTAACACCCGAGGACAAAGTTTGCGCGCCCGCGATAACCATTCCCTGGCCGCCGGCGATGAGGAGCGCGCCGACGAGCGCCGCGTTCCCCCATTGTTTACCCGTCGGATAAGCTGCGGCAGGCATGCGCCACAAACACCAGAGCAGCAATAACGCCCCGCATATGATGAAGCGAAAGCCGGTCAAATACGGTGGAATTTCCGTTATAACGACCTTCAGCGCCAGGAAAACGGAGCCCCAAAGCAGCCATAACGATACGAGCGCTGCAGCAAAGCGCAGGCCGGAAGGGGAGCCTTCTTGGTGCGACGGCAATGCGTTTTTCGTCATCATTACATTCCTTTCTGCGGCCAACGTCCGTCAGACACCGCAACGCACTTGACCAATTCACCGCCTAACAAATCATCGTTTCGCCATCGACAGGCACTATAATATGGGCGCTAGCGCCTTTTTCCTCTATAAATTGTTTCAACTCGCGCCTGGACAAAAAGCAATGATTGACCGCCTCCATGTGGGACACGATGATCGTTGATTGCGGAGCTGCCGAGTACGTCCGAGCAATATCTTCCTTGCCCATCGTAATGGGATCCCCTTGCAAAAACTGTGCGCCGCCTCCATTGACGATGATCACTTCCGGACGATAAGTGCGGATCGCCTCCTCTACCTCGGTGCACCAAATCGTATCGCCTGCAATATATAACGTTTTTTCATCCGGATGGCGAAAGACAACGCCGGAAACGTTCCCCATTAACCGCCCGATTTCGCCTGTGCCATGCCTCCCCCGCGTGCGGGACAGACGGACATCCCCCATTTGGTTCATGCGATCCAAGGCTTGTACGTTACGAAATCCTTGTTTCCTGATTGTTTCGGCATCTTCATCTGACTGCGCTATCATGTTCGCATCCTTGGGAAGCGCCTTGACCGCCGCCGCATCGAAGTGGTCGGGGTGCAGGTGGGTGACGATGACGGCATCGGACTGGATAATGTCCTCCACCGAAACCGGCAAATCTACCGTCGGATTATTCACCGGATTCGCCGTATTCGTCACGGGCGGGTAGGCCCCTTTCGCTCCCAAGTACGGATCGATCAAATAAGTCATGCCGCCATATTCCAGCACGATCGTTGCATTCCGGATTTGTCTGATCTTCATAGTTTCAGTGCCTCCCTTTCCTATTTCGCCCTTTTAGGTTAACATTTACGTTAAGATCGTGTACATAACGATAATCAAGAATATGGGCAATAACACTTGAATGTTGAAAGAGGTTATAAGGTTATGCTGGATCATACGGATAAACGTATTCTCGAGGAACTGGTCAAGGATGGCCGGATTTCGATGAAAAACCTGGGCGAGAAAGTCCATTTGACCGGCCAAGCAGCAGCCAACCGGGTCGTGAAACTAGAGGAAGATCAAGTCATTGAAGGCTATACCGTTCGTCTAAATTATAAGAAGACCGGACTCGTCGTACACTCGTTTATTACTATTTTTACGAAGAGCTTCGATCACCAGCCGTTTTTGTCATTTTTAGAAACGCAGCAGCCTTTCATCGTTCATAAATTCAAAATTAGCGGAGACGGGTGCTACCTCTTGGAATGCAGATTCCCTTCCAACGAAGAGCTCGACAAGTTTCTGGAACAATTAACCCGCTATGTCAATTATAAAATATCCGTTGTCATTAGCGAGATCTAAGAAAGAGACAACGGCCGGCTAGGTCAACGCAGAATGAAGGCCTAGACAGCCGCTGTTTTTTATTGCCGTATTTTAGCTCATCGATTCCGCAATTCTTCTTTTATCTTTAACGAATTTATTAAATAAATACCGAACTAGCGGTCCCACAACGATCAGCTGTAGAGGGAAAGCAAAAATAAAATTTTTGAAAACTAAAGAAAAATAACTTTCAATTAATGATTCTCCGACCAGCCGGTTGGAAACGTAAGCAGCCCCCAATCCATAAAGAGACATAAAGAGCACCATTCCAGTCACCATAAAAAATGCAAGAGATAAAATCACGTATACCTTCTTCGATTTATCATAGGGTAAAGATAATGCAATTCTCTTAGCTACCGGACCAACAATAAATAATTCCAATAAGGCAGCGGTAATAAAGATCTGAATCAGTTGAAGCAGTATTCCTTTCAAGGATATCGTGGCAATCAAGCCGTTTGTAAGCAAATTGTAAAATGTCATGCATACGACCATCCCTAAGCACGTCATCAATCCAAAATAAAAATGTTCTTTCTTCGTTCTCGGCAATTTCCATCATCCTTTCTACCCTTGTTATTATAGAGATAATGAAAATTCCTCATAAGTGAAAAGTTTGTGAACATTTCGCCGCATGGCGGCCAGCCAAAAGTCGCTAAACGAAACAAGACCCTCCTTATGGAAGGGTCTTGTTTCGTCATTGAAGGTAGGGTCGTTCGATGCAGCTACTCGATAAAATGAACGGCGAGTAGAAAACGTTTCAGCATTGTAGCGGCTTGAGCGCGGGTCGCATACTGGGCCGGCGCAAAATTGCCATCGTCTGTTCCTGTAATGATACCCGCTTGCACGGTACGGGATACGAAAGCTTGCGACCATGTAGAGATGGCATCCTGATCCTGAAACACAGCAAGCGCTTGTTTATTTTCTTGGATGCTTCTTCCTTCAGGCGTCAAGCTCAGAGCTCTGGCCAGCATGACTGCCATTTGCTCGCGAGTGATCCGTTCGTTTGGCGCAAAGCTGTCCGCGGTCATACCGTCTACCAGGCCGGCTTTTACTGCCGCTTCCACTACGGCCGAGTACCAGGCGGATGCCGGCACATCCTCAAAGCTTTTATACGCTGGGTCATGTTCAGTCGACAGTCCGAGCGATCGGACGAGCAGAGCGGCGAACTCCGCACGCGTAATGCTTTCGTCCGGTGCAAACCGGTCGGCCGACACGCCGGTCACAATGAGCCTCGATGCAAGATGTTCCACATCTTCCTTGGCCCAGTGGGCGGACAGGTCGGCGAACGATCGGTCCTTGGTTTCAATGGCAGCATAAATGCTGTAATGTGTGGCCCGCATGACGGCTTCTTTCTTTCCGTCGCTCCTTGAGCCCAAGTGCGTCGGAATGTACGAAACCGTGCTCGCGAAAGGGTCATAGTGCACCGCAATGACGTTGCCGCTCGCCGACGGATTCGTATACACAATGCCGCGGGTCATATACTTGCTGCCGAAGTCGTGCAGCTCTACGGTTTGCCCGTTGGCCGCGGCTTTCACCTTGAAATCTACGGCATGTCCTACTACACGGAATCCGAGGTTCGAGCCCATTTGTTCCAGCTTCGTTTCTACGGCATCGCTTACCCGTTCCATCGACGTCACGATGTTTACATCACTTACCGCGACACCTAGACGCTTAGCCAAGCTGTCCAAATCCAATACGCTGGCTTGAAGCACCAAGCTCGAACCGTTCAATTCGATGCCGATTGCGGCATTCGGGTATGCATCTGCCATCGTCTCCAGAGAGCCTCCGGGAAGCTGTACCTGTACGGACGGTTCCGTGTCGCTTAATTTGATCAGTATGATCGGCTGCGAGGCGTCCTTCAGCAGCTCCTGTGCCTGATTGAGAACATCCGCCGTTACAATCAGCTTTTGTGTAAGTGTCCCACCCGCTTCCTCCGTCACGAATGAGGACGAATCGACGATAATGACGACATGACCGGATGAGTCCAAAGCGATTTGATATTTCGGCGGATCGGCTACCGTAACCGGTTCCGTAATCGGAGTCGAACTGGAGTCCGATTCGGGTTCTTCGTTTGAAGGCAGCGGAGTCGAATCGGATACGGTGATTGTCATCGTTTGGTCCGTGCCGCCGCTGAACTTGAAGGTGAGGCGGGTTAAGCCTACCGGTTGTGTGTTCAAATATGCTTTCAAGATCGTTACCGTGTTACCCGACAACGTATAATCGGTACCTGGCGTCAGTGGTTCGGCGTCGTTGGTTATACCGCTTAGTGTGTTGTCGTTGAGCGTCAGCGTTGTCGTCACTTCGGCGTTCTCCGCTGAGCCGGCGTACTTGTCAAAACTGGCGGCAGCAGGGGCGATTGCACTGTTGTTCGGCGTCGAATCGGATACCGAAATCGTCATCGTCTGATCCGCTCCCCCGCTGAACTTGAAGGTGAGGCGGGTTAAGCCTACCGGCTGTGCGTTCAAATAAGCGTTCAAGATCGTTACCGTGTTACCCGATACGGTATAATCGGTACCCGGCATAAGGAGCGCTGCTCCATTGGCTATACCGCTTAGTGTGTTGCCGTTGAGCGTCAGAGTTGTCGTCACTTCGGCGTTCTCCGCTGAGCCGGCGTACTTGTCAAAGCTGGCGGCCGCAGGGGCGATCGCGCTGTTGTTCGGCGTCGAATCGGATACCGAAATCGTCATCGTCTGGTCCGCTCCGCCGCTGAACTTGAAGGTGAGGCGGGTTAAGCCTACCGGTTGTGCGTTCAAATAAGCTTTCAAGATCGTTATCGTGTTACCCGATACGGTATAATCGGTACCCGGCGTAAGCAGCGCTGCTCCATTGGCTATGCCGCTTAGTGTGTTGCCGTTGAGCGTCAGTGTTGTCGTCACTTCGGCGTTCTCCGCTGAGCCGGCGTTCTTGTCAAAACTGGCGGCCGCAGGGGCAATCGCGCTGTTGTTCGGCAGCGGCACGATATTCGTAACATTGATTTTTTGCACCGTTTCACTGCCCGCTAAATCTTTGGCATATACCGTATATGTACCATTCCCCGCAACGGCAAAGTTTCGGACGGTAAAAATATCCGTTCCGGCATCTGCAAATGCAGCGGCTGTATTGTCTCCCGGAAGCCATTTCAGACGGAACAACGTATTCGAGGTACCGTATGTTTGTGCCGTCACCGTCAGTGTGACAGGCTCGGTCGTCGGCGCCGTCGTCGATGGAGTGATCTTGACCGATGGCGCCAGCGGCATAGTGACCGTGACACTAACCGGGTTCGTCGTCCCAGCCAAATACAGGTTGTCTCCTTCATAGAGCGCAGTCAAGGTATGGGAGCCAGTCGGCAGGGAAGGAAGGTTCAGATGGGCATCGCCACCGGTATCCAGCGGCACGCTGCCTAACTGCTGGTCGCCTTCTTTAAACGTCACCGTACCCGAAGGCGTGACGAAATCCCCCGCAACCGACGCCGTGAGCGTAACCGGTTCAAGGTAAGTAGCGTTTGTCACCGATGCGGTTAACGAGAGCTGCGGCTTGAAAAATATTTTTTTCGGTGTTGTTTGCAGGCCGTTCCCTGACGTATTGTCACCGAGTAAGCCCTGTCTGCCCCACGACCATAAACGTCCGTCGGCATCGAGTCCATAAGATACCGCATAGCCGCTCCAGACGGAGGCAAATTGGAAAGGTGCTCCGTTATCCGAAACCGGCACTTTATGCGGAGCAGTATTGACGGTTGAGCCATCTCCCAGCTGACCTGATGAGTTTAGACCCCATGTCCACATGCTCCCAGCCTCATCGATTGCCAGCACATGCTTGAGTCCTCCGGAGACACGGACGAATTTCACCGGATTTCCATTGTCCGTGATGGAGATTTTGTTTGGGGCCCATAATGTTCCCGACACACCTCCATCGCCAAGCTGACCTTGATCGTTACCTCCCCAAGACCATACATCCCCATTCGTATCGATGGCCAATCCCAAAAACGGTCCCGTTCCGAGAGTGGATCCTGCAGAAATCGATTGGAACTTGGCTTCTACGCCGCCATCCATCACAGTAAACGGCGAGGGATTATATGCGGGTTGAAAAATGGTCCAGAGATGCTGCTGAGAATCGATTGCGATCACAAATTCATCATTCCCCTCCAGAGCATCAAAGACAACCGGATCCCCGTTACCGTAAGCCACCGTTTGTTTGGTTGGAACATAAGGATCGGCTGTAAGCGTTCTGAACCCCCATATCCATAGCTTGCCGTTACTATCCAAGGCAAAAGAAGATGAACGTGAAGCGGCAATTTTTTTAAATACAACAGGGGTGCCTCCGTCCATTACATTCGCCTTTGTCCAGTTGCGCGCGCTGAGCGTACCGCTCCCAAGCCCCAACTGACCTGCCCCGTTATCGCCTGCTCCCCACAAATGGCCGCTGCTGTCCAGAGCGATAGCGAAGTCATAGCCGCCCTTTATTTCCTTGAATGATACCGGCGCCCCATTGTCCAGCACCTTGATTTGCATAGGGGTATGGGAACTGGGCGTGATCCCGTTTCCGAACTGACCGGAAAGGTTCGAACCCCATGCCCAAATACGACCGTTCGCATCCAGCGCGAAAGTCGTGTCCCTCTGCGATGACATTGATGTGAACATCAAGCCCGCCGCATCCGCCTGTACCGGTTGGATCAGAGGGCAAATCATTATAACCATGCACAGAATAGCGGCAATCCAACTTCTCACAAACCTGTTCTTCATCATTATTCTCCTTTTCTATCTCCGTGAACAACCGAACTTAGTAGGCGAATACCTCCTCATTTTAGTTATTCTACCATAATAAGTTTCGGAATAAGGTTGAACGTTTTTTATACTTTTCATAGATTTGCTGTTATTTGATTTCATAGCGTTCATCGCTAAAATGATGGGGCGGTTGGTTTTGTAGCGTCAATGATGAGAGAAACAAATCCCAATTGTCCGCCCTTGTTTCTGTGGTCGAAACGTTTGGAACGATAGATGAAGCCTTGTGTTTCATCCCATTCCCGGCATCGAAACATCCCATTTTCATCGCAATACTCCAATAAATTCACTTCAAACCCGGCAGCTATAAACATTGTTGATATCGTTTTATAGTTATGTACCATTTTATGACCAGCCGCAGGATGGTCTGTGGGTCCCGGTCCGCCTATTTGAACCATGTGTTGGTACTCATCATTTGGAAAATAACCGTCGGGAACAGCGCATCGAACATAACCGCCAGGCTTCAAAAATTCATAGCAAATTTGTGCCGCTTCCATGCCTTCGTTCAATGTTAAATGCTCCCATACATGCTCTGCCAAAATGGCTGCGATTGAATTAGGATCGAATTTCTCCTTCCAGTCGGTTCGTTTCAATAGATTTAATTGTTCTTCCTCCGTCAGAAGCCAATCCGTAAAAAGAGGGTTCGTTTTTGCGAATGACCCTGCTCCTATGACAACTTTTAATTCTTTCGGAATAACCACTACGAATAACCTCCCGCCAGCTTTTACAATGAATGTACCATGCTAAATAGAATATAAAATGGAAATTTCTCTGGTTTATATGGAATTTTGTAATACCATCACCGTTCCTTGAGCAAATAAAATGGGATCGTCTGCGCAGCAGGCAGAGATCCCATGAAATACGTATTATCGCTGTTCGTTAGACGAAGACCCGGTACGCCATATACCAAGCACAAGTCGTTTATTGGCCTTCGAACGGCATCCATCCGGGAATGCTGAGGAGAAGCTGCCACATCGGCTCGGGAATGAACAGACGCTCGCGGTCGGAGGCCGATAAAGTCGTGCGGATTTCCGCGCTGCGCCCGTCGCGGACTTTGTTAGCCCAATCGGGCTCCATGAGCATTTCGCGGCCTAGTGCGAGGAGCGGAATGCCGGATTCTATTGCGTCGAGCGCATCTTCTGCCGTGTGAACGGCTCCGACGCCGACGAGCGGCACCCGATGGCCAACGCGCTCCTGCAAGATGGCTAAGCGCGATTTGCTCCCCCATGAACCGCGGCGCGGCGGATTGCGGAAGTCCGTCAAAGAAATATGCAGGTAATCGAGTCCGCGAGACGCAAGTACGTCTACGAACTCCAGCGTATCCTCCATCGTAATTCCGGGTATCTCTTGTTGTTCCGGGGAATCCGCCGCGTTTCCAGGCATGTCCCGCTCTTCGGGCGACAGCCGGTAACCGACTGCGAACGGCTGGTCAGCGTGTTCGCGGACGGCTCGCAGCACTTCATCGACGACCGCAAGACTGAACGTCATTCGCCGCTCCAAATCGCCTCCGAACCGATCCCGGCGCCGGTTCGAAAGAGGCGAGAAAAATTGATGGGTCAGGTTGCCGTTGGCCCCGTGAATCTCCACGCCATCGAAGCCCGCCGCGATGGCCCGGCGAGCGGCTTCACCGAATGCGCGAACAATCGCTGCAATCTCACCCTCCTCCAGCGCGCGCGGCACGGCAGCGCCTTCGCGTGCTTCCGGTACGGCGCTGGGGGCGACGAGATCTCCCGTTCTCGTGCCCTGGCGTCCCGTATGGAACAGCTGCAGGATCGCCTTGGCCCCCCGCTCCCGGATCGTGGCGGCGAGCCTGCGCAGCCCGGGAATTTTGTTATCGTCGTCGGCCCCGGGGGCGCCAGGCATTCCGCCGTTCGGAAGCACCCAAGTGGCGGCAGTGATGATCATTCCAGGCCCTTCTGACCGTCGGGCGTAATAAGCGATCTCGGTGTCCGATACCGTGCCGTCGGCTTGGGAAGACAGATGCGTCATCGGGGCCATGACAATTCGATTGGCGAGCGTCAGGCCGCTGGGCAGTTCATAAGGTTGAAACAACGATTGCGCGGTAGATTTCATTGACGTTTCTCTCCTTTCTCTGCTCCGATTGTCTTCATCGGAGGAGGTAGTTGTTATTATAGAATGGATTGACCGAAGAGGTAAGAACACAAAATCGTTGGACTTAGTCCATTCAAATGGACCTACACGGAGGTTATCTGCAAACATAACCGCATGTCATTTTTATGATTATCGATAGCAGTTAGCGAATACTACCGGGTCTGCGTCACTCTATTCGGATAAGCGTAAGCATACGATGAAACGAAGATATATCTCACTTTAAGCGTTTTTTCGTCGAAAATAAATGAAATGACAAATGCTTGGTCCGGATCCTCTACATCAAAACGGGAAAACCGCGGTTGAATACGGCCGTCCTTTTTTTCATAAAAATACGTTGCAAACTGATCACCGTCATAGCCGTAACCTGCCGTCCCATAAGCTTGAAGGACATCAAAAAGCGAGCTCTCGTTGACTTTGATTCCTTTATAGGTACGGAATGAAATATCTTTATCGCTCGTTTCATTCACCGAAATTTTCCAAGCCTCCATTTGCCCGTTCGCGTCATAATGAATCGCCAAATCTCCGTATCGTTGGAAACTGCCCACCGAAATGGTTTCAGGTGTCCCGTACTGCTTATCGAAGGAGTCCTTACTGGTTGCTCTAGCAAACGAAATTCCAGTTTTGTCGTCGACCAGGCTAAAATCTTCTTCTCCTCCCGGCATTACCATAAAATCCGGCAGCTCCTGAGTGGATGAAACGCTCATTTTGTTCAGTATACCGGGATCTGAGGGCTCTTTGGGACGTTTCTCTATTTTCAGCATTCCCTTCAGCTTTAAGGTTCGAATCCATTGCACGGTTTCCGCTCTAGTTAACAAGTCGTTTCCTGCGAAGCCTTCAACATCAGCTGCCGTTTTACCATGGGCAAGGTGGTTTATAAGCAAATACCGGACGGCATCCGCGCCTTCATAATTCACGCCGCGCGCAGACGATATAATTTCCGCGGCTTTGACTCGAGCAACCGGCTCATGTCTTGCCTGCTTCCGGTCGGCACCTGCTGCCGGATGATTCCACATCGAAGCAAGCCTGTACGGTCCGTCCGTCCAGTCAACGCCTTCGATTTCCGGTAGAGCCGCTCCAAACGATCTGTACAACATTTTTAAAAACTCCGCCTCCGTCACCTCTTGATCCGGCCGAAACGTCCCGTCCGGGTAACCGTCGATGATATGCCTGCCGACGGCCCATTGAAAAACCTTTTCAGACCAATGGTCCTTCAGATCGGCCGGGTCCCGTCCCATCCACGTCCATCCGGAAACAGAGACGGCGGAAGCCGCATAGGAAATTCCGCTTAAATGACATGAGCCGAATAATGCCATGATCATGATCGCTTTGACGATTCTCTTTTTCAATATAGTTCACACTCTCCATTCATTTGGGCTCCCTGATACCCTTCGAACGTAATTTCCGTTTTTTGCCTAATCGCTGAAGCAACCGGTGAACGTCGTGTTCTTTGCAAACGAAAGCCCCGTTTCCGAAAAGGAAAACAGGGCTATAATCAGTAGAAATCCTGCATGTTTGGACGACTGCCGAACATAGCCATTACCGAGGCTGCTTCGGGGCCGCTAGTTCATCTGCGGCAGCCTCGTGGTGTTACTGCAGACCTCAATAATTATCATTTAAATGTGTTTTCAGCGACTCCCGGCAATATATCGTATATGGATTTTCCTATCTTAGCCTCAAAATATTTTTTTATTTCAAATGTAGCCTTCCATTTCGGTACAATATAATCATTAAGACCATGCCGCAGTGCAACGTCAATCATTCTTTTTTCCATGACTCCATTCTCATAAAATACGCTACTAACACCTGATATTAAGTAAATACCTTCGACGTACATTTGGAATTTCCTTTCAAAAAATGATTCGAAGTCTCCAGTCTCTTATCTCTACAAAAAATATACTGTGATTGACATGATTGCAGTTATAACATATACTGTGCTTATAAATGCACAGTTAACAAACCGCACGTGAACCGACGGTTCGTTGATAAAAGAGTGCATAATTATATTCGGAAGGATGGAGTGCCATATGTCTATTCAAGTGGGGCAAGCGGCTTTATTTGCAGATGTTGTAAGGGATCGTCATTCGGTAAGAAAATATGATGCGAGTTGGACTATTTCCAAGGAAGAGATGACGGAACTTTTGCAGGAAGCTACCCTCGCTCCTTCAGGAGCTAACGTGCAGCCTTGGCGGTTCCTAGTTATCGATGATCCAGAGCTTAAAAAAAAGCTGCTTCCGATCGCGTACAATCAGGAGCAAGTGATCCAGGCTTCGGCGGTTGTTGCCATCCTGGGCGATTTGCGGGGTATCGATAAAGCGGAGCAAATTTACAGCGCGGCGGTAGAAGCCGGGTATATGAGCGAACAGATCAAAGCACAAATGCTGCAAAATTTGCGCGGATTTTACGCGGATCCTGCGTCTGAAGTAGTTAAACGCGCAGCGTTAATCGACGGCAGTCTCGTCTCGATGCAATTTATGCTCTCGGCCAAAGCCAGAGGCTACGATACGGTTCCGATGGGCGGATACGATGAAAAATCGCTTAGAAGCGCATTTCATATTTCCGATCGCTACTCCGTCGTCATGCTGATCGCAGTCGGAAAAGCGGCTCAAGAGGCACATAAGACGGTGCGTCTTCCAGTCGAGGAAGTCACCTTCTGGAATGCCATTCCAGAAGAAGTATAAGCGTTAGGCGAATAATTCATCGCTGGTCCAGCTTGTTGTTCAACTCCCCGAAAACTATTATAATGAGCATACGAAACAGGATGAATAGTACACACCATCACACCAGGATATCGTAGAGCGATTTATAATAAGGAGTGACCGACATGGGTATGACGAATCGGGGGATTCCTATAGGACCTCGCCGTTTCGTAATTGCTGTACATGCATTGGTGTGGCTGGCCCGAAGCGAAAAGCTACTGCCCAGCTCGGCGATCGCTTGCCAGGTCAATTCACATGCGACTTTTTTGCGGAGAGTTCTTCAGGTGCTAACTCAGGCAGGGATGGTAGAAGCAAGAGAGGGCAGAGACGGCGGTTACGCACTCGGCAAATCGGCCGGCGAAATTACGTTGGCTGACGTCTACGTCGCGCTCAAAGCCGAGTGCGCGGAGCTGGATGACAACGACAATTGCAGCGAGGCCGACAAGCAGTTAGATTCTATGCTCGTCACTATATTATTCGATGCGGAGCAGCAAACGATAGAATATCTTCGTCAATTTACGATTGCCGATATGTTGACGCGCATCCCTTTATGCGATAATAAATAGTTGAATTGTATGTCCCGATACATCCGTGCGCTGCACGGATTTTTTATTTTCGGGCATGTTTATTTGAAGTGTTACGAATTTACACGTTCGGCTTTACTCGCCTGTCTTGCATGTAATTTTTTCATTGCAAACCTTGCTATAGGCTGTGCAATTAACAATTCAATCCAAAATGCTACACCAAAGTTTCTAGGCCAAATATGAAGGAAATTTTCAAACGGTTCTACGCTTATTTGGTTCGTACCAACCCAAGTTCCTATAATGGACAGCCAAAGAGATAATACCGTTACATTTAATACCGTATTTAATAATATTCTGGCATTAAATCCATCTGTCTGTCCCACGAATTTTGGCATCAGCTTACCAACAATCGGTCCCGCAATCAGCCTTACGGATAAAATGACGATTAACCACATAAGAGGAATAACTTTTAAACTATCTAAGTACACTTCTTTACTGAAGCCACGTTCCAATCCCATAATAATAGGCGTGAACATTCTGTGAACGTTTTTATAAAATTCAATAAACCAAAAGGAGTTAAAGCGTCGGTTCCAATCATTTTTAGAAGCAACGTAAGTAATGCTATTCGGAAAGAAAAAACCGGAGTCATGCTCTATTTGTAAATCAGCATGCTCCGGTTATATGTTGTTGCCTTAAGCTGTGTCTGACGTATCCGTTCCATCCGGGCCATCGGCAAGATCTACCAAGCCGACAGCAAGCAAAGTGATCGCTGCTGCTTTCCCCAGCTTCTTAACGCCGTCTTTAAGCAACTCCTTATCGTTTTCCTTCATGCCTGTGACCACATCTTTCCCGCTTTTGACCATATACTCGATCCCCTGGCCAACACCTTTTACTGTTGTTGATACGGCATTTCCAAGCTCATCGAGTCCCGCCTTCGCCTGTTGCGTATCCGCCGTTAGGCAGCCTGCGCCAGCATCCCATATGCCGCTCGCTGCTTGACCTGCGATTTGACCCGTCTTCGCCGTCACTCTCTCCACATCATTGCCTATTTCTTTAATGTAATCGCTATGAACAAGCTCCCCCGCAACACGCACAGATCCTCCAAGTATTTTACCTGTCACATCGCCGGCCATCTTCCCAATACCTTTCAGAATATCCATATCTAAAAGCACCTCCGTATCATCATTTAATCTTTATAACGATTGTTGACGCATTTCGTTTCATTACTCGCCCAGCCGCTACATAATTCTCATTTTATTCCATTATCTCCTCTTCGGATAACAAATAATGTAAATTACAATTCGATTTATAACCGTCCCTTACCTGCATCAATGATCGGTTCCATGCTAAAATATCCGATATAGACCGGAATATGGCGAGGAGGCAATGTGTAGATATGGAAGTACGGCTAGCAGAACGAATGATTGCAGAGTGGGCATCGGCGAACGCCGATGCGCTTGGCATAGGCCCGAATAAGATCCGGGCGTCATATATATATAATCCCGGAGGCTTCGGCAACTTGTCTATCCGTCTGACGGACGGCCGTACACGGCTTCACGTCAAGTTGGCTCCACCTATCAAAGCCGCACGGCTGCGGCAGTGGGCCGGCGTCAGCGATTATCTTGCCGAGCACTACGCCGCGCCTAGGCTGGTCCATACGATTGACCGCGAGATCGTTCCGGGGTATCCATACGGACTTGTTTTCGAATATATCGAGGATGCGACCCCGCTTGCGGAAACGCGGAATCCCGAGGCCGCACTGACGGGTGTCATGGAGACCGCCGCGAAGCTCCATCGCGACGATCGTCTTCGCGGAATGCTGCCTAAGGCGGAGACGCGCACTTATGCGGAGGCATTCGAAGACGAGTACATTTCCCGGTTTACGGAGGATCTCGACGGAATCCGTGGGTCGCGCGAGCTGCTCAGGGATTTCGTATCGGACGAGACGATTTCGTGGTTCGGGGAAGAGATCGGGAGGTTGAGGGAAACCGTCCGGCAGACACCTGCGTTTCTACTCCCTGCGGGCGATGTTGTTCATAACGACCTGAACGGCAACAACGTGCTGACGTGCGGCAGGAACGGCTTCCGGATCATCGACTGGGACGACCTGTCCGGCCAGGGCGATGCGGCGATGGACTACTCGGTACTGCTTTGGCCACTAACGCATGATCCGTCATGGCCGATCTGGAGGGAGAAGGCTCTGGAAGGAGCAGGGGCTGCGGCCGGAGAGCGGTTGGAACTGTATTTTCGGGCGAAGTTGCTTGACGACGTCATCGACGTGCTGGCCGATTATGTCGAGGCGGAGCAGGTGCCTGAGCATCGGGATGAGGCCCAGCGCAAAGCCAGGGCGGTTCATCTTCACTCGTATCCGCTGTATCTCGCCAAGTATGGCGTCGGATAAAGCGGCCGCACCGTGCTTTCACCTGCCAGTTACTTCAATAATGGCTGCCGGTGCCGGTGCGACAGCAGCCATGCGCATGGTGCTATCGTTACCCTTTAGGCATTCAAAGGCTTTTTTAATGTTTGCAAATAAATGCCGCAACAGGCTTTGAAATCGTTATTCCGCCCCTGAAGGATTGCATCATCTCTTTAGTCAATTTAAGAAATGTCGGCGCGATTACATCTCTGACTTCGTTGCTTAGAAGTTTATCATTCAAAGGGCCTTGATATAGTTGCGTCGCCATATACTATTGCAATACAAGTTCTGGCTCTGTTACTTTGAAACCGGCATCGTACGTTGATCGGACTCCACACCTTGGATAGATAGGACGAAGGAATGTGAGGGCATAGACCCGTCGAGATTTGGTAGAGTGAATCCCAAGGACCTTGTGGAGAGAGGTGTGCAGTACATTTTGTAATGGAAGATGTTGTAAATTTTGTTGACACCTTATGTTCCCGCATGCGCTTAAACGTGACTTCTTGGCCCAGTATTCCCGGCGCTTAACGCGTTCATAGCCAAACATACGGACTCCGGCTTTCGCAGCCGCGCGTTCGCCCTCAACTGGACCGCCAACCAATTGGGGCTGCTGCTCGGACCGTTAATTGGCGGCTTCTTGGCTTCGCAAATGTCAATCACGATTGTGTTCGCTATCAACGGTTGTATGCTGTTACCGGTTGTGCTAATACTGAAAATACCGAAATTGTAGATGCTCTCAAGCAATGTGAAAGCTAGGGAAAATTCCTCGATCTAAAGGAGGCGAAACGATGGCCGTACACCATTTTCAACCCGAGCATTACCACAACACCATAGGGGCTCACGAGCCCGTACTCAAAATTGCCGACGGCGATACCGTCGTGACATCTACAGTAGACGCCAGGGGCTGGGACCATCGGGGAGAAAGCGCGGCCGGGCGCGGCAATCCGATGACGGGACCTTTCTATGTGGAAGGGGCGCAGCCCGGCGATACGCTTGCCGTACGGCTTGAATCGATGGTACCTAGCCGGGCTTGGGGCTGGACGTTCAACGTGCTGGCGCCGAACGTCGTCGATCCCAATGCTGCCGCAGCCTTGCCACCGCCCGAAATCGTGCGTTGGTCTGTGGGCACTGAGCAAGCTTTGGTTGCTTTGGAAAAGCCGACGCCCGGTTTGGCCGGATTGAAGCTGGAAGCGCGCCCGTTTCTGGGCTGCTTTGGCGTGGCTCCTCCGAAAGATCAGGCGATTTCAACGGCGACGAGCGGGGAATACGGCGGGAATATGGACTATAAAGGTCTTGTAGCCGGTGTTACCGTCTATTTTCCGGTTTTTGCGGAGGGGGCGCTTTTCTTTCTCGGGGACGGGCATGCCGTTCAAGGCTGTGGGGAAATTGTAGGCACCGGAGTGGAAATATCGCTCGATGTCCGTTTCACCGTTCGGGTATTGAAGGGGAAAACGATCGGTTGGCCGCGAGGCGAATCGGACACGCATTGGTTCTGCATCGGTAACGCCAGGCCGCTTGACCAGGCTCTGCAACACGCAACGACGGAAATGCTGTCTTTGCTGACGAAAGACTTCGGTCTGACTGCCTCGGAAGCGAGTCTGCTTCTGGGCCAGGCTGTGGAATACGAAGTGGCGAATGTGTTCAACCCTGCTTACAGCGTCGTTTGTAAAGTTCCAAAGGCCGTTCTGTCCATGCTATAAAAGAACTGTTTATCTGATAAAATGGCGATCGCTCTACGGTATCGAACCAGGGGGCGATCGCCATTTTGTTCTGGCAAGTCTCGTATCGAACTGGGGCGCTAATTGAAGACTTTAGTTTCGTTAATATCCGCTTGATCAAGGAAAATCCTCGGTTTACGACATGCCGTTCTTAAATATAAGAACAAAGTTCTTATACAGAGATTGTCGTATATTTCTCGGATATCTTCTTACAGGACCTCGAAACCAGTTACCCGGATTGGTATGATCGATTTGATGAAGCCATGAACCAGCGAGAAGAGAAGGTATTGGCTTTCTACGAAGAAGGAATACAAACAGGGATTTTTAATCATCTCAATGGGAAGCTGTTAATCATGCAGGATGAGATTCTTAGGGGAATGTTCAATGTTAAATATCTAATGACGAATCAATTATCTGTTCAACAAATTTTATATGATTATTATCAATTAAAGGTGTTACCTTACCGAATATGGGGAGCCGGGCGGAACGTAGAATGGCGGTACTCGAAGCCAGCCGCGTTTACGCATCGAGTATTTCAATCTGGCTGCAAAAGCTAATTTTTCGCCTTGGAACTGAGTAAATAAAATACCGACATCTGCGCGGATCGATTCGGCAGCAATAGCGGAGGCACGGACAATCAAACTGGCGATTTTAAGAGATAATTCGTTGGCGAGCACATCATCCGTTAATTTGACCCCAAGCGGAATATTGCTTGGATCCGAGGTAGGCATATCTTCGGGAGCATGCGGCAAGGTAATGCCTTCTTTAATTATGAATTCATGGAGTCTTTTCCGTTGACTGGTCCCGAGCATTAAATCCTCTTCAAGCAATGCTTTTAATTCATGATCAGTCGTGGTGTTTATTGCGGCCTGAACGGTTGCTTTGGCTAATTCAAGACCTGCCAAGTACAACCAACATCCCATCACCTCTCCAACATGAAGAGGTTGGTCTTCATCCTGATCTGTCATTGATTTAATAGTATCGATTGCTGATTCCAATATGTTTACCATGTGCTTCCTCCTGTTCTTGAATTAACATGAATATTGTTTGCAGAGGAAATTTTGTTTATTCAAAATATAAAAATGCAACTAACCACATATGTACCTAATCAGTTATTTTGTGAGGATGTTAAAAGGGAGCTGCGCGGCAGCTCTTCGTCGTTTAGAAGCAGTTTATTTTTCACTCTCGTATCCCGTTACCTTAGTTAAATTTGACGAAGCATCCTATGGAGTGTTAATTTTTGGCTTTGTAAAAAGAAAAGCTCCCCGTAAGATGGAATTGTGCACAGGGTCAATAGCGCTAACATTCCGATCTCGGAAGACGCTCTAAATATGATGTTTAAGCAAAGTGATGCCCAAAATCAACGGATAGTCTTCATACAGATTATTCAGCCAACGGCAACCTAATCTCGATCAAGGTACCTTCATTCACCTTGCTCTGGTAGTTAATACTACCGTTGTGTTGTTCAATAATCCTATGACTAATCATAAGGCCAAGCCCAGTTCCTTTTTCTTTTAAACTATAAAAAGGCTGCCCCAATTTAGCCAAAAGTTCCTCTGGGATCCCGCAACCTTGATCTTTAATAGTCACCAGACACTCCTCTTCTGCTTCTTTATGTAAGCTAATTTGGATCAGCCCGCCTTCAGGCATGGACTCTATTGCGTTCTTTAATATATTGAGGAATACCTGCTTTAGCCGGGTTTGTTCGCAGGTGATAGGGAAACAGGATTCTCCATACACTTTTATAAATTGAATATTATTCATGTGAGCCTGTGGAGATAATAACTCAACTATATATTCAAGCAACTCTTTTACATCCGTTCGAGTAAGTTGAACAGCTTGAGGTTTAGCCAATGAGAGAAGTTCACTGGTAATAATTTCGATTCGTTCCAGCTCACTCAGCAGCAAATCGCTATATTTTAGACTAGCGTGCTCCTTTTTGTAGAGCGATAGAAACCCTTTTATGGTAGTGAGGGGATTTCGAATTTCATGAGCCACGCCTGCCGCCAGCTGCCCGGCAAAGGAAAGCTTTTCAGATTGCAGTAAAATTTCTTCTGCTTTTCTTCGTTCGGAGATATCGCGGCTGATAATAACGATGTGCTCGATTCGGTTTACTTCCCCTTTAACCGGCTTGCAATGGGACTCAAATTCGATCCAAGGACCGTCTTTATGTTTCAATCGAAACTCCATGGTTACGGAACGAGATTCCTTACTTTCAAACATCCTCTCCACCGCAATCATGTAAATCCCTTCATCCTCTGGATGTAGTAGCTCCCTTAAGCCCATATGCTCCAATTCATAGGCTTGATACCCTAATACGTACTGATGAGAAGGAGAAAAATAACTAACGGTACAGTCGCCATCCAATACCATGATCAAGTCTGATGTATTCTCAGCGATCAATCGATATTTCAATTCACTTTCTTCAAGTGTTCTCTCCATATACTTTCTTTCTGTAACAATTCTACGGAGCCGTTCATTAGATTCAATCAGCAAACCTCCTACGATTACCCCTAACATCACAAACAACAGATATTGGAAGTGGAAAAGCGGTTGATTCAACAATATATGAAAAGTGAATACCGTACACATATAGAGAACGATATAGGTACCAAAAAAGGCAACGCATCTTATGAGGGGAGCGATGCGTCTCAAATATATATGCAGGATAGTGAAAACAAACATGATGACTGCCCAACCTATTATTGCTGGCAACCAATTTCCATTTGAACCCAACCTTGTAAGTAAGGATAAGATACCTGTTACTATTCCCGGAATAGGCCCTAAATAGGCAAAAACCAGAATCACAGGGGCATATCTTATATCATAAGAATATCCCTGCTGCTTGACCGCCAACAATATTAAGATAATGGAAACAATCCCTGCATAAACACCAACCCAGATTTGCACCTTTTTTAATGGGGTTTGCTTAATGAATGATCGGATGATTAAAGGTGTACTGACCAATAATGAAAAAATGGAGAGATTAACTAAATAATCAAAAAGTATCAATACGTTCACCCTCACTAGTAGTAATTCACTTGAATGGCCCTTTTAGAATGTTAGAGAAAGTGAAACATATTGTCTAAGCTTATATTAACTTCTCTTTTAATTATTTTAACTGATATTTTTACTTTTTTGGAAAATTTATTTTATAGTGAATTGACTCCTTCCATTACATAAATAGACCCCCATCCAAAGGCTGAGGGTCTTAACCGTTTCATTGAAGCTGTTGTCAGACAAAAATAATGGGAACCTTTTTAAGCGCATATGTTTGTGTCGCTAGACAAAGGCAGAACCTACGCATTGCAAAGTATCCCACCTTTGCGTATCTGTAGTAAAAAGTAAAATATTTGGCTTTTCATAAAGTAACCTTCCCCTTTATTTATCCATGCAAATAATTTCGCGTGCCGGTTTTCAGCGGATACAATTTCGTATCCGGGAGCGTGGGAGCCTGGCTGCGGATCATCCAGGCACAAAGCTCGGCCAGCATTTCCCGTTCGATGCCGCTGTGTTCTGCCTGTCCGTATAAATTATCCAGCTCCAGAGGATCGTTTGAAACCCGGTACAGCTCCCCCTTTCCCTTCATATCCATATTCAGTTTCCATTCCCCTTTGCGAACAGTGCGCAACCAGCCGGACTGCGTGTACCTGTTCAATTCGTTAAACTCGACCACGTCGTTCGTAACACTGCCGATCAAATTAAATTCCGGAGGATTGCCATCAAGATGATACAGTCCGCCATATCCGTGCTCGACAAACACACTGGCAAACTCCTGTTGCGGATAATCCTGTCCTGTGAGCAGGGGCCAAAGACTGCGGCCCTGTACTCCTGCCGGAATTGGGCTTCCCATCACTTCACAAAGCGTTGGCATCACATCCGCAAGGGATACATGGGCAGGGTGCGGTGAACGGCTGGCTGCCACGCCGGGTCCGTGAAATTGTAAGGGTATACGGGCCAAAATTTCCGGGGCCTCGGGACCTTTTTTCAATAATTCGTACTCGCCCAAAAAATCACCGTGATCGGACATAAACACAATCAAAGTCCGTTCCATTAGCGCTTCCGCTTCCAGAAATTCAACAAAACGCCGGATCTGGTCATCAATCAGCCGAAGCATTCCCAAGTAATTGGAACGGGCTCTGGGAATTCGCTCCCGATAATCAGGAAGAAAATGGGCGATTTGCTCGCCATAGAACTTCCACTTATCCCCTTTGGCAATACGCTGCTGTACATCGGCCTGCAAAGGAGGCAATTGTTCCGGCGTGAACATGGAATAATACGGCTCCGGCACCTGGTAAGGATTGTGCGGTTCGGGAAAGCTGAGCCACATGAAAAACGGACGATCTTTCACTTGCTTCACCCATTGCTGCGCCGCGGTTACGGCCCGGTAAGGAAGCTGGCATTTGAGCGGAAAAGGGGTGGGCTCCAGGCTGACCTGGGATAACGTCTTCAGCCATTGGTCATAGGCTTGTTCTTCCACTGTCCGTTCCGGGCCGAAACCGCCCCAATGACCCTGAAGCAGGTGAAAGTCCGTTTTTTGTTCCGGTTTCATATAGCTGTGATTTTTACCGATCAGTGCCGTTGCATACCCCTGCTCTCCGGCCACATCAAACAGATCTTTCGAGTATACGGCTTGGTTCAGGCAAAAATTCCCGCTTACTCTGTGGGCACTGGGCCAGCAGCCTGTCAACAAACTGGTGCGGGCGGGACCGCATACTGGCATGGTCGTATACGCTTTATTGAACCAGGTTCCCCTCTGTGCCAAACTGTCGAGAAACGGAGTCGGATCGAGGGGATATCCCTCCAAACCGCGGGCATCGGCCCGCTGTTGATCGGTCATAATTACGATGACATTCGTTTTTTCATTATTTAAATTCATCCATAACCTCTCCTCATTGTTCATTAGAACGCCGCATCTTGACTTATTTTCGTCTCCACTGCACTCACTTGACAGAGTTTCGCTCTGCCTTTTCCTTAACGCTAACCACCGACGGCTTTTAACCGCAGCAGCTTAAGGTGGTTTGAAGCCTCCGCCTGTACAGCGGCCCCGAGGGGCCCTCCCTCATCTTTTGTTCAGCATTGCTTAATGCCATTTTGTTAATGTATGCGGTGTCATAGCCTTCTTCAAGGAGGACGTATGCAATGCTGTGATGGTTCGGATTCATGCGGATTTCATTGCTCACCATGCTCGTGCTCGTCGTATATTTACCCGTAAACAACGATGCCCTATACGGGGCGCACACCGGATGTCCCGAGATCGCGTTCGAGAAGCTCAGGCTCTCCGTCGCCAGTCTGTCGATATTGTGCTGCGTTATGGCCTAGCTGTCGCTGGCATAGCCAAGGAAGACAGGCGTAATCGATCAGCAAATACATAGACCAAGTTAGGTTTCAAATGGATCACTCCTCGTTGGTGGATGGTGGCTCTATTCTCATCTTAATTCGCCCTATAGCTTTAAAGAATATAAAAAAAGGAATATTCGGTGTGCAATAGGGACATCTTTTCGTGAGCCTTCGAAGGCTCGTCTGTGGTACAATGAAACTAAAATGACAGGGGGGACCCTATGAAACACGGCGATTTGCACATCGTTCCCTTCGTTCATAAGTTGCCGATTTACGTCGGAATGTTCGGCATTAATTACTGCTATTCCAGTTACCTCAATGTGCGCAATAGTTCCACGATCACCGTGCTTGCCTACGTGCTGAAGGGACAGGGCAATGTGACCATCGACTCTCTATCATTCCGCCCCAAAGCCGGAGACGTCTTCATTCTGCCGAAGGACTGCTATCATAAGGTGACCGCTGATCCGGACCAAGAGGATTATTGGACCTACTTATGGTTCAATATCCGAGGTAATGTTCTGCAGCTGTTTGAATCGTTCCAGCTTCAATCGGCCTTCCATATTCCGGATACCCCGTTCGAAGGCTTGTTCCGCAAAGGCTTTCAGCTGGTGGAGCAATACGGGGAGAACCATGAGCGGCTTCAGATGGAACTTCTCTTGACGTGCACCGAAATTATCGCCCAGCTGTCCGGACTTGTGGAGAATCGCCAAACGAAGGTTTCCGTTGAAGTACAAAGAATGAAGCAGTATTTGAAACGGCTGGAGACGGAGCCCTTCCACTCCAGCTCCATGAGCAGGCATTTTGCCATGTCATTCAAGCAAATCAACCGGCTGTTTAAAAAAGAGACAGGCACAACCGTCTACAATTACCTGCTTGGTAAAAAAATAGACACCGCCAAAATGCTGCTGCAGGATACGTCGATGGCTGTGGGTGAAATCGCCTACAGGATCGGATATGCGGATCCGCATTATTTTTCCAATGTGTTCAAGAAGAAAACAGGCAGCACGCCCACCGAATATAGGGAAGAAAGTAGAGTCCATGATCAAAGAGTGTAAATTACATGAGTGAGAGCCCATTCTGTAAAACAGGTACCCTCCCCGCTTCTGCTCGATACAGCGAAGGCGCTTTCCAGCGATCTTCGCTTGCGTATTCTGGAAGCGCTCAGCGAGAAGGCCAATGAGCTTAGGAGAGCAGACGAGAGTCTTAGGCGTCGCCAGCCGACATCTCCATCAATGTTTTCAGCCGATTCCCCCATTTGCGCCCCTGAACCAATGGCAGTAACAATAGAACGCATACAAGAGCAGCGAGCGCATATAAAAGAGAGGCTGTAGTAAGTCCTGCAAGACTTAGTTGAAAAAAGGAAGCAGTCTAAACGATTTAATTTAGACTGCTTCCTCTATTTGGCTATCGTTCTCCGGTTTTTAAAAAACACTAAGTTTCGTATTGCCATTTTTAGATCTATGCTATGTGAAATTTTCGGGGTAGCTCAATCTGCTTTGTCCACAAAACAATTTATTATTGGCCCGCTGCTTCGGCGAACCTTTTGCTTTTCCGCTTACCCCAAGGTTTTTTGACCGAAATCCATACTACGCTTACCAATAAAATCAATTGGCCTGCACCGAAAAGACCAAGCATAAACCGGTCATGCAAATAAGCAGTGTTGTTAAGAGCATTCAGACGTTCGGTTAGCGTAATTTGAATTGCGTCCTGTACCCAAATGTTGAGCACACCTCCTGATGCGATAAGTATTAATGCGATCGCTTCTTTAGAAATAATCCAATAATATTTCGTTAACCCCCAATGTGTACGCGCGGACAAAACAATCCCCGTAATCACGACCCCCAAAGCGCCTGGAATAATAAGAGCCAGGTCAAAAATATGCATGAAAGAATGAGCCACGTACAGGAACTCTCCGCTCGACGTCAGGTGAATCAAAACAATCATTATGATTTGTGTAAAGCCGCCTCCGATCCACATCGCAGTAAATAGCAGGTGGGTAATGAGCCACCAGCTTTTTTGATTTTGCGATAATTTTTTGGACATGCCCTACGCTCCTTTTTTCCGGCCGGCCGAAAAATGTTATAATGAATTGAACTTATCTCCCCAAATAAACAATTTATCTCGCGAGATAAGATAATTATAAATGGAGGGATCTACTGGTGTCAACAAACGAAAGGGAAAATCTGCTCCGCATTTTCAATGATCAGCTGCGGCATTTTAGTACGGATACCATTTTATTTCATCAAGCGGTGGCCGAAAGGCTCGGATTAAACTCGACGGACCATAAATGCTTGGACATGATATTGAGGAATCAACCGATAACGGCGGGGGAGCTTTCGAATTTGACGGGGCTGACGACAGGAACGATTACGGGAGTTATAGACCGCCTCGAAAAAGCGGATTATGTGTTCCGCGAAAAGGATCCGGAAGATCGCAGAAAAGTGATGATCCGCGTTCACACAAAAAAGGCGGAGAGCAATATCATGTCACATTTACAATCGTTTGGACAGTCGATGGAAGCGATGCTCGAGCAGTATGATAACGAACAAATGAAGTTCCTCTTTGACTTTTTCGAAAGGAGCCGGGATATTCTCCGAAACGAGACTTTGAAGCTAAAAAAATAAAACGTTACCATGATTCCAATGAGTTTAATCATCTTTGGTGTGCTTTGATATAACATGTTTTGCAAATTTACGAAGTTCAGGTAAATAAACTTGGTTCGCACCAAATACAGCTTATACTCCATGTTACTATCGTCCGAGGGTAATACCATTTTGTCTGATGCGATTACTTGCTCATAATTTATTCCACTAGTAAGTGAAAAGAAAAACATTGTGAATATCAAAAATCTCCACATATCCATATTCGCTCATTTTCTCTTTTATGGTAGTATGCCCTATGGATATTGAAGTATTCTACCCTTAGCTCTAACAGTAGCTGGCGTTCCCGACCATCCTTATTCAGTTGCAACGATCCGTCGGGAATGTCATAAAGTTCTTGTCATCCGTCAGCTCAGAACGTTTTTTATGGGGATCAGTCCACGCCCTCCCTGACCATCTTACATATGCTGAACTATCACGCAGGGAAAGAGGGTTATTTATAATGGCTAATCGGGATGTCAGAATTTCGCTTTTCGCGGACACAGACTTCGAGGGACGCCGCATTCGTTTCAGCAGAGGGGGGGCGGCTGTTCGGGACGCAAGAGCGCTCGGTTTTAATGGGGTGCTCTCCAGCTTCCGTCTGCAAAATGTTGTGGATAGCCGCGAAGTCACGTTAGTGTTGTGGTCACAGACGAACTTCCGCGGCACTAGGCGCGTATTCCGCGGAAATATGAACGTTAACGACCTTGGAAGTTTCGACAACCGCATGTCCTCCTTCATCGTTGTTGGACGCCGGCTGACGAACGCCCAGATTGACAGCATCACCAACAACAATCGCCCGCCACAAGACATAGTGGTCATCCAGCAATAACCAATACTCCGTGCCCGTCGGCGTTTTATGCCGACGGGCATGTTTACACGACATTTCATGTTTTCCGTTGAAAGAACTTGATCCCTAACACATCATATTCTCCGCGATTATGCGCATATGTTTGTGTCGAGAAACGGTAATGCACAGAACAAATTCTGGCCGAAGTCGGGACCGACAGTGTAATCAAGTTATCATTTTCCTGAAATCTTGGACTATTTTTATGAGTAAAATTTCCCCTTATTTCCAAAATGGTGTACCAGTAAATAAAAAGCTTTCCCCATTTGCATACCTGCCAAATTCACGAGATGCAGACTTTTTCACATGCGTCGGCAGCCAATTGTTCGATTCAGGCATACCAAGAGCGTTCCTCATCCCGATTAGCACTAGCGAAATAAATAATGCTTCTATTTGAACCACATAATCATTTGGCAGCGGAAAGTGCTTTCCATACCAATCAATGTATTGCTGTCTGGCATTGGGATGAATAAAGGTAAATGTGATGGCTATGTCAGTGAGAAAAGGACCGAATCCACACGCGCCAAAGTCAATGGGATTTGCAACCCCATCTACAAACACGATATTGGGAGGAACGATGTCACCGTGCAATACGCCCCAAGTCAACTTATTTTTAGGGAGAGTGTCGAGCAGGGCCATCGCTTTTTCCCCAGCGGCTTCCAGGATCTGAACATCGTATGCATCTAATAACCCTTCCCGCACCTGCTGCTTGAGCAAGTCCAGAGCATTCTGTATGCGTGCACGATTAACCGTTGGACGGACAAAAGATGAAGGGGGCTGCCACTTACTGGCATGATGGTGCAAAGCTGCCGTCATTTCAGCGGTGGATTTCAATTCTTGCTCGCTGGTAAAGTATTGTTTTTGCTCGCCTTCCACCCAACTGAGCATCGTGCAATTTATATCGTCCACTTGTGTAACATATGACCCTTGCTGATTGCGTTTTGGTACAGGGAGGGTGAGACTAGTATCGCGATTAAGTGCATCCAGCCATACCAACTCAGAAACCAGCACATCTGGGCGCGTCCACATCATTTCAAGCGTACTGATTTTAGATTTGTGAACACGCAAGCTGTATAACAATCCACGATTATCTTCAATTTTGAAAACCGCGGCACCGCTTTGAGCTATTGGCGATACGGATACTACGTTAATATCGTACTGCGTCAGCGCATGTTGCGCAATGATTGCATTATCCATTCTTTTCACACCTTCCAAAGGAAATCGCCCCTAACACTAAGGTAATGATATGGTACTACGCCTACGACTCGCTTTTTTTAACGACAGGGATCCAAACTTCCATTTCGTACATGCCGTTGCCTCTATCATAGGTCATTTCAAACTCAGGGCCATTTGCGAAATTATAATCACAGGTCGGAAACCATTCTCCCCAAATACGTCTCCACAAACCATGAATGTCGTTTTGTCCGTCGGGGTTTATGCCAGTTGAAAAAATAGCATACGTTTGCGGGGGGATTTGAAGCTTTTCAAACCCTTGCGGCAAGCCACTCCGAGGCAGGAAATAACCGATCATGTAGGAGAGTCTCCCGCCTTGGTTGTTGTATAAAACCGCATGGATCTGGCCATGTTCCCCCAAACCTGCTGCGGCACGAATTCGTTTTACGGCTCCGTCAGAAATGCACTTCTCCCAAAACTTAGGTATTTCGATAAACGGACTTTCGCCATCGGCATTGACCAGAGTTGAAACGCCGAACATTTCAAATTCTTGTTTTTCCTCGATTTTATAATTAATCTCCACATCTCCTCGAATCGAAATATGAAAGGATAACCGAGGGTAGGCCTTGAGTGAAACGCCTTTGTCGCGCGCTGACATTGGCATCACGCCGTGCATTTTTTTGAACGCCCTGGAAAATGCCTCAGGCGATTCGTAATCGTACTTGAATGCCACGTCGATGACCTTTATACCACTACTTTGCAGTTCAAATGCGGCAAGGGTAAGCCGCCTGCGCCGAATATACTCCGACAGCGGAACATTGGTGATGAACGAAAACATCCGCTGAAAATGGTAAGTCGAGCAACAAGCGATTCTAGCCACTTTGTCGAAGTCGATCGCTTCAGACAGGTGTGTTTCTATGTACTCCATTGCGTTGTTCATACGTTTTAGCCAATCCATGCAGATATCCTTTCACAATTCATTATATGAAGTGCTGAGAATGAAGCCTTGCAATCTATGCACAAAAATATCATGTTTGCCAGTATCTAAACGCAGGTTTGAGCAGGTGATAATACGACTCCTTTCACCACGCTCTACTGCCCTTTTTAATGAGGCCGCCCGATCACCTGCAGCGGCATCATGATGATTGTGTTGAGCTATCGTACCCGTTCAATTTGGCACTTTCGGATTACCTACGTTCTTATTGGCAAGCATAACATAACCCGCATGGTATTTCTGGGAGAAAATCACTATAACTAGATTAATCTGCCAGTTACTTCAATGACAAAAGCAGCCGATTGGACTGGCCGGCTGCATAGGTGTAACCACTTCGGTTTAACGCATATTATCGATTTATTCTCCGATACTCGCTGGGCGAATACATCGTGGATTGCTTGAACAGCTTTGAGAAATAATATCGCTCCAGTCCGACTTCCGACGCCACTTCCTGCAGCGGCATGTCCGTATGCACTAACAGCTTCTTCGCCTTTTCTATCCGGGCCATGCCGATGTAGTGGTTAGGCGACATATTGAACATCGATTTGAAATAGCGGATAAAATAGTTCGGGTTATAGTTAAACACTTTGCCTAGCCGTTCTAGCGTCAGAGGCTCGGCCAAATGCTCTTCGATATACTGCAAAATTTCGTCGAACTGCGTTTTGGACGAAGAAGAAGATCGAAGAACCGCCTGCTCGGCAGTCTTGTCCAAATAATACGTGAACAGGCCGAACATCATAGCCCTCGCTTTAATCGGCGCAGTCATCCTCTCGTTCCGTTCATGCGCATCGACCAACTCCGAGAACAGATGAATTACATAAGCCGGATTGTCTACTTCAATGCGGTAAGGCAGCTTCAGCAGCTGAAACAGTTGATGGCTCCCGACCTTAACGTTGAAGTGGCACCAAAATTTGGTGAACGTGTTATCGCTTATGTTGGCGTAGGATAACCGGGTATCTCCCGGAATTAAAAACATTTGACCTGGTTTCGGATCGTATTCACGGTCTTCGATTTTGAGCGATCCCTCTCCGTTCACGATATAGTACAAACGGCAAAATGAATCGACGCGCCCTTCTGCCGACCATGTAGAAGTGAGCTTGCGGAATTTGGCCATCAGAAGCTCCATTTGCAAATTGGCCAAGTAGCTGCCGACGATTTTCTTGTGGCTTTCATTCACGAAATATCCCCTCCGACTCTCTCTCAGTTAGCACACCGGCCTTGGCATAATAGTGAATAATTTACATGAAAAAAGTAACGATACAACATTGGAGATGACGCACATGCTTCTTATAATCAAGTATAGCGTTTCACAAAGATGACGGCTTGACGAAAAGACCGTACGGATGCAAACGATTACATCCTATTCGAATCCGTCAGGCCAATATCATTCAGGGGGAGTTACACATGTCTCAAAGAAAAAAAATGAAACGGGCCATTACCGCGATAATGGCAATAGCCATGCTCGCCGGATGCAGCAAGCCGGAAGCTCCGGCCGCAACGGGATCGAAGGAACCGTCTCTTGGGTCCGAGCCGATTAAGCTTAGCTTATTTATGCGGGTTTCTTACCCGGACGACAGCGTAAAGAAATACATCATCGATCCGGTTCAGAAGAAGTTCCCGAACGTGACGATCGACATCGTCAAGAATGAGAAAGGCACGAACGTCAACGACCTGATCGCCGCAGGAACGTTCCCCGATCTGATCTTTCTCAGCACGCCGTACGTTTCCGAGCTGAAGAAGCTCGACTTGCTCGAAGATCTAAGCAGCCTCGTGAAAAAATACAATGTCGATATGAGCCGATTTTACCCCGAGGCGGTGGATGCGATCAAAAAGCAGGCGGCCGGTCCGCAATTGTATGCGCTTCCGTTCTCGATGAACTATGCGGTTACGTATTACAACAAGGACATATTCGACAAGTTCGGCGTTCCGTACCCGAAGGACGATATGACTTGGGACGATTACTTGGAGCTGAGCCGCAAGCTGACCCGTGTCTCCGAAGGCGTACCGTTTTCCGGTGTCGATCCGTACGCGCTGAGAGGCGGAGCCCCGATGGCGCTTGACTACGTCGATCCGAAAACGGGCAAGCCTGTGCTGACGTCCGACGGATGGGTCAAAGCTTTCCAGGTTATTCAGTCGTTTAACTCTATACCCGGCAACAAACACGACAGCAAGTTCCGCGATCTGTTTATAAAAGACCGGACTCTCGCAACATATATTACCTATGATAACACGCAAAATTTCGAACAGCTGGAGAAGGATGGCAATCCGATGAACTGGGATATGGTATCGTTCCCGACGTTCAAGAACACCCCCGGCGTCGGTCACGGCATCGACTCGCACAACATCGCCGTCACTTCCACAGGCAAAAACAAAGACGCAGCCTTCCAGGTGCTCGCCTATTTAACTTCGAAAGAGGTACAGATGGAGCTGAGCAGAAACGGCAAGCAGCCGGGCATTCAAGATCCCGAAATGCAAAAGGTATTCGGATCGAACGTTAGCATTCTGAAAGGTAAAAATATTGGAGCCATCTTCAAGACGAAAGCGGCGCCGATGCGCAACATCAGCGATTTCGACGCCGTCGTGCAAAAGGAGCTGTATAAAGCTTACGATATGCTGGTAAGCGGCAATTCCGACATCAACACGCTGCTCCGAACCGCGAACGAGGAGGCTGAGAAAGCGATTCAGCTGGAGAAGGCGAAATAACCCGACATCATGCAGCTGCCATAGCAAGGTCTCTCCTTGCCTTGGCAGCTGCAGTTTTTACCCCAATGTGAACAACGATTTTATTCAAATAAGATAAAAACCATTTCATGATATCCTGCGTTTGACAAGAAAAACTCCCGCTTTTAACAAGCAGGAGTTTACAATTAATTATTGCAATAATGCTCGCGCATCGCGCAGCAAGCAGCCCGCCGCCTCGCCATTGATTTGTTTACCGCTTTGGGCCTGAACCTCATTGATGAAAGACTGCAAATCGCCATGCTCCAGCTTTTTAAGAAGACTATTGGTTATTCCTGCATTACGAATCCATTGCTTGGCTGCAAAATGATTCACCAATTGTTCCAAGCCTTTCAGACTTGCTGCCGTCTGGAAAATTACGGTTTCGCTCTTTGCATTGCCTGCCAAGTCGCTTGCTTTTACCGTAAAGGAATGAGCACCAAGAGGCAGCGTGTAAAGCTGAATCGTTTCTCCCGGCTGGTAAGGCTTGCCGTCAAGCAGTACTAGTGTCTTGCCTTCATCCGCACCCGAGAGCCGATCGTTCACGGCCACCGTCGGTAGGATCTCCGAGGCATCGCTGTATGTTCCGTACACGAATCCGGTTACGGTAATTTCCGGTCCCGTGAAATCCAGCTTCAAGTTCGTTTTCTTCTCCACTTCTGCGTTACCCGCCCCATCTTTCGATCTGTAGGCAAGCCCGTACAAGCCGTCCTGATCGATCGTTAAGGCACCTGAGTAGCTCATCCATTTGCTTCCGCCATCCAAGCTGTACTCTGTGCTCGTCACTCCGGACAAATGATCGTAAACGTTCAGGGAAACGGTCACCGGATGAACGTACCAGCCGTTTAATCCTTCCGGTTGAGCGGGGGTAGTCGACGCTTCAGTCACCGGAGTTGTTTTATCAATGCGTACCGTTACGGTATGCGGCTGTTCCACGTTGCCTGCGGCATCTACGCTCCAATAGGCTAACGTATGCGTTCCCTCCGTGCTCAACGTCACCGTGTTCCCCGTTTGCTGCGCGCCTCCGTCCACCGTGAAATAAGTAGCCGCTACCACGGATTCAGTGTCGATCGCTTGGAAGCTGACCTTTGTATCCCGGTTAACCCACTCCTTCGGCGCATCATCCGTAGTTGTCGGCGGCTGCGTATCCGCCAAAGTTGCGGCTTTTAACGTCAATCCGCCAAAGGTAGTAAAAACGGAGCCATTCAACGGCTCGCTAACGCCCCTAACCCGGAAAGTATACTCCGTACCTGGCTTAAGATCCGCGGCATTATATTTATACACGCTCGCCGCTACGGTTGCAATTTTCGTCGTACCGTTATAAATTTCGTAGCTTGAAACCGGGATGTTCGTACTGGAGCCGGACCAGTTAAGTTCAATGCCGGTGCTTGTTTTGTCGCCGGCCCGTAAAGCCGAATTCCCGACGAACGAAATCGGTCCGAAAGCCTTAATTTCATTGACGTTAATATCGCCGTCGACTTCATCGACTGTAAATTTGATGAACCTTGCATTTACAGGCGCAGCAAGTGTAATACGCTCGGCAATTTTTGTAATGCCGGGATTTCCGTATTTGCCTTGAGCAACGCGGTCGTCGGTAACGATTTTAACCCACTTATCGCTATTCGGATTTGTAAATGCCTCGCCATCCGTTGCGTAATAGAAAGAAACTTTTTTCAATTTATTCTGGAAGCTGTAGTATTCAACCGCGTTTACCGGCGTTGTCTCTCCTATATCAACCATCATCCATGCCGATGAGGAGCCTTTCAGCGCCACCCACCTGGAGCCGTCCGCCGCATCGTTATCGAGTGCTTTATGAGCGCCATAGCTGTTTAAATCATCGTTCCACACTCGCGAGTACTGAACTTCTTTATTAAATAAAAGATTATCGGAAGCGTTCTTAATGCCCGGGGTATCCGCGCGGCCTTCCGCTGCGGCGGTAGACACGGTGCCTCTTCTTATAGCGTATACTTTGACTTTGTATGAGACTCCGGGCGACAGATCCCTAATCGTGTAGGAGGTGCTTTTCACATCATCCGCCACGATTCTTTCATTCGCGTCGGAAACAAGCGCAACCCTGTAGCTCTGGGCTTCCGGAGCGGCCTCCCAGCTCACGTTGATGGATTTCTCCGAGACGGCCGCCGCCGTTACCGACGGCGGAGGATTAGGAATGATCGGATCTCCGTCGGTGCGTAAAACTTCCACTTCGCTTTCTGCCGAAAGCATCGGTTTGAACGAATAAGGATCCGTATACGCAGTTTTGACAGAAAGATTGTAGACGGCTCCGGGGTCTAAATTCGTCAGCTTGTGTATATTGGAAGCAGCCTCGTCCAGCGCCTTGCCGTTATCGTAAATGATGAAACGGTCCGCCGGTACCGGATCCCAGGAAATCGTTGCCTCCGAACCGCTGGAGTAATTGATGGTTACGTTCTTTGGTTTCAGCGGCGCATTGTAAATCTCTAGTTCCGTTAAACGCGGAGGACCCGTCATTGTGAAAGTGGGGATACCGCCGGTTACTCCGGAGCTGTTGGAGCCGGAACCATTTTCGAAATAAAGCTTCACGTATCTGGATGTATACGTTTTCCCAAGATCGATTAAGTATTCTTTATCCGCCGCGTCGTCTCCGCCGCTGTTAGCCGCATTAAAGTAGGTCCATGGTTTGCCGCCATCCGTGTACAAAGAATCTACGGGCGTAAACGCAATGTTGCCTACTTCCGCTTCGGAGTACGCAGCTGTTGCGTCCGACACCGAGACGTTAACATATTTCAATCTTAACGTTTTAGCAAACAGCTTAATTTGATTGAAATCCATGACTTTGCCTAAATCGATAATGACATTTCCCTTTTTGGAGCTTTCCGTACCGATCCAGCTCAAGTCGCCAAGGGCGGAATAATTATTCTGAGGCACGTTCAAATTCGTATACTTCACCGGGTCGGTTTGCACGCCGTCCGTTAATCGTTCCGCCTTGGCGTTCGCCAACTGAAATGCATTGCCGCTTTGGGCACCGGTATTATATGCTTTTTTTCCGTAAGCAAGGTTCACAGGCGAAGCGCCGACCACCGATTTATACAGCTTCATGTCGGCCAAGTAGATTTTGGCGTCCTTGACGTTCGGATTCGATTTATCAGCCTTCCGGTAAATTCCCCATTTCGGACGGTTCAGCATATCGCTGATTGCAGGATACGGCCCCTCAAACGTTTTGCCGTTATACTTCACCTCCGGACGTCTCCACATATCCAGAATCCGGTTAGGATCGTTATATTCCATCAATATTTCGCCGGTCTGCACATCCTTCATGGTCATCGTAACCCAACCGGACTCCGAGTTAAGTATCTTAACGGTAATGTCGACCCATTTGTCCTTTACGGCATTGAGCGGAATGCTGGCAAGCGTTTCTTGTCCCGCCTCCGAACCGATATCCGCATAGCGGAATTCGAGATTTTGAACAGCGGACGAAGAAATCGTCAGTGTAAGGATCGGATTCCCATCCTCGTCACTCGAAAAGTTCGGGTAATTGGCCGCGTCATGAAGCGGCAATTTGTTTCCGACCGTACCATACGCATTTACTGCTTTATACTGAAAAATATGAAAAAAACCGTCGGGCTTCGTAATATCTTTATCGATTTTAAGCTTCCAGTTGTAAGCGGTAATATCGTTTTCCAAACCGATCAGGTTTCTGTTGCCTTCCCCCGGCCGGATTTCGATTCGTTGCCTGTCGTCATTCCCCCCCTTAAACGTGCCGGTAGCGCTATCGTAGGTTGTACCGTGCAAATAACAGGTCATGCAGTCGTTTCCATTCACTTCCACTTTCCAAACGTATTTGCTTAAAGCGGTATCATAAACATTTTCCACATGTCTTTCAACGGCAGCCCCGAGTATTTCTCTTGCGGTTTTAGTGGCGCCCTCAACGGGGTTATCCGTGCCAAAAGCTTCACCCAACACGGTAAACGGAGACTTGTTCGGATCCGGAGTTGCAGATACGATGTTGCCGCCATGGCTGCCGATAAAATCCGGATCAAGCAAGTCTGCGGAGGACGCGCTGTCCGCCGCCGTTACGATACCATTCAAGGAACTGAATACGATAAAAAATACCGCGATCAAAGAAGTCCATTTTCGAAAGCGTTTGAATAACATTGCCACCGTCCCCTTTCCACTACTCGTTGACTGATACATGTCCCGGAACCGCTTACAATTGCAGTTGTCGCACCTCCTTTCCATGAATCTATGATTTTTCATTATATGGGATAAATAGGTTTGGGGACATGTGTAAATTTACGATCAAGATTCGATTTTTTGCTTTCCTGTTGCGCTTCATTTCTGAATGCAACGGCACTAAAAATGCCGCTATTTATGCGGCATTTCATGAAATGTTTTACGGCTTAAATACGGCAGCTTGCGGCGGAATACCCGCCATTGCTCGCTCATACACATAGATGCGGTTCATAGCAGCCTGCCGAACTCCCAATGGTGGCCAAACGGGTCGATGATGCGCCCAATGCGCCAACCGCACCAATTGGTATATCCTTAAGCTTTGCATCTGGTCTGGCTGGCAAAGCAGGAGGATGACCCCTGTTGAATGCAGGAATCATCTCTTGTCTGCCGTCTACCACCGTACTCATTGTTTCAGAATGACCAATATGCGGCAAACATGTACAACGCATTCGCAACCGCATCCGTATTCGGGCGTTTTATTGCTTGCTCAGCAGCATCTTATTCATTTCATCCTCCGCCTGCCGCAAAGCGGTATTGACGTCAATCGCTCCCGACAAGTAATCCTTGTACTTCTGCTGCCCGATCTTTTTGCCGTCGCTTTCGTATAACGAGTACACCGGAGGCGCAACGACCTTGCTTTTGAAAATGGCCTGGATGTTTTTCCCTTTAAGGAATGGCAAATCCGCGCCGTATTGCTTCTGCATCTCCGGATTTTTCAGAGGGGAGATACGCGATGTTTTTTTCGCGTTCAACAGCTGCACTTCGTCGGAGGTCACGACCTCGATCACTCTCATTGCATCGTCCTGATGCTTGCTTGTTTTGACAATTGTCAGATTATGCGAGTCCACTTTACCGGATATATTCGGCTTTTCCTTGTAGCTCGGGTATTGGGCGATATCCCAGGTGAGCCCGACGGCGGAATCGCCGAAATATTTCATCATATTCGGGCCGACGACCATGGCGATGTTTCGCTCCTTCGTGAATAATCCGGCTACCGCTGAAGTGCTGCTTTCCGGTGTCGGAGGCTCGTTCCCTGGAAGCGTCTGGATGCGTTTGGTCAGCTCGAATACGGTCCTCCACTGGTCATTGTTGATGCTGGCTTTGTTTGTTTTTCCGTCCACATAGGTCAGTGCAAGCGGATAGGTCATCAAATTGCTGTTGATGACTTCCAATCCGCGGTATGGAGTGCCGTCTTCGTTCTTGATCAGTTTTTTCCCTAGCTCAATGGTCTCATCCCAGTTCATGCCGTCCTTCGGATAACTCATACCGAATTTATCGAACAGGTCTTTATTGTAATACATTGTCATGAACTCCATTGCATACGGGATTGCCCACAGTTCGCCCTTGCTTGACTTCACCGAATCGAGGGCTGCTTGCTCGAAACGATTCACATCCAATTTGTGCTTTTGCACCAGCGGCGTTATATCGGAGATCATGTCCTTGCTGATCAAACCCATGATATCCTGGTTGGTTGCCGCAACCATATCCGGAATGGTGCCTGCCGTAATCAAATCTTCAAGCCTCGTGCCGGTTTTCGGGCGAAGAATCTCCAGCGTAATATGCGGATACTTTTTCTTGACCGGATCGGTAAACAATAGCTTGAAATCTTCATCGCTAACGGCGGCTTGCAGATAAATCAACAGAGTGACCGGGTCGTTCGATTCGGTCTTGCCTTGCTCTTGTTGACCCGAATCTTTGCTGCAGCCGGCAACCATTCCAAAGGCAAGCAATATGTTAAATCCTATAAGTAAGCGCTTTCCATTCATGTTCGATCCCCCCATCTTCTTTCATAAGAATCAAACTCGGCTTATGCTGTCGTGATGTACATATTCCGTGTGCTCGGTTAAACCGCCGATGCGCTTCGGTCTCCGATCGTGACCGCACGGCCTGTACGTGCCGATTCATACACAGCTAAAATAATTTCGAGCGGCTTGAATCCTTCCTCCCCGTTGATAATCGGTTCACGGTTTTCTTCAATGGCGGCGATCATATCGTTCATCTGCAGGATGTGGCCTTCCCCATTAATTGCGGTCGGGTCGGCAGCTGTCGATCCGTTGCCGTTCGCCGCTTTGAAAGCCGGGCCGTTCTCATTCGTTTGGTGTTCCTCATCCGATTCAAACTTGGTGTATACGAGTTCGTCCCCTTCAATGATAGCGCTTCCACTTTTTCCGAAAATTTCGATTCTCGCCGTCAGTCCCGGGTAGGCGCAAGTGGTCGCAACGAGCGTCCCTACCGCTCCGCTGCGAAACCGCAATGTCACGACGGCCGCGTCCTCCACTTCGATCCGTTCATGTCCGAGCGTCTCGCAGTGGGCATAGACGCTTTCCACCGGTCCCATCAAATATTGCAGAACGTCGACGGTATGCACGCCCTGGTTCATCAAGGCTCCGCCCCCGTCAAAGGCCCAAGTTCCGCGCCAGGCCCCACTGTCGTAATATTCCTGCGAACGGTACCAATGGATCGCACCCGCTCCAATAATCAGCCTGCCGAATTTGCCGTCTTCCATCGCTTTCTTTACTCGCTGCGTCGAGGACTGCAAGCGATGCTGCGAGATGACGGCCAGTTTCACGCCCGCCTTTCGGCATTCTTCAATCATCTTCAAAGCGTTGGCCGCAGTAATGTCGATCGGCTTTTCCGTAATGACATGCTTGCCTGCCCGGGCAGCCAAAACGGTATATTCCGCATGCATACCGCTCGGCAAACAAATGTTGACGATGTCCACGTCCTCGCGTTCCAATACTTCGTGTATGTCGCCGGACCAGTCGCAGCCGAATTGGCCCGCCAGCTGCCGTCCGCTTTGTTCGTTTTTGTCGCAAACGGCGACCAGCTTTCCTTTGGCTACGCTTTGCAATCGCTCGGCATGCGATTTACCGATCACGCCTGCGCCAATAATTGCAAACCCATAATGCTGCTTGCCCATTTCCATTCCTCCTGCATTTTTCCAATTTCTTTTCCAGCCTTATCTGTTCCAAGGAGTAACCGTAATGTTTTCAATATGAACGGAAGGAGGCCTCGATATTAGGAACAAAACGATATCCGCGATATGTTCCGCTTTTAGCATCGTTGCTTTTTTCTCCGCGGAGACTGGCTTTGTTTTATGAGACCATATGTTGGTATCGACCGCCCCCGGACTGATGGATGTGACGCGGATGCCCGTATGGCGGTTGGCCGAGATCATCGCCTCCGTTAAAGCCCTTGCGCCGTATTTGGAGGCCGAATAGATGCTGTCTCCTCCAGAAGCTTGAAAAGCCGCCGTCGATAATATATTGATGATGTACCCGGAATTGCGCTCCGACATCCGGAGAAGAGCCTCGCGGCACATCAGAAACGTCCCCGTCAAATTCGTCTCCATGATCCGATTCCATTCGGCAAGATCAATTTCTTGCACCAATTGCTTCTCGCGCATGCTGACGCCGGCTGCATTCAGCAGGATATCGATTTTGCCGTATACCGACACCGCCTCGTCCATGGCAAACCGTACCGCAGATTCATTCCTCACATCAGCGGGGATTCCAGTTACGTTGCGTTTCAGCTCCGGGGGAAGCGATTCAATTGCATGACTCAGTCGATCAGCGTCTCTAGCCAAAGCTGCAACATAAGCGCCCTTGCCCAGCAAAGCCCTCATGGCCGCCAGTCCGATACCGGAACTCGCCCCTGTGACAACGGCTACTGTTCCATTCAACTCCATTATGCAGCATCTCCCCTTCTTATTATGATCCCGGCACTTATCTGACTATCGCTGGCCCCGTTTTTTTCGAATATTCCGCAGCCGCTTTAACCAGAGATAGAAAATAACGAATTTCTTCATAAGGCGGCTCGGAAAGATCTTTGGGATGCCTCATCTCCCCGTTTACCCACAGCAGCTCAATCGGAATATATCCACGGTAGCTGCTGTACCGGATTCCGGTAAACAGCTTCGCCAAATCGATCGGAATATCCGTCTCCTGACCAGCCGGCTTTTTCTTCACTTGAAAGTTTACCGTATAAGGAAGCACGGCTTCGATGTCGGAATACCAGTCATATCCTAATCCGAGCGGCTCGCGGAACTTGCGGAAATAGCCGGTGTCGTTTACCACACCGATATTCGGGTGATCCACCCACCCCAGAAGCCTGATCACCTGGTCTGCCGTTGCGGTCATATCGCCGTGGTTTTGCAAACCGATCATGACCCCTTTTTTCGCACCATACTCGGCACAACCCCTTAAAGCAGGCGCTATCCGTTCTCTTGCGATTGTCTCCCAATCGGATTTCAATATATCCCTCGGTACCAAACCGGAGAATACGCGCATCACAGGTGCTCCCATTACGGCTGCGACATCGATCCAATATTTAATCCGCTCAAGATCAAGCGTGCGTCTAGCATCGTTGGGGTCGGCAAAGTCGTTCTGAACACCCGTTCCGCTGATGGTGATGTCAAGCTCTTCACAGAGTGCCCTGATCTTTCGCGCATACGCATAAATCTCTTCGTCGGATTTTGTCGGCATCGTATGATTGTCGTAACCGGGGATATAGTACGCCGTTACATCGACCGCATCGAAACCGGCCTCCTTGGCAAAACGGATCGCCTGCATCGTATCGATCGGCGGCGCTCCTTTCGTGCCGCCCTTCAGCCAAGCGCCCAAATTATGGCTGAAGCTGTACAGGTTGAGGCCGATCTTATAATCGCCGGTGTAATACGGGCCTTTACGATGATCCTTCAAATAATGGGAGGTGCCGACCTGCTCGTATACATGGGCGAAAGGATCTTCACCGGGGTCGTCGTCGGCACTTTCATCGCCGAGCACCTTGATTCGGAAGTCTGCAAATTCGTAAGTACTTTTATACTTTTGGATAGACTCCTCTACCGGGACATAGATTTTTGCCGTATACACATGCTTGAACCAATAGCCTCTCCCGATCGGCTCGGGCGGCTCTTCCCCAAGTATAAGGGACTCGAGGCCTGCACACCCGTAAAACGCCCTGCTTTCCATGGACTGCAGCTTCGGCAAGCTGGCATATTGAAGCGCTTTGCAGTTCGTAAAGGTATGGCTGTCGATAGTAGTTACCTCCGGCAGCTCTACCCTTATTAACGCAGAGCATTCGTTAAATGCCATACGGCCAACACCTGTTGCTTTGTCGAACTTGATGAATTGAATCATTTTATTTTCGTTAAAAGCGCTGTTCGGTACAAAAGCGTTTTCAAAATTTGCTGTACCAGTAACTTCAATTGAGATCAGATTAACCAAGTTCCGGTTAATCCAAATGCAGTCTTCCGCATTCAAGGTACCCGCGATAACGCAAACCATCCGGATCGCATCATAGGCGGTTCCCTCTGCGTCGACGGCGTCTTTCACCCCGCCACCTTCGGGGGATAAGATGAGGCTTATCGGTAACGGATGACCCTCTAAATTATTTTGTAATCTATTCATGTTCAATGTTCATGCTCCTTTCAACGCTCCTCCGTTTTGCAAACACACAAGTGCGGTTTACGATTACGCTAATAAGATATGATTGAAAGCAGTTCAATATTAACGTTAATATAAAATTGGTTTAGGACGATGACCTTTTGTTGGAAAAGTTATTTCTTTGGAACGTTCCTAGTGCTTTCCATCGCTGCTTTGATCTTAAGAAGAAAATCAAGAACTTGTTCATACGGTGGAGCCGAAAGCTTTTTGGGATGGTCTGCATCACCGGCCACCCACAGCGTCTCCAGTGGGATATAGCCGCGGTAGTTGCTGTAACGAATTCGAGTGAACAGTTCTTCAAGATCAATGAAAACATCTGTATTCGCTCCGGCCGATTTCTTCTTGACTTGAAAGTTCACCGTATACGGCAGAACGGCTTCGATGTCCGAATACCAGTCATAGCCTATACCGTTAGGCGCTTGGAATTCCTTGAAAAATCCCGTATCGTTAACTAATCCGATGTTTGGATGATCGACCCAATTCAGTAATCGAATCACCTGGTCGGCCGTAGACGCCATGTCTCCGTGGTTTTGCATGCCGATGACGACTCCCTTATCTGCTGCATACTCGGCACATTCCCTTAACGCAGGAACAATTCTTTCCTTTGCAATCGTTTCCCAGGTTGAATTCACAATATCTTTAGGTATCTCACCTGTAAACAGACGGATAACGGGAGCCCCCATGAAGCTAGCGACATCGATCCAATACTTTGCACGTTTTACATCCAGTTCGCGCCTCTCGGCATTCGGATCGGCAAAGTCGTTTTTGATACCCGTACCGCTAATCGCGATGCCGAGCTCAGAGCATAGGTCTCTCACTCTTTCGGCATAAGCATAAATTTCTTCATTTGATTTCGTGGGCATCGTAAGGTTATGGTACCCGGGAATATAATAAGCTGTTATATCCACCGCATCGAAGCCGGCCTCTTTGGCAAATCGGATAACATCCAGCGTATCCATTGGAGGCGCGCCTTCCGGATCGCCACTGAGCCACGAATTCAAGTTATGACTAAAGCTGTAGAAGTTAAGACCTAACTTAAAATCACCCGTATAGTAGTTCTCTCTGCTTCCACTAAGGTAATGGCTTGTGCTTATTTGATTGTACACGCGTGAAGCAGAATCATCTTCTCCCTTTGTTTGCAGGCTGTTCATTCGATAATCCTCCTTAAGATAATCCATTTGTACTAAGTTACCGACGTTGTATTAACGTTAATACGCCCCAGTAATTTTATGGTAATCGTTATAAAAGCGTGTGTCAATATGAATTTTATTATTGTATGACAAAAAAATCCTAGGATTGGCGGATAACCAACCTAGGTTGAATTGAAATCTTTTGTATCGACATGGCAACCGACTTGTCTTTTTCATCAATTCTTTGAAACAACAATTCTGTCGCCTTCTCGGTTACGGCTTTTACATCATACTTAACCGACGTAAGGGGGATTTCTGCAAAACTGGCGGCTGCGGTGTCGTCAAAACCAATGAAGGATAATTCCTCGGGAATTCTTATCCCACGTTCCCGACACCATCGCATAGCCCCAAGCGCAATATAATCTCTTGTACAAATGACGGCTGTCGGCATAGCGTTCTTGTATAGCTCCTCAATGGATGCATAACCGGCGTCATATCCATCGCTTTGAACCCTCCCTACCAAACTTGGATCAAAGGGGATATGGTTGTCCTGCAATGCAGCGAAGTAGCCGTTCTGTTTCTCTTTATCGCTATAGTTGCCGCCGCCTAAAAAGCCGATTCGCTTATGTCCGGCTTGAATAAAATGAGTTGCCGCTTTATATGCTCCCTCTCTCCGGTTCACGTAAACGGCATCCGTTGGCAGCTCATAATCACCGCCTGCCAGCAAGATAATCGGAAATTTGTTGTCCCGCAGCAATTTGATTTTAGCAAAATTGGCCGTAAATACGGGATACATAAGAATCCCGTCCACCTGGCGAGAGACAAGCACATCCAGTGCCTCGGCCTCTTGCTCAGGGCTGGAGTTGGTAATCATAAGCATCATATTGTAACCGGATTTCTTGAGAATCTGCTCAATCTCTTGAGCGGTTTCCGTAAGGATCGGGTTCATCAGCTCCGTCAAAATAATTCCTATCGTATTCGTCTTCTTTTGCACCAATGATCTTGCTACTACATTAGGAATATAATTTAACTGTTTGGCGCACTCCATGATGATAGATCTGGTTTCCTCACTTATACGTGGGCTTCCTTTAAGGGCCAGTGAAACCGTGTTAATTGAAAACCCGGTTTTTTCAGCGATTTCTTTTTGACGAATGCTTTTGGAATTCATGCGAACAAACCCTTTATAATTGAAGTATATGCAGTAAGACCTGAATATTAACGATAATATGCTAATTATATTTTAGGTATACATTTTTGTAAACACAACTCCATGAATTGCTGCATTAAGCCGCATTTTAAAGCGGCCCGCTCAATCATCGTCACCTTTTCAATCTGCATATGATCTCGTGCGTTACTTGCTTCGTTGTTCCCGTACCGCCAATATCTGTTGTCTTAACTCCTGATTGCGTCACATCCTCCACTACCTTCAAGAGATGCTGTCCTATCTCCTGATGACCCAAATGGTCAAGCATCATCTTCGCGGTCCAGATTTGCCCGATCGGATTGGCAATGCCCTGTCCGGCGATATCCGGCGCAGAGCCATGAACCGGTTCGAACATGGAAGGATATTTGCCGTTTAGGTTGATATTAGCTGCCGGAGCAACTCCGATACTGCCCATGATAACGGCTCCAATATCGGTTAGAATATCTCCGAATAAATTACTGGCGACTACCACATCAAACACATGAGGTTTGCTGACAAAAAATGCTGACAGCGCATCAATGTGAACAGATGTCGTTTGCACGCCCGGATAGTCTTGACTCACATCCTTGAAAACTTGGTCCCAGAACGGCATGGAGTACACGATCCCGTTGGACTTGGTAGCACTGGTAACGTGACCTCTCCGTTTCTGAGCTAATTCGAACGCATACCGGATGGCTCGCTCCGTTCCTTTTCGCGTAAACACCGCGTTTTGAATTGCGATCTCGTCATCCCCTCTGTGTATGCGTCCGCCGATTTCGCTATACTCCCCTTCACTATTCTCCCTGACCACTAAGAGATCAAAATCGTTGGGGCCTTTGAGCGGAGTATCGAGCCCGCGGAAATATTTAGCTGGACGAATATTGATCACCTGTTCGAACTCACGCCTAATTTTAATCAACAGTCCCCACAACGAGACATGATCCGGCACACGCTGAGGATCGCCGACGGCACCAAGAAATATAGCTTCAAAGTTTTGCAGTGTCTCCAACCCGTTATCCGGCATCATTTTTCCATGCTGCTCAAAATAATCACAGCTCCATGGAAAGTTTGTGTACTTGAACGAAATCCCTCCATGTACTTCTGCAATCGCATCCAGCACATCCAGTGCGGCGGGCACAACCTCTTTTCCTATGCCATCACCGGGAATAACTGCGATTTCGTAGTGCTTCATGCCATACTCCACTCCTTATTTAGTAGGTTGTGTGGCTGCAGCGATTTGCAACCGCTTACGATTTATACATTTTAAATATACGCGATAAAAGACGATCCCTCAAATAAGTTCGTTACAATGTATGCAGATTTGTGTCGTTCAACGACAATGCCGGATGATGGTAGTCTAAGAAACGAACCCCTACTGGTTTCAGAGTTATATCCATTCGCGGTATAATGATGTAAGCGCCACATAACCTGAAAAAAAAGAAGGAGATATGCTATGGAATACGTGAAGTTGGGACGTACGGGGATGGACGTATCGCGTCTTTGTTTGGGATGTATGAGCTATGGCGATCCGGCAAGAGGGACCCACCCTTGGACCTTGAACGAGGAGCAGAGCCGTCCCTTCATCAAAAAAGCGCTTGAACTCGGCATTAATTTTTTCGATACGGCCAACGTGTATTCCGACGGCACCAGCGAAGAAATTGTCGGACGCGCATTGAAAGATTTGGCCAATCGGGACGAGATCGTCATCGCCACCAAAGTGCATGGCAGAACGCGGCCGGGTCCGAACGGCGCAGGACTTTCCCGTAAAGCAATCCTCAGTGAGATCGATAAAAGCTTGAAAAGGCTCGGAACCGACTATGTCGATTTATACCAGATACACCGTTGGGACGATCGGACACCGATTGAAGAAACGATGGAGGCGCTTCATGACGTAGTAAAAGCCGGGAAGGCCCGGTACATAGGCGCTTCCTCCATGTATGCCTGGCAGTTTCTTAAGGCGCTGCATATCTCGGAACGTAATGGATGGACTAGATTTGTATCGATGCAAAATTATTTAAACCTCCTTTACCGCGAAGAGGAACGGGAAATGCTTCCGTTATGCAAAGCGGAACAGATCGCCGTTATCCCATGGAGCCCACTTGCCCGCGGAAGATTGACCCGCAGTTGGGATGAGACGAGCGAACGTTCCCTGACGGATGAGTTCGGAAAGCGTCTCTACGCGGTAACAGCCGAAGCCGACCGCAAAGTGGTGGAACGCGTCCATGAGGTTGCAGCCGGCCGAGGCATTCCGCTCGCGCAGGTGGCGCTAGCTTGGGTGCTTCAAAAATCGCCGGTCACGGCGCCGATTATAGGCGCGACGAAGCCAAACCATCTTGAGGATGCAGCTTCAGCCGTTTCACTGAAGCTTACGCCTGAAGAAATCGCCAGCCTCGAGGAGCCGTATGTTCCTCATCCGGTTATGGGCGGCTTGAATTAACGAAAAGCGGCGCAGAACATTCTGCGTCGTTTTTTTTAGAGCGTCCTCCCGGATGATGGGACTTAATGCGTCACAATTCAAAGTATCGTCCGTTGACCACTCGCTAGCCTTTTTCAAGCCTTCGGGATGAATTGGATATCACGTAGGTCAATGCAATACCGCCCGAAGGAAATACTTTAGCCTCATTCAGTTTCAAGTGAATCTGGCCTGAAAACACCCCGAAAAGCGGTTTGCCCTTCCCCAGCAAAACCGGATTCACGATAAGTCTATACTCATCGATGAGCTCGTGTTCCGTCAAATTCCGGACGATACTGCCGCTGCCGTAAATGACCATGTCTTTTCCCGGTTGCTTCTTCAGTCGTTCAATCTCCACCGCCAGATTTCCACTTAGCGGACGGGCGTTATTCCATGTTCCCCAAGGCGTTTCTTTCAACGTCCCGGTGACTACATATTTCTGCAATTCATTTGTTCGTGCCGCAAAACTGCCTTGAGCATACGGCCAAAAGCCGGCCATCACTTCATAGGTAATCCGGCCGTAAATAATGGTATCCACCGAATCAAGCAGTTTCATTGCGTAGTCATTCAGTTCTTCATCTTGAACGAACCAATCCAGTTGCCCCCTTTCCTCCTCCATGAAGCCTTCTACCGATAACATTTCAGAGGCGATTACTTTCCGCATCAAGCTCATCCTCCCGTTGTTAAAATGACATTTAATTCCGAAGGTACACTCGCAGGATCCTATTCCAATATAGCAATGTTTTATATGTTACGTTTCTTACCGATTGCTATATAATCAGTGTTTAAGTTATATCCAGACCTCCTACGGTCCGTATTAAAAAAATTCTTTAAGAAAACTGCGCCATGCGCTGGTTTTTTTGGCGGTTACTCGTCCTCTTGAACGGCTTTTCTCTTGGGGCTTTTTCGCTTGCGTAGTTTGCTTTTCTTTTGTTTTGGTGACCGGAACCCTTTTCTCCACTTTTATATTTCGTTCTAAATTACAGTTCCAACGGATCCCGCCCTGTTTAAGCTGACGTTTAACAAGGTAACCGTTCGTTTCAAGTTCATTGATTGCCATTTCTATTGCACGTTTGCTATCCGTTTTGCTCGCCTTTGAAAGCATCTCTATCGAAAAGCCCTTTTTCCTGCTAGAGAAGATCATGTACAAAAAAAGTCCCCTGGCTCTGAAGGATATCTGGTCATCATTTAACAAGGTGTTGCCTAGCCGCAAAATCGTTTCATTTTGATTTTCTTCCATACATGTCCCCTCCTATCCATGTTAGAAAAATAAAGCCTAATTAACTTATTTGCCGGTTGGCTAACAATTCCTTCTAATGCCCTGCCGTGTTCATTTCAAAATAAAAGGCTTCTCTAAACTGGTAAGAATGAAGCAGCGGCAAAGAAATGCTTCAAATCTCGATAAAAAAGAGCCGCGTTTGGCAGCTCTTGCTTCAAATTATTCAACTATCGTTCTCCGTTAACTCAATGCTTTTTGCTGCCAGATTCCATTTAAAGACATCACAATTAAGAACCGAGGCGGAAGGTTCGCACCGGTATTCCCGTAAGTTCCTTCCTCTTGGATTCACCCGGCTCCGATTGTATGCCTGATTGTTTTGCGACTCCTGCTCAAGAACCTCGAATTTCCGAGATGATGGAGCCGAGAAACTTTTGCTGTTCAAAACTAGCTTTTTCACATAGCCCCCGTAGCAATTGATTCTCATGCTCAGTCAGATCCCGTTTAAGTGTTGAACTCATTCTTTGTTTCAAGTCGAAATACACGCCTCTTTCTTCGACCGCCCGAATATAGTGCCCGTCCGGATCATAAAAGGTGAAATAACCGAAATCATTAGTAAATACAGGTTCTTTATCAATATGGGCTCCAGCTTGTTTAATCCGTTCATGCAAAGCAAGCAAATCATTCGTTAATAACTCCACCATCGTCACGTGCCCCGTGCTGCTTGTGATAAAGAATGAACGAGGAAATACAAACTTCAATTGTGTGACATCTTCCGGTTTGGTTTCCATCAAAAAAATACCCGGACCGTTTCCATTTTTCAATGCAACATGCGCCTCTCCAAACGAATAATCTGCTGAAATCAATTCATAGCCCAACACATCACAATAAAAATCCACCGATTTTTTCAAATTTGTGACTGGAAATCTCATGCAGCAGTAACCAATCACATCTGCACCATTCGTTTTTTTGTTTAACATATATATATTCTCCTTTTTTAAATATCTATTTTTCGTTGTGAATTGCTAGATTATTTCAATCAGCAACTGACGTGCCCGAGATTAAGATAGCCATCTTTATCCAGTAGCAGTGATCCGTCGGAAGCCTTACTTGTCAAAAACCTCCATTATGACTCGCCGAATCAAGGATTGCGAGTCACAAGGGAGGTTTCGTTTATTCGGCAGGCTGCGTCCAACAATTGCGCGGATCAACCTTCATGCGAACTTGCCGACCGGGTAAGGATGCGGAGCTTGAAGGCGAATCATCCACAAGGCAAGCTCCTGCAGCAGCTCGTGCTCCTTATCTCGATGCGCCGGCTGACCGTAAAGGTTGTCCGTTTCGAGCGGATCGTTCCGGTGATCATAGAGCTGGCCGCTTCCCTCGGAGTTAAGATCAAGTTTCCAATCGCCTTTGCGCACAGTCCGGATTGAACCACACTGGGTATACATGTTGAGCGGATCATAGCCTCCTTGGCCCTCGCCGAAGTAGTCGTAGTCGAACTCGTCAAGAGAATAGCTTAAGCCGCCGGTTACTGTTTCCGGGTTGCAGGAATTTCCGCATTTACGCTCTCAAGCCATGACTTTAGGTTCTCGTCCAGCTTATGCGTAAGCTCCGGCTCGCTCCGGCTCAGATTGACAGATTCGGCTTCATCATTGCTCAGGTTGTACAGCTCCTTGCTCTCATCATCGAAGAACGAAATAATCTTCCAATCGCCTGTACGATTAGCCGCCGATGACCGTCCTCCCAGGAAATGCGGTTTTTCCAGTGGATAGTGCCAGTAAAATGAGCGATCAACGAGATCAGCCGGTATTTCGGCACCTTCCTCCAGCCCGTACATCAGAGAAGTTATCGATACGCCGTCCACGATATGATGCTTCGGAATTTGGTAGCCCAGTATTTCGGCAAAGGTTGGATAAAAATCCATATTAATCGTTGGTACGCGGCATTCCGTTCCCTTGGCCACCCTTTGCGGCCAGCTCATCGCCAGCGGGATCCGCAAGCCGCCTTCATAGGTCGTCGACTTGCCCCCGCGAAGGTGACCGTTCCTTGTAACCCTCGTCTCGCCTCCGTTATCACTAGTAAAAATAATCAGCGTATTCTGATCCAATCCAAGCTCCTCAAGCGTTTTCCGAATCATGCCTACTCCGTCGTCGACGCTTTTAAGCATGGCGGCCAGGATCGGATTATGGTGCTTGATCCAAGCCAGATCATCGGAGCTGTTTAAGCCTGCTTTTTCCGCAAAATATCGGACATCCTCAGTTTTCCCGACCAAAGTGGTATGAACGGCATAATGACTTAAGTACAAGAAGAACGGACGATCCGCATTCCGGCGAATGAACCGGACGGCTTCTTCGTTCATCCGATCCACCAAGTACTCCTCTTTTTTGCCGTCAAGCGGCTGAATGGCAGGGTCGACCAGCTTGTACGGCCAAAAATAACTGCCATTGCCGATTCCGACCTGCTCGGAAACGATGGATTCGTTAAACCCGTATTTCGTAGGACCGAATTTCACGCCATTCTGATCGTAGCCGGAAAGATGCCATTTCCCAATAATCCCGGTATGGTAGGATTGCTGCTTGAACATATCCGCCAGTGTGACCATATTCGGATCGAACCGGAAATCGGTATCCTCCGGCAGCTCGTTGTCCGCGAACGAATTCGGATTCAGCGGCAAATGCCACTCCGTATCCGGTCTTAAATAGTCCGTAATTCCGTTGCGCGGAGGAGCTTGACCCGTCATTAACGCGGCTCTGGACGGACTGCACACGGTTGAGCTCGCATACGCTGTCGTGAACCGTATGCCGCCCGCGGCAAGTGCGTCTATATTCGGTGTTTCATTAAAGGTGTTTCCGTAGCAGCCCAGCTCTCCCCATCCTAAATCATCCACCAAAATAAAGATGACGTTCGGCTTATTCTGACTCATGACTTCTGTTCCCTCCGCTTGTTTAGTTGAATATGGTGCTTCAAGCTCCAACATATTACTATTTAATAATAAAAATAGGTATTGCGTTCCTCCCACATCCGGAAGGAACGTTTTTATATTCACCTCATCCAGTCGAAAAAAATGCTGTTCCTCCCAATCTTTCAACCGAAGGAAACTCTTTATAGGTTTTTATTATTTGCTGTAAGACGCAATCGACTTGTTCGCGCGCTCCTCTGCTTCCCTAAGCGCCGTATTGATATCCTTCTCACCCTTCACAATTTCGTCGGCCGCCTTGTTAATTTCCGGGTTAACGAGGTTGTCGTATACGTTGCCGCGATTGATCGGCTGATGCTTGTGTTTGAACGGCGCGGCAATATTTTTGCCCTTCAGCGATGCATAGTCTTGACCGAACGCCTTCTTGATCGCGTCATCCTTCAATACAGCCGGACGGGCTGCCTTGGACATCGCCATCTGGTTCTCCTTGCTCGTAATCGCTTTCAGCGCAAGGAATGCCTGGTCCGAATATTTGCTTTGAGCGGAGATTGTCATAATTTGCAGCGGCGTGTCCACCTCAAGCGGTTTGCCCGGCATCGAAGGGAAGGTGACCATATCCCAATTAAACACGTCGCCGGCTTTATAATTTTCTTCCAGAAGCCCCAGCCCGCCGTTAAAGGTTGCCATCATGGCTACATTCTTGTTGTCGCGGAACATCTTTTCGGACGGGTTGCCTTCGTTGCCCGGAATCATGCGCAGCTGCCTGTAAATATCCATCGCCTGCTTCCAGCTTTCGGTCGTCAGCTTCGCCTTGCCGGATGCATCGTACTTCTCCTGCAGCATCGTCAACGAAAGCCGCGACGCAACCATCGCGCCGATGCCTTTGTACGAGATGCCATCCACCGTCTTCGTCACCTTGCGCGCCAGCTCGATCGTCTCCGGCCACGTCATGCCGTCCTTCGGATAAGCGATGCCGAAGCGATCGAATATATCCTTGTTATAGAGCAGAATCGGGAAGCCGAGAGAGAACGGCATCGAGTAAATTTGGCCTTTGTCCCCGTAACGCTTGATCATCTCGATGGTGGACGATTCGAAATCGTTCAGGTTGACATCGTACTTTTTGATCAACGGGTTCAAATCAAGCTGCATATCCAGCTTTTGCAGCACCGGCACGTCGAGTATGCCCGAATAGATCATATCCGGGATGAACCCCGCCGTGATCATGCTTTCGAAATTTTCCCCTTGCTGGTATTTGCGATATTCGACCGTAATGAACGGATATTTCGCCTTGACCGGGTCGGCGATCATCGTTTTGAATTCCTCGTCCGATATGCCCGAACCGAGCGTCGCCATCGTAAGCGTTACCGGCGTCTGGTCCAGCACGGCATTGGCGCCGGGCTCCGGCTGCTCCGACTCTCCTCCGCTGCAGCCCGTCAATGCCAAGCTCATTGCGATTGCAGACGCCATTAGTACCTTGGATTTCTCTCTCAACATCTGTGTTCCCCCCGGTTTCATATTTGTATATGGAAAATGGTTGGAGCCGCATATCCAGTAGAGCTATGAGCGCACGTTCATGATCGGAAATCATTGTGTTCCCCTCACCACGGCGCAATCTTCTCGGGCAGCGGATCGATCGTCTCCGCCATACGATGGCAAAGCAGCTCCATCATCCGAAGCTTGACGATCGCATGCTCGGACGAGCTCCACAAATTCCGGCTTTCCCCCGGATCCGCCTCCAGATCGTAAAGCTCGCCGTCCTGACGCGTATGATACACTACAAGCTTATGCGTACGGTCTCGTACCATCATCGCGTACTCCATGCCGTACGGCTTCCTGTTGCTTTCGTAAGCTTCACAATACACGTCGCTGCGATGCTCCGCCGTCTCGCCGTTGAGCAGCTTCATCAGAGATTTCCCTTGCATGCCGGGGGAACGCTCGATACCGGCTGCCTCCAGGAACGTCGGAGCAAGATCGACAAGTTCGACGAAAGTGGACAGGCGAACAGGCTGCTTGACGACGGCAGGCCACGAAACGATCAGCGGCACGTGTACGGAAGGCTCATAGAAATGCGCCCCCTTCAAATAGACGCCGTGATCGCCGAGCAGCTCTCCGTGGTCCGACATGAACACGACGATCGTATTGTCCAGCTGTCCGGTACGCTCCAGCGCCTCGAGCATACGGCCGACCTGGTCGTCGATCAATTCGACCATCGCGTAGTATGCCGCCGTCAAATACCGGTGATCGGAATCGGCCATTTTGTTGAACGGGTACAGCTTCGGATTGGCGTAAGCACCTTGATGGTCTCTTCTCTGGCCGCTCGTTTTCGACTCCGGCTCGCCCTCGTAATAGTTCGGCAGCGGCAGCTCGTCAAGCATGTCCAGATACCGCTTCAGGTAGCTTTCCGGCGGATCGAACGGATGGTGAGGAGCAAAGATGTTGACCGAGAACACCCACGGCTGCTGCTTCCCCTCGTGGGCTTTGATGAAATCGATCGCTTTCTCCGCGCACCAGGCCGCTTGATGATCCTCCGCGTCCGGACCGTACGCCACATATTCGCAGCCTTCCACCGGCCGTGCGGCAAACTTCTTGCCCTTGGCCCGCAGCCACTGGCTGTATTCGTTCGTCGCCCAATCATCCTTCGGATGGTGAGACCAATGGAACATATCGTATCCGTCGTCGATTCTGCGCTCAGTTCCGTGAGATACCCTCGGGAAGCAGGCGGACAGATGCAGCTTGCCGGACAGTCCGCACGTGTAGCCTGCATCGTGCAGCAGCTTGGTCACGAGCACCTCGCTGTCCGGAATGTTCTGCCCGTTCTTGCGCAGCCGGACCGTGCGCGGATAACGGCCGGTCAGGAAGCTTCCCCTGCTCGGCGCGCAAACCGTCGATTGACTGTATGCGCTTTCAAACAACACGCCGTTTGAAGCAAGCCTGTCGATATTCGGCGTGTTAACGTATCGGTTGCCGTAGCAGCCAAGTGAATCGAACCGCTGCTGGTCGGTGCAAATCCATAGTATATTTGGTTTGTCGCTCATGCAATGTACCTCCATAAATGTTGTAAACGATTATGTGTCAAACTATATCATTGATTCGTCCGGCATTATATAACCCAATCGATTACATATGTTTCATTTTCGATTAACGGATTAACGCTTGACAATGAACCGAAGGAAGGGCTTGCCCCCGGACATCCAATCTGCAGAGACAAGCCCTTCCTTCAAAGGCGGGCTCCCGGTTATGGCTTGGGAGCTATATTCGAAAAGCCTACGCTCGCATCTCCGCTGCCGTTCTCCCCTTTCAGTTTGTAATAATAGGTGACGCCCGATTGAAGATTGGTATCCGTCCACGATGTGCCGGTCACATTATTGGCCACCTGGGTATACCCGGTATCGGGCTGGGTGCTTCTGTACACCTTGAAGCTCGTTGCGTTCGGTACCCGGATGATGACCTCGTCGAAATAAGTGTCCTGGTTCGCCCACAGCCCGGCCTCGCCGGACCCGATCGAGCTGTCTGTCACATCGATGATCAATTTGTCGTTGACCATCGCCTTAAGCCTAGTTCCTTCCAAAACGAGCCTCACATTCATGTCGGCCACATTCGGTTTGACGCCCTGCGCCGACAGCTCGGTCAGCGTCTTGGATGCGATCAGGACGGTCGTGCCGTTCACATATTTGGCCAGCCGGAACGATGTGGTGCTGTTATCATACGTAAAATAATAGTAATTGTTAATGTCCTGGAACCGGCCAATTACGCCGACTTTTCCCGAACTATCATAGCTCGTGACGTCGATATTCGCTTCGATCTCGTAGTCGTCCCACGAAGCCGATCCGCGCGTCACGATTTGCTGGCCGCTCGCGGTCGCCTTGTACACCTTCGTCGCTCTCGACGTATCAGGATGGTTGACGGCGGTGTAAGCCGATCCGGCCTGCACCGTCCATCCGCTCGACGTTCCGTCTCCATCCTCGAAGAAGCCCATGAACGTTTCGTCGTAGGAAGGCTCCCATGTTAACGTAGCGGTCGTAGCTGTCTTGGCCGATACTTTGACGTCATGCGGAGCGAACGGATTGTTCGTGTTCGGATAGGCGGGATCCTCCGCAGAGTACGCGCTCGTTCCATACGCGTTGTAAGCGGCAACCTGGAACCAATATTTTTGCCCGTTATTTAATCCTTCAACCAGTGTGCCTACAGCGTTGTCGACATCGATCGGCGAGCCGCAGCTTCCGCCGTCCAGCTTGTAGCGGACCTTGTATCCGGTCGCTCCCGGAACGGACTGCCACTCCACACCTACGGCGCCGCTTCTTTCGACGTAAGCGGAACGCAGCAGCGGAGTCGCCGGCACGGCCGTCGTCAAGCTCAGAACGTTTGCCGAAGCGGTCGTGCCGCTCGTTCCAACTGCCTCAACTTTGAAGTAAAAGGTCGTATTGGCCGACAAGCCCGTTACCACGTAGGAAGATATACAGGAGGAAATTTCCGGAATCATATTCGTCAAGCTTGACGGAGACGTGCCGTACTTGATCGTGTAAGAATTCGCTCCGTCGGCCGGAAGCCATTTCAGGCTCGCTGCGCCAGTTGTCACAGCGTCAGCATGCGTAATCCACGGCTCTTGCGGCATCTTGTCCGCTTGCGGGCTCGCCGGCGACCATTCCAGACGCACGATCGCGTACGCCGGAATCGATATCGGATTGGCTGCGCCGCTCGCCGTTTGCTCCTGCACCAATTGCGGAGCCGCAGCAGAATTTCGGGCAAGCGGATTGCCGTTCGGCGCCGCCGCGTATACCTTGGTGAACGTACCGCCGTAAGGAGTCCCATTCAGTTGCACAGCAGCCGTATGAGCCTTGTCCGACTTGTTCGTAATGACAAGATAGTTCTTGTTGCCGTAGCTTCCGCGGAACGCCTGCGCATAGATCGCCGGCATCGCGGCGCTGTTCAGCCGGTCTACATCAGCCCCGCCCGTAACGGTTGTACCCCAATAGGACGAGCTGTTGTTCACCGCCAAATCCATGATATGCGTATACACGGCAGGAGCGGCGAAATAGAAGTCGAAATCGTAGCCGGTCGCGTCCGCCTTCTGCCCCCGCTGATATAGGTCTATTGACGCGTTCATATACCGGTTGGCAGGCTGCAGGTATCCGTTAAACAACCGGAATCCGCCCATGTACTTAATATTGGAGCTCGTGTTCGTCCCGTACCGCTGCAGCAGCGTACGCAGCAGTGTCTCTGCATTGTAGATGCCGTGGTAGGCCGTTTCGCCGACTTTTCCACCGAGATCGACCCCGTTCTCGGGGATAAACGCCGGTTGACTCGTATTTTGCATTCTGGCAATGTACCCATTATTAATAACCGAAACGTGGGTGGCAATCGCTTCATTGGTGTCCTTCAAATCAGTTGCAACGCCTCCCTTGTAGCGATGGAAGTTAATGCCGTCCCAATATGGATTCGAATAGTTGTAGATCGCATTGTTCCAATTGGAGTCCGGTGTGTTATGGTAGGAGATGAGTACTTTAGCGTCGGGCAGCACATCCTTGATCGTATCGCGATAAGGCTTCATTTTCGCCAAATAATCGGGGGTGTTCGCATATATTTTCGGGTCGCTCTGGTAGAAGAACGGCTCGTTGCCGAGCTCCCAGTAAAGGACCGGGATGTTGTTGTCCTTGACGAACTTGGCCAAATCGTATACCTTGCTGACCGGGTCCATCGCCGGATTGATCGCTATGGCCGTCCGCGCGCCTACCTTTTGGAGAAAGTCCTTGAAATCGGATAGCCTTTCCGGAATTTGCGTAGACCGCTGCATTTTATAGAAGTCCATATACTTGTAGTAGTTCGCTTCGGCATGCTCGTTGTGCTGGTAATATTGCGCCAAATATTCCGTATCCGTCAAACCTGTCTTCCAGTTGAAAAAGTTCACGTTCGTGCCGCCCGGCCAACGGATCCAGCCGAGATCAAGCGCCTTGGTCCAATCAATGACGTTCTGGTCGGTAAATTCGACAATTCCTTTCTGAAACTCGTTGTTCAACCCCCGGTAGCCATATGCATAATGGTCCTCGCTGCCCGTATTGACATTAATCGTTACGGCACAGGGAGCCGTCGTGCAACCTGCCGCATCGGCGACCTGTTCCCTCGCAGTCGGCATCGTTATGGCAACGAGACTTGCCGTCAGGCACACATAAAATACGAGCTTGCTCCTTGCCAGAAATATGCGAAAGGAAAAAAAGCTCCGTTTGTCCATTACTGTGACACCTCCGTCATTTTCGTACAGTTTCTCGGCGCTCCCGCCGGGCTTTGCGGCATATTCGCCTAAACATGACTGACATGCTCCCGTTGAGCCGATGTATGAACCGACCGCTAGAGTCCGCTTATTATTACCGCTTACAATACCTCCCTGCCAAGATTTGTTTATCAATGTACCACCTTGCCCGATCGAAAGATATAACAATTCCGATTACTAATTTCTCTATATCGATTAATGCAAGTAAGTTCCCCGGAGGTGCTGTACAGCATAGCTATGGGCTTGTTCGATTCTTTAACGGAGGCTTTTTCTGTGAAGTTTGAGATGCACGAATGAACGCTAGAACGCTATAGAACTGCCTTTACTGTACACATTTGGCCAGAATCAGTATTGGAGTGTGTTGGTGATGATAAAGCCCCAAACTATCATGCAGGAGGTATGATGGAAAAACATGAATGTTCTTGCGTGCAGAAAGTTCTCGTTGCTTTTACTCTTAAGCGAACTTTAACTTTGCGGCGTAAAAAAAGAAGAACCTGGCGAAAATCGAATATCGCAGGTTCTTCCCAGTCTCATGAATAATCGTTACTTTAGCGGCAGAAGCTTCCACCTCCAATCTCCTCTTGAGACGAATCCATTATTTGACCTTTCAGTCCATTCACGCTTTCGGATGCGAACACTTCTCTCTTCCGCTGTATATGTTAATGCTTATCAGCTTCCTCCCTGTACCGTTTTCGGTACTCTCTAGCACTCAAGCCCTCCAATTTGAGGAACGATCGGCTGAACATATTTTGGTTCTGATAGCCGATCATTTCCGCAATGTCGCGGATTGGAATTTGCGTATTGACGAGTAACTCCTTCGTCCGCTTCATTCTGGCCTGCTGCAAATATTCCATAGGCGATATGCCGAACGTCTTGCGGAACAGTAGCCGCAGATGACTCTCGCTAATATAGATGTATCGCGCTAAATCTCCGATTTTCATAGTTTGATTCATATGTCTCTCAATATAGCTGCATGCCGCCTGAAGTCTCGGATCGATCGTCACCGGCTGCTCGAGCAGCAACGGACGCATCAGCCTGTAAAATTGATAAAACCAGGTGACGAACAAGCTTTGTACGTACAGTAGCGCCTCGGTCTCCTCCGTACTGACGTTTGCAGCTTTTTTCTGGGCTTCGAGCTCCGAGATGTCCTTGATGCCCAACTGGCACAAAATGTGATTCGTCTCTTTCAGAAGCGAGTAAGATAAATCGACAAGCTCCTGGAAACGAGTCTGGTCCTGAATGGCCGTCGAGATCGGAAACCTATGCATGTCCACAAATTCAAGCGAGCCAAGCCTCAGGTCGCAGCAAACTGTAATATACTGAAATAGCTCACGGTCGTTCGCATCCGCCTCTACGTTGCGTATCGTATGTGGAGGGATGACGACCAAATCGCCACGTTTGATTTCATACGTCTTCTCACGAATCATAATATGCCTTCTGCCGCCCAATATGAGCCAAATGATCGTGTGAGGATAGGCGATTTTGCCGATACCTTCATCCGGCCTGAATTTCCATTCAATAATCCAGTTCAATCTCAAGGAGAGCTCTTTGAGAAAACTTACAGCTTGAATGTGTCCCAAATTCCGGCACCTCTTTTGAAGCAACATTTACATTCTATTATAATGTTTTCACAAGAAGACTACCAGATGATCCGGATGCTGCCTCCTAGCTCCATCAAAACCCCTCATTTCAGCAACGATCAGGAGGCCGTATGGGCATCCTGCAAGCTGCGTTTTTTACCTCTAAGCGATAAGACTAAACTAATAAACAAGGTTAGGCACGCCAGCATATATGGGTAACTCACATCCAAGTCGAATAAAAAACCTGCTGCAATAGGCCCTGCAATATTGCCAAGACTGGTAAAGGCAGAGTTCAAGCCAGCAACATAGCCTTGCTGATCCTTAGCCTGCATTGACATTTGCGTACTGATCGCCGGTCGTAAGATATCGATCGCCAAAAATACAATAAAGGTAACGGCAAAAATCATCCAGAATTGGTGAACGAAAAGTGTCATCAGAATAAACAGACCCGCAAAGAAAAGGCACAGGGATATGACCCGCTGCTCCCCTAAACGCTTCAATATCCAGCTGAAGGCAGTAACCTGAACCACAGCGCCGGCTATGGACCCGAACGTTATGATAAAGGCGATATCTTTTGGCTCAAACCCGAATTTTTGATCCACAAACAGTCCAAAGACCGTTTCAAAATTAGCAAGCCCGAACGACATAACAAAAACGATGATCAAGCTTAAAAAATAGGGCTCTCTATAGGAATACCTCAATTGTGAAAGAAGACCTCTCCGTTCCACTGCGTTAGGTGCAGTATCCGATATATTTTCTTTTGAGGAGAGCGATTCCCGAAGTATCAACAATGTGAGACATGCTGCAAAAATCCCCGCAGCAGCCGCGGCGTAAAAGGGCACGCGGATGCCAAATTCTGCAATATAACCGCCAATTCCTGGTCCGATTATAAACCCTGTTGTAATTGCTGCGGTAATGTACCCCATCCCCGCCGCGCGTTCTTCTTGCGTCGTGATATCCGCCGCATAAGCCATAATGGCCGGCATAATCAAAGCGGCACTGATACCACCGAGCATCCTCGAAACAAAGAGCAGAGTCGGTGAACTGGCTAACCCGAACAGCCCCTCAGAGCAGGCGAAAACGATCATGCCGATAACAATCATCCTTTTTCTGCCGAAGGAATCGGCCAACCGGCCGGCCAATGGCGAACAAAGAAGCTGCGTTAGCGAAAAAGCGGCAACCATTAGGCCGAGGATCCCCCCGGTAATGCCCAGACTCTCCATGAATTTAGGCATAATGGGGATGACAAGGCCGATCCCCGAGAAAACCAGAAGTAGATTGAACATGAGAATCAGTAAGGCTCCCCGATGTTTTGTCAATAATGCCATTCGTAATTCCTCCATAATCACAAATACTGAATATTCATTCAGGATAATACCAAAAAAAAGGGGCTAGCGGGTCCGCTTGGCAATGCCGAGCAGAAACACATCCATAGCCAACCGATACGCTGCCAGCGCTTCCTCTCGATCCATTCTCCGGCTATGTTGGTTTAGCCCGAGCATCAGACCGTCCAAAATAATGGCGAGCCCGGTAACATTCGCAATTTCGAATTCATCATGATCGATTCCCCTCTGCAGCAGCTGCCGATTAAAGTCAATGTATCCTTTTACCATTTCGTTGATTCGCTCCTCCACCTCCGGGGCTTTCTCTGAATTGTTGAAAAACTCATCAGCGGCCTTCGTCAGCGGATGACTCAGTTGATCGAGCGCCAAATATTCGGCCATGCCATATAATTTCTCGGTTGTGGTAGCGTACAGCTTTTCCTTGGCCAGCCATGTCTTATCCCATTCCCTGTTCCAGTCTTCAAGTAAATATAAAAAAAGTCCTTCTTTGTTCTTAAAATGATAATAAATGTTACCGGCACTGCACCCGGTCGCTTTAACAATGTCTTCAATGGAAGTTGCTTTATAGCCCTTTTGAGCAAATAAAGATCTTGCTGAATCAGCGATCTTCTTCTTCGTTTGCTCGGTTTGCTGCTTCTTTTTATTCACGCAAAAATTCACCACTTTCTGGCCGATAGATTCTTTAAGATGAAAATCCACTTACAATACTGAACATATATTCAGTATTATAGGCGATGAGTGAAGTCTTTGCAAACCTTAGATCCATCGCCGCTCTATCGCACCCTTTTGATAATCATCACATTGATCCACATCGCCTTCGCTGGTGGGCACTCATGTTACCGCGTAAGGCCAATTCCAGTTCTTCTTTCTTTTTCTTGAGTGTCCGTCGCGCGAAGGCTGCGAGCTTTTCCGGATCTTCCTCTCCCTCGATCATGGCATTCATCATGTCAGGGCTGCTCACCCCCATGATGTTGAAGACAACAGCAGCAAGCTAAATTGCTGAACTTTGCGTGATGAACGCAAAACTTTGCGCGGTTGTACCTGATATTTGCGCGCGGCAAAGCTGCATTCCACCTTATGATGAGAATATCGATAATAGCGATAAGGAGCATCATCGCTGCGGCATAAAAAGCAAAAATATGGGTCAGAGGAGAATTCTAAGATGAAGTTATTATTACGTGTCGTTGTCTATGTAATGACTTTCGTTGTACTTTTCGGAGGGTTCGGTGCGTTTGGGTATATTCACTCAAATCATGCATATTGGATTCCCACTCGGCAAACACCAATGCCTGCCTTACAAGACGTGAGCGTCCCTGAACATAATCCGAAAAAACCTACAGTAGCTGTCCTTTTATCCAATCCGACGACAGAAGTGTTCGATTTTATGGTTCCGTATGAAATGTTCGCCATGACTGAGTCTTATAACGTATACGCAGTTGCCCCGGACAAAAACATGAAAACACTCTCTGGCGGTTTGGATCTGATGCCGCACTATTCTTTGGATGAACTGGATCGATTATTAGGAAAAAGTCCCGACCTTATTGTGATTCCGGCCATGCCAATGGTAGACGAAGCAAAGTATAAACCTGTCCGGGATTGGATACAAAAACATTCTGATACGAAGTTGTTAAGCATTTGCGCTGGAGGGTTGAATCTGGCCGATACAGGTTTATTAAAAGGGAAAGAAGCAACTACCGACTGGAAAAGTTTTGATTATCATGAAATCGATAAATATCCTGAAACAAAGTGGAGAAGGGATGTGCGTTATGTCGCAGACGGGAACATCGTCGCTTCAGCAGCTCTCACTTCAGGAATCGATGCCGTCCTCTATGTGATCTCACAGCAATTAGGCGAACCTATGGCGGAGAAAATAGCGAAAGAGATGAATTACCCTTCCTATCATTTCGTAAAGAATCCGAAGGTAGACCCTTATTATGTAGATCGAACCGAATTGATATTTATGTTTAACCAAGCATTCCAATGGAACAAAAAAAGCGCAGGGGTATTGTTATATAACGGGATGGATGACGGAGCACTTACAACGATTTTTGATACCTATGCCGCTTCCGGAACAACAAAGGTTTACACCATCTCAGAAGCCAAGCAGCCAATCGTTACGAAGTATCATCTTAACCTTGTCACCCGATATCAAATGTCGAATGCGCCGAAGCTGGATCGAATGTTCGTTCCGGGAGTGGAAGCGGAATCTTTCGCTGCGGCAGATGTCAAACAGTGGAACGAAAAGGGAAATAACGTGTTGCCTGAGTTCATTCACAGCGGCTCCGCTGACAGATTTATCTTTGATGCTCCGCTTGAGGATTTAGCCAAGCAAGAAGATGTCCTAACCGCTATATATGGCGCAAAGCGATTGGAATACCGTGCAACCAATCTAAACATAGAAGGCAAACCGTTTTCCTATGAAGCTTTCGGTATACCCGTTTTGCTTAGTTTAGCAGCATTGCTTATTGCTTCCTATATTGATAGACGATTCATTCGAAAAGTGAAGAGCGGTCGTCATCAATCATTAGCACGTTCATAGGAGGAATATTCACTTACGTGGAAGTAAGTAGAATCCGGTATCCCATTCTCCTGCCCGTTAACGTAATGGAGGCTGCCGACAAGCCAGCAGCCTCCATTAGTATGTGCTACTGCGCTATTGTATCCCGTTAGGTTAATGATCAGTATTCTGTTAGTTACTTTTTGTAAAAAAAAGCTTAGCTGGACCGAAAGGAGGTCCTAGTCTAAGCTTATTAGTGCTATTAATGAATGTAGGACTCGTTGGCTACCCAGGCTCCTCCTTCGTCCGTACTCCGGTAGAACATCGATGCCGATCGAAGGGCCCCTTTTACTGCAGCTTCCACGGTAGGAAAGCGGTTTTCCTCTGAAAAATCCGGATCAGCCTGATCTGCTCCCCGATAATAGTGGCTGAGCTCATAAAAGTAATCGTCCATCCGGTTTCTTAAAATTCGAATTCCAATTTCTTTACCATCAATGCGAGCTTTAAACGACGAGACGATCTCAAGCACCGCTTGGATATCCGCATGAATATGCTCGAGCTCCGATAAATCGAACATTAAGGTTTCCCTCCCTTCCACTGCCATAATCTGCTTACATTATACCTTCATCTACAAGCTTTTATACTCAAGCGGGCTGCTTTAGCGCCAACGAATAATATGCATAACTAATGAGTGCTTTCCAAAGTGCACCATATTAAGAAAAAGCGATGGATCAGTTCCGTCGTCCCGCGCTAACGTTCTCCGTTAACTCCTGTAGGCGTTAATAGATTCATTTGCAGAAAAAGAGACGCACCACTAGGATGAGTATGTACTGGGTTGTAGCCCTCTGAACTCACACCTAGGAGGCGTATCAAATAATTAATATAACAAGGTGCTGCATTTTTTTCTTTGTCTGTGGTGTTACGAGCCTTATGGCCGCCTTTTGCCGCCGATCTACTTTCCTTTGCTCACCCAGAACGTGATGCGTTCGCCATTTTTCACGGCATTACCGGGAGTAAGATCTTGCTTGAACACGACCCCTTTGTCGGCGGCATTCGATTCCAGGTAAAACTGATATCGAAGCCCAGAGGCAATTGCTATCTTTTCGGCATCCTCCCTTGTATGAGCGACCAAATCCGGGACAATACCCGCCTTGGCTTGTATCGCGCCACCGTCTGCCGGCTGAACTTCGACTTCTAAAGTCTTATCCGTCGGTACAACCGTTTGAGCTTGCATCGAGGATGCCGATGCGGAAGGCTTCGACGTCTCAGTATGATTTACCGATACAGCTGTTGGATAGAGCGTTTGAATTGTCTGCGGCTTAGAACCGTTCACATGGTCAGGGAGCGGACGCAGTGTCAGCCAAAGCAAGAGAACGAGCACACCGGAGCCGGCAGTAGCAAACAGATGCCATTTGCGCAGCTGGAACGACTCTCGGAACAGCTCGCGTAGTTCCACTATTTTGCGGTCCGTTGCCGCACTGATGCGCGTCTGAGTCTCCCCGGGTTTACGCCCTTCTGCCGTTCGCTTCTCGGCCTTTCTCTTCTTGTTTTTAGGATCTACAAACGCATATGACTCATGTATGGCGGTTTTCCGCTCCCGTCTGCTTGACGTCATCATATCGTTTACCGGCAAAACTGATATAAGAAGTGGTTCCTTCCCCTCGCCGCCGATACTGAGCAGTGCTTCCAGCTCTTGCTGAAAATCGGCAAGCGTGCATAACCCTTCATACGCCCTGCAGGCCAAAGCTATGGCACGTTCCCGAGCTTCATCCGACAAATCCGCAAACAACCGATTCATCTCGAATGAATAGACGCTAATAGAGGATGTCGGGATATCTGTTTTGGCAGCCAGCTGGTACAATAGCAGTGCCAGCCCCGGTACACCGCGTCGTCCGTACTTTCCCTCCGCCCAAAAATTTATGATCCGCAACCGGCCATTATCTTCAATCCACAGATTTTCCGCGTCAACGGAGCATTCGGGCAGCCGTTTTCGGCGAGCTTCTCGAATTCCTTTGGCCAGCTCGTGCACATACATGAGAGCCTTGTGGCCCGTTATCTCCAAATCTATCAACCGATCAGACAACGGTCTTCCCGTTTCCGCCTGAAGAACGGCAAACAACGATCCGTTTTCCGAACGTGCATCCAGAACGTGCATGAAATGCTCGTCGGACATCTGGGATGCTTTTCTCATCCAACGTAAAGCTTCCTGATGCGCTAGTTCGTCTGTCTCTTGGAATGTATATAGAAGAACACTACGTTTGAAGGTCAGATCCATCCCTCTTAACAATAGCCCGTTTGTAATTTCTTTAATCGGTTGTTCGAGCATATATCGATTCCCAATGTTATCCATGGACGTGTTCCTCCTTATACGTATAGTCTATTCGCCTAACATCCAGTTTTTGCGTCATTAGTGGTTATATTTTCCACAAATAATCGTACAAGTTCTTGTCACAGGAAAGATGAAAAGATCCTGTCCCTATTAAAGAAATAAACCCGCATTTTGGCGGGTTCTAACTTAATATTGAAACAATCCGGTTCCAACTTATTGCCCATACTCCATTATCCTTCCCGTTACTTCCAATAAATGCGTTAAGCATGTTAACCGAACGGAATGACGACAAGTTCCTGTGGGACCTAACTTTACGCAGGAAACTAAGCATCGAATATTTCAGCGGTTTCCACCGGGGGCAAGGTCGCTTATAATTAAATTTATGAATGCACGAAATGCTACGTTAGGGGAGGAACCCGAATGAAGCCGATCAAGTTGGGAATGGTAGGTAGCGGAGATATCAGCAACCGTTTTTTTGAACAAGCGGCCAAGCTAGAGCAGGTCGAGTTTACGGCAACGTGCGCAAGAAGGCTAGAAAACGCCGAGAAAAAAGCCAAGATGTATAATGTGCCCCGATGGTATGACGACTACCACAAAATGATGGATACCGAGGAACTCGACGCCGTCGTCGTCACGACGCCTCATTCGGTGCATGCCGAGGTGGTGCTCGCTGCGCTTGAGCGGGGGCTGCACGTGCTTAACGAAAAGCCGATGGCGACCCGGTTCGAAGACTGCCGCAGCATGGTGGAACTGGCTGAAGAGAAGAGACTCATTTTCATGAGCTTGCCGTACGATTTGAATCCGGGATTAACAACTTCGCTGAACTATGTTAACGAAGAGACGATCGGCAAAATTACCGGGGCTGAGGCGCAGCTCAACATTCCCGGGCCAGGCCGTGACAATTGGTATTATCACAAGGAGATTTCGCATGGCGGCGCCGTCCTTGACTGCCTCGTCTATCCGGTCAGCCGGCTCATTACGCTGCTCGGACCTGCGCGAAGCGTGATGGCGGAGGTAGGGACGCTGATCCCTAACCGCATCGTGAACGGAGGTAAACGCGTACAAAGCGATGTGGACGACAACGCCACTCTCATTGTGGAGTTTGCCGGTGGACAGCATGCTGTGATCCGTACGTTGTGGGGCACGTCCTTCAATCAAAACAATACGCTGATCTACGGCCGCAAAGGAACCGTTGCGCTGAACGACAGCGGATTCCCTCTGGTCATTCACTCTCCGCACACGGCAATTGAGGATGCGAAGCAAGTAACATGGCGGGGCTACGCCAATTGCTACGCTCCGAAGCTACTAGAGCCGCTGGAGTCGGAACAGAACATCATGAGCCACTTTGTCCACTGCCTACGCGCCGATATGCAGCCCAAGCAGCACGGGCGTCAGCAGCTTCACGTGCACGAGGTGATGTTTGGCGCCTATGAATCCGCCGCCAGCGGACTGCGCTACATGATGACCACGACATTCGAAGCTTGGAACAAGCTGCCGGCTTCGATCTTTGATACAAAAAGCGAGTATATTTAAACGGCTGCAGCTTGCCCGGAGCTCCTCCAGGAGAGTTTCGGGCGGCCATCTTAAACCCGTTAGTGTAGTGATCGCCCTTGCTAGATTATATTATTGATAATCTGTCATTCCTTGAATTGGGAAACAGTGTTTGAATGGCATTAAAGAGCCATTAGTGTCTTCTGCGCGATTCTCGACTTGAATATTCCATTCCGTAAAGAATTCAATAAATTCTTTGACATTCTCCCGAAAAACACATATATCTACATCATCATGACGCCGTGTTAATCTTCCCAGTGCAAGGTCAATTGCCCAGCCACCAGAAAAAAACCACGGAAGTCGGTAACCTTCCATAATAGCGGAAACAAAATCCAACTCTTCAGACTCGATTGACATGCCCCCACCCCCAAGCATATGTATCAAGCTCCATAAGCCGATTACTAAGGCGGCCACTCTATTCCTCGCGGTAGCTCCACACTATCGTATCCCGTTAGTTGAACAGGCTGCCGAGCGGCAGCCTCCAAATTCTTAATAACCATAAAGTCATAAAATGCATTTTCTATGCAAATAGAGTCAACTTTGTAAAGTGAAATATTTATCAAAAGGTAGGAGCTGGTAATTCATCAATTTTTATACGAAGTAAACTATAAGGTTTTTGTCGCAGGTCTTTTCCATAATGAAATCTTGCCTGCCGATGTAATTGGTTCACAATAACATATAAGTGTTGATCCGGACCAATAGAAAAAGTATCCGGCCATAAAATTCTCGGATCATGTGCGATGGTTTCCATTATTCCATTCGGCAATATCTTTCGAATACTATCGTTTTCATAGTCTCCAGCGTAAACGTTTCCTTTTGCATCGGTTATCAATCCATCAGACGCACCTTTTTCTCCCCAATACTGCACATGATAACGTAAATTGAAATCCGGTATCGTTCTGTCTCTTAGGGCTTCTGTTGAGATCGAGTATAGATGACGACTGGTTAATGGACAAAAAAATATAATTTTACCATCAGGGGAAATCGCTATACCATCAGATGCCAATCGAAAGGGAGATGTCGAACCATCTGTGTTTCGATTCATCAAAATTTTACCTTCCACTTTCGGTAAAAAATACGGATCGGGTGAAGTTGAATTTGCTCCATTTAACCGTCTAAACGCATTTCCATTTTGTAAATTTACGACTATAATAGAGCCTGGACCTTTGGAAGAAGAATCCGTTATATATGCGTAACCTGATTTACCAACACGAAAATCAAATCGGACATCATTCAGATACGTTGTCGGCAAGACTACATCTTCTGCAAACGTATATACTTTTCTTATTGTATTTGTTTTTAAATCTACAGCGACTAATTTTGCCCCTCCTTTAATAGGCTCAGAAAAATTTGGTGCTGCCGTATCCAGTACCCACAGGGTTCCCCTTCCATCAGCAATTACACTTTGGACACTGATGAAGGACATAGTGATATTCAAAGGGTTTATCAAATTCGTTTCTAAATTAGGATAAGGCTGCAACCGACCCTCAACAATTTCCGCTACCGTAAATCTAACGTCATCTCCCCATTTCGGAAAGCAAATGAAGATACGGCCGGTTTCTGATACGCTAACGCCTGTAGGCATAGCCCCATAAAATGAATACACGAGTTCTAACTTACCGAAATATTCTTCAATAGGTAACATAGGTTTTATGATATCCTCCCCGACATATTAGAACGGATATTACCTATATATGTTTAAAACTTTTTCTAATGCCTCGCTCTTAATGATTCTTTTTCTAACCGAAACGTAGTTTCAATGGCTTGTTTTCGTTTTCAAATTAAAACTAACCGTGTTTACGCTAACGTTCCACGTTAGCGCAATGAGATACGATGCTCTCTGTGTTACGGTTCACCGTAACGGGGCCAACGGCGAAATGAAGGACACCCTTATTGGGCGTCCTTCTCAGTTGGATTAGAGATTTGAATCTGCATCTCTACCGAGCAAGGCCAACCAAACTGGCCGTCTTAGGATCATAAACCACATTGGTAATCGAGCCATCGCGAATACGACTCACCGCTTCGTCAATCACGTGCAGCGGTACAAGGAACCATTCCTGCGGCCGTACAGGGTGGACGAAGCGGTCATGGATGGTGAGGTCGAGCTGAGCCGGTGCAAAGATGCGATGGAATATCCCTTTCAGCTTCATCCAGTTGATGCCGGCCAGTTTGTAGCTGGCGACGACTTCAACATCCGCCAACAGGTAGGTGGCATCATGCGACGCATTGGCGATGCGGGCTTCCACTTTGCCGCCTGTAACGCCAATCTTGTGAATGAGTTCGCGGTGCTCCGACACGTGGATGAGTTAATTTTTGTCGATATTCAATTTCTAAAGTGAAGCAGGCTGTCTTCAGGGAGAGATCAAAGTCCGGCAAATTGTATAAATTGGGCTCCACTGCTTAATAATATCCGGATTCGATTAAGTTTTTTGAAAATGTCCGAGACATCTCAAAAAACAAAAAGCTTCGGCACAAGCCGAAGCCTTCTGACTGTGACTCTCCGTGTCTATGGCAAATACGTTCCTCCGAGCGCAACGCAGGTTATTTGCCCATGCGGAGAGTATCGGCGTAAATTCGGAAAACATCATCCGCAGCGTCTACTCGACATAGACAGACGGCCATGTGAGCCTGACTCCACTTGTATCCGAAAAAGAAGGAGAATCTCTGCCAAGCCTCTCTGCGCTAAGACCGTTTTATTGTTGGTTCGGCAGACGTAATGCGTTTGCTGAAGTTTGAGCTTGATCTAAAAATTCCTCTGCTTGGGTCAATTGCCGCCGGGCCGTCTCCAAACCTTGTGAATTTGTTGCCGCATTAGATTCACTTATCGAGCTTATCGCCTGATTTAAAGCCGTTTGCGCCTCAGAAACCGCGTTAGATGCATGCTGCTCCAGCGTATTGCTGCTCGAGTTAAGTGTACCTTCTGCCGGTTTTCTTGCATTTTCGGTGGCTAGATCAATTTTGTTTTCATTGGGCAAGGCGAGTCCTCCTCCCTTGAGCAAAGATCATTAATTTAAACAGAAATAAGTATGCGGTTGAGATTTTGTTTATATTCCTGCGACTGCATGGGAATATCCGGATCCCACATTTCCGGCAATCCATTTTAGTATAAGATCCGATGCGTCGGAAAATCTAACGTTGATGAAAAAATGGAGGTGATAATTTCTCAATGAATACGCCAACGCTAGCGCCGCACGAATCGATGGAACTGCATGAAGCGTTAAACTTTAAAACGCTCTGCCTCGCTAAGTCAAAACTTATGCAAGGCTTGGTCTTTGACCAAGAGCTAAAAGCGTTGATGCAGAAAGACGTAATTCAATCCACACTACAGATCGCCGAGCTGCAAGCAATCTACGCAAGAGCTCCTTTCCAGGCGCCTGTTCCGAATAGCCCGACACCTATAACACATTAAAGGGGAACGCAAATGAATACCGATTATTTAGACCCGATTAATTCATTAAATATGCCGGAAATGGCAGATATGACTTTTGCAATGGACTTCCTTCTTCGTGCCAAGGAGGGTGTGCGAAATTTGTCCATCGCCCTGACGGAAACGGCTTCTCCGGATGTAAGAGCGCTGCTGCGCAATCATCTTAAGCAGGGGATTGCAATGCACCAAGAAATCACGGAGCTCATGATTCGCAAAAAATGGTTCCATCCTTACGAGCTGAACGAACAGTACCAACTCGACCAGCTTTCGGCGAAAAATACGGTGATGATTGGGCAGATGAATTTGTTCCCGGATGATACGTCACGTAAAGGAATGTTTGATCGGACCCCAGATGAACATATTGGAGGACATAAAGCATGAAGGCGGTAACGTATCAAGGGATTAAAAATGTCGTGGTCAAAGAGGTGCCGGATCCGAAGATTGAGAAACCGGACGATATGATCGTAAAGATCACCAGTACCGCCATTTGCGGTTCTGACCTTCACCTTATTCACGGGATGATCCCTAACCTTCAGGAGAACTATGTCATCGGGCATGAACCGATGGGGATCGTAGAAGAGGTAGGCCCCGGCGTGACAAAGGTAAAGAAAGGCGACCGTGTGATCATCCCGTTCAACATCGCATGCGGAGAATGCTTTTTTTGCAAAAATCAGTTGGAAAGCCAATGTGACAAGTCAAACGAACACGGGGATATGGGAGCATATTTCGGCTACTCCGGAACGACAGGCGGATACCCTGGCGGGCAAGCCGAGTATCTACGAGTTCCGTTTGCAAATTTTACCCACTTTAAGATTCCCGAAAACTGCGAACAACCGGACGAAAAGCTAAGCTTGATCGCCGATGCCATGACGACGGCATTCTGGAGCGTAGATAACGCCGGCGTAAAGAATGGAGATACGGTCATCGTGCTCGGCTGCGGTCCGGTCGGACTTCTGGCCCAGAAATTCTGCTGGCTGAAAGGAGCAAAGCGGGTCATCGCCGTCGACTATGTCGATTACCGCTTACAGCATGCGAAGCGAACGAACAATGTGGAAATCGTAAACTTCGAACAGGATAAGAATATCGGCAACAATCTCAAGGAAATGACCAAAGGCGGCGCCGATGTCGTGATTGATGCGGTAGGAATGGACGGCAAGATGAGCGATCTCGAATTTCTAGCCAGCGGTTTGAAACTGCAAGGCGGCACCATGAGCGCATTTATCATTGCGTCTCAGGCTGTCCGCAAAGGCGGGACCATCCAAGTCACTGGGGTATACGGCGGACGCTATAACGGATTCCCGCTCGGCGACATCATGCAGCGCAACGTGAATATCCGTTCCGGACAAGCTCCGGTCATTCACTACATGCCGTATATGTACGAGTTGGTTACGTCGGGCAAAGTGGACCCTGGAGACATTGTTACGCACGTCATTCCGCTCAGCGAGGCCAAGCGCGGCTATGAAGTGTTCGATACGAAAACGGACGATTGCATCAAAGTCGTCTTAAAGCCTTGAATATGGATAGATACATGGGAGGACAATCCGAATGAATTCCAATTACGCTTTGCATGAGATGCTGGAGGTTCATGAAATGGCTGCGTTCAAGACGGTTTGCATGACCAAAACCAAAACCATGCAAGCTCTGGTAGCCGACCCGGAGCTCATGCAAATTTTGCAGCAAGACGTGCAATTATCACAGCAGCAGCTTCAGGAGCTCGGTGGAGTGCTGTCTAAAGTGACCCTATAGGAGATAAAAACATGAACACAATATTAGAACACATGACAGGGCTTCATACGCTGACCGATGACGTGATCGCAATGGATTTTTTGATGAACGCCAAGAGCGGAGTCAGAAACTACGCCATGGCCGTGACCGAATGTGCCACCCCCGAAATCAAGCAAATTTTGATGAAACAGCTCGACGAAGCCATAGACTCCCATGAAAAGATAACAATCTACATGATGCAGCGGGGCCTATACCATCCCTACCATATTCCAGAGCAAATTCAGCTCGATCTGAAAAACATTCAGACCGCTATGAACATTCCGTCCTGACACCGTATTTCGTCCCGGCAAAACGCGCAAAACCACAATGGTTCAGGCGCGTTTTTGATTAGACTTCAGAGAACAAAATGTTCCCCGTGTCAAGAATCCAACAATACAATAAGGGCGGATACGCTCCGCACTTATTGCCGCTGGCACCACAAACACACTTGAACAAGCGTTCCTTCGTTTGTTTTGCTTCTGATGGTCATCGCAACGCACTCTATGGATCGCCGCTCTCACGGCTACCCTTTTCTCTATAAGTATTCTTATGTTGCCAATCTTTTCAGATAACGTCTGATTTGTGATTTTAGTAATTACTCAATCCCCGCGGCATTCTGTAGAATTAATTGAACTATTCTGCCCGTTATTTTAATGATCAAGAGCAGGTCGCCGCGGCGCCTGCTCCAATTACACAATCGTATCCGTTACTTTAGTTATCTTTGAACCTTCGCTGTACTATAACCCATCCTATCGCCTTTTCAAAACAAGCGGTCCCATCTCTTGCAGCGTTGTATGTCCCCATTGTTCAATAAGCTTGCAATAACTTTCCGGATCCTGCATCTGCGCAGCCACATCGGCGATCGTCATGGACCAGGCAACCCTGGGAATAGGCGGGGCATCCGCCGGCCTTCGAATTCCCTTGGTGCGTCCGGGTCCTTGGGCGGCATCCTGACGAATCATCTCCGAGGTGTGGCCTTCCTCCAGGTATTTTCGCAGCGCGGTTTGCACCCAGACATACATTTCATCGCTGTAACCCTCATGTTGAACCATGTAACAGGCGACGGTGAGAAAATGAACCCGTCCGTAACCGGGATCTGTGAACTCAAGTCCCATTGATAATCTATTAGCTGGTTTAGCGTAACGCGGCTGCCGATCCACGCCGGCAGCTGCATTTTAGTTGTGATTAAGCTATCGTATCCGTTTATTAATCGGCGTTGCGTTGCATTTCATCAGAATTCCGGATAAAAGATAACAAAGTGAAGTAACTATAAATAACTTAAAAATACTGGGTGTCATAGCTAGGTAGATGCTTAAAGGGAGGGACCAAAAAAATGCGACGAGCATAGTGAAACGTTTCCTAAAAATCGAGCCTATAACTGCTACAAATGCAGGGGCTAAAAGAAATACCCCCGTTCTTATCAAAACGTCATTACTTAGAGATGCAGAATTATATGGGTTATTGAAGTTTAGAACTAGCCAAAGCACTATTGTTCCTAAAGATGAAAGGATGCCTAAATATCTCCAATATTTCACCTTATCCCTCCTATTCAAGAGTATCTTTATACATCATAAGGTACCACAAATTGGAAGTATCCTGCCCGTTAATTCAATGAAAACTTCAAAACGAGCTATTCCCACATGCCAGTGAGTTCCATGCCACAAGCTGGGAAATGGAACCACCTTGCATCCCCGAGGGGGTTATAACGCATATTTGTTTCGGCCTTGCGCTACTCCAAACGCAATCACAGCTTCAACCTGCTGGCCAGGTTGTTCCAATAGTGTACTGTCGGTTCCATGCCAATGATAAGGCTCTGTAACCTGTGCTTCTGCTGTAATCCCTCTATCCACCGTTTTAATTTTTCAAACCCTTCCTGTGTGTTTTTTAAACGAAAGGTGCCTATTCGTAAGAACTATACCTCGGAAGTTTGTAGCTTGCGCTACATGTTAGCCATGTCGATACCGACAACAAGATGAGAGGTGGTAATTCGTTCAATTCGTTGATTTTGTCCGTGTGATTGATTAAACTTCATAGCAAGAGCGCCTCCTTGATGGTGTTGGGTATCAAACCCGTCGACAAACCCATCATACCGAGACGCTCCTTTTTTTACAAAGCCCGCTTCTTAGGACTAACAGGAATGTTTATCAATGACGTAATGTTCACAAACTTAAATGGAGAAATCTGCATTCGACTTGCCTAAACCCGGGTAAGCTTATCCGGATTTCGTGCAACGAAGATTCTGGTAACTTTCCGCATTGAATCCGAACGAAAGAAGATCCCGTTATCTTCCCGACAACAGCCGGATCAATTCGCTCACGCCGCCGCGGAGTTGGTCCGCAGCCCGGAGCGACGCTTTGTCCGCTTGCTTGCGCAACGTTTCAAGGAAATTGTTCAAGTGCATAAGCGCCTGATCCGTATGTCCCTTCTCCCAATCTTTCTCCGCCTGCATCAGCCGATTGCCTAACTGGTTTTGAAGCGAAGGCAACACCTCGTCTAGTGCGGCATACTTGCGAAGCAGCTCCTCCACCGCAAGAAACGTAGCCGGCACGCGCTCACCTACGCCGACGACGGCCCAAGCAGTATGGCTCCCCAACGTAGCGGTGACGACTGTTCCGCCGCTCCCGGCCGCATTCACGATGCCGCTGCTCGCGACGGATGCGACGGTCGGCTTCTCCGATCCGTACGCCGCCAGCGCGGTCGCTTGCAGGCGGCGGCCGTCGCCGTAAACGGCGGTAACGACCGTTTGCCGCTGCGCGCCCGGCTCCATCACGTACATCGGCGAATCGAATTCGATTCTCGCGATGCCGGACGGATCGAGCACCTGCACGGTGCGCGAGACGGGCTGAGCGGCATTGCCGGCCGCATCGGCGACGTGGTACGTCAAGTAATACGTACCGGGCACCTTATCGTATAGTGCGCCGATAACGGAGATTCGTCCGGCGACGCTGGGATCGAGATTGTCCTCCGCCGTTGCACCGGGATCGGCGTAGGTGCTTCCAGCCAGCAGATTGATGACCGGGCTGCCGTTTAACCGCAGGACGGGAGCCGTTTTGTCAATGCCGATCACGGCTTGCTTCGGCGTCTCGATATTGCCTGCACCGTCGACGGACCGGTAATCGAGCGTATGCACCCCTTCCCCGGTCAAATAGACGGCGCCGGTGACGGTCGTCCAATTGCCGCCGTCCAGCCGGTATTCCGCCCGGTTCACGCCGGACAGCAGCTCATACGTGCTAAACGTCACCGTTACATCCCGGTCGTTGAACGTACCCGCGCCGCTTTTCCCGTCGATGCGAGCATTCGTCACCGGGGGGACGATGTCAGCGGCCCCCATGTACGTGAGCGTATACGCGCCGGGCTGTCCGTCGAAATACAGGACGCCGCCTTCCGCGCTTACTTCCCCGAGCGTTTCTTCCCCGCCGCGCGAGATTTTCCACGAGCCGGCAGCCAGATCGGTCACGACAAAATGAAGCTGCCGGTCGCCGTAAACGGAAAATGAGACGGATCCGCTTTCCCGGTCTCCCGATTTGCTGAACAAAGCGACCGCATCCGCAATCGCCGCGCCGGTCATCCGCTCCGATTCGACGGCGGTCGCCGCCAGCGGCACCGTACCGCCGTTATCCAGCACCTGCATGACGTTCAGGAAACGGTCGGTTTCCACCGGCGCCTTCGGCGAAATTTGCACCCGCCACGCCCCCGCCTCGACCGTCTGCTGTCCGGCCGGCTTCGCCGGCACCTGCATATAGTTCGTCCCGAATACATCGAATTCGTGTTCGGGGCCCCCGACCTTCTCGATCAATGCATTGCTTGCGGCGGGCAGCAGCGTTTCATTGACCAGCTTGCCGGAATATCCGCCTTCGCTGCGTACGATCGTCGTCGTATTGCCGCTGACCTCTGGCTCCTCCATGCTGTGCAGCAGCCAATACTTTTTGAAGTTCGGATCGGCGGACACGACTTTGTCGTATACGATCATGGCGGCGGGATGCTGCTCGTCCTGCAGCCGCAGGAACAAGAACGAGCGTTTGAACTGCTCTACCTTGTCCGAATATGCGCCCGTCAAATCGCCCTTCATGTAGCTGAACTCCGGCGCGACCGGGTCCGGTCCGTACTGATGACCGACGACAACGCCGCCGTAATAATTTTTCCCGAGCAAATCGTCGAGTTTATTCGCCTCCGGCAGCTTCCGCTGCCCGCCGTCGTTCGCCCAGTTGTTGTAGAACCGTTCCGCCGGGTCGTACACAAGCATCGCATTGTGCGCGATCGTGCGCTTATAGTAATTATTGTCGTGCTCGCTGCCGTAAGCGCCGTATACGCCCTGGTACATGCCGGAATCGACGGCCAGCCCGCCTTTGTAGTACAGCTGGAAGCTACCCATATCGAGGTGCTGGTGGTTGCCGTATTGATAATTGCCGATTTTCATTTCGGCCACGACATCGGAGACCCTGCCCGCATTGCCGTCCATTCCCCAGCCGGTGCGGGCGATCATCGTCCCGTACGGAAATCCGAAATAACGTGTTAACGGCAAATCGTCCACCGGTTTTGCGGACACATCGAGATCGGCGAATAATATTTCGACGAACAGATTGGACCCCATCGTATGCTCCCGCAAAAACTCGCCCTGCAAATACGGATCTTTGTAGTAAGAAGCGGCAAGCAGCGGAATGGGCGATGATATTTTCCAATATGCCCCTGGAGCGTAGGAGTTTTGCCATGACGAATCTCCGTCCCGCAGCAGCTGGCCGTCGGGCCTGCGCATGTAGAGGGCACGGTACAGCACGTCCCGTTGTTCATCCGCGAACACCCCGGGATACCCCATTCTGGCGAACATCCATTGCGCCCACAGCTCCGGCATGAGCCGCACGCCGAATCCGTACGAATCCCCTTGATGATGCATGCCCGACAAATACCAGAAGTTGCGGGCCGGAACGAACTCGCCGAAAAACCGTTTGGCCGACACGTTGTAAATTTCCGGGTCATCGCCGTACACCGCTATGCCGGCGGCCAGCAGGTCTTTCATCAGCATATTTTCCCCGGAATGTCCGGTAACCGCTCCGCCCTTGGTCGGAGGATAGCCCATCTCCATTTGGGCGGCCAGCGTTTTGATTTTGGCGATAAGGGCCGTTTTTTCCTCCGCCGACAGCAGGGGGTAACACCAGTCGTACGTGACGGAAGCGGCATGGATCGTATCCCCGATCGGCCGGAACGTATCGAGACCGGCATAGACGGCGGTGTCCATGAAGTTGAGCACGGCGCGGATCGCGAGTCGGCCGCTGGCCGCGTCGCCCAGCAGCAAATATTTCATCGCGTTGTACTCGATCGCGTTCTTCAGTGAGGCCGAATAGTTCGATTGGCCGGTCGGCGGCGGATCGAGCAAGCCCGGCGGCTTGCCCATGCCGAGATCGACGAGCCGCCAGCTCAATCCGTCGGCTGAGACATAAATGTCGAAATAGGAAGCGCGCGTATTGCCGCTGTACCAGGCGATCTTCAGATCGGTCACGGTCCTCGCGGCCCCGAGATCGTACGTTATCCACTCCGTCGTACCTTCCGCCGACCATCTCGATTCCGCATCCAGATTGCCGTCAATCGTGTTGTTTCCGTCGTACTGCCGATCCTGGCTGTTCCAGCTCGCACTTTGCACAGGCAGCTTCTCCAGTTGACCGCCGTCGGCGCGCGTATAGATTTCCGTCTCCGTAATCGAATTCCACTGGTTCGTCGAGTTTCCTCTGCCGAACAGCTTCACGTAACGTGCGTTTTCCGGCGCCGGGAATATGTACGTCTCGAAATCAAGCGTCTTGCCGCTGCTTCTCCCCGTATATTCCGAAATATAGCTTTGAGCGACGACTTTGCTCCAGATCGGCTGAAACGCCGGCGTCCCGATTTTCGCCTGCAGCTGCGGGATCAGCTCCGGCGTCACGTACAGGCGCGGATGGACAGACGGCGGCTTGGGCATATTTTGCTCCGTGACGCTGCTAAGCGGCGGCATTTGGAAATCGACTCCGGTAAAATGGCCGTCCTGCACCGCAACCGGGAATGTCGCCGTATAATAGCCCGCCTTTACGGCCCGCGCCAAATATCGGCCGTTTACGACCGGCCGGTCGAGCGTGAACGTCCCGTCCGCCGCGGAGACGGCTGCGCCGAGCGAAACCGAGTACGCAGCATCGTCGTCGTCGTACAAGGCGATATTCACGCCGGCCAGACGCTGGTCCTGGCCGGGTGTCCGCACTGTGCCGCTCACCGTATACACGGCGGCCGCCATATCTTTGGCCAGCGTCACGGCCGCGCTGCCGCTGCCACCGCCGCCGACTTGGACGGAGACCGTTCCGCGCAAATAGCCGTCCTTCGCCGCGCGCACAACATAGTTTCCATTCTGGACGCTGCCCGGGAACGTGAACTTCCCGCTGGCATCGGAAGTCGCTTTGTCCAGCGGCCTGGCAAAGCCCGTATCTTCCGCCGCATACAAATAGGCGGACGCCCAGGCGACAGGCGACCCGGTGGCGGCATCCGTTACGGTGCCGCGGGCGAGACTGATTTCCGAGATGCTCGCTTCATCGAAATATACGGTGCCTACCGTCGCTTGCGCGCTGTACAGCAAAATCGCCGCCTTCACGGTTCCTTCGGGGGCGATCGCCGTCACCGTGACGTTCCGCCATTGCCCTGAAGTAACGCCCGTACTGGCCGACTTTGAATCAAGCAGCTTGTTCGCGGAGTCGTAGAAGCGGATATAGATCGCCCCCGCCCCGCTGTCGACCCGCATTTTCACCTCGCCCGTATACTGCTTGCCGGCGGAAGCCGGGAATTTGTCACTTTCCATCCCGAACGAGGCCGTTGCCGAGTTATCGACGATTTTTAGGCTCTTGGAGCCGGTATAGGCGGCTTCGCTTGATGCGATCATCTGCGCCGCGCTGCCGAAGACCGCACTCCAGCCGGTCAAGCCCGATTCGAAGCCGCCGTTTGCAAGCGGCACGGTCGCCGTCAGGCTGACGCTGTCGAAATACGCTGTGCCTACGTTGACGATGTTCGTCGCCAGCACGACGCTGACATGCGTGGCGCCGGCCGGCGCCGTACCGGTGATGCTGGCGTCGATCCATTCGTTTTGCGGCGAGCTCTTGCTCGAAAACACGCTTTGAATCATCGTTCCGGCCGCATTATAAAAATACAAATAGACCGAACCGGAGCCTCCCGACAAATACAGCTTCGACGAAGCGGTAACCTGCTTGCCTTCGGACACAGGCAGCTTGTCGCTGATCATCGCGTAGGAGGCGTCGTTTTCCATGTCTTTAATTTTCAGGCTAAAGCCGCCCGAATATTTCAGCTCGCTTGTCACCGTCATATTCGCCTGGTTCCCGTGAAGCCTGCTCCAGCCAGTGAGCCCGGAATCGAACCCTCCGTTCGGAAGCGGCAGCGCCTCGGCTCTCGTTTCCGCGGCATACAGCGGCAGCATGCCGGCCAGAAGCACGCAAATCAGCATAATATGAGTCCATTTTTTCATCGCTTGCACCCTCTCCGTGTTCTTTATCATTGCGTTGCAGGTAACAAAGAAGCGGTAAGCGTTGTTGTGTCTGCTACTTTGGCTTCATATCCCATCGCCATTTGCGCCGTTCAATAGTTGACGTAGCTTACGTACAAATCGACCGTCGCATAAGTGGAGGCGGCGAGGCTTGAATCGACCGCTGCGATGCGGACCGAGAGTCGGTCGCCGGCTTGAAACGCCGCATTGTCCGTCGGCGCCGCCAGCTTCGGATTGGCGGAAGAGGACGGGCCGGCGATGCCGCTCACCCAGACGGAGCCGTTTTTCAACAGGTCGAACGTGAAAGCGGCGGAAGTTCCGGGCGCGTTGACATGAACGGCATAGCGGACGAGCGATCCGGCTTGCGGCAGCACGTATTCCTGGGACGGGTGGTTTTCCGCTCGCTTCATGACCGTCCCCGCCGAACTGGGCAAGCCTGGAGCATAAAAATGCAGCGTATCGCCCGCTTTGGCCGGACTAACCCAACGGGCGCCGTCCCATACGACCGGCTCCCCGAGATCGGTGTCGAAGTAGGCGTAGCCTTTCTCCGAATTGAACTTTGCCGGAGCCGGCCGCTCCGCCGTCGTTCCTTTGCGCTTCGCCATGGAGACGCTTTCCGATTCATGATGGCTCTTAAGCATCGCATAAAATTCCGGTTCGACCGGCGTGCCCGCATTCGCGAAATAGTCAACAAGCGATTTGGCCAGCTTCGTGCCGAGATGGTTGTACCGCAGCGTGTTGTTCATCTGAATAAAATCGTACCTTGCGAGCAAATCCGGCCGTTCGACGCCGCCCAGGACCGGAGCGTGGATCGTGCAATCGATGAACGAGACGCCGTGCGTCGCACTGAGCGAATACAGCTGCTTGCCATCGTCGACGGCATCGGCCCGTAAGCGGCAACTCGCGAAGACGAGTTTCCCGCGCATCGGACCGCCTTCGTAGGCGTCGATGCAATTGACGGTGCAATCGCTCATGTGGACGTCCGCAACCGCCCCCTTGAAATGGCCGAAAAAGTCGCCGCAGTCGACGATGTTGATTTTCGGATACAGCGCATTGGCGTCATCGTAAGAAGCGGTGCCGAGCGCGTTCAACAAAAAATTGACATGCGTCGTCGATTGCGATGTTTGTGGAGGCACCTTCTCGCCCTGAATATGAGCAAAGCGCATATAACAGTTCGGCGTAACCCGGTCCGCGTCGTAGCCCCCCGGCTTGCCGAGATCGTAGCTGAGCGGGTTCGCGATTTCAAGAATGCGCACCCCCTTCTCCCTGCCGACGACGATGACGTTGCTGAATTCGATCGAGCTCGGGAAAAACAGCCGGGCGTTCGTCGCCGTTATTTTGGAAAAGGAGGCGATCTTCATGATTCGGCATATACCGGTCGGGTTCGGAACGCCGGTATAATCGAAAATGAAGTCGTCTATTTTGATGGATCGGCCGTAGCCGATCGGGTATTTGTAGTCGAAGTTGGCGGGGACGCTGTACAGCGCGACCGCCTCCGCGGTACCGCTCGTCAAGACGAGCCGGCAGCCTGTTAAGCGGATGTTACCGTCCCACTTCGCCCCGTAGTCGTTGCGAAAATCGATGAAGCGCGTGCCGAACCGCCTCGTATTCTCGATGAACAGATCGCCGCCCCCGGTCAGCGTAAAGCCTTTGTAACCAATCTCGGAATCTTTCACGTACAGGTTCCAGCAGTGGAAATGGACGTCGACCCGGTTCAGCCGGCACCCTTCGATGCGGAAATTTTTAAACAAATTGGTGCCGAACACGCCCCAATGCACGTCGCTGCCTTCCGCCGTGACGTTGCGGAACGTGGCGTTCAGCACGCGCGAACCGCCGATGCCGTACGTGCCGGCCGGCACGTCTCGGTCCGTTCCTACGCGGTCCTGCTCCCAAGGGATGAGCCGCACGTTATCGAGCGTCACGTCGAACACGTTGCTGAAGAAATAAAACCCTTGCCGCGGATCAAGCGATACGTCGCTTGCCCCCGGTTCCAGGCCGACCCATTGGTTGCGGATCACAGTACGGCTCCGCCGCACCAGAATGCCATTGTGCAAATAAGCACCGCCCGCGCCCGGGCTTGTCCCCGACAAATAGAACGTTCCGCCGTCGATGATCAGGTAATTGTCGTCACACGGATAAGCGACCAAGGACGTGTAATCTTTAAATGTCCAGGCGATGTCTCCGATAAGGCGGCCGTGCTCTTCGACGTAAAAAAACTCCTCGCGATCCCAGCCGTTATGGTCATATCCGTAGCGGACGCCGATTTTATCGTTGCGGTCGACAACGAACACGAGGCAGTTTTTATACGGCGCCAGCTCGGAGATCAGTGTCGTTCCCGGCTTCAGCTTGGAGAGCATCGAAGCTTTCGCGGCGGCATCCAGGACGATCGCCGTTTCGCTTGTGCGGCTTGTAACCCGGAAACGGGGATTCGTTCGCGTATTGAAGCTTTCGTCGATATGGAATTTGGTGTGGCCCCAGTCCACGTTTGTCTTGATCGCGATTTCATTCGTCGCCTTGATCCAATACTCGCCGCTACGGTTGACGATCGATAGTCCCTTCTCGTTGGCATAGGCGTGCGCTTTCTTGATCTGCACCCCATCGTCGTTCGTACCGTCGCAGACCGCCCCGAACTGCTTGTACCGGATGCTGTCCCCCGGTAGCAAGAGGGCTTGCAGCCCGTTCGCCAGCGCGATGACGCCGCCGCCGTCCTCCGGCAGCGCGCTGGCGCCGATCGTGTAGTTCGCCCCGCCCCCGTCGCCCGGCTCATAATAGCCGGCCGTGCTCGCCAGGAGTCCGTCCGTCAAGCTCGTATCGGCCTGCATCGCCGCCACCGATTCGTACAGCAGATGCAGTACCCCTCCGCTGAGCGCTTGACCCGGAGGATAGCCGGGGCCGCCCCCGTTTGGGCCGTATGTGGCGCCGGCCACGCTAGCTCCTGTGCCGTAGACGCTGCCCGTAACGGACGACGACTGGGCGGCGATACTTTGAAAGGACAAGACGGACTGCGCAGCCAAGGCGGCACCGGCGATTCCGAAAGCCGACAGCAGCTGGCGCCGGGTGACGCCGGCCGGGGCATGGTTGTCATGCCGGTTTTGCTCGTTCATTATAAAATACCTCCCTCATCCATAAAAATGGGATCTATGTTGGATATCATGATGAACGATCGGAAAAGACAGCGAACGATCATAGTGCAACGTGGAAGGTAGGATGTATGAAGCTCGATCCCGCCGGAATCGGAACGCTTGATCCGCGCGTTATCTCTATGCCTCCATGAATATATTATTGCATATAAATGGTAGCGCTTCCATATATAACGCTACACAACCTCTGTCTTAAATACGACAAAAAATGGGAAAGCAAAATATGAGGCAAAATTGAAGCTGCTCTTCCGAAAAATATGAAACGGCGAAATGCAAAAGGCCATTTGCGCGTGCTTCACCCGTAAGGGATCATAATCAACCATAGGTTGCTTGTGCTCGCGTCAAATGGCAATAGTTCGCATAAAATTTTTAGCTTCGGTATAACAGAAACCATCTGCCTGGACAATTTTCGATTAACCGAAGAATATTTGAACAACGTTATTTCGTTTTCCCAAAATAATTTTATATGCTGGAGGTTTAGCACCGGGTTAACGTCCTTGAGCGATATTCCCAACGCAGACGGATCCGCCTTCGCTCCACGGTAAAATCGCCGCCTACCTTGTGTTGTCTATTCGCTGCCGTACAACTGGCCGCAGGCCGCTTGAATGTCAGACCCTTAAATTCTCTTCTAATGTATGGATCGCTTCTTCGACGGTTTTATTTGTACCAACGGTATAGTATCCACTTCCCACGCTCCCCATGTTGTTATCTGCTTTTCACTAAGAGCTCCATGGCTTCTTTGACTACCTGGCTTGTATCTTTTCCTGCCTCTTTTTGCTCTAGAATACATTGCTCCAAGTTGACAGCTACAATATACGCAATGGCTTTATCGGCCGCGCTGCGAATGGCGGAGAGCTGACTTACAACATCCTTGCAGTTCTTGCCCTCCTCCATCATGTTAAGAACACCTCGAACTTGGCCTTCCATTCGTTTCAATCTTCTTTTCACATCATCATCATATATCATTTACATTCACCCTTCCTTTTTCTTATACATGTATGGGTATATTATAGCCTTGAATATTCGCAGCTAACAATAAGGAGTGAATTATTGTTTGGCCTTAAATAAACAAGTTTACTTTCCCTTCAGAAGCATCCCCAAAGTAAGCAGCAACTCCGGCATATTCGATTCCATCGAGCAGCTCCTCTTTTTGCAAACCCAAAAGGTCCATGGTCATAGTACAAGCCACAAGTTTAACTCCTTGTTCCTGCGCAAGCTCGATCAATTGAGGCAAGCTCAGCGCATTATGCTTCTTCATTACGTGCTTAATCATCTGTGGGCCCATTCCGGCAAAGTTCATCTTCGACAGACCAAGCTTATTGGCACCACGCGGCATCATTTTGCCGAACATTCTTTCCAGGAAGCCCTTCTTTACAGCAATCGGTTCGTCTTTTCTAAGAGCATTCAAGCCCCAGAAGGTAAAAAAGATCGTCACCTCATGATCATAGGCGGCAGCCCCGTTCGCGATAATAAAGGCGGCGATTGCCTTATCCAATTCTCCGCTAAAAAGTACAATCGTAGATTTTTCTTTCTGTGTCACGTAACATCTCTCCATTGTTTTATTTTTGATTTATATACATATACTTGTATAGGTATCGTTTATTTGAAAAATAAAAGGACATTAACGTCCTGTATTGTCGATCCATACAAAGCTAGATAAATCAGCTCTTTCTTCCTTACGTGCGGCAATCTATCTATATAAATGTTGATGGCACCGACATAGGAAAAGGCCCCCTATCAATGCAGGAAAATTAACTATTGGGAAGCATTTCTAAAAAAAGAATGACACTTTGATGTCATTCCTTTTTCCCTATTAGGCCTTTTTAATCCAAAATTTAAATACTCCATCTTCTTCAGTATCTTGGACTAATTCATGTCCCGTACTTTTAACCCATGCGGCCAAATCATTTTTAGCCCCTTTATCTGTGGCATGTACTTCCAAAACCTGCCCCGATTCCAATTCGTCAATTGTCTTTTTTGTCCTTACAATGGGCATAGGACAAGCCAACCCTTTGGCATCCAATACTTTATTACTGTTCATTTTGATTTCCTCCTTATTTATCATGAACGGCACAGCGGTTCGGACCAATTTCCATCTCACGCTGCTCCTCTTCATTCGGGTTGATTTTACCCATATTGGTTTGACGGATTTCTTGATACGCATTAGGCTGAGGAGGCAGGTTTTCCGTAACGGTCTTACGGAACTCTCCCTCATCTTGCATGTTTAAGCCTGGGTTATTTCTGTAAAGATCACCTAGACGACCGGATACAAGTCCGCCTGCTCCAAGCTCCGTTACTTTACCGAAATGGGCAGGGAGAACGATGAGATCGTCAGATAAATTCTTATAACGGCTGTAAAGCGTCTCACGAAGATCACCGATCCAATCCTGAGCAAGGCCTGCCAGGTCCGGGCGTCCAATCGATTCCACAAATAAAATATCTCCGGAAAGCAGGTACTTGTTATCAACGATGAAAGACGTAGAACCAATCGTATGGCCTGGAGAATAGATAGGCTGAACTACGATTGCTTCATTGCCCACATAAATATTGTTTCCCTCTTCCAATGGTGTATAGCTAAACGTAACTTCATTCGCATCCTTAGGAGGCAAATGATAGGTTGCTCCGTATTTCTCTGCCAAAGCACGTCCTCCGGAGATATGGTCGGCATGAAGATGCGTATCGATGGTGTGAATAAGCTTAGCGTTTTTTTCTTTCAGAAAGCTTTCATATTGATCAATCATCCGGTTCGTGTCGATAATCGCTGCTTCTCCATTTGAGAGCAACATATAGGACAAACAGCCTTTGCCGATGCGAACAAATTGATAAAACTCTCCCCCGCCGGACAGGTCGGCTACCTTCACCGGCTCAAGATATTCACTCCATGATTTCATGCCGCCTTCAAGATAAGACACATTGCTTCTCCCTGCTTCCGCAATTTGTTCGGCAACAAATATGGAAGAACCCTCTTTGGCACAAACTACCAGTACATCTTTACCATTCGGAATTTTTTCAAGTGCCGGATCCACTCCATCGATCAGATCAAAGTACGGGATGTTGATGATTTCAACACTTTGTCCTTCGATTTTCCAATCCATAAAATCCGTTTCATTGCGCACATCCAGGATAAATAATTGTTCATTGTTAAGAATTTTTCTTGTCACTTCTTTGGCATTCATTTTTCGAATCATGCTGGTCGTCATCTTGAACTCTCCTATCTCAATATGCTCTTTGCCTGCAGGCATCTTTTTCGAATGATCTAGATTAATCCTTTTCCACTTCGCCTGTCCACTCCCTCATTCCGGGCAGCACATTTTTGACTTTTGTAAAGCCTTTTTCAGCTAAGGTTTGACAAGCCATATCACTACGGCTACCGGTACGGCATACGATGAAATACTCCTCATCGGGGTTCAACTCTTGCATTCGTTGCTCTAGCTCTCCTGCAGGAATGGATTTCGCTCCTGGCAGACGACCGAATGCATACTCTGCCGGTTCACGGACATCCAAAATGTTTATTTTCTCTCCACCAGCCAATTTCGACTTGATCTCATCAAGTGAAGCCGTATGGGGATACTTGGCTTCCGTCTTCACTTCAGACGGGTCAGCCTTACGGATAAAATGACGATACACTTCGCCTTCTTCCTTTAATCCGATATACTGATGCCCTGTGCGCTTGGCCCAGCTTTGAAGATCAGCAACGGAGCCTTTATCTGTTGCTCTTACCTCCAGAACCTCTCCTGTGTTTAACTCTTCCATGGCTTTTTTGGTACGAACCACTGGCATGGGACATGCCAAGCCTTCACATTCCAAAGTTCGATCTGCTTGAAGTGTGCTCATGTTACGCCACCCTTTCTAGGGTATCATTATTTTCGAAATTTCACTTGTCCAGGCCACACGGACATACCACCCGGCATATTGACCACTTTGTAACCCAAAGCCGAGAGATAATCGCAAGCCATCCTGCTGCGGTTCCCGCTGCGACAGACAACAATGGTTTCTTCGTCTTTACTCAGCTCGTTGTGTCTTGCTTCCAACTCGCCCAAAGGGATGTGCTTAGCTTCGGGAATGTGACCGGATTCCCATTCTTCATGCTCCCGAACATCGAGAATTTCGAATTTTTCTCCCCTTTTTTTTCTTTCCGCTACTTCATGAGGCAATTGTTCACGCATGGTATCTCCTCCGTTAGGTTAAAATATCAATCCATATTTTTATGACAGTAGCCATAATAAGAGCGGCCAATATCCATTGAAGAACTTTCGTATTCAGCTTCTTACTAATTTTCGCTCCGATCGGTGAAGCAATTGTACTGGCCACGACCATAACGATGGACGGGATCAGAAGCATATGGCCACCCATCAATTTCCCTACCGTGGATCCGATAGAAGAAATGAAGGTAATAGCGAGCGATGAAGCAATGGCCACACGAGTCGGTATTTTCAAAATGACTAACATGACCGGAACCGTAATAAACGCTCCTGCCGCTCCGACGATTCCGGAAAGAATCCCGATAACGGCAGCCAATATGGCAGCGAGCGGCTTATTAAACTGCAGTTTTTTATAATCAGCATCCTCGTTGGCTTTCTTGGGCAGAAACATCATAATTCCGGCAACGAGCGCAAGGATGGCATAAACAAGATTGATTGCATCATCCGGCAGGAATTTAGACCCGTATCCCCGAAGCTTCCAACAACAATCGCGATACCCATGGATAAAACCAGGGATTTATTAATGTAACCGCCTTTGCGGAAAGCGAACATACCTGCTAATGTTGTGAAAAATACTTGAACTGCGCTGATGGCTGATACCTCTTGAGCCGTGAAGGCTAGAAATCCTAAAGCCGGCGGGATATAGAGCAGCATCGGATACTTGATAATGGACCCGCCGATACCGACCATCCCTGAAATTAAAGAACCGACAAAACCGATTACGAAGAGCGTGATAATCCAACCGATATCCATAGCGACTCCTTTCCTGGGATAGTTTGTTCATTTATTGGTACCCCTAATACCCAACGGGGTATTATTTTAAGTAAAAAAAATTGTTATGGTTTAAGGATGGTTCTTACCAAATTGTTAAGCTGGACCTTTGATTCAAATCCTGTAATTGTCCCCACCTCTTTACCATGTTTAAAAAATTTTAGAGTTGGAATACTCATAACCTGATAGCTTCTGGCTGCCTTCCGATTTAAATCGACGTTTGCCTTTACTATCGTGATCTTATCACCAAATTCGTCATCAAGTTCGTTTAAAACAGGAGATAGCATTAGGCAAGGTCCGTACCACTCGGCATAAAAATTAACAATCTCCAACTTGTTGGGATCTAGAACAACTAGGTTGAAGGTTTGATTACTTACATTTCTAGATGGCCATAATAAAAGCATTCCTTTCATTATTTTCATTAAATACTTATACCCGTATGGGTATGTTGATACTATAACTCATTTTGATTTCTTCGTCAACACTAAGCATTAAGGAGAATATCTTGATTTTTCGTCGCTTATGGTGCGAGTTATGTCCTCATTCACTTCAAGACTTGTAGGGAATGAGTCAAGTTCTTGTCAATTTCGGGAATAGGATCAGGTTCACACAAAATCCGCGATTTACGCGGCAATGAATGAGATAATGTTCTTGTCACCCGACAAATTAAAAAGATGACTCCTGATAAATTCAGAAGTCATCGATTGACACTTAGATCTAAGGTCTTTTTTGATAGATAGTCCATACCGGGCCCTAGTTCGAGTTCAAGGACTGGGCGTACGGCCTTTTCTTACTCGATTGCAATCATCGTTTTATGGCTCGAACCGGTTCAAGTGATTGCTTTTTGAGCATGCAGTCTTTCCCTCAGCTGATCTACATTAATGCCGCGTGTCGCTACATTCTGTTCCGCTGCCATGGCAGCGGCGACACCTGCAGCTTGCCCGATTGCCATGCAGTGGGATTGTACCCGCGTGGAAGCGAGCGCTTCATGAGTTGCCGAGATGCAGCGTCCTGCAACGAGGAGATTTTCCAAATCAACCGGGAGCAAGCACCGGTACGGAATATCATAAGCATCGTCGAGTTCCGTCCAGACGTTCGTATGGTCGTGTGGGCTATGAATGTCGACCGGGAAGCAGCCCTTGGCAATGCTGTCAGCGAATTTGACACCGTGGAGTACATCGTCCTGGGTCAGGACATAATCGCCGATGATCCGTCGCGTCTCGCGTACCCCTACCCGGGAAGCTGCGCTTGACAACGAAGCCCGCTCGAATCCAGGCAAGTATTTGCGGGCAAACGCGACTACCGACATGACTTGCTGACGCAGGTCGATCTCCGCACGAATCAGCTCCTGATTATTCGTTCCGTCGATGCGGTTGACGCGGGTTGCGTTAAAGAGCACATCGCCGTCCCGATAGTCGGAGAACAGGGTCAGCCGTTCGCGGCCAACGTTCAGCTCTCCTCTTTCTTTGGCTTCGGCAACCGCCCGGTTGAAGCCGCTAAGCGCTACCATGCGCCCCGCAAAGTGAGCCGGCAAGTTCGACGGGAGAATAGGATACGTTACCCAGACCAGCTCATCGCGGTGCTCCAGCGTGTAGTCGATGAACTTGTCCAGATCGACATAGCTCATTTTGAAAAGCGAAGACACCGGCTGTGCCAACCCGTCTTGTCTGCGCCCGTACTCATAGCGCGCCCCGGCCGATACCGCGATATCCCCATCGCCGGTCGCATCGATATACTGCTTGGCACGGATGATATCCTTGGACGACTTACTGCGGATGCCGATCCCTTCCACCTTGCCATATTTGGCGTAAACCTCATCCACATACGTATTGAGCAGCAGCTTGACGCCGGCCTCCAGGACGAGCTTGTTCAGAACAAATTTTAATATCTCCGGGTCAAACGGAGTGATATAACCGCCGGTTCCCTGCGTGGAACCCGGCTTGTCGTACGGACACTTGACTGTGCCCGTTGAGCCCTCATATGCAACCAATTCATCCACAACATCCTGAAATACGCCGCGGATAACTTGACGGTCCTGAAAATAATTCGTCATCCATGGACCAACCAAACTGCCGGTCCCGGCTCCTCCAAGAAAGGAGCTAGGCTCAATCAGAACCGTGCTGGCACCGGTGCGAGCCGAGGCGATTGCCGCTGCGATTCCCGCAGGACCTCCGCCGATAACAGCGACTTCATAGTCGAAAACTGAAGCATTCATACTGAATACACCTCCATTAATTTTTAGCCAAAATGTCATCGGCGCGCTTCTTCATATTTCCAACCGCATCCGAGGTGCTTTTTTCACCGATCAGCGCACGTTCGCCTTCCTCATCAACAATTTTCTGAATTTCGGCAAGGTTCTTGAACTGCGTATCGTTGACATACTCTACGTCCGCGAAAGCTACCCGTTTGAACGACTCAACGTCGAACAGTTTTTCGGGATTGTCGCCGAGCACAAGCTTGGCTACTTTTTCTTTGTCTACTTTTTTCCATGCCGGGACGCGTCCGCTGGAAATGAGCGGTTCATTCCCTTCCGTCACGTACCATTTTAGGAATTTCCATGCCGCTTCTTTATTCGCGGAGTTGGCGTTGATCGTGACAAAGTCCAGGTAACCTGTGCCCCCGCCGATGTATTTGCTGTTCGCCGTCATTTTTGGCGTTGGAGCAAACGCAGTGACAAAATCATGCGGGAAGTCCTTCGTATTTTTGATGCTGCGGATGCCTGCCGTACCGTTCCAAACCATCGCGGTTTTACCGGAAAGGAATAGGCTTGTGCCTTGCAGCTTGGACGTTTTGGCTTCTGCGTAAGGAGGCTGCACTTTTAAGTTGCGCTCCATATCGACCATTGTGTCTAAGTACGACTTGAAAACCGGATTGTCGAGATTGCTCGTTTGGGCATCTTTGTAAAACGCGTTTGGACCGAGCTCGGTTTTTACCGTTTTGTCCATCCATTCATAGATTTTCGGCTCCAGGTTGCCCACGAAGGAACCCCATCGCTTATCGTTGCCCTGGCCTTTGGTCAGTTTCACCGCATAATCTTTATATTGGTCCCAGGTCCAGTCCGTAGGAATCGGCAGCTTCGCTTCATCCAAGTAAGATTTATTGATGGAAACAAAATCGTTCAAAATGATCGCCGGGATATAATAGGATTTGTTATTAAACTTTGTAATCGCTTTATCGCCGAAGTTATCCTTAATGTCAAACTGATCTTTGGCAATATACGAATCCAGCGGCTCCACCAAATTGGCGTTGATCCGCTTCACCAGTTTGTCCATTCGGTAGTTTACGTACAAGTCGACTTCGCCGCCTGCTATTAGCGATGTTTCGAGCTTGGTGTTACCGGCTTCGTCATTGACGAACCGAACATATTCGACTTGAATGTCAGGATGAGCTTTATTCCAGTTCTCAACAGCCTGTTTCGGTCCGCTCTCTTCCGGAACCGCTCCCCAAAACTTCAGCTTCACGACTTTGCCTGAAGCCCCAGTACTGCCGGCGTTGTCAGCCGCTGGGTCCGAGCCGCAACCGGCTAGCCCCATTGCCGCGAGACTTGCCGTTAGAACAATACCCATCATACGTTGATGATTCATCATTTTGTTATACCCTGCCTCTCTGTATGTGTAAAATTACCCTTTCACTCCGGAGGATGCCACACCTTGAATAAACCAGCGCTGACCGAATAAAAATACCGCGATGACGGGTAAAATAGAGCTGACTGCGGCAGCCATCATTTGCGGATAGTTTGTGCCGGAATCATCGACAAAATTAGTTAGGCCAAGCGGAACAGTAAACAATTTCTTGCTTGTTATAAAAACAAGCGGATTAACAAACTCATTCCAGTTCCATGTGAAGCTAAGGATGACCAAGGAAACCAGCGCAGGCTTGGACAAAGGGATGAAAATACGCGTCCAGATTTGAAAATGGTTGGCGCCTTCCATTTTTGCCGCCTCGGAGAAATCGCCGGGTATCGTCAAATAAGTTTGGCGAAGCAGGAAAATGCCGATCGCCGTAAAGATTCCTGGCAATATCAAGGCCCAGTGCGAATTATAGATACCGAGATAATTGAATAAAATAAATCTCGGAATGAGCGTCACTTGATCAGGAACCATCATCGTTGCCAAGAAAATGAGAAAAACAAAGTTCTTGCCTTTGAATTCAAAGCGGGCAAAGCCGTAAGCGGTGGCAGAGCTGATCAGTACGGCGCCGATCACCGAAAGCACCGTTACTTTAATTGAATTGAAATAGTAGAGACCGAATGGATGGGACCCGAACCAAATTTCCTTATAGTTATTCCATTGAATCTTGGCGGGTATCCAAATCATCGGATCATGAAATACGTCGATTTGCTTTTTCAACGATGTCGACAGCATCCAGAGAAACGGCAACAGCATCGTAGCCGCCACGGCCGCCAGCAATATTGTCACGAACAGCTTTAGCCCATTGTTTTTGAGCCACGTCATGCTTGTGTCCTCCTTCTAGTAATTCACCCAACGTTTTTGCCCAATCCACTGTACGATCGTGACCAGGAAAATAATCAGCGTCAAGATCCAAGCCATCGCGGACGCATAACCCATTTTGTAAAAGCTAAAGCCGGTCTGGTAAATATAAAAAGTTAATACGGAAGTGGAAGTACCCGGTCCCCCCTGCGTCATCATGAAGATGGCGGCAAATACCTGGAAGGAATGAATGATGCAAGTAATCAGGACAAAAAACGTTGTCGGCGACAAAAGCGGGATCGTCACACTAAAAAATTGTCTGACTTTACCGGCTCCGTCAATGCTGGACGCCTCATACAAATCTTTCGGAATGCTTTGCAGTCCGGCCAAATAAATGACCATGTTATAGCCGATTGCCGCCCATACGCTCATGATGATAATCGCGGCCAAAGCCCATTTCGGATCGGAGAGCCAGCCGGGCGGATGTTCGATGCCGAATCTACGGAGTGCTTGGTTAATCGGCCCTTGACTTGGAGAGTACAAGAGCGCCCATACCAGCGACACGGCAACAATACTCGAGACATACGGCATGAAAATAATCATACGCAGCGGCGTTTTGAAGAATGCGCCATGATTCAGCCCTACGGCGGTCAGCAGTGAAAATATCATAATTAACGGAACGGTCGTTACGGCAAAAATTAAATTGTTTTTAAGACTGTCCGTAAACCATTGATCAGACCACATCTGTGTATAATTATGAAAGCCGGTAAACCGGATGCCTTTGAGTCCCTCCATAAAGTTCCAGTCCGTAAAGGAGATGACTAAGGAAAATATAATCGGAATCACTGTCAATAGCCCGAATCCGATGATTGCTGGCATAATAAACAGCCATCCTGTAAACGCTTCCTTTTTGTACGCGTTCATAAATTGCCCCCTTTCTGCTTACTCGTGCTGTGGTCTTGACGCCTATTATCGTAAACCATGGGGCGGATGGGTTAAACCAACAATCACACGAAAAAAGGATACGAAAATTGGAAAGTTAACCGTTTTCAAATCATCTCATTTGTAAACGGATACAAATCTTTGAAGCCAAGACACGATTCTACGAAAACAAAAAAATCACATAGAACTCTTCACAGCAGTTCAAGTGATTTTTACATGTTCCATAAGTGAAATTATTTGCGGGAAGCCGTGTATTGAATCGGTGTGCAGCCTGTGTATTTTTTGAAAATTTTGGAGAAGTACTTTGGATTGTCCATGCCGACACGCTCCCCTACTTCAAACCAATCCAATTTTCTGCCGCGGAGCAGCTCTTTCGCCTTCTCAACGCGAATTTCCTGAATATATTGGGAGAATGTTTTGCCGACTTCCTTTGTAAACAGATTGCTGAAATAGTTCTCGCTGAGGTTGACAACATGCGCTACGTCCTGTACCCGAATCTGTTCGGCATAATGCATTTTGATATAATCGATGGCCCGCTGTACTTCGGGCCGATGATAAGCGTTTTTTTTAAACACAACCAGCATTTCCCTAGCGAGCTGATGCAGATGGTAGCACCAAGTGCGAAGCTCGAGGTAGGTTCCGCGGGTGTTCACATGCTCAAACATGGATTCCGACAGCATGCTGGCCGGAACTTGTCCGCCCCAATCCTTGAGGAGCAGAATGACAGACGATACCCATGCGTGAACCGCATCAACGACTTCGGTGACATTTACATCCTCTGTTACGGTTGCAGGAAAAAGCGTCTGAAACGCTTTCTCGGCCGCTTCATCGTCATGCCCTTCCAAACAAATCAAATACTTTTTGAAATCTCCCATTTCCATAAACTGCGAGTGCCGATCGGAAAATGCGGATTGTTCCGAATCATACGCATACACGCCATAGCCTCGGTAAAATACGAGTCGGAGCGCAGCTTGCGCCTCTCGGTACGCTTCCATCCGTTCTCCCGCTAGATGAAAAGCCTGGCTGACACCGCAGCTAAAGGTGTCGCCGCATGCATGCCGCATGGCCGTCATGCGTTCGAGAAGCACGCAAGTGATTTCAAAATCCGAAGAAGCATCTTTCGGCATGCGAAAGAAAAGAGTCCATCCGGAGGAGCTTTCATATATAAACATACAATCGATAGCTTCGACCTGTTCTTTGAACGCTTCCAGCTGTACATGCAGCTCGTTGTACTTGATGCTTGTCCCTGCATGACCTTGGTTTCCTTCCAGTACAACGACGGCATACCTGCTCCCGGATTTTATCGCTCCATCATACACGTCATTCGGCGTCCCCTGCAGCCAATCAAGCCAATCTTCCCGCATCACCTTCCACGGCGATTCCGCATCGGCTTTTTCGGCCGTCATGGCGGATTCCTTCGGTACGAGTGCCTCTTTGATTTTGAGCACCGATTGGAGCAGCTCGTCTGGATCCATGCGAAATTTATTCATATAGTCCACGGCACCCAGCTTCAACGCTTCTCGAACGGTTGGGAAATCCTCCAGTACGCTCAGAATGACAAACCGAATATGCGGAAATTGTTCTCGCACTTCTTTCATCATTTGCAAGCCGTCCATATGAGGCATCCGAATATCTGTCAAAACCAACTCCGGCTGTACGGTGCGGATTAGCTCCAGACCGCTTCGGCCATCCGCCGCTTCGCCGGCAATTTCAATTTCGTGGCTTTCCCAGTCTACACTGGAGATGACGCCCTTGCGCACAAGAACTTCATCATCAATTACGACCATCTTCACCTTCATGGCCCCCCTTCTCGCGGTATGGCAGCGTAATCGTGACGCGGGTCAGCTGCTCTTTCGAGTCTCTTTCGATCTTCAGTCCATAAGGCCCCTCATACATCAGCTTGATTCGCTTATTCACATTGGCAAGGCCGATGCTGGGACCGATTTGTTCCTGCGCTAACTGCGCTTGCAGTTCCTCCAGCCGCTCTTCGGTCAGCCCGCTGCCGGTATCCTCAACGATCAGTAGAAGCAGACCTTCCTTACGATAAGCGCGGATATGCATTTCTCCGCTTTTTTCCATAAATAGCCCATGCTGATATACGTTTTCCACAAGCGGCTGCAGCGATAATTTGGGCACGAGCGCGTCCAGGCAGCTCTTGTCAATGTCGTAATGAACTTGAATCGTGTCGCCGAATCTGTATTTTTGAATCGTAAGGAAATACTGCACATTCTCCATCTCGTCGCGCAGCGGGATAACCTCTTGTCCCCGGTGAATGCTCGTATTCAGCAAATGACCGAGCGCCATCAGCATCTCCGTAATCTGTTTGTTCCCGGACATGAGGGACATCCATTTGATGGTGTTCATCGTATTGTACAGAAAATGCGGGGTAATTTGCGCCTGCAGCGCCTCCAGTTTTGCTTGTTCCTTCTTTTTCTCCAAAATAATTTCATTCTGAATCCGGCCCCGCAAATCGGACAGCATACTGTTGAAGCTTTGCCCCAAAAATCCGATTTCATCGCGCGTCTTAACCGTATAGACGACGTCGAGTGCGCCGCTTTCGACCTTCTTCATGACCCTTCTAAGCTCGCTTAGCGGTTTGATCAGCATGGAGGTCAGGCCGATAATCAAGCCTGCGAACAGCGCTAAGCAGACAATGAGAATCACAATCGCGATATTTCGGTTATGAAGAACTGTTTTTAACATATCCCGGTAAGGAACAACCTGCACGACACGCCAGCCCGTGACCGGAACTACGTAACTCCCTACGATAAACTTAGTATCGCCGATACGTGTCTGAAATGTGTCTCCGTTGCTGTCAAGAAGCGGCTGAATCGATTTGTATATATTCTCCGATTGGGCAGCGTCATCGCTTAATATGGCCCCGTCCCGATCAACAATAAACCCCAGACTCGACGAATAGGCCGCATCGGGATTCAATATGTCCAAATATGGCGTAACCGGCTCACTGATTGCGAGCATTCCAAGATTGTCGATGAGATTATCTGCCTTGACAAGCATGGATAACGTCATCAGCTTGGCGCTTGACGGGGAGACAAAGTTATCCTGCTGCAGCGTCCAAACCATGAAGCCGTTCTTTTCGACCGTTTTGGCATACCAAGGCGCCTGCCGGATCGCCTCTTTCGTCGTGACAAAGCTGCTCCAATTCGTATATAAACTGCCCGAATTATCCATCAGGGTCAAGTAGACGGAGTCCGATGCGATCGAGGTCGTAACCTCCAAATATTTCTTATCCATGAAGTGGGACAACCCCAGCTTTGCTTTGTCCGTTGCCGGCGGCGAAACGAGCATTTCCCTCAGCCGTTCGTCCAGCACAATCGCCCGGGAGATGTTGGAGAGCTCATTCAAGCGGCGTTCGATGTTCCGGTTAACCTGCTGCAGCCGATCGGACGTCATTTTGGCGATTTGCGAAGTCATCTCCTGCTCAAAGCTCTGGTAGACGTAGATGCCAACCCCGGTAATCGGCACCAGAATAAACAGAATAAACGCTGTAATCAGTTTGGTTCGTAGACTGACAAAGCCGAAATAGGATTGCCATTTTCGCTGAAATGCCTTCAATCCTTGCCGCCACCTCTTTTACTGCACATATACGTTTCAATTGATACTTACTCTAACATAGTTCAATGCAAAACAAAAAAAGACCGTTAAGCTTCCGAGTGGAAAAGTCCCGATCGATGCAACACGCGGAGATGTAGCAGATTCCTGCCGCAGAAGATGACGGCGAAGATGATATGCTTCTGAATATACCAGTCAATTTTTGTTTAGAAATTGTTCAACGAGAGTGTCCATTCCGTAGTATTTTCTAGACATATGTATAAAATACGTGTTTTTTTGTGCAATAGTATATTAAAGCATTAGACATCCCCTTCTCTTGCAGGGTCATCCGGTTCCGCCAGTCGTCAGGGTTATGCACCTCACAGTGAACGGGAGACTTTCACTCCCTAGTCGAATGCGCTGCCAAGCACACAAGAGGGCGGCCACAAATGAACTTAAGTGCGGCCGGCGCGTCTCGGCCCGGAGGATGACGATGCTGGCTAGCAGCCTTTCGTTCAAGCTTCATCGCTCCCCGATCAATCCAAAGCCTCAAAATCGATCTCCTGGAAATGTAGCACTTCTTTCTCCCATACCTGCTTCACGTAATCCATATGGGCAGGATGCTCGTTGTACGCTAGATAAGCCCCCCTGTCGGCGAACACCATCGAAAATCCGAAATGGTAATCGGTTTTCACGCTCACTTGGCGAAACACTTCGAACTGTTGCACCTGCGGTATAGCGGACAAAATCTCCGCGCTTTTATCCAGAAACGCCCTGGTCTCAGCCGTATCGAGTTCGTATTTCAACGTAAATACGACCATATGCTTAACAGGCTTGGTCATCGTACACACCTCCCGGAATCAATTGGAATATCGTTTCAATCCATTACTATTATACCCGATGTCGCGGCGATGCCAAAGCTATTGTTCATCGTTGGCCTTTACTTCGACATTTTCATTTCTTTGCCATAACGTGTGATTCTTCCGATTTTTTTTGGAATTATTGAATATGGAGGTGTAAAAATGGCCGCCTCTTCCGCTTGCGAGTCGAACCACAGGTTGGGCGTAATCTTTTGTATTTTGTTTTGCGTCCTTCACCCTCTTAACTTGCCTTCATCTCTCTTATCACTCTTAAGCGACCTGCGGCTTCTTTTCGATTGCTCTTTTCCTTGCCGTTATTTGCGATCGGGTACTCACTATTCTACCTGTTTCGCCAAGTGCGGCCCATCCCAACCCGATGCCAGTCAACGCGCTTTTGAAGGCTCTTGAGAGTTTTTCCCTAAAAAACTTGCCTTCACTTATGAAAAGGTTCACCGCAAATGATCTTAAATTATCTTGCCGTTAGCGAAGCGAGGCTAACGATCGTTTACGCGGTATCCTCGTCATGTAATTTGTTTTTCTCGTAGATCGGCGAATTTTATCGCAAAATAAAGACACCCAAACGGGTGCCTTACTTAAGTTTTATTCAACAATGTATTTCTTTAAAATATTGAACCGTTGTTCCCTATGCAACTTCTTGCCTGTACCCTCGATACGGTTCTCCGCGCCGCCTGTAACGGCAAGTTTAAGGACCATCCTTCAGCAGATGGCCCATTCTTTCTTGTGTTTGCTGCAATGTAATTCTTTGTCTCGACATTGATCCAGTATAATACCCGTAACCGTACATCAGATGATATTGAGTAAATAATTGCACCCCTTAGAATAGATATTGGACTAACCCTCTAGGTAAGCCGATCCATTCTAAGGGGCGTTGATTGCTTCAATATTCTTCTTTAATGACGAAGAAAGAACCTCGAATTGTCCCAGCCAGTTTGGACTTCTGTCTTGCAAATTTGAACTTCTTCTCTTCCAACTCCTTAGGTACTTCCATCCCCTCAGATAGCTTAAATCCAACGGCCCGCTTCTTAGGATCATCCACCGTATACATGACGTTAACCGCTAGACCATCCTCATAAAAGACGAAGGCCCATTTGATATTTTCTACTTGAAAACGCGATGTTTCTAGAGGTTGGGCCGCAAACTCAATACCACGTTCTTCTTTCAAAACTCGTTTCACATAATCAAGCGTCTCCTGGCTTTCGCTGGCTGGTACGGCCGTAAATTCGTGCTTGTATTTGTTCATGAAGTAACGGGCTTCATTCGCACGCATGCCAGCTAGCGCTTCTGCTACTGGTGAAGACTCCAGACCAACCGTAGACACATTTTTAAAATCAACGATAGGGGACATCCTCATTCCTCCTGCTGATCTCGTTTACTTCTTCACAACCGGAATCCACATTTCACCATATACGAAGCCGTCTCGCTGCCCCATCTCAACCGTTGCATTGGGCCCGCCAACATAGGCATAATTATCGGCTGCCGGCAAGACTTGACCAAAGGCAATGCCAGTAAGCATACTACTCAACTCATCAGCCGACTTCCCTTCACCTTTAACGACGAGGTATTGTCCCTTAGGGAATTGGATCACTCTGTGTTCTTCCGGTATCGATGAATCTGTCATGACGCCAGCATAATACATCATCTTGTGATTTATCGCTTCGTTTACGGCAAAAATATAGTCGTTCGCAGCAATAACCTTTAACGTGTCAAGCCTTCCATCCTGCTCCACTGCCCGCCAAAAGTTTTCCTTCTCCTTGTTCATGCCGGCATAATCCGTGTAATCGCTCTTCAGCTCCGTTCCAATACCAAGAACGATAAAGCTGTCTTTTTCCTCAAAGGTATACGTTGCCATCATTCCAGCTCCTTTTTTGAATTGATCAATTGATTTGTTTATTCACTTGATGGGTTTATAATAACCATAAATCATGTCAAAATATGATACAGTTTAGAGGTCAACCGATTGTTCTCTCCCACAGCGCTCCCTACCTAATATTAGTGCTTTAGGTAGTAGAAGTCTATCGTAGTCACGAATGGGCTGGCGTTAATTTCACTCCTCATTAGAGTCTGCGGCTTTGCGGACGCAGCGCCCAGGAGGCGATGCCAAGCGCGGCATAGAAAAGCGGAAGAATAATATGGAATCCATAATCGCCGTAATCATTAGCGAACGCATGAGATAAGGCCGCACCCGTCATTAGAAAAAAGATACCGCTATAAGCCCATTCCTTGAGCCGGGGGAAACCTGGCATTACGATCGCAATGACTCCAAGCAATTTCCAAGCTCCGAGAATGTTCGTGATATATAACGGGAAACCAATATCGGTCACTAAATCGACATTACCACCATATCGCATCAATTGCCCGATACCGCTTAATGCAATAGAGAATGCGAGAAATATTGTGACGGTCCAATAAGCGGCCATCCTTCCAATGGGGCGGGATTCTACCTTCGCGATATTTTCATTACCGATAACCGTACTCATTCCCATTCCTCCTTTGATCTCATTTACTTCTTCACAACCGGAATCCACATTTCCCCATATACAAGGCCGTCTCGCTGCCCCATCTCAACCGTTGCATTGGGCCCGCCGACATAGGCGAAGTTATCGGCTTCCGGCAAGACTTGACCAAAGGCAATGCCGGTAAGCATACTACTCAACTCATCAGCCGTCTTCCCTTCGCCTTTAATGACGAGGTATTGTCCCTTAGGGAATTGGATCACTCTGTGTTCTTCCGGTACCGATGCTTCTGTCATGACGCCGGCATAATACATCCTCTTGCGGTTTACCGCTTCGTTCACAGCAAAGATGTAGTCGTTCGCAGCGACAGCCTTTAAAGCGTCAAGCCTTCCATCCTGCTCCACTGTCCGCCAAAAGTTTTCCTTCTCCTTGTTCATGCCGGCATAGTCCGTGTAATCGCTCTTCAGTTCCGTTCCAATACCTAGAACGATAAAGCTGTCTTTTTCCTCAAGGGTATACGTTGCCATCATCCCAGCTCCTTTTTTTAAGTCATTTGTTTTTTCACTTGATGGGTTTATAATAACTATAAATCATGTCAAAATATGATACTGTTTAGAGGGCCTTATGAAAAAAGTAGAACGGATTAACATCATCATGCGGTACATCAATAACCGCGCCCATTTTACCATTTCGGAAATCATGCATGAGTTTAACATCTCCCGTTCGACGGCGATTAGAGATATCAGGGAAATTGAAGCGATGGGAATGCCTCTAGTCGCCGAAGTCGGGAGGGACGGGGGTTATTTTGTGATGCACAACTCCGTCCTGCCCACTGTCCGCTTTACCGATAATGAGATTAAAGCTCTTTTTATCGCCTTCATGGCCACACGAAATCTACAACTCCCTTATCTCAAGAGTCGCCAATCTTTAGCGGAAAAATTGCTCGGCCTCATCTCTGAAAACCAGCAAGATGATCTTGTTCTGTTAAATCAAATCTTGCTCTTCGAAGGTACCAACCCCCACAATCCTGACCTGCTTGATCTATCAGATCTGCCCCATCCTATGTTAGAACAACTCATCCAACTCCTTCTTATGGACAGCTACTTAGTGGTTTCAGTTGAAAAAGGAAGGGAAATAAAGTCATGTCCCATCTATCTCATGCACCTATATCGTGAAAAAAGCTCTTGGCAAATTGAAGGCTTCGACCTAGAGGAGGAAAAGAGGCTGATTATTCCTGTCGACAATATCACCGATATCAAACCATACCCCGAGAAAAAAAGAATAAGCAAGAAGAAGATTGTAGAACAACTAAGCAAACAGGAAGAAGCCATCAACCTAGTCCTCGAACTTGGTCCCAAGGCGATTGCTCAGTTCAAAAAGTACCATCCATTAAAAATTACAATTTCATACACGAATCCTTATCAAACTACGGCTATTTTAAAGACTTTCATCAATGTTCATCATCCGGATGAATTGGCCGAAATAACAAATTGGCTACTTTTCTTAGGTGGAGATATCAAGGTCAGGGAAATACCGAAAGAAGTTGGAGAAGGATTACAGGAAAGAGTGGGTGTTTTAGGGAACAAGTAATTGACCATAACTACCTGAACTGGCATACAGGCCGATCGGCTGAATATTCCGCTCCGATATTCCGCTGCTGGATCGGTACTCGATGTTGACTGCAGCACTACCGATCATAATATTCGCCCTATTTATGGTACGGTTCGGCATATCACTCTAAAAGCGAAATAATTAGGGCGCCCTACTGGACGCCCTTCATTTCTGGTGATGCCCGAATTAATTGCCGTCGGCAATAATGATCTCGTCCAGATAAAGACTATCACCCGGGTTGCCCATCGGACTGTATAACTCGACATAGACATTTGCTGTCCCTTCCGGAGCGACTAACTTAGCGGTAGCCTGCAGCCAGTTGGTCGATAAACCACTCAGCGGTATAAGATCGGTTTGCAGTAGAGTCTGGCTTCTATCAAACCATTTAACCCTGAGCGTCACCCCAGAAATTGAACCGGTACCTTGCTTGGCCCAATAACTCACCCGCTTATGGCCGGCACTTGCCGTAAACCCTGGCCAATTTGCGGCTTGTACGCCCCAACCCCATGGATCCGTTACGTCTACTCGAAGGCTGCCACTCCCACGATGCGCTTCGTATGTCGATGCCGTAACAGTAGCTGAATACCAGGATTGCCACTGACCAGACGAGGTTTCACCGCCAGCTGTGCCGGCATCAAGCGCATTCGGTGCATCGCCTACCACCATGTCATCCAGGTAAAGATAATCTCCCGGATCTCCCACTCCGATAAGTGAAACGAGCACGGTTGATGCTCCTTCAGGTGCATCAACCAATGCAGACACTTGTTGCCACGCGGTCGTCAGAGCAGGTGATTTCACTTCGTTCGTTTGCAGAACCTTCTTGTTACTATCCAGCCATTTTACAACCATCCTGGGTTGTATGTTTGCCCCCGAACCAAGCTTTCCCCAGAAGCTAAGTTTCTTCACACCTGCTGTCGTGGAAAAACCGGGCCAATTAGCAAGCTGCACTCCCCAGCCCCATGGGGCGATAATATCGACACGAAGACTGTGCGTTCCGCTATGCGCCTCTCGTGTAGTCTGCGAGATTGTTTCAGAATACCAGTTTTGCCACTTGCCGATAGAACTCTCAAGAGCAGCCGTATCTGCGTCCAGATCATTTGCAGCAGTTGCAGGCGGCGGCGTGCCGCCACTTGAACCGCCATAGTCAGGATCACCGGCGAACGTGCTGTTTGCATCTTGGCTGAATGGTGCAGATCTCCAAGTGTTAAACGACACAGCCTCTCCGTATCCCTTAGCGAAGCGCCAGCTGCCAAAGTATTGATTATCATGGAAGCTGTTATTGTTCTTGAACATCACGTCATTTTGAATACCGGCAACGGTATAGGGTGACCAGGATATATTATCGGCACCTGTAGCAAGCAAAGCCTGAACACCGCAATAAGTACCCGCGCAAGGTACAACATTCTTATCAAAGTGAAATTCATTGTTATTTACTTCAATATTGTTGGCATGCCAGCGGCAGTCGGTTTTGTATGGTTCGTTGGCAATATCGGTATAGCAAGGATGTGCAGCGCTAATCGGATTCGGGTAATCATAGTTGTGTTGGGAGTCGGGAATCAGCGTTGGAACCACGAATGGCGTACAGTACCCCTTGCTTGTATTGCCGTTTGAATTACAGAATCGGTTTGCATTTTCGTAGATAGAAACGCCCGAGAAATTATTGACGAACGAATTGTTGTAGATTCGGATCTTTGGCGCGCCGCTTACAGTCGAAGCAAGACGGGAATCACCGCCCGATTCGGAAAGGTAAATGGCTGGGCCGGGCGATCCTTGATTGCTATTACCGCTTGCCCATGCATTGCGGCTGATCGTGTTGTTTCGGATCGTAGCGTTGTAACTAATTTCATACCAGATGCCTTCACCGTCGTTATGGTCAATCCAATTGCCTTCAATCAGGAAATCGATGTTATTCGTATCTGCCCACAGGCCGGGTCCTTTATTATCGTGAATGTAGTTGTTGGTTACCTTCGCGCCTTTCACATCCCAAAATTTGCCGCCCCCTGTACAGCCGCAGCCGGGAATCTGAGCCTCCCAGTTGTCGGTATTGTTGCCGGCAATTTCGTTATGGTCGAGCAAGATATTTTTAATGGCCGAATCACCTTCAATCGGAGGTTTAAACATGCTAAAGCCATACTGACCGTTATCCTTCAGGCAATTGTAACGGACAACATTATCCGTGCTTAGAAATACACCTGCTCCGTCATTATCGGAAATCGTATTGTATTGAATGATCCAACCGGTACCGGCATCGTGATTGACGACGCCTTCGTTATTGTTGTCATTGCCTCGGCCAAAGTTTTTGATGGTGAGATACTGGATGGTTACGTTCGGCTCGTTGCCCGTGAATGCATACAAATTGATATTCCGTCCATCGAGAATCGCGCCCGGAGCTCCAATATAGGTCGTACCCGCCTTTGCATTAATCTGGCCATACATATCATTTGCAAGCGTGTGTGTTCCCGACTCAAACCAAAACGTAGCTCCTGGCCGATTGAAATCGAAGCTGCTGTTATCCCCTGCCGGCACCGTCACGGCTCCATCGGGAGCGATGCTTGGACCGCTTAATAATCTCGTATCGCTACATACAGCCGCTGGCGGAGAAGTGGGCCAGGAAACATCTGCATAGGCGTAATTGTCGAGGGACGGCGTAATGGTTCCGGCGATAAGAAGTGTCATCAGCACGAAAATGAAAATAGTGCTATGACGATGGCGAATTGCTCGCATTTGGCACTCTACCCTTTCCTGGTGATATTTTCCTTCATAGTGCCTTTCTTTGACATAATTCGTCAATGGTTATAAAGACCCATTCATTGGGCTGACATTTCGGCCTCCCGAACTATGAAAATTTAGTTGTATCATTCGGACATCTGAATGTATTGCCCCATAGGGACGTTAGCAAGCCTATAAATTTGCATAAAAAATCCTCCAAATGAAATACTATCTTTCATTGGAGGGGGAATATGATGGGATTCGTGTTCGCTTATAGTTCATTTGCAATCGCTTCGATCGTTATTTAGTTCATGCCGATCCATCGCTGGCATTCTGGTATTATCCATCGCCACGCTATCGTTCTCCGTCAGCCTAACGGCATCCACGATTTGACGCCTACTTCAATAAAAAAGAGAACAGACCACCCGCAGTCTGCTCCCCCTGGTTATCTTTAATGCCCCTTATTTCGATATAAAAGGAGTAATAGAACATCACTTCGCTAAGCTGCATTCCGTTTGTATGCGCGCACCGCAAATAGATATGCGACGATCATTATCCCTAAGCACCACGCTAAAGCGACCCAGATATCATTGCCTACCGGTTGACTTGATAATAGTGCACGGATGGTCTCTACGATAGACGTCACCGGCTGGTTTTCGGCAAAGGCGCGTACGACTGACGGCATCGTTTCGGTAGGCACAAAGGCAGAACTGATGAATGGCAGGAAGATCAACGGATAGGAAAAGGCGCTTGCCCCTTCCACCGTTTTTGCGGATAGTCCGGCAATGGCCGCGACCCAAGTCAAAGCCAGCGTAAACAGCACGAGTATACCTGCTACGGCAAACCAAGACAGTACCCCTGCCGACGAGCGAAAGCCCATAATGAGCGCTACGAGAATGATGACGACAATAGAAACGATGTTGGATACCACCGAGGTCAGCACGTGCCCCCACAGCACAGTGGAACGCGCAATCGGCATGGAGTGGAACCGCTCAATGATGCCCCGTTGTTTATCCAAAAACAGGCGGTATGCTACGTAGGCCACCCCGCTGGCAATCGCCATAAGCAGTATACCAGGTAACAGGAAGTTCACATAATTATCCGTACCGGTTTCGATTGCGCCGCCAAACACATAAACGAACAGCAGCATCATTGCAATCGGAGTGATGCAGACGGTGAAGATGGTGTCCATACTGCGGAAAATATGGCGCAAGGAACGTCCAAGCATTACGCTCATGTCGCTGAAAAAATGATTTTTTGCCTCCATTTACATGGCCTCCTTTTTACCGATGATTGCGAGAAATATTTCCTCCAATGTCGGCTGTTTTTCAACATACTCTACCTTCGCTTTCGGGAACAGCTTTTTCAGCTCCGCGAGCGTACCGCCGGCGATAATCATGCCTTCGTGCAGAATGGCAATTCGGTCGGCAAGCTGCTCGGCTTCCTCTAAATACTGCGTGGTCAGGAATACCGTCGTGCCGCCGTCGGCAAGCTCCTTTACAATCTTCCAAGTCTCAATGCGTGCCTCTGGGTCAAGCCCTGTGGTTGGCTCGTCGAGGAAAATGATCTGCGGTTTGCCCACAAGGCTCAAGGCGATGTCGAGCCTGCGGCGCATACCACCCGAATAAGTAGATGGCTTACGGTCGGCCGCGTCAGTTAAGCCGAAACGTTTCAGCAAATCGTCCGCAACTTGCCGCGGGTGATCCAGATGCCGCAGCTTGGCAATCATGATCAGATTTTCCCGCCCGGTCAAAACCTCATCCACCGCCGCAAATTGCCCGGTCAGACTGATCGCACGCCGCACATTCTCGGGTCTTGACGCGACGTCAAATCCGTTTACGACGGCGGTGCCTCCGTCCTGTTTGAGCAGCGTGGTGAGGATTCTGACAATCGTCGTCTTGCCCGCGCCGTTGGAGCCAAGCAAGGCGTAAATCTCACCTCGCTTCACTTCAAAATCGACGCCCTTTAGGACTTCTGTGTCCTTGAAAGATTTTCGCAGACCTTTCACTTCAATTGCTTTTTCCATCCCGACATCCCCCTTTTACTTTTCTTTATCCGTAACCTTTTTCATGGCCTTGTAAACTTCTTGGCCAGCAGATTCTTGATAGATGTCAGCGTACGTTTTTGAATCTTTGATTAGATCATCGCAGAAAGCCGCTACGTCACGGCCCGTCACTTCGAGCACGCCTTTCCCCAAGGCCGCGCCCTCTTCAAAAAGATCGACAATTCCCGAGAGCAAACCCGTCCCGTCGGTTAGCTCAACAGGGCCGACCTTAAAAAGATATTTTTGAATCTCTTTATAAACAATCTGATAATCCTGCGGGAGCGCTTTGACACGCGCCACGTGCGCTCGCCACTCTTTTTTGCCTTCGATGATATCTCGTATTTTCATTGTATCCTCCTCCTATTTACCTAATTTTTTAGCGATATTATTGTTGAGTTGCTCGCGCCACTTGTCGCGAACAGATTTAGCCCCTTCTTCGCCGGCAAGGGCTGAACAGAACCCTTTGATATCGTCACCCAAAACCTCTTGGACACTCTGACCGTCCGCAGCCGATTCTTCCAGCAGTCCTAGCACACCGTCAAGAATGGGCATAAGGTTACGCCCGGTGAAATCGGAATACGTCCAAATATTTACATTTATTTCTTTCCATGCCGCTTGATAATCGGCTGGCAGCTTTTTGACTCGTGATTCAAAAGCTTTCATTTCTTTAGTCATGTCGCTGCCGGTGATCTTTTCCCAAAAATTCATAGTTCTCTCTCCTTTAACTCGTGCATTTTCGATGAGATGAACTCCCATTTTTTCCAGAACCTCCGAAGCTCCTCGCGGCCCGCGTCGTTGATCGCGAAAAACTTCCGCGGCGGTCCCATGTCGGAGGGCTTCTTGGTGATCTCTACCAACTTGTTTTTTTCAAGCCGGATCAGGATGGTGTACACCGTTCCCTCTACAACATCTGAGAAGCCGAGGGCGTTTAGTCGACGCGTGATATCGTAGCCGTAGGTTTCTTTGCGGCTTATAATTTCAAGGACACAGCCCTCAAGCACGCCTTTGAGCATTTCCGTTAGGTTTTCCAGCATAATCACCCCTTGCTATTCTGTATGACTGGTATCAAGTGTTACTTACTACTGCTATAGAGTAACACGTAGTAGTTGGTCTGTCAATAGCATATGCTCTGACACGGATTTTACATTTACACTATCCTGCCATTTAGCGTAACGAGGCTGCCGAATCATCGCGGCAGCCTCGTCGTAGGAGCGCTTTATTGCGCTATCGTATTCGTTACTTCAATCATTATGGATTACTACACACATTGAAGCCTTATCTCTTGAGGAACAAGCTCAAAGAATCAATGAATATACGAAAATGGGAAATGTATGATCCCGAAAGTGGCAGCAAAGTGGCCATCCATCTGTGCAATTGCTATCAGTCTCGCCTCTCCTTATCATTCCACCAAGTATCCTTATCTCTGCTCAAAAAGCAGATAAAAGAATGAACAGGGTAACCGTCCTTTTATCCATGACAGATTGTGACGTATTCAGCCATTACAATATTTCAATAAACCCTTCTGTTCCGTGCACGCGAATTCGTTGCCCGTCTTTTATCAGTTTGGTAGCATTCTCCACTCCGACAACTGCTGGTAAGCCATATTCACGCGCGATAACCGCTCCATGGGTCATCAGTCCGCCAACTTCGGTGACTAGACCTTTAATGGATACAAACAATGGTGTCCAGCCAGGGTCAGTAAAGGAGGTGACTAATATATCTCCATCTTCCAGATCAGCATCTTCCATGTTTAAGATGACACGTGCTCGACCTTCTATAACTCCGGAAGAAACAGGTAGACCTACAATCGCTTTGGCTGGCAGATTTTCTCGTTTGTACTCACCTGCAATGATTTCACCATCAGACGTGATTACACGTGGAGGAGTTAGTTTTTTAAAAAAGTTGTAATCGTCTTTTCGTTTGCTGATGATCTGATAATCAAGTTTGTTTGTGCGTACGACTTCGTGAAGTTCTTCAAAAGTGAGATAGTATATATCTTCTTTTTCATGAATAACGTTGGCCTTTACGAGTTGTTCGGCTTCTTTCAGTAAAGCCTGCTTATAAACGAAGTAACGATGAATCATGCCGTATTTTGGATATTCACGATAACCGATGAAATTCCGGACTAAGCTGATCATTCGTTTTGTTTCTTTGGCTTTTTGTTCACCATCAGGTAATTGCATCAATCGATCTAATAACTCATGTTCTTTTTCCAAAGCTTCCTGTCGCCCTTGCTCAAATTTCCGTTTGCCGGCATTAGGCTCAAAGCTTTTGATGTTACCCAGAATCAATGGGACAAGTGTAATTGGTTTTTCACTCCAACGAGTTCTAGTAATATCGATTTCTCCGGCACATCGCATTCCGTATTTGTTGAGATAAGCATAGATAGCGTCTTGGGTTTCCTTTCCACCATCAAACTTAACCAGTTCATCCAAAAAGTTGTCATCTTTTACATGTTGTAAATATTCAATTACTTCCGGATAAGGACGAACCACATCTGCGACATCCATTAGCGCCAGACCCATTTCCGAAGTAATATTGTTTGGTACAGATTGGGAAAGCGTGTCTGCTGCGTTTTTTTCACCTAACCACTCGTTCATTTTTTCATTGATCCATGATGAAGCATTCATAGCAGCCATAAACACCGCCGAACTTTGTGGGTCAAATAAGATTTTCTTTAATCGCTGCCCAATATCTTCCAGGATAAAATCGAACAAATCCGATCCTGATTTCGTTTGAATGTTTTGTTTTAACTCTTCTATCGATGTTTGACTACGCTCAATCAATTCAGAAACGATTGTCGGATCGTTTTCGATTGGTGCCGGTGTAACTGAATTGCTTCTGCTGGGATTCGGCGCTTTTCCATCATCCGGTATTGATTTAATAAAATCTCCTCGCTCGATTATGGTCATAAGTGCGTCTTTCATGAGCGGATCGTGTTGTCCCATGGTATTTAATAAAGTTTCTCTGCTGACAGGTGAAGCCAGCATTTGTGCAACATCAACAAATAACCTTCCACCTGCTTTACGCATGGGTGCAGGAGTAATTAACAGGTAAAAAGACAATCCTAATGGTTTTATGGGGTCGGTCATCATTTGTTGATGACCGACAGATACATAAACGTGATTTTCTTGATCATTTGCTTCAGGGACGGGGTATAAAGTCGTGATTGGACGACTCTGGACAATATAAAATGTATCTTGGGCCAAACACCATTCGATATCTTGTGGGTAACCAAAATAAACTTCGATCTGTCTTCCGATACGTGCTAATTGCAAAATTTGTTCTTCAGTAAGTGTTTGAGTCTTTTGCTGATCAGGATCGATCTGTTGTATCTCTGTTCCGCCTTCTTTTCGTCCATAGATAGCCAATTTTTTGGTTGCTATCCTCTTATCGACGATTTGCCCATCGCGAACTTTATAACAATCGGCTGATACCAAGCCGGAGACAAGTAGCTCACCAAGTCCAAAACTGGCATCGATGGATAGCAACTTTCGGTTGGAAGTAATTGGGTCAGCGGTAAATAAAATCCCTGAAGCCTGTGGAAAAACCATCCTTTGAACGATAACGGATAAATAAACTTGACTGTGGTCAAATCCATTTTGCATACGGTAGATGACCGCGCGATCCGTAAATAGGGAAGCCCAACATTTGCTGATGTGCTGCAAGATCGCTTCTTTGCCGATGATATTTAAATAGGTATCTTGTTGACCGGCAAAAGAGGCATGTGGTAAATCTTCAGCAGTCGCACTAGAACGCACTGCATAAGCATGTTCCTCGCCAAACCGGGAGAGATAGTGAGCAACTGCTTTCACCACATCGGAAGGAATTTCTGCTTCCATAATAATTTGCCTGATCATCCTGCTGATTTCACCAATTTGATCTCGATCTTCTGCTTTTAGCATGGTTAGTCGATTGAGCAAAGCATGATACGTTTCGTTTTGTTCGATGGCTTTTTGATATCCCACTGTTGTAACACAAAATCCTTCTGGTACTTGTATTCCTTGAATTTTTGATAATTCCCCTAAATGTAACCCTTTTCCGCCAACGAGCAATAGCTGCGTTTTCTCCATTTCCTGAAAACCGAGAACCAAAGAACTCATTCAACATCTCTCCTAACCATTAAATTAAGAAAAAACATTTGACAAGAGTTTACCGGCATGGTACACTTAAAATGTAAGATACGATAACTTTGACGTTATAAATCGCAAAGTCGTAGTCTGATTATATCATCGTGTCTGTTTATATGCAATATAAAAGAACCTGATAAACTACCCAGGTTCTTTTTTTGATTTTCCACTACCATTAGTCACATCAAAAAACTTAGTTCAAGCCGATTCCGCTACTGCTGTCATTGACAAGCCTAATCATCTAATCCCTTTCCATTGAGAATATGCGGCAAATATTTTTCAACCCTTGATTCTCGAGTTTTGGATTGTTTAGGTTGAGAAAAATGAAGAATGTACGCTCTTTGCCGTCCCGGCGTCAATGCTTCAAAAGCAGTTTTCAAGTCAGGGATTTCAACGAATTTATTTTGTAATTCTTCAGGAATGACGTATTCCGTATTCTTTTTATAGTTCACTTCCAAACCGGCTTTTTCAACTTCAATGGCTTCATCAATATAAGCTTTCAAAATAAGCTGCATCTCATCTATTTGTTGAACGTCGGTGAACCGAATCTGGCGCGCCGCCTGTACATTCTCCGTTTGTTGGACGAGGATCCCATGGGGGTCTTTTAACAAGGCGCCTTTGTGAAACAGAAGCGCGCAGTATTCTTTAAATCCATGTATTAAAACGATGTTTTTATTCTCAAACGTGTAACAAGGATGCATCCACTTAAATTCTTCGGTTAACTCACAGTCAAGAACGATATTTCTCAACATCTCAAATTCTTCCTTCCACTTTTTAACCTTGCTAAAAAATGGGTCAATCTTAGGATTCCTTTCACCTATTGACATCAAGGTACACCCCTCTTCAATTTTTCGACTGACAGCCAAGAATGATCATTCTCAAATTCTTTCTGTAACTTTGTGGCTTTACTTGAATTTCTTAACCTTGAATCATTTATTTCCATTGACCACTTGGTAAGGTTGTTTATTCGGTTAAGCGAACCAAACTTCTCGATCGTATCAAAGCTTGTACAAAAGAGCAAACGGCTAAGTCCAATACCGAGCCGTTTGCTTTTATCTTATACGTTAACGCACTGTAAAATTAGAAGGTGATGTTTTTGTACCGAATGCGGTTACTGTTCCAACACCTTTTCAAGCTCGCTGCACCATTTACTCCAGCCATACTTAGCTCCACCCAGTGCTTGAGCGTTTGAAATTCCGGTTTGTTCGAGATGAAGGTTAACCTTTCCATCCCCTAAATCCTGCAGCGTCCAGGTGACCGTGTGCTTCTCTCCGCTGGCCCAAGTGTAGGACAACCGGTTAGGCTCCTCCACGATAAGCACTTCGCCTTCAATAATCCCATTCCAATATTCGGTCGGCTGAGTGCGAAACTGAAAACGGTGTCCTACGAGGGGCTTAAAATCATTATCCATCGCCTGACCGGTTTGGATGTTAGCCACCCATTTGGCAAGCTTGCTTGAATCGGTTAAGGCGGACCAAAGCTTCTCGATCGATGTCGTGAACTGAAAATCCATAGATAACGTTAAACTCATTCTTCTTCCTCCTCCAATAGTTGTTTCAAGCGCAACATATTCGTACTCCAAAACTTGCTGTAGAAAGCCACCCAATCTTGAATTTCTCTGAGTGGAGCGGCGTTTAGCCTAAATCGCGTTTCTCTGCCGACTTTTCGGTCAAGTACCAGTCCCGCCTCTTTAAGGATTGTCAAATGCTTGGATACCGCTGTACGGCCCATTGGAAACTGTGCCGTTAATTCATGAAGCGGTATCTCCTCTGCCTCTGCTAGCAGACGAATCAGTCGGCGCCTAGTTGGATCTGCAATCGCGTCAAACACATCCCGCAACCGGTTGTTTTCGCTCACAATACCGTCTCCAATATATTATTTTCTGTAGTAGAAATTTATTGGTGGTACGAAGGGTCAGCCTTTGTTTTCACCACCTCCTTAAAGTTTGCGGCCCTTCGGACGCAGCGCCCACGAGGCGATATTGAGTGCAGCATATGAAAGCGGAAGGATAATATAAACCCGTAATCACCATAATCTTTAGCAAACGTATGAGATAAAGCTGCGCCTGTCATTAAAAAGAAGATGCCAGCGTGAACCCATTCTTTAATCCTGGGGAAACCTGGTACGACGAGAGTGATGACTCCAAGCACTTTCCAAATCCCGAGAATGGTCAAGATGTATAATGGATAAACAAGATTCTTCACTAACTCGGCGTTTCCCCCATATTGCATCAGTTGTCCGATACCACTTAACATAACAGCTGCTGCGAGTAGTAAAGTGACTGTCCAATAAGCAATCAATTTTTCTCGAGGCCGAGTATATACTTTCGCGGTTGTTTCCGTACCAATGATCGTACTCATTTTGTTCCTCCTCATAATTGTTGATTCAAGTGATCTATATTCTTGCTCCAAACTTTCCAAATGATTAACCACTAATCAGACACCATTTAGTGACATTTTGATTATAGGACACCATTTGGTGTCGTGTCAACAACCCACAATGATTCCCCCCAGATAATGCCAAATGTATTAACCATGATTTTCTATAATATGATTGTCATTATCCTGCCATTTAGCTTAACGACAGAAGGAGCAGCTGCCGCGGCGGCAAACTGCTCCTGGATCGCTGAACTATTGTGTCCGTTAACAAACTGATGTAGGGTTGTCTATTTCCTTCGCTCATCGTATTGACATCCTGGATCCATCGTAGGCAGTTTGTCACACAGGCGGCTCAGCGGAGGAAAAATCTGTCTGTCGACACAATAGGCGGTTCTTCGTGCAAATCATTAATTCATATCATTATATGGAAGACTAATCCATATTTTCTTGATTTCCTTCTTTATCACGGACAAGGCCCTGCTCAATATCGAGCGGGGCCTTTGTTTAGGTTAGCACAGATACAGCCATCCCTCCACTTCAATCCGTCTCCTAATTGGATAAACGTATATTTATGTCGTAATTAGTGGTATTCAGAGGGCTCAGGCTGAATAAAATTCAAATGTTTCATTCGGTTTATGACAGATAATACTTCATTAATTCTTGGTAATTCAAGCCATCTTTCGAAACCAGGAAAAAAGGAAGAAAATACAATATCCACTCCTTCTCTCTCCATATCTTCGAGAGCTTTTTTGATCTTTTCGTGAAGAAAGATGAGGCGATCCTGATTACTTATAGCGATTTTTCGAATTAAAAAGGCAATAGCTGCAAGCTGGGCGTGTGATGTGATATTGTAAAGCCCTCTGATATCAATTTGTTCATCACCTATCATCATGTATCCCATGGTTGAAACCATCAGCTTTTCTGTACCACTGCCCTGTGGATAGCTCGAAAAATGATCGGTGGTTATTTTTCTTTCTATCTCCCATTTTGTAAGGGGGATACGTTCGCGTGGTTTGTCGTGTTCACATAATTTTTTTGCTTCCTGGGTTACGTTTTTTGGCACAAACTTGTCCATCAGGATGATTTGATCGGCAACGGATAAAAATTCACCGCTACCTCCAATAACAAGAACGGAAGATACGTGAGCAGCCTCATAAAGCTCCCTGACACGTTCCGTAAAAGGTGTAATGGGTTCATGCTTAATTAATGAACGCATTTTGATGTCTTGAATCATAAAATTCGTCGCACTTCTGTCTTCATCAATAAGAAGAAGCTTACACCCGAAGTTGATTGCCTCCATAATATTTGCGGCTTGAGATGTGGAACCTGAGGCGTAGTCAGTCGAAAACTGTTCAGCCGAACTATTGGGTATCCATTTTATGAAAGGCGTAATATTGATATTTTTTATGGAACGGCCTTCCTCTGCAGATATTTCCATTGCACTTTGATCTGTAATCACAAATTCTCGTCCGTCACCTATGATGTGATTGTAAATCGCCGAATTTAGTGCATCCAGCAATGTGCTTTTACCCGAATAACCACCGCCGGTGATGACCGTCACACCATGTTTTATTCCCATTCCTCGCAAACCACAAATTTCAACTTCAACATCTTCCGGGGATGTAAAAGGCAAGGCACCCTCCAGCGGCCCGCTGTTGTCTTTATTTCTTGGCAAAATGCTGCCATTCGCAATAAACGCACAATAATCACTGGATTTCAGCCATTCGCGAATCATATTTTGTTTTTTTACCAATTCATAGGCAGCATTTAATTTGATGAGATCAAAATTGGCAATTAACTCCTCCACTTCTTTTGGAAGCATTTTGCAGAGCATGCGCATAGCTTTATCATTATTCTTAAATGGAAGTTGAACGGTAATCATTAAGCATAGATACCATTTTTCCGAGATGACTTCGACAAAGGATGCATTACGTTGCAACACCACATTGGTTGGACGAAAACAATAAAAAGCACCATTTTCTTTATCAGAACGTGACCGGTTATAAATCAATTTATTTAATGCCTCAATATGATCAACCCATTCTCTTAATGCAAAATCTGAGAGAACAACTTGATCCATATTTTCATCTAAGCCGAGACGGTCAAAAGGTATTTTTATGGTGATACATGGTTTATCCAGTGTGAGTTTATGTGTCCGTTCAATGTAATAGGCAACATCATTATTCCAATAGGTTGGGTCACTTATCGTCCCCCCTTGATCATAGTATGAACCTTCATAAATCAAACTGTAAGATGACTGTCCGGATTGTAATGAGCGAAAATATTGAGCGAGTCTTTTAATAAAGCATCATCCTTTCATATTTGGAAAGCGGTGAATAACGGGAAACGATGCCGAAGTTGAAACGTTATCTCAAGAAGGGGGTCCCTTATCCTTTGGAACAAGGTAACGACGAAACGGATCGGCCCCTAATCTCCAGGTATGAGCCTGCTCAAACATAAACCGGCACTGTTTGAAATTTTTCCGCGAAAAATGAATTCCATCCTAAGTAATTCAAGTTCAATACATTTCCCCCTAATAGAGTTCAGATCAACTTGTAAGACAACCGATTAAATCCTAACCAATTTCAAAATAAAACCACTATTGTTGCCTTGACCAACCTTTTGTCCTAAAAAAAATAACAGCCACTCCGTAAGTGGCTGTCATAGACCGGCAAGAAAGCTTAAACGTTCCTTCTGCCTAAATATAAAAGCCCTGAGAGTGAATCCTACCCTCAGAGCCTAATGTATTCGTAAAAAAAATAACTAAAAAGCAACATGAGGATAAGACGTATATTTTTTTGTTTTCATTGTCCTCACCTCGTTACGATATATTTTTATAGCAACACAATCATAACATTAAGATCATCCTCAATATAGGGAAAGATTAATTATAATTAACTCAAACCCTGAAATAGGTAAAAGATGCCCCCATAGAATGAAAACACAGGACACGATAAATAAGTTATACTAAGAACGTGGAGAAAAGAGGCCGATATGTCAGCAGAAAATAAAGTATTAGACTGTCGCTGTTTTATTGAACTAACGTACCCGTAACGTAGTAAAAACGCTGTAAGGATACATACAGATTGCCGCCGTTAGCTTTCCTTTTTTCAAGAACTCTTGATGTATTTTTAATCGCTTTTTTCTTCTCATGATATTAAACATGAGCACAAAAATTATGAACGCCGCAACAGAAGCAAGTAGGTACCAGTATTCAATAAAAAAAACTATGCTCACTCCAATTTGCCACATTTAGCTCACCTCAATCGCATTACTGCCAGTTAGCTTAACGCCAAGCAGTACAGATGTTCAAATCTCCTATTTTTATGAACATGTAAAAGAAGCTGCGCGGTCGGCAGCTCCATCGTGTCTAGTAACAGTACTTTACATGACAGTTCTCTTTTCAAAAAATCTTTTATACCCTTTTTGAAAATCAGGTTTCCGAGGATTATTTTGGATAGTTTCAACCATATCATACAATCCATAAATCCTATCATATAGTTGGCTTCTTTCATATAAATTGCTTTCTTTTGAATCATACTCTTCGAACACCGCATGACGGAATTCTTCGGGATAATAACACATATACATGAAGTCCAGGGCCGGATCTTCGATTCCGGCTTCATTGAAATCTATAACCCCAAGGCGACCGTTCTTCTCATCCCAAAAAATGTTATCATAATGAAAATCTCCATGCACAACACATGTCTGAATCGATGCGGAAATTTTATAATACAAATTCAGGAAATTCATAACTTGACTCATTTCCGATTCGGAAAGTTTAGTCTCCAGAAGCTTAATCCCTTCTTCCATGTCGTTTCGAACATCCTGCGCAAAACCGGTTTTCAAGTCCAAGCCTTGTTTTGATTTCATATGGAGTTGTCTTAAAAACCTTCCTATTGATCTTCCTATATGTTTTGCATTTTCCAGATGTTCCTTTACATACTCAGGTGAAATTCGATATCCAGGCACATATGTTTCTACCACGAAATCCTTGGTTGGAGAAATATATAAACATTCTGGCAAGGCTGCCTCTGTGTTCCCTAATCTGCGAATCAGCTCCTGTCTTATACCATAAGGATCTAACTGAAGCCCATTACGATAGAATGAAATAACTGTTTTTTTGTCCAAGACTAAAACATCTTTCTCACAACCTGTGGTGATGAACTCAAATGTTTGATAAGGTAATTCTCCCATTTCGGCTTTCACAAATTCCAGCTTTAGTTCAAGCAACTTCTCATTCATTTTGAGTCCCCCGACATTAGACTGATATAGTTCCATATTTTAACACAAGTTATTAAACACATCGACTTTCTAACAGAACGAACATTGAGAAACAGTTTCCTAGTGCGGCTGTATGTTCTTGGGCAGCATTAGTTCCTGGGCATAATGAAAATGCCGGTAAACGAAATTCGAGCAGGTGCCGCGACACCTGCTCGTAACTATTTAATGATGTTATTTTAACGATGCCCTCGTTCATGTTCAATGATGATCTTCTTTATCGGCATAGATCGTCACTTTGTTTTTGCCCATTCGTTTGGAAATGTAGAGCGCGTCGTCCGCTCCTTTAAACAGCTTTTCTTTTCCTTGACCGCTTCGAAACATATTTAGTCCTATGCTGACGGTAACGGTTTCGGTGCGCAGTTCGGGATGTATGAGCTTTTCAACTTGTGAACGGATCTTCTCCGTTATCCGGTAAGCGTCTTCTATTGTTTTGTCTAGAAAAATCAATGTAAACTCTTCTCCGCCATAGCGAGATACAACATCATCCGGTCCGACCGTCTCCTTAATCGTTTGGGCCACGCTTTTCAAAACAAGGTCTCCGACCCAATGTCCGTAGGAGTCGTTAACTTGTTTGAAATCATCGATATCAATGATCGCAAGACACAATGAAAACCGGTTCTTTTCGCTTCTCTCGATCAACTCGTCCAAATATCCGTGAAAAGCTTTATGATTAAAGCATTCTGTCAACGCGTCCGTCTTGCTGAGCATGTCCATCAAAAGGTTTTTGATAAGCAAATCTTGTTTCGATTTCGAAATGTCTTTTAAATCTTCAATAAGTTCAGTCCCCCGAGAAACAATTCCGATTGCAATAAAATAACCGCTAACAATCATGAAAAGTAGAACATGCTGATTATAAAAGGAAGAAACAGCATACCGTGAATGGGAGGGACGGAAACGTGCACCCATATTAATATCGAAGCCAAGGCCAGTGCTGTAATGATATTAATAAAATCGTGTACTTTCACAAACAAACGGACGGCCGACTCGGCTACGATCATTACGGCAAACATCAAAGCGGAAGGAACGATGATGCTGCCTACCATATGTTTTACAGGATTTGTAGTGGTAACAAAGGTTAGCAAAATCTCGATCATCATGGACAGAAATAATGTGAGCCAGCATGAGTTCATGATTTTCCGGTTCCACCGATGAATATGAATATTTAATCCATAATTGTTTAAATGATCCACGCAGATCCCCTTAGGCATATTTATGTAAGCATACACCTACTCGACACGAATCTACATTTTTCCTCCGTGGTTTTTATAGGGGAAACGCAACTATAATATGAAACCAGGGTGCAGATTCACGCTGAATAGCTTTATTTATGTTTATCGTCATATCCCCATCGTTCCAATATCCACTTGTTTTCAACAATATCATCCTCAGTTAATCGTCCCATTTTCATTTTAGCAAGTAGAAGAAGATCTTTGCGATCGGTGTACGCGAAATCCTTGTAGATCTCCTAGTTCTTCTTATGGAAATAATGAATTAATTCAGTTAGTTCGAAATACGGTAACCTCGCTTAAAATCATAATAAAACCTCCCGCTGTTCAACTCGGCAGCCGTGTCATGCTGTGAATTATTCCACTAACATTCTCGTTAGCTTAGTCTCGTTACGGAAAGTTCAAGTTGTTATTATCACTTAATCTGATTACTTTCTCATTGTATAGTTTTAAGTTGACTTCAAGACGGCTTCTATTTTGTTCAAAATCCCGTGTCCATTTATACATCATCTTTAACATCAAAAAGTCTGGCTTGTAATGACACTGTTCAATACCGAGTTTTTGCTTAAGGAGTCGAGTTAGAATTCTTATTCTACGCTTCCACAATGGAGTATCAAGAAATATAATTGTGTCTGCCATTTGATACAAACAATTATAGGATTTTCTATCTGTTCCTTCGAATATCCATGCACCAGCTTTATCAATTTCCTTTAGTACTTCAATTTGTTCTTCAGCTGTACGCTTATACCGCCCCGTTGGTGTCTGATGATGGACAATGGAATCAAGCTCATACCATGGTATATTAATTTTCTTTGATAAGCGTTTTGCCAGTGTCGTCTTGCCACTAGCTACACTTCCAATAATGAGGATCTTGTTCATTTACAACTTGGCTCCCTGTATTAGCGTCAGACATATCCGGTAAGCAACATTCAGTTCTCTGAAACTTCATTTTTTTGAAGTGAAATGTAATGCTCCCCCACCTTTATGATTTGCTCCAGAATGGGTTCCAGACTTTTCCCAAAATCGGTTAAGCTGTATTCAACTTTCGGAGGGATGGTCAAAAAAGCGGTGCGTTTAACGATATTGCATTCCTCCAGCTCCCGCAGCTGCGTAGTAAGAACATGCCTGGATATGCCGGATATTAACCGTTGAAGCTCACCAAAACGTCTGGTTTGCTGAAGCAGTTCAAATATGATTCTAGGTTTCCACTTCCCACTAATCATTTGTAGCCCCACTTCTACAGGGCAACCAAAAGTCCCATCCTGATAAGGCATTTTTCCCTCCACATAGGTCAGTTTTTTATGACTTTGTCATCTTATTCTGCGTACTTAATTTATTTATCGTATTGCGATAAGCTAACATACATAACCATCATATAGAAAGAGGCGATTCTATGAAATCCCCCATTCGCAATAAAGCTGTCTTCAATCCGGAAGATATGAATGCTGCGTTTGCAGAAGCCTACAACACAGGCGACATAGACAAACTGCTTGCTTTGTACGAACCGGAAGGTATTCTGGTTAATCCTAACGGAGGCCATGATAAAGGAATCGAACAAATTCGCAAAACACTAAAGGACCTATTGCGACTGCAAGGCAGCATGATATCCAAGAACATATACTGTATCCCTTTTGAGAATATCGCTTTACTTCGCGCACATTTTATCCTTCAAACAGTAGGTGCGGATGGAAATCCAATCCAAATCCTAGGACACACTTCGGAGATTGTTAGAAAACAGCAGGACGGCAGCTGGCTCTATATCGTAGATCACCCATACGGGGCAGAACTATTAAGAGAAGTAGATTCGGCAGATTAGTATCGCTCTGCTTTTTAAGCAATTTTTGATTTGAACACGTCTAAGCCGGTGAAACCATTCCTAGATCATATTTGTTTTTACCTTTGATTTACGGGTAGTTTCAGCATATTGCATAACTTTTGATGGGGTTACCGTAAACATAGCGATTAATTTATATGCGATATAGCCGAATTCATTTCTCACCCTCCCCTGCTTAAAACTCGTTTGTCCTCATTAGAATTGCACGGTTACAATGACACCGTTCATATTATCGCCCGAAATCTCATAGCGGCCATTGGCCGGTACGCGGATGGTTGTGTTTTGAGCTACGGGATAATAAGAGATTTCATAAGTCCGATGATCTATCGTAGTTGTAACGGTCTTCTGTTCCTTCAAGAAATCCAAATATTGCTCCAGCACAAAATCCTTTTCCTGCATAATGGCGCTGTGCGGCAAACCGACATAACGAAAATGCCAAGGCTCGTACTGTATGCCTGTGATTGTCGTTTTATCCTTTGGGTAACGCAAAATAAAACCGTATCTCCATGCATTTGCTTTCAGCCACTTTCCTTCTGCCGCTTGATTCATCTCCGTTTGCGTAGATCCAATATCAAGCGATAAGCCTAAGTTATGTTCGCTATAGCCAGCCGGCATCGCATATTCGGCACCCATTTGCCGGTAGAGCTGACTTTGCTCTTTGGTGTCCCGATAACCGCTGCTTATTAAAAAATGGCGTACCCCTTCTTTTTGCGCCGCCTCGATCATGGTTGAAAATCGTTGCAACATGGTTGGCGACAACCGAATTGTGTTATCCAGCAAACCGAATCCTTTTACCAATCTCTTATGCTGAAACAGATTGACCGCTTCGGACTCCCCTGTCCCTTTGGGTACGGGATGATCCTTATTGACCAACAGCAAATCGCCTTTGTTTATCTGATCCTTTGTTACCTTCAATGCATGCATGTTCTTCTGCGAGGCAGCCACAGGGGCTTGATATTCTATTTCCGGCAGGTTCTCGTTTACGACGATCGGTTTGAGTTGATAAACTCCATAGCCGAGGGCAACGAGTATACCAATCCGCAAAATCCATTTCTTCATCCCTTCGTTTCCTCCTAACCTCTCACTCACTTCAGGATAAGGAAAACTGTTTAAAAAGAAATGAGGTTAAAAATAAAATTTTCCTTAAATGCATTCTTAAATGTTCTATTCATGGCTTCCTCTCCTGTAACGAAAACCACTTTACCGGCCATCTTATACATTTTTTCTTCATTTCGAAGCCATGCCAAAAACCCCACTTTCTCATAAGTGGGGTTAATATAAAATTTTTCTTAAACGGATGGATTTTCTTGCGGCAAACGGACTTCGAAGATCGTTCGAATTAAATCGCTTTGCACCGAAATGGTGCCTTGATGCTGCGTCACAATATTTTTTGCAATGAACAAGCCGAGTCCTGTGCTTCCTTCTCGATGGGCACGTGCCTTGTCCCCGGTAAAAAACATATCAAACACATGCGGCAGTTCTTCCGGGGGAATACAATCGCCATAATTGACTACTTGAATCACTGCATCATCTGCTTCCTGACGGCAATGAATATCGATAAACCGGCCGTCTTGTCCATAACGAACGGCATTTGAGAGCAGATTTTCAAATACGCGCGCCAGCAACTCTCCATCACCCCAAATTATCAAATGCGGAGCCATATTCAATCGGGCGATCAGGTTGTGTTTTTCAAAAATAGGATATGATTCCTCATTTAATTGGGTGAGCAGCTCGCTCAGATCGATCATTTTTTTATCGATGGTAAGCTTGCCGTAGTTCATTCGGGTGATTTCGAACATTTCGTCAATCAGTTTCTCCAGCCGCTGCGACTTGGTAAAAGCAATGCTCGTATAGTGTCTCACTTGTTCCGAGGTCAGTTTATCGTCCTGAAGAATGAAGTCCAAATAACCTATAACGGAAGTCAGCGGCGTACGCAAATCATGAGCCAAGTTCAACACCAGCTGTTCTTTGCTGTTCTCCGCAAAATCCCCTCTTTCCAAAGCTTGCTGCAATTTTACACTCGCAAGATTGATGTCTCTGGCGATATCTCCGAACTCATCGTTGGATGAAATACGTATGCGACTGTCGAAGTCACCGTTTGCAAGCTGGTTAATCCCCTTGGAGATTTCATGAAAATACGCCGCGTAGCGTTTGGTGAAGAAAAAGAAAAACAAAACCGAGAGAGGAATGAATAGTAACAAAAAAAAATTAATATCCCCAACGTCTCTTATGAAATAACGGACTTTCGTCAAAGGATTTTCGAGCTTCGTCGTATGATAAAAGAGCTGAAGAATCTTATAGAGCAAGTAAGTAATGACGCCGGAACAAAGCATGCTTAGACCGAAGAGCAGAATCATTTTGAATCGGAAGCTGCGGATTAGGTTAGCCATTGAATGTGTATCCCACTCCCCAAACCGTTTTGATCAGCTTATTTTTGTTCATGTCTTCTCCAAGCTTTTTCCGCAGGGTGCGAATATGGACCATGACCGTATTGCTGCCTTCATAGTAGGCTTCGCCCCATACCTGCTGGAATATATTCTCAGAGCTGTAGACTTTGCTCGGATAGCTGGCTAGCAGATACAAAATATCAAACTCCTTCGGTGTCAGCTCGATAGGCTTGCCGTAAAGGAATACGGTCCGGTGTTCTGGATGGATGATGAGTCCGCCCGCCTCCAGAACAGGCGCGTTCGCCGGTGCCGATGCATTGAACTGCATCGAACGCCGCAACTGCGCATTCACCCGAGCAACCAGTTCCATCGGGTTGAACGGCTTGGTTACATAATCGTCCGCTCCTCTTACCAGCCCCGTAATCTTGTCGAGATCGGTCGTTTTGGCGCTTAAAAAGATGATCGGCATGTGATGCTGCTCGCGAATTTGCCTTGTTGCTTCGTAACCGTCCAGTTTGGGCATCATAATATCCAAGATCGCGAGATCTATGGAATGCATCTGAACAGCATGTACGGCTTCTTGCCCGTCGGATACTTTAATGCAGCGGTAACCCTCTTTTTCTAAATGCAGCTCGATCAGGTCAGCAATCTCCGACTCATCATCAGCTATCAGAATTGTGATCGACTTCATTCTTTCCACTCCCTGCATAACGTTGGCGTTACTATTATTTTAACAGATTTATTTCTGCTGTGCTGATTGGTACTTTTCTCCACCAATTGTCTGGCAGGAAGCCCCTGGCACGTGATAAACTAAACGTTAGAACGGTGTACGTCACGGCAATTGCAGAGTAGCAGCAGAACATGTAAGCGCTTTAAAATTCTTCGTGGAATTGAATGGAACGATCGAGACAAGTAAAGGAGAGAAGGTTTATGAGGATGCGTAATAATGATATAAGCCATATGACATTGGTTGGTGAACGTTTATGAAGCGCAGTGATCAAAAGAATTGTTCGAGTGAGGTGCATCCTATCCTGGAGGCTGTCGTCGATCGGATGATTCCGGTAGATGCATGGCCATCGGCAATTGATCTGGGAGTCTTGGAATACCTTGAACGTCGCGCCGGCGAGGATATCGCTACCTGGATGAATTTAATTGAACCCGGACTTCGGTCACTGGATGCAAAAGCAATAGCTCTCCATCACAGACCATTTTCGAAACTGTCAGCTAATGAGCAAGACAGACTGTTACGCGACATTGAACAGGGGCGTCTTCGGGACTTTCCCGTTTCGCAGCAACTTTTCTTTTCCACCCTATTGAGCCTGGTTATCGAAGGTTATTATGGAAGCCCAGGTGCTGGCGGGAATCGCGAGGGTAAGTCGTGGGACATGATTGGTTTTCGTCCGGGTCCCGTCTCCAAACTCCAAAAACCGGTCCTGGAGACCGATCTCCCTCAACGAACTTATGATCAGCTCCGGGACTTGTATGATGTTATCGTCGTCGGAGCTGGAGCAGGGGGATCGGTAGCGGCGGCGGTGTTGGCCGAATCGGGACTTCATGTTCTCGTAGTCGAACGTGGAAGCTGGCTTCGATACAGTGAGATAGGCAGCGATCATGTGCGCAATCATCGGTTTAGCAAATACGGTCATAATACTGGACCAGGATTGGAAGGCCACCCTCGCACGTTTCTCTTAGCCAATCGAGAAGAGCGGATTACAGCGCCCTTTGAGGGTAACTACCATAATAATGCGATGACAGTGGGCGGCGGAACACGCGTCTACGGAGCACAAGCATGGCGATTTCATACCGATGACTTTCGTATGGCGACTCGCTATGGGATTCCGGACGGGAGTTCACTCAGCGATTGGCCGATTAGCTACGATGAACTCGAACCATATTACGAACGGGCGGAGTGGGAAGTCGGCGTTTCTGGTGACGGTGATGCCCACCTTGGACGCGGGAGCCGACGACTCCCTTATCCAATGCCGCCGCTGCCAAGGACGCTCGAAGCCGAACGATTGGCTCAGGCGGCATCAAAATTGGGATGGGACGCGGGGCCGGTTCCTCTTCTCATCAACTCGGTCGAACGTGACGGTCGACCAGCCTGCGGACGATGCGGCCAGTGTGTCGGATTTGCTTGTCCGACCAACAGCAAGAATGGCGGCCACAATACGATGCTATTGAGGGCCATCAATACCGGCAATTGCGACCTGATTTGCGATACCATGGTTGAGCGCATAGACACCGAGGCGGGAAGGCACGCCACCGGAGTTCGCCTTGTGCAGGAGGTGGCCGGCTCGCTTCAACGTCGGCAAGTGCGAGCAGGACACGTGATGGTCGCTGCCGGAGCCATCGAAAGTGCACGCTTGCTCCTCAATTCAGCAAGCGATGCAGAACCGTACGGAATAGGTAATCGGAACGGACAAGTAGGAAGAAACCTTCAGGGGCATGTCTATACGGGTGCCTACGCCCTCTTTGATGATCCGGTTCAAGACGGTCTTGGGCCTGGGGTAAGTATTGGCACCTGTCGCTTTGCCCATGGTAACGGGGGAGAGATTATCGGGGGCGGGATGCTTGCCAACGAGTTCACGCGGTTGCCGCTTATTCATTGGAATCGGGCGCTTGCGCCGGATGCCGCACGATGGGGGATCACTGGCAAGATCATGATGCGCGAGAGTTACTTGCGCACAAGCCATGTTCAGGGACCGATCCAGGAGATCCCTACGCCCGAGTCAAGAGTGCGGCTCTCGCCTACGGTCAAAGATCGATTCGGATTGCCGGTGGCTCAACTCTCGGGAAGTGTTCATCCCGAGTCACTTCGAACCGCGGTCATGCTGGCAGAGCAAGCCGAGACTTGGCTCTGGGCTGCCGGAGCTCGTCGAGTTTGGCGAACCCGGCCAGGCGGAGGGCTCAGTGCTGGGCAGCATCAGGCAGGGACACTGCGCATGGGCGACGATCCTTCGGTATCAGTCACCGACCGCTACGGTCGCGTACACGGATATGACAATCTCTGGGTGAGTGACGGCTCCGTACACGTGACCAACGGCGGCGTTAATCCGGTGTTGACGATTCTTGCCTTGGCTTTCCGCACAGCAGAAATCTTGGTTAAACAAGGATGAAATGCTGGAACGGATACGTGAAAGTCATATTTACCCGGCTTTAGAGAGGGAGAGGAATGGTCGGTTACTCCGAAAGAATAAGAGCCCCCCATGATGGCATCGGGTTTTAAGCCCGTCTGAACCAAACGTCAGAGGCGCTCTTTTTTTGAATGTTGCCTATTTTTTTCCTGCTTTTACCGTATCGATCGACTTATCGGCAAGCTCCGTAATCGTCCGAATCGCGGTATTCACGTCACCCTGGCCTTTTCCCAGCTGATACATTATTTTTTCCAGCTCCACTGCAGCCGTACGGCTGTAAGGTGAACCTTCAAACGTAGGTGCCGGTTTGCTTTTGGCTACCGCACGCATATTCTTCCCTTTCAAAAAGTCCGCGTCTTGGCCGAACGCGTCCTTGACGGCCTGCGTTTTCGTAACCGGGAAGGAAAGCGCCTTTTTCGCCTGGTTCATTTGAAATTCGTCGCTGGTCATGTAGGCAATGGCGTCGAAAGCAGCATCTTTATGCTTGCTCATGCTTGTAATATAAGCTAAAGTTAAATTCGCTTGAGGGCCGATGCCGCGGCGGTCGCCGTATTCCGGGTAGGTCACTACGTCCCAATTGACCTCTTGCGAAATCGTCGGCATAAAGTAGGCATACATGGCAGCCAGTTTATCTTTATAAAATACATTGCTGACAGCCGAGAAGCTGTTTTCTTTGAGCGCGTTGCCCGGAATTTCATAAAACCGGGATAAGTTTCTGACGATCCTCGTCCAACGTTCATCGCTATTGTACAGCGCCTTGTCAGATTTCGGATCGACGAATCCTGCCGACAACTGGTTCATCCAGGCATAGTTGTACGTTTGCGTGACGAAGCCCCTGTATTGCTTATCGCCGTCCATTCGGGTCATCTGTTTGGCCAACTCGTAAACATCGTCCCAAGTCATTCCATCCTTCGGGTAAGGAACGCCAAACTTATCAAAAACATCTTTGTTATACAAAAGGGCCTGGACGTTCATCCTGTAAGGCAATGCGTAGAGGCCTCCCTTGGAAAGCGCCCGTACCGCCTGTACACTGCTGTCGTCAAGCCGGGACAAATCAAAATTGCTCTTTTTGATCATATCGCTTATATCATATTCGAACTTATACGGCGTGATCAGCCGGTAATGATTCAAATCGGCGTTGAGGAAAATATCGATCGACTCTCCGGCTGCCATCATCGCGTCGAGCTGCCCTTCCGGGTTCGTGTCCGGCGGATGAACGAACTTCACAGTTATATAGGGAAACTTTTTTTGAATCGGGTTTCCTATTTGTTCCATGAAAGCTTCATCGGTCTCGCTCGGACCGTTCGGGCTGTAAAACACAAGAGTAACCGGCTCCTTCGATTTTTCCGGTGCGGTCGGCGGCGATGTCACGGGTTGTGTGCCGTCCCCGCTCTTGCTCCCGTCAGCCGAACATGCGGCTAGGCAGCCGACATTCAGGACAAGCGCAATAAAGTACAGCTTCTTCAAATTAAGCATGCTCCCACCCTTTCATGAAACCCGTATTGTAAGCGCTACCTATTAAAATACATCACATATACAGTAGGGATGCGACACCATTTAATCGGACCGGTCAATTTTTAAACTATAAGAAAACCTCAAGGTTTCAAAGGACGCACAACTTTTGAGTTCTCGCTTCTCAATCTTCAGCTTGCAAAGTATGATAATAGTAGCTACTCGGATGAAATTAATCTTGTGGGGAGAGCATCTATGGACGTGAAAAGATTTCCTCTATACGAGGATTCCATCGGGGATCATCCGTATTTTCTCACTGGCAGCCAGCGCTTCTACATCGACGTTCGGAACTCTATTTATTCTTATCTGCATCATCATAACTTCGCCGAGATTTCCTACTTCTTCGAGGGGAGCGGCGTCGAATCGATTGATGGCGTCAGTCACCGGTTGCAGCCGGGAACCGTGTCCGTTGTTCTCCCGCATCAAATGCATATTATTAAATGCGATTCCGGGCGGAAGCTGCGCAAATACTGCTGCATGTTCGATACGGAGCTATTGTTCGGCAAGTGCGAAGACAAATGGTTTTCGGATATGTTGTTCGGCATCGGTACGCATACGCCTTCGTTTGTCGATTTCTTAGGCACGGAGGCCGCGCAAATGAAACTGATTTTCGAACAGCTGCTTCACGAATACGGGGAGACGAACCGTCCGGGAAGGCTTTATATGATCCGTACGAAGCTTACGGAAGCGTTATTGTTGTTCATACGTCACGGGTTGGCCTGCCGATCTTCGGACACATGGGATACGCGTTCTACAAAGGAAGCGCCGCGGCTGCTCTGGCCGCTTGTCAAATATGTGCACAGCCATTATAAAGAGAATCTCAGTCTGAAGGAGCTGTCCCATCGTTTTGATGTGAGCGTTCCTTATATCAGCCGCGTTTTCAAAACCTACGTCGGCATGGGCTTTGTTCAGTATATGCACAGGCTGCGGATCGAGCGCGCTACCAACATGCTTCTCACCACCGATATGACCATTACGGATATCGCCTTTGACGTAGGTTTCGATAATTCCCGCACGTTTGCCCGCGTCTTCCGGGAGCTGAAAGGAAAGTCCGCGAGAGAGTATCGAATGCTCGCCCAACAATAGAAAACATCGCGAACAGAACATCTAAAGTCCTTCATGACTCGATCCACTGCCAAGTGCCGCGCTTTATTCAGCGCGTTTTATCTTAATGATACAGACAAAGGTGACGTAAGCGTATCATCTCGGACTATACGACAACGATTTAAAGTCTTTTCTTCTCAAGATAGACCAGACTAAAATCAGAGGTAATCAAGCTTTCTTTGAAGGTTTTATATCCTAACTTTTCGTATAAGGCAATGTTCTTTTCGCTTTTACTTCCAGTGAACAACTCATAACGGGATTTCGGAAAAAGACCTTCTATAGCACTCATTAACATTTTGCCTATTCCTTTATTTTGATGGTCCGGATGAACCATCAGCTTTCCTATGTAGCAAGTTCCGTCTTGGTCATTTGCTCGTACGGAACCAATGATTTTTTCATCAACCAGCTCATCTGAATTCATTTTAAAAAATCAGGTGCCAATTTTACCATATACCCTTCATTCACTAAGTTCTTCCTCTAATCACTCTTTGAAATCGTTTATTGTTTGTGATGATGCGTATAATCCCGCTAACCAGCGCCGTTCTCCGCGCACAGGTAGAGGCAAGGTTAGGAGAATGTTACGATTGACATATATCAGGGAAGGAGAGATGGACAGTGGCAAAATATATAAAATTGCAAGATGAGCTGGATGCACAGGCGAAGCATGGTCTGGAGGTTCTTCCTAGGGAAGTCGTAGAGGCTTTCGTGCATTCGACCCAGGAGCTCCGGGAATCGGGCACTGCTAAAGGTTTGGCTGTTGGCGCAATGGCGCCTGACTTCACCTTGGGTAATCAAATAGGGAATAATATTACCTTGTCGGAAAAAACCGCGAAGGGTCATGTTATCCTTACCTTTTACCGCGGGGGCTGGTGCCCGTTCTGCAATTTAGAATTAAGAGCTTATCAGCGAATCATTGACAGCATTCATGAAGCCGGTGCTGAACTGTTGGCCATCAGCCCTCAAACACCGGACCATTCGTTAAGCGTCCATGAAAAGAACAAATTGAGCTTTCATGTCTTGAGTGATTTGCACAATCGGGTGGCGGAGAAGTATCAGCTCAAATTCAAGCTCCGGGACGATCTGCATGATTATCATCGATCACTCGGCGCTGCATTAAATGAACATAATGGCGACGATTCATGGGAGCTTCCTGTACCTGCCACTTTTATCATTGATAAGCAGGGGGTTATCCGTTTTGCGAGTGTGGACCCAGATTACACAAAACGGACGGAGCCTAATGAAATTTTGAACCTTCTTCATTCCTTATAACAGCCCCTGCTCTACTGTCCGTTAACAAAGCTGCCGTTCAACGCGGCAGCTTTGTCCTGGTGTTAATTATTGAGCTATCATATCCATCCCTCAAAGCGTCGGCTGCTGATTGATCTTATAGGCAGCCGGTGTAATCGCGTAATTCAGCTCTTCGAGAAACACCTTTATTATAGGATCCGCAGCCTGACCGAGCTTCTGAACAGCAGACTTAGAGGTTAACATTTCCTGACGTGACCAATCCTTATGAAACTCGCTGTCAGAATTCAGGAGAATGAAATAATTCATCGTCTAGATGCCTTTACTTCCCCGATACACAGCCGTTCTCAGTTCATTTGCATATTGCTCTGTTAGTGGCATATTCTCTTCTTGTGCTTGCCGGATCGCTAACTCAATATCATAAGGGACCCTCACCAATTGAATTGAAAAAGCACTCATTGATCGACGGCTATACCAACCTTCGAGAATAGCATAGCACGCTTGTGTAATCTCCAATGGGTTCCCTACGCTTCCAACATTAAATAAAACTTTCCCTTTAAAGTTTTGTATATATGCATTATGGATATCACCATAACCGACCACATCTGGCATCAGCTCTTCGGGTGGTATTCCAGTTTTCTCAGTATTATTAAACATAGCCAATCTATCCTCTATCGGGGCATGAGGCTGCACTCTCTTGTATACACTTTCGGCAGAGGCATGGAATAACCGGATATATCGCCCGCTCATAAAAAATTCAGTTGAAAATGGTAACGATTTTAAGTAGTTGATTTCCGACTTATCTAACTTCTGATATTGCCATAATGCATGCTCTTGTTCTACATCTGGTCTATTCGTCAACCAGTCATCCCAATTCCCTAATACTACAGATTCGCAACTATTTTTAATTTTATCTATAGCTTGCTTCGGATGTGGTCCTTTTCCAACCAAATCCCCCAAGCAGAAAATTCTTTTTATACTTCGTTCGCTGATATCTGACAATACTGCTTCCAAAGCCGGGATATTCCCATGAATATCTGAAATAATCGCGATTCTATCCATATATTCACCTCACCCTTTCACTTAATGAATAGCTCTACATTAAGTCTAAACTATCATCCATAAAATGGGAACAGGGTTGAACTAACGAAAAAAACTGAGTAAACCAGTGACAGATTCTAATAACAGAGGTATTACAAAAATAAGAACTAAACCAGTAAACATTAGTGGTTATACTCCTATATAATAAAAAACGGCAACCGGGAACAGAAACGCTGTTCCGGATGCCGCCGCCTAATAGCAGGCTTAAACTAGGAATGGATTAACGGGAAATGATTTGAAGCAAATAAGCAAGATGCTGCGTCAGCTGCACGCTGGCGGAAGCCGTCATTTTGCCCTTTGCTGCATCGTTCTCCACCGTGTCTTGAAGATCATTCAAATGCTTGATGGCTTGATCCTTATGGCCTTTCTCATACTGTTTTTCCGCATTGGACAGCTTTGCATCCAGGGAATTGGCTTCCCCGTTATTTTTGAACTGGCCGTTCTTGTCCAGTTGTGCGATTAAGGCATGCACAGCGGAGAAGCTGGTGCCGAACGTAATCTCGAAACTAAAGCTTTGCTCAGCCGTATTTCCGGCAGCATCCTCAACCAGGTATTGCACACTGTGAGTACCGAGTCCCACTTGCTTTGCCTGCAGCGATTGACCGGAGACAATCTCTTTCCCGTCCAAAAGAAGCTTCTGGGAAGCGATGCCGGACAATGCGTCAGCAGCAGCCAGCTCGAATGTAACGGCTTCATCATAGGTGATGTTGTGAACGCTTTGACCCGATTGCGTCAGACGAACGGTCGGCGCCGTTTTATCGAGACGGATGACGAGCGATTGCGTTCCTTCTTTGTTACTGGCGTGATCAACGGAATAATATTGCAGACGGCTGTCGCCTTCGGAGGAAATCGTCAGCGGAGCCGTATAGCTCGCCCATTCTCCGCCGTTCGTATTGTACAAGGTCGATGCTACGCCCGTTCCGGTATCCGTCGCGGACAATGTAACCGTCACATCCTCACGGTACCAACCGTTGCCGTTTGCCGTTCCAGACAGGGCTGCTGTTGTGACAGGGGCCGACGAATCAACAGCCGTAAAATCACCTAGACCACGAGGCTTCAACTGGTACGTTTCTTTGAAAATGGCTGCAACCCCGCGGACGTTAACGACTTGTCCCTCCTGATACGGGAACTTGTCCAACGTGAGTCCTGTACGGCCGTCAACGCGCACATGATCGGTTGCGGAGCCGGACGTCGCGTCGAATTCAAAGGAACCGGCCGGAGTGGCCGCGACTACATTATGAATAGTAACATTCGATAGCTCAATAAGCTGACCCTGATTATTTTCGTTTACGGATGCGGCGGCCTTCACTGCCGGAAGCTCGGCTGTACCGGTCTTCGCGATAGCTACAGGCGAAGCCAGCTCAAGCTCCGAGTTATAGCGGGTAAGTGAAGCGGTCACCTTCACCTTGTCTCCTTGATGGAAGCCGCTTTGGCTTTGGAATACGTAGACCCCTGCGGTTTCATCCTGAAGATAGAACGCTTGTCCGCCGAAGGCTCCGGGCTCCGTGGTTACGACGCCTTCCACAGTAACAAGGGTATTGTCTGCCTTGCTCCGCGCTTCAGCTATCGAAATCTGGTCAGGCACAGGCGGCTTGTCCTCCGGAAGCGGCTCGGCCGGTACATTCGCCAAGGTAACCGTTTCGGTTTTGAGGTTATTGCCGTTCTGTCTTAGACGCAGACTTGCCGCACCGGTGGTGTTGGGCTTTATGCGGACCATAAGATCCTTATAGGCATGGCCCAAGCCGTCGGCTGTCAGGCTGAAAGCGGAGCTGTAGCCATACGCGGTGGGCCAAGTGCCATCGGCATTTTGAATCTGGGCAACCTGGGTACCGCCGGTTAAATAAATGCCTGCGCTGAATCCGGACACCGTTCCGTAAGCAGGCAGGTTATCCGCGACGACACGGATTTGAAATTGCTGTGCGTTCGGAAGCTGAGCCTGATGCACGAAGTTGTACGCTGCAGTTGGAGCGGCTGTAGCACCGCCGTAGGAACCCGGCTTGTAAGTGGAAGAATCCCACCATTTATAGCCGGCTTCAGGCACAGCCCATGGCTCCTTCTGAGGTTCGGTGGACGCTTCCGGGGCTTCAAACGGCAGCAATGTCGTCGGCTGGTCAAGCTGAAGCCCGCTGACATCGCTCAGCTTCGTATAACTCTCCTTCTTGCTCAGCCAATGGATAAGATTAACGAGCAATGTGCCGTCATTTTGTTCTTTAAAACCGTCATACGTCGTCTTTATTTGACCGTTTTCTTCCCGCACATATTTGGGCGTTGCATCCTCAACAGGAGAAGAATCGCCGATGAATGCGGCTTTACCTAGGCCTGACTTGGAAATGGCGATATACGGACCTTCGGCGACGCCGCCTCCGGCATATACGCCCTGATCCACCGCATTAGGCCATGCTTCCTTGGTCTGCGGCAGATAAACGATTCCTTTGGCCCGTGTCGGGTCAATAATTTCGATGGTAGAGCCGGCATGCATCGCAACCGTAGAGACACCCCTCGTAATGCCGAGCGCTTGATCGGGCGCTACGACCTTGTCGGTGATGATATCGCCGAGCGCGTTATAGCGGAATCGCACGCCGAAATTTTCGTTCAGCCAATCGGAGCTTGCTACGCCTTGCATCGCGGCTGAATTTCGCTCCTCTGTGCTCATTCCTTTGGCAGGGTCATCCCAAGCACCGCGGCGATAGCCGTTCATGACCTCGGAGGCGTCCCACCGGTTTTTGTTCCGATCCGCATTATAGTGGTCGGCGATGAAGAAAATGCTGCCGCCGTTTTGAACATACTGCTTCATGGCCGCTTGTTCCGTCTGCTTGTACGGAATATTGGCTTCCCCTATAACAAATACATCGTAACCTTGCAGGTCCTCGAGGGTAATAGCGCCGGACTTCCGAAGCTCCTTCACATCGTAGCCGTTATCAGCCAAGGCATTGCCAAAATCGGAAAAGCCGCCGTCAATAACCCAATCCGCCGCTCCGGCTGTTTGTCCATGGGTATTATCGAACAAAATCTTTTTACCCGAGTTTTCGTTCACTACTCTAGCGTTGATGAAAGGAGCCGGATCGTTAGGTCCTTCGGCAAAAGCCTGCTGTCCCCCGTCCAAGAAGAAAGATTGCAGCGGAAATGCGAGGCTAAGAGCGAGTGTCGTCTTTAACAGCGTGGCCTTCCAATGCATGAATTTGCTCATCATATTCCTCCATTATTTTAATAGTAGAACTGCAATTGCATTCTATCACGAAACGATGGAAGAGTTTGATAATATTTCATGAAGTCAGGAGAATAGGACTAGACCGGGAGAAAAAACAGACACAAAGATTCAGACCGCCAAATCATGATCGACAGATTTCGCAGCTTCCATCCTATGTCATATGAAAATAAAGTAGTAGACTCGATTCGTTGATCTATGCTGGTCAGACCTCAAAAAGCGTCAAGTCCTCTGAAATAACTGTTTGACCGACTTGAATATAAAACCAGCGGCAGCCTTGGACCGGAAAAATAAAGCCCCAGACAACCGCTGGATTATTGAGCTAACGTTCCCCGTTGGCGCGGTAACTCGATCTTTCCATGGGATACGAAAATGACTAAGCACTGGATAAAATATTTTTTGGACTATAGCACGCTTATCAGCGATTTAATCGCATTGATCCGATCCCACCGAGTCTCTCCTTTGTCGGCGATGATCGAGAGCGGTACATTGCAGCCGCGATCCTTCAGAATACGCAGCATAATCCCGAGTTCCTCTGCGTCCACTCTTCCGTCAGGAAGATAGTTCGGCTTGGCATGAATCGAATGAGCCATCGAAGCACCGTGGGAAATCCCGTTTGCCTTCTCGCTAGTCTGGAAATTGCCGAAGTCAATGATGGTCGGTACGATGCTGCCGACATTACTCATGATCGAGCTCCAGCTGCTTAACGTCGCAGTCAGCGGACGGAAGTTTTCCGTTACCACCCGCACTCCCCGCTCTGTCCCGTACTGCGCCAACTGCTTGAGTGCGCTGCAGCTTCTCGCGATTGCAGCAGCATCGCCTGCCGGCTGCTCGCCGGCAACAACGCGCACCGCCGCTGCACCCGCCTTCGCAGCCACCTCAATCCAGCTGCGCAAGTAGGCGATGTCCGATTCGCGACGTATGTTATCGGGTGATGAAATATCCCCATAGTCGACTAAGAGTGTCAGGAAGCCGATGCCCGCCGACTCAAAAGAAGCTCGCAGCTCGGCCAAGTAGGAAGCGTCTGTCGAGGGGATCTGAAAATGGCACACCTCCAAGTAACTCAACCCGTTCTGCTTTGCTTCCACCGGAAGATCAGTCAGTTCCAACTCCTGCGGCTTCCATTCTTCACGAACTTCCTGACTTTTCGTCTCCTCATTCCAGATGGTCCACCGTAGCGGTCCCAGAGACTGTCTCATGCTCCACGTGCTGATTGAGAAAGAAAACATATGCACACCATCCTTTTTAAATTAATTTACTTCCAATGACTCCGTTTATGTAAACAAAACCCTTTCAGCATATAGTTGAAGGGGTTTTGGTAGTCGGGTGAGTCAGTTGAGAGACGCTAATTGCGTGCAATCGTGGTAAAACAAAAGGGGTCAACAGAATTAGGGCTACCAAGATGGAATAAGTCGTTACCACAATTTGTGAATAATCACTCGGCACACGCTTTACAAGCACAGACATTACCACCTCAATAAAGAATTTCGCGTGAACTCAGAACCCTTATATCTTCCTCTTCATTTCAAAGTAGTTTCCATCCCATAAGATAATCATTGTTTGTTCATCTTTAATAATTAAAAAGCTGCCAGGATTCGTCCAATCATTTATTTTTACAGTTGTAACCGACTTTGAGTTAATTCCAATGTCGCTTAATTGAGTTCTGTATTCTTTTAAAAAATCATCGTTCGTTATTTCAATTTCCTCATATTCAGAGTTCAAAATTGTCTCCTTGTCAAAGGATGCTTTTTCCTTCATATAAGTCGCCTTCATGCCGATAATGCGCTCATCAACAGCAGTCGATACGGGCGTAGAACCAATCCACTTCTGAACGGTCCAATCGCCATAATATGAAGGCGTTGGAGCTGTAGAAGGCGTTGCGGGCATATTGTAGTTGATCTTGCCAAAAGAGCAAATGACTAGCACTATTAAAAGTAGTGTAGAGCTATAGAATGAATTTTTCATGTATTGACCTCCATCTAATATCGGCTATATATCATAGACGATGGTAAAACTTATATGGTTTCGTAAAATCTGTCCGGGCTATTGTACCCGTTTAGCAGAAGCAACTTGTTGGAACATCTTCATCGTACAGCCACATTGCTTCCAATACACAACTCGGAAGCAAGTTGTATTGACAATTACCGTCGATCTATTATTCTTAGTTCAAATGTAAATATGAGGAGAGGGACTAGCGGCGATGGCACATACAGCTACATTTATCATTATCGGGGGTGCTGGCTTTCGGGCGCAGTATTTTTTGCGGATTGCACACGCACTGCCGGAGAGCTTCCGGATCAGCGGTTTGGTCATAAGAGACGAAGAAAAGGCGAAAGCCATGGAGCGGCAGTGGAAGGTTCCTGCCTTCAGAACGCTTGAGGATGCTCTTGCCGGGGAGAAGCCGGATTTCGCAGTGATCTCCGTCAGCCGTGGAGCCGCATCCGGTTATTTGCTGGATCTGGCGGACAAGGGAATACCGGCATTGGTCGAAACGCCGCCTGCTCCGGATATGGAAGCCATGCTCGAGCTGCATGATCAGCTTTCGAAACGAGAAGCTAGAGTACAGGTCGCGGAGCAGTATCATTTCCACCCGCTGCATACGGCAAGGCAGGCGGTGATCGAAGCTGGGCTGCTTGGCAGGGTGACGCAGGCAACCGTATCCATATCGCAAACGTATCATGCCGTAAGCCTCATGCGAAAAATGCTTGGCATCCGGTTTGAAGACGCTATTATTCGCGGAATGCGGTTCAAGTCGCCGGTTGTCGCCGGACCGGGGCGCGGAGGCCCGCCGCAAGAGGAGAAAATCATAACCGAGCCCCGTGATATGGCTTGGCTTGAGTTTGGCGAAAAGCTCGCAATATACGATTTCGCCAAGGATCAGCATCGTTCGTGGATCCGTTCCAACCATCTCGCCGTTCGCGGCGACAGGGGGGAAATATTCGATCGCCGTTTGAGTGTTCTGGCCGATTACAAGACGCCGCTTCATCTGGAGTTCAAACGGATCAACAGTGGAGAGGAAGAGAATCAAGAGGGGCATTATTTGCAAGGCTATATAGCCGGAGAACGCTGGATTTATAAAAATCCATTCGTTCCTGCAAGGCTGTACGACGACGAAATCGCGATCGCAACCTGCTTGCAGAAGATGGCCGAATATGCGGCGGGCGGACCGAGCTTTTACAGTCTGGCGGAGGCGTCACAGGATCATTATCTCGGCCTTCTTATCGAGCAGGCGATTCGGACCGGAGAAACGATCAAATCGGCGCGGCAGCCTTGGGCTGAATAAAGCAAACAGGCATATCTCCATTCAGGGGCGTATGCCTGTTTTTGCTATAATATCTGAATTGATTAGCTACCTACCCGCCCGAGTCGGGGCTATTCCAAGGCGGAGGCGAGCTCGCTGCAAGTCTTCCTTTGCGTCATGGATTGGATCTTTTGATACGTCTAAACCAACAACTTTTGTGTAATCCTTCATGGTAGCGGCTCCTTTCGAATGTAGCTCTGCATTTGGTTTTAGTAGAATTCACTACACATTGTTACCAAATGCAATCTACGTTAAGCAAATGGGACCGCCTAGTTCATTATGACTAACGTACGCTGAATGCTGATAATGACGACTCCAAAACTTATTTAATCCGCAATTACACATACAACCGGCACCGGCTTCTGATTCCCGACTATGACTTGTTTAATACCAAAACCGGCGTTCATCAGATTTTGACTCGTCCGTTCGGCAATAAACCGGAGCTTATCCGCAGCCGGTGGCTGATTAAACAAATAAACAGTGCCTTCTGGCGACATTCGTCTTCTGATAATTTCCAACTCACGGTCAGCTTTCTTCCAGAACAAATTGATGTTCACGGCAAATATCTTATTAAACTGACTTTGACCCAACTCCGCTTCGTGGAATTTGGCGGCAAGAAATTTTGCCTTCCCCGCTAATTCATGTTCAGCATTCTTTTTCCTTGCCTTGTGTATCATTTTATCTGATTGATCAATAGCGGTTATCATCCCATCGACTAACTTTCTGCTGATCAAGGAAACCGCCGATCCAGGTCCGCAACCGATTTCAAGCATGCGGTCGTATGGAGCCACCTCTAGCACATCTACTGCCCATTGGATCCGATCAGCAATGATTCCCTCCATAAGAATATCCCACCTGATTCGTCGTGAAATATGTTTGAACATGCAGACTGCCGCTATGCTTGTTGAACTATCGTATCCGTCAGCGGATTGCCGAAGCATTACCTCTTGCTACTTCTTCTATCATATTGTTGATAAATGAAGTATCTATTTTATGTATCTGTAGTATTTTTATTAAGGTTGATTTCATGTCCTTTCTATGAACCACTTTATCTATTTGACCATGCTGTAAGTTAAATTCTGCTGTTTGGAACTGTTGTGGTAATTTTTGACGCATCGTTTGTTCAATAACGATTCGACCTGCGAAACCAATAATGGTTTCGGGTTCCGCTAATATAATATCCCCAAGGCTGGCGAAGCTCGCTGTTACCCCACCTAAAGTTGGATTGGTCAATACGGAGATATAGAAGCCACCTTGCTCGCTGAATCTGGCTATGGCAGCGCTTGTTTTTGCCATTTGCATTAAACTCAAGATACTTTCCTGCATTCTGGCGCCGGATGCAGTAGAAAATACAATGAGCGGGTACTTTTTCTGAGTTGTTTTTTCAATTGCTCTAGTTATTTTTTCACCCACTACGGAACCCATGCTACCCGTAAAAAAATCAAAACTCATGATAGCGATGACGACCGGTACTCCACCAATCGTACCTTCACCTGTTATGACAGCCTCGGATAGACCCGACTTTTTTGTTTCTCGTTGTAACTTCTCCGTATACCCGTCAAATTCTAGTGGGTCTTCAGAAATCATATCACTATCATATTCGAAAAGTCGCCCTTCGTCCAAAGTAAACTGAACTCTTTCTCTCGCATTCATTGCAAAATGATACCCGCAAGTAACACAAACTTTCAGATTTTTTTCCAACTCTTTATTAAACAGAATAGCATTACATTTTTTACATTTACCCGTTAATCCTTCAGGTATCTCGCGTTTCGATTTTTCTCTGACATCACTTGGGGGTAAGGTGGCATACTTTTTAGGTTTTTTTTGAAAAATTTCTCTAAACATGGTTTCTCGTAAGTTCAAGTCGTTAATTTAGCATATACAACAAAGAACACCATCACTTCTCCAACAATGATGTAATTTGGTATAAAGAAAAACAAATCCACTGCAAAAAAAGCTCCAAGTAATCCTAATAATAACGCTAAATGAGAGATCCCCAATCTTTGATGAACATGTCTATATTTATGGAAGACCAACGAGGTTGAAAAAAAGTAAAGCAATACCGATCCAAAAATAAAGCTTAACATAAATGAATAGTTTAATTGTTCCAAAAATAGCAACTGAATCGAAGCTGCGATCATACACATGGACAAATAAATGAATAAATGACCATAAATTATCGTTTGCCCTGCAGTCTCTATTGTTTTGTTCACTTTCTTTTCGACATTGTCAAAATATTGCCACCACATAGCAATAATTAATAAAAAAGTTATTGACGCAAATAAAATAGATTGCCACGTCCAGTAGCTAGACTGCAATACCGTTAGTATACTGATTACTGCTTCGCCAAGAAGAATAAGTGTAAACAGGGAGAAGCGTTCTAATAAATGGTGAGTATTTATGGGGCTTTTCACCAAGTATTGCCGACCTATTAATGGGAGCAATATGTCTACAGCAATTCCTGCATATAAAACTACATAACGAATCCACGAGTCAAAGAATAGTGATAAAGAAGATATCACCAAACCAATCCAAAAGCGACTCCCCAAATAACGGGCAGTGATTTTTCTATGAGCTTCTTCTTTCTTTTGTACCGAAAGATATTGAATGGCAGTCATCGCTCTTAAACCAACATAGCCTACTAAGAATGGAATATAGTATTGATCAAAATTAACCGATAGGCTTGCCGTCATGATTAATACAAAAAATAATTGTAAAATCAGAAATATCCGGTGAGATACGGTATCTTGTCCAAACCGATTTACAAAGAGTGATTGCCCTACCCAAGCCCACCAGATCGGAACAAAGATTAGGACGAATTTCGTTAAGTACTCTACTGGTATTGAGCCATTGTCGACATGTAACAAGACATGGCTCGCTCTTGAAACAGCCGCTACAAAAAGTAGATCGTAAAATAGTTCCAGCCAGGTAACTTTCTTCTCAGCAAATGCTGCGCTATGTTGAAATCCCGGTGCGTGTTTATTCATCATTGTGCTCCTTTGCTTGGATGTGTTCCGTTACTTCAACGATCCGGAGCGTGTCGCGAGGCACCGCTCTATATTCCTCATATTATCATAAATGGAATTATCCCGCCCGTTGCTTCAACGCACATCAAAGAGGAGCAATACGCTTTTCTGTGATTTTATTTGAGTAATTTTGTGTCACTGCACAGCTGCTGCAACTTCTTCTTGGGCTAGCGGCAACATTTTGACTATTTTATACGTCTAGCATTAGCGGACATAGGTCTCTGGTTGGTTTTTTTTGGGAGTTACAATTTATTACACAATTTTGGTTACTTCGACAATCCCAATGTGCTACATTATCTCTGGCTTTATATAAAAAGAAACAATTGGGAGGATGATGGATGTGAACCATCGGAACAAATCGAAGGCCAAATGGTTGCGCACGATGCTGGCTGCCCTGACGCTTGCAGTGGCAGTTCCCGTATCCACGGCGTTCGCCGACGGACCCGCAGTGGAATCCAGAGCAGTGGGTAACACGGCTGGAGCCGCGCCCAACGTCACGATTATTCGCGCTAACGGGGGGAGCATAACCCCGATGGGAGCCGGCGAGTGGGATTACCTCGGTCAGCGCTCGACGGTTTCCACGCAAAACCCGACCAACTACGTTCACTCCGGCGGCGGCGATTTTAAGTTCCAGGTTATGAGCGGTCCGAGCGGCGGCGCCTGGTATCAGCTGCGGGAATACGATCCGGGCAGCAATGCGGACGAAGTCGTGACCGGCTATGAGTACTTTCTGTATCCTGGTGACACGCTGATCTATCGGGGGATCAGCAACTATGTCGACGGCGACAACAAGAAGGCAGAATTTTACGTATACGAAAGCTTCAGCGGATCCGGTTCCGTGAAGTATTGGGATTAATCCTGTTTCATCCCAGTTCCGATAGGGTAGGGGGTACCGGTAGCGGTACCCCCTTCTTGCATTTACACACTCCAGCGGCCACTGCCACCACCCGCTAATACACGGATAAAAATGTAAGAACCCTCCGCATCCGGAGAGTTCTCTAGTTTGTTAAGCCTACTTGATTGATATGATAAAAAACCGTTTTGCCTTTAAGCAAAGATTTACAAAGTTCAATCAGACTTGGTATATGTTCACGTATCCACATATGCTTTCATGGATGAATCCCCAACTCTCGAAACTTTTACTCAACCCTTTCATACGAGCGGTTACCAGCGAAAATGCATTTTCAAGAATTTGAAATTCCTCGGTGGCGATAAAATTCCGCGAAAACTGATGTAAATATGCAATACGCATCCCCAAGGCACTAACCATTTCCCGACTGGCGAAATCTATCTTGGACATGGTATCCCCCAAAATCCATTTCAAGACGGAACAATGCACTTCTTCGCATTCAATGACAACGCTTGTTACTAGTTCACCATTTAGATTCGGAACAGGGATTGAACAGGTAATTCGGAATGAGACGACCAAGCGATGGATCGCTTCCGCCTCTACTCTCACGTTACTCGTTTTAGGCAATTTGTCCAACCACATTCACTCCATTTTATGATAACAATCCGATTGTTTTACAATAACAACAAAATTACGGCATTTTGGGGGCGGCTCGAGACGCGATCATGCAGCCCTGGACCCTCAAATTAAGTTTTCTTTTTCGCCAATATAGGCAAGCAATCGTTCACAACCTTCGTTCACCAATTCGTACACCTCGGCAAAGTTGCCCGTATAATACGGATCGGGAACATCGCTTCCCTTATGCTTCGGAACGAAATCCAACAACATCTTTATTTCGCAATGAGTATCATTCGTAAAGAACTTAGATACGTTTTTCATGTTGCTGGAATCCATCGCGATGATGTATTGAAACTCGTTAAAATCTTCCTTACGAATTTGCCGTGCCCGAATTCCCGAATCATCAATACGGTATTGCTTCAAGATTTGACGCGTTCCTTTATGAGGAGGTTGGCCGACATGCCAGTCCCCGGTTCCAGCGGAGTCTACTTGGATGTTATCTGCAAGTCCCGCTTCATTAATTTTGTGACGTAAAATAGCTTCCGCCATAGGAGATCTGCATATGTTGCCCAAGCAGACGAAGAGTACCTTAATCAAGAAAATCCCCCATCCGTATAATCCCTCAAGTTCTCGGCGAATTTGTACGGGACTTGTTATGTATCGATATGTTCGCCTTCATCATATCTCATTCGCAGCCGAACTTCCACGATGCCTAAACTCAATTCGCATTTTGGACCCGCCCTCGGGTATACAAGAGACTTAAGATCGCTGAAGCGATACCCCGCGTGCTCGTTCATTGTCAATCGTTCTGTTTTACCGTAAAATAGGCTCAGCAAACGCTGCGGCTTCATCTTTTCACCGGACTTTTAAAAAAGAGGGGCAACGAGAACATTGGAAAACTACAGTTACTATTGCAATACCCGTATTGAAATGGGAATGGGCAAATCCGAGCAGCTGCCCGAGTTGTTGAAATCGCTGCAAATCGGTCGGTCGATTCTTCTGGTAAGCGATCCTGGTGTGGTCAAGGCCGGCATCGTCCAACCGATCCAGGAGCGGCTCATGGCGGCAGGGTATCGCGTGGTGTTATTCGATGCCCTCTCTCAAAATCCGCGGGACACCGAATGCCTTGCTGGAGCGAAGCTCTTTGAGGAGCAGCGCCTGGATGCGGTCGTTGCGATCGGAGGCGGGAGCGCCATGGATACAGGCAAGGCGATCGCCCTGCTCGGCCCAAACGGCGGAACTCCGATGGATTACATCGAGGGGACAAGGACCTACGCCAACATGGCTTCTATCGTTTGCGTACCGACCACAGCCGGAACGGGCTCCGAGGTTACCCGTTCTTCGGTCATCACGGAGTCCGCTACGCACCGTAAGCTTACGCTTAAGCATGCGGCTTTGCGTCCCCTCCTTGCCGTGCTCGACCCCCAGCTGACGTTTACCTTGCCAAAAGCGGTTACGGCCGCAACGGGTGTGGACGCTTTGGTTCACGCCATAGAAGGATATTCTTGCAAGGTGACCAATCCTATCTCACAGGCGCTAGGAGCAAGGGCAATGAGGACGATCGTAACCGCTCTGCCTGCGGCTTTCCGCGATGGAAATCATGAGAAGGCGCGGTACGCCATGCTGGAAGGCAGCATGCTGGCCGGCCTTTGCTTCGGCTCCAGCGATGTTGCCGCCGTCCACTGCTTGGCCGAGGCGCTTGGGGGATTGTACGATACTCCTCATGGGGTAGCGAACTCGGTATTTCTCCCCTATGTGCTGCAATTTAATGCAAAGGCGGAGAGGTCGATCCATGCGCAATTGGCCCGGCATATGAACTTTGCCCAAGATGCGGATTCGGACGACCGGGCCGTTCAGAAGTTAATTGCGGGTGTGCGCGAATTTACGCAGCAGCTGGAAATTCCTAAACTGAGGGAATTGCCCGGCATCCGCCGCGAGGATTTTTCGCGAATCGCCGAGATGGCTTTTCTCAACAACTCCACTCCCAGCAATGTACGGCCAATCGGTCGCGACGAATACTTGCGGATTATTGAACAAGCTTATAATGATGAGTTTTGAGGAAAACGTTACCGCCTCTTGATGTGCCAAAAAGGAGAAAATCTGCCCATTATGCAGGTCTTCTCCTTTTTCCGTTCCCCCGCTCCGCACTCCTTGCCGCATGTTCACAAATCTGCGACAGCGTAACGATATTGCTTCGCCGGGCTATTGAATTAATGAATCGATGCTGGATCGGATGTTTTCCAAAGCATCGGTAGGCTCGAAGCGACGAATCACTCTGCCCTGCTGGTCAATAAGAAACTTCGTGAAATTCCATTTGACCGCATCGCCGCACAGCCATTCCGGCGCTTTTTCGGTTACCATCAATTTGAGCAAAGTAGCACTCATATTGTTCTCCTCGAATCCTTGGAACGGAGCTGCTTTCTTCAAATAATCGAATAAGGGATGCGCATGGTCGCCGTTAACTTCGATCTTGGCGAACATAGGAAATTTCACGCCATAGTTGATTTGACAAAATTCGGCCGCTTCTTGATGGCTCCCGGGCTCTTGTTCGCCGAATTGATTGCATGGAAAACCGAGAATCTCCACTCCCTGCGACCGATATTGCTCATATAGCTTCTGCAAATCGTCAAACTGCGGGAGCAGCCAAGCGGGTCTTCCATCTGGTTATTGCTTGTGTGTAGGCGGGTTGCATACCCCATCCTCACATGCATTCGCCGACTCCCCAGTTTGTTCATTCAGCAAGGTGAGGGGACGCGATGCCTCCCAAGCTTTGTGCAGCCCTTGAAGAAACACTTCATTCGGCTGAGCACCCGAGACGCCGAATTTTCGATCAATCACAAAGAAAGGAACGCCGCGAATGCCGAGCTCTGCCGCCTCCTGCTCATCGGCGCGAACGTCATTCACAAACTCGTCGCCCGCCAGCATCCGAAGAACATCGCCCCGATCGAGGCCGACCTCCGCTGCGAGTCCGGCGAGCGTTTCGCGATCGCCAAGATTAAGCGAGTCGGTAAAATAAGCTTTCAGCAGCCGTTCCGTCATTGGGATGAGCATGCCTTGCGCGGCGGCATATTGCGCCAGACGATGAGCGTCGAACGTATTCGTCACCACGAGTGTATCCATATTGTACGTTAGTCCGAGCGCAGCGGCTTGTTCCGTCATATTGCGGTTCATCTCGACGGCCCGTTCACGAGGCATGCCGTATTTGTCAGCCAGCATCTGATGGACGTCAAAATCAACGCTAACCGGCGCGTTCGGATCCAGCTCAAAGCTCCGATAAACAACCTCCACCTCCGCGCGCTGAGGAAACTGCTCAAGTGCAGCCTCAAAGCGTCGTTTGCCAATATAACAGAACGGACAGGCGAAATCCGACCATATTTCCACTTTCACAATGATAGCCTCCTTTTATTAAATCGGGAATTCTCATGAATCGGTTTTCACCGTCTTCCATTCCATTCCATGTAGATTTGCTCCAGATACGTCTCCGTGAGTCGATGACGCTCTTTTGCCATTGTACGCCTATAGCGTTTATTGATCAAATTCATCAATCGACTTGGGAAAAAAGACGGGAACTCGAGAAGTATTGGAACGTCGAAACAAAGAAATATATCAAAAATTTATTGATGGAATAAGAATCCCGGACCTAAATGAGATGTATTATTGAGCGAGGACCGGATAAGCACTATTGTGTACGAAAGTTACGGAGAGTGAGTTCTTGTCGCCTGACATATGTGTCTCCCGATTTATTGAGAATCCTGTCCACGGAATCGCTAATGTTATAAAAAACCGAAATGCTCTCTTGCAGCATTTCGGTTTCCATAACAGTTACGGTACCTTCACAACATACGCTGCGGTAAATACCCGTTCATTTCTCTGGAATTGCCCCCAGATCTTATATACCCCGCTGCGCGGGAAGGTCGCCTCGAAGACCGCATCCGGCCCCGTGCTTTGCCCTTCCTCCGCATGAACATGCACGTAACGCTCCCCGTCCTCCGATAAGATCACCACATGTCCGATCGCTCCCAAATACGGCTGCAGGTCCGTCAATGGCTTATTTGTGTGTTCATCCGTTACAGTAAAGGTCAGCTTTATCGGTTTCTTGGCCTCAAGCCCCTCCGTAGTGAGGGCTACCCGTTTCCCATCCACGACCTTCACTAGCTTCTCATCCGGTACGACCGGGGCAGCCTCCATCTTCTTCCCTTCCACTTGAACCCACTCCATCTTGGTCATGGAGTCGCCGTTTTCGGGCTTGAAGTCGGCTATAACCCGGTACTCTCCGCCCGCAGGAAACGCGTTATCGATCTCGAATACGCCGCCCCCCTTATGCTCCGGGTGGATGTGGTTGAAGTAGGACAAGTCCTTGCCGATCACGATCAGATGCAGCAGCTTTTCATGATTGATCTGGAAGCGATCGACGGGGGTGCCGTCCGTTTTCTTCACCTCGAGCCTAATCCGCTTACCGATACCTGCATCCGAGTCTGCTGTGTCCGATAGGCTCCACGCTGCCTTCACGTGGTCTGCCATGAGCCGCTGATTCTGGCTCGCTGCAGGTACTTGTTCTTTATCCCATGCCGGTTTGGAACCGCAGGCGGACAACACCAAGGTAAACAACGCTATACAAAAGATCCGTTTATTCATATCGCAATGCCTCGCTTAAATGGATTTTGGCGGCTCTGGAAGCAGGTGTGAAACTGGAAATCAGGCTTATGAGAAGTCCGAACAAAACGACGAGGGAAAGAATAAGCCCCGAAACTCCGAATTGGTAGGTTAAGGAGCCCACCTCCAAAAACGTCGATGTCAGATAGATCAGCAGAATGCCGAGCCCGCAGCCGATGGCCGTTGCCGCCAGCCCCATGCCGAAGCCTTCAAGCAAGATCATGCCGATCAATTGCCCCCGTGTCACGCCTACCGCACGCATCATGGCGAGCTCCCGAATCCGCTCCATGATATTCATCATCAGTGTATTCGTAATGCCTATTCCCGAGATCAGGATGGCTAGGACTACCAGGAAATTGATGACGCTGAAGGAACCGGTGAGCGTGGCGCCAACCACCGATGCAAAGTCCTCCGGTCCGAACATTTTCTCGATCCGTACTCCGAATTGATTAAATATCGTTTCTCGCAATTGCAGCGGCGAGGTATCGGCATCCTTTCGTACTAGCGCGTTTCTTTCATACTTGAACCCAAAATGCTGACGGAAATCGTCCATCTTCATGAAGGCTCCATACCCGCTGTTTTTCATCGTCTCGACAACGGCGACGACCTTGAAGGATTTCATCCCCTGCACCGTCTCAAGCGAGAGACGCTCTCCGATGGTTCCGCCCCATATTTCATAAGAAATCTTATCCATGATGAATTCGTCGGAAGCCAGCTTCTTCACCAGCTCGCTCTGCGAAGCTCCCGAGGCGGTAAACAGCGGGAAACGATTGATCCACTCCGCACCGACGCCATATACCGGGAGCTTGCGCTTCTCCCCGCCCAAATTCCAGATTGCCGCTTGCAGCGCATACGTCTGGGCGTCGGCTACACCTGCCAGCTTCCTCAGTTCCTCCAGATCCTCCTTCTCTGCATGGTGGAACGTCACGTCCAGTTGTCCTCCGTAAGTGGCAAAGATGGCTTTTTCATAAGATTGTATCAACGCGGAGTTTAAAGAGCTCATCAGGAGAATCATGGCGATACCCATACAAAGGATAACGGAGGTCATAGACGTACGGCTGAGGTTCCTTGTAAGGTTGCGTCCCGCTACCTCGCCGATGAATCCGAATAATAGACGGTATCCCGGCTGCAGGATCTTAATAAACAGTCGAAGCAAATATGGAAAAAGGAGCGCAACACCGATCAGCAGCGGAACAATCAACAACAGATGCTTGATGAAGAATCCGGAAAGGATGAGAACGACTCCCATGATCCCCCGCCACGGCGAAAGAGAAGCTTTCTCCGCCCGCATCTCCTTCAGAACGGCGATCACGCTAACCCGACCTGCCTGACGAACCGGGTAAAGGGAAGCCAGAAGTGGCACCAGGATGCCTGTCAGTGCTGACACTCCAATCCCCTTCCAGAGCACCATGCTTCCTTTCTCATGAACACTGAACAGCATGAAAATAGCCATTTTCAGCAAATTCGCAAGCCCGTATCCGATGAGCAAGCCTACGGCCGTGCCAACCAAAGCTAGCAAAAGCACCTCCATCAAAACGAAGGCACGTACCTGCTCCGGCGTATACCCGATCGTCTTCATCGCAGCGAATTCTTTTTTACGCTCATTGATGCTTACGTATAGCGAATTAAAGATGACAAAAGCGCTCAGGGCGATACCCAGAAAGCCGGCGATATACAATGCAAGAAAAAACGTGTCCGCATCCTTGAACTGTGAATCAAAGTCCATGATGACCGGCTGCATATAAATATTGTCATAGCGTTTCGCCAATACATCGATCTGCTGCTTGACTGCGGCAGCATCCGTTCCAGGGAGTGCTTTCAACTGTACCGTCTCGATTTTTCCCGTTAAATCAAACCAGTCCTGCAAGACCGGGAGCGGTACGGCTACGGTCCACGGATGATATTTGGCCATCGACCAACTGGAGGGGCCCATTAATTCTACGGTATACTTGATGACCGCGGTAATGGGGATTTCCCTGACGCCTGTATCCGTTTCAACGGAAATCTTGTCACCTACACCCGCTTTCCATACTTTCGCCGTCCGATCCGTAATGACCGCTCCGCTCCCCTCCAGATTTCCCTGTACGACGGCAAAATTCGTAAGCGGCGTGTCAAATCGGCTGTAGCCCTTCAAATCGACTCGTTTTTGAATCGCCGTAATGCCTTCTTTCTCTATGTGGAGTTTCGCGCTTTGCGCTAAAGTCGCAATCGCGGATGCACGGTTCAATTTCTGCGCTTCATGGAACACGGTCTCCGAGAAGTAACTGTCCGTTCCGTTGATCGAATAATCCGCCTTGCCGAAGGCCGCCTTCAAATAAAGCGGGAACGCTGTCTTGGCGGTATCCACGGAGGCGATGACCCCGAACGTAGAAGCGACGCCGATGATGATGGACAGCAGCGTCAGCAGCGTTCGAAGCTTTCGGCGCATGAGGTTGCGCCATGCGATTTGCCAGAGGTTCACTTAAGCCCAGCTCCTTCCAACACCGTTTGGACGACCTCGCCGTCTCGAAGCGTGATGACGCGATCCGCCGCTTCCGCCGCATGCCGGTCATGAGTCACCATAACGATGGTGATGTGCTCCTCTCGATTCAGCCGAGATAGCAGTTGCAGCACATCCTCGCCATTCTTACGATCCAGATTGCCCGTCGGTTCGTCCGCCAGGATTAGCAGCGGCTTCATAGCGAGCGCTCTGGCGATCGCTACGCGCTGCTGCTGGCCGCCACTGAGCTGTGCGGGAAAATTCGTTGCTTTTCCCTCCAGATTCACCTCGCGCAGCAGTCTTGCCACGATCGCATCCGTCTCGGCCTTCGGCGTTTTATTCGCTGCGAGGGAGAGTGCGATATTTTCCGCCACCGTCATCATAGGAAGCAGCTGATAGTTCTGGAACACAAAACCGACTTTCTCCCGACGGAACAGCGTCCGCTCCTTCTCGTTCAGCCGGTCAAGCTGCACTCCATCCACGGCAATCGTACCCGCTGTCGGAAGATCGAGCCCTCCGAGGAGCTGCAGCAGCGTACTCTTGCCCGAGCCGCTGGGGCCCATGATGGCGATAAACTCTCCCTTCTTGATGTCAATGTTGCTGGGCTTCAAGGCAGTGAAGCCGCCTGCTTCCAAAGTGAACACTTTGGACACGTTCTTGAGCTTGATCATCGATTGATTTCCTCCTGTAAGGCAGTTTCCGCTGCCTGTTGTTTGGTATGAGACCATCATATACCCGATCCGAACCTCCGAACGCGCAAACGATGTACCTTCCCAGCGCAAATATTTGCGTTCTTCACGCAAAAACATTCCATATGCCCGCAGTCCGTGCGCTCGGTCTTTATCCCGATCGCACAGCATCGTCATTCCTGAGCCAAAGGAGACAAGGTCCACACGCTGCTCAAAGCAAAAAAAAAATGACGCCGCAAGCGACGCCATTTCTATCCCACCATTTAATATAAATCCTCCGTCGGTAAAATCCCCAGACTTTTGGCTTTTTTAATCACCTCAACACGCGAGCTGGCCTGCAGCTTCTGGAAAAGCTCCGTCAGGTTGTATTCGAGAGAACGCTGGCTGATCATCAGCGCTTGGGAGATCTCTTTGTTGCTCTTCCCCTTCGCGAGCTCCCGCAGCAGCTTATCTTCCTCCTGTGTAATGGTCGTTTCCTCCCGTCCCTTCTCCCCTTGGACGACAATCTCCTGCCGCCTGAGCTGCTTCAGCAGAAACATCGGAACGATGGCTTCCTTCCTGGCGGCGCAGCGGATCGCTTGGATGAGCTGCTCGCGAGTGGAGGTTTTGGCAATGAACCCGGACACGCCCGATTCCATCAGCAAGTTAAAATGCGGTGCGATTTCGAACCCGGAATAAATAAGGATCACCGCATCGGGAACGTAATCAAGGATTTTTCTCGTAAGATCGGCGCCATTGATATTCGGCATATAGAGGTCGAAGAGCATGACATCGAACTTCTTAAGGCGCACAAGATCGGGGACGCAATACACATCCGTTTCGATCGTTACCTTCATGCCCGGCTCGGATTCGATCAGCATCTTCGTCCCTTCCACTACCGAACGATGATCATCAACCAGTAATATTTCCATATCCCTCACCTATAAGCTAATTTTTTGGAAAAGAAACCGTTACCTGCACACCCTGCCGCGGAGCTGACCGAAACTCTATCGTCCCTTCCAGACTAAGAACCCGCTTCTCCATTCCCGCGAGCCCCATGTGCTGGAAGGAACCATCAAATGCAGATAAGTCCATACCCACGCCATCGTCGGAATAAGTAAAATGCATAAGATCCGCGCGCTCCGTCAGCGACATCGTAACCTTCTCCGCCTTCGAGTGTTTGGACGCATTGTTCAGCAGTTCTTGAACAATACGGTACATGCCCAGTATTTGTTCTTCGCTCAGGGCGTCCAGCTGCTGCCCGGCATGGAATTCAATCTCGTAATTCGCAAACATTCTTGTATATTCGAAAAGGCTTTTGAGCGATTCGACGAGCCCCATCTTAAGAAGAAAAGGAGGGCGCAGCTCGTTGCACGTAATGCGGATTTGATGGATCGCATCGAGTAGCCCCTCCTCGATTTGCCTCAGCTCCCTCTGCACCTCCGTTTCAAACCCACCGTCCGATCGCAGCGACTCCAGCCTGCGGTACCAGATGATCAGGTCCTGCAGTACGGAATCGTGCAAATCGCTCGACAAGGCGAACCGCTCCTTCTCCGACAGCTTGAACAAGAGCCGCAGCATCCACTTCGGGGTCTGGCTCGTCGTGACCAGATCCTCCAGCCGCTTCATGAGGTCTTCAATGAGGCGAAGATTATCGTAAAGCATCGTCACATAATGAACGGCGGTCTCAAGCCACTGCTCCTCAATCGGAAGGAACGCATGCTTCGCAACGAGACGCAAGTAGACGGGGTGTTTCTTCTCACCTATCGGAATCCAGGTATCCTGCGTGCTCATCGCTGCTGCCTCCTGGCCCCGGGGCACTTCCTCAATCGAAACGTCGCTTACGTGCAAAACCGCTCTGATCTCCTCCAGTAGGCGATGTTCGAGATCGGATACTTTCATGACATTCGCCAGATCATTCGATAGTCCATTCAAGCTTTGCTGCAAAAATTTATATCTTTCCTCACTCTGGATCAGCTCCCGTTCGTCGAGCTTTCGCTGGGTTATATCCTTGACGATCCCATGAATCCCGTTCAAACGGCTGGATAGGAAAATCGGCACAAACGTTATACTGGCGATCCGCTCCCTATAACGGCTTATGAGACGGCATTCAATATCCCGCGGCTTGCCTTGTTGAAGCACCTCGAGGAGAATTTCGTATACTTGCGGATGATCCTCATCGTAGATCGTTCCCAAAAAGCAGCGCCCAGTCAGCTGGGACAGCTCGACACCTGTCATATTTTCAAACGCCCGGTTCGCATTAACAAAATAAAAGCCGTTCAGTTCAATGGAGAAAACGCCATCCAAATTATTCTCGAACAAAGACTTATAGCGCTGTTCGCTCTCCTCCAGGGCGAGCTCCGAACGCTTCTTCTCCGTAATATCCAGCATGATCCCGTCCAGGCGTTCGACAACGCCTAGATGATTTTTCCATGGATGGACGATGAGCTCTCCCCACCTGGTTTCCCCCTCCACATGGATGTATCGGATCGGCTGACGGATGGAAATGCCTTCGTCCAGCTTTCTTTTAACCTCTCCCATGAGAATAGCATTATCATCGGGATGAATATGGTCGTGTAGCCGGATCGGGTTGTTCATGATTTCTTTCCGGGGGATGCCGGAAATGGTCTCGATACTATCGGAGCAAAACGAATATCGGTTAAAATCTTTATCCGTCGACCACACGGCTGCGTTGACATTATTCAAAATGTTCTCCAAGAGCTGCTCCGCCTCTTTGCGCTCGGATACGTCTCTTGCTACAGCAACCACGTATTTTACCTCTCCGTTATCGTCCAACACCGTCCTAACCCGAGCCTCGATATGAATCAAATGGCCGTCTTTGCGGATCAGCCGATATTCCAGTTGTGTCGATTGCTTGGATTCAATGACTTGCTTATAAACAAGCCTCACACGCTCTCTTTCCTCCGGGTGGATGATATCGAATGCATCCAGCCCCTCATACTCGTGCACATGAAATCCGGTTAGCGAAAAAATAGAGGGAGACACGTATTGAACAACGGCTTGATGATCCACCAGCACGATCGTATCCGAAGTGTTCTCGGCGATAATGCGATACCGTTCCTCTCGCTCAGCGTCCTCGGCATCTTCCTTAACTACCGCAGTATAGGCAATAGCCTCGCCGTTTTCATCGACAACCGGTATCCTCTGGATAGCCGCCGCAGGAGGGACGTCTCCTTGCCCGTACTTGAGCTCGAAGGCTTTGTTGCCCCATAGGAATCGCTCGTCCCGATCGGCAATATACATGGGATCCGGCAAGTTCAACAGCCATTGCTGAGCCCCCTTGATCACATCCTTACATACTCCCATGATGCTCTCCTTCTAGTAATAAATTGGAATACCCTTATTATAGCGGATCCCCCCCTATCCTACCGCGCAAAAAAATAGGGAATGCCCGCAAAAAGTGCAGGCATCCCACATTACGAAAATGCCACGGCAACCTCCACCAAATCTTGAATGCTGCCGTCGCGGGCACTGCGCGTGTACACCATCAATATGCCGGTTTGTGTAACGGGAGTTTGATCGAATTGGAGCTGTACATCGAAAATTCCGAATGCTGGAGCGCCTTGTGCAGCCGTTGCGGCCCGTTCTTGCGTAACGACATGTCCGTTCGCGTCACGAATTTGGTAATTTATCGTCGCTTCGAACGCGCGGGCGCTGCCCGTCAAATGCTGTTCGGGGACAATCCTCGTTCCGGGCAACGGTTGGAACACGACGATATTCGTAGAGGACGGAAGCGGCACGATCAAACGGAAACCGGGATAAATGACATCGGGCGATAAACCCGGGCGGCTTCGATTGGCACGAATCAATTCGCTCATCGGCACTCCAAAACGGCGGGAGATCCGGTACAGTGAGTCTCCCTGCTCTACTTCGTACACGAAGGCGGCAACGTACAACGGTTGGGCGACTGGGAGAATGTCCGACGGTTGCATCCGGTTGAGTCCGGCCAACATGTCGACGCCTACGGAGAAGCGTTCGGCGATCCGATACAGCGTATCTCCCGGCTGAACCTGATATAAAACAGAGCTTTGCTCCGCCATACCTGGCAATCTCGCCAGCAGTGCTTGGCCGGGAAAGATGCGGTTGGGATCCGTGACAGGTGGATACAATGCATTGATCTGCACCAGCGATGGTACGTTGGTGCCCAATTGTTCGGCAATCGTATACAGGGTGTCACCTGGACGAACCGTATACAGCAAGTGGGTGCCTGGTGAAATCGGCATGGAAACGCAACTCCTCTTCAAGTAGGTTTATACCCATCATATGCCGTATTCGCCCGCCAACATGATTATCTGAACTCTGGCAGCACTGATAGTAAAGTCACCAACATGTAAGGCCCCCCATCTCCAGACTTATTACACGATGGAACTCTCACAGGAATCGTCGTATCGCTTCCTGCCGTTTTTTTCAGCAAGGGATGCCGTTTCCGGTTCGGCATGGCGATCTCGGTATTCTTTCGGGGAGCATTGATTGTATTTGCGGAACGTTTTATAAAAATGCCCCATATGAGCAATTCCGACAATCTCCCCTATCCGTTCGACGCTTACATCCTCAGTCAGCAATATTCGTTCAGCCAGCTTGATTTTATTATAGTTGACGTAGTCTATGAAGGACATGCCCATCACCTTTTTGAAATAACGCGCGAAGTGATAGTAGCTGATCTTGGCAAGCCGGCTCGCCTCTTTCAAATCGACCTTGCCGGTAAGATGGCTGTCCACGTAATCCAGCGCAGGCTTCAGCCGGATGAGATCCGTATGAAAACGGGTCAACAACACCTGTTTCGTATCGCTTCGGAGCAGCGTCACCAAAATGTTCCGAATCAGCATACTGATCACCAGCTCGAAGCCGGAAGCTTTCTCCTTGTGCTCTTTGTACATTTTTTCAATGGATTCCTTGACGATCTCCTTCGCTTCCCTGTTTTCCGCGAATATGTAATTTAGCCGGCTTAAAAAAACTTGGGGCCCGGTAAACCAGAAAAGATAGGATTGCACGGACGGGTCGAAGAAAGGATGGCAGTCGAACTGCAGCACATAATACCGGACACCGTGAGAAATGAAACGATGAGGCTGCATGGATCCTACCAGAACCACGTCACCCGGCCCGAGCGCAAACATGCTCTGCTCCACATACATATCCATCTGTCCTGACAGGATGTACAGTAGCTCGGCCTGATGGTGAAAATGCCAAGGATTCTTATATTGGTCCGGCCTTTGATTGATAAATATTCTAAGCGGAAACAAAGGCTTCTCGTATACAATATGCTCTTCCTGAAGCGCTTCCATCGTTACCCCTCCGATTGCGGAAAATTTGGTGTTGGCGGCCAGCGGTTCAAACCATTCACATTAGCAAAATTGCGTAAAAATCAAGCAAAATTCCGGATTACCTATTTCCGGTAACTATCGTACCATATTATTCAAATCATGGTTAATCAAAGTATATACGGAACAGGAAAGGTGACAGCAATGAAAAAAATCTGGTTCCCTGCGCTTCTGCTGGCGGCTGCTCTATCAGGCTGCGGCGAAACGAAAACCGCAGATCGCGGAGCTACTACCGAGGCCATCCCTAAACCTTTAGAGCCCGTCACGCTGAAGCTTTACCAGCAAGGACAGTATTTTACCGATCAGGATTTTGCTACATTGATCGCGGAGCCTGTGAAGAAAAAATATCCGCATATTACCATGGAAAAGGTTACAAGCAAGGTGGATCTTCCGCAAATTGTGGCTTCCGGAGAACAGTTCGATTTTTTCGCCACCTGGAACGGTAGGATGCCTTTTTACAAGGACTTGGGAATCTACGGCGATCTTACTCCGCTGGCAAAGAAAATGGGCTTCGACCTGTCCAAATTCGATCAAGGGGCTCTCAATGCCGTCAAGGTTGTATCGGATAAAGGCGAGCTGTATGCGATGCCGTACACGAACGATTTGTACGCGCTATACTACAACAAAGATATATTCGACAAATTCGGCGTCCCGTATCCGACCGATGGTATGACATGGGAAGATGTGATCGAATTGTCGCGCAAATTGACGCGAGTGGACGCAGGCGTGCAGTACAGCGGTTTTGCACCGCAATCGCTGATCCGTCTGATGTTCCCCTTATCGTTGAATGTCGTCGACGCCAAAACGAATGCAGCGGGTGTCAACAATGATGCCTACAAGCGGGTATTCGAGCTCGGCAAGCAAATTTACTCCGTTCCCGGAAATCAATACAACAAAAACCCCGACAGCCATTTCATGAAAGAAAAAACGCTCGCGATGGAAGCCAATATCGGCGTGTTCCAGCTGCTTAAAACCGCGGAAGGACTGAACTGGGACATCGTCCAATATCCGAGCTACAAAGACAAGCCGAACCTCTACGGTTTTTATAACACGGGAGTCATCATTCCCAATAAAAACAGCAAAAATCAAGAAGATATTATGCGGGTGTATGAGGTATTTTTCTCCGACGAGGTGCAATCGGCGCTTGTAAGGAAGGTCGGTCAGCTATCCGTCCTGAAAGACCCGAAATACAACCTGATGTTCGGAGCGGATATCCCCCAGCTGCAGGGGAAACGAATCCAGAGCATCTTCAAAAGCAAGCCTGCGCCCGCGCCCGCCTATTCCATCTATTACAACCAGTCTTATGCGATCCTGAACAATAAATTCATAGAAGTGGTGACCGACAAGAAGGATGTTAACTCGGCTTTAAGAGAAGCGGAGGAAGAGATCAAGCAATCGATTGAAAGTGCAGCGAAGAAATAATAACGCCGCTTGGACTTTACCGCCATGCAAGTCGCATCGTGTTCGAAAGACCGCCCGGAATATGTATCCGAGCGGTCTTTCCTTGTATTTTTCGTTTATTTTCGGTCAAGTGCATTCGGCCCATTTTCGGATGCATATGGTATCATCACTATATCATTCCTTTTTCCAGTGGAGAGGAGCCATCGCATATGTCGGCAAACAGCGTGACGAAGATCACAAGTATACCCGGTACCCGGCGGTTTCAATTCGACTGTCTGCACTCGCCGGAGCTTCTGCCCTTCCGGTCGGTTTCCTTGTATCAGCTTGGCGATTTAAGCTGCGATGCGCGATTTGCCCTATCCGAACATGAGCAGGTGTGCTACGAAATATCTTACGTCGTCTCGGGGCGAGGCTGGTTCGCCACCAACGGCTGCCGATTCGATCTTCAGCCGGGCGACATCTATATATGCAGGCCCGGAGAGCTGCATAAAGGCGGTGCCGACCCCGCCGACCCGTTTCGCTATTTTTACTTCGGTTTCCATTTCAATGCAACGCCCCCCCAAGACAATCCTTTTCTGCACCTTCGCGAAATGATGGACACTACGCAAAGACCCGTCTGCAGGGACCGGCTTGACATCCGGACTCCGTTCATAGGCGTTCTCAAAGAGCTAAGCGGCACAAGCCATTTCTCGCAAACGATGATCGAAGCTTATGTCGAACAAATTTTGGTGCTGACGTACCGCAATTTTTTTTCCGACTGGGAGGACAACTACCCGGGGGAAGGCTTGGATAATGCGGCAAAAAGAGTCGTTTATTCCGCCATCCATTATATTGACGACCGGCTTATGCGCATCAAAGATTTGAAAGAGATATCCGATGCGTTCGGCTACAGTCTCTCGCATTTGTCCCACCTGTTTACAAAGGAAACAGGCGACAGCCTTCGCAGCTACTACGCGAAAAGAAAATGGCAGAAAGCGATCGAACTGCTGGCTGAAGGACACTACAGCATTACGGAGATCGCCGCCATCATGCAATACGACTCCATTCATACGTTCAGCCGCGCTTTTAAAAAAGCGTTCGGGCTCTCCCCCTCGCAGTATATCCGTGAATGCAAGGTGCCGGGCACGATTGAGATAAACGAAAGTCAACGAACCAAGTGATGTGACCCTCAACTTCTACTACGCATTGATCTTATGTTATCGCCGGAGTTTCTCCTTATGCAGACCTATCGACCGTCGATCGACACGTCCTTTTGTATGCTTAACCGCATCTGCACAATTTTACGGCGGAATCGGGTAAATACATAGAAACCGTCCTTTCCTATACTTTTATTAAAAAAAGCGAAAAAAGCAGGAGACTCGCTGCCAAGGAGGTTTTACAAATTAAGGTCGGCAAACTTATATTTTCATGCTCGGAGCAAAATGATTTATTCCAAGCGCTCACGAAGCAGAACGTTCATTATCCGCGTTATGAAGACCCGCTGGAAGCGCTAAGGGAATCCCCGCCTGGTTCGGGCGTGCTGCTGCTGAATGACCGGTATCCGCAACCGGGCGTTACCTTACATCGCGAGCATCTAACAATGGCGCAGCAGAAGAACCTCCGTCTATACGTAGAATTTCCTTCCGCCGTTCCGGACTTGACGTTCGGCGATCCAAAGCCTACGGAATGGGAGCGGGTCGTCGCCTCTTCAGACTTTTTTGCGCCGGAGTTGGAAAAGGATCGTATTCTCGCTCTTCACGGATGCTGGTTTCTTCCTGTGGAACGTGCACATCAACAGGCCCATCTTGTCGTTGCGCGCGTGGCCGGCTATGACAAAGCCGTATATGGTCTGCCCGAAGCAGCAAGTCCTATTTTGCTCGAGCTTCAGCCATACCATGTTCTTGTTGCTACCAGTAAGCTAAGTCATTTCATCACGGGACGCTATGGTCCGACGGAAGCTTGGAGCGCGATTTGGAATCGATTGATACGCTGGCTGGATCCGGACTGCGAATCAGAGTCATTACGATGGGAATCGGATGTCAGGATCCGGTCCGGACAGTACGATAAACTGGATTCCGATGCGGAAGCGGAAGCATTCCGGCGTTCCGTCCAATGGTTTCGGGACTATACGCTATTCACAGCCTGGGGAGGCAAGAAGGGTGTCATCGAAGGGTATGAATCGAAGATCGATCATAACGGCAAACAATTGCCCCTAACGACAGCCCGCGCCGATTGTATCAGTGAAACCGCGATGGTATTTGCTTACGAATGGGTACTTTGCCAAAACCCGGCAAGCCGGCGAACCGCATCCGATATTCTTGACTTTGTCTGGTCCTCGCCCGATTTTGTGCAAAACGATAGCGCAAGTCCGGCTTACGGTCTGGTGAATTGGTATCAGCGCGGCCCGATTTTTTATGGTGACGATAACGCCCGGGTCGTTCTTTCCAGTATGGCCGCCGGCCGGCTGCTTGGAAATGACAAATGGGATGAGAAAGTGCTTCGGTGTTTGCTGGCCAATTTGCGCACATCGAGCCCTGAAGGTTTTCGTCCGAATTGGCTCGGATACCCCGACTCATTTTCCAACGGGCGCGGCTGGCAATATTATCGGGATACGCCATTTGTCCGAATCGCTCCGCATTATCAAGCCTACTTATGGGCATGCAATCTGTGGGCCTATGCATTAACCGGTTTCGATGGCTTTCTTACTCCTACGAAGAAGGCGATTCGAATGACGATGGAGGCTTATCCGCACGGGTGGAGGTGGACGAACGGACTGACCCAGGAAATCGCGAGAATGATTCTTCCTCTAGCTTTTCTGTTGAGGATTGAGGATACCCCTGAGCACAGAAGCTGGCTGGACTCCATGTGCTCGGAACTGCTGAAGCAGATGCAGCCCTGCGGGGCCATTGCGGAAAGGATCGGCCCGCTCGAGAACGGAAGCTATCCCCCGCCGCAATCGAACGAAGCTTATGGCACGCGCGAGGCTTCCCTGCTGCAGGCAAACGGAGATCCGGTCTGCGATCTTTTGTACACGACCAATTTTGCTTTTCTCGGATTGCACGAAGCGGCGGCGGCGACAGGAGATGCGAGATTATTGGAAGCCGAGAATCGAATGGCGGATTTTTTGTGCCGGATTCAAGTGAACTCTTCCAAACATCCTTACTTGAATGGGGCCTGGATGCGAAGCTTCGATTACAACCGGTGGGAATATTGGGGGAGTTCCGCGGATGCAGGCTGGGCCGCATGGTGTGCCGAAACGGGGTGGACGAACACGTGGATATCGTCGGTATTCGCGATGAGACAGCAGGGCGATCAGCTTTTTGATTTGTCCGCATCGGAACGATGGAAATCGCTGATGCAGCGGCTGCTGAAGGAAATGGAAGTGATGTAACCACTCATTACAGGAGGGATGTCCATGAGAAAAACGGTACCGACCCTATTGACGATGCTTTTAATCGTGAGCGGCTGCAGCGGACAGACTGGGAATGTGAGCAATACGCAGGCGGAAAAGGAGGTTGTCGACAGCAAGCCGGTTACGCTTAAGCTGTATAACTACGGAGCGCTCAATGAAGAGATGTATCAGCGCTTATTCGTCGAGCCGGTCAAAAAGAAATACCCCCACATCACCCTGGAGAAAATCGAACGGGCGAAGGTTCCGCCGGAGCAAATTGCCGTGAATGGCTTAGAGCTGGATATTATTACGGGATGGGGCAGTCTCCTGGATCAGTTCGCCGATCATAAATTGCTCGCCGATATGACGCCTGTTATCAAGAAGCACAACATCGATCTGAACCGCATCGATACGGCTAACCTGGAGGGAGTGAAGCTGCAGTCCGGAACGATTTCTCCGGGAGGTTTGTACGCTTTACCGTTCGGGTACAATTTTTACGCTCTATTTTATAACAAAAACATATTCGATAAGTTTGGCGTCGCCTATCCTCCGGACGGCATGACCTGGGATGATGCGGTTGCGCTCGGAAGAAAATTAACGCGCAATGTAGACGGGATTCAATATAAGGGCCTTGATCCTGAAGGGGTGGAGAAGGTATCCAACTCCTTGTCCTTGCCGTACGTGGACCCGGTAACGATGAAAGCGTCGCTCAACAATGACGGCTGGAAGAAAGTGTTCCAGCTGCTCAAGACCATTAACGATATCCCGGGAAACGAATTCAAGATCACGAATCACTCCGGTACGGTGAACCGCTTTATGAAAGACAAGAATGTAGCGATGCTTGCGGCTCCCGAGGTGCTGAACAGTCTGGTGAATCTTGATTTTGATTGGGATTTGGCGGAATATCCGTTCTTCCAGGAAAGGCCTCACACGTCGGGCATGCTCCAAACCTTCGTGCTGCAGCTCGGCTCGAACAGCAAGCAGCCCGATGCTGCGATGCAGGTGATCCAACTCGCACTTTCGGACGAGGTACAGATGACGCTCAGCAAATCGGGTAATATGCTGAGTGTTCTCAAAGATCAAACCATTCAAAAAAGCTTCGGGATGGAGCACCCCCTGCTGAAAAACAAACATATCGAGGCCATTTTGAAAACGAAGGCCGCACCCTACGTGATTCAGACACGCTTCACCACCAAGACCCGCAACATTCTGGAGCTGAAATATCGCGACTTCGCCGAAGGAAAAAAAGATGTGAACACCGCCTTGCGGGAGGCTCAGGAAGAAGCGGAGGCGTACATTGCTTCAGAGAAAAAGAATTGAATCTGCTTTGTTACATCAAACGATTAGGAGCAGGCTGCCGCAGCGCCTGCTCCAATTGAAGTCAATACATCGCCCTTCTCCGTTATCTCGGTTGTTCTTCTTCAGATGCTTCCTGAATCGTCTTAATCACGCTCAACCACATAAAAGGCCACGTCAAGTCCCGAAGTCACGCCTCCCCCGCTCACGAAGCGAGGACCATATTCAACGACCGCAAGCAGCAATGAACCTCCGCATACGGTAGCCACAGTGACTTCCTTATTGTCAAACGCTTGTTTCATCCGTTAAGCCTGTCTCCTTGCCATAATATATTCGTAATGGCATCGTTCTAATGATGATGTCAGGAATGACCAGCAGCAGTACAATGGAGCCGTATACGCCAATAGTATAGCTTGTAACGTAAATGAGGCCGAATCCCTGATGAAAAAGGAAGGTGATGAGATGAATCAACATGTTCGTAAAACAAAAGGCGTAACTTCGGATCATCCAGTTCCGGTGCCTGATGATTCGTTTCTTTTTGACTTGTACGAGCGCGATAATGGTTATAAGCGGCCATATCATATTTAGTGCGTTGAACCCCATACTGCTTATTTTTCCTCCGGTGGCGTAAGGCGCCATGTATCCGGAAGTCAGCACAACAAGAAGTACGGACACGAAATAAACGTAGCCGTTTATGCGATGGAACTTGCGGCTTTTTTCAAAGATTCGATTAGAAAAATTGAGCAGCCCCGCCGCCATGGCGATGCAGGCAAATGCAACATGAACGTACATCACATTTAGCCAGACCGGGAGATTAAGCTCGCGCTTGAGTCCGGTTTTATGGCTTAAAAATCCCTCCGCCCCGGGATCGATCATATAATTTTTCATCAAGGCATAAAGGATAAATAGAATGCTGATCGAGGCCAAAAGTCCGTATAGTGGTTTCCATTTCTTCATGTGATCCAAAACCCCCGCGGCTCCATTTTGATTATCACTGCATAATTCAGGTTCAGGAAACCCGCTTGCCTGTTAATTTGGATGCCGGCAGCATGCCGGCCTTGGCGATTCCGGTCATGTGATCTCCGCCCACGGCAACTTCAAATTTTAGATTTAAGCGCATTGGTTTCGTGATTCGCATCAACCAGGTAAGCTTGTCGTCCTGTAACACGGGATTCATAAATTCGACCGTTTCCCCTCCTTGTGTTGCCGTACCTTGGATCATACCATCAATTGTCGATATGGAGAGCTTAACCTGCAGTTTTCCAACCGGCGTAGCGATTGTCGTATCCCAATCCCCTTCGAAGTCAGATACCTGTGTGATTTTGTTAACCGGAGTGCCATAAGTCATTGGCGCTTTGTTCCCCGCGATGTTCGTTTCGTCGCCTGTCCATGCATTTTGAGTGTCAGGCGCCATTCCTGTTCCCCTCCAAACCGTCCCCCTCCGTTCATATTCGAACAACCGTTCTACTGCGTGTGCGATACGCGGTCCAAGCTCACGTTCTACCAGATACAGCGCTACATCGAGTCCCGAAGTTACGCCGCCGCCGGTAACCAGGTTGCCGTCATCCACTACGCGTGCCGAGACGGGAATGGCCCCGGTTGCTCCAAGTAAATTCATGCCTAGATGATGTGTTACCGCAGGTCTTCCTTCCAAGAGCCCTCCCATGGCTAGCAACAGCGAGCCGCCACATACCGTGGCGACGACGATGTCTTTTTGCCCGAGTGCCTGCCCAATCATACCCGTCAACTCTGTATTCATTGCTCGGCCCAGGATTGCCGGAATCGAACCCGGGCCATCCCCTTCAACGTCACCCGATGCGCCAGGCACGAGAATGATGCCCGCACGTTCCGGATTCAATCTGCCGCTTGCTTCAATGTTTAACCCGTTGATGCCGCTAGTCACGGACCTCGGCCCATCGGCGGTGACGAACTCTACGCTTAACGCGTTTTCAGCATTCATAGCAGCGGCGCAAAAAACCTCGTAAGGTGCAATGGCATCCAGAAGGTCGAAGCCATCAAAAAGCACGATTTGAACCGTTAACATTTATAAATCCTCTCCTTCTCGTATCCAGAGTCAGTTCATTCGTTTAACATTTGCTTTCCGTGTTCGCAAGAAACATTTTAACAAACGAATATCTCAAACGAAGTTGTAAAAAGGTCACAAAACAATCAACAATTCATCACAAATCAGGTAGATACGTTAGTTTCTTGCGGAAATAATGATAAACTAAAATTCAAAGGTGGGATATTCATGAACGAAGTAAATACAATACTGGTTGTAGACGATGACCAAAGTATCGTCGAACTATTGAGGGACTTTTTGGAGTACGAAAACTTTCGTGTTATAACCGCTTGTGATACCACTGAAGCGTGGGCCGTGTTTGAGCAGAGTTCCATTGACTGTATTGTTCTTGACATCATGATGCCGGGACAAAACGGATTTGAATTATGTCGCCGGATTCGGGCGGAGAGTAACGTTCCTATCCTTTTCTTGAGCGCACGCAGCGATGATGTGGACAAAATTCGAGGGCTGACGCTCGGCGGCGATGATTATATCGTCAAAACGGCTTCGCCCGGCGAGATCGTTGCCCGCGTAAAGGCTGTTCTACGTCGCATCGGCACGCAGAAAACAAGCACGGTCAAGCTGTTGGACTATGGCCGCATCAAGCTCGATTTGTCCACAAGAGAAGTGTTCGTCGATAAAAGGAACGTCTCTCTCACGCCGAAGGAATATGAGCTGCTGCGGTTGTTTGCGGAGCACCCGAGACAAGTAATTACCTATGACCAATTGCTCGCGAAGTTCTGGGATGGCGTTGGCGATAAGCATACGATTCGTGTCCATCTGAGCCGTCTTCGAGAGAAGATCGAGCTCGATCCGGATCAGCCGCAATATTTGACCAACGTATGGGGCGTTGGTTATCGCTTCGAGGGCGTGTAGCATGAGGAAGCTTCGTATTCGTACCTATGCGTTGCTCAGCTTAGTGCTCCTTCTGCTGCTGCCATGGGTTTTCTTTGTGGCGGCACACTTCACCATGACCCAATCGTTGCATATTGGAGAGGACGGGCCGAATTCGTATACGGTTCCTATGATGGCTGCGTTCGCAGGGCTGCTGCTCGCTTTCTTAATTGTAGGCATTTGCATGCGAAGGCTCCTTCTCATGCCCCTTGAGAGAATGAGCCAGGCAGCTCGGCAAATTGCTGCAGGCGATTGGGACGTTCAACTGCCCCCGTCGACCATCAGAGAGATCGCCGAGGTTCGGGATGGGTTTGAAGTCATGGTGAATGGACTGGAAAACTCGCACCGGAAGCAGGAGGAGCTGGAGGAGGAGCGACGATTCGTTATCGCTGCCGTCGCGCATGACTTGCGGACACCTTTATTTGCCTTGCGCGGTTATTTGGACGGGCTCGAGCACGGCATTGCACGAACACCGGATCAAATCGCAAAGTATGTGGCCGTTTGCAAGGAGAAATCGGCTCAATTGGACCGATTGGTTGAGGATCTCTTCACCTTCACGAAGATGGAGTATTTGGAAACGAAGCTAAGCGAGGACACCGCTGACTTTAACGATATTGTTCAGAAGTCGATCGATAGCCTGGAGCTGCAAGCGCAGCAGAAGCACATCTCGATCGTCGCCCTTTATGTGCCGGATGACTGTCTGATTAGAGCGGATTTGCACTTATTAGAGCGAGCGATGAGCAATTTGTTGGATAATGCGGTAAGGCACACTCCTGCTCATGGCCGAATTCTCGTTCAATGCCGCCGGGAAGGAGATCGAGCATCGTTCACGATCCAAGATTCAGGGCCGGGCTTTGTACCGGAGGAGCTCAAACGTATCTTTGAACCTCTATATCGGGGAGAGCAGTCGAGAAATCGTGCGACGGGAGGAGCCGGGTTGGGGCTGACCATATCACAGCGAATCATTCGCCAGCATGGAGGCGAGCTTGCCGCAGGTAACCACCCGAGCGGAGGCGCACTCCTCTCAGGCTGGATTCCTGCCGCTAACCGAGATGAAGACTGAACCCAAAATAACCGAAAAATGCAAAGGAAGGCTGCCGACATTGCGGCTTCGCGTTTCTTGGGGTCTCCGCGCCCCAGCTGCCCTCTGTGCAAGACCGAAATTCGTTCCCTGCATCCGCTGCCGGACCTTGCCGTGAAAAAAATAAATCTCTGGGCAACTACCCGCATATACTATGACTGAATCCATATTGGGGGTGCAGACGTTGGCTACGATCATTAACATCTTCGCCATGAAAATCAACAGTATTTCCAATAACGGATCCGTCAACATTGGAGACTCATTCCATAACAGCCATACGGCCAACTCCAAGTATACGGGCACCAATTCTTCGTATGGCGATCAAGCGCCGCCTTCGGCGCAGATGAAAAACGTTTATATCGATCCTGACCTGCATGATCAAGATGCAGTGGGGAACGTGGATTCGGCCAATGCCATCCAAACCTAGAAGGAGGACTTTATGCCATTTGTTATAAACATCGTTAACATCAAAACGAACGGCGTCACTCAAAACGGAAATCTCGATATCGGTCCTGCAGTCCAAAACAGCCATACGGCCAATTCGAAGTTCATCGGCAATAACTCCTCGCTGGGGGACTTCTCCCCGCCATTCTCCATCATGGCTAACAACATGCTTGATACGGATGTCAGCGATCAGGATCAAATTGCCAATCCTTCCGCTCCGGTGGCCAACCAGTTCTAATGAATTCCTACGGGAGTGTTCAGTATGGACATGAATAAGCTTAAAGAATGGATGGACTTTGCGAACCAATGCAACAACGGCGGCTTCTGGGAAAATTTCATGGACGAAAGAGCTCTGGTATCGACTTCCCGGACGCCCGAAAGCCCTTGGACTCCGCTAGCCGATATGGTTCAAACCGGCGATGCGACGCTCCTTATCGTCGAACTCCCCGGCGTCCGGAGGGAAGAGCTCGATCTAACCATCACCGGCGATTCGTTGCTCATCAAAGGGGTCAAGAACCATCGGGTCAGAATCGAAGAGTTTCTCTTGTGCGAACGGCATGTGGGTGCTTTCGAGCGCGCGATCCGGCTCCCTTACCCGGTAGAGGCCGGCGCCGTTTCCGCAAAAATGGCCGAAGGGCTGCTCTTCGTCCGGTTACCGCTTCCGTCCAGCAAACAGTCCAAAATATCGATCGAATGAGCGGTCATCCTTGCCTTCGCCAGGCTAGCACTCCCGGGCGATGCATTTCGTATTCAGAAATTGCCCGGCGCAAAGCGACCGTCCCCGTTCCCTCATCATACGTGCCGTTATGCTCGCGACTACATGCCATGCAGCGGTGTAAAAGCGGCGGCGGCTACGCGCATATCTCCGTTCGCATTGAACACGACTGTAACCTTCGTATTCGTATCGCTTTTCGCCTGATCCGCGCTGCCGCTATCGCTGTCCCCCCAATGGACCGAAACGATATCCGCATCGTCGGCGAAGGAAGGACCGCCCTTTTGTGAACTGAGCATCGTAATTCCGAGCCGTTTCACGACCCCCGCGTCCGTACTTCCGCCCGTGCAGGTGATAACGAGCGTCGACACGCATTTGCTTCCCGTATCCGCGTCCGAGCCGCCGGCCGTCGTGACGACGAGAAGCGAAAATCCGAGCTGCCGCTGGTCTGTGTACGCAGCGCCGTTCAGCTGCTGCACATCGAACGTCACTTTCGCTTTCCCGGCACCGGCCGACACTGCCTGTACTTGTCCCGGCGGGAGCGCGGGGAACGTTTTGCGAAACCGTCTTCCTGCCGCAAACCGTGCGAGTCTCGCATCCATCGTGGGAAAATTCGGGCTGTGGAACACCGTTTCGTCCAGATCGATCGTAATGTACGGGCTGTGAGGGATCGTGTCCGGGTCGAAAGCGGCGTCGCAGCTGATGATTCCCTTCAGCAAATCTTTGAAGCCGTTGCTGTTTCGGATCGAGATGCGGTTCGGAATGTTGAACAGGACGATGCTCGATTTGCGCGGCGTGCCGACCGAAACCATATGCGTGTTTTCGATAGAGATGACGTTGCCTTCGTGATTCGCCAGATTCAAATCCGCAGCCACATAGTTGAATACGATCGGATAGCCGCCCCCACCCTCGCCGCCGAACCGGACGCCGTCGATGAACAGCCCATGCTCGCCTCCCGTCTCGTAGTTGTCGATCCAGCGCGGGTCGGCATCCGTCTGCGCTTTCAGCGGGACGTAGATCCCTCCATTTATATTCAGATGGCTGTCGTTATATATGGCCGGGCCGTTATATCCGCTGTGCGTCATCCAGCAGTTGTCGAGCAGCGTCATATCGCAGTGACTTTTAATGACAAGGTCGGTTTTCCAACTGATGCAGTTGCGCACGGTGAGGACGGTGCTGCGACTGGCCGCGAAGCTGATCGTGTCAAGGCCGGTTTTGCACATATGGAAAATGACGTTGTTCAGCTCCATCATCGATACATCGACGTCGGCGGTACTGATCTCGAGCGCGGTCGAGTAACCGACAAAGGTCAAGTTCCGGGCTTCGAAACGATTCCCTTGGCCCGTTCCGACAAAATATTTGATCGATTGGTCGGCCGGATTAGCCTTCAAGATCGCCTGCCTTCGGCGATCAGGTCTATTCCTTTGTACACATTAATCGGCGCGCTCGTCGCGTACATCGCCGACCTGAATACGACCGCCGTTTTCGTCTCGTAATAGACGCTTCCGCCGACCGTATTTTCGCCCTTCTTTAACGTTTTGGCGTAGTCGAGCGCCCGCTGAATCCGCCCTGTGTCATCCGCCTCGCCTGGCAGACGCGGAAAATCGTCGACGACGACGCCGTAGGAACCGCGCAAAGTCCGCATATCGTCGTCGTTTTCGGCAAAGCTTACCGTTCGGTATGTTCCGCCTGTAAAGGTTGTGCCGTCCCCGACCCACACGAGGGACGACGCACCGGTTAACGTTCCGACAATATGGTACGCTCCTGCCGGGAAATACATCTCCCTCTTCCCATCAAGCGCGGCCTGGTTGATCGCTGCCTGCACCGCGGCCGTATCGATATGGACGTGTTTTCGCCGGCGGGTATTCATTTTGGCTTTTTGCAGACGCTTTCGCAGGTGAACAGCTTCGCTTATTGGCAGCATCTGAGTCTGCTGGACCGCGAACTCCACAATATGTTCCGCATGTACGCCAAACTGCGCTACAGCCTGCTTCCGTATTTGTACACTGCTGCGCACGCCGCATCCCGGAGCGGAATGCCCGTTTTGCGGCCGATGCCGCTCTGCTTCCCGGGCGATCCGCATTCCGCTTCACTCATACGCCAGTACATGCTTGGCGACGCGTTACTGGTGGCCGCCTTTACGGACATCGTCTATTTGCCGGTCGGGGAGTGGATCGACTATTGGACGGGGGAGCGGCATGCAGGCCCGAAAACATTTGAATGCACGATTCCCGACTTCGCCGGCGGGCCGCTGTTCGTCCGCGCAGGCGCTATTATTCCGACATGGCCGGAAGGGAACCAGGCCGACCGGCAAATACCTGTGGACATAGGGCTCCACTTTTACGTCTATGAGGCAAGCGATTTTACGCTGTATGAAGACGACGGACGATCGTTCGATTATGTGGAAGGAAAATGCTCGCTGACCCGCATCCGCTGCTGGGCCGACAGAAGTCAAGCCGACATCGCGATCGCCGCCCGCACGGGCAGGTTCGAAGGGATGCCGGAGCAGCGCATCTATAATCTGTATGTGCATGCAGAAGAGAAGCCGTTCATCATCCGGCTTGACGGAGTCGTCCTACCCGAGCTGAACCGGTGCCCCGCCTATCCATCGGAAGGCTGGTACTTTGATCGCGTCTCCTGGCAAATCCACCTATGCGTCGAAGAAGACCGCTCTGCCGCCCAATCGGTTCGCATTGAAATCCGGTTTGACGCAACGCAGCGGCGGGACGGTATCCAGACACTTCGGAATGCGGAGCGTAAGTCAAAAAGGCGAAGTGCCGATTCAGCTAATCAAGCCGGGCAAACAGACGCGGCCGTCCAGGGGACTTGCCCGCCCATCGCACCTTACAACCTGGAACACAAGCTGGAAATCGGCCTTTTGTCGGGAGATGCTCCTTCCTTGTTCGATGCTTTTGAGCGGTTTTGGAGCGAAAGGGTGGAACGCAACCAGCCGCAGAGCGAGGTGCGAGAACGTCTGCTCAGCCTTGTCGGACTGTTCGTCCGGATCGGGGAACGGCTCGGCTGGCGTCTTACGGAAGTCGCGGGCGAGCACTACGTCCGCTTCATGAAATTGCCTGAGCTCGCTTCGCTTGATGAAGCCCGGCTGCTAGTCAGAACGGTCATTCAGCAATTCCTCGACCACAAGCAGCAAGTCAAAGGAGCACGCGCTCCCGACTTGATCAAGCAGGCCATTGCCTTGATCGAAGGCGAAATGGAGCAAGAGCTGACGCTGAAATATGCCGCGGAACGGCTGCACGTCAATTCGTCCCACTTGAGCCGCTTGTTTAAACGCGAGATGGGCATCGTCTTCTCGGATTACGTATTGAATCATAAAATGCAACTGGCGAAACATATGCTGCTGGACAACCAGAAAATCGGCAGCGTGGCGGATGCGCTCGGCTACAAAGATTCGAGCCATTTTATTCGCGTATTCCGCAATTATTGGGGCTTGACTCCCGGCGAGCTGAAGGGAGGCCCGCCAAGAGGCGGCCGTGCTTCTTCCGACAGCAATAGAGCCTGACGACCGGTCTTTCCGGCAGTCAGGCTCTTTATTATTCTGCGGGCTGTTATGAAGAGCCCGTTTATTATATTCATGACCCCTTCTGACCCGAGAATTTATTCAGATGGAGTTTTCGTTGGACGGGGTTACAACCACTTTACCAAAATAATCCACAAATGCTATCGATCAAGCTTACCCGCCTCCGAACGACAGCGGAACCCACAGCATCATTGAAGAACGTGCCAGACCAGCAATTATTAAATTGTCAGCTGCTAAAATCTAACCAGTTCAGCCACCTTAACCGCTTGACCCGTCTTCATCGAATGATTTCCCGCGATCCCTGTTAGTATCGACATTGCTCCGTCCATGTGGGAAGCTGCGCGATTGAAACGATCATATTCGGGCACACCGAATAAATCATTTAACAGTACAGGGTCTCCTCCGCCATGTCCGCCCGTTTTTTGTTCCACCTGGACTTCATATGGTGCGCCGAACATCGGATGAACAATGATGCTTTTTCCTTTAATCGCTCCTTCCAGCGCTTGATCGCCGCCTGAATTCACGTAAGACGATTCGACAACGTTCATTTCAATGCGGCCTTTGCTGCCGTTAAATACTACGCGGAACCCCTCCCAAGGAGCATAAGCATGAAGCGAATAAGTTAAAATGGCGCCGTTACGGTATTTAACCATAACGCCCAACGTATCCTCAATGCTGATACCGTCCCCAAACACACTTTGATCACGGTAGTAGCCGTCCTCTTTCTCCGCATCCAGGTACATCGACTTCAGTTTCCCCTTGTCCAGATGCAGTGCAAACGGATCATTCTTTGCGTATTCGCTGCCGTATGCTCGGGAGTAGAATTCGGTAACGCCGCGTTTTTCTGCGTTTTCCCTGCCGTAGAACATCAAATCGCCAAGTGCATATACCGTTTCCGGCTTTGTATTCAACCAGAAATTGACGAGGTCGAAATGGTGCGTTGATTTATGCACGAGCAACCCCCCGCTGTTGCGCTTGTCGCGGTGCCAACGGCGGAAGTAGTCGGCTCCATGGTCCGTATTTAGAAGCCACTCAAAATGTACGGCATGCACGTTGCCGATAGCCCCGTCATCAATCAGCTCGCGGATTTTTGTATTATGAGACGAGTAGCGGTAATTGAACGTTACACGCAGATGACGGCCCGTTCTTTTGACGGCATCCAAAATATTCTGGCATTTCACTTCGTCTACCGTCGAGCCTGTCAGCAGGTTCGGTTCTGTCTTCTTGCCCAAGCCGTACACGTCCTCCAGGACAGAATTTCCTTGACCGTTCGCCAACCCGATTGATCCGTAAAGAGCTGCTGCCGCTCCGGTAACTCCGAGGGTAGCGAGTAAATGTCTTCTCGTGATCAGACGCTTTTCGGACATGAATCGTCACTCCTTTAGCTTATTAGGATGTTACGTGCCGGGCTCTGTCCAAACACTCACCGATTAGCTGCAGATGAGCGATAGGGGGAGGGTCTGCTGTCATTTCCGCCTCTTCGGCTTGCAATGATTTTCCCAGCAGCTTCGCGTGCTCCTCTTTTTGGGGTATAAGTGTCTTTTTTCATGGCGATTGTAAGAAACGATCCCCCCCTTGTATATTGAACCCTGCACTAGAGGTTAGATGCTGGCGAATGAACGGCCATACGCGTTCCTTGTAATATCGGTGCCCGCCGTTACCTTCATACAGCTCACAACGATCGGTTAGCTTGCAATCTATCGCTTCGTAAATGTTCCTCGCATGCGCAAAAGCCTCGCGGGTATGCTCAATCGGAAAATCCTGATCGAGAATTCCGTGAACGAACAATAGCGGCCGGGGTGCGATTAAACCTGAAATATCATGCATGTCTCCGAGCTTCATAATGCCGGGGATAAAATTGCAGTGACAATGCGGTACCTTCATAACGGATCCGAGATAAGTACAGAAGCATGAACTCGGCACGCAAACCGAAATACGTTCATCTAATGCGGCCGTAAAGAACGATACCGTACCGCCTCCCGAATTGCCGGTAATGACAATACGGCTGGTATCGATATCCGGGTGTGCGGAGGCGTAATCGATCAATCTTCCCATATCGTGCACCCGTTCTCCGATCAGCGTCCTTCCATACATGAAGGCGCGCTTCTGCAGCTCGTCGCAAGAACCCGCTTTCTTCGTGGAAAACTCCTCCTCCCTGGACATTTCCCAAAACCCCCGAACGTCCATGGCGATTACGGCATATCCTTCCGAAACCGCCTGTAGCGCAACGTCGCGTTCTCCTGCCTCAGCTTGCTGACGCTCACTGTCGCTTGAATAATTGCCCACATACGTTTCCTTTCCTCGTTTGCCATGGCCGTGAGGCGTCAGCACGAGCGGGAAAGGACCGGTGCTGTTCTCAGGGATCAGCAAATAGAATGGAATTTCTACCCCGAGCTCGGTAGTGATATACGTTTTCTCCCTGTGATAGCCTGGAAATCGAACCGTTTCCGTCGTTCTTGAGGATAACGGCAGATCGCGGGTATGCTCCTTGAGAGAGGCGAGCCCCGTCAATTCTGCGAGACGTTCGCGAAACGATTGCTGCCAGCGCTTCCAATCACCGCTGTCCAAAGCGCGCGTATAATCGAATTCCCGGGCCGTGTTCTCCCGCAAGTTGCGCATGTAGCTGTCTGTCGCGAATAATATCGATTCGGTCATATCGATCTCTCCATTCTTATTTTTGCGCGGCAATGTTGCTGTTGATCTTCTCCTCCAGCTCCCGGATCGTTGTGTTAAGATCCTTGCCGTTGATGTATTCATACATGGCATCCGTCAATGCGGTGCTATTGGCCCCGAATTCGAACCGGGAGAATACGGGAGACGCGATGATCTTGCTCTTGGTGATGGCCTCCATATGCTTGCCCTTCAGAAACGGCATATCCATCCCGAGCTGTTGTTTGATACCGTTATCTTTCAATATCGTTAAACGGCCCATCGTCCTCGTATTTTTCAACTGCACTTCATCGGATGTAAACACTTTCAACGCGAGCATGGCCGCATCCTTATGCTTGCTTGTTTTTGTAATCGAGAATACGTGGCTGTCCACAATCGTTGCGACATTCGGAGCTTCCTTGTAGCTTGGGTATTGCGCGATATCCCAATCCAGCCCTTGCTTCATGGCATCCTCCAACCCGAGATCCAATATGTTGACGGTAGCCAGCATAGCCACCGTTTTATCCTTCATGAATCGGTCATAAGAGTTGGTGGTTTTGGGGCGATCATTATTCGGAATGGTGTATACCGTGCGAACCAAATCGAATGCTTTCCGCCAGGCTTCGGTGTCTACGGACGGCTTATCCGTTCTTCCGTCGACTAGAAGCGCAGCCAGCGGTCGGGCCACTCTGGAGACCGTCTGCACATCCAGACCGGCATAGGTCATATTCCCATCTGAACGGGATAGCAGCTTGGCCAGCTCAATGGCATCCTCCCATAGCATGCCGTCCTTCGGATATGCAACGCCAAACCGGTCAAACAATGTCTTATTATAATATAAGGCAGTAAATTGCTGGCTAAAGGGCAGCGCAACAATGCCCCCTTCCTTGGAGATCGATTGGATGGATTGCATAACCGGCGGATCGAAGCGCTGCAAATCGATATCATGCTTCTTGATCAGCGGCGACATATCCATGAGCAGATCACTCAAATAATAGGTGGGCAATATGCCGTTGAACGCGAAGATGATATCGGGAGTCTCGCCGGACATAATCAACGAGTCGAGTGTGACGCCTTTTCCGGGTCTTTGGATTTCCAATGAAATATGCGGATATTTTTTCTTCAACGGCTCAAGCCATATATCGTTCACCTGCTGGTCGTTGAAGGCTTGCTGCATAAATACCCGTAAGGTAACCGGCGTCGTATCGGCAGCCTTTTCAACCACCTTATCGGCAGCTTGTTCGTCAGTCCCCTTAGCTCCGCTGCATCCCGCCATCGTCATCATGCTTGCGATCATGCATAAGCCAACACCCGTTAAGGCCCATTTTCGTCCACAAAGCATATTCATTGAGTATAGTCCCCCCTTACCCAAATGTACCGCTTTTCCTTCCCTCAAAATTCGAGATTACGGAAACCGTTCCGCTATCCCGACTTTCGTTTATCCCACAACCCGAGTATAGTATATATTAGCCATGGTTTCTGCCTCTATTATTGCCTTTTTAATAAAAAAGCGGTTTACTTTGCTCTAACTTCTTGATACAGTTTAAACGGAGTGAGGAGGAGGCTATACATGGAATCGACAACCGATTTGAGGTATCAGACATTCCCGCTGGCAGGAATAGAGTTTTACCCTGAGGAAAATGTCGTTAGCTCTGAGGAAATGCGCCGCCCTCATTATCATGAAATGTACGAAATCTACTATTTGATTTCGGGGGAGCGCAATTATTTAATCGGCAACAAGACATACAAAATTACGCCTGGGGATCTGGTGTTTATCCGTCCTTATGAAATACATAGAGCGACAAATACTTCGGTGCTTTATCATGAAAGAATTGTGGTGCATTTTAGCAAAGAGTTTCTGGGCGAGAATGGCAGTTGGGTGGATGACGAGCATTCGCCTTTTACTACACATACCTCTGTCATCTCCTTGCCTTTGACTGTTCAGAAAAGAGTCGAGGAATTGCTGTACCGAATTAATAGCGAGTACCGCAAAAAAGAAAAGGGGTTCGATACGCTCATTAAAGCGGCTTTGATTGAATTGCTGGTTACCAGTTTGCGGCTAAACAGGGATACAATGAACAAATCCTCTCATTACGTCACCCCGATGCACCAAAAAATTTCAAGCATGATCCGATTTATAAACGAAAATTATGAAAGCCCGCTAATGCTTTCATCGCTAGCCAAGCAGTTCCATATAAGCCCCTTCTATTTGAGCAGATTGTTTAAGAAAACGACCGGATTTACGTTCATCGAGTACTTGTCGACGGTTAGGATAAAGGCGGCGCAAAAGCTATTGCGGGAAACCAAATGGAAGGTAAGCTTCATAGCGGAGAAGGTCGGATTCCAAGATCTGGCGCACTTTGGGAAAATATTCAAGAAGACATCCAACTACACACCGCTTCAATATCGCAAAATGTGTAAAAAATGATGCCCTGCCGAACGATCCGGATTTCCCGGCTAAATCGTTCATTCGATTTTCTCCTGTAGGCATAATACAACAAGGCTGCCGGTTCGTTCTCGCGGCAGCCTCTTGAGTGGTTATTGGGTCGTCGTTCCCCTTTAGTTTAAAGCCTAGATACAATCAGACAGTAATATCATTTCGAAGCAAATATCGACAGCCATTGTGGAAGAGCAGCCAAGGGATTATGTTTCCATTGATACAACTTATCCAGTTCTTCTTTTGACATTTGTTCTCTTTCGCCACTTACTTCAAACCAGTATGTATTGTATTCGGCGAACATTTCTTCGATATGCTTAATGTTTAGACCTGATGAAGCAATCGCATTAATTATATCCTGCATGCGCCATGCATAAGTGGGTATTTCTCCAAAAGGACCTATTGAATCGTAAGGCTTTCTTACAATTAAATTCTTCGTATCATTTTCGAATGGACGCGTAAAAGGGTGCACCTCGTACATTATATAAACACCATTGTTTTTAAGGATTCTACAAATATTTTGGTACATGGCATTTAAATCATTAATCCATACATGAACACCGTTTGAGGTGTAAACAAAATCGTATTCATTGCTTTTTATATGGCTTAAATCCATTGTATCATCGCAAATGAATTGAATATCCCAACCGTGTTTATCCGCTATTGCAGCACTATTTTCCAATTGCCGTTCCGAAATATCGACGGATGTTACGATTGCCCCCATCAAATGAAATGCAAAAACAGCATGGTTATCACCACTTGAAGGTACACAAATTCGCTTGCCCTGTAAATTAGGGAATACCTCTTTAATCATTGAATAAGTCGTATGATGAAATTCTGATTCTGGGTGTGCTATTAACCTTAAAATCCTTTCATCTGAACGATATTTTGCGAAGTCTGTATTGGACCATTCATTCCAGGCATCTTTTACTCTCGTGTTTTTACCCATTTCAAAAAGCTCCCATCTTCTTCTTCACGTATCTAGAGAAGGGTTCTCATGACTGCCGTTTCACGATATTATGTCTTAATCAGGCAAACCTTTTGACCTTTTGTTAATTTTATTTAAGACATCCTTACCAATAGACCCATCTGGCTTATGTATAGGCGTTATTTGAAGTCTAGCACCACGCATTCTTTCTAAAAATTCTACTTGATTGTAATTTAAGGTGTTTTGAACACCCGTTGAGGGTTCCCATGTCCAGAAATCTTTTATTTGATCAATATGATTTACAACTTCTTCTAATTCTGCTCGTTGTTGATGCTCATCAAAATAATCTTCTCCTGATTCCTGCGCCTGTTCTTGATCGAAATCGTCGCTTAATTTGATCAAAGCCTTAATACGAGACTCTTTATCGTAAAAGTGATCGTTGATTTTGAGTTCAGGCATACCACCCGAATCCATTCTATCCGTTACAGCATCAAAGTTGGGTCCATTATATTCTTCGTTTTCGGCACTGTGCCACGTTCCTTCAGAATCTTTCCTCACATGAATGTTATCTTCCTGCAACCCTCTAGCACGCACTTCAAACTTATGGTACGATGAATCACCATAGTTTACTGCTCGACCATCCGTACCATCTATTTTATTGAATGCAGGTGTGGGAAACGTATAGAACCCTGAACCAAGTTGTCCACCGGGTGTGTTTAAACCAAATTTACTAGTGTCGGGACCATCGCCAATCAAACCATCTGTGTTTGCTTTTTTTGCGTTATGATAGCCAATTACTTCCGACCCATTGATTTCGCTATTCAGTTCTCCCAATGTAAGCTTAGAACCTTCGACTCCAGTTGCATTAGCAAGCTGATTAAGTTTTTTATTTGTTTTGCTCGCATTTACTAGATCTCGATGAGGCAAATGAGATAAAATATTTTGGATAATACTGCTATCGAATTGATCAATAGAGCTAGCCTGTAGAGCTTCTTTGATTTCTTGCCATTGAGTTGCAGTAAATAGGTTTTTTTCAATCTGCAAAGCCTCTAAATCAGAAAAATTTGTAACACCCGCAATTTGAGGGTTATCGGGAAGGTATGTTTGAGCTAGATTTTTGGCATCAGCAAAGGTTCGTTGAATTGGGGCTGGACCGTCCATATCACTATTTTTGGAGGTCAATGTTGAAGAACGGTTTAAAGAAGTTGATTGAGGTGCAGGGGTACTCTGTTTGTTTAGTTGGCGTTGAACCGCCGTTCCATTCTTTGCTTTTTCACCCATGAGATTGGCTTCATTCTCCAGCCCTCTGTCATCATTAATAAGATCTCCTGTCTTCATCTGAAGCGTCGGCTTAACTCTCCCTTGCCGTTGCTGGATGATGTGCCAGCCTTCATGGGGGAGATGCTTTTCTTGACCTGGAGCAATATGAATATCATTTCCTTGGGCATAAGCTAAGGCATCAACCTGAGATGGCTTTTTCGAATTATAATGCACACGCACGTCCGAAAGATCCATGCCTGACATCTCCTCAAGGCCTTCCTTTAATGAGTCCGGCATACCTGTATTATTTTCCTGTATTGGTGATGTAGAGGCCACAGTACTTTCTACTTGAGGCTCATTCATTCGTTGAAGAAGCTGCAGTACTGCCCGGTTTCCCATAGTTCTTTGTAATTGCATAATCTCCGCCCTGCCTAATGATCTCCCGCTCGCAGGATGCCACTGCAATGCAGGTTGAGGACTGGAGGAAACTTGGTCTTTTATCGTAGACTTGGATGATACCTTTTGTTCATATTGATTATATTGAGGCATATGAAACCCCTCCGATAATATGAAAAGTAGAAACTTATAACTACAATGCTGCCCTATATCGTCAATTATATCATTAACCATATGAATTGTAAGATATTTCATAATAAGGGATGCCCCCCACCACTTAATCCGGTTGGTTACAACAACTCTTTTGCAAATCAAAAGAATCGCATTTTTCAAATATTGGTATATAATCAAAGAAAAGAAAAACAGAACCAGAAGAAAGAATGGTGTGATCTATACGCATACGGAGCATCAACAGACCCCTAGCGATAAGGCAGAGACCAAAGCTGCCTCTGCATCAGTCGAAAAAGGGTTGCGGCTTGAGCAGCCTTCTCCTCATTTCAACTTCACTCAATGGATGCAACTGCAAAAAACGATCGGTAACAGAGCCGTCACGCAGTTGATGAAAACTCAGCTGTTTTCATCAATGGCGCCAGAATCCCGGACAGAAGAGCAGCCGGATCACGCTAATGACGCTACACCACCGATCCAATTGAAAGACAACCAAACCGGCATACCGGACGATTTGAAGGACGGGCTGGAAACTCTGTCAGGCATCGATTTATCCGGTGTCCGCGTGCATTACAACTCGCCGAAACCTTCACAAGTCCAGGCTCTGGCCTATGCGCAAGGGACCGATATTCACCTGGGCCCCGGACAAGAGCAGCATTTACCGCATGAGGGGTGGCACGTGGTCCAACAACTCCGGGGCGGAGTCCAGCCAACCTCTAAGCTGGCAAACGGAATTTTATTGAATGACGAAGAAGGGTTGGAAAATGAAGCCGACACCATGGGCGCCCAGGCCTTGCACTTGAAGTCTGCGGGAGCTCCTCTGACCTTGGCAGCACATCCCCCCGCGTCCACGCTCATTCAACGCAGTTCAAAGGAAAACAAGATGGACTTTACTGACGATGAGTATGAGGAAGATTGGGAAGCGGAAGAAGATACAAATGTTGAATTTGACGAGGACCTTAGTTTTACGCCGGTTCGGTTTTCTGTGGAAGAATTGGTTATGTTGATGAATATTTTTGATGAAGCGTTTGAAGAAATGATTAGCGAGCATGAGCTGAAAGAGGCTGTGAGCGTTCTGGATGTCGTCGTGTCGCTCACTCATTTCGTCGAAATGCACGAAGTAGAGGAAAGTCCGTACACGGCCATGACCGGCCATGCCTTTTTTAACCTTGCGCAAAATATTGTCGGCAGCTCTGAACCGTATGCCAAGCTCAAGAGTCTGATCAACAAAATTCGTCGGGCCGGCGCCTCTGACAAAAGCTTGATCGAACTGCTTCTTGCCAAATCGTACAAGGAATTTTCAGCACAATTCGACACTATTGCACAAAGGGCCAAGTTCGACACATTGAACCTTAGCAACTCCGACAAAGCCAAGACCAAAAGCGAAGCGAGTATGGATGATGATGTCGATGATGAGTTCGAGCTGGACTTGGAGCAGGAAAGTCCTGCGCAACAAGTTAAACGCGTATTGTGGATGATGGTGCAGCTGTGGAACCTGGAATCTGCCCGTCGTCTAAGCGGGGGCGTGTGGAATACCATCAATGCGGTTCTTGCCCTGGGCTCGGCATCGCCGGATATCCTTAAGGTCTTTGGCGATGAAAATGTAATGAGCCATTCCGGCGCTTCAGGCAAGTCTCTCGATCCAAGTCCGGGCAAATATAAGCGGTATCAGAAGTCCATGAGTATTCTTAACCGTCTCTTGACAACCCCAACGAACAATCCGGCCCTCCAAGCCGCGAAGGATGAGATCGCTTTATATTGCCATACGATGCGTCAGCATGCGAATTACGCCAATGCTTCCAAAGTCTGGAAAAAGGCGAACTCTCAAAAGAATAAAATGCCACTGAACTTGAGCGAACGGTTCGCCGAGAACAAGGATATCCATGCGTTGTTGGAGCATGAAGCATCCATAAGGCTGCGCACATTATTCAACAATTTCATGCGCAACCAATACACCGGATTACCGCAAGCTCGGCCAAGAGATGAACAAAGCTACGATGCGATTAACGACTCCTTTTTGCTATGGCTCATTAATCAAGCCGCTTCAGACGGTCATAATTCGGCGCTCGACGACCTGTATAAAAATGCGCAGCAATCGGAAGAATTGAACGAACTGCACCTCGATGAAGATTCTCCATACGATTACTATCAGGGCTTTGCCGGTTTATTTGCAGACAATCGAGGGACCTCCGGATCAACAAGCTGGCATCATGTATCCAATCTTCGTCAAGCTTACCGCGAGCTTGCCGATCTAGAAATCGTGAAAAATATGCGCATCCATTCATCGAGGCATTCGCAACATGTCGATTTGTTCTTTAAAAAATATGAAACCTCTATTCCAGAGCTAGCGTCTATTTTAAGCTTATTCAGCAACCATGCGGAAGGATTGCGTGTGATACAGCACATACTCAAATCGCGTGATCTCTCAGAGTTCAACAAGCGTTTGGAATTGGTCAACCAGCCGTTAACCGAATATCAGAACTACTTCAACACTACAATGGCTAAATTGAATACCGAAGCTACAAAGAATCGAAAATCATTGCAATGGGAAATTTCTAATAATTTTGAAAAATTAACAGAATCCGGGGTCTTGGGCATAGGGGAAATTCAGAATGCCAACAAAGCAACGATAATGAAATATCTGGTCAGCCAAGATATTTCATTAAGCGGGATGCCCGAGCCTGACGTGATTGAAAACGCCATAAAAACACTATGGGGACTGTGGCGGGTGTACGCCATGATTGAGGTGGCGCGCAATCCCGGCGCAGGCGGACTCAACCTGCTTACGCTTCATGAAGGCAGCGGAGAAGGCGGGCGACCTTTGGAGCTTGAGGAATTGTTTATCTCGATGAATCTGATGAGCCCTCCCGGGATTGCACGCAATCCCGATTTAATGGAGGTACCGCTAAACAACATGAGTGCCGATGTTGAATTTACGGGTCCTTTTTCTCACGAGGCCCGCAAGCTTCTTGATATTATCAATGAGCACGGGATCGATAGCGATGAGGGCCAAGAGGCCTACGATGAGCTTCATCAATTCCTGTATGATTTCCTTCACGATGTCCTGCATCGCGACGAGACGGAAGAGGAGGACGGCGAATACGAATTGCCGAACTTTGCTTCCTCAGGCTGGGGGGAAACCACTAGCCGTGGACAAGAAGTCCTTCAAGGCTTCGATATCGGCTCCGCGGACGGAACCGGAAACGACTGTTTAATCGATACGTTAATCCAACATGCCGATGCAGGCACCCAGGCTCCGGATGAAGAGTTGGATCCAACCGAAGTCAGAGACACTCTGGTCGAAATCGATGTTACGTTCCACGGCGAAATGATCGATTTCTATGGCGATGCGGGTCGATTGCTGCTCGACCATTTCACAGCCACTTACGGTTTCCAAGTGATCGTATATGAGGTGCGCAGCAATGGTACGGTTCGCATCCACCCGACTCGCGGCACCAACGGACCGCTGCTATACATTTTGCACCGCGGATTGCACTTCTGCCCGATGACGCCGAAACAATGACAAGAGAAGGACCTGTCGGCTCATGGCCGCCAGGTCCTTTATTCAAGATACTCTCAACGCCCCTCCCCAGCCGGCGGGAGCCGTGCTCTGGGAGAGCTTATCGCTTTCAAAGAAGTACCGTTTCGCCATGAGGTCCCAACGATTGTGCCTGATTACATTCAGGAAGATCTCCCTTGCCTGCATAAACTCCCCTTTTTGATAATGCGCTATGCCCTGATCAAACAGTTCTTTTGTATGCAGCTTGAGCTCAAATAGGGCAGCGGAGTCCCCTTCGAAAATGTCAAACAACCGCATAGGTTGATCCACTCCGCTAACTTGCAGTACGCCGAGGTCGCGATAGAAAAATTTCGCCGGGTCCGTTACGCTGAGCAAAGTTTCCTCCGTAACCAGAATCGTTGCCCCCAGCTCTTCCGTCAGCTTTTCCAAAATGACCGCCAGATTCACATCCTCGGAGATGACATTGCCCTCCATCCGCGTTTTTTCCCCGATAATGCCCAGCATAAGCGGACCCTTATGAATGCCGATCCCGATTTCAATCGGTTCCCTCAGATGCTGTTTGCGCTCAGCATTATACCGATCCAGTACCTTTCTCATTTCGATCGCCGATTGAATCGCCATTTCTGCAGAGCTGGGAAACAGCGCAAAGATGCCTGACCCCAAATATTTGTTGATGATGCCGTTATGCCCGCTAACCGCCGGCACAAAGCGATTCAAATAGGCATTCATAAAGCTGAAACTATCACCCGGGGACATCGATTTGGACAGCGAATAAAAAGATCGGATGTTCGTCATCAGGATCGTCATGTCTTGCTGCAGCTGGTCACCCAGTTGAATCTCCAAAATGCTTTTCTTCCCGAGATAATGGATATATTCCTGAGGCACGAACCGGTAGGAAGCGTTCTTGAAATCCGTAATTTCCGCGATATTCCGCCGGATACTGGCTGCCATCCCGTTGAATGTTTTTCCCAGACTGGCTACCTCGTCTTTGGAATCGATCGATACTTGCAGATCCCAATGTCCTTGCGCGATCAGACCGGCGCTTTCCTGCAAAAGAATAATAGGCGTGACGGACCGCCGGATAATGAAAATACATAAAGCAATCATGATCATCGTCATTCCCGCGCTGAAGCCGATTAGCATGCGATTAATGTCGCTCACGCGCTGATTGGTGGCAAAGGTATTGATCCCCGTTTCATAGAAACCGATCACCCGGCTTTTATCCGCGTTAAATAACGGGCCTATCGCATATCGCCAAGATCCTTGCTGATCGACGCCCGAGCAGGCGTAGAAGTCCCCCTTGATTAGTCCCCGGTAATCCTTCGCTTCATGCGCTACGCCATTGACGTCCCTGGACTGGCAGCTTTCGGACGATCCCGTATTATCCAGGGAATAGCCCTCGAACATGCGGAAATTATTGTCGCTTTCCACCGTCTGGTAGTACCGGTCTCCATCGATTTTGTATACAATCCAATAAAACTTTGAAAAATTATCTGCGTAGCTCATCTTTTGCTGGATGGTCCGGTAAGCATCGTTCCCGAAATCCTGGGCTGAATGAATCCGGTCTAACAGGGTGCTGTCGATCAGATTTTGACCATCGTGAGCCAGGAAGATGAGCTTCCTGTCCACCTCTTCCATCAGATGGGTCTTGAATTTGACTGTCGCATACTGAGTAAGAAAGAACATGAACAGAAGGATGACCGGAATGAAGTACATCATTTGCTTGGTAATGAGCGAGTATTCCTTGAGGTTCCAGAGAATAACCAGAATCCATAGCACAAGCAGCGCGGTTGCTAGAAGAAGAGCGCCATACAGCACATGAATCAGCCTCATCCAGGGCGAGTACGTAAGTTGGACAAGTTGATTGTGTCCGGCAACGAGGTAGACTTTGGAATTTGTAGCCAGGATCAGCTTACCGTCCGACCGTATGGTGATATCGTTGATGTTATCCCCCTGTTCATCCAATTTGTCGAACGCTTCTTTGGTGAGCAGCGTTTCTACATTGCCCGGCTGCTGAGGGTTGACTTTCTTGATGCTTTGTCCATATTGATCAACGAAATAAACCTGATGGTCCTTCGACATTTGCACCCATTCCGGATAGCTGTCTCCCTTAGGCTCATTGTCCAAAGGATATAGTTTACCCTCCGCGGTCGAATACAGCTCGCCTTGATGCGTACTATAAGCAGTGGAGCTGAGGTCCGTGCCGTTGATGGAATTAAGATGCCTGCCGGATGGCAGCTGAAGTTGATCGACCAGGGTTGAAACCCCGCCTGCGGAGGCCATTTTATAACGCCCAATGCTCTGATCGTCTGCGGAATCATAATAATAAAGGTCATTCTGATCTGCCACAATGGCATGAATGCTGCCTTCTACAGGAAGGGAATTTTCTGGAAACTCCTTCACATATGGCTTCCACCCCGTATCGAGCTTCCCTTCGGCGGTATAACGGACAATTTCTTCTTTTCTTACTAAAAATCCGTTGTATTCTTTGTATAGACGCAGCGCATAAAGATTTCCTTTGGCGTCCGCCGAAATATCGGTATAATCTATAAAAGTATATGCCGGATACTTCGCCTGATTAATCACATAGACGATATTGCCTGCCGCATCGATCTTTACGATCTTGTTTTTGGCTTTCATAATGATATAAATATTATTGCTGTTATCCGTTGTAACGCGCGTTAAATCCTTCAGCTCCATCATCCTGGCAAAAGGGTTGGACATCAAGTAATTGTCCCATCCATACACCACGCCGCTTACAAGCAGCGCGAGCAACACCAGATGAGGAATAAGCCGTTTATATCTGCTTAGAATGCCGTTCACTTTATTCACCTCCAATAAAAAGTGTTTTTCCAACAATATTTGTATCCTATGAAACTGAATTTATAGTAAAATCATATGTATATTCCCAAAATAAGGAGGGACCTTATGGCGCAAATGGTTTGTTCCGGCGCTATGCTCCAGTGCAGCTTTGGATCCGCTCCAAGTTCGCTTATCGTTCTGCCCAAAAATAAAGTGACTACGGCCACGCCGCTGGCCAACATCATGGATAACCAACCGATAACCAACATCTCCCCTTTCGGGATGTGCAGCTCTATGGCTAATCCGACTGTCGCCTCTGCTACCGCAGCCGCTTTGGGTGCACTGACACCTATGCCTTGCGTCCCCAATATCGCCGCGCCTTGGGTGCCCGGCTCGACCACCGTTCTCGTAGCCAACATGCCTGCACTGAACAGCAGTTGTAAACTGATGTGCAACTGGGCAGGCGTCATCAGTGTAGCGATGCCCGGCCAGATGACGATCCAAGTACCGTAGAGGAGAATGGATATATGTTAGAAGCGATTGTGAAAATGACGGAACCGATTCTCGCTCCTTTGAAAAAAGGCACTCAAGCGCTGGCAGGCAGTGTAAAGGACGGAGCGGCGAGCAAAGCTGAAGAATTAGGAAACAAGGTCAAGGAGGCCGTCTTCCCCTCTACGTTGACGCTTAAGAACTACAAACGGATCGGAAGATACTACGTAGCCAAAAGGCTGCTGGTGCTCTTATTCCTCTTACTGCTCGTGCCCATTGCTCTGATCTACTACTACCAGAACGAGATTCGGTCCTTTCTGAACTGGAACGTCAAACTGTACGAACATAAAGGGCCGCTGACCTACACGGGCAAAGCTCAAGTGTACAATGCGAAAGATCAGCTCGTGTACGAAGGCGACCTGGTCAAAGGAGCTTTTACCGGAACAGGCACGAAGTACAATGATAAAAAAACGGTCATCTACGCGGGCGAACTGGACAAGGGCATTCCTAACGGCATCGGTAAAATATATAACGACGACGGCCTTTTGCTCTATGAAGGGCAGTTGGACAAAGGCATATACTCCGGTAACGGTCTCCTCATCGACACGGAACATCATTCACGTCTGCGAGGTCAGTTCGTGAGCGGTAAACTGGAAGGCCCGGGTGTCGAATACTTCGCTAACGGCAAAATCAAATACACCGGAACGTTCAAGGCCGGTTTATATGAAGGAAGCGGCCAGCTTTACGACGATCGGCATTCTCTGGTGTACGATGGCGAATTTCAAGCGGGCCGCTACAACGGTAAAGGAACCGAGTATATCGATTCCGGGACTGTGAAATACAAAGGTGAATTTCTAAACGGCCGCTATCAGGGAGCCGGTATTCTGTACCATTCTGACGGGACGCGCAAATATATCGGCAACTTCCAGGATGGCGCCTTGTTCGGAGAGGCCACCGAGCTGTACCCGGGCGGAACTCCGAAGTACATCGGAGCCTTCACCGAAGGCAAGTATTCCGGCCAAGGAACGCTCCTGTCCGAAGACGGTACGGCGTTGTATAAAGGTGCCTTTTTGAGCGATGCCCCTAATGGCGAAGGCGAACAACACGATGCGGACGGCAATCTGATCTACAAAGGTACTTTTAAAACCGGGCTGTATGACGGCTTCGGCATCCTGTCCGGCGTGCAGGGCACCATTTACAAAGGATTATTCAAAGCAGGAAAAATGTCACCCCAAAGCTTCATCGGCTTATCCCAGCAAAGGATCGAAGAGCTGATGGGCAAACCGTCCGAAACGGCGATCAATGAAACAGACGGCAAATTAGGCTATGCCTATGCGGACGCCTTTATCGCCTTCACGTTCAAATCTTCCCCGCAGAATCCGAAGGAAGGCTACGTGGATTCGGTTACGTTAAACAGCAGCCTGTCGGCCGATCAGCTGCAAAACGACTTGACCCACGTCGAGTCCAAAGAAACGGATGTGCGCCAAGGAGCAAGGGTCTATCAGGAAGATCACACCTATAGCGTTTCTTATGTCAAAGCGCCCTACTTATTCACTTTTGCAGCCGATACCTTAAACAATCAGGTGGTGCGATGCATCGTTACCCGGCCTTGATGTGAAGAAGCAGCCCGAAGCTGCTTCTTTTTTTCTAGCAGGGTACGTGCTACACCCCTTCCTTGCTGGAAGCCGTTTGGGAATAGGCCGTCTGGATGGCGCCCGAGGTTTGGGCTCTCTTGTACGCCCACCATCGAACCGTAATAAAGTCCCTTTCAGACGCCTGTGAAAGTTTAATGCCGATCCGGAACGTTCCCGCTTTCGGATATACGACAGCAGCTAAAGAAGCGTTCATCAGCTCCGATCCGAATTCGCTGTTCTTAAACACGTCTCTATCACCGAAATACACCTTTTCCTCCCGATTCAGCTGTTCACCTAATCGGTCTTCGCTGTACTCCTCTAACCCAAGTACCACGAAAGCTTGTCCCGCACCTAGTCCATGCGCAATTTCATCGGAATAGAAGCTCTGCTCCGCCTTCGTAAAGAGGCCTGTGGAGCGATAATTCGTCTCAATGGTCGCGGTGCCGGTCGTCATTTGGACGGCATCCGCCGCCACAGCCGGCAGCGCCAGATGTAAATGGATCTCATTGCGGCCCGGCTCGACCTCCGCTGTCAGATTAGGCGCTTGACCGGGAGGAAGCATCTCGACGCTGGCTTGAACCGCAAGCGGCGCGTCTTGCCCGCCGTAGGCGGCATTTTCTTTGCCGACCGTATACTGAAGCATGGAATTGTAAATATATTCATCGAACGGATTGGATTTCACTTCATCTATGATGTAGGCCGGCTTAATCACAACGAGGCTGATTCTGGCCAAATAGATGCATTGATCCGGCGTGTAAGCTACGGCCCGTTCAAAAGGACGTTCGAAAAATTGCTCCGTCACTTTATCGTTAATCGATCCGTTGATGACGGCGACGGTAAGCGCCGCTTTTTCATTGAGCGCATATTGATTGTCTCCAAGGGTCAGCATGGAACTGGACGGCGATATGGATAAAGTCCCCTCCGCCTCGCGATTGCCTGCCTTCATCCGGTATTTGAGCTCGTAGCTGTTCCGTTTCACACCGGGCTGTTCGCTAAAGGATATGACCGATTGTTCCAGATCGAGCGGGTAGATCATCTCCGATCGCACTTCATAGGCTAGTGTCAAAGAAGGGACCTCCGGGGATTTCTCGATATGGACCGTCACCTCAAAGATTTGTCCCGGATTGACGTACCGTGGCGCGGTCTGCCAAATGCGGGTCTGTTCGTCTTCATACAGCACCGCGGCCTGCGTCGTTAAATTGCGGTACTCGAAATCGGCAAAGTCCGGCAATTCTTCTTTGATGAACAACCGGTATGTCTCCAAAATACGGTTATACTGATTCGGGTCCCCCGTACTGTCCGAAGCGTTCGAGACGGAGTAGATCGGTTCCCTGTCTTTCTCCTCGTAAGCCATGCATAAATACACATTTTTCGTGCAATCGCTGTCACCGATATAGCCTTCGACCTTGGACAGTTTAACAACCTTCGGAGCAGGCACTACGATTTCCCGTCCCAGGCAATCGAATGCAACTCCCGCCTGAACGGATACCGTATGATCGTCGACTCTGACGACTTGAAGTCCGGACACGACCCCGCTACCGTACAACAGCCGGTTCAACAGCCTTCTTTTGTTATTCACATAGGTTTGTTCCGATTCGAAGTCTCTTACGGTCAGCAGCTTGCCTTTAAAATAATTGTTTCTTTCGTGCGGATAATAGCGAGAATTTTTCATAGGTTCGGTCTCTACCCTTTCCCTTCGACTCCTTTAACTGTTTGGCTCCATTTACTCCAGCCCCGTATCCTCGTCATGCTGAAATCTCAGATTCGGCTGCTTCTTGCCCTCACCCAGAAGCGTATTGTGGGGCATGGTCATATAGGTATCGAGCGTAATCTCGCTAGGCTCAGTCAAGATTGAATTGATGCCAAGATACGTGTGCATGTCCATGAACATCCATGGCTGCAAGACAACCAGTTTCATTTCGGTATGCGCAGGTTTCTGCTCGTTCACGATGGTTTGGATCATCTGCCGCTGTTTCTCCGTAGCCATATGCTTTTGCTCGAGCAAAATGCAGAAGCAGTACGGGTTATCCGTGTACAGCTCGGTCAGCATGCTCTTCCATTCCGATTTTTCAAGCAGTTTTCTGATTTCGAAATGTTCCACGATAAAAGGCCGGCTGCCGGTGTAAATGTGCAAAAGATCGCCGATTGCTTTGCGCGTTCCCCGTTGGCGGTACAATGTGGGCGCCTGCCGGATCAACTCCCGGATTTGCCGTTCTGTCCACAAATCGTTGACCGCGATACCTAGCCACGAGGCCAACCATTTCAGAAATTCCTCCGGTGAAGTCTCGACATCAAAATACTTGCTAATTCCGGCAATCTCTTCTTCCATCCCATCGAAAAATACGGCAAACAAAGAGAGGAATCGCTCCAAAAAACGGGTTCCATCCGGGTCTTCCTGATAAACGGCAGGCAGATACTGGAGATAAGAGGTTCTTGGAAAATACACCCGCATTCTCCGGATCGCGGGAGACTTCTGTTCGGTACCGTTATATTCAATCCGAATCCACAGGTACCGCCCTTGCGCCTCAAAGAACAAAGCATCCACCGGATTAATCACCGCTTCCGACCACATGTTCCGCGTCGCCTTAAGCTTGGCTTCCATCGAGACGGAAGGATCAAGAACAAATGCATCCAGATTCGTCCATACCCCGTCCACGACAATATCTTCCCGGTCCGAACTGTAATAGTACAATTTCAACTGCGTCTCTTCCGGGATGTCTGCAACCAAGGTAACCTTATGCCAGATCGTATCTTCCACGGTGCTGTCGATGGACGTAGACCAGTAATGTCCTACCAGACCGGCCCCCGGTTCCGTTTCTCTGATCCGCTGCTTGTACTCCAGCATCGTCAGTACGTCACGATCGAAGTTGAGCACGAAAATTTTGGCGTGATCGTCCATCAGCATTTTGTGCACTTGGCCCCGGAACCCGCTGACTTGTTCCAGGAGCTCACCTTGCAAATTGTATTTGAGCAGGGATCGATTCCCTTCCTCGTCCGACCGCAATGGCTGGCGGTTGCCTATGTACACTTCTCCGCCCGCATCCACGGCCACACCGCTCAACCATAGATCGGGGGACTGAAGGTCGAGAGGGACGGAGACGCTTCCCATGCCGGTATACAAAGTCCGCAGACCAGCGTCCAGTACGACGAATTCATGCTCCTGCCTCACACTGATGAAGAACCGTTCCCGAAGATGCACACCGGCCGTTTCATCGTCCGCTGAACTGCCCGCCAGCCCATGAACGGCTGTAACCTGGCCTTCGGGATCCAGTACAATGACTCCCATGCCCGATGGCCGGAGCAGAACAACCGCGTAAATATTACCCTTTGCATCCGTATCCACAGCGACAGGGTATAGAGGATTGCCGTCCCATTGCTCCAGGGTCCAACGGATTTGGCCGTTATCCGCCGAAAACGCCGTAATCCGGCCCGTTTCCGCACCGTCGGCCACGAGGAGCAGCTCATCCGTATAGGCCAACAGAGACGCAGCGGAGAACAAATCGTGCCCTTGCCTGAACAGTAGTTCCTGATGACCGTTGTAATAATCGAACAGCCAAATATTCGTCTGATTGTCCAACAGCAGAAGGCGGCCTGCCGGACCTACAGTGAAATCGACGATATCTACCTTGCTTTCCCCACCGCTATCGTCTGCATCTGCCTGAGCCAGCATAAAAATATCGGGCAACGAAATTTCTTTGGAAATCGAATATTTTCGCGCCCGCTGAAGCGTCAGCTCCTGGTTCTCCGCTTCCAAATTGAAGAGATAGCCTTGCTGCCAATCCGCCTTTTTATTAAAAGAGAAAAAGTTCGTTTCCGGCATCCGTCCCTCCCCGCTTCCTTATCTAGTCGTCGCATGAATCTGGTGCTTTCCCGAGTAAACCAGCGCATATGGCGGAATGCGGATATCGCCGTTGCTTTCCATCACAGCGCCTTTGCCTTCCCCAATAACCCACAGATCTTGAATGTATTCCACGCCTGGTATACTATTCATAACTCCATAAATATCGCCTTTGTATACGGTTCGGCCAAATTCCCAACCTGCCGCCGTATCCTCTCGGTCCAGAGGGCTGAACATCATCTCGATCTCCTGCTCGATCCGGTTCGATTCTTCCATGTAGAAGGGATCCACCACCACAATCGCATGCACCGTAATCTGAATATATTCCGGGGGGATCACATGAATTTCCGTTGTAATCAAGCGATGCTTATCCAGATGGCGGCTTACCGTCTCTAGAAAACCGGGACTCGGCATCGGCTTAGCCGCCTCGCTGTACGGAACCACCACCAAAGTAAGCTGAGCGGGTTCCTTCTCCTGAGGATAATTCGTCATACCTGGCCGATACAGCGGGATGGCTTTAACTCTGGCTACGCGCAGACCCGGCGTGGTGCGAGCAATATACTCATAGTCTTCATTGGTTACGGCGCGATAGGGACGGTCAAGTTCATCAATCAACCTTCTTTTGGCTTCGTCAATCGTTTCCTTTCCTTTTCCTCCATGCGCATGCCGGTAATTCGTCACCGTTAAAGCCTGATGCTCCGGCCATATGGATAAAAGCCGGCTGCTCACTTCCTTTTGTACGTTCCCTCTCTCTCCTCCTCCGGTTTGCCATGCAATCAGTCGAATGTTAGGCATAGCCGATTTGTAGGGAATAGCTCCATGCTCATTGTTGCCGAATACAATTTCAGAAGATTCAGTCAGGAACTTGTAGTGCTTGTCCTCCGCACCCGAAAGCGCAAAATCCTCGGTCTGCTCCCAATCCTCCCACAGCCAATCCCCAGAGGCAGATTGCCTTCTGCCTACCTGCAGCTTGAGAGAATGCCGGAGAATCGAGCTTTCCTCCAATTTGAACGTTTGATTGGGAAGTCCGTTGCTCCTCCCCACATACATGCCTTCCGCAAGCTCCGGGAGGACGGTGATGATCCTGATTCGATTCCTGCCTTGAGGCGGAATGCTTCCGTGTTTTCCATCCCCGAATGTGACAGTCAACTCCATCGTTTCTTTCACAAACTGAAGCTTGTATCCGTTAAAATCGGACTCGACGCTTCCGAAATCTTGCGTCTCCCGCCAGTCCTGCCACCATCCGGCCAGATGCTTCACTTGAACGATAATGTGACCGCAACTGGCCAAATAACCGGTCAGTGTCACCGATTGACTTCTTTTTCCGTTGCTGTTGAACAAAAACGCTTCGCTCCAAGATTTCCTTTGTATGGCCATCCCCGTGTTGAACGCGATGTTTTCCACTCGCGGGGAGATCTCGTAGCCTTCCTCCTCCAAAGTACAGACCATCCAGAATCTGCTCTTGTCGTTAGCCGGGTGCAAGGTAACCGATTGCATAGGCGAAGGAATGATGAATGAGATGCGCCCGGATTGCGACATGTGGATGGTCTCATCCCGCACCACGTGAATGGGCAGCGTGTCCGGTTCTCCATCATGCCCCACCGATTCGCCGTAATATTTCCAGGATATTTTCCCGGAAGGAATGACGGCTTTGGCAGAGCCCGCTCCGGTCAACGGATTGGCCGCAAACAGCTCATGGAGATTCATGGTAAGCGTGATCTCTTTATTGACGGGCAGCGGGGAATCAAATCCCAAGCAAAGCCGGTTTCCTTTCTTCATTTGCGCGCCAAACGCATAGAACACCGCACCTTTGTGTCCGTTGGACGAGGTAAAATCTACGGACTCCAGTCCGGAGCGCACAATAACCTTTTCCAATCTGGCCTTAATCAATTGCAAAGACGACGCTATCTCAAAATGCTGATCAACCGCCAATATCGGAGTGCCTGCCGGAACCAGCAGTTCCTCGCCGATTTGACCGAATGTCACGTCCATCCTTGCCGGAACCGCCTCTCTTAGCGCAATACCCAGAAGCTTGAGAAATTTGATTTCCTGCTCCGGCGTAATCCGGTTCAAATAATATTGCTGCATCTCGGAAAGCCAAGCGAACAATTCAACTAGCGTAATCCCGGGATCGTGGTAATTCACATCGGTCCACATCGGCAAAATTTTCGGAATCGCCTTCCTGGCCTCGCTTACCATCTGCTCAAACATACGGTCGTCCAGATTCGGCACCGGTAACATCACTCACACCCCCTTTTCATACGACATTGACTTCGACATGATGGTTCCCATTGATGATAATTCCGTGCAAAACGCCCTCAAAATGCTCCGCGTCCAGTTCAGTTCTAATATCGTCTTCAATGCGAAACACCGTCATCGACAGCTTCTCCACATAGTTAACTCTGGGAATCGACTTTATCAAAGAATAAAAGACCGATTGATTGATCGACTGACCGATGCCCCATCCTTTGCCATCGTAATTGCCTGTCATAGGGTCCAGGAAACGATTCAATTTATCCATCGTCTGCACTTCCACTTCGTACATATGCTCCATTTCGTGAACAGCCACTGCCGCATAAATGGAAATCTCAATGTAAGCCGGCTCAATGACCTGAAGCTTCTCCGGAAAGGCAACGAGACTTGCGGCCTTCTCCAGCAGCGCGTGCTCCACCCGTCTCTTCATTTCCGCAAAAATGAACTCACTCCGTTGCCCTTTAGGCAAAATAACCATGGTTACGCAGCCGCTCTCCTTGTCCAGATTGGCGTTAATATTGGACAAGCATTTCACCTTGGCCAGATTGGGATAAGCCTCTCTGGCCAGCGCTTCGAAATCATCCGTCGTAACCGCCCTGTTTCTATGTTTGAACAATTGGGGTACCCTGATCTGCGCTTCTTCGATCGTCTCCCGGTTGCTTCCGCCAGCCGAAGGCTCCGGGTTGTATACCGATTGGATAAAAGCGATCGCATGCTGCAGCTGCTTGATCGTGCCGGCAGGCAGGTTGCCCCTCTCGCCGCCTCCGAATTTGTAGCTGACCTTTACCTTGTCCTCGCCGGGCAAAGGAGGTGCCATACCGGATCTCCCGTCTCCGAAACTGAATCTGCCGGACGTTCGGTCAATGACATAATGCCTGTCGGCCGCTCCCGAATGGTGCAGGTTGGCAACCGGCTCCCAGCGGAGCCAGCACTTTTGTACATTGCCTTCGGAATCCCGGATGACAGCGATTTGCTCTTGCTGATGCAGCTCCATAAGCCGGATCGCTTCTTCCGTGATATGGCCCGTCTCCTCTACCCAAACCTGTTCGGACAACACCGGCGCTCTCGATAGAACATAGCTATCCCCAGAATCCCCGGCTACGCGGCTGGGATATTCCGACTCTATGCTTTCCTGCTGCAAGGAACAAGCCGTATTCATAAAGATGCCCCGTACGATTGGCAACGGCTGCCCGCTGCGCTCGGTTTTATTGTCCCGATTTACGACGCGAATCCAATACAAAGTTTGTCCAAAGAGAGCTTCATGGGCAAAATTCGTTGGCCCTGCGAACTGAATGACCCCGCTTGCGGTGAAGCCGTCCGTACCGTCCATGACTTTCAGCGGTACCCATTTTACGCCTTGCGCAGTAGCGCTCAGATACTCCCACTCCAGCGCAGGGAGCTGGTCCCCTACATATTTCAATTTTGCAATCGAAAAATAAATGGAAATCGGCCCCTTCACAGGTGCCGTTGAAAAACCCAGATAAACCGCGGGGTTTTTCCATTTCCACGGGACAAAAGGAGGGTAAGCTCCCCCCTTCTCCCACTGCTGCAGCTTCATATTATTCCGGGCATAGATCAATTCGGGCCGGCTATACTGCTCATATTCATAATGAAGCCTTAGATTCTCCAGCCAGGGAGAAAGGTAAACCGAATTCGTCGAATAAATCTCATTGCTTATATGAATGATTCGCGCACGTATCCAATGACTTTGCTGAGAGTTAACAAAGGTTGGCTCCAAATCGCTTGGGCACGTAAACACGATTTTTTTCTTGGTTAATTGACGCCCTGGATCGCCAAATACGGCTTCATCCTGCGTGTCCGCCAGCAGCCGGACCCAGCCAGCGCCGTTCCAGTATTCCCAGATGACTTGCGAAACGACGATATATTCGTCCTTTGCCTCATCGAAGTCGGAAGCTTTCATCACAAGCTTCCAATCGACTTTGCGCTCCTGAACCGGATACGCCCGGTGTTCAACCGCTTTTACATCAAAACTTAAAGTAATTGTGGCGTTGCGCTTACTGAACACTTCGCCGCTGCTCAAATACAAAGTGCCGTTTTGGTAAAACTGTTCGCCGAATGCGTACATCCCAGTGAGGTCCGCTTGGATGTCGTTGCTGTACACCGCTTCCAACTGGATGCCATTGGACATGTCTCCGTCTACGGGAGGTTTCCATTCCGTCTTGATCCCGACTTGTCCGATCGCTGCGCCGTTAATGACTGCTTCGTGAATCTTGCCCGGTCTGACCCTGCATTGGATCCACCGGCCGATCTTGCCTTCCCACTCCATTTCATCGATCGGATCGATTCCCTGTTTCGTCAACAATAATTTGTTGCCACTTACTTTTATATCCTGGAAAGGAAGCCAACCCTTCTCCGCGTTTCCATATGTCCACTCCACAATGCTCGGGTCCGCCAAGCGCTGCAATAAAGGGGCTTCCAAATACGTCTGGGACGCGTTCGTTAACTGCAGCTCGATCTGCGCACGGGTTGCCACATGAAAATAGGCCGGATCGCCAAGAACCCAGACATGCTCCTGGAGATTGGGCTGCGAGCCTACATCGAATAACACGGAGGACTGACTCGCCATAGCCGAACCGCCCTTTTGGACCAGACAAATCTTATCCTGCAGCGGACTCACATTATAAATCGCCGAGAGTTCAGCAGGGGTGACCATGATCGGACTCACCGTCTCGAACAGGACATCCCCGTCTCCATCATCGGACTTGCCCGACACCCTGGTTCCTTGGCGGATGAACACCGGATCCTTGGCCCCGCTGCTTAATTGAAACGTCAGGTAGGCGCTGGCCGGTTTGGCTGTATACAACGTTGGATGCAGAAGGTTAAGAAAAGCTATATAGTTTTTGAGAGGCACCCGGTTCAACCGGTTGATATTTTGTTGGAAATTGTCAGCGAACACGGCAAAGAGCGCCGAGCCGGGGTCCGGGTCTTCCGGCGAGAACCGCCATTCGGGTGTGTAATAGGGAACCAGGCGCTTCATTTGTTCGGTCAGCGCGGCTAGATTTCTTTGATCGATCAACGGCGGTTTCAAGAACGTTCACCCCCTTTCGGATTATTTAGCTCCTTCATGCAGGTAGAAAGGAAAAACCAGGTTGTACAGGTTATTCGTCGATCTGACGGTATACCGAATATTCAAGTGAAGAATGCCGGAACCGATGGCTTCCAAATCAGAGGTGACTTTGACTTCATAAACACGCGGCTCCCACTGCAAAATCGCTTCGGCAAAACTCGATTCCATAAGCTGGCGGGTCGTCGGATCCGTCAGCCCGAACACGTACTGCTGAATGCCGCTGCCAAATTGCGGTCTCATGACTCTTTCCCCTTTGGAGGTCCGAATGATCAGGCGAATGGCTTCTTCGATATCTTCTTCATAGGCCGACATCCGAATTTTGCCCGTCGACGGATCGACTGAAATGGGAAATTTCCAGCCTCTTCCGAGAAATTCGCTGCTCATTTAATTTATTTTCACCATGCTTCCCTTCAGATTGGCTATCCCGCTGGCGTTGATGTCGATCATGGCACCCTTCAGTTCCAATTTACCGGTAGCTTCGATGGATATTTGCGTCGATTTGATGGTGACCGCTTTATTGCTCTCGATTGAAATATCGCCTTTGATATTCAAAGTGATCAGACTCGAATCGCTTTTGATGACAACCTTGCCGTCTGCGGCGCCGGAGATAGCGATCGAATTTTTATCCCCCTGCTCGCCGATTTTGATCGTGTCCGCCTTGTCGCCCAGCTCGATAATCTGGCCTTTTTTCGTCTTAATCGTAATTTTGCCGTCATCGGACTGATCGCCGAAAGTCACTTCATGCCCGGCTCGGGATACGATCTTGCGCAGGTCGTTATTTTCCGACATCGGCGGCGACGGCTGATCTTGATTCCAAAGCATGCCGATGACGAACGGTTCCCGGATGTCACCCATATGAAAAGCGACCAGCACCTCGTCGCCAACTTCCGGAATGAACAAGCTGCCCATCTCTTTGCCCGCCATGAACGTAGCGATGCGTACCCAATCGGTTTCATGCTGGTCATCCAGCAGCGGGTATTTGATCTTGACTCGCGACAGCTTGTCCGGATCTTCGTTATTCGTAACGACGCCGACGATTACGCCGTCCATTCTGGAAGTGGAGCGTTCCGGCGATTCGTGAAACATATCGAACAAATTCATATCGCATTCCCTCTCACTTGGAATCGGGTCGTATAGCCGGATCCTTCGTCAATGGAATGGGTAACCGACGAGACGAAAAAAACCTGGCTCATCTTTTTGCCGAGCCCCTCCAGTTTAATACAGCGCCCCGCTTGAAGCTCGGGCAGGCCGATCGAGGTGCCGCTGCCTGTAATAAACTGCATGGAGGCCGCGTTCAGCTTCGCTTTGGCAATCTCCTTGCCATGCTCCACGGAGTCCAGCTTGCGGTTAGACTCTCCTTTGTCAAAATAGCTCCCGATCGTATTCAAAATGTCTGCACCTGTCCTCGTATTCGTGCCCAGCTTCTGAATATCCGACGACTGTGCCTTGCCTTCAATGACTTCCGGCTGCACCTTGCTCTTCATGCCTCTGACCGTATAAGAGCTGATCTGGTTATACAGATCAGCCTGTGCCGTAAAATCGGAGAGTGTCAGCCCGAAAAACAAAGTAAGCGCCGGCGTGACATCCTGCAGCGGCTTGCGAAAGTACAGATTTTTGCCCCGGACAAAAAATTCGAAATTCGTGTTTCTGGCCAGCTCGGAAACTAAAGCGAAGTCCGAAACCTCCACCTTCGTCTGCGTAACGAGCTCCGTTTCCGTGTCGTCCACTTTGGCGGTCAACCCGTATTTTCCCGCTATCGCCTTTACTACATCGCTGTATTTCTTCTGATCCCATGATTCCGGTTTATTGCTGGTCATCATGAGGAAGGACATGTCCATCCCCGTTACCGTAAAAGCAGGGATTTCCTCAAAGGAATAAGAGATTGACGTGATCAGCCCGACCATCACGGTCTCGAGCTGGTCCTTGTAGCCCATCTGGATTTCCACCGATTTGCCCAATTCAAAATAGGTGTCGATCCATTTGAACTCCCTTTTGACCAAATCGAAAGCATTAACGATGCGAAAACTGAATGTATCCGCCCGGGAATCGGCACTGGAATCTACCGTTACCGAAGAAATCGCAATTTCCGTATCCCTCATAATTTTGGTACCGTCAATAATAATTTCAAGAGCCGGAGAAAGGAACTGGGCGTATCTGGTTGCCAACTCGTCAAATTGATATGAATCCGTTTTAAGTTTAAAATCGGCCATTTTCCTTCACCTCGAATCGTAAGCCGCTCCCGCTCTCGTTAATGAAGTCTGGGCACAACAATTCTGCTTCCTGCCGGGAGGATGCGGGGGTTATCAATGCCATTCGCCTTGGCGATTTCCCTCCACTGTGCTGGATCGTCATACTGCTGTGCGGCGATCATCCAAAGCTGTTCGCCTTGATTCAACATTTGATGCTTGGTCCTGTCAGCCGAATGCTGCGGATTTTTTTTCACCTGGTCTTTTTTGCTTTTCCATGACTTGAAGGTTACCGACAGTTTGGCTCTCACGGGGATGCCAGATTCCAGGAACATCGTGTACTTTTGGGACACCTTTTCGATGATGCCTACGAATTCGAGACTGCCCCAAACAAATTTGCACACCGGCGGAGCGTGGAGGTCGCTTTCAACTTCCAGCAAACTTGTAATTTTGGACGTGTAGGTTCGAACATCTTCGGGCTTTCTGGCTTGACCATTAAACACTTCATACGTATCGAAAAAAAGCTCCATTGACAAGGTCGATGTGTTCCCGCTCTTAAACTGCCCGATAGGCATCGTTAGCCCGGGGATCGTCTGCCAAGTGTATTTATTGGAAGCTTCAATTGAGTATTCCGTTGGATTGAAAAGCACCTGCATATGCTCGGTAAAATTGCCCTGGCCCGATTTATCGATGAAAATCTTCGCTTTTTCCATTTACAACCCTCTTCTTTGTCTCTCCAAAACCAGCTTATTTTCAATTTCCTTGTAGACCCGCGCTATCAGCTTATCCATCTCGTTCTTAGGGATTTGGCTGAGCTGCGTAATCGTCCGGGGCAGTACCTGTTCCACAGGGGGAAGCGGGCTTGCAGCAATGGGCTGATGCGCGTGCTCTTCTTCCTGAGCCCGGGCAGGACTTTGCCTTTCATAATGCACCATAGGTGTCGGAGGCTGCTGCCATTGCCTGAGCATTTGCCGGAGGGAAGCTTGCTCGCTCTCGCCCTCGTTCGGTCGATCCCGGTCGCTGCGCAGTAACTTCATAGTCCCCGCAGAACTGCTCCGTGCAAGCAAAAGCTCATGAAACTGCGCCTGAACACGGCTTAGCCGATTTTTGGATGGAGCTACGCCCAGATCCCGTTTCGTCGTGAGACTGATGGGAGCGAGCAGCGGGTGCATCGGGTTAGACCCCCGGTTCAGACCGGCAATTTGCAAACGTCCCACAATCGCGTAGCTTGCATCGCGCCTGCCACCTGTAGGGAAGCTTTCTGCCTTAACGGGTATTTTCTCCGTAATGGCTTTGAAAAACAGCCCTGAACCGACTTCGGTTAAGCCCCGTGCCCTTGCTGGTTTAATATGGGTGCCGGAGTCCGCTATTCTCCTGATTTCAGCAAGGACACGATCCCCACCAATCCGTCCAGCGGTTATCGGAAGCGAGCCGCCGAATATGGAAAGGGTCCCTGCCTGGGAGAACGCCTCTCTTAGCCGATAATTACCAGATGTAGCAAGGATGCGATCCATGAATTTCATCTGGTACGCCGTTACGACAGGTTGAGCGGTATTCAATGGACGAGCCGCTAGGTTAGGCTGAACGGAATTGATGAAATGAACCATTAGACTACGGTGAACAGGTCTTGCTTGATGAACCGTTACAATTTGATAGGCATGTCTCGTGAGATACGACGTTAGACGATGATGAGCAGTTTTCCCCAGATGCGTCGTCGAAGCTAGGGCTGCATGCAACTTGCTATTTTTTATTATAAAATGGCTGAACATCGAATGGCCTGGAGTCCGTATCCCTTTTTGTCTATTGAGAAGTTCAATCCATGTATAGGCTGTATTGGTTTGTTGAAGAGCTTGTGCCTTAATGCCACGATGCTGTTCGGGTCTCATTTGATGACCATGTTGAAGTCTGAAGTGTCGCATATCCTTGTTAATCAATTGGACATGGTTTTCTTTTGAAAACTCAGCGGCATTGGCACCGACCCAAGTCAACCGTGGGAAGTTATATTCATGACTGTTGAACTGCTGAAGAATCGATAGTGCTTGTGCGCCCGACTGGCGCTGGGTAACCCTGATGATCTGCAAATTTTGCCATTGCTTGTTACTGCTAATGTTAGGTAACACGGATGGCAAGCGGTACAGCTGTGAGGCTGTCGTTGCGGCCTGAATCCGGTTTAAAAATACGTTTTGACGTAAAACTATTTCATTATTGGTCAATCGCTTCGTGAGTCGTACGACATCGGATTGACTCGCTATTCTCCCACCCGCTTGGGGTTCTGCAGGAGGGTCACTCGGCTGCCCTTTAGTTATGGCCCCTATTGGAGTCGTTACATATTGTACATTACGATCTACAACGCGCGTGAAGATATTGGCGAACGTAGCCGCTTTCTCAATCTTACCGGTAAGACCGCTCGCTTGTGGTTCCATACCGATACGAACCGTCCATATCATTCTAGGGAACTTTAGCGTATAAGGGTTGAACGAATTCTTAAACCTTTCGGTGACCCTATCGTAATATCTACCGTTAATTCTATCGTTAATTCTGTCGTTAACTTTGTCGGTAAACCTGCCCCAGTATTTGTCTCCATCCTTGTATCCGGATGCACTCGCGGTCGTCTGCTTCAACCTTAGAACATTCTGCAAGGCTGCGATACCATGGTTTGGCTGCAGCTGGTGAACAAAATCATTGATAGGTTCAATTCGAGCCGCACTCCATTGAATCATTCGCATATGCCCATGCATACTTTGCCTAAGAACGTTGCTCTTGCTGATCCGGGCTATTGGAGAGGCGATCCGATTACCGAAAACGGTTCGTTCCGGTCTCTGTACAATCGACCACATCACCTTAAGCGCAGGCCCATTTATGATCTTTACCATCGCCCCCTCTCGAATCCGCCCAGTGACTACCAAACGCTCTGTTAAAAGCTTTAGTGTCTCTTTCGAAAAAGCTGGTGGCAAAAGACTGCTGTGCCTTTCCGTTATTAAACCTGCAAGGCTCACCGCATTTCGTTGTTGCCGCTCAACTAACTGCGTAACGATCTGCTCAAACTTGGCCACATCTGCTTCCCTGTTCGCCGCACTCTGCAGCTGCTGGTCAATAAACTTCCTAACGGTCTGCCTGGATATGGTCGCACTGATTTCCCTGCTCATCTCATTCCGCAACAGCTGATCAAAGATCTGTGTAACAATGAGCTTGGATGGCATTGTATAAATTTGTTTGCTTACCGCACTCTGCAGCTGCCGGTCAATGATCTGCGTAACGGTCTGCCTGAACGCTGGCGCATGTACATTCCTGTCCGCCACAATCCGCAACTGCTGCTCTACCAACTGCTTTACAATGTGCTGTGATGTGGTCGCATTGGCATCCCCGTAAAGAAGGCGTTTCTCCTCAAGACCGGTACTAAAGCGATTCGTCCATATGATTCCGGGCATTCCGCGTTCGTTGCCAATACGCAACTCTTTGTGCACGAAACGACTTGCCGTTGCAGGCTTCTGTAACACCCTTATTGCGCCCGGCATAGTAAAAGGTGGGTGCAGATGCTGAAGGAATTCATTGTAGTGCACGAACCGAGCCTCGCTGAAATGGCTCGCGCGCTCATGTCCCTGGATGCTTTGCCGGAAAAGCTTGGATACAGGCTGCAGCATCATCTCATGGAACAATGTTTCTTTGGTCTGCTCCAAGAGCCTGATCGGAACGGAATCACTTTTCTCTGAAAAAGGCGGTATCCACTCTGCGGGTAAGCCTTGTCCCTCAAAAGAAACGGTCGACCGGTTCCTTACTTCACGCAAAACTTGAATCGTGCGTTCCACTTCTGAATGCCGAAGCTGATCTTCAGGTGTTTTTACCTGATCCGGTCTCGTCTGCCGGCTTACCGAAAGTTTATTCGCGACTGGCCGTTGAAGCGATGAAGCCAAATGCCGGACTTGCAAATTCTCATTAGCCGGTACCCTTCGCGACAAAACGCTTTCGCCGATGCTGATTCTCTGTACATCGACCGTACGCACAAGCTTTCCGGGCTTTCCGACGATGGCATTCGTTTTTACACCTTCTTTTGCTCGTCGCGTGTTCACTTGCAACAATTTATCATTTTGTCTGATTTGCTTCTGCTCAATCCAAGTCCGATGGATGCGCGATGAACTTTCTTCCTGCTTCCGAACGGGAAACGCCAGCTGCGTCAAAAGGTTGATTTTAGGCTGCAGTACAGGCCTTGCCTGAACGGACCATTGGTTCTGTCCGCTTGGAACCGCGTGCTCCACATCATGATGTACATACTGTTTGATGAACTTCTTCACTTGCATTAATGACCGGATAACTACAGGAGATGCCACTGCTGTCGCGGGAGCTTTTCTCTCGGTGACCTGTTTCAATTGCAGTTGGAGACGAATAAGAATCGGATCGATCCGGGTAACCGGCATCTCCCCTTGTTCTTCCTGCACTGCCTCTCTATAGACCAGGCTGAACCAGCCCGTGTAAGGGACTCGGATAAAGCCGTATTTGCCCATGATTTCAGCAGCGAAAGTTCCGTTCGAAGAATCACGGAGACCCCGTTCCGGGACCAGTATTCGATTGGGGATCATCTGCACCACATGCCCCTTCTTATTTTGTCTTCAGCCCTTGATGCACCAATTCCAGGCTCTCGATGGCCACCTCGCCCGATGTGCCTCTAAAGCTCGGTCCAACCCATTTGACCGGATATGCGTTTTCAAAGTTCCAACGGCGGACTTCCTTCTTCTCGCCATTGACGATGCCATACATGATAATCGAGCCTTCCCGGGGCGCCGCACGTCCATATAAATAGTCTTGATACCATACCCACAGCTCGTCGGTCAGAGCAATGCCCTTTTTCAGCACCAGTGGCGGATATTTAATCCTTTTGGGAAACTTGCGCACAAAAAAATTTTGCCCGCCTTCCGCGTATTCTTCCATCTCAAGCTCTTGCTGCAATCCGCTTACTTCGGAAAATCCGGCCACCTGTATCTGCTGAAAATCGACCGCAAACATGCATGAGTTGAACACATCCAGCCGGTATGACATGCCATCACCTCTTACCTGAAAACATCAAACGGATTTTCCGGCTCATTGTTCATTTTTTTGTTAATCCGCGAAATTTGCTCGCACCATCTTTTACGGTCGCGGTGCTCCATGGACATGATTTCATCATGGGGCCAGTGCAGATAATAGGCAATAAATGCAGCCTCTTCGAATATCCGCTCGACCGGGTAGGTGATCAACTGACTTCCGTTACCGGTTGAAAAGCCAGATCGACCTCGTATTTATGATCGCATTGAGGACATACGGTCTCGACGGTTGCGCTCTCCAATTCGTTAATCTGCCGATAAAAATTTTGCAGGAATGTGAGGTCGGCCGTAAACATATTTTCCACAACCTTTGTATCCAGACTCTTCAAATCGCCCAAACGAGTAATTACCCTGGAGAGAAGAACAATCGTCAAATAGCCGGGATTTTGCTGGACGCGAGGATCTCGCATCGGCATAATTTCATCTGCAGCCGTGGCCAATCGCATGATGCCCTTTTTATGCAAATTCCCATCCTCGTCCACATATCCTCTTGGCAGCATAAATTCAAATTCCGTTTTGAAAGCCATCTCGTTCTTCCTCCTAAGATAAATTCATGATGTCCGCCGGGCACGAAGGTCTCTTTTCAAACGCCTCATCCCCAGCCGGACATCCTGCCATGCTTATCGTCAGTTACTTCGTTCTTTCCATACCCTCATGAACGATTTCCAGAGTTTCAATCGCGACTTCAGACGCCGTGGCATTAAAATCAGGCGCCGTATACTTCGTCGGCCATGCTTCTTTAACCGTCCAGGAAGCGATATCCTGCCCTTTTTCATCGATCGCCGTAATGGCTACGGTTTCGCGCTTGATCGTGCCGTTGGTGCAATCTTTAAACCAGTTGTAAAAATCCAATGAATCGGTAGCGCCCCATTTGAGCGTGATGTTGCCATACTTGGTCAATCCCGGCAGCTTGCGGGGAGTCGTCACATGATTGCCTTCGCGGTACTCCACGACATCGATCGAAGCGTCGTAGCCGGACACTTCACTGAAACCGGCTTCTTTGCTGCCCACGGATACTTTATATCTAAACTTGCGAAACGGATCAGCCATGCTCTAGCCCTCTTTTCCCTAATAGAAATTATTGATCGCCTGTTTTCTGCGTCAGTCGGAAAATGACAAATTCCGCAGGCTTGACAGGCGCAACCCCGATCACACAAATCAGACGTCCGTTATCGATATCGTCCTGCGTCATCGTGCTGCGGCCGATCTGGATGTAGTACGCCTCCTCTGGCGAATTACCCATCAAGGCCCCGTCTCTCCATACGCGGGTAAGAAACGCGTCAATGGTGCGATGAACCCTTGCCCAAAGCGCCTCGTCATTCGGCTCGAAAACTACCCAGTTCGTATTGTTCTTGATGGACTCCTCCAGGAAAATAAACAAACGGCGAACGTTCACATATTTCCATAAACCGTTGGAGGAACAAGTTCTGGCTCCCCATACGCGAATGCCTTGACCTGGAAAAGAACGAATTAAATTGATGCCTTTGGGATTCATGATATCCTGCTCGCCTTTATTGTACTGAACCGAAAGGCCGGAGCATCCTCTCACAATCTCATTGGCCGGCGCTTTGTGCACGCCACGCCCGTTATCGGAGCGAGCATAGACGCCCGCGACGGAACCGGAAGGCGGGATATAAATATTTTTCTTGTCCAGCGGATCGAACACTTGAACCCACGGATGATACAAAGCCGCATAGCTGGAATCAAAAATATTGCGGTGCGCAGCGACATCCGGCTCTCTCGTATTCTCTTTGGCCACATCCAGAATTGCGATCCGGCTCTTCAGAAGTTCGCAATGAGCCACTAGCTCGAGCTGAACATTCGCATTCGTCACACCGGGAATCGCGATAAAGCTGACGACATCGTTATCTCTAAAAGACTGAATGCCGGTTCTATTCCCCGCCCCATTATCCTCGCCGATAAAAATATCGGGCGTGACATTGGCTTGGGAACCATCGCCGCCGCCGGCTAATTCGATGACATACTCTGTGGCCTCTGCATCGCCGGCTATGACTTCGAATGGAGCAACCGGATCATCCGATGCTGCTGATGTATCCGAAATGACCACCAGTCGGGACTTGGCGGTTATTTTGCTTACATGATTCGGTGTATGTACGTTCAAGGAGCATTTTTCATATACTTCTTCCTCAGACCCGTAATTCACATGAAGGTTGAATTCACATGTGCCTAACGTTTTGACGGGCTGAATCGAAGTATCCGTAACTTCTCCTTTAAGCGCTTCAGACAATTCGATGATGTTATCTTGAGCGGAGACAACTTTGCAGTACTGTTGGTTCACGCCGTCAGTAAATACGACAACATCGTCTTGAATAAAGCCTGCCGAGTTCTTCACTTCATATTTCTTAGTCGTCGACGCATCTCCGACCAACGCTTTAATCTGCGTTTTCGCTTTGGATGCCGGCACTACTTTTAAACGGATCGCATTGCCCCAGCTTCCCGGATTTTTCGCCTGAACGGTCAATGCCGGCTTTTGCGAACCAGCAGCATCCGCATTGCCCGCCACTTTCGCATCCGAAGGCGCAACGCGCATAATATAGGCACGGGAACCTCCATTCGTGAAAAATTGTTCCACGGCATAGGCCAGAAAACGGTAATTGCCAAATGCATTATCAGACAAATGAGTCCCAAACGCGCGACGAAAATCGTTGAAGCTGGTAACCAGCTCAGGCAGTCCGACGACCTCCCCCCGCTGCGCCAATCCAATAAAGCCTGCCGTACTCGTGCTTGCCCCTTCCATTGGCACTCCGCCGCTGTCGAACTCTTCCATATACACACCGGGTGATAAATACTCCGCCATTGTGTCCTGGTCTCATACAGACCGCTATGAAACCAGTTCCTCCTTTCTATAGTGGGAATGATAATTTATTTAGAGGATTGAATGAATATCAACCCAATCCGCTAATTCGTCGTTAGCACACCCAGGCTGTTGTTTCGGCCAACCGCGACGGTTACCGTCCTTTCCAGCCGGCTATCGTTCAGCAAACAGGTAATCTGAGCCTGGAACGCTTCCACTTTGACAGGTTTAAAGAACAACACCGCTTCCCCGCGCGAATCGCTGCAGCTTTGCACAAAAGGGAACACTTTCGTCCCTCGTTCATGATCACGACGCAAAGGCTCCAGCAGCATACAACTGCGCCCGTCCGGCGAGACGGAAGAGATTTGGCATACCTCGCTGTGATCCTCCGTATCTTCCTGAAGGTATAACCATTCACCGACATGGATACGTCCAGCCAGCCCGGCCAGGGATAACTGAGAGCTCCCTTTGTTTGCCGCTGCCCCGGCAATTCTGGCTTTCAAGCACGTTTCATCTTGTATCGAAGCGGTTATTTTATAAAAAGGGGCAATGCGCCCAACGGAATCCTTAAGCGACAATCGGACTAATGTGGCATTGTCATCAAACGGATACGCCGGAGAAGGAAGAAGCGCAATCGTCAGGACCGAGCTCTCCGAAGGTCGCCCTTCAAAGACGTAAGCTTGTCTGCTCTGCAAATACCACGGCGATTCCGCGATGATGGTATAGGTGTCTTCCGTAAGCCCGGCAAATACATACCAGCCCCCCTCTTTGGCAATCGGCTTATGCTTGTTACCCTCCAGCCTAACCGAGATCGTTCCTTTTGGAGAACCACCGGTGCAACTGTCGATTAGACAAACAGCCCAGGAAAATTGCGTTCGGACCGTAACGACTCTCATAGTTTCCAATCTCGGAGTCCCCTTTTAGCCTTGGATGACGATATTCCGATCCAGCACACGCTTGGTCTGCTTGGTTCGGGTCGAATCTATATACACGGGCCCCACCGTGTAACAAACGGATAATTTATAGGGCGTATTCGGAAAAAGCGCTACCAACGTGTCCATGGGTAATTGACTCATGACAAGATGAAGCTCTTCATTGCTGTCGGCAAGCGTACCCAGAAGGTGGGGAGCTTTGATTACCGAATAATCGTACAGCACTTGCATCGCCCTTCCAAGAATCCTCTGTTCGTCTGCAGCTCTGGATTGCAGTGCAGCTGTAGAGTGGGCGGTGATTAGATACTGCAATTCAATCGTCATGGGAGGATATTGCATCACTCCCGCGCCTCTGCTAATCATGTCGTGCCGCCGCTGCATGGCCTCCTGGACACGGAACAGGTAGATCGAAAGCGACAAGTCGCCTTTATCAACCGGCGAACTTAACCCGATGTACTCAGGCTGTTGGACAGGCTCGGGCGTCATCTGCTCGCGGAGCAGTTCAACGATACTGTTCCCCACATCGGCTATGACCGTATATTGGCTCATGGAATCTCCTGTTTTCATGAAGAATTAACGGGCTGCTACGTTTTCAAAAACTCGAGATAATCGCCCAGGTCCTCTTTGAGCAGCAGCTTTCCGTTCTTCTGTAATTCCTGCTTGGCGGCAAGCAGGATGTGCTTCATGCCGACGGGCTCTTGCGCCTGCGCAGCCAGAAACGCGGAAGACAGCGCAATGTTCTTGATATTACCTCCTGCGACCTGAAGCTTCCGGGCCAGAAACCTGTAGTCGATGTCTTTGCCAAGCAGGGTTTCTTGCGGATATATCGATCTCCAGATGCTTTCTCTATGCGCTTCATCCGGGAAAGGAAATTTGACGATATAAGTGATTCTTCTCAAAAAAGCTTCATCGATATTTTGAGAGTAATTCGTTGCCAAAATGGTGATCCCGTCGTACTCTTCCATTTTTTGCAACAAATACGCCGTTTCCGTATTCGCATACTTGTCATGGGCGTCCTTGACTTCCGAACGCTTGCCAAATAGCGCATCAGCTTCGTCAAAGAACAGAATGGCGTTGCTGTGCTGCGCTTCCTGAAAAATTTCCGACAGATTCTTCTCGGTCTCGCCAATATATTTGCTGATCACTTGAGAAAGATCGATTTTGTAAATTTCAAGATAAAGTTCTTTGGCGATGACTTCCGCGGACATCGTCTTGCCCGTACCCGGCGGCCCTGCGAATAGAAGGCTTAGACCTTTGCCGTACGACAGCTTACGTTCGAATCCCCATTCCCCGTAGACAATATGCCTGTATGTAATATGGCTGCACGCTTGTCTCAGCATGAGCTTCTGCTCCGGGGGAAGGATGATGTCGTCCCAGCCCCTTTTGGGGCGGATACGCATCGCCTTTCTCTCTAACTTATGCTGAACCTGCGCATAACAAGCCTCATGCAGTTCCTCCATGCGGATGGCAGGCTGATCCGGATGGCCCCACTTGGCCAGCTGATCAGCTTTTTCCAAAGCTTGCTCGATTTGGCCGGTTGAGAATCTAAATTTGCCTGCCATCATCCCCCAATCGATCGGATCGGCAAACGTATAGCTTGCTCCAAGCTTTTCCCATAGTTTCAATCTGTCGCCTTCTGCGGTCAAGGGGATCTGAACTTCGGAATAAACCAGATTGTCGGGCAGATGATAGGGCTTCCAATGGACGGCCGACAACAGGAATATTTCATGGGTGTAGCTGCTCAGCTTACCCAGTAAGGAAGGCAATCGCTTGTGTAAGGGCTGCGTGTCCTCAATGAGCAAGTGAGCGTCTTCAAAGCATAAAATCGCTTGATGTAGAATGCCCTCCCGCAAAATCGCATGAATCGATTCCAGCCATCGTTCGGGATCATTGGACAAACGCCGAAGCTTGATGCTGATCGCTTTCTTTTGTCGGGCTTTGGCGTAATGGCGCACTTGAAGCTTCTTACCGGAACCTGCTGAGCCCCATACATAAAAAAGCAAAGGACGCTGAACGACGGCCGCCTGATCGGCAAACAATAGCATTCTCATCTGAATATCCTCATCCAGCAGCAGCGCCGGCAAGGACGGGCCCACAGGCATAAAATCATACATATCCCCGGATTGGGGCGCTAACGGTTCGCCGAGCAAAAAGTAAATCATTTTATCATCCAGCCTTAGTGTTCTGGACAAGATCGAGCCTTTGCCATTGCCGCTATCCGGCGATTGGACAAAAAAATAACTGCTTAACTTGCTGTTCGGCGCCAAATAGGCCAGTGCCGCAGTCCGCTCTTCGCGAGTAGGACAAAGTAATTGTAAAACGAGTTCTACGGTAGGATGCTTACATGTAATATCGTCCTGCAAATAGCCGTAACAACGCTCATACTTACGATCGAGCTCGACGGCTAGGCAAATAAATAAGCAATATTCCTCAAAGGGTGACAGTTGAAAATGTGTAGAAGCGCTCTTGAGGGGTAAAAAGATGGATGATGGCGTTTGTGCAACCTTTTGATGCAGGTGACGCTCCCAATCTTTTAATTGTGTCTGAAGCATCTGTAATTGGGGATCTGGAGGCAGGTTCTTCGCTGGATCGTTCAGAAGTTGAATAATTTCCCCTTCCGTGATGACTATTCCTTTCAGCCGCTCCATCGGATCAGGTGATGTCTGGGGTTGTAGTTTAAGCTGGATCCATAGCGCCATGTCTAACCAGGTTAGCAGGTCCGATACATATGAAGCATAATTCCCGTAACCGCCGGACTGTGATTTCTCATGATGCGAGCCATCAAACTGTAATTCGTCCACGTATGAATCCTCCACCAAAAAGTGTAGAACCTATGTTACAATTTATACCATAATCCGACCCCAATATCCAATAAATTCTATTGATAAACAGCGGATTTTTTCCCATGCGGTCGGCCTCTCGCTGTTCATATCAACGCTGCACTCCTTCCTTCTGAGAATACGGGGGTATCCTTAATCCCTGTACCTTATAACGGTCCCCGCAATAAAGTCATATACCGTTTGTTTATTTTTGCTCCATAATGGACTTATCAAGTAGATGATTGCCAAGCCGTAGACTGTCGCCAATAAAGAATAAATTAATGAATCGGGGTACTCTGAAGGAATGACTATGTGCCAAATCGTAAAATGGGCTAGCTCCCAAGGGACGAATTTAAGGGCGGAACGAAGAAGTGAGGAACCGAGTCCGATTGATTGACCGTGAATGCCAGTTACCACAACCCCCATTTTTCGTTTCCCCCATGTCGCATGCGATTTCGAACCCTCACATAAGGCAAAATAAAGATATACAGGCAGGGTAATGAATAGAAACCCAGTGATTTCCGCCAATAAAGGATTAGTCGTAAACAATGGAATCAACCACGGTCGTATAAAAAAAGATACGCAGATCAACAGAATGATGTAGCACGCAATAATAACATAATCCCACAAAAAGGCGATTATGCGGGTACCTAAAGATACGCTTTTTATATTCTCATGCCTTCGCATAACTCTATCCCTCCTGTAATAGAAACATCACCTCGATTAAATCACTTTGCTTCAAGTTTTTATATGTAATGCTCGTAAAAATGGAACGGTAAGTTGCGACAAATGAGACTAAAGCAGCGTTAGCTTTCCCTATCGCATACGATCATTCTTGCCGAACGGTTAACACCACGTTGCCTTTCTTATGGCCCTGCTCCACATAGCGGTGGGCCTCCGACGCTTGCTCCAGCGGATAACGGCGGTCGATGACCGAACGCAGTTTGCCGGCCTCGATCAGCTCCTTCAGATACATCAAGTCTTCCGCGTTTTCCTTCGATGTTCCGCCGATCACCTTCTTGCCGCTCGTTAAGTTGACCCATAGTCCACGAACGACCGGCAGAGGGCTCATATGTACCGCTCTCAAGTAGAAGCCGTCGGGTGTCAGATGCTTCACGCAAGCGTTGAATGGACTCTTCCCGACCGTATCGAAAATGATATCGTAGACCGAACCGTCATCCATGAACTTCTCTTTCGTATAATCGACGACTCGGTCGGCTCCCAGCGATCTCACCAACTCCAAATTAGACGTGCTGCATACTGCGGTCACTTCTGCTCCAAAATGCTTGGAGAGCTGCACCGCATATGTCCCGACGCTGCCGGAAGCTCCGTATACGAGCACGCGTCTGCCATGTTGGATGTTGCCCTTCCGGAGAAATTGCAGGGCAGTATAGGCGCCGACCGGAACCGCCGCGGCCTCCTCGAACGTCATGTTCGCCGGCTTGAGCGCGACGCTGCCGTTTTCGGGCAGGCATTTGTATTCGGCATATGCGCCGAAGCCGAATCCGCAGGCGGCATAGACGGCATCCCCTGGCTTGAACCGAGTAACGCCGATGCCCGCGGATTCGACCACGCCCGCCAATTCGAATCCGAGAACGCTGATTCGCCTAGGTCTCCACAGACCGTTAAATAGCCGAGCCAGGAAAGGATCTGCCTTGCGTAAGCGACAATCCCCCGCAGCGACCGTTGTAGCATAGACCTTAATCAGGATCTCGTCGTCATCCGGTGACGGCTTGGCAACCTCTCGCAGCTGCAACACATTCGGCGGCCCGTACCGCTCGTATACGATCGCTTTCATCGCTTCCTCCTCCATTCAACCTTCGTTATGCTCCCATATATACGGTGCATTTCGAAATAGATGCCGCTTTTTATCTCAGTGTTTGGGTCGCGAAACAATAAGAAGAAGCACTTGCTTAGCCAGTAAGGCATTACGTTTAGGCATTACGTTACTTATTAGCGAAAAGTTCCCAGTAACTCTGTGCGTCATTCATTGTTGGATAATGCCCGTTTAGATGAGCAGAGGCCACCGTCCAATGATATGCTCCCCTTAAGGTAGACAGGTTAAATAATAAAACCTGCTACCTTAAGGGGGTTTTTTCATGGCTAAAAAAAATCAATATCGTGCAGTAGAGAAACTCGCCATCATACAGGAGCT
>NZ_CAJVCE010000007.1 GCF_910594985.1 Paenibacillus allorhizosphaerae
GGAGTGGAGAGAAACCATACTGTACTTTTATTATATGTATACGTTTTCAAATTGTCAATGGTTTTTTTGAAAACGCTTAAATTTTTGGGAGAACCTCCCCTAAATCCCCTCAAGGAGGGGACCCACAGGCTTCCGAAGCCAGTTTGCTACGCAAACTCTTAAGGGGTTTCGCCCCCGGGACCACGAAATGGGAGCAAGGAGTTAGGTTAGCGTTGGATGGAGTTGCTGTTGGCAGGCCTGAGGCACGCTCTTTTCGAGCTCTGGTGGTGCCGGCGAAACGTTGCGCGGGAGTCCCGCGTTCTACCCATTGACCTGTCTGTTGCCTGGTCTCGGGCACGCTTTCATATTTTCGTCCATTACTACCTATTTTTCGCCGAGTATTTTTTTAAGGATGTAGTAAATGGTTGTTGGAATAATGATTGATCGCATGGATAATCGTTGATTTTTTCGGAGAAATCGCCTGATGCGGTTCGGTAGGCGTTAAAGAAAACATTCGTTTAATATTCCATACGGTTCGAACTTTTTTCTATTTACGCTATCGGGTGTTTACGTAATACTGAATTTGCAGAAGCGGCACATGGTTGAATGGAGCGTTGACATTTATTACGAGGGGGGATTAAAAGCGGTAGATCTTGAATACGTTGATGCTTATTCGTAAAGAGGAGGCCCGGTTTATGAAGAAATACAAGCTAAAGGCGTTATTTATGTTGGCATTGCTATTCATTTTGCTTTTGGGAGGCATCTTGCCTATGAATGCGGAAACAGCAGAAATCATTATAGATAATAACGATTCCAGCGGAGTAACATTCGCAGGAACCTGGACTACGTCCACCAGCGCTTCAGGCTATTATGGGACGAATTACGCTCATGACAGCAATACCGGCAAAAGCGCAAAATCGATACAATACACGCCAACGATTACGGAATCCGACGATTATGACGTATACCTCATATGGAACCAAGCCTCCAATCGGGCGTCCAATGTACCGATTGATATTTCCCATAGCGGGAGTACCGATACGATTATAGTGAATCAACGCGCGAACGGTGGAAAATGGATTTGGGTCGGAAGATTTAACTTTATAGCGGGAACTAGCGGTTATGTCAAAATTAGAACCGATGACACGGATGGTTATGTGATTGCGGATGCCGTACGATTCGTAAAAGCTGCACCGGCACCTGCGCCCGGGCCAACCTATTCGCCTGCCGGCTCGTTGATATTCCATTCGGGATTCGAGGCAAGTTCTACGGGTGTGTCAAATGCAGCGTGCATTACAAATATAACCGGCGTTGACCAGTCCGTCTCTTCACCGAACGATTGGGTAGCCGATCTTGATGACTATTCCAAATTCGGTTCGTTCCGATTTCAATACGAACCCGGCGATTGCACGGAAAGAAGCGCAAGTATCGTAACGGATCCGACCACCGCTAACGGCAACAAGGTACTGAAATATTCGCTGGGGAGTGTAGGAGCCGCCGCCACGAAAGGTCGTGTCCAAGCCATCTTGCAAAATAACTCCAGTAACCTGAACGAAATATACTATAAATTCCGTATGTATTTGCACCCGGACCTGGAAAAATTAAAGCAAATTCCCGATCCCCTCACTTGGTTTACAATAGCGGAATTTTGGAATCAACCGAGTTGGACTGCGGGGACGCAATATCCTTACAGAGTTTCGCTTGATATCCGAAAGCCGGCTGGAGGCGGAGCAGGACAACAACTATACTTTCATCTCAAAGGGGAACGAACGCCCATTACAAATACGGATGAAGGTGCGTTTGAAACGGTATGGACCGAAGGCAACGTCTACTACAATATTCCTACCGGTCAATGGCTAACGTGCGAGATCTATTATAAAGAAGGGAATGCCAGTACGGGCCGATTTTATTTTGCCTTAACGCCTGAGGGAGGCTCCAAGAAGGTCATTTTCGATGTAACCAACTGGACTTTTGATCCGAATAACCCTTCCCCTTCCGGACTAGTCGGTTTTCATCCCTTTAAACTGTACACCGGCAAATCAACGGTAAACTTCGTAAGAGATCACGGGGGCTCGCTGCAAATTTTATGGGATGATATCGAATTTTGGCCATCGATGCAATAGTCGAGGCAAGCCGTAGTCTATTAAAAAACGCTACATTGGCTGGTAGCGACAAAATTAGAAAATAGCCTAGATGGATTGCTTCTGCGCCGCGGAATCGAATCGTTGCGCACGCACTCTTCTCACTTTTAAAGAAAGTGAATAGCAGCATAAAAAAAGACTACACGTAAACCGCGTAGTCTTTTTTGAGCAGTTCCAGCGCTTTGTCCATATGGGACTCTTCGCTGAACGATAAGCGAAGTACGCCGGGGATATCTTCTCTGCTTTCGATAATTTGAATATTACTGAGATTGATCCGGCAGTTTCCGAGCAGCGTCGCGATTTGCCCGATAATGCCCGGATGGTCCGGTACGTCGACGTAAATGTCGTAAAAGGAATGAATGACGCCCTTGCGCCGCTCCGGCAAGCTGCTGCGGAAACCGTTCGCCTTTTGAAACGCCTGCTCGATCCCTATGCCATCGCCCGATTCGATCATATCGATGAATCCGGCGATTTCGGTGTTCCAATCCTTGAGCAGCTCCAGCAGCACCGATTTGTTATCGACCAAAATATCGCGCCACATGACCGGATCGCTGGAGGCGATGCGAGTAATGTCGTGGAAACCGCCGGCCGCCAAATCGCGGTACAGCTCGTTCGATTCGTTATAACGTGCGATCTGGTTGACCAGCGCAACCGCAATAATATGCGGCAGATGACTGATGGCGCCGACGATCCCGTCATGCAGCTTCGGATCCAGCTTCAAAATACGCGCTTTCGTCCACTCCAGCAGCTTGGCGAGCCGCTCGTACGCATCCTCCGGCGTACCAGAATCCGGCGTCAGCACATAAAAGGCATTTTCGAACAGCAGCGAGGTCGCCGCTTCCACACCGGACTTCTCTTTGCCGGCCATCGGATGGCCGCCGATAAAGTAGACGTCTTTCCGCCGCAAGTGCGAACCGCTCTCGGCAATCGACGCTTTCGTACTGCCTACGTCGGTGACGATGCAGCCGGGCTTGAGCGGCAGATCGGATAATATGTGCAAATATTCCCCGATCGTACTAACCGGAGTACACAGGAAAATAAAATCGGCGTCGCGTACCGTCTCTTCCATCGAAGTCGTAGCATAATCGACGACTTCCCGCTTCATGTATTTCTCCACGGAAGCCGGATTGTTGGAATGGCCGACGACGGTAACGTCCGGCTTTCCTTTAAAGCACAGCGCGAGCGATCCTCCGATCAGCCCGACACCGAATATCGCGATTTTGATCATGAAACGGCCACTTCGCTTAAAACTTGCTCCAGCGCCTCGAGAAACTTATTGTTTTGCTCTTCGCTGCCAACGGTCACCCGAATTTTCGTAGGGTATCCCCAGCCAGCGTCATGACGAATAATGATTCCTTTTCGTAGCAATGCTTGGAATACGGCGGCACCGGGACGCTTGACGTCTACCATAATGAAATTGCCGTGGGCTTCAAAATACGGCAGACCCATCTCGTCAAACTTGGCCGTAAGCTGGCGAATTCCTTTCGCGTTCGCTTCGCGGCAGGAATCGATGAACGCGGTATCCGCCAACGCGGCTAATGCCGCTTTTTGCGCAAAGCTCGTAGTATTGAACGGCTCCCGCACTTGGTTAATCGAGCGAATTACGTCCGGATGTCCGATCCCGTAACCGATTCGCAGTGAGGCCATACCAAAAATTTTCGAGAAGGTGCGCAGCAGGATCACATTTTTGTACTGCTTCAAAAGCTTGAAGCCGTCCGGATATTGATCGGTGACATTGTACTCCGCATACGCTTCGTCAAGAACGACAAGCACATGCGTAGGAACTTTCTCCATGAAGCTTTTGACTTGCTCTTCGCTGAGCATCGTGCCCGTCGGGTTGTTCGGGTTGCAAATCCATACGATCTTCGTCTTTTCGTTCACTTTGGCCAGCATCGCATCCAAATCATGCGAGCCTTTATCGTCTGCCGGCACTTCAATGAACACCGCGCCTTCGATTTCCGCATTATGCTTGTACTGCGGGAACGTCGGGGTGGCGGCAATCGTCTCGTCGCCCGGGACCAAAAATGCGCGCGCGATCATCAAGATGACTTCGTCCGATCCTGCGCCGAAAATGATTTGATTCGATTCCACGCCGAAATGAGCGGCTACGGCTTGCGTCAGCTTGACAGCGCCGCCATCCGGATATATGCTGACCTGGTCAACCATCGAAACGATAGCTTCCTTTGCTTTCGGCGAGCATCCGAACGGATTCTCGTTGGAAGCCAGTTTAATGACCTCGGATAATCCCAGCTCACGTTTTACTTCCTCAATCGGCTTTCCCGGTTGATAGACCGGAAGATGCATAATATTTTTTTTTGGTTGCACGACAAAGGTCACCTCGGTTACATAAGTAAAATAGCTGCTACTTGCTTCGTCATTCATTCTCTCATAAGTATGGCAAATTGTGAAGTTTTTAGTTGATTACAAAAAACGCACCCCGCTAATCCACGATTAGCGAGGTTGGTATGGTCAACCTATTAATTGTTTAACAAACGTATGAATTTCCGAGAGTCCTTGCGATTTGCTCGCTTCGTTGGTCAGCAGCGGAAGCGCCTCTTCCACTTTCCGTACGAGCGCGCTACCGACTACGATGCCGTCGCATTTTTGCGAAAATCGGACGAACTGCTCGTTGTTCGAAATCCCGAAGCCGATAGCAATCGGAACATTCGACGCTTGTTTGACCGTATCCAGGAAGTCGTCAACCCCGCTGTGAAACTGTGTCCGTGTTCCCGTCACGCCAAGAGATGAAACGCAATAGACGAAGCCGCTGGCGCGGGACACGATCTTCTGAATCCGCTCCTTGGAAGTCGGCGCTACCAGAGGAATCAAATGAATGCCGTAGCGATCCGCGATTTCGCGCGTCTCCGCGTCTTCTTCCATCGGAAGGTCGGGAATGATCAGTCCGCTGATTTCATTTTCGGCGAGAATCGGGAAAATGCGTTCCAATCCCATTTGCAGCACCGGATTATAGTAAGTAAATAAAATGAAAGGAAGTTCGCATCCTTCGCTTCGTGCGGTTTTGGCCGCTTGAATGCAGTCCATGATGGAAATGCGCGCTTGTTTCAGCGCGCGCTGCGACGATCTTTGAATGACCGGACCGTCGGCAAGCGGATCGGAATACGGAACGCCGAGTTCAAGAATGCTGGCTCCCGCTTTCTCAAGCTCTTTTATGATATCGACCGAAGTCCGCAGGTCCGGATCGCCGATCGTAAGGAAAGGTATAAACGCCGGCTGTTTTTTCTCACGAAGCTCGGCAAACGCGCGATCAATGCGATTCATTCGCTGCACCCCCTAAATATTTCATGATTGCATCCACGTCTTTATCGCCTCGGCCGGACAAGCTCACCACAATGATCTGATCTTTGTCCATCGTCGGAGCGAGCTTCATCACATGGGCAATCGCGTGCGAGCTTTCGAGCGCCGGAATAATCCCTTCGGTACGGCTGAGCAGCTGCAGCGCTTCAAGCGCCTCCTGGTCGGTGATCGGCACATACTCCGCACGTTTCGTTTCTTTCAAATGCGCATGCTCCGGCCCGATGCCCGGATAGTCAAGTCCCGCAGAGATCGAATGCGCTTCTTGGACTTGTCCGTATTCATCCTGCAGCAAGAAGCTGTAAGATCCTTGGAATACGCCAACCGTCCCTTTCGTCATCGTTGCGGCATGCTTATCCGTTTCGGTTCCGTGTCCGGCAGCCTCGACACCGATAAGACGAACGCTTTCATCCTGGACGAACGGATAAAAGATCCCGATCGCGTTGCTGCCTCCGCCGACAGCGGCTACGACCGCATCCGGCAGACGACCTTCTTGCTCCAAGATTTGCTTGCGCGACTCGTCGCCGATAATCCGCTGGAAGTCTCTGACCATCATCGGATACGGGTGAGGCCCCGTAGCAGATCCGAGAATATAGAACGTATCCTCGACTTCGCTGACCCAGTAGCGCAGCGTTTCGTTGCAGGCGTCTTTCAGCGTCCGCGTTCCGGAAGTGACGGGCACGACTTCCGTGCCGAGCAAGTTCATCCGAAATACGTTAAGCTGCTGACGTTTAATGTCTTCCTCACCCATGAACACTTTGCATTCGAAGCCGAGCAGCGCCGCGACGGTTGCGGTAGCGACGCCGTGCTGGCCCGCTCCGGTTTCCGCAATAATTTTTTTCTTGCCCATCCACTTGGCGAGCAATCCTTGCCCGAGCGCATTATTAATCTTGTGGGCGCCGGTATGGTTCAAATCTTCCCGCTTCAAATAAATTTTCGCCCCGCCGAGACGTTCGGTCAAACGGCCTGCATAATACAGCGACGTCGGCCGGCCGGAATAGCGGTGAAGCCAGTAGTTCAGCTCCTGCTGAAACTTTTCTTCCTTCGTATATTTTTTAAAAGCTTCTTCCAGCTCGATCAGTGCATTCATCAACGTTTCCGGCACATACCGTCCGCCGAATTTACCAAACCTGCCGTACTCATCCGGTCCGTTAAACAATGGTTTTCACCCTTTCGATAAACGTTCGTATTTTTTCCAAATCCTTTACTCCGTCCGTTTCCACCCCGCTGGATACGTCGACGCCGTCCGGACCATATTCCCGAATCAGCTCTGCCACATTGTCCGGCCGCAAACCGCCGGCGATAAGCAGCGGCAGCTTGGCCTCGCGGCACCAGCTCAAATAAGGCGGAATCGCGTTCCAGGCGAATGTTTTGCCGGATCCCCCGCCATACTCAGGGTCAAACGTATCCAGTAATACGCCGTCGATCCAGGACCGGTAATCTTCCAGCTGCGCCCCCGGGTTCACTTGACCCGTCGCCGCGCCCGAAACGGAAACGACTTTGAACAGCGCCGTTTCGGGAAAACGTTCCTTCACCGAACGGAAAGCGGCAGGCCCTTCCTGCCCGTGCAGCTGGATAATATCGAGCGGTGCGTGCTCCATGACCGCTTCCAGCTCCTCCAGCGTCGGGTTAACGAATACGCCGACGGCTTTCGGGCGGGAAGCGGCCGCCGCTTCATGCAGACCTTTTCGAATCAGCTCCCCGGCCTGCTCCGGCGTAACCTGACGCTTGCTTCGCGCAAACACGAAGCCGATATGATCGACCGGCAGCTCCGCCGTTTGGCGCACCATGTCGACGGTTTGCAAGCCGCATATTTTCACAGTGGCCATTGCCTATCTCTCCTTCGATACCGCCGCAGCGGCGCAAACGCCCATCAACGAATGAACCGCTTCGGTTACGTCCGGTTGGCGCATGAAGTGCTCGCCGATCAGCACGCCGCGCGCGCCGACGGAATGGAGCCACTCAATTTCGGAAGGCTGCGAGATCCCGCTTTCGCTGACAACGGTTATGCCCGCCTGGATATGTTTGATCAGCTGCTCGGTTGTGGCAAGATCGGTAACGAACGTCTTCAGGTTCCGGTTGTTAATGCCTACGAGCGTCGGCTCCAGCTCCAGCACCCGCTCCAATTCTTCGCGATCGTGCACTTCGATCAGCACGTCCAGCCCGATGCTTCGCGCAATGGTCTGGTATTCCTTGAGCTGGCTTGTGCTCAAAATGGCCGCGATCAGCAGGATAGCGTCCGCGCCGATGCAGCGCGCTTCATAAATCTGATGCGGATCGATCGTAAAGTCTTTACGCAAAATCGGCAGCGAAACGGCATTCCGAACGCGGCTTAAGTAGTCATTCGATCCTTGAAAATATTGAACGTCAGTTAATACGGATAAGCAATCCGCTCCCGCACGTTCGTAAGCCTGGGCCAAAAGGACCGGCTCGAAATCGTCGCGAATCAAGCCTTTGGATGGGGATGCCTTCTTCACTTCGGCGATAAGTCCCATCGGTCGGTTCCGGCCTTCGGTAAGCGCACGTTCAAATCCTAAGCATGGCGGAAGGTCGGCGATCGCGATCTCCATCTCTGCAATCGTAAGCCGCTCCTTCAGTTCCGCGACTTCCTGCTGTTTCGTAACTACGATTTTATCAAGAAACATGGCTCATTTCTCCCGTACATTGAACTAGTTGTTCCAGCTTCTCCTTGGCTCGGCCGGAATCGATCACCTGCGCCGCATATTTGACGCCTTCCTGCAGCGTACCGCATATCCCGGTCACATAGAAGCAGGCGCCTGCGTTCGCAAGCACAACGTCGCGGCAAGCTCCCTGTGCACCGCCAAAAATGCCGCGGATAATTTCCGCATTTACGCTCGGGTCTCCGCCCACAACGTCTTTCACCGAATACGTCCGCAGGCCCAGCATCTCAGGCGAAATCTCGAAGGTGCGGATCTCGCCGTCTTTCAGCTCCGTAATTTGAGTCGCATCGGAGATGCTGATTTCATCCAAGCCGTCAAGGCTGGCGACGACGAGCGCCCGTTTGACGTCCAGCGCGCGCATCACGTGAGCGATCGTTTCCGTTTTGCCTCTGTCGAAAATCCCGAGCACCTGACGGTCGGCTCCCGCCGGATTCGTCAATGGCCCGAGCAGATTGAACACGGTCCGTACGCCGAGCTCTCTGCGAGGCGCGGCAACATGTTTCATCGACTGGTGAAACAACTGCGCGAACATGAAGCAAATGCCGACCTGGTCCAGACAGCGGGCCGCCTGCTCCTGGTTCAGCTGAATATTCACGCCGAGCGACTCCAGTACATCCGCGCTGCCGCTCTTGCTGGACATCGCCCGATTGCCGTGCTTCGCCACACGAATGCCGCCTGCAGCCGCAACGATTGCCGAAGTCGTGGAGATGTTGAACGTGTCCGCTCCGTCCCCTCCGGTGCCGCACGTATCGAGCAGATTCGTTTGTTCCGTGCGCACCCGGCTTGCTTTTTCCCGCATCGTTTCGGCGAAGCCGGTAATTTCCTCGATGGTTTCGCCTTTGATGCGAAGGCCGGTGAGCAATCCCCCGATCTGCGCCTGGGTTGATTTCCCCTCCATAATTTCCGACATGACGTCCCGCGCTTCCGCTCTCGTCAGGTGCTGCATGGAAATCATTTTTTGAATCGCACCTTGAACCGATAATTTCGTATGTTCCATCCGTTTCATGCCTCCCCCATAATCTTCCCTTGTTCCGGCCGTTATCCTGCCGTGATTGTCCCTTGCACGATCGAACAAATATTAATGATAGTCGTGATTGATGATCGCATATTCCTTTGCTCTGGGTGCAAACACCGCTTCGGCCGTTCGGATCGATTTCAGCATGCCTTTCGCTTTATTGCGCGTTTCCTCATATTCGTTCTCCGGTACGGAATCCCATACGATGCCGGCCCCCGCCTGCACGTACGCCTTACCGTTCTTGAACACGATCGTCCGGATGGTGATGCAGGTGTCCATATTGCCGGAAAAACCGAAGTAACCGATCGCTCCCGCGTAAGTCCCCCGCGCTTCATTCTCCAGTTCCGCAATGATTTCCATCGCTCGCAGCTTCGGAGCGCCCGAGACGGTTCCGGCAGGCAAGCAGGAAATAAAAGCATCGAAGAAATCTTTGTCTTTGGCAATCTTACCGGTGACGTTGGATACGATGTGCATGACGTGGGAGTATTTTTCAATTTGCATGAACGTATCGCATTTGACCGATCCAAACTCGGATACGCGGCCTAAATCGTTGCGCCCGAGATCGACCAGCATCAAATGCTCCGCGCGTTCCTTCTCGTCGGCAAGCAGTTCCTTTTCCAGCGCGGCATCCTCTTCCGGAGTTCTCCCTCTAGGACATGTTCCCGCGATCGGCCGCGTCTCCACCTTCTCGTCTTCCACCCGCACGAGCAGCTCGGGCGATGTGCCGACAATCACTTCATCGTCCATTTTCAGGCAGTACATGTAAGGCGACGGGTTCATCGTTCTCAGGATGCGGTACACGTGAAGCGGAGAAACATCCGTTTCAATCTCAAACCGCTGGGAGAGCACCACTTGGAAAATATCGCCGGCACGAATATAGTCTTTCGCTTTCTCGACGTTAGCGATGAACTGCTCTTTGGTCAAGTTCGACTGAACGTCTCCGAGATCGACATCATCCGGAAGCGGCTGATGATTCATCGAAAGCGCCGGAAGCGGCCGTTTCAGCCTTTCGATCGTCGCATCGATCTTGGCGCACGTTTTCTCGTACTCGGCGATAATGTCAGCGTCAGTTCCATGCTGCGGTACATGCACGTTCGCAATCACTTTCAATTGCTGTTTGAAATGATCGAATACGATAACCTGATCGCAGAACATGAACTCAATGTCGTTCATTTGAAGATCGTCATGCCGGTGCGCCGGAAGCTTCTCGTAGTACTGCAGCAGATCGTATCCGAAGAAGCCGACCGCGCCTCCCGTAAACCGGGGCAAATCCGGAAGCGACGGGCTCGTGTAGGCACGCAAGTAAGCTTTGAGCACATCGACCGGCTTCTCGCGCGATTCGCGAATGCCATCCGGACCTTCGATCTTGGTCACTCCGTGTTTCGCCTGAATCAGCATAAACGGGTCGGTGCCGATAAACGAATAGCGCGCCCATTTCAGGCCGCCTTCCACGCTCTCGAGCAAAAATGCCCGCTTCTCTTCATAAAAATGCTGAAATACGCGAATCGGGGTTTCCGTATCCGCCATCAAATGGCGAACGACGGGAATCAGATTATACTGCTTCGCCAGTCTGATGACTTCTTTGGCTTCCGGTGTGTACATGAACCTCTCTCCTCTACTCGTCTCTTGTCCTGCCGTGTCTATGCTCAAAAAATAAAAAAGCCCCTACTGCAAAGTAGAGGCATTCATTCAGGGATGATCGTATCGGACTAAGGATGCAGACAAGAACCTTATATGAAGACGGCATACATAAAAAGAAAATTAAACATGATGCCGGAAGGCACATGTACGCTCGTCTGTCCAAGGCTTGCTTCCTCGCCTAACGCTGCACTCGTCTCATCTCAACTGAACTCATTGTACTGCTCTCTACTCTGCTCTCGATAAACCATACGTTCCGCCGGCCAGCTTAAGCTCCCAGAAGCCGCGCAGGCAAAACCCTTATGTTCAACTATACTACCTCTTTTATGCTTTTGTCAATTTGGATAAATCGGGACGGAGGCGCATCGCCTCTTTTTGGTATACATGATTGATTTCATCTTGGCGTTTTTCGGTATTGGCCATGACCATCAGTCGGATGCATCTGGGCAAGCTGCCTTCTACCGGAACTTCGAGGGAGCACATTAATGGTACAAGCTCCCAGCCGGCCTGCTCCCGGATGGCTTTGGCAGGAAAGGCTGCCGTCAGGTCTTGCGTCACCGTAATATAGACGCAGGCCAATTCATCCGGAACGATGCCATTTTCTGCGATAATCTGATTGAGCAGCTCGGTTGTTGCCGATAAAATTTCGTTTTCATCATTGCGTTCTACCGTCGTAGCGCCGCGAATTCCCCTTACAAACATGTGTCAGTCCTCCCGTTTCAATTGATCCACGATGTCTCTGACCCATTGCGCGGATACGTTTTTGTTAATTTCCACTTTGCCGATTTCCGTAGGGACGATATATACGATTTGGCCTTCATTGAATTTCTTATCGTGCATCATGGCACGCATGATTTCATCCGTGTCTAGATGCGGCGGAATCGAGACCGGCAGCCCAAACTTCTGGAATATGCGCTTCGTCACGGTGTAAATATGCTCCGGGTTGCCCATACGAACCGAAAGCTTTGCCGCGCCGACCATGCCGATCGCGATCGCTTCCCCATGCAGCAGCTCGTTGTAACCGCCGACCGCCTCCAGCGCATGTCCGATCGTATGACCCAGATTCAAAATCGCGCGCAAGTCGTTCTCCCGCTCATCCTGCGACACTACCGCCGCCTTGACGCTGCAGCCTTTGTACAGCCCGTACTGCAGCGCCTCCGGATCAAGACCTACGAGCCGGTCGGCGTTCTCCTCGCACCAGGCAGTGAAATCGGCATCCCAGATCAAGCCGTGTTTGATCATTTCCGACAAACCGGCACGCACTTCGCGGTCCGGCAGCGTAAGCAGCGTAGCCGTATCGTACAGCACCATCTCCGGTTGGTGAAACGCGCCGATAATATTTTTGGCGAGCGGATGGTTTACCGCCACCTTGCCGCCTACGCTGCTGTCGTGCGCGAGGATCGTCGTCGGAATTTGGACGAAGCGGACGCCCCGCATGTAGCTGGCCGCCGCAAAGCCGGCCAAGTCGCCGACAACGCCGCCGCCGAGAGCGATGATCGTTGATTTGCGGTCCAGCCCCGCCTCAAGCGCCGTAGCGACAATCTGCTCCAGCATCGCGAGCGACTTCGACGGCTCCCCCGCCGGCACAACGTGGGAAGCCACGCTATAGCCGGCCGCGCTGAGCAGTCCCGTCACCCGATCGAGAAAATGCGCAGCCACATGCTCGTCGGTGACGACAAGCAGCGGCGACCCTTTGCCGATGCCGTGCTTTTGGAACAAAGCAGCGATGTCATTCAATATGCCTTCGCCGATGTATATCGGATAAGATCTTGATCCCAAGTCTACCGTAAGCTCTCTCATCATAACCGTCTCTCCCGATTCCGATTAATATTGCTTGATTTGCTCCAGGTAGCCTTCGTAATTGCGGCGAATTTCCTCCAGCGAATCCCCGCCGAACTTCTCCATGAATGCGCGTGCCACTTCCCACGCGATGACATTCTCCATAATGACGCCGGCTGCCGGAACCGCGCAAGTGTCCGAACGTTCCACTTGAGCCGTGAACGCTTCCTTCGTGTCGATATCTACGCTCTGCAGTGCCTTGTAGAGCGTGGATATCGGCTTCATTACGCCTCGCACGACGATCGGTTCACCCGTCGTCATCCCGCCTTCAAAGCCGCCGGCACGATTCGTCGCGCGATAAAAGCCGCGCTGCTCATCATGCATAATTTCGTCGTGAACCGTAGAGCCTCTACGCTCGGCCGCTTCGAAGCCGATGCCGAACTCGACGCCTTTGAACGCCTGGATGGACAGTACCGCTTGCGCGATGCGCCCGTCCAACTTGCGATCCCATTGGACATGGCTGCCGAGACCGGACGGTACGCCTTCGATGATGCACTCTACAATGCCGCCGAGCGTATCGCCGTCTTCTTTGGCCGCATCGATCGCGGCAATCATACGCGCTTCCGCATCTTTATCCGTTACTCGCAGCGGCGACTCTTCCGTGACGGCGATCAATTGGTCGATCGGCATCTCGCTCCGCTTCGCTTCCACCTCGCCGATTCGAATGACCTGACCGGCTACTTTGATGCCGAACTCTTTGAGCAGCTGCCGCGCCATCCCGCCGATCGCAACGCGCATCGTCGTTTCCCTCGCGCTGGAGCGCTCCAAAATATTGCGCAAATCGCGCTGATTGTATTTAAGCCCTCCGTTCAAATCCGCATGTCCCGGACGAGGACGGTTAACCCGGCGTTTCGTTTCATCGCTTCCTTCAATCGGCTCAATGTTCATCACCGTCGTCCAGTGCTTCCAATCGTTATTCTCCACAATGAGAGCAATCGGAGCGCCCGTCGTTTTCCCGTGTCTTACACCGCCTGCAATAGTAGCCGTGTCTTTCTCAATCTGCATCCGGCGTCCCCGGCCGTAGCCTTTCTGGCGCCGTGCGAGCTGAAAATTCACTTCGTCAAAGTCAATCGTAATGTTGCTTGGAAAACCTTCAATAATGCCCGTAAGCTGCGGACCATGCGTCTCTCCCGCTGTTAAGTATCTCACCTGCGTTGTCCCCTTTCATGTTGCGGCCGCACATCGGCTTCGCCTACGCCGGCCGTCAACCTTCCTATCCGTAAAAGCGAAACCGTCGTTTGCCGGTCAAAACCTGCTGAGGTTCAACCCCGTCTAACGCTTTAGCGCTTTTATGTACTATAATTCCTGTGCTAATTATAGTATAGGTCCCACCGTTTGACAAGAAACGCACACACAAAAAAAGCACTGTCCTTCGGCATTCCGCCGCAGACAACGCTTCTCTTGTTTTTCCGTTCAGCCGTTTACGGGCTGGCTCTTCAGCAGTCTTGAATTATCCATCCAGTCCGGATCGTTCACCAAGCCCATAATCTGCAAGGAATCGATGCCGAGAATTTGCGCGCACTCCTGTATCGTGATGAAGCCGCGCCGGTATGCCGTAATAACCTTTCTCTTGTCCATAAAATCCTCCTGAGTGAAATGCCGAAAGGTACGGGTTACAAACCTATAATTCTCATTATCGGATCGTTTGGAAAAATTTATTCATGAGTGCTTGTTTTTCGATAAAAAAACGTATCGGCCGGTTCTAATCCGTACTGTCCGGGGCTGAAAATTTGCTCCGTGCTTCCCACGAACAAAATGCCGCCCGGTTTGAGCGCGCTGGCGAACTTTTGATACAGCAAATGCTTCGCTTCTTCCGTAAAATAAATCATCACGTTGCGGCAAACGATCAGATCGAAATTCGTTTCGAAACGGTCGGTCAGCAAGTTCTGCTTTTGAAAGCGGATCGATTTCTTAAGCGAATCCGGAATACGATAAGTCAAATTTTCTTTGATATAGTATTTTTTCAAATAAGTCGCGGGCACATCGCGTACGGAACGGTCGGAATATACCGCCTTCTTCGCTTTTTCAAGCGCCCCTTCATCAATATCGGTGGCGATCAGCTGCGTGTCCTGCAATGCTCCGTGCTCGGATAAAATCATGGCCAGCGTATAAGGTTCTTCGCCGGTGGAACAGGCGGCGCTCCAGCATTTGAGCTTTGCCGATCTGCGTCGGAGTTCCGGCAGCAGGCGCTGCTCCAGCACCTCCCACCGGTTCGGATTGCGCCAAAATTCCGACACGTTGATCGTCATCCGGTCGAGGAACTCATAGAATAGCTCTTTGTCCTTCGTCATGGCCTCGAAAAAGGCCGCAAAGCTCATATACCCTTTTTTCACCCGCAGCGTCGTCAGCCGGCGCTTCATCTGGGCTTCCTTATATTGCGCCAAATCGATTGAAGTATAATCCTTTACCTTCTTTATAAATAATAAAAAATCTTTATCGTCTTCCAACGCGCAAACCCCGTCCCGTCAAATCCATTGTTCGATATTTTTCGTGTAGTCTACAAGTTCTTCCGGTTTAAAATAATTGGCGATTTCACGCTCCGCACTTTCCGGCGAATCCGAGCCGTGAATTAAATTCAAGTTCGTATGTACCGCAAAATCGGAACGAATCGTCCCCGGCGCCGCTTCTAGAGAATCGGTCTTGCCGATCATCGCGCGGGATTGGACAATGACGCGATCCCCTTGCCATACCATCGCAAATACTGGCCCGGAAGTGATAAACCGGATCAAGTTATCATAGAACGGCTTACCCAAGTGCTCGGCGTAATGCGCTTCCGCCTGTGTCTGGCTGACCTGCAAAAATTTGGCGGCGACGAGCCGGAACCCTTTTCGTTCGAAACGGCTTACAATTTCACCGATCAGACCGCGCTGCACACCGTCCGGTTTTACCATTAAAAACGTCTTTTCCATGCCTATCGTCTCCCTTCAGCAATATCAGAATATCATCAATATACCATGGTTTGGGTCAAGAAACATATAACTTGAACAATAAAAGCCGGAAGCCGGTATTAATAAGAACGGTTGCCGATGAAATGGGCGATGCTGATCAAATCTTTCTTCGCCTGAATGTCGGGCAATGGTTCCAATGCAGCAATCGCTTTATCTATGTACTTGGAAGCAAGTTCTTCGGCCCGCGCGATGCCTTCGCTGCGCCTTATCATATCGATAAACGCACTCGTGTCTGTTTGCCCGTCAGCCGCTTGAATGACAGCAAGCTCGCTGAGCAGCCGCGGACGCAGCTGAGGGTTTTGCAGAGCGAATAGAACCGGAAGTGTAATATTGCCCTGCTTAATGTCGCTTCCGGGCGGCTTGCCGATTTCTTTCTCCGTCCCGCAAATGTCGAGCAAGTCGTCACGGATTTGAAACGTCATTCCTGCATTGTATCCAAACGAGTACAGCTTGCGTGAGATCGAGCTGGGCGCACCGACCGCAATGGCTCCGAGCTGGCAGGAGATCGCCAAGAGCAGCGCCGTTTTTCTTTTGATGCGAAGCAAATATTCGCGAATCGTCTGTTCGCTGTTGAAAAAGAACCGAATTTGCTCCATTTCCCCGAGCGACATTTCGACCAACGCTTTGGACATAATCTGATGGATCGTCGGGTCGGGCAATTTGGTCACAATGTTCAATGCTTTGGCGAATATGTAGTCCCCGGTATACATCGCGATGCGATTATCCCATTTGGAACGAACCGTCAGCTGCCCCCGGCGAGTATCGGCATCGTCGATCACGTCGTCATGCACTAGCGAAGCCATATGGATCAGCTCAAGCGGAACCGCCACATGCTTCACCCGCTCCAAGTCGTACGTGCCGAACTTGGCCCCGAGCAGTACGAATACGGGACGAATCCGTTTGCCTCCGGCTTTCAGCAGATGCAAAGACGCTTCGCGGAGCATCGGATGATCCACATCAATGCTCCGCTCCAGTTCCTTTTCGATATAATGAATGTCTTTCTTCAGCTTGGCGTAAATATCCAACAATTTCATTCCGTCACCCGTACTACAGAATTATCGTTCCATATTTGCAGCGGCACTTTTCGGCTCAGGAACCCGAGCTCCGCCGCATAATCGTAATACATTTGAAGACCGGCCCACTGCTTCGGCCCGAATTCATAACAAAGATTGGAAAAGTAATGCTCCCAGTATGGAATCGTGCCGCCAATGAGCTGCTGCGCATCCTGTACAAGGGACGTCATATCGGCCATGGACTTGCGCTTGCTTTCCAGAAATGCTTCGTAAATGCGCCTCACTTTATCCGGCTGCTCCCGTACCGTCTGTTTCCGGATCGCACATACCGCAAAGGACATCCATTGTCCGGTCAGCCGCGTCCATTCCGCTCCGAGGTCGGTTACCAAATAGCCGTTATCCTGCCAGTTGGCGCGTATCGCATGGTCGCCGATCAAAAGCGCGGCGTCGGTCGTACTCATCATCGTGTCCAACTCCGGCGCAGCGTACACATAGTTCGGCTCAAGACCGTAAAATTTGTTTAAAATAATTTTCAATAAATTGACTGAAGTGGCCGAAGTCGTCGGCAGCGAAATCGTCGCATGCCCAAGCTCTTCGAGCGGTTTGCGATGAAAAAACAATATGGAATTGACATGGTTATAGGAGCTCACCGACATATCCGGGAACAACATATACTCATCAAAATTATCGCCGTAAGCAAAGGAAGATATCGGCCCGATGTCAATCTCGCCCTTCGCCATTGCTCGATTAAGCCCGGTCGGCACTTGCTGTAGCACTTCTACCTCGCCTTCGAACGCGGTAAAAGGGAAATAAAAAAAAAGTGGCCATACGTTCGTAAAATCGATGCGACCGATGCGGATCATCTTGGATATGTTTGTCATTTAGCGCTACCCCATCTTGTATACAGCTCGTGATCCAGCTCCATGCTGTCCGCGATTTTGCCGACCATAAAATCGACCATATCGTCCATGGACTGCGGCCCCTGGTAGAAGGCCGGCATGGCTGGAACGATGCGCACGCCCATACGCGCCAGTTTAAGCATATTTTCCAGGTGGATGGCATGCAGCGGCGTTTCTCTCGGCACCATAATAAGCTTTCGGCCTTCCTTCAGCATCACGTCCGCCGTTCGTTCCAACAAATTATCGGACGCTCCGTTCGCGATGGCCGATAAGGTGCCCATTGAACAAGGCACGATGACCATGCCTTTGGTCAGGAACGAGCCGCTAGCCGTTTTGCCTCCGATATCCTGGACCGGATAATATTCCAGCTTCCCTGGACCGCCAGCGAATTGCGCTGCAATCGTGTCTTGTCGTTTGGCTGCGTCCCAGCCAAGCTCTTCCTTTAATACCCTCCACCCGGCATCCGTTATTATCAAGTGCACGTGCTCGCCCTCAGACAGCATAAAACGGCACAGGCGCACGCCATATGCCGCGCCGCTGGCGCCGGTAATGCCGATAACCCACGGCTTGATCATCTACACATTCACCACCAAATCTATGAGCGTAAAAATAAATACAGCCATACTAAGCACACTGTTCATCGTAAAGAACGCGGTATTGACGCGGCTTAAATCGTCCGCTTTCACTATAAAATGCTCGTACATGAGCAGCGCATACGATACAAGAACCCCGATCAGATACACCCAAGATAGGTCCGTCAGGAAAAACAGGCTGATGAAGCCGACCGCCGTGATGATATGAAACCAACGCGCAATTTTGAGCGCTTTTTCTACGCCGAAACGGCTCGGGATCGAATGGAGCCCTTCCTTGCGGTCGAAATCAACATCTTGGCAGGCATAAATGACGTCAAAACCTGCAAGCCAAAACACGATCGCCACATAAAAAACGAACGCCGTCAGCGAGAAGCTGCCGGTCACGGCCACCCAGCCGCCAAGCGGCGCAAGCCCGATCGTTAAACCCAGCACGATGTGGCACGCCCACGTAAAACGTTTGGTATACGAATAAAAAACAAGAAAAAATACGGCAATCGGAAGCAGCTTCACGCAGAGCGGGTTCAGCTTGAAAGCGGCCCAAAATAACAGGATGAACGAAATGATTACGAAAATAATGGCTTCTTTCGAAGAGATGAGTCCGGCCGGGATAGCTCTCATCGCCGTACGCGGATTTTTCGCATCGAACACTTTATCGATAATGCGGTTTAACCCCATTGCCGCGCTACGGGCGCCGACCATGGCGAGCAGGATCCATCCGATAGTGGCCCAGGAGGGCAGATGCCCGAACATGACGACAGAGCCGAGCAGTGCACCCATGAAAGCAAATGGGAGCGCAAACAGCGTATGCTCGATTTTAACCATTTCCAAAAATATTTTTGTCTTTCTCCAAACCATGGTGACATCTCCTCAGATCATTTGTCCTCTTTGGGCTTGATACCGATGTGCAGAGCGGCGATCCCGCCGGTAAGCGGGTAAGCCTGAACTTCGGTCAAGCCGGTATTCCGGAAAATGTCGGCGAGCTGTTTATGGTCGGGAAACTGAACCAATGACTCCGGAAGCCATTTATACTGTTCGTAGCGTTTGACGATCAGCTTGCCGAGCAGCGGCAATATTTGTTGAAAATAAAAGTAATAAATCGACTTGAACGGCTGCCATGTCGGTTTGGATAACTCCAGGGAAACGATCATTCCCCCGGGCTTTACGACCCGCTGCATCTCTTCAATGACTTTTACCAGATCGGGCACGTTGCGCAGCGCAAAACCGATCGTCGCGTAATCGAACGTGTTATCCTCAAACGGAAGTTCCATCGCATTGCCGCGGACAAGACGAATCTGCTTGTCCAATCCGATTTGCTTGATTTTCTCCGCGCCGACGTCGAGCATGTTCTGGCTGAAATCAAGACCGACCATCGGCCCTGTCCGGCTTGCTTCCGCAAGCGAGATGGTCCAATCGCATGTGCCGCAGCAAAGGTCGATGGCGGTGCTCCCCGGGAATACCTGCATTTTTTTCATCGTAAATTTTCGCCATGCTTTGTGTCTTCGAAAACTTAAAATATCGTTCATCAAATCGTATTTCGGCGCTATGCTCTCGAATACGGAGTGAACGAACTGCTCTTTGGATTTTCCCTGCATCGTACCATTCACCTCAAATTTCCTGTGTAGCGCCCGGGCTGTTTAAGTAATGACGGATGGGCTCTCCGATGGAAAGCAGTTCCTTGCCGAACTTTTCCGGGTCAAGGTACTGCAGCTTTTCCTGAAGCTCCCTTAGACAAGAGTCGAGCATATCGTACAACTGCGCGGTCACCTTGTACTTCAACCAGATGGAGCGGAGCTTCGTAGGATCGGGCTCCTCCTGCTGCAGCACCTTTTTCTCTTCTTTGGTGCACCATTGCAGTACATGCCAAAATCCCCAGCTGTCTCTGAATTGCTGGGAAATTTCAGAGCGGCCGATTTCCTGAATCAACAGTTCGCAGCGCGTGAACAGGTTCAAAATATCGGGCCATATAGCAGAAACCCCATCTTCCAACAGGTTCGCAAACGAAAGAAACAACTGGGTTTTGATTTGTATCGTCTGCCGCATATATTCATCAGCCGTAAGCTTGAGCTGCTTCATCTTCAAATACAAATTCATCTTTAGCCGGTTCGCCTCGCAAATAGCCCCCGACAAGATGCCCACCAGATCGATATGCCCGGCATGGGAAAGCAAATAATAAAACCGGCTGCTGTAATAATCGCCGGCCAATACTTTCAACTGCCGGGAGCGGGCTGCTTTCTGCTCCTTCGAATCGTTGGTGATACTTACCGTGTCGTGCGTATCAAGACCTACCTGAACGAGCGACGTAACGAGAGTGTACAGCTCGCTGTGTCCGGACAAACTGCTATGTTTGTTCAGAAAGGCATACAGCAGCCGAGTGCGATACTCGGGGAAGCTTGGCAATTCCGTGTGTTTCATAATCATATCGTGCTCGATGTACTTCTTGGCGATTTCGGGAATCCGATAAGAGTTCATATGTAAGCCTCCGAACCGTTGCAAATCAGTCTAACTCCATGCATCCAAACTATTATAGCACAAATGAAAAAGAATCGCATGCTGCGCCGTCAGCTTTTTTCCTTCAGCCGATCATGCCATTTGGCGGTATAAGTCATGCGGTAATGCGAGTCCAAATACTGCGACAATTCCTCCATGCTTTGATGGCCGAATCTTAGATCGCCGGGCAGCCATTTTTCCCGTCTGGCGTCGGAGGCGACGAGCAGCTGGGGACTTCCGCTTCCGTCTGCGGAGGCGTCAAGCACCCGAACAAACACTTGATGAATGTTGGTGGACGACCCGAACAAATGACGCGGAATTTCGTATATGTCATTCAACATGTCCATCGATTCGGTCGATTTCACGGCAAGCAGGTCGATCGAGACGATCGAATGGCTGATTTCTACGCGCCGAATGCGAAGGTGCAGCTGCATTTTCGACACGACGTCAACGATATTTTTTTCCGATACGGGTTGCGCACTGACGGTCCGAAATACGCTGGCCGTCTTATCCAGCTCGGATAAATACGATAAACCCGCCATAACCCCGATCGAAATCGTTGTCAATACAAGGATCCGGGAAAACCAGTTCATGAAGCCGCAGCCTCCTCTGTAGGTGTTTCCGTGCTTGGCCAAAAGCTCTGTCCTTATCATTGTACAACGAAAAAAAGCAGGCTATGCCTGCGGCGGGTTAAAAAATTATTCCTGCGTATCCAGCGTGCCGAACTTTGTCATCACGATCGCTTTTCCGCGGATTTTCACGGCCGAAGTATGATCCGTAAACTGGGCGATCATCACTTCACCCTTGTCCAGCTTTTCCGTGTGATGAAACTTGGTATCCTGCCCCCGGGTCAAACCGATCACCTGCACTCCGTTTTCTTTTGCTTTAATGACAAAATAGTCGTTTTGATTTGCGTCCAACGTTATCCATCCCCTTCCAATCCGTATCTGCTATTACTTAATGATGCAGAAAAATACGACCGCTGTCAACCTGGTACAATTCACGCACCCTACGCCATCAGATCTCGCAAAGGAGAAACGCGGAAAAGCCGCCCAAATCAGGCGGCTAACTTATTGGGAGCATACTCCTTCTTCTTGCTGTAAAACCGCTGCACCGAGCTCGGAATGATCCGGGAAGCCAGGTAAAGGACCAGATCCGCCAGCTTGACCACCCCGTAGGCGAACGCCATTCCGGCCAGCACGTCGAGCACCCAATGAATTTGCAGGTACATCGTTGAGAATATAATTGAGGCACAGTAAGCGACCATCATGTATTTGAAAATGTTGTCCTTCTCGCGCAAAGCGAGCAGCAGCATCGCGAACGAAATTGAGGTATGCATGCTCGGGAAGCAGTTCATGACGTTCACTAGCATGTCGTTCTCGGTGGCGAATACGCGTCCCAGCAAATCCGGCTGCCCTTTCACCCACCATACTTCACGGAGCAAGATCAGGTTGTAAAACGGCAGGATGAGCGGAAATTGCAGCAAATGCCCCGACAAGGCATACGACAACATTTTCTTGACGCTTCTCGTCCAGTAGCTGCGTACAATGCATATCCACAGAGACAGAACGAATCCGAAGTTATAGATCCACACCATAATGCTATCCAGCAGCGGGCTGTGGAATGCCCGGGCCCACGCCGCGTCGTTATAAGGAATGCTATTCATAAAGTCGTCCCAAGTCCAAGGATGGCGGTTGTTCTCGAACATCCAGTTGGCGATTTTCCACCAGAGCCCGTTCCCCGATCCATAAAAATAATAAAATATGCCCAAGAGCGGAATCCCCAACACAAAAAAGCGGCTCCACTCGATGTCGATCTGATCTTTGCGTATACCCATTAGGCAAATCAAGAGCAATATCCAGCACTCGACGGTCCAGCCCCCTACTTCGCCGATCCGCCACACCAAAAAGATAGAAACGAGTATTCCATACATGACCCAGTCGTTGCTTCGAACCCAGCGGTTCAAACTTTCTTTCATCTGCGTTATCCTCCCAAAAATACCACCGACTCATCGTTCATATAACGACAACTCAGTATAACAAACAATCGCGAACATTGGCGGTAAAATATATTTGACAAAAAAAGAAAAAGACACCGGATTGACGATGTCTTTTTCATGGTCGGAGTAGCGGGATTCGAACCCACGGCCTCACCCACCCCAAGGGTGCGCGCTACCAGGCTGCGCCATACCCCGAAACTAGCAATGCCGCCGGAGATCGTGAACTGAACGTTCCCCGTTGATTATACAATACTGTCACTTACTCTTTGCAACCGTTGCAACGCATATTTGTCCGGATGTGCCTGCGGCAAACGAGCTCCGGAAGCGGGAAGTTGATTGTGGGCGTTAAAAAAAGGAAAACTCCCCAAAAGGGAGTTTTCCTGGAAAAACCTCTTTACGACTGCGACTTATCCGATTACGTTTTGAATGAATTTTTCCAACGCGGTTACATCGGTGATGCTTTTGTTGCAATCCTCACTGTGAATGCACATATAGTTGCCGACCGCTTTATAATAATCCGGCGACGCGTTCGCAGGCCTTGTTTTGGATACTGCCGTAAATAAAGCCGCTTCTCTTTGCTTGTTGCATATAAAGCAAGTGCTTTTCTTGTTTGTGGGCGTAAATTTCCCTTCAATTCCGATGATTTGTCCGCTCTGTTGATATACAAGGAACATTTTATTCGTCGATATATCGATCCATCCTAAATAAGTAGAATGTGCATAATCGATCGATGCGACCTTCGGAATATCCAGCTTTTTATTTTTGTGAAACAGCTTCTTAATCTGCTTTTCCGTTACTTGAGGAAAAGGAATTACATATGGCTCTAACGCAAGCGCGTATTTCTGGAAATCATCCGCGGTTTTCAATGCGGAGATCTCGGAGAGCAGTCGCTGCTGATCCTCCGTAACGTGACCAAACGCTTCTATGATTTTGGCTTCCGCGCTGTATTTGACGGACTCCACGACTTTTTGATCGGAAACCGTATTGTAGGCATGCTGCAGAAGATCCAATTGCTTCGTTATGAGGTTATATTGATGGTTTCTAATAAATGGTGTAATCATGATTTTTCAGCCCCTTATAGGATGTGAGAATGCGTATAAGGTGCAAAACCATATTATTAGAAACGACATAAGCTATTTTTCTGGGCGATATAATGATTCCGTATCCCGCCCCATGCAAAGTATCGCCTCTAATACCAGGCTTTGCATGAGTCGCTGCGGATCCCGGCAAATTGGTTTGCCATTGCCTACCACCTCCTTGCAACGTATGTTCATTATAAAATAATTACCGGCAAGCGTCCAGCGCCTTATTCTTGCAGCAGGGCAAATAAAAAAAACGCTCTCCTCGACATGTATCGAAAGAAAACGTTCCTTCCCGAAGGCGCTAGTGCTGCTCGAAGTGCGCCCGTATAAAACGGTCAACGCGTAGCTCCATTATAAGTTGACACGCTTGTTTAAAAAAATGGTCGGAGTAACACGATTCGAACGTGCGACCTCACCCACCCCAAGGGTGCGCGCTACCAGGCTGCGCCATACCCCGAACTTGACGGAAAGTTTTCCGGCAAAGGAAATTATATCTTACCACACAAGCGTTGTAAAGGCTTTTATGCAGTTTCCTTCCAAAATAAAAGCGCCTGAACCATTCACCGGTTCAAGCGCTTTTGAAACTTGACTATGTAGAAATGCTGAGCCTATCGGCCGGATTACTGAATTCCGTCTTTCAATGCTTTACCTGGCTTAAACGCCGGGACTTTGCTGGAAGGAATTTCGATCTCTTCACCGGTTTGCGGATTACGGCCTTTGCGGGCGGAACGCTCGCGAACTTCAAAGTTTCCAAAACCGACCAATTGTACTTTATCGCCACTTTGCAATGCTTCGGAAATAGCGTCAAATACGGCTTCCACCGCTTTGGTTGCGTCTTTCTTGGAAAGCTCAGAGGATTCGGCTACCTTGTTGATCAAATCGGATTTATTCATGCGATTCACCTCCCCCCACTAACGATATTACTGTTATTCTCTTTGTTAACCGTTTCTTCGCAAAATATACATGCTAAGAGGTAATTCCACCATGGAAATCAACATTATAGTAATACAGGCGCACATCTTTTTCAAGTAAAACGTAAAAAATGCACCCGCCGGAGTGCATTTTCTTTGTTCTTGCTATGTCCAAGTGCCTACAAAATGATTGCAATCAACCCGCCCGAACCTTCGTTAATGATGCGTCCCAGCGTCTCTTGCAGCTTGTAACGCGCATTATCCGGCATCATGGCGAGCTTCCCTTGGATGCCTTCGCGTACGATGGAATGGAGCGAGCGTCCGAATATGTCGGATTCCCAAATTTTGAGCGGATTTTCTTCGAAATCCTGCATCAGGTAACGAACGAGCTCTTCGCTTTGCTTCTCCGTTCCGATAATCGGGGAAAATTCGGATTCCACATCGACGCGGATCATATGGATCGACGGCGCCGTCGCTTTCAGACGCACCCCGAACCGAGACCCTTGACGGATCAGTTCCGGCTCGTCAAGCGCCATCTCCGCTAGCGACGGTGGCGCAATGCCGTAACCGGTCGTCTTCACCATCTCAAGCGCTTCGGCAAAGTGGTCGTATTCCCGCTTCGCATGCGTAAATTCCTGCATCAGCTGGAGCAGGTGATCTTTACCGCGGATTTCCACGCCGACCACTTCCATCAAAATGCGGTCGTACAGCTCATCCGGTGCATACAGATCGATCTCGGCGATGCCTTGGCCCATGTTCATTCCGGCGAGAGCCGCTTTATCGACAAATTCGTATTCCTCGAAGTTGTTGACCACCCGGTCGACATCGCGCAGTCTCCGAATGTCCTGTACCGTTTCGCGTACGGAACTTTCGAAGTTGGAACGGAGCCAGTGATTTTCTTCCAGCACCATGACCCAGCTTGGCAAATTCACGTTCACTTCATGGACAGGGAACTCGTACAGCACTTCGCGGAGTACGGACATCATATCTTCTTCCTGCATATTGGCGACGCTCATCGCAACGACAGGCACATCATGCTTCGCCTGCAGTTGCCCGCGCAGCTCCTGCACCGAATCGCTTTGCGGTTTCGTGGAGTTGACGATGACGATGAACGGCTTGCCGACTTCCTTAAGCTCCGTAATGATACGCTCTTCGGCATCTACATAGGACGCCCGGGGAATTTCCGCTATCGAGCCGTCCGTCGTAATGACAACGCCGAGCGTAGCGTGCTCTTGAATGACTTTGCGCGTACCGATTTCGGCCGCTTCCTGGAACGGAATCGCCTCTTCAAACCAAGGCGTATTGATCATGCGAGGCCCGTTTTCGTCTTCATAGCCTTTCGCGCCTTCTACGACGTATCCCACGCAATCCACCAAACGTACGTTTACATTCAGTCCTTCTGCAACATGCAGCTGCACCGCATTATTCGGTACGAATTTCGGCTCTGTCGTCATAATGGTGCGACCCGCTGCGCTTTGCGGCAGCTCATCGGTTGCCCGAATCCGGTCGGCTTCATTCTGAATGTTCGGCAGCACGATCGACTCCATAAAGCGCTTGATAAACGTTGATTTTCCCGTACGGACCGCTCCAACGACCCCCAGGTAAATATCCCCGCCAGTACGCTCTGCAATGTCCTTAAAGATATCCACTTTTTCCAATGAGAATCCCTCCTACAGGTTGTTTAAGACGAAACTCGTACATGCTTCGGACTAGTACAAATATATGTATCGCGAATCAAAATATGATGGGTTTTGCCAACTTTTATTTTGACCACTCCTTGCCGCAGCTTGATGGACTTGAGGCTTGCGTACATTCATCCCTTTCAAATATATGTGTGCCTGCAGCAGGTTATTCTAGCTTTTTTGGAAAAAAAGAAAAACCTCTATCACCTTGCGAATCAAGGTTGATAGAGGCTCTGTTTGCAAGAGTTACGGCGCGGTAATCGGGACCGGCTGTCCGCTTCGCCAAACGTACGGAAACGAACGCGCAGGCACGTAGTACGACTCACGCACCAGCAGCTCCCGCAAATCTTGGGTGGCGTTCAAGCTGCTCTGCAGCTTCTTTTTATCGATCATCCTCATGATTTCGGGCGCGTAGTCAATGGCCACTTGACCGGAATCGTGGAGCAAGAACGGCAGCTTAAACTGCGGCGAGTACATGCTGTTTACTTCCGCCGGCTTACGGTTCAGCTTCGCATAGTCGATGGAAGAAAATCCGGGAGCGATCGCTTGTCCTTTCGGCAGCTGCCCGCCCGATTTCGACTTGTAGTCGTCTACGGCTTTCTGGATTTCCACCGTTTGCTGAAACGACGTCAGATCCATCATTTTGACCGTAGGCTTCGTTTCCGCATCAACCAGCACATAAGAGGCCGAGCCGCCGTTCTCGAACGCGTTAACGGGCGCCGAGCTAAGATAAGGCCCGACCAGTTTCTTGAAATCAATCGGATATTTCTCATACAGCGGCGTCGTTTCCTCGCTGTTTTTTATCGGCAGCACACCGGTTTTCGCTTTAAATTGATCGACGGCGTTTTGGACCAATACGACAAATTCGCCGCTCGCGATCTGGTTTTCTTTCCGCATCTCTTTAGGGTACAAGCACCCGCTTAGCAGCGCGAAAACAACAATCATCAAGGCTGCGCGCAGCACACGTATCATTACCAATCCTCCTCCTGCTGCTTTTCCAGCTGTTTGCGGATCGCCGCTTTAAGCGGGTCTTCGGGAATCGTCACCGTGACATCGCCCAAAATTTTCGCCTGGCACGCCAGCCTGAATCCGCTGCCCTCGTCAGAGCTGCCCAGTTTCATTCGTTCGCTGGGGTTCGGTGCGGTGAGGCCCGTTCCGCTCTGAACGATGACTTTGCACATCAGACAGGCGGCTTTGCCGCCGCAGCGCGTCCGGATATGCACTTTGGCTTTAGCCGCGGCGCCGAGTACGGTCGTTCCTGGATTTACTTGAACTGTCTTATTGTTCGGCAAAAAGGTGATGTGAGCCGCCATGTCGTCCTGCTCCCTCTCTTTATTATCGGGGCTCGCGATTCGATTCGTTGAGCAGACGCTCCAAAGTGTCCGTAAGCGCGGCGCTGAACCGGTTTCGTGACGCAAGCCGTTCAAGCATAAGCCTGTGTATCGCCGTATCCTGACGTCGGCACAAGTCTGCGATCGCTTCGTACCGGTCGGGTCTTGCTCGCAATACATTGAAGATCAGCTCATGCATAAGCGGCATTATGCGGACGCTCTCCAATCCGGGCTGTGTGAGCCATGGTGCTTGCAATTGCGACAGATAAGCCGCCTCGACCTTATATTCGCTCTCTAGTGCCCGAACTTCAAAAGCGCCGACCAATTCCACCTTCACTCCGCCAATGTCGTAATGGCTAAGAATGGAGCGGTATAACGCGGTCTCGCTTTCCGCTTGCTCATCTACGGCGTATGGCTTCAGCGCTTCATGCATTTCGGCCGCTTGCTCGCGGTCTATGTACAGATCGAGATCCCTCGGCGGAGCCGCGAGCGATACGCCTTGCAGCATTAGCCCCGTGCTGCCCCCGACCAGCCATGTCAATGGCCTGTGCCCCCCCGATTGTTCCCGAATCGTCTTCAGCGCGGCAAGCAGCGATTCGGACAAAGGGGTATGGATAAAATTCGTCATATGTGATCATCCCGCTATCAAAAATATGGTTTGTTCGTCACCGTGACACTGCCGACGGTTTTGATTTTCGCCTGGCAGCCAAGACGAAACCCTTCTTCGAGTTCCTCCGGCTCCAGCGCGTCCAATTCCGCATCGGATGGAGCCGACAAATGCTCCATCCCTTCGGCGACTTGACAGCGGCAGCGGCAGCAGGTGCCCCGCGTGCAGGAAAAGCCCCAATCGACGTCATGCTTCAATGCCATATCCAAAATGGAAAATCCGGTAACCGGCTCCACTGTTTTTTGTACTCTGCGTCCCTTCAAGCTAATCATAGCTGGCGGTATCCCTCCTGTTACATTATGGAAACGATCATATATAGCAGTATCGGAATAAACAAAACAAAAGCGATGAAAGACAACACAAATCGAATGACGCCTCTTGTTTTGTTTCTTGCATATGTTATTAGGAACGATGCGACAAACATCAATCCGATGGCAATAAAAGATGCCCACATCTTGTCCATGGACGACACTGGAATCACGACCCCCGTTTATGTACTTTCGCTGTAGCTATCATATCATAAAAAAAGCATAAGCGCGCTTTCCGGCGGCTTATGCCATGAAAATGTTGAAAAAGAATCATTTTTTCATAATCATCTTCATCAGCTGCTCCATATTGTTCGGATTCATCTTGCTGCTTTTAATCGCTTGGATCAGCTCGTTCATCGTTTGTTCCGATACCGGCACTTTCACGAGGCTGGACACTTGCTTGATGAGCTGCTTCAGCTGCGCATCGCTTTGCATCGTCGTTGGCTTGACTCCGCTCGCAAGCTTATATATGTCTTTCTCCGTAACGTTTTTGCCGGTTTTCTTCTTTACGACATTCAGCACGTCTTTCTGCACGTTTTTGTCGGGCACCGTTCCTCTACCTCCTCAGACTTTGACAAAACAACCCGTTCTCCAGGTGAAACAGTAAGTCTGAGGTATTATATGATCGAAAGCGGCGGTACGTTCAGGCTCCTGCCTATATGGACCAACCGCTTTGAAAAGGTTCGGCCAAATCTTCCATTTCGTGCGTTCGACCGCGCTCCATCAAATCTTCAACGGCCGCCTTCGGCTCCTTCCCGTCAAACAGCACGTTGTGCAGCTCGTCGGCAATCGGCATAGTGATCCCATACTGCCGGGAAAGCTTATACGCGGCCTGCGTCGTCTTCACGCCTTCGACCACCATGCCCATGCGCTTCAAAACTTCCTCCAGCGATTGCCCTTCGGCCAGCATAGCTCCGGCTCTCCAGTTGCGGCTGTGCTTGCTCGTACACGTCACGACCAAATCGCCGATCCCGGCCAGCCCCGAGAAGGTAAGCGGGTTCGCACCCATCGCCATTCCCAGCCTGGCGATCTCCGCAAGCCCGCGGGTAAGCAGCGCCGCTTTGGCATTGTCGCCGAAACCGAGGCCGTCGCTCAGGCCCGCACCGAGCGCTATAATGTTTTTGAGTGCGCCGCCGACTTCCACCCCGACGACGTCCGGGTTCGTGTAAACGCGAAAATACGGCGTAATCAGCAAATCCTGTGCCGTCTCCGCCGCCGTTTTGTCTTCGCAAGCGACCACGACGGTCGTCGGGCGACGCTGAATGACTTCCTCCGCATGGCTTGGGCCGGACAAGACGGCAAGGCGCTTCGGATCGTACCCGTTCAGCTCCTCGGCCAGCACCTCGGTCATCCGTTTCAAGCTGCCGGCTTCAAAGCCTTTCGTCGCGTGAATGACGGTGGTGCGTTCGTGAAGGTGATGCTTCATCTGCGAAGCAACTTCCCGCATGGCGGCAGATGGCGCAACGACGATGACGGCTTCCGCATCCTCAAGCGCTTCCTGCATGGAGCGGGTAGCCTGAATGCGGTATGAAAGCTCGGCACCGCTCAGAAACCGCGAATTTCGCCGCTCCCGGTTGATCTCCTCCACCTGTTCTTGATTGCGCGACCAAAGCATCACTTGATGCCCGTTATCCGACAGCACGGAAGCGATTGCCGTCCCCCAACTGCCTGCAACAAGAACAGCCGTTTTGCTCCTTGCGGCCATACGAGTACACCTCCGATGAATGTGCGATCAAGCTTGCCTTTTGGCTCCGAGCTTGTTCTCCCTGCCCGTCAACAGCTTCCCGATGTTGGACCGGTGACGAACCCAGGCAAACACGAATAGCAGCAGGCTCAATATGAAGATAGCGACAGGATAATGCATGAACCAAATAAGAATAGGTAAAATTGCTGTAAACAAAAGCGATCCTAACGAAACGTAGCGTGTTAGAGCAATGGATGCAATCGCAATCAATCCTGCGATCAGAGCGGGCAAAAAAGCAAGCGTAACCATTACGCCGATCGTCGTTGCGATCCCTTTGCCGCCGCGAAAGCCGAAAAATACGGGCCAGTTATGTCCTGCTATGACACATAGGCCGGAGAGCACTTGAATCAGCGGGTCGCCGCCGCTCAGCCAAGTGCCGATCCATACGGCGGCAACGCCTTTGATCATATCGAGCAGCAGCACGGTAATACCCGGTCCCTTGCCGAGAACCCGCAGTGTGTTCGTCGCCCCGGCGTTGCCGCTCCCATGCTGTCTTATATCGATTCCTTTGAGCAGTTTGCCTGCCAAATAACTGAAGCTGATCGAGCCCAGCAAATACCCGATCAGCAGCGATGCATAACTTAACAAGTCGATTGCCTCCTATTCGTCATCCGATTTTCTTCGCGTGAAAAACCGAAGCGGCGTACCTTCGAACCCGAACGCGGCGCGAATTTTATTCTCCAAGTAGCGTTGATAGGAGAAATGCATAAGCTCCGGATCATTGACGAATATGACGAAAGTCGGCGGTTTTACAGCAACCTGGGTCGCGTAGTTGATTTTCAGCCGCCTTCCTTTATCCGTCGGCGGCGGAGTGATGGCGACCGCATCCGATACGACGTCGTTGAGCACATGCGTTTGCACGCGAAGCGCGTGCTGTTCCGCTACGGAATTGACGACAGGCAGCAGCTTGTGGAGCTTTTGCTTCGTTTTTGCCGACACGTACACGACAGGAGCATAGGTCATGAACAAGAAATGATCGCGTATTTTCTGGGTGAACTGATGCATCGTTTTGTCGTCCTTCTCGACGATATCCCATTTGTTTACTACGAAGACGGCCGCCTTGCCCGCTTCATGCGCATAACCGGCAATATGTTTGTCCTGCTCGATAATGCCGGTTTCTCCGTCGATGACGACAAGCACCACGTCCGCTCGCTCAATCGCTTTCATTGCCCGCATGACGCTGTATTTTTCCGTCGTTTCGTATACTTTTCCACGCTTGCGCATACCGGCCGTATCGATGATCACGTATTTCTGCCCGTCCTTCTCGAACGGCGTATCGATCGCATCGCGGGTCGTGCCTTCCACATCGCTGACGATCACGCGCTCCTCGCCGAGAATGGCGTTCACGAGCGAAGATTTGCCGACATTCGGCCGCCCGATCAGTGCGACGCGAATGACATCCTCGCCGTACTCTTCCTCCGTCGCTTCCGGAAAATGCTTGATGACTTCGTCCAGCAGATCGCCGATCCCTGTGCCATGCGAGCCCGAAATGCCGACGACTTCGCCAAAGCCAAGGCTGTAAAACTCATAAATATCGTCCGTCCGCTGCAAATTATCTACTTTGTTGACGGCCACGACGACCGGCTTTTTGGCGCGATACAGCAGTTCCGCCACTTCACTGTCCGCCGGCGTTACGCCTGCTTTCGCATCCACCATAAAAACGATGACATCCGCTTCTTCAATAGCAAGCTCCGCCTGTGCGCGAACGGAGCGCATGATTTGATCATCGCCTTCAATCTCAATTCCACCGGTATCGATAATGCTGAACTCGGTTGTCAGCCATTCTCCGATTCCGTACAGTCTGTCACGGGTAACCCCTGGTTTATCCTCGACGATCGCGAGCTTATCTCCGATAATTCGGTTAAAGATCGTGGATTTTCCCACGTTCGGGCGGCCGACGATCGCTACTACTGGCCTTGCCATCAAACTTCATTCCCTTCTCCGGTACACCTTAAGCCTCGTTAAAAGCGGCGCAAACATCTTTTATTGATCATTTAATTGTAGTGACAAACCGTATCGCCACGGCTTGTAAACTAAGATATTATAACAAAATCAAGGGGACAAGTAAATGAAGCGCACTCAAGACGGTTCAAGCGCCGCTTGAATGGTCAACGATAATAAAGGTGCCGTTTTGAAGATCATGGGCCGCCGCATCCAGTATTTTTTCCAGCTTAAATGCGGTTTGCTGCTGTTCCTCCGGTGATCCGGCTACAAAGATCGGAGCACCGCCGCCCACTTTTTGATCGTCCAAGGTTACGACTGCCACAATTCTCCCCATGCTCTACGCCCTTGCCCTTTCTTCCTTGTTCACTCCGGCTTCGCTCGGCATACGTACCGCGCTTTCCAAAATCGGCGAACGCTCGGCAACCGTACGCGCCTTCTCCGCGTCATGCTCCTGCGGCAGCAGCAGCACGCCGAGTCGTCCGTCGTTCATATCGAGCTTGGCCAGCGGCATTAACGCCGGTTCGCCTTCATCGCGATAAACGCCCATGATGGTCGATACATCGTGCAGCAGCGCCTGCCGTTGCCCCGGATTGGCGATCGTCACCCGACTGTTCCGGTTTTTTGGCACGAGCACCAGACCGATCGCTTTCTCTGCAATAATTTTTCGCGTATCGTCAAGGCCGACATTCATCATGTAGATGTCATCGACAAACAAGTTCGGTCCGTCCAGCTTCACTTGGCCCACTCGTACAACGGCGATATGAGATATATTTTTTCCGCTTTTGAAAAAATTCGTGACGAGCATGGATACCACTCCCGCCGCAACGCCCCAATACCACGCGAATACGATACTGAAAAAGGAAGTGACAAAAGCCGACAAAATAACCAAGTAATTTCGGCCCTCGAACACCATCGCAATGCCTTCGATATACGAAGCGCCTCTCGGCACGAGCTCCATGCTGTCGATTTTACTGAGCGACTGCCGTTCCATGTTGCGTACATCTCTGAATTGCTGCGCAGCCAATGACAAAAAAGTGACGGCGGTGTAATTTTTATCGATCAACGACGGAACCGCAACCGCTCCTAGCCCGGCCGCGATCACACCAAGCGAAATGTGAACGATTCTTCCGTGCGGATAGGTCGGGTATTGCCTGTAATCGGTTCTCAGCATACTGAGCCTGGAGGCTACTCCGAACATAACTCCCAGGATGATGCCCACCGTATACTTTTGCTCCACGATCCAAGCCCACATTTATGTTCCTCCTTTTTGCAGCGCCGTCTCATCATGCGCATCGGGCAAGCTACGGCTTCCGCTGACGAATGGTTTCCCATACAAATACGGCCGCTTTTTTAAACCCGAGGGCCGTTTGCTGCAAGACGAGCGAAATGCCTCTCGCTGCAAATACAGTAAGCCACCACAAGTCCTGAAACGAAGTGCCGCCCAGGCTGACATGCGTCTGATTATGATGGGAATAGGCATACATCGCTTCACCGGTGACAAAGCCGAGAGAAATGGCGGCAATTTGAACCGCAGGCCGGCGCAGGGCGACCGAGACCATCGTACCGGAAATTAAGGCGATGGTTACGCTGCTGCTGTATACGATGAGGGCAGGCATCAAATGGATCGTCTCCTTCAAAAAAAAGAAAATCGATCCGAGCAGCAGCCCTACCGATAATGCATGTAGTCGCTGAAACGCTTCGTATGAACGAAGAAACACGAATAAAGCTGTGAAAAGCAGCAGCGGCGCAACGCCGTAAATTTGCATACCGTTCCATTCCATGCTCCAGCGGAAAGCAATAACCCAGGCAACAAAAAAAAGAAGTAACCTCGAATGAGAAATACCTCTTATTAGTATGTCTTTCCAGCCGCTGGCAAACAGAATGAGGGAAACGACAATTAATACGAACGACAAATATCCTGCATTCATGCGCACCCACCCAAAGAAAAGCTTGTCCCTTCTTTTCCTTAGTATGGCTCTCTATGTAGTTTTATAATCGCTGCCCATCAATTGGCATACCCGTTGCGACGCGCATAGACTTCGGTCGAAATGCCTCTGGCGCTGCACCATCGCTCCGGCTCGCCGACGATCACGACGGGCTTCGTTCGAAGCGCGCCGATCGAACCGGCTCCCATCGCGGTCATCAATAAACGAAGCTCGTCATGCATGGCCGCGACGGTTTCGATCAAAGCGGCCGTCCCCTTCGTCCGCTGCACCTTCAGAAACGCGCCGGCGATGCCTACGGCCGAAGCGCCCAAGGTTAATGCTTTGCATACATCCACCGCATGGGAAATGCCACCCGTCGCGAGCAAGGAAACGTCGGTATTCGCCCGATGTATCGCTTCGATCGCTTCCAAAAGGGATATCGCCGTGTTGCAGCCCCAATCGTTCAGCCAGCCCATCGGCTGCCCGCGCCTCGCATTTTCTATCGCGGCGAAGTTGGTTCCCCCGGCCCCTCCGACGTCAATCATCTTCACGCCGATCGATATAAGCGATTCCACGCTTTCTCGAACCATGCCGAAGCCGACTTCCTTGACCATTACCGGCACCCCGGTTTGCCGAACGATCGCGCCGATCCGCTCAAGCATGCCCGTAAAATGACGGTCTCCTTCCGGCATGATCAGCTCTTGCATGACGTTCAGATGAATTTGCAGCGCGTCGGCGCGGAGCATTTCTACAGCCCGCTCCGCTTGCTCTACCGTAGCTTCGCTGCCCAAGTTTCCGAACACGAGTCCGTTCGGATTCACTTTTCTTACGATCTGATAGCTCGAAGCCACTTCCGGATTTTTGATTGCCGACATCTGCGAGCCGACCGCCATCGCGAGTCCCGTTTCCCGAGCGGCTATCGCCAGCTCCCTGTTAATTTCCTCCGTTTCGTTCGCCCCTCCGGTCATCGCATTAATAATAATCGGCGAGCTCAAGGTGAGTTCGCCGATACGGGATTTTAACGCTATTTGATCGGAGGAAATGTCCGGGAGACAGTTCGGAAGCAGCTTGACGCCGCCGAAACCGTTGTTGCCTCCCGGTCCAAGCTGGAGAGCATGGTGAACATGCTCCAGTTTCCTTGGGATCCGCAATTCCACTCCTCATTTCGTTACAATAATGGCTTACTTGAATTTGCTCAGCTTGTCGCCGAATTTCTCGCCGAGTGTCAGGTTGAAACCTTGATTTTCTTCGTAAGACACCGTTTCCTTCTCTCTGCGAGGTCCTCGTTCTCCTCTTTCGCCTCTTTCGGCTCTAGGCTCGCGGGCAGGCGCTTCTTCCGTTTCCTTAATGCTCAAGGAAATGCGTTTATCGGCAGGATTCACGTCAAGCACTTTCACTTGAACTTCCTGGCCTTCCTTCAATACCTCGAACGGCGTTGCGATATGGCGATGGGAGATTTGCGAAATATGAACCAATCCTTCCACGCCCGGCGCAACTTCCACGAAAGCGCCGAATTGCACAAGACGTTTGACCGTCCCTTTAATGATATCGCCGATCTTGATATTGCCGATTTGCTGCCAAGGACCCGGCTGAGTCGCTTTGATGCTGAGCGAAATGCGCTCGTTCTCCGGATCGACTTTCAGCACTTGCACCTGAACCTTGTCGCCTTCTTTAACGACTTCGGACGGGCTTTCCACGTGATGCCATGCCATCTCGGAGATGTGCACCAGACCGTCGACGCCGCCGATATCTACGAATGCACCGAATTGGGTCAGACGCTGAACCGTGCCGTCGAGCTGCTGGCCGACGGAAAGGCCGGATAACGTCTCCTTCTTCTTCGCTTCCACTTCATCGTCAAGCACGTCTTTTTGCGAAAGGATGACTTTGTTCTTCTCGCGGTCCATTTCTTTCACGCGCAGACGAAGCGTGCGCCCTTTGTAATCGCTGAAGTCTTCCACGAATGTGCGTTCTACCATAGATGCCGGTACGAAGCCGCGCAAGCCTACGTCGACAACGAGTCCGCCTTTTACGACTTCGGCGACGATCGCTTCGAGGATCGTTTTGTTTTCCATATCAGCCGACAGCTTATCCCATGCTTTCTCGCTGTCGATGGCGCGTTTGGAAAGAACGACCTTCTCGTTTTTCTCATCGATGGACAGCACTTTCAGTTCGACTTCCTGTCCCAATTCCACTCCGTGCGATGCATCCTCCAAAGTGACGGAAGAGAGCTCGCGCAACGGAATGACACCGTCATATTTGTAGCCGACATCGACAATGGCTTGATCCGCATCCACTTTAAGAACTTTGCCTTTGACGATATCGCCTTTCTTCAAAATGTTCACGTTCGCCATCGACTCCTCTTGGGAAACCACGGCTTGCACTTCTTGCTCTGCTTTAACTTCTTCTGACATGTCGAATACCCTCCTTAACAACCTGGCAACATTTAATGTATTTGGGAAATAATTTACTTCATCTGATTTATTCAGTATGCCACGATTTATGATTTCGATTCGTGCTGTTTCACGAGGCTGCGTATAGCTGTCATAATTTTATCGGTTGCGTGCTCCAAGCCTTCGGACCCGCTCTCGGCAAACTCGCTGATGTCGACCGGCGGCCCGTAAACGACTTTCATTTGACGGAATAATTTATAATTCCCAACAATGGCTGCTGGTACAACGGTTGCGCCCGATTTCAATGCCAGACTGGCGGCTCCCTTCTTGCCCATCCCCCCGGCATTGCTTCGCGACCCCTCCGGAAAGATCCCGAGCATTTCCCCATCCTTCAAGAGTTGGATGGACAATCGGATCGACTCTTTGCTGACGCCCCCCCTTTTGACAGGGAACGCGCAAATGCGGGGTAGTACGTAGCTTAGCACAGGAAGCTCGAACAATTCGGCTTTGGCCATATAATGAACTTTCCGTTTCAACGGGGTCCCAAGTACAGGCGGATCGAAGTTGCTGATATGATTGCAGCACAGCACGACCGCACCTTCGGCAGGGACGTTCTCCTTGCCGACCGCCTTCAGCCGAAACAACAAGCCGAACATGATTCGAAATAGGAAGCGAAGCGTAAGATAGAGCATTCTTACTTCCCTCCGTGTACTTGCGTCTTGCACAATTCAAGAATGGATTCCACCACTTCCGGAATCGGCATGTCGGTCGTATCCATCAACACGGCGTCAGCAGCCCGCACAAGCGGCGATGCCTCCCGCTGCTGATCCATCCGATCTCTTTCCGCGATATCGCGCTCCAGCTTCTCCAGCGTAATGTCGACGTCCGGTTGCGCCTCTTTCATTTCTTTGTACCGGCGTTCCGCACGAATGCGAACGCTCGCCGTCAAAAAAATTTTTACTTCGGCGTCGGGGAGCACATGGCTTCCGATGTCCCGGCCATCCATGACAACGCCTTTGCTTTTGGCGAGCTCCTGCTGCTTTGCCGTCAAAATCGCTCGGATTTCGGCGATGGAAGAAACCCGAGATACATTACCCGTAACATCGGGTGTCCGAATCAATCCGGTAACGTCTTCTCCGTCCACATACACAAGTTGGCCGTTCTCTCCAGGCATCAACCGAATTTCCATGCGGCTGGCGAGTGCAACCATTTCTTCCGTCTGATCCGGTTGGAGTCCTTCCTGCAGCACTTTCCACGTTACGGCCCGATACATGGCACCCGTATCGACATAAATGAAGTCAAGCTCCTTGGCGACGAGACGGGCAATCGTGCTTTTCCCCGCCCCGGCCGGGCCGTCGATTGCAATATTAAACTTTTCCAAAACTGCGGCCTCCTAACAAAATGAGCGCGGACAAGCTTCCTGAAAAAAAAACAGGCCGAAGCCTTGAACGATGAAAATTATACCATAGGTTCGACATGGAATGCAAAACGAACGACCGTCCCGTCACTTCACCTGCGTCTTCGCCAATGACGAATCATAGCGGTTTCCTTCAAGCTGCTCCACCTTTACGATCAAATAACGAAGCCGAGGATTTTGCAGCATCAGCTGCGATATCACTAAAGCAAACAGCAATATCGCAATTGCGGCGAACAGCCATTTTTCAACCTTGCGTCCAAACGCTATAAATAACTCTTCGTAACCGTCGTCCGCTTGCCGATGCCGGTTTCGATCCATATATCGTCACTCCGCCCATTCGATTTGGGTCGTAGTGTGCCCCGATCTCACCGATCTTATGCATCAATTTTTTCTGAATTCAAATTGCCGTTCGAAGCAAAACTGAATAATCTTTTGCCGATCGCGGTCGGAAATATCGGTAAATCGCATCATCACCCGCTGCGTACCGGGAGCCAGCGGCGCCACCCTGACGACCTCGCTCTTGAAAGGCACGTGATCGTTCTGCCCGTTCTTGTTCGGGACGAGCAGCCAGCAGCTGACAATGTTCTGCTCCGCCAGCGGTATGTAATCATCGCATAGAAGCGATAGGCCGCCTCCGCCTATATCGTCCGTCAAGGCAACGAACTGGAGCTGTTCGGAATGCTTAACGGCGACCTCAAGCTCTGCCTGTACGCGGAGAAAGTTGCGCCGCTGAACCTTCGTAACCGCTTCGGGAGCCGGTTTCGTAATATGAAACAAATGCATTATGTTGTTGGAAACGCCGATGACCGTGCTTATGAAATAGTTTTTAATTTCCATGTCATCGAAAAAATAAGCAGACAGCACGTTTCCATATGACAGCGATCGTGAGATGCCGGTGTTCACCTCTACCGGAATTTCGACGAATATCGTATCGTCCGTCATATCGGCGATTCTTGTCTTGTATTCGTCTACTGATTCCCCCCCATCCATCGAGTTGATTTTTATATATAAAATTTGATTGATTTTCGGAAGCATGACTGCACCCCCTTTCCCTAAAGCATACATCCGTCGCAAATATTATAACATGAGTGAACTATATGGAAAGTAAAATATACAGGCCATCCGTCAGCCGATGCAGCTCGCGCCAAAAAGCCCGATGAATTTCATCGGGCTTAGCGATTGGGCCTATCATCTTATGATTTTCTGAGCTGCGCTTCTTCACTGCCGATTCGGTCGATTTTTTCTTGGGCGCCGCTGTCCGCATTAATATAGATGCGGTAAATGCCGCCGTTGACCCGGCCGATATATTGATAGCACTGCACTTCTTCGTCAATATCGTTTCGGATCAGCGCTTTTTCCGCGCTTTCGACTTTGAAATTCGGGCTCAGCGTTTTACGGGCTTGTTCGTCCGACAGCTTCGGAGCGTTCATTTGCCGTTCTTTTTTGTCATACACGTAATCCGCCGCGTCCATCCCAATGACCTCGCCGTTATCGAGCGCCACCTTCACAGCCACTTTCTCCAGGTAGTTGATGATGCCGTTCTTATCGGTGGCAAACGTCATATTGGCCACGTTATTGTATTCGTCATAGCTGACGGCCGTCATATCTTTATAGTCGCGTTCGTCCAAAAATTGGGCGGCGACATCGCGCGCCGTACGCAGATCCAATTGTTTGGAAGGAACATCCCTCGAAGCAGAGAACCACAACAGCTGCCCGCCTTTTTTGGAATAATCCATGTAGACATTGCCGTCCGAAGTGCCCGTCTTAGGCATGCTCACGCTGTAAGACTGATTTTCCGTGCCTGCGCCGTTCTCTACAACTTGTAGCCCCGAGCTGTCCTGCAGGCCGAGAAATTTGGCAGCCTTCTGCTTGATTTGGTCGGTGCCTTCTTCCTGGCCGGAGAGCATGCTCATATTGCGGTTTTGGTACACGCTCATGACGGTCGGGCTCCATTCGATCTCCGGATATTCGCCCACCTTTTTATCCACGGTGCTGAACCCGTCAATAATCGCGTTGTCATGCGTCTCGCTTTGCTTCGCCAGCGCAAGCTCCACGTCCATCCAGCGCAAGTTGTTCTGCAGCACTTTGCTTTGCACGCCCCGGAGCTCCGAAGCAATCTCGCCGGAATGCTCATAGAGTGTATTCAGCGTTTTCATCTCTTTCTCATCCAAAGGCTGCTTGCTTAAATCGCGGACGGCTGCGCGGTAAGTTAAGTTGGAAATATTTGCCAAAAAGTCATCCGTTTTGTTGAATGGAAGCAGCGTCAGCGGCAGCTGGCTGATTTCATTTTGCGCTTGGCTCGTGATACGCCACACGTTGATTAATCCTTTTTTATACGCATCCTGCGATGTGGAGTTAACGGCCAGCGTATTGCCAAGCTCGGTATGAAGCTTATCCACGTGGAAAGACAAATCGTGAAACGCCCGTTGATACTGGTTCTCCGCCTTGATCAACACAGAGTTTTTCTCCTGATGCTCTAAGTACCCCCATATGCCGGTACCGATGAGGGCAACGAGTAGAATGGGGAACATGACGATGCTCAATCTTTTATACATATGCGAGAAATCTCCCTTCATCAGCAAAACTTGGGCTTAGTTTTCACCTGAAGGACTGCGCTTATACATGAAAAAAAACCGACGTCATCGCCGGTTTCTCCGCTCAAAACTCATTCGTTTCAATTTCAAAATCATTCTCGTTGTTGCAGATGCATTGTTTAAAGCCGGTATCGATCCGGCCTTTTTCTTTTCTCCCTTTCAAAATAAACCGCTCGCCGCAAGCTCTGCACCGAATCGTTACTTTAACGCGGGTATTGGCACCAGTCATACATTCCCTCCGCACTTATAGAACGTTACTGGTAACCATTATAGACAAATTTGCTATATTTTAACCCGTTCCTCGCGTTGAATGACGCGAAGAGGCGATCGGGCGTTCGCATGGCTGACTTTCCACAAGCTGCGGATCCATAAAAAAGCCATCAGCGGAACCATAAACCAGATCCAATACGTTTTCGTTACAATCATCGTATAGTCGAATACGCCGTGCCAAAAGATCGGCAGGAGCAGAGCGTAGCTTAAATGCTTCCGGCTCGCTTCCGGATTGAATTTGGCTTTGCCGAGATGATAACCCATAATGACGCCGAACATCGCATGCCCCGATACCGGCAAAAAGGCCCGCATCATAAGCGTTGAAAAGCCGGAGGAGTTGAAAAAGGCGTAAAACACGTTCTCCAGCGTCGCGAACCCGAGCGAAGCGGCAACGGAGTACACGATTCCGTCATACGGCTCGTCGAACGACGTATGCTTATAAATCACGAAATACACTAAAAACCACTTAAAAAATTCTTCCGTCGCCGCGGACGTTATGAAGGAAAAGACGAAAGGATTATCTCCGAGCCCTTGTACTAGCGCACGCTGCAAAACCATGATCGGGAATACGAGCAGCACGCCGAACAGAAACAGCTTCAGCACTTGGGAAATCGGCTCCGGGTCATACCGGTCTTTCAAGTAAAAATAAGACAGCAGAGCGACACCTGGCGCAATCGCCGCCATCAAGACTGACAAGACGCTCATAGTGTCCCTCCAATCTACACAAGTTGATTAGACCCAACCGCGGAATCGTGCGGCCTCCGCCATTTTGCGGACACCGACCATATATGCGGCGAGTCGCATGTCGACATTTCTCGTCATATGAACATTATAGACATTTTCAAATGCTTTTTCCAACATTTCTTGGAGTCTGGCATGCACTTCCGATTCCGTCCAGTAATAACCTTGGTTGTTCTGCACCCACTCGAAGTAAGAAACGACGACTCCGCCGGCGCTCGCCAGCACGTCCGGCACGATAAGCACGCCGCGGTCGGACAAAATTTTGGTTGCTTCGAGCGTCGTCGGACCGTTGGCCGCTTCTACCACGATCGAGGCCTTAATCCGATGCGCGTTCTCGGCGGTGATCTGGTTTTCGATCGCGGCGGGCACCAATATATCGCATTCCAGCTCGAGCAGCTCTTTATTGGTAAGCGTGTCAGTGAACAGCTTGGTAACCGTTCCGAAGGAGTCGCGGCGATCGAGCAAATATTCGATATCCAGCCCATCCGGATTGTGTAGCGCTGCATACACATCGGAAATGCCGACGACCTTCGCGCCCATCTCGTGCATGAATTTCGCCAGGTAGCTGCCGGCGTTACCGAAGCCCTGAATGATGACGCGCGCCCCTTGCAGCGGGATACTGCGCTTCTTCAGCGCTTGCTCGATCATGATGGTGACGCCTTTCGCGGTTGCCGTTTCGCGGCCGTGAGAGCCCCCGAGCACGATCGGTTTGCCCGTGATAAAGCCCGGCGCGTCAAATTCCCGAATTCGGCTGTATTCATCCATCATCCATGCCATAATTTGCGAGTTGGTCATCACGTCGGGAGCGGGGATGTCTTTGGTCGGACCGACAATTTGGCTGATCGCCCGAACGTAGCCCCGGCTGAGCCGCTCCAGCTCGCGAAAAGACATTTGACGAGGATCGCAGATGATCCCGCCTTTGCCGCCTCCGTACGGCAGGTCGACGATGCCGCATTTGAGGCTCATCCAGATCGACAGCGCTTTGACTTCATCCTCGTTTACATCCGGATGAAAGCGAACGCCGCCTTTGGTCGGGCCGACCGCATCGTTATGCTGTGCCCGGTATCCTTTGAAAATTTTAACCGAATCATCGTCCATTCGGACCGGAATACGCACGGTCATCACTCTCATCGGTTCCCGTAACAAATCGACCATCGCAGAGGAGTAACCTAGCTTGGTGAGCGCTTGCTCTATAATATATTGTGTGGATTCAAGTACGTTCAAATTTTCGGCCATAGCTCATACCATCCTTTGTCTGATCGTAATTGTGGCACGCAGGGCGTGATTGTGAATGTGTGAACAGTCCGTAACAGCGGTACCACGTATTCGCTTCACCTCGAAAGGTCAGGTCCGCCTCATTTATTTAAGTCAGCAATGGCATTACATAGTATTGTAACACTTTCGCGACGCCGCGATTCATCCGTTTCCGGTTACATTCCTTTTTGGCCGGGCACCAATGCAATGTCCGAGTTCCGTTTCCTTACCGTTCTCCACTTCGCAATAAAAAAGCACTCCGCAAAAACTTGAACGTTTTTGAGAATGCTTGCCTATTTCAGGTTCGTATAAATCGCCCGTTTTATGAAAACTTGGCGCAAAGTATTTTTACCGCGTCGGATTCGATAACGGTTTTCCCATATTCTTGAAGTACAGCTTCCGTGACCGATGCCGCCTCCCCGAACTCGGAAAGGACCGCCACAATGGATTGGAGCTGCTTTTCATCCATCTCTTCCGCATCAAGAAGCAAAATCCACTTGTCCTTGTACGAATAAAGCGAACCCCCGTCGGTTAAAAGCGGATTCAACACTTTGGCCATGCGCAGCAAATCCTCGAAATCATGGAATGCGTAAGTAACCTGATCGGTTTCGTCCATCGTGACTTCAAGTTCGTATACTTCTTCCACTTCGTCATCGAGGGTATCGTCCGTGTGGCTAAAATTCATCTTACCGCGAGTGACGATGACAGCCATGCCTTGCGCCGGCATATTAAGAACTTCAACAGCGAGCGGCCCCGATGCGTCAAAACCGAGCTCCGTATAAGCCTGGTCCATCATTTCACTGAACAACTCGTGAACTTTCGGGATTTCTCTCCACATGTCATCCTTATGAATGCCGCGCTCCGTTAAGTCATCGAATGTGAGGAAAATCCGTATCTTGTCCTGACTTAAACGCTCCATTTTCATACTGGATTCCTCCTTGCCGACTATAATAACAGCTTATGAAGTGTGGTTACAAAAGGTGTAACGTGGTGTGCTAACAAGAGCTTGTATTAATACTACCACTATTATATCACAAACGTAAAAGAAAAGAACGGTTATAAGCTGAATTTTACCACCACAACGCAAAAAGACGCGGTCACCGTCCCACAACGAGACGATTTCCGCATCTTGAACATATTCCGGCTCTTTTTTACTGTACTTGCAGTTGTTCCTTTTGCTTGTTGCTTGTCAAAATTTCTTCTACTTGCGACTTCAGATTCGGATCCTGATTGACAATATCGGATACTTTGTTCCCATGCCCGGAAGAAAAAACTTCTTCATAGTCGCTGCCTTTCGCCGATTTTGCCGGGGAACTCGATTGGCTTGCTTGGCCGGACGAGGCTGCCGACTTGGAGAACGCCGGAGTATCGTTAAGCTTGGTCTTAGCGGATTCCGATTTGTCACTATTCGTTTGATTCATCATGCTGCCAAGTGAGCCGTTCTTGGTCAGAACGGACCATAGCATCGATTTGTTCCGATTCGATAAATAAACAACGGCCGCAGCTCCAACGATGCCGCCAAATAAAAAAGAACCGAATCTCATGGCCATCCCTCCATTAGTAAAATGTATTCCTCCGTATTTTCCGCTATCTCGAAGAGACGCATGCATGATAAAATAAGGAAACCTCACCAAGGCATCGTGATATGTTCAAATACGAAGGAGTCGATCCGCATGTCAATCAAATGGACCCTGATCGCCGCCGCGGCGCTGCTCTTCTGTTCTTGCTCCGCCAAACCTGCCGCAACAGGCCCCGCACCGTCCGGACCGTCAAGCAACAGCCAGGCGCCGGAGCAAAAGGCTCCTGACGCATTGCCGTTGCCCCGCGCCGAAGGCCAGGACATCGCAAAGGAACCCGCGCAACCGCCGATCCCCGTTCCTGCTGCCGCTCCCGAACAACCGAAGGGGGTATCCAAAACATATAAGCTGAATCCAAAATCATACGATATCGTCCCCATCAATCCGGAAGCAACCGAGAAAAAAATCGTGCTGCTGACATTCGATGACGGACCGAAAGATCTGGAAATGAATACGGGACTGCTTGATACGCTCGATAAACATAAGGCCAAAGCGATCTTTTTCGTAAACGGCTATCGCGTCAAGCAAAAGCCCGAGCTCATCAAGTTGTTGTCGGAGCGCGGTCAAACGATCGGAAACCACTCCTGGGATCATATCGACTTGAAAAAAGAAAGCAAAGAGAAGGTCGACGCTCAAATCGGGGACGTGCAAAAAGCGATTCAGGATATAACGGGAAAAGCCCCGAGCTTCTTCCGGCCGCCATTCGGCTCAGGCAGCGATGAAGTCAGGGCGAAAGCGAAAGAAGAACATTTGCTGTATATGACATGGTCTAACGGGTCCAAAGACTGGGAAATGTCGAGTAAGAACAATAATCCGAAGCAGGTGGTCGGCAATGTGCTCGAACAGCTCCGGCCCGGCAGCAATATATTGATGCACGAGCTTCCGTGGACGGTGCTGGCGCTGGACGAGCTGTTGACGAAGCTTGAAGAAAAAGGTTACGGGTTCGTCGACCCGGAAGCGATCGACATTAACCTCTGAGCAGCTTCCAGCCCCAGACAAGAAGCCCTACGACAAGAAAAATAAACAACCAGAGCAGCGTTCGGTAAAAATATTTGAGCCATTTTTCTTTTTCCGGTTGATGTACCGTCCTCCTGGGAGGCAAATAGTCGTCGGGCTTGTCCGCTTCCGGACTTGCCTGCTCCGGCGGCATCGATGTCGGTCGTTTGGTGTTCATTCTATTCCTCTCTCCTGTAACGAAGAATGCAGCCCATGGCAAAGTCGATCATAAAGTGGGCTGCAATCGGCGTCCACAGCGTTCCCGTATGAATAAATATATACCCGAGCCCGTAGCTGATGCAGAAAACGAGTCCCGTCATCAGCCAATGCTGCAAATAACGGACATGAATCGCCGCGAAGATGATGCTGGTCCAGTATGGACCGCACCACGTTTGGACGGCGCCCCGAAACAACAGCTCCTCGCAAAATGCGACAACAAACGACAACAGCGCAATGTGCCATAGCGGCCGGTTTTTGAACAATAATTCGTTGATTCCGCCATCATCGGTCACTTCCGGCGGTACCCATCTGGATATGAGCAAATCGACGACCAGGACGATCAGCGCAAAACCAAAGCCCCAGATCAGGATCGTTTCCTTAGGCTTGAGCGTAAACACAGCGCCCAAATGCGGCTTTTGAAAAAGCAGCAGCAGCGCGGCGAGAATCAGGATAAGCAGCTGGGTTATATACACATTGACAAGCAGAAACTTGTCGTCGATTTCGTCGATGTTTACTTTATGGAACTTTAGTCGCTTCATGTCAAATTTCTTCATAATTGAGATTCCCTTTTTAGACAATTTCACCTATACTAACAGCATAGAAATAGGATTAGGGGGCAGTACCATGGAGAAAAGGCTGAATCGAACGGACTATTTATTTGCCGCCACCTTTATTTTTATGCTGGTTGTGGCGCTAGGGGCCTTCTTTTTCGGCTTACGGATGGGTCAAGACCGCGCGGCAGTCAAGTATGAGGATCTCATCGTCAAACAGAACGATGCCGCCAAAGGCTTTACCGCGTACCATCAACAATATTTGGTGTCATTCTATCATACCATTTATGCGCCCTACAGGGAATTTCATAAAAAGTGGTTCGATAAAATGGACGAGCTGCAATCCAATCGTTCGTCCGATGCGTCGCTGATCATGAAAGATCTCAGTAAGCTCGCCAACGACAATTATAGTGCACTAGGAACCAAATCGATGCCCGACTCCTCGCCGCTGCTGCAGGATGCGCATAAAAACTACATGAAAAGCCTGAAACTGTTCAGCGAAGCGCTTCGCGGCTACACGACCAAAGCCAACGCCGTCACCGGCCCGGATCTGGCGGGACAACTGAACGGCGACGCCTACCTCACTGAGGCAAAAAGTTTCGCATTGACGGCGGAAAAACAATATTACGACGCGATCGTCAAATGGAACGAAAGCGTGAATCCCCAGCTCAAGGCAATCGATTCCTCCAAATCTCTGGCGTTGAAAGACTGGAGCGAGCTCGCCTTCAATATGAAAAACGACTATGTCGCGCAGCAGCTTTCATCCGGGAAAACGTACGCCGCTTTTACACCGCAAGACTTGACGAGCCGGATCGACGAGATGATCGTCACCGGGCAGGCCAAGAAGCTAAACTTGAACGATGTGAAACAGGTCATCGATTTGCTCATTGGAACCGACGCGGTGCGCAGCGGCGACTTCCTTCGTTATAAAAACCGTTTGTATGCCAACGAAACGTTGCCTGAGCTGCCTTTTTTCACGAACTAATACATAAAACCCTCCTACCGGAGTCCCAGAAACATGCTGAATCGTTCAAAAGCCGCAGGAACCGAAAGCTCGGTCGGCGGCTTTTTGACTATTAGTCGTATTGAAAACCCGTCAACTGTGCCAGCGCAGCCATCCCGCCTTCTATATTGACCACTTGCTCAAAGCCATGCTGTTTCAAATAGTAGCATACATGCATGCTGCGGACGCCATGAGCGCATACGACATAAAGCGGCCGATCCTTGGGCAGTTCGTCCAGCTTGTCCGGGATCGTATTCATCGGGATCAATTCCGCTTCTTCCATGTGGTAATATTCCCACTCGCTCGGCTCTCTCACGTCGATAAAAAGCGATTCGCGCAGCTCGCCGCGCTCCAGCTTTTCCATAAAATCCGCCGGTTCGATATTGTCAATCGTCATAGGTTTGCGCCCCTTCCCTTCCTTCTTATCTTAGCATGGAGCAAAGGTTCAACGAAAGTTTACGGAAAAATTCGACGCCTATTGACAAGGGCGAAACGATCATGGTACGCTAATTAAAAATTTCAACATTTGGATAAAACGAAGACGGAGACAAGGATAGCGCGAAGCGTACAGAGAGCCGGTGGTTGGTGCGAACCGGTCGTACTTCACTATTCGGAGCACTCCAGAGTTGCTGCGGTGAACCATCATGATCATGTAGCTGCAGCCGGCGGGAAGCCGTTACCCTTCCGGGTCTGGACGTTCCAGACCGAATGAGGCTGTTTGCGCGAGTAAGCAGCGAATTAGGGTGGTACCACGAGAATAAAGCTCCTCGTCCCTTGTATGCGCTAGACGTATCGGGATGAAGGGCTTTTTGTTGTTTCGCGGATACACGGCCGGCACGACGAGCAAACGAATGCGCAGGGGCAAAGACAAAATAACGGAGGGAAATCGAAATGTACAAAGTACTGGTTATGGACGGCATCAGCGACATGGGGATTCAATTGCTGTACGACGCTCCGGATGTGGAAGTAGAGAAAAAGAACGGCCTTACGGAAGACGAACTGGTTGCCATTATCCCGCAATACGACGCACTGCTTGTGCGCAGCGCAACCAAAGTAACTGACCGGATTATGAGTGCAGGCGATAAGCTGAAAGTGGTCGGACGCGCGGGCGTTGGCGTAGATAATATCGATCTGGAGGCTGCTACCAAGCACGGCATCGTCGTCATCAACGCTCCGGACGGCAACACGATCGCGACTTGCGAGCTGACGTTCGCCATGATGATGTCAGTAGCCCGTATGATTCCGCAAGCATACAAAAAAACCGTCAGCGGCGAATGGGACCGCAAAACGTTCGTCGGCGTAGAACTTCGCAACAAAGTGCTCGGCGTACTCGGCATGGGCCGGATCGGGAGCGAAGTAGCCAGGCGGGCCAAAGCGTTCGGCATGATCGTGCTCGGCTACGATCCGTTCCTGACCGAAGAACGCGCCGAAAAGCTCGGCGTTAAGCTCGGCACCGTTAACGAAATTTGCGCGCAAGCGGACTTTATTACGGTTCATACGCCGCTTACAAGCGAAACCCGTCATATGATCAGCCGCCCGCAATTCGAGCTGATGAAAAAAGGCGCGCGCATCATCAACTGCGCCCGCGGCGGTATTATCGACGAGATGGCGCTCGTGGAAGCGATCGATACCGGCATCGTGGCAGGCGCCGCATTCGACGTATACGAACAAGAGCCGCCGACTGCGGATCATCCGTTCCTGAACAATCCGAAAATCGTCGTCACGCCTCACTTGGGAGCTTCGACGGTGGAAGCCCAAGAAAACGTGGCGATTGACGTTTCGGAAGAAGTATTGCACATTTTGCGCGACGAACCGTTCAAAAATGCGGTTAACATGCCGCCGGTTCCGGCCAACGTACTTAATAAAATCCAGCCGTACTTCAATTTGGGCGTCAAGCTCGGCGAATTCGTCGGACAAACGGTCGAAGGCGCGATCGGCGAAATTACGGTCAGCTTCTCCGGCGATTTGATCGATACGGATACGTCGACACTGACGCGGCATATCGTTAAAGGCGTACTGTCGCATCAGCTCGAAGGCGTCAACATCGTCAACGCGATGCATCTTGCCAAAACACGCGGCGTCAATATCGTGGTTCAAACTTCGGCAGCTTCGCAAACCTTTACGAACCTGATTACGCTCACGCTGAAGACGAAGAGCGGACAGCGCACCGCGGCAGGCACGCTGCTTGCGGGCTACGGCGAACGGATCGTGCAAATCGACCAATTCCCGGTTGACTTCGCCCCGGCCGGCCATCTGCTGCTCATTTCGCACAATGACAAGCCTGGCATTATCGGCAAAGTAGGTACATTGCTCGGAAATAACGATGTGAACATCGCTACGATGCAAGTTGGACGCAAAACGTTCGGCGGTTCGGCGATCATGGTGCTTACTACGGATAAAGAAACGCCGAAAGATGTGATCAAGCAGTTGGAGCAGCTTCCGGAACTGATCGCAGTCGCGGAACTGACGCTTTAATCCAACCGCACCTAGCGCGTAAAATGCACCTCCAAAAGCACGCTTGCAAACAAGAGGAAACAAAAAAGAAGCTCCGGCATGCCGGCAGCTTCTTTTTTGTTCAGTCTTTACCCCGTTTACACGGGAGCAGGATGGAAAACGTCGTCCCCTGTCCTAACTGGCTTTTGACCTGTACCGTTCCATCATGCGCTTCCACGATGTTTTTGACGATGGACAGGCCTAGACCCGTCCCGCCGGAAGCGCCTCGCGTACGGGCCTTATCCGCCTTGTAGAACCGTTCGAATATAAACGGCAAATCTTCCGGCGGTATGCCGTGGCCTTGATCGGCAATATCGATCTGTACGGCTTGTTCGCCCCGCCATTCCTGCTGCAAAGCTCGCAATTCGATCGTCGCATGCGGCGGCGTGTGCCGCAGCGCATTGTCGAGCAGATTCGTAAGCACCTGTTCCAGACGGTCTTCGTCCGCCAGCATTAACACAAGATCCTCGTGTGAAAACGAGCAAGTGATCGCGACATCCCGCTCTTTCGACAGCGCGGCGAATTTCCGGTGAATCCGTCTCAGAAACGGCTCCACTTCGAGCCGGCGGAAATTCAGCTCTATGTTGCCCGTCTCCATCTTCGCCAGGTCCAGCAAATCTTTGACCAGCCTGCCCATTCGCAGCGATTCGTCATGGATGACCTGGGCCAATTCTTTCCGTTCCTCCGGCGATGCCGCGATATCGTCGATCAGCGCCTCGCTGTAGCCTTGCAGCATCGAAAGCGGCGTTCGCAGCTCATGCGACACGTTGGCTACGAAGTCTTTGCGCAGCTTATCCAGACGGTGTTCTTCCGTCACGTCCCGCATAACGGCGACGACGCCGCGCACCACGTCGCGCGAATACAGCGGCGCCATGACGACGTCCCACACCTCGCTTTGCACATGCAGCTTGGAGGTCATTTCTTTCGCCTCTTGGATAACCGCCTGAAAGAGCGGCTGCATCGGCAGCGGAATGCGGTTCCCCGGCTCGCCGGAAGAACCCGGTCCGTCCGGCTCCGACCAGCCGATCCGTCCCCACTCCCGAATGATCCGTTCTCCCTGCGGGTTCGTCAAAATGACTTGACCGTCCGCATCGGACGTGATGACGGCATCCGTCATGCTTCGCAGGACACTGGCCAAGTGCTCCTTCTCATGGCTGAGCGCCTTGATCGTATCCGAAAGCTGCTCGCCCATATGGTTAAACGTTTGCCCAAGCTCCCCGATTTCGTCCGAAGACGTGATCGGCACCCGGGTGCCGTACTCTCCTTTGGAAATGAGATCGGCGGCTTTGCGCAGCTTTTGCAGCGGCTGGGTAATTTTCGTCAGCAGAAAGAAGGCGAAAAACGTCGTCATCAGAAAACCGCAAACCCCGACGACTACAAACAAACGTTTCACATAGGATTGCGTTTCTTCATAAGACTGCGTAAGCTGATACAATATGAGCGCTCCGCCGATCTGCGTCTGCGACTCATTCATGAATGGAACGGCGACAGCCGTATATTCTCGGTTCATCGGCGTCTGCGGAACCGGACCTCCGATTACACGGTTATCGATAATTTGACCGGCGAACACTTTTTGCAAGTCGGACTTCAGGAAAAAGGATTCAAAACCGAGGACAGAGCCTTTCGGCTGCTCGACCGGCGAGTTGATCTGCATGAATTCGGTATCGATCACGATCGTGCTTGCTTCCTGCGCGCTCAGCAGTTCATTGACGACTTGCAGGTACCGCCGCTCTTCCCGGTGAAGCGTTATTTCGTCCGCGACCTTGACCGCCATTTTACGCAAATTGTCGACCTGGTCCTGCGACTTCGGAAACGACGTCTCGATATACTGGAATAAAAAGAGGCTGAGCGTCAACAGCACAACGACAACCAGCCCAATGATCGTAATCCACAATTTGCCTACGATGGTTCTAAGAATAAACACTTATTTCGGCACCTCGAGTTTGTAGCCGACGCCCCACACGGTCGTGATCATGCCCGCAGCATCCGGCGACACTTTATTCAGCTTCTCTCTGAGCCGTTTCACATGCGTATCCACCGTACGCAAATCGCCGAAAAATTCATAATTCCACACATCCTTGAGCAGTTCCTCCCGCGAGAACACCTTATCCGGAGAAACCGCCAAGTAGTGAAGCAGCTCATACTCTTTCGGCGTAAGCGCCACTTCCTGACCGCCGGCCGTTACCCGGTGCGCGTCGTGCTCGATCACAAGATTCGGAAACACGATATTGTTGCTCGTGTTCACCTCTTTGGACAAGTAAGCCGTAACTGAGGAACGGCGAAGTATCGCCTTCACCCGGTATATGACTTCCCGAGGACTGAAAGGCTTCACGACATAATCGTCCGCGCCTGATTCGAAGCCTTGCACTCGGTTCGTCTCCTCGCCCTTGGCCGTCAGCATAATGATCGGCGTCGATTTCATCTGGCGCAGCCTTGCGCATACCTCATTGCCGTCAATGCCCGGCAGCATCACATCTAGCAAAATGAGATCGAAGTCGGTATCCATCGCTTTGCGCAGCGCTGTCTCTCCGTCTTCCGCTTCTTCAATTACGTAATTTTCTTTCTCCAGGTACATTCGCAGCAGTCGGCGAATCCGTTCTTCGTCGTCAACGACCAAAATCGTCTTTTTCGGCTCTGTCATCTACCTAACCTCCTTAGGCATGTTATTTCAAAATTCAAATCGTTACACACCGGAATAAGAATGCAGTCCGGCGATGACAAGGTTAACACCGATCAGCGTAAACATGACCACAATGAAACCGATAACGGACAGCCAGGCGGAACGTTTGCCCTGCCAGCCCCGGGAGAGCCGCAAATGAAGATAGGCCGCGTAGAAAAGCCAAACGATCAGCGCCCACACTTCCTTCGGGTCCCAACCCCAGAACCGTCCCCATGCTTCCGCCGCCCAAATCATCGCAAAAATAAGCGCGCCGAGCGTAAAGATCGGATACCCGATCGCGATAGCGCGGTAGCCGATTTCATCCACATCGTCCGGGTCCATTCCGTGCAGAAGCGGCTGAAGCGCTTCGCCGAGCGGACGCCTCACGATAAGCCGCAGTATGACGTACAGCAGCGCGCCGCACACCACCGACCAAATGACGGTGTTCAGCTTCCTGCCGGCGTTCGCCCCTTTCATCCAGGAAGGAGCCTCGAACAATGGCTCTTTCATGCCGAGAAACGGCTTCATCTCGACGAGCTGTCCCTGGTATGGCGCAACGATCGGCGGTAACACATAATCCACATTTTGCTTGATCACTTGTTCCACATTATCTTTTCCCGTTACCGTCACTTCGTTTGCAAAGCGGGCGTGATAACCCGAGCCGTTAAAGCTGAAGATGGCGGCGACGAACGCAATGATCATCACGAGGGTGAATAACGTGAACTCAACCCCTCGCTGCTCCCTCCGGTCCGCTTTCTCCGCGCTCTTGAAATTGATGCTTTGCAGCAAATACATCAGTCCGGCAGCGAAGCCTACGGCGAAGAACGCTTCCCCGAAAGCGGCGGTCGTAACGTGAATTTTCAGCCAGTAGCTCTGCAAAGCCGGAATGAGCGGCTGCACTTCATGCGGGAATACCGAAGCGTAGCCGATAATAATGATCGCGATCGGTACGGCAAAGATGCCGAGCACCGGCGTGCGATACAAGAAAAAGACGATAATGAATGCGAGTACAATCATCATGGCTAGGAACGTCATAAATTCGTACATGTTGCTGGTTGGAATATGCCCTGCTTCCGCCCAGCGGGTGAAGAAGAAAGCCAGATGGGAAAGGAACCCGATAATCGTCAGCACGATCCCTATATTCCCCCAGCGTTTCCCGTAAGCTTCCGGGTCCGTAACCATCACGGACTTCTTGCCGGTGATCGCGATGACAAAGCCGATCAGCGCCAGCGCGTAGACGATAAAAGCAACGAGCAAAAAGTTACTGCTCACGTTTCAGCCACCCTTCTCTCTAACGACTTGGGATCGACGTCGATCCCGCTTTTTTGCAGCAAATCCGCTACTTCCTTGCGTACGCCGAACCAGTTTTTGTTCGTATGAGCACCGAGCGTGATCCGGTTGTCATCGATTCGCAGCCAAATGCGCCGGTGCTGCCAATAAAATCCCATGATCAAACCGACCATCGAAATGGCGGCTCCGACCCAGATCAGAGGCATCGCCCGGTCGATCCGAATGTTGAGATAGCTTACGTATTCCGAAATCGCCACATCCGCCATCGATCCGACCGACAGATCGAGTTTGTCGGCGAGGGCGCCGTTGATTTCGTCTTGACGGAAGTTTGCTTTGTCGACTTGGCGAGGGAAATAAATAAAAGGCTCGCCCTGGGACGAAATCCCCGGTCCTGTAATCGTGAAGACGAAGCCCGGCATCTTCGGCTCATTGGACTTCGTGAGCGGAACGCCTTTGTCATCGAGTGCGAATTCCGGAAAATAGGCTTTCAGCTTCAGCTCGTAAGGTCCCGCTTTGTAAACCTCCGCCGGCTTGTCCATGCGGATGTCCAGCGTCCCGTACACTTCGCCGGTCTTTTTGTCCTTCAGCGACGGTTTCACCTCAAGCAGCATCGGCGACAGGTTGAAATCAAACTGATACGCCATGAGTCCTTTGTATTCCAGCGGCTTGTTCACAACGATATCCTGTCGATGCACTTCCTCCAGCACCGGCTCCTTGACCGGATCGTTGCAGCTCGCTTTACACTCGTAAAGCACCGCCTTCGTTTCGTAAATCTTCGGGACGTCCTGTCCTTTCGAACGGAATTCTTCCGACATTTCCTCCGGCGCATAAAAGTCGATCGTAAACTTCTCATTTTTCAAGTAATACGGCGTATCTTGAATTTTCACGAGCTTTCCTTCGGGAAAAGCGACATGCTGGTCCATATGCCAGCCGGGGATGCTGCGCATCAGAACGGCTCCAAGGAAAATGATCAGGCCGATGTGGTTAATGTAAGGCCCCCAACGGCTGAAGCGGTATTTTTCCGCGAGCAGCGCCGTACCGTCGGTATGTACGCGGTAATGTCTCTTTTGCAGCAGTCCGGCCGCTTTCGAAGTCCATACTTCCGCCGCCTCTTCGTTCGAAGCGCTTGCCCCGGCTCCGGCGGGAAGCGGCCCGCTGAACGTTACTTTCTGTCTCGTCAGAAAGCTCAGATGCTTGCGGATTTGCTGCTTGCTCAGTGCCCGGTACAACGGAAGCACCCGGTCCAGGCTGCAGACGACAAGCGAAGTGCCGATCATAAAAAGAAGTAAAATATACCACCAAGACTCGAATGTATGGGACAAGCCCAAGAAATAATAAATTTGACCGAGCGTGCCGTACGTTTCCTTGTAGTATACCGACGGATCGATGTTCAGAAACGTACTTTCCTGCGGATAAATCGTTCCCAGCACCGAGACCAGCAGCGTGATGACAATAAGATATACTGCGATTTTTACGGATGAAAAGAAATTCCACACCAGGTCCAGCGCACCCGGATTTTCCCGCTGAGAACGTCTGGCGACGCCGTCGTACTTCATCTCCAGCACATCGTTGCCGCCTTCGTCCTGAAGCGGCTTGCCGCAGGATTCGCATAGGACGGTACCGATATGATTCTGGTGTCCGCATTCGCATTTTGTATTTTGAATCATGGCGCCTCCTACGTATACGCGAAAAAAAAGCAGTGGTTTTTCACTGAACTCGCTGCTCTTTTTCGGCAAAACACGCTTATTTTAATAAAGTCGTTATCGTACTCTCAATGGTAGCCTCGCTCATCTCACCGATTTTGATTTCGGCGATTTTGCCGTCGGTGCCGATGAAAAACGTTGTCGGGTATTGGGTGACGCCGTACCGTTTGCGGTTCTCTTCATTTTTGTCGAACAAAATCGGAAACGTCACTTTATATTGATTAATGAAGTTTTCCACCGCCACGCGCGGTTCGTCGAGATTAAGCCCGAGAATTTCCACGTTTTTGCCCGTCCACTTTGCATGCTGGCGCTCTAGCGCCGGCATTTCGTTGCGGCAAGGTTCGCACCAGGTTCCCCAGTAATTGACCACGACGACTTTCCCTTTGGCATCCGAAAGCTTATGCGTCTTGCCGTCCAATCCGAGCAAAGTAAAGTCCGGGGCTTTGGAGCCTACGACAGGCTTCTTATCGCTCAAAAACAAATTGCTGACAAGCGTCAATGCGCCGATGACGACAATGACGGCGAATATGGCAATCTGGATCCACTTTTTATTTTTCCCCATCATCCCACACCTTCAAACGAGTTACTGCTAAAGCATCAACTTTATTATAGCGAAAATTTAAGCTTGCATTATTCGCCTTTTTGAATTTTATGTGACTCTGCATCGCCTGCGGCCAGCGCTTCCTCGCGAAGCTCGCGCACTTCCTGCGGCGTCAAATGCCGGTGCTTGCCGCGCGGGACGCCCGACAGCTGAAGCGGACCGAATTGGACGCGTTTCAGTTTGATCACCGGATGATGAATGGCGTCGAACATACGCCGCACTTGCCGGTTGCGTCCTTCGAAAATCGTGATTTTGACGACCGTTTCGTTTTTCTGTGGATCGATGTCGTGGTAATCCACTTCGGCCGGAGCGGTCATGCCATCCTCCAGTTTGATTCCGCTTTTCAGCTTGTCCAATGCGGTTCCGTGCGGAACGCCTTTGACGGTAGCCAAATAGGTGCGCGGGACATGGTGCTTCGGATGGGTCAGCAGATGCGCGAATTCACCGTCGTTCGTAAGCAGCAGCAGCCCTTCCGTATCGTAATCCAGTCTTCCGATCGGATATATCCGCTCTTTCAAAATTTTGAAGAAGTCGGTTACCGTTTTCCGGCCTTCCGGATCTTGCGCGCTTGTGATGACGCCCTTCGGCTTGTTGAACAAAACGTACACCTTGGATTCGCGCCGGATCGGACGCCCGTCCACTTTAATTAAATCCTGGGCCGGATCAACCTTGACGCCCAGTACCGTTACAACGCGATCGTTGACTTCTACCCGTCCGGCTGTAATCAATTCTTCGCATTTGCGGCGGGATGCGATGCCCGCTTCAGCCAATACTTTTTGCAATCGTTCCATGAATGGAATTCACCTCATGCTAATGATACCTATCCTCGGGTGAAATCACAAGTTGAGACCAGGGAAATTTCGGTCCCGGACAAGAATTCGAATGCGGGAATACGTCCTGCGGCTGAAAATCGTTTAATTCGGCAAGGCGCAGCACCAATTTGTTCAGGATAAATATCTGTTCTTTTTGTTCGGCACTCCAATGATTTCGCGGCTGGGAGAAGTCTCCTTCGAGGCAAACATGAATGTAAAGCGGATCGGTTTGTTCGGAAGAAGGGATGATTGCACCGGCTTTGGCGATAAAGAAATCATACCCTTTTCCATTAATGGAGTAACATGCGGAATGATGAACGACGACTCCGTAGTATGGCAAGCAGCTCACCTCTTTGTCAAGGGTTTACTGCTACAATATATGTGCGGGGCAAATGGGGGGTGCAACCGGGGGAATTTATCCAAACACCAGGTAACAAATCACGATGGATGCGACGAAACCGACGGCGTCGGAGATGAGACCGACTTTCAGCGCATAACCGGCTTTGCGAATGCCGATCGCGCCGAAATACACGGTAATGACATACAGCGTAGTGTCCGTGCTGCCCTGAATGGTCGAAGCGATGCGACCGATCATCGAATCGGGACCGAATTGGGAAATCAAATCGGTCGTGAAGGCGAGCGATCCGGCTCCCGTAATCGGACGAAGCAGCGCGAGCGGAATCACTTCGGTCGGGACGCCGATCCATTCGCAGACCGGCTTCAGCCAGCCGACAAACAGCTCCATCGCTCCCGACGCGCGAAATACGCTGATCGCCACCATCATGCCGACCAAATGCGGGATGATGCGGATCGCGGTGTCGAAGCCGTCTTTGGCCCCGTCCACGAACGATTCGTAGACGGGGATTTTGCGGTACGCGGCATAAAGCGGAATAAATACGATGATGACCGGTATAGCCCATACCGATATGACATTCACGAAGTTGTACATCGGATTCATCCTTTCCCCGGACCGATCGGCGTATTGCGCTTGCGGTACCACCTGTCTACAAATATGGCGGCCAGCGTGGATACGAACGTTGCAAGCAGCGTCGTACCGACGATGTCCGTCGGACTCGCGGAATTATAGCTCATGCGAATCGCGATCAGCGTTGTCGGAATCAGCGTAATGCTGGCCGTATTGAGTGCAAGCAGCGTACACATGGCGGGGCTTGCCGCTTCTTTGTTCGAGTTAAGGCGCTGCAGCTCCTGCATCGCTTTGATGCCCATCGGCGTCGCGGCATTGCCAAGTCCGAAGATGTTGGCGCTCATGTTCGACATAATGTAGCCAAGAGCCGGGTGATCCTTGGGAACGCCCGGGAATAAAAACCGGACGATCGGCTGCAGCAGCTTCGCCAGCTTCTGCAGCAGTCCCGCGTCTTCGGCGATCCGCATGATGCCGAGCCAAAACACCATAATGCTGATTAAGCCGAAGCAGACCGTTACCCCGCTCTTGGCCCCGTCAAAGACAGCCTCCGTCACTAGCTCGACCTTGCCTTGAAAAGCGGCTACGACAAAACCGGCAACGATAAAAAAGAGCCATATGAAGTTCACCATGCGCGAAGTCCCCTTCCTCTAATCGATATGTCCGGTGAACATGACCCGCGCGAGCGACTGTAAAATGTAAAGCCACTTGTGAATGCGGGTTCCGCTGTAATCCGTTTCCACAAAGGAAAAGGATGTTTTGTCTTTCATTTGCAGCCTTGGGCTGTCCTTCGGATAAAGCGGCACGCTGCCAACGACTTTGCCATCCAGCGACAGCTGCAGCTGTCCCGCTTCGCCGAGCCGGTATCCTGCCGACGCCGGGTCGTTCAGCACCGTTTTACGGGTAAACCGGCTGTTTTCGGCTTCCAATGCGGCGTACCGGAACGACGCCCCGGCCACCAGCTCCGTTCCCTCAATCGGTTCGCCTTTCTGCACGACGGAATGCAGCGGATAGTTTCGGAAGCCGTAGTCGAACAGTCTCGCATGGTCCACCCAATCATCCGGATCGTTCAACGTAACGACCACGAACTGCTGCCCTCCGCGGGTCGCGGAGGAAATCAGGCAGCGCTTGGCCAGTTTCGTATAACCGGTCTTTACGCCGTCAGCCCCTTCGTACATCGAGAGCAGCTTATTTTTATTGACCCATGTATAATCCCATGATTCATTCGGATTCGGCACTTTTTTGACTTTCGTTTTTACGATTTCCTGAAAGACCGGATTTTTCAGCGCATAGGCGGTCAGCTTGGCCATATCGTTCGCTGTGGAATAGTGCCCTTCTTCGTCGAGTCCCGAAGGATTTTTAAAGCTGGAGTTCGTCATCCCGAGCATGCGTGCCTTCTCGTTCATCAAATAGGCGAACCCCTCTACGCTTCCTCCTACGTGCTCGGCAATCGTTGTGGCCGCATCGTTACCCGACCGCAGCATCATTCCATACAGCAAGTCCTTTAAGTTCATTTCTTCGCCCAGCTTCAAATAAATGGAAGATCCTTCTTTGCCGAATGCATTTTTGCTTACTTTGGCCGTATCCGACAATGTGCCGTGATCGATGGCGACAATGGCGGTCATCACTTTGGTCAGGCTTGCGATCCGCATCGGCTTGTCTCCTTTGGCGCTGTACACAATGCGGCCGGAAGTTACATCGATCAGCGCGGCCGCCTCGGCGCCTGTAGATACCGCGGGGGCGGCATACGCACCGGCAGGCACTATGACCCCTGTCCAAACGAGAAGCAGGGCAAGCAGTAATTTTTTCATGTTCATCCTCCTACAGGCTACAAGGAAAATACAAAACCAAGACAAGCTCAAACCCATCTTGTACATGTATATGCTTGTCAAGCCGGGTTATGTCCGGTGAACATCACAAAGACCACTGCTCCGCAAAAGCCGATTCCACGCAAAAAAAGCGCCATCGCAGCTACGCTGTCAATGCGCTTAAAATAAAAGGAGCTTCACGATTCGCTACAAGACCAACGGCTCGATGCAGTCCGGCGCATCGTATTGCACGCGGCCGACCTTCGGGTTCACCTCGTACATCCGCATCTTATCGGCCGGGTACGGCACAAGCAGCGGCAAAAGCTTGCGTTCCTCGCGTATTCCTCGATCCAGCCACAGCCGTTCTCCCTCACGATCCAATATAACCGGCATGCGTTCATGGATGCCGCGAATCAGCTCGTTGGCTTCCGTGGTCAATATGGTACAAGTATGCAGCTTCTCGCCGGCCGGCATCAACCACGTATCGTATAACGCCGCCATCCCGAACAGCCCGCCGTCTTGCAATGTAATGCGGAACGGCTGCTTGGTCGCTCCGGAGCGGCTCCATTCGTAGAAGCCGTCCGCCGGAATAATGCACCGCTTCGACTTGAGCAGCGGACGAAACGACGGCTTCTCGCCGGCCGACTCCGATCTCGCATTGATCATCCGCGCAGCAGACTTATCGTCCTTCGCCCAGGAAGGCACAAGCCCCCAGCGCAGCTCACCGAAACGGTTGAGCGTCTGCTGCAGCTCCGAACCTTCCCGGATGGAACCGATAATTGCAGGAATCCACTGGCCCGGCGCCACATTATACCGGGGCGCATACTTGGCCGATCTCCGATCAAGCAAAAAATGCAATACAAGCTCATCCCAACTGACGGTTATCGTATACCGTCCGCACATGACATCCCCTCCTTATATCTCTTGCACCTTCGTTACAAATACGGTGAGATGCTTCGATAAGTCGACTTCGTACGGTTGGGAAAACCGCTCTCCGCCCGGTCCGGTCAGCACCCGCACAACCGGACGCTGCGGAGCGGTCGGATTGACGCCGACGACGACGCCGGTTTCCCCGGTGCTGAGCGATACGGTCAGGCCAAGCGGGTAAATCGCTACATTGTCGCGAAACAGCGCCACTTTTTTTTGCTCATACAACGATCCGACCCCTGCAAACAGCACTTCCATCGCCTGATGCGGGAGCATGGCCAGCCGATGAGCGCGGTGCGTTGTCATGGCGTCGTAGCTGTCGGCTACAGCGATCCATTTGGCATATTCATGTATATCCTTGCCGCCTATGCCTCTCGGGTATCCGCTGCCGTCTTCCCGTTCATGATGCTGAAACGCGCAGTGTGCCGATAGCAGAGGCATATTCGGCTCATCCTTCAACAAACGATAGCCGATCTCCGCATGCTTCTTTACTTCCGCGAACTCTTCCGCCGTAAGACGGCCTTGCTTTTTAATAATATCCTGGTTAATTTTCGTTTTCCCGATGTCATGCAGCAGCGCGCCGATGCCGAGCGTCATGATATCGTCCTTGGAGTAACCGTTTACCATTCCGAGCATCGTCGTATAGATACACACATTCAAGGAATGCTGGTATAAATAGTTATTCAGCACGTTCATATTCATCAGCATGATCAGCGTTCCCTGCTTCTCGCTTAAATCATCCACGATCATCTTCATCACATTGCCGAACGCGCGCCCCAGCAGGTGGCTCTTGGAAAACTTCGACCGACTGTTCGCTTCCATAAACTGGCGATAATGCGTTCGAATTTCGGAAAGCGCTTTAAGCCGCGTTTCATCGGAAAGCGGATCTTCTATTTTGACGTCATCGGTCACATCGTCTTTAATATAAAGAAAGTCGACGCCATATTGCTTCAAACGTTGAATCAATCCTTGCGTCAGTTCCACATTTTCATTAAGAAGAACTACGCCTTCTTCGCTATGAATGCTTTTTCCAAGCCGCATACCGGGCGTACAGGATCTAGTTGGCAGCAGCCTCACGCGAACCACGCTCCTATGACATAAGTCCTATATCTGTTTCTAAAAATTAATATTAAGACATCGCCAACGAAAGAGCAATGCAAATGTAACGTTTACGCATAAAAAAGCTGCCCCGGATAGAGCAGCCATTGTTTATAAGCTAAAGATCGTTACACGATAAAGTTCTGGTTCTCGATATTGTTCGTAACCTGCGTTCCCGATCCCGAAGTCGATCCCATAGTTGAGCCGCTTGTTCCGGATTGCATAGTGCCCTTCATCATCGTTTGGATCTTATCGACGACCTGAGGCGCGGAGTCGATCAAGCGCTCAAGAAGATGCGTTTGGTTATCGAGCGGAACAATTTTGACGCCTTGCTTGCCTACAACAAGAAACGCAATCGGCGTAATCGAGACCCCTCCGCCGCTTCCTCCGCCGAACGGCAAATGAACTTGCGCGTTCATCGCGTCATTGCGTCCGTTAACGGACGTATCGTCGGTAACAAACTCGCTGCCGCCCGCGGCAAAACCGAAACCTACTTTACTGATCGGCATAATGACGCTGCCGTCCGGCGTTTCGACCGGATCGCCGACAATCGTATTGACGTCGACCATTTCTTTGATGTTTTCCATGGCCGTCTTCATTAAACCTTGAATCGGATGATCTGTCATCGCTTTTGCCCTCCTGTGCTCATGGTGTTAAAGGCGTTACCCATTCGTTAGGCTTCCCACGCGCCGCACCCGCTATTCAAGCTGCCCGTTTTGCGGATCGCATCACAATGGTGCGCCATGTTTTCCATCCGTCTTTCACCTTCAATATGCGGATGAGGAGCAGTATTCCCGCTTTTAATGCAAACGCGAAGCGTACATAGGCTTCAATCACGGCTTCCATTTCAAACCGCATCTGATTAAACATCGGCATCACTTGCAGCTTGGGTTCCGTTTCCAGATGGACGAACCGGAAAACGTAGCCGAGCAGCGAAGTTTTGAGACCCCATAGCGTCCCGACGGAAATCGCCGTATTCGCTGCATCGTCAAGCCCGATCGATGTTTTCCAAACAAATCGGTCGCAATGTACATGCGACAAGCCCGCTTTTAGCCAATCATGAAAATGAAAGCAATGCTGCAAAAGCAGCTGCACGTTGTGAAAAGCGCGTCTTACTTTTTCTATGGTTATGTGTCTGTGCTGATTTCCGATCAAATGCCCGGCGTTGGCATTTACCTGCTCCGTCTTCAGTTCGAGTCCTTCCAGCATCCCCTTGAATTGAAAAACCGGCATCGAATAACGCAAGTGAATGAGGCCGAACAACGCGCTGACGTCGATTAACAGATCGTCGTTCGTGTCCTGCCGGTTAAAAGAAACGCGCATGCGAATTTTGCTGAAAAGGATAATAAGCAGCACAAAGCACAAGATGCCCGCAACCCAAAGCCAGATCATAAAAAATATCACCCTCCCGCGCCACAATCGGCCAAAACGCAAAAAACTTCCAATTCGGGAAGCTTGCAGCTTCGATTCCTTGGAAGTTAGTATAGCCCTGATTTGTAAGATCATGCGTTCAAGGTTCGATCTCGCCGGACGCAGGGATGTCCTCAAAGGTCATCTGTTTACCGTCCAGTTTCTCGAACAGCAGCCTGGTTTCCTCTTCAAGATTATCGTCATTTTCAAACAATGAAGTTTCCGGCAAGTCTTGAATCGATGCCAGTGCGAAGTAATCCAAAAATGCCTTGGTCGTACCGTATAAAATAGGACGCCCGGGCGCATCGGCCCGATCGACCTCCTGAATCAAATCTTTGGCGACCAGCGTCTGCAAGGCGCGATCGGACTTGACGCCGCGGATTTCTTCAATATCGACTCGCGTGATCGGTTGTCGGTATGCAACGATGGCTAGCGTCTCCAAGGCGGCTTGCGACAGCGAAGCGCGGGAAGGCGAATGCGCCAGCTTCTCAAAATAAGGCGCATGCTCGGGGATGGTCGCCAGCTGAAATGTACCGGCCAGCTCGACGATTTGGAGCCCTCGCTTTTGCCGTTTCAAATCGCTTTGTAAGTCTAGCACCAGCTCGGCCGTAAACTTAGGGTCCTGCTCCAGTACTTCAGCCAGCTGCTTGGCGTTCAGTCCTTCGTCACCCGCCACGAACAGCAAGCCTTCAATAACTGATTTCATTTGCCCAAAATCCATTGGCCGTTCCTTCCTCCCTTGCCTCGATCACGATATCGTCAAATAGCTTATGTTGAAAACAAACGATGCGCTTCACCTTCATAAGCTCCAGCATCGCTAAAAAGGTCACCACAATGGAATCTTTCGTCACTTCCGCATCCAGCAGCTTGGAAAACATCATTCTCCCGCCGCTGCGCTCCAGCGCATCGACCACTTCCAGCATCCGGTCCTTGACCGAGATTTCATCCTTGCGGATTTTGGCGATCGTGTTACGGCTTTGCATGCGGCGCATCGCTTTGCGAAACGCTTGAACGAGATCGGAGATATGAAGCCCTTTTACCGGATTCTCGGGAACCGTCGGTACATAAGGCGTCAAATCTTCCGGCTCGCGCGTAAAAATGAGACTGCGTTCCACTTCTTTGTCCCGCAAATGTTCGGCAATTGCCTTATATTTGCGGTATTCGATCAGCTTAGCCACGAGTTCGGCGCGCGGATCGTAGTCGTCATCCATCATGTAATCGTCGAATTCCATTTCCAGTACCGGCGGCTTCGGCAGCAGCATTCGGCTCTTGATGGAGAGCAGCGTAGCGGCCATCACCAAAAACTCGCTCGTTACTTCAAGTTCCAGCTCCTGCATGGCATCAAGGTATTCCATGTACTGATCGGTAATTTCTTTGATCGGAATATCGTAAATATCGACTTCCGCTTGATCGATTAAGTGCAGCAGCAAATCAAGGGGGCCCTCAAAGGTATCCAGTTTGACTGTGACTTTCACGTTCTGTATGTTCCCCCTTAACTGTCATGAAGCTGCTTATTTGGAAAATTGCTTGGACAAATTCGCCATTTCTATGGCCGTTACAGCCGCTTCCCAGCCTTTATTCCCGGCTTTTGTACCGGCGCGTTCCACGGCTTGCTCAATGGAATCCGTCGTAAGTACGCCGAAAATGGTCGGCACGCCGGTTTTCAGACCGATCGCGGCAACGCCTTTGGCCGCTTCGTTGCAAACATAGTCGAAATGTGGCGTCGATCCGCGAATAACGGCCCCAAGCGTAATGACTGCGTCGTAACGTCCGCTCTCTGCCATCTTTTGCGCGATTAAAGGAATTTCAAATGCGCCGGGAACCCAAGCGATTTCAACCTCGTCTTCCTGTACGCCGTGGCGTTTCAATGCATCCTCCGCGCCACCCAGCAGCTTATGCGTAATAAATTCATTGAACCTGCCTACTACGATACCGTATTTCAGTCCTTGCGAAACCAAATGTCCTTCGTATACTTTCGCCATTTGCACTCTACATCCTTCCGATTTGTCGAATTTTTTTGTGAAACTTACTTATTGAACTCGAGCAGATGCCCCAATTTCAGCTGCTTCGTATGCAGGTAATTCGTGTTGTCTTCGTTTTCTTCCATTTGGATCGGCACCCGCTCGACCACTTCCAGACCGTAGCCTTCCAGACCGCGGATTTTGCGGGGATTGTTCGTCATGAGGCGCATTTTGCGGACGCCTACATCTTTCAAGATTTGCGCACCGATCCCGTATTCCCGCAAATCGGGGGCAAAGCCTAGTTTCAGGTTCGCATCGACCGTATCGAGGCCCTGTTCCTGCAGCTTATAGGCTTTCAGCTTGTTGATGAGACCGATGCCGCGGCCTTCCTGCCGCATGTACAGCAGCACGCCGGAGCCCGCTTCGTCGATTTGCTTCAGCGCCGCAGCGAGCTGTGGTCCGCAGTCGCACCGGTGCGAATGAAACACGTCGCCGGTCAAGCATTCGGAATGGACGCGAACGAGCGTCGGACGGTCGCTGTCGATTTTGCCTTTGACCAGAGCGACATGCTCCTTCTGGTCTAAGACATTCGTGTAGGCGATAGCTTGGAATACGCCGTAATCGGTCGGCATCCGCACCTCGACTTCGCGCTGAACAAGCTTCTCCTTATGGTTGCGGTATTCGATCAAATCGCGAATCGTGATGATTTTCAGCCCGTGCTTCTCGCTGATCTGCATCAAATCCGGGACCCGGGCCATCTCCCCGTCCTCTTTGATCACTTCGCAAATGACGGCGGCCGGATAAGAGCCGCACATCCGCGCCAGATCCACCGATGCTTCGGTGTGGCCTGCGCGGCGCAGAACGCCGCCTCTTTTGGCGATCAGCGGGAAAATATGTCCCGGACGGCGAAAGCTTTGCGGCTTCGTCTTCGGATCAATGATCGATTGGATCGTAAGCGAACGTTCCGCCGCGGAAATGCCGGTCGTCGTCTCTACGTGGTCGATGGACACCGTAAAGGCGGTGCCGTGGTAGTCGGTATTGCGCGCGACCATCGGCGGCAGATCAAGCTCCTGCGCCCGTTCCTCGGCAATCGGCACGCAGACGAGGCCGCGGCCTTCCTTGATCATGAAATTGATCACTTCCGGGGTCGCTTTCTCCGCAAGGGCCACAAAGTCGCCTTCGTTCTCGCGGTCTTCGTCGTCCACGACGATAATGACTTTCCCCAGCATCAGATCGTAAATCGCTTCCTCAATCGAATGAAATTTCAAATCGGACATCTCCACTCACTCCTTCTCTGTGTATTCAAAGCGGCGTGCGCTTTACATAAATCCGTGATCCGCCAAAAACGATGCCGTCAGCTTGCCGGAGCTGCGCGATGACGCGCTGCCTGCGACCGTTCCATGCGTCAGCAGCCGCTCGATGTATTTGCCGAGCACATCGCACTCCAGGTTGACTTCATCGCCCTGTTTCTTATGCTGCAGAACCGTTTCGGCGAGCGTGTGCGGGATGATCGACACGGTGAACGTAGTCTCTGATACATCGACTACCGTTAGGCTGATGCCATCGATCGTAACCGAGCCGTGCGGAATAATGTATTTGAGTATATTCGTCTCGCGAGGCGCTATCCGAAAAACGACGGCATTCTCCTCCGGCGTCCGGCTTTCGATGATGCCGGTGGCATCGACGTGCCCTTGCACGATATGTCCGCCGAACCGGCCGTTTGCCGCCATCGCGCGTTCCAGGTTGACCGAAGCGCCGACGGCCAGCCGCGACAAGTTCGTGCGACGGAACGTTTCCGGCATCACGTCGACCGTGAACGACTGGCCGTCGAAAGCGATGACAGTGAGGCATACGCCGTTCACTGAGATGCTGTCGCCGAGCTTCACGTCCGTCAATATTTTGCGGGCGCCGATCGTCAGCACCATCGCCTGCCCTTGCTTGTCGATGCGGCGCATGGCGCCCATTTCCTCAATTATGCCGGTAAACATCGGCTTACTGCACCTCGCTTTCATATCGGGGGTATCCGGTGATGCAAACATCGTCGCCGACCTGATCCACGCTGACACGCTCCAGGCGGATCGCTTCCCGCATGGCGTCGAAGCCGGCGAAGTCGAAATTGCCGGGAGCGAGCGCGCCCCCACCGATGATGCGCGGCGCGTAGAACAGCACCAGCTTATCGGCCAGGCGCCGCTCCAGCATCGCGCCGCTCAGCTTGCCGCCGCCTTCGACGAGCAGCGAGCCGATCTCGCGCTCGCCGAGCCGCTCCATGGCGGCGTTCAGATCGACGGCCGGCCCCGGGCCGCAGTCGATGACCTCCACGCCGAGCGCTTCGAGCTCGCGGCGGCGCGCCTCCGGCGCCCGTTCGGTCGTCAGCACGACCGTAGGCGCCGCCCCGTTCCGCACGAGCTTCGCATCGTGCGGGATTCTCAGCGTCGAGTCGACGACGACGCGGATCGGGTTCAGACCCGGTACTTCGAGCCGGGTCGTGAGCGCGGGGTCATCGGCCAGTACGGTTCCGATGCCGACCATGATCGCCTGATGGCGGTGGCGCAGCGAGTGGACCCGCGATCGCGCAGCGTCGCTGGTGATCCACTTGCTGTCGCCCGTCTTCGCGGCGATCTTGCCGTCCAGCGTGCTGGCGGACTTCACGGTGACGAAGGGCCGGCGGGTGGTGATGAACTTGTTGAATGCTTCATTCAACAAGTTCGCCTCCCGCTCGAGCACCCCACTTGTCACCTCGATGCCGTGCGCGCGCAGCCGGTTCAACCCGCTCCCCGCGACGAGCGGGTTCGGGTCGGTCGCCGCGACGACGACCCGCTTCACGCCTTCGCGGATGAGGCGGTCGCTGCAAGGCGGCGTTCGGCCGTGGTGGCTGCACGGCTCCAGCGTGACGTACGCCGTGCTGCCTTCGGCTTCTCGGCCCGCCATTTGCAGCGCGTGAATTTCCGCGTGCGCTTCGCCCCGCTTCAAATGCGCGCCCATCCCTACGATACGGCCGTCTTTCACAAGCACGCAGCCGACAACGGGGTTAATCCCCGTTTGCCCGGCAGCGGCGGACGCCAGCTGCAGCGCGAGCCGCATGTAATATTCGTCAGTCAACGGCTCCATGCCACTTCGTCCTTTCTCTCCGGTTGTATGCAAAAAAAGCCCGCTTTTTGAAAAATCAAAAAGGGGCTTGGAGAATTTTGTCGGAATGCAGCGGCGAAACGGTTTCGGTTGTCATCCCTTGGCTGACAGACTTCAATAAGCCTAAGCATATGCGTTATCTGCACGCATCAGGAACCAAACCGTGGGACGCCGTTCAAACCGCAAGCTGCAGAATGCCATCGGCATTCGGAAGATATGCTGAATTGGACAGACGTACCCGGTCGATCCTTACATGTGAAAATAAGCACATATGAGGATACGAACTGAACGTTTCCCGCTTTCCCTTCTCCCATCCAGACTATACTGTCGGTCTCGGAGTTGCACCGAGTCCACCGGCGGCTGCGTTAACGCTTGATGCAGCCGCACGGGTCACGGACTGATCCGGCAGCAAGCTGCCGGAATCACCGCCGGTAGGGAATTTCACCCTGCCCCGAAGGTTTAGCTTTTATTGTAAAACAGTATAACGTGTGTTTTGCGCTTTGTCTATAGCTGCCTCAAATCAAACTTCTTTCACTTCTACGGATTCCATCTTGTCGCGGCCTTTGAACGCATCGACATGCTCCATGCCTTTGACTACTTTGCCAAAAACGGTATGCTGTCCGTCCAGATGCGGCTGCGGCGCATAGCAGATGTAGAATTGACTGCCGCCCGTATTGCGTCCGGCATGGGCCATGGCGAGTGTGCCGCGCTCATGCTTGTTTGGGTTGATTTCACAGTTGATCGTGTAGCCGGGACCCCCAGTGCCTGTCCCGCTCGGGCACCCGCCTTGGGCTACGAAGCCCGGAATGACGCGGTGAAATACAAGCCCGTTGTAAAATCCGGAGTTGGCGAGCTTCTCGAAGTTAGCGACCGTATTCGGCGCGTCCTTGTCGAACAGATCGAGCACGACTTCGTTGCCGTCAGCCAATTTGATAAATGCTTGCTTTGCCATAAAGTATGTACACTCCTTTAATGCATCGGTTGTCGTTAACCTCATTATTTTACTATGAATCCACGGGATATACAAATACCAGCCGCAATTCCTTCGATGCAGCAAGCTGCGCTGTTCGTATGCACACGCGAAAAGAACCCTCCGCCGCAGTCGCTCACGCTTCCGGAGGGTTCTTCGTAATTCGCATTTGTTAAACGAGGTTCTATGAGAGCCCCCGCTTTGCCATCTTGATTATACCGTCCTGCTTACTTGCTTCATCCGTTCCGGTACAACGTCGTTGCCCGCGATATCTTCGAACGATTCGCGTTTCACAACGACATCTGCCTGGCCGTTTTGCACGAATACGACGGCTGGCCGGCGAATCCGGTTATAGTTGCTCGCCATGGCATAGTTATACGCGCCAGTACTGGCAACGGCAAGCAAATCGCCGGTCCGCACTTTCGGCAATTGAACGTCCCAAATCAGCATATCGCCGCTTTCGCAGCATTTGCCCGCGATCGACACCAACTCTTCATTCGCTTCCTTGCCGCGATTGGCCAGCATCGCTTCGTATACCGCCTCGTACAGCGCCGGACGCGGATTGTCCGTCATCCCGCCATCCACCGAAACATATTTGCGTACGCCCGGGATATCCTTGTGCGTGCCGACTGTGTACAGCGTCGTGCCTGCTTCGCCGACAATGCTGCGGCCCGGCTCCGTCCAAATTTCCGGGAGCGGGTATCCGGCGCGGCTGAAATTCGATATGACCGCATCCGTAATAGCTTTCACATACTCGGATACCGGAAGCGGCGTATCGCCTTCCACGTAACGGATGCCGAAGCCGCCGCCCAAATTGACGACCGGGAACACCACGTCCAATTCATCCCGTACTTTGATCACGAATTCGGTTACTTTGTCGACGGCCATCCGGAAACCGGCGGTTTCGAAAATTTGCGAACCGATGTGCGAATGAACGCCGAGCAGTTCAAGCTGCGGAAGCGCGGTCGCTTGCTTCACCGCTTCGAACGCGGCACCGTTCTCCAGGTCGAAACCGAACTTGGAATCGGTTTGACCCGTCGATATATACTCATGCGTATGCGCTTCGACGCCCGGCGTAATGCGCAGCAGCACTTTAACCTTTTGCCGTTTTTCATCGGCAATCGCATGCAGCATGTTCATTTCCACGAAGTTGTCGACCACGAAGCAGCCAATTTTGGCATCGATCGCCATTCCAATTTCCTGCGGCGTCTTATTGTTACCGTGAAAATGAATCCGTTCCGGCGGAAAACCGGCTTGCAGCGCCGTGTACAGCTCGCCGTCCGATACGACGTCGAGCGACAGCCCCTCCTCTTCTACGAGCCGGCACATCGCCATCACGCAAAACGCCTTGCTCGCGTATGCCACTTGAAATTTCAAACCGGATGCGCGGAATGCTTCTACGTATTCGCGGCAACGCTGGCGAACCAGAGCTTCGTCCATTATATATAAGGGGGTTCCGAACCGTTCGGCCAATTCCGTCGTATCGACTCCGCCGATTTCCAGATGCCCCCGCTGGTTGATTTTGCTTGTTCCGTGTAAATACATCGTCTGTTATCGCCTCTTCCTGAAAAGACATTACAAATAAAGTACCATACAACCGCATAAGCTGACAACAGCAAAAAGAACCGTTGCAGCCTATTTGCTGCAGCGGTTCCCGTAGCGGCGCTTTATTGCGGCTGGCGCGTGGAATCTGTCGTTTTAGTCAGGCTCAAACGGCGTGTCATCGCCAGAAACGGACGCCGAACCAACAGATCGTACATAGCTTTGGCGTTAAACGGAATGAACGGCCACATGTAAGGCGTGTTATAAGCGCGCTGCAGGGTTAGGAAAACAAGCCATACCGTGCAGCCGATTACAAAGCCGGGAACTTGGAACACGGCCGTTGCGATGAGCAGCAGCAGTCTCGATATGCGGTTCGCCAAACTAAGCTCATAGCTTGGTGTCGCAAACGTGCCTATGGCCGCTACGGCAAGATACAAAATGACCTCATTGACGAACAGCCCCGTCTTCACGGCTATATCTCCGATCAATATGGCGGCAACCAGCCCCATCGCCGTTGCCAGTGGAGTCGGCGTATGCACGGCGGCCATCCGCATAAGATCAATGCCTAGCTCGGCTATTAAAAATTGTCCCAGCAGCGGGATTTCCGCGATCTTCTGCGGTCCGAGAAAATCGAGTCCCGCGGGCTTAAGACCGGGCATGCTTACGATCAAATACCATAGCGGCAGCAAAAAGATAGACGCAGCGATCCCGATATACCGAACCCACCGCAAGTAGGATCCGACCAGCGGCGTTTGCCTGTATTCTTCCGCATGCTGCACATGGTGGAAAAACGTCGTAGGCAAAATCATAACCGAAGGCGACGTATCGACGAAGACGATCAGATGGCCTTCGAGCAAATGCGCCGATACGACGTCCGGCCGCTCGGAATACCGCACCATCGGGTACGGATTCCAGCCTTTGCCCATAATCGACTCTTCCAGTTGTTTTTCCGCAAGCGGTACACCATCGACCTGCACCTGCTTGATTTTGTCCCTTACCGCCTCGACTAAACTCAAATCACATATATCCTTGATATATCCGATGCACACGTCGGTTTGCGTCCGCGCGCCGACCTGCATGATTTCCAGCGTCAGCTTCGGATCGCGGATTCTGCGTCGTACCAGCGTAACGTTCGTGAGCAGCGTCTCTACGAAACCGTCACGCGAACCGCGAACGACCCGTTCGAGATCCGGCTCTTCCGTCGAGCGGACGGGGAATGTTTTGGCATCGACGAGTACGGCCTCGTCTTGTCCTTCGAAGAAGAAAGCCGTACCTCCCATTGCCACGTTATCTACCGCTTCCTTCAGCTTGCTTGTCCGCTTGACTTGAATGTGCGGAATGAGCGCTTCATCGAATAGTCCGATGACGCCGCGTCCCCGCGCGCCGCTGTCCGTATCCCTTTCATTCTCTTCTGACCGCTTGCTTCTATCTTCCACGTTTCCGCCATGCCGCGATCCTGTCCTTAGATCCGCGTAATGGTGTTCATCCCTTTTTTCCGAACTGCGCTCCCCGCTCGCATAAGAGAGCCGCGCCAATATTTCGGTCAGCACTTCATCCTTCGCAAATCCGTTGTAGTAAAAAATGCCTGTCTTTTGGCCGCCAAAAACCATTTCGCGAAATACGACGTCAAAGCTTTGGTTAAAGCCGACGGTTGCTTCCAGCGATTGCTTCAACTCATCGAAATTATCCGGGATTACGGTATTGTGATCCAATTTCCGGCCGGCTGCGTGTTTCGTTTGCCGCTGCTGCTTCGGATGCTCATCCGGTGCTCCGCCTCCTTGATCATCCTGCGCTTTGGCATGCACCGGCTTACTTTGTTCCCCGATAATGTTGCCTTCGGCGTCAATAATGAGCGCAGTCTCCTTGTCCCGATCCGGTTGCGAAACGGTTTTGCCTTTGACGAGTTTGGCCCGTTTCATCTGCTTGTACATCGTGTCCTTCCTCCTATCGTTTATTTCTTTAACCCAGCACGCCGAGCCAATCGATAATGGAACCGATCACTTTGCCGAAAATCATCGCCATCAGCATCCAAATCATGTAGGACTCCATCCCAATTCGTTTGGCAAGGATAGGTAATACGTTTATGACTTCCGTCAATGCGGCGGCGAGCATTCCGACAAAGCAACCGGCAAAAACGCCGAATAACGCAGCCGACATTGGAAACAAGGCGTATGACCAATCGAAGAAATCCGTAAATGTAAAAAACAAGGAGCCCAGTACGACGGCACCTTCATAAAAACGAATATATCCGTAAGACTTTGTCGTCTGGGCCAGCCTTGGAATCACGTCGAGCACAACGAGAAAAGCAACCATCCCGCTCCCGACGGCAAGCCCGCCGCCAATGCCGATCAAAATCTGCAGACACCCGCTTACGATTCCCACTACTTCGCCCCCTTGCTTTCTTGCTCGGCTTTTTCGTGAATTTTCCCGTATTCTTCGGTAATGACGTAATGGTTTACGTTTTCTTGATACATGAACATTTCTACTTCCAGCGGGCTCGGCTCTTCGTTGAATTTTTTCTTGAACAAATGATTAAAGAACACGATCATCCCGATGCCGATACCGATCGAGTACGGAATTTGCAGAAGCAGCGGGTGCTCCGCTTCTTTTCCGGTAAGCAGCCGATAGATGCGCCTATGCACTTCCGCCATGCTGACATCGGCATGAAAATTCATAATCGCCAGCCCCGAACCGATAAACAGCAGCACGCACACCATGGTAATGAGCAGCAGCTTCGGCGGTTTCGGCGAGTCATACACTTCGACCAGAATATGCGGTTCGCCGTAATGCTCGATCTCCAGTTCGGGGTACAAAGCTTTGACTTTCCGGACAATCATCATCATATCGATCAGTACGAGATTGCCGTCGTGCTGTTCAGGCCGAAACAGAAGAACCCGTTTCAATTCGTTCTCATACTCCGGGTCCACGATGAGCTGGGCGATATCGCCGAGCAGGACGCTTTCTCCTTTGCGCACCCGCATTCTTTTGCGTAAACGAAGATACAGGGTTGGGATCGATGCTCGCGACATGTAACCGAATCCTCCCTTGCAAAGCATTTATTCCGTAGTATGGGTAAAATTTATCGTTCGATACGACGGTGCCGTGTGGCAAAAAATTCTCGGTTTTTTATGCATAAAAAAAATGATTCCGACACACCGTATAACCAAGTACAACAAATACCAATATCATCACAAGGAAGGTGTCAAGCATGGCGAAAACAGCATTAACGCTTGTTATCATTGGGGCACTGAATTGGCTGCTTGTGGGATTGTTCGAATGGGATTTGGTTTCGGCATTGTTCGGCGGGGACGCGCACCGCGAGTCCTCCGGTCTCAGCCGCATCGTGTACACGCTCGTTGGATTAGCGGGGCTATACTGCATCGGGTTCCTGTTCCGGGACGACGTTCGCAGAGCCGCGAGGTAATATATCTCCAAACAAAAAGATCGCTCACCCGCCGCAAAGGCAAGGAGAGCGATCTTTTTGTTATTTTTTGGCCGCTGCTGCCGCTTCAAGCTCCTGAATTTTTTTGTTGGCGCGTTCTGCGGCTTCTCGGAGCAGCGTATTCGTATCTTTTTTGTTTACAATCGCATCCCGGATGCCCGTATTCAGCTCTCCGCTCGCGGTAGCTGTATACTTGCTGTAAGCCCCGAGCAGCGAATAATTTTCCGGTTGAAGCGCTTTCACATTTTTGCCTTTATAAAGCGAGTTCTCCGTACCAAACTGCGCTCTAATCGATTTATTGGTCAAAGCGCTAAGGAATTTTCCGTCTTTCACGTTTTTGAGCTGAAATTCATCGGATGTCAGGTATGCGATCGCTTCGAACGCATCGTCCCGTTTCTCGGCTTGCGAAGTAATGTAGAAGTAGGCCGGATACGGCTGCGGACCTGCTTGAGGCGCGTCTTTGAAGACTGGGAATGAGGCGATATCGAAATTCATGTCCTGTACTTCCTTCTCGTTATGAAGGGCCGTCGTCGCTAGGAACATCGATATATTGCGATTTTTGAAGAAGCGGTTTCTTTCAGCCGATTCGGACAGGTCGCCCGTTTTGAATACCTCAAAGCCGGGTACTCTGTAGAAACGGATCAAATTGTCTACAAACGTTTTCCAGCGTTCGTCCTTATCGAAGGTAGCCGTTTTGTCCGGCCCGACAAGGGGGATCGACATTTGGTTCATCGTCGCCAGATGGCCGTACGACGAACCGAGTCCGTAATACTGCGTGCCGCTGTCGTTGCGCGTCATCTTCTTGCTGAGCTCGAACAATTCGTCCCAAGTCATGCCGTCCTTCGGATAAGGAACGCCGAACTTGTCGAACAAATCTTTATTATAATAAATAGCTGATGGCGGCACATACACCGGTATGCCGTAAATCCCTTTTCCACCGGTTACTTTGCGCGCGGCATCCACCATTGCCGGATCGAGCCGGCTTAGGTCGAAGTTAAACTTCTTGATTTCCGGACTGATGTCGGATTCCAGACCCCAATCCAGTAAATGAGCCTGCGAAGCCCCGATCGATGCGTACACGATGTCGATTTTTTGCCCGGACGTTATGAGTTCCTGCGTTTTGCCCGAGTTAATGAATTTGAGCGTGATATGCGGAAATTTCTTTTGAATCGGATCACCGAACGTTTTAAAAAAGTCCTCCTCGGGCCAGTCCGCCGGAAACGGATGGTATACTACGAGTTCTACAGGATCTTTTTTTACATTGCCGCCTTCACCACTTTTACCTGGTGCGTTTTGCGTGGAGCATCCGGTGATGAGGAGAGTAGTCACGAGCATGGATGATACCGTGAAACGGTACATTGTTGTGCCGATCATCTAATTTAACCCCTCCGATTCAATTGTCAAATATCGTTCACATTTTGTATTATCTCATTTTATGCACACGCTTTCAATACATATAATGGATATTTTATATATCCATTCTTACTCTCGAAGCGCCTCCTTGAGTTTGCTTGACATTCGTTCCGGTGTGCTGGAATTCCGCAATTTCCGCAGCTTGGCCAGCTCGCTGCGCATGCGATCCGCGCTATCCTTCAACTGCTCCAGGCTGCGGATCAGTTCCTCATCCGTGCGTCCGGTTTCCTGGAACAATCGCTCCAAACCGGATTTTAACGTTTCGTAAGACGATTGATATGAAATACTCATGTTGGTTCTCCCCCAGCTGATGCCATTATGTTTCTATCATACTATCACAAAAAAAGAAGACCAGCACAGCTATTGAGCTATCTGGTCTTTGATCGATTGCAATATTTTCTTCTCCAATCGGGATACCTGCACTTGGGAGATGCCGAGCCGCATCGCCACTTCCGACTGTGTCTGATCGCGGAAATAGCGGAGATAGACGATAAGTCGTTCCCGCTCGCTGAGCGTCCCGATCGCTTCGTTCAGCGCCAGTTTGTCAAACCATTTGTCCTGGCCTTCGTCCGATATTTGATCCATGAGCGTAATCGGGTCGCCGTCATTTTCAAACACAGTCTCATGAATAGAAGAGAGCGGTTTGTTCGCCTCCTGCGCGAAGACGACGTCCTCGGGTGAAATCCCCAGCTCTTCGGCCACTTCCTTGATCGTCGGAAGACGGCCGTTTCGTTTGGACAGCTCGTCCTTCGTCTTCCGTATTTTGTTGGCCAGTTCTTTCAAGGATCGGCTTACTTTCAGCGTCCCGTCATCCCGCAAGAAACGCTGTATTTCACCGATGATCATCGGCACCGCGTAGGTTGAAAATTTAACATCATACGAAAGATCAAACTTATCCACCGATTTCAACAAGCCGATACAGCCGATTTGAAACAGATCCTCTGCCTCGTACCCGCGGTTCAGAAAACGTTGTACCACCGACCAGACCAAGCGGATATTGCAGCCCACAAGCCTTTCCCTGGCGAGATTATCGCCGGATTGGCTCAATGCGATGAGTCTTTTGACTTCAGAATCGTCCAAATAGCCGTGCGACGCGTGTTTCAAATCTACATCCATCTGATCAGACCCCTAATTGAACAAAGCTTTTTTCGATTCGATTCGCTTTTTCATTCGAATGGTGGTACCGGTCCCTACAATGGTTGTAATCTCGATTTCATCCATGAAATTTTCCATAATCGTAAAGCCCATCCCCGAGCGCTCCAGCTCCGGTTTGGAGGTGTAGAGCGGCGTCTTGGCCAGCTCCAGATCGTCGATGCCGGCTCCGCGGTCCTCTACCGAAAGGAACACGGTATCCCCTTCGATCTCGGCGGTAATGGTCACAATCCCGTCCGGGCGGTTATCGTAGCCGTGAATGATCGAGTTCGTCACCGCCTCGGAAACGACGGTCTTGATGTCGGTTAGCTCGTCGAGCGTCGGATCCAACTGGGAGACGAAAGCAGCAACGGTTACCCGGGCGAACGCCTCGTTCTCAGAACGGCTGGCAAATTGAAGGGTCATAAAATTTCGTTCGCTCATGATACGACCTCCAGACTATGAAGCGCTTGTCTTTCATTTTCTTGGATGGACAAAATTTTGAACAGCCCCGACATTTCAAACAACCGGTATACGGCAGGATTCACATTGCAGACGACCATTTTTCCGCCCTTCGCGGTGATCAGCTTGTATCGCCCGAGAATGACGCCTAGACCGGAGCTATCCATGAACGACAAATCTTTCAAGCTTAAAATGATATGGCTGCTGTTCCCCCGCATGATCGCCTCTTCCATACGGGTTTTTACCGACTCGGCCGTATGATGGTCCAGCTCGCCTTTGAGCCGCACGATCAATGCTTTGCGGTAATGCTCCAATTCAATTTGTAAACTCAAAGCTGTTCACTCCTTCCATGTTGCAACTGTTACTCTTGCGCAGCTAGAGAGTCAGTTGTCAACTGATTGCAACTGTTACTCTTGCACAGCCAGAGAGTCAGTTGTCAACTTCTTGCACACTCATTTCTACAGCAGGGAAACCTTTTCCTGCCCCCCGACAAAACTAGAAGAAATGCGCTACAAATAGAAGAAATGCGACACATTACGCAGATGTGCAGGGACCCCGAAAGATGCTTCGATCTTCGGGGTCTCGCTGCCTGAGCCTAAGTTGTGCCATTAATCAAAGAAAAACATTTTCTTGGCGGTCCGCTTCGTCAAAGTCCACCAGCCGGCTTTTTTTACATCGACCGGCGATTCGAGCGCGAACTCGGTCAATACTTCATTGCCTTTATATACAACGATTTTGCCGATCGGCTGTCCGACCGCGATCGGCGCCTTCAGATTCGGCGCAAGCTGCACCTCGTGGCGTATTCCTTCCCCGGCCTCTCCTTTTTTCAGCAGCAGGCTGTAGGAATGTTTGGCAGTAAGCGGAACGACCGGAACTTCACCTTTGCCGATCTTCATTTCTCCCAGTGCATCGCCCTTCTTGTAAATCGGCAGGTTCGTGTATTGGGAGAAAGCATAGTCGAACATTTTGGACACTTCCGCGTTGCGCGTTTTCGTATCGGGCTCGCCCATGACGACCGAGATCACGCGGAAATTATCGCGCTTCGCCGTAGCGGACAAGCAAAACTTCGCTTCGCTCGTATAGCCAGTCTTCAGCCCGTCCGCACCAGTATAGAAGCGCACCAGCTTGTTCGTATTGACAAGCCAAAACGGCTTCGGCGTGTCTTTGCGGAGATAGTCCTGGTACGCTCCCGTAAACTGCGTAATTTCCTCGTGCTTGAGCAGCTCCTTGGACATTAGCGCAATGTCGTAAGCGGAGGAATAATGCTTGTCCGCCGGGAGACCGTTCGGATTGGCAAAATGCGTATTTTTCATCCCGAGCTGCGCAGCGCGCTCATTCATCATCCGTACGAATGCTTCTTCGGAGCCGGAAATTTTTTCGGCCATGGCAACGGAAGCGTCATTGCCGGAAGCCATGGCGATGCCTTTCAACATATCCTGAACGGTCATTTCTTCGCCAGGTTCCAGAAAAATTTGCGATCCGCCCATGGAAGCGGCATATTCGCTGGTACGAACTTTTTCGTCGAGTTTGATCTTCCCTTGATCGAGCGCCTCCATGACCAGCAGCATCGTCATAATTTTCGTGATGCTGGCCGGCGGAAGCTTGGCGTCTTTATTTTTCTCGAAAATGACGGTACCGGTATCCGCATCGATGAGGACCGCCGAAGCCGCATTCGGTGTTATATCCACCGGTGCCGGAGCTTTCGCTTCTTCTGCATATGCAGCCGGAAGCGCGAAAAGCAGGAATAGCTGCGCAGTCATAGCGACTTTCAATATTTTGCTGAACATCACCTTGTTCTACCCCTCCTGATGGATTTGTAAGAAAGTTCTGGTAATCAGTGTTGACGTTTTTGGAGGTAAATATTCTTGCGTCCGCAAAAACAAAAACCGCAGCGCCCCTGGAAGGGCTGCTGCGGCTTAAACATTAATCAATTATAATATTGTACGCCTGAACGGGTGACGACGGCGTATATAAGCTTCGGCTTCACCGTCTGTTCCGGACGTATCGCAAAAGCCGATGCGGCTCTTTCCGTCATCTGCCGGACCGTATCCGGATCGTCACTGCTCATGTACAGCTCCGCGATCGTCTCGCCTTCGCGAACTACATCTCCGACTCGCTTCGCCAGCTTCAAACCGACGGCAAGATCGATCCGGTCCTCTTTGGTCGCGCGGCCTGCGCCGAGCAGCATGGCTGTCAGCCCGAGCGATTCCGCGTCGATCGCAGCCACGTTTCCGTCCGATGGCGCCGGCACCGCGACGCGAAAGCGCGCCTCCGGCAGCCGCTTCGTGTCGTCAACGACACCGGCATCCCCGCCTTGCGCCGCGATCATCTGCCGCAGCTTCTCCAAAGCGGCGCCGCTCGCCAGCAGCTCCTGCACTTGGCGCTTGCCTTCCGCAACGTCCTTCGCCTTGCCTCCGAGTACGACCATATGTGCGGCAAGCTCCAGGCACAGCTCCGTCAGTTCAGCCGGCCCGCGGCCTCGGAGCGTCTCGATCGCTTCGAGCACTTCCAGTGCATTGCCGATCGAAGGTCCAAGCGGTTCGTCCATATTGGTAATGACCGCAATCGTCTCGCGGCCGACTTCCGAACCGATCGCTACCATCGCTTCCGCCAGCTCCACGGAAGCTTCCAACGACTTCATGAATGCGCCGCGGCCTGTTTTCACATCGAGTACGATGGCGTCTGCGCCGGATGCGATTTTTTTGCTCATGATGGAGCTTGCGATCAGCGGCACCGATTCGATCGTGGCCGTAACGTCGCGAAGACCGTACAGCTTTTTGTCGGCCGGCGTCATATTACCCGATTGCCCTACGACCGCAAGGCCGATCGTGGTCACTTGCTCCAAAAACTGCAGTTTCGTCCGCTCCGTCTGGAAGCCGGGAATCGCCTCCAGTTTATCGATCGTGCCGCCCGTATGCCCGAGACCCCGGCCCGACATTTTGGCAACCGGTATGCCCGCGGCCGCAACAAGCGGAGCCAGAATCAAGGTTGTCGTATCGCCGACGCCGCCGGTGCTGTGCTTGTCGACTTTCACGCCGGGGATGGAGCTGAGATCGGCCTGATCGCCGGAGCGGGCCATCGCCAAAGTCATATCGGCCGTTTCCCGCGCCGTCATGCCATTGAAAAAAACGGCCATCGCCCATGCCGACATTTGGTAATCGGGTATGGTGCCGTTCGTATAGCCGTTAATCAAAAATGCGATTTCTTCTGCGGTCAACTGTCCGCCGTCTCGTTTTTTATGTATGATATCTACTGTTCGCATCTCATGCACTCCCTCGCTTTCGGTATGCCCTGATGAACTGATATCAAGTATTATATGCGCCGCTGGGCAAAAAGAAAAGAAAGCTCCCGGGACTCCCCAAAAGCTTTCTTCAACAAATGTCTGTTATTGAACAATCAGTTTCGTTTTCATTTCCGCATGTCCCGGTCCGCATGGAAGGGCACAGTGAACTTCGTACGTGCCTGGTTTGTCGAACGTGAATTCCATCGACTTCGTATTGTTGTCCAGTTTCACGCCAAGACCAACAATTTCAAGTGCGTGCAGCCCTTCCTTGTTTTGCAAGGAAACGGTCATTTTCTCGCCGGCTTTTACCGTATATTCCGGTTTATCGAATTGATAGTTCGTCGCAACGAACTTCAGTGTCGGTCCGGCTGCCGCTTCATGAGCCATCTCCGCCTGACGAGTCGCGATGTTTTGGAACAAAACGCCCGTGCCGAGGAGACAAGCGATGATGAACAGTGAAAACATGATCCACTTTTGCATAGGTAATCCCCCCTTACTATTTAGCCGTGAAGACGCATAGTCTTATTGTACAAAATACATGAACATTTACACATGCCCTTTGGCGTCGATCCCGTGAAAACTTTGTGACAAATTTAAACAGGAGCGGTTGCCTCATTGATATCCTTTGACATTTTAGCATAAGTTAGTCGTTCAACCAAATAAAGGCCGTGCAAAAGAAAACCTCCGCGCCAAGGCGGAGTTGTCAGTACCTCTCTAGTATGAAAAATGTTAGCGCGTGAGCCGCTCCCGAATTTGAAATCCGATGCCCCGCTCAGGCTGCTGGTGCTTCTCCGTCTGGTCTTTTAATTTATTGATCTCCGAGACGAGCCTGATACGGCAATCGCCGCAGAGATGATGCTGGCGAATCGGAGCACTGCAGGAGTTGCACGGATACGTAATATGCGGGTAACTGATCAGCGGCAGCCGATTATCTTTGATAAAGATATGGATGTCCTGCGGCGATACACCGGCTGCACCGGCCAGTTGTTCCGTCGTCGCTTTCCGATTAAACCGCAAATGAGTCAGGCAATCATTCAATTTCCCGTCATAAGAACGAATGCATTCCTGGCAAAGATTACGCAAGTTGTTCTGATATACCTTTCCGCACTGCGGACAGTTGGAAACCTTTAACATCGTCATCCCGGGTACCTCTTTTCGCCTGCCTATGATCCTTTAGAATTACGTTTATAGTGCCTTTTGCCCAATTATATCATGATACCCTTAGTTCGAATAGTTATTTTATGCTAAAATTTTCTGAATTTTAGTTCTTTGGATGCAAACGGTTTTGGGTTGACTACGGCTCATGCAACCATCGGATCAAGGCAATACTATGAGCGAAACAGCCCATATTTATTATTGCACCATTCGATATGGAGGTGAACATCATGGCCAAGCAGCAGGGTCACGCCAATCAAAATACGACGACACGCAATAGCGATAAAGGTTCCAAGAAATCGAAGTAACGCAAATAGCCCTTAATGCTACGCACTAGAGCGTTAAGGGCTTAATCTCTCCTTGCATGCCTTCAGCTGTTTTCATCGATCCTTCCGATCGACAATACCCGGTACTGCAGCAGAACGAGCCGGAGTTCATGAAAGGAGGCTTCCGTGCAGCGGATTATAACCACCAGTTCGGGAAGAGGGCCTTTTCCCGGATTCTCGTTGCGCAAATAATGCCGCTGTATCCAACGTGTAATGCCCGTACCCAGCGTAAACCCGAGCAAAGCGCTAATGATGCCCCAAAGAATCGGTCCCCATTTTAACACGAAACCAAAGCTGATTCCGATTACGGAAAAAGCCGTTGCGGTCGCCATGCCGATTTCGAATGCGAGCGTTTTTTTATGCGGGTACCGCGTTGCCGTAACATCCGAGAGTCGGCTGCTCTTATCCATTACGACCGTCATGATCGACTTGCGGGGAACTCCCGACTTTTCGAGAACGGACAATGCCTCTTCCACCTCTATCGAATGTTCAAACGTACCGATAATTAGCATCATTTATTCCGCCTTAGGGAAAATATCAATCTCAAAATGCGGATAGCGTTCACACAGATACTGTATTTGTTCCGTTCGGAGCAATTGATTATTGTCATGAGCCGTCATATATGCGTCATACATTGCTCCTCCGATCACCGAGGGCATAAATAACAACCAATGGGGTTTGAGTATCGTCTTAGACTCTTCAAGACGACCCAGGATCAGCAATATCAGCGACTCGTGCGAATGCGAAAACGTCATATATATCGTCCACCAGATTACCCCATAAAACCCAAGCGATAGCCTGTTATTATAAAGTTGTCCGAGACCCGGAAAAATGAAAGAACAGTACAAAGCGGACAACGGCCTTTTCTTGGCGATGTATACAATGTTAAACGTCTGGATGCGAAAGGCCGTTAATCGGGCTCCTTCCAGTTTCGCAAGATGATACTGCTGATTCGCATCGACTGCTTTTATGTAGCTGTCCCAAATCGCGAAGAGATAAACGATCAAATATGCCAACACCCACTTCGGTTCCAAGACCGCCGTAGCCAACTCGAATCTGCCGCTGAATGAATAAACGATGGCCTCGTTCATATGAGTTAACGTATTGATTATCACTTCCCAGAAGGACAACACAAACCCCCGGATATACTGGTGCAACAGGAAGTGACCGAATCCCGGGAAAGATATCGACCACCATGCCACAATGTACGGATTTTGCCAGCGCAAGTATGTAAACCCATCTTGACTGATCAGAGCTTGACGTCTTCGGACTCGGGCAGGAAAGGATTTGTTAAATGTTTTCAAGCTTAAGCTCCTCTCCCTGCTTTATTACAGACCAATGATGGTAAAGTTAGTATGCGGTACTCGCTGCCGAAAAATGCAGTTTACCATAACCAGCGAATGAATCAGAGCTTAACAGCATTGGCAAAACACAAAAAGACCGCGTCAGATCGATAGCGGCATATCGAACGGATACGGTCAATCTATGGGACATTTTACATAGTACCAGCTCGGCTGCGGAGTGATTACAGCGCACTTTCGCGTATAAACCTGCACACCAACCGGGTAAATACCGGCTTCGTGCGATTCGCCGCTTCGACTACCTTGCTGCGTTGTTACAGTCGCGGTAAAATCCCCAAAATCAACTGCAAAAATGTTTGTTTTACCCGCTCGGTCGTCTCCATTACTTCTTCATGCGACAGCGGTTGATCCAATATGCCGGACGCCATATTGCTGATACAAGAGAAGCCAAGCACTTCAATGCCTGCATGTCGCGCCACAATGACTTCGGATACGGTTGACATGCCTACGGCATCTGCTCCAAGCGTGCGCATCATGCGGATTTCCGCCGGCGTTTCATAGGTAGGTCCAAGCAGCCCGATATATACGCCTTCCTGCAGCTTGACGCCCTGTTCCGCCGCTACGGCCTTCGCCACCTCGCGCATCCGTTTGCTGTAAGCTTCGGACATGTCCGGAAAGCGGACGCCGAGCTCGCTTACATTCGGTCCGATCAAAGGGTTGCGGGACGTAAAATTGATGTGGTCCTTGATCAGCATCAAATCTCCAGCTTCATAGGACGTATTAATGCCGCCTGCCGCATTCGTAACGAGCAGCTTGCTGACGCCAAGCTCTTTCATGACGCGCACGGGGAACGAAACCGTTTCTACGCCATACCCTTCGTACATATGAAAGCGGCCCTTCATCAGCACCACTTGTCGTCCGCTTACAGTACCAAGAAGCAGCTCTCCGGCATGCCCTTCCACGGTGGACACAGGAAAATGCGGGATGTCCGAATAAGGGATCGTTACTGCGTTCTCTACGAGCTCCGCAATGACGCCCAAGCCGGAACCGAGAATTAATCCGATTTCCGGTTTCGCCGCGTACTTGCTGAGAATATAGGCCGCCGCTTCTTTGATGTTTTGCAAAATAGGATGTTGATCCATCGGTCTGACCGTCCTTCCCAATATATGATGCTATTTCAATTGCTGTAAAAAGCTGTTCCCGTTACCGGTCGAGCCTGCTTGAAAATTGTCGGCGACCGTCGCGCCGAGATCCGCGAACGTCGGTCTGATTCCTAACGAACCCGGCTCTTGAAGCGACGGGCTGTAGACCAATAACGGGACATATTCCCGCGTATGGTCCGTGCCCGGATGCACCGGATCGTTGCCATGATCGGCTGTAATGATCAGCAAATCGTCCGGACCCGTCTTCTCCATCAGCTTGGGCAGCCATTCATCGAACTCGTTGAGCGCGCCGGCGTAGCCTTCCGGGTCTCTGCGGTGGCCGAATAACGAATCGAAATCGACCAAGTTCGTAAACAGCAAACCTTGAAAATCATGATCGAGCAGCTCAAGCGTTTTGTGAATGCCGTCCAAATTGCTTTTCGTCGACGTTGCTTTCGTAACGCCTTCTCCGTCAAAGATGTCGTTGATTTTCCCGACCGCGATCACATCGTATCCTTCATTTTTCAGCATATTCATGACGGTAGGCGCGGGCGGCTTCACGGCGTAGTCGTGCCGGTTCGGCGTGCGAACGAAGGCGCCGGGCTTCCCGACATACGGACGGGCAATGACACGGCCCACGGCATACGGGTCTTCCAGCGTCAGCTTGCGGGCAATTTCGCAGCCGCGGTACAGTTCGCCGAGCGGGATGATTTCTTCATGCGCGGCAAGCTGGAACACGCTGTCTGCCGAAGTATATACGATCCAGGCGCCGGTCTTCATCTGTTCTTCCCCGAGCTCAACCAATATTTCCGTTCCGGAGGCCGGTTTGTTGCCAATCACCTTGCGCCCCGTTTCCTTCTCGAACCGCTCGATCAGCTCCGGCGGAAAGCCTTCCGGGAAGACGTTGAACGGAGTCGTTACGTCAAGTCCCATAATTTCCCAATGGCCCGTCATCGTATCTTTTCCAACCGATACTTCCGCCATTTTTCCGTAATAAGCTTGCGGCCGTTCTACAGCCTCCACCCCATGAAGCGGCGCGATTCGCCCTAACCCGAGCCGTTCGAGGTTCGGCAATCGAAGCGACGGTACCCGCTGTGCAATATGTCCGAGCGTATGCGATCCGGCGTCGCCGAACCGCGGCGCATCGGGAAGTTCGCCGATGCCGACGCTATCAAGAACGATCAAGCATATCCGTTTATATTTCAAGTGAGTTCCTCCTTACCGGATGACGGGCTTATCTTTAGTTTACCGCTATTATCGCAAAACGGATGGTTGTTTGCAAAGACGGAAGCCGATGCGATAGTTGAAGGAATGAGCCCGCTCTTCAGCTAAGAGCGGGCTCCCTCGGATCGGCTATTCTATTTTGGCCCGGGGATGTGTCCGGTCATACACTTCTTTTATTTTGCCGCGGGCGACTTGCGTATATATTTGCGTTGTCGATATATCCGCATGGCCGAGCATTTCCTGCACGGATCTTAAATCCGCTCCGTTCTCAAGCAAGTGCGCTGCAAAAGAATGCCTCAACGTGTGCGGCGTAATTTCTGAACGAATCTCAGACTCCTGCGCGTACCGCTTTATGATTTTCCAAAAACCTTGCCGCGTAATGCGCGTCCCGAGATGGTTCACGAACAGCGCGTTTTCGATTTTGCCGGGCTTGAGCAGTTTTCTGCGGACGGTTTCCGTATATGCGATGACGTATTTGGAAGCGACCTTACCCAGCGGAATCACACGTTCTTTCGTACCGTTCCCCGCGCAGCGCACGAATCCGAGCCCCGGATTGACGCTCTCCAGATCCAGCGAGATCAGCTCCGATACGCGTATGCCGGTCGCATACAGCACTTCAAGCATCGCCTTGTCTCTCATGCCGCTTAACGTCGTTGTTCGCGGCGCTTCGAGCAGCTTCTCCACATCTTGAACGGACAAAATAATGGGAAGTCTTTTTTCCAGCTTCGGCGTTTCGAGCATCAAGGTCGGGTCGCTATCGAGCCGGCGTTCCTTCACCAAATACTGATAAAACGAACGAATCGATACTGTGCTTCGCGATATGGTCGCCGTTGCCCTTCCGAGCTGCTTCAGCTTCAGCAGATAGCTAGCAACATGCACTTTCCCGCTATCTTTCAGCAGATGTACGCCGGATTGCTCCAAATAATCTATGTATTGCGTTAAATCTCGTTTATACGAGTCCAATGTATTCGGGGCGAGTCCTTTTTCCTCTGTCAAATATTGGATGAATGACTGCAGATCCATTTTCATGCGTCAACGATCCCCTTCTATGTTGTACAACGGTCAATTTGTAAAGCCGTTACATAAATATTCCACATCAAGGGGCCATTTCCTGCCGAAATGCAAAAAGCTTATTCGCCGATTCGATAAAAAAGCTTGAGCCGCTCTCCCATGCTGGTATTAGAATCGGGAAAAAGGGACGGCTCGCTTTGGAATACTTTTACCGCATGACCGGCAGGCTCTTTGTATTTGTGCGCAGGTTCGAGAAAATGCGTAAGCAGCAGCAGCCCGTGATAGAGCATAAACGTCAAGGCGATAAACAGCAGCATGAAACGAAACCGTTCCATCCACTTGCGGGCGTGAATAATCATAGCCTGTACCTCCTATGGTGACGCCGCTGCGATTCGGCTTATAGACCGAGGCATAGCGGCGACCTTCGTCTGCAGCGGTCAAGCGACCGATACCGATTTTAGGTCCTTTAAAGTAACACTATGATTGACACACCCGATTTATGTCCGCCCCTGTCCGACACAGCTTGTCGGCTGCCGCATGCGGCAAGCGCCGTTCGGATCAGCTGAGCGGCAGAAGCGTATCCAGCCCGGCAAAAGGCAAACCGACCGCTTCCGCCACCGCCGGATGGGTGACATGCCCCTGAAACGTATTGACCCCTAGCCGCAGCGGAGGATTGCTGTACAGCGCCCGGGTTACTCCCTTGGACGCCAGCTCCAAAGCATAAGTGATCGTTACGTTCGTCAGCGCCAAGGTTGAGGTTCGGGGAACCGCTCCCGGCATGTTGGCGACCGCATAATGCAAAACGCCATACTTCTCGTAGGTAGGTTCGCTGTGCGTCGTCACGCGGTCCACGGTCTCGATCGAGCCGCCTTGATCAACCGCTACGTCGACGATCACGGCTCCCGGTTTCATTTGCTTTACCATGTCCTCCGTGACGAGCTTCGGCGCTTTCGCTCCGGGGATGAGCACCGCACCGATCAGCAGATCCGCCTTCTGCACCGCGTTGGCGATATTGTAGGGGTTCGACATCAGCGTTCGAATGCGCCCCAAGAACACGTCGTCCAAATACCGCAGCCGTTCCGCATTACGTTCGATGACCACTACGTTCGCTCCAAGACCTAGCGCCATCTTCGCGGCATTCGTCCCGACGATCCCGCCGCCAAGTATGATGACATCCGCCGCGGGAACGCCTGGGACACCCCCGAGCAGCACACCTCGCCCTCCATAAAACTTTTCCAAATATTGCGCTCCAACCTGCACCGACATCCGCCCGGCCACTTCGCTCATCGGCGTCAGCAGCGGCAGACTTCCGTTCGGCAGTTGGATGGTCTCATACGCGATGGAGGTCATTTTATGACTGACGAGCGCTTCGGTCAGCTTCGGCTCCGCCGCCAGATGAAGATAGGTGAACAGCGTCAATTGTTCGCGAAAATAATCGTACTCGGCGGGGAGCGGTTCCTTGACCTTCATAATCATTTCCGATTGAGCCCATACTTCGGGAGCACCGGGTACGATCGTCGCTCCCTCCTGCGCATATTCTTCGTCGGAAAATCCGCTGCCCGCCCCCGCTCCGGCTTCGATCAGCACTTGATGGCCTGCGGCCGTCAGCATCGCGGAGCCGCCCGGCGTAAGCGCCACCCGGTTTTCATTATTTTTAATTTCCTTCGGTATTCCGATAATCATACGGTAGCCGCCTCCTGTTCTGGTGCGCATAATATGCTTAGTTTTGGCCAAAACGCCGCCAATATAGATGTGAAGTGCAGGAAAAGCAAAAAACCTTCTACTTGATCATACTCAAGTGGAAGGTTTTGTTGAATATTATCGGATTAGGCTTGTTCAAGTCTTGCTTTTGTCCCGGCATCTGTGGCAAATACCCTGGAAGTCCAATCGGTGATCCAGTACCTGAAACCGGTATTCCCGCTCAAGCCGTTCTTCCAGCGCCAAAAGCCAATCTTCCATAATTTCATCCACCGCGCCGCACTGCACGCAGATCAAATGATGATGATGGTGATGAGTGCTGTCGTTGCGCAAATCGTATCGAGCGACACCGTCGCCGAAGTTCATCTTTTCAAGCACATGCAGTTCGCTCAGCAATTCCAACGTACGGTATACAGTAGCCAAACCGATCTCGGGCGCTTTATCCTTTACAAGCATGAATACATCCTCTGCGCTCAAATGATCTTCTTCATTTTCGAGCAGCACCCTCACGGTCGCTTCCCGCTGGGGCGTCAGCTTGTAGCCTTGCGATTGCAGCTGCTGCTTTATTTTTTCAATGCGAGATTCTTCCATGCTTCTCCCCCTGAGGGCTTTGCAAACAAAGCACAAAACCGCTGCGAAGTATGATTTTATTATAGGTTGAGGCTGCAGGGAAAGTCAAACCTTTTCAATTTCAAGATAGATGAAGCGAAGCCAGCATCGGAGTCACCCATTTCATCATGACGGGGGACATATAGGCCTCGAAAAAGGAAACGCCGATGAATAATACGGCCGATGCCACACTGACGCCGCAAAAACGCATAAACGGTTCATATATCGAGCCGTTGCGGGAAACGAAACGATTTTTCACCAAATGAATCGAAAACGCCATCGCCGTTACGCTGCATACGATGAGCGCCGGTATGATAAGCAAGTTTTGCGGAACGATCGAAACGAGCGCGAACAGCAGCCCTTTCCATGACATCGTGCCGACCAAATAACCGACCGTAAATCCGACCAGTACGCCTTTCAGAAAATCGAGAATAAGAATCAGCGGCAGTCCAATTACCGATAAACCCAATATCCAGATGAGCAGAACCCATTTGATATGCATAGAAAAAGAGTCTTTGAACGATCCCGGTATATCGCCCTCCAGCGCTCCTTGCTGCACCGAGGCAAAAAAATTGCCCAAATATCGTGTAATTTCCTGTTTCTGCTCGATGGACAGGGCATTCACCATAACAGCCCCAAAGACGACACCCGTCACGAAGATGACGCCGACGAAAATATAGAACGACAAATGCTCCTTCAAATACAACTCCAGCGTTCGGTTCCGCATCCTGTGCTTCGCCCCCTTGTCCGAATAGTACAACTTATGACAAGGATTCGCGCTTTATGCCTTCACTTTCCCGTATTTGCCTCCGCCGCCGGTTTCAAGCTGCAGCGTTCCTTCCCGTGCCTGAATCAGGTAACGGGCAATCGCGTCTCCTGCCGTTTCGGCAAGTTCATCGTATGATGCGCGATGAAGCAAATTCATTTCCGTGCCGAAGCGCTCGATGAGCCGCTTGAACGTTTTGGGGCCGAGCTTCGGAATATATTCCAGCGGCACTTGGTAGTAATATGGCGGCCTGTCGGCGGGAACCCTGGGCTCTTCCCTGTCGGCGAGGCTCCGAATGCGGTCCATGACGCCGCGAACGATTTTCGCATGGCCGCAGTACAAGCACCGTTCCACTACAGTAGTATCCTGCTCGTCCAAAATGCTACCGCACTTGTCGCAGTAGGTCCGGTGGTATTTGCCGAGCCGCGGATTCAAGCCGTAATTCGCCAGCACCTTTCGGCCGTCCTCGTGCGCCAGCGCTTTGCGGAACTCTGCAAACGAGGGCCGCTCCAGCAGCAGCTTATTATATTCCCGGCCGATTTTCGGCAGCGAATGGGCATCGGAATTCGTTAGAAACGTGTACCGGTCCAGCTCGCTGATGTAACCCGCCATGACCGAGTCGGCGCTGAGACCGAGTTCGACGGCCGCGATCGCATCCAGATCGAGCAAATGCTCCATCCGGGTCGAGCTGCTGCCGTAAATACTTTTGTGCGGCGTAAAGATGTGCGCAGGGATGAGCAGGCCTCCGCGGTCCAGCACTTCCTGCTGCAGTTCCCTTGCTGTCACGTAGATGCGCTGAGAGCTGAGCTGAACGTTTTTCATATGTTGCTTCAACCAGGCCGTGAATTGCTGCATATCGCCAAGAGTTGGCATATACGCAAGCAAATGCGCGGCGCCGCATCCGGGATCCCGCACTTCGATTTCGCAGCCGAGCAGGATGGTCGTATGATGATACAGGATGCCGCCGCCCGGAAGCTCTTCCATCTCGCCTTTGTCGAGATAATGCATCATCTCCCGCTGCACGCCAGGAGAATGGCAGTCGATAATGCCGACGATGTCCATGCCTTTTCGTTCCGAAGCTTCCTGCGCAATGTTGTAGAACGTCAAGTTGTTAGCGGCGCTAATCTTCACCGCCTGTCCTTCTTCGGTTCGCCCGATGTGGATATGCAGGTCTGCGTAGTAGGCTTGCATCGTCAAATCGTCCCTGTCAGCTTATAAACTTGCCAGGCATATACCGCCATGATCGTCTTGGCGTCACTGATTCGGCCTTCCCGCATGTAAGCTTGCGCCTGCTCCAGCGTAATCGCCTCAAGCTCCAGAAACTCGTCCTCATCGGGGTTCGCTTCTCCTTTGCTCAACTGTTCGGCGGCGTATAGATGCAATATTTCATCGGCAAAGCCAGGCGAAGTGTAGAAGGAGCTGATATGACGAAGAGACGCGCAGCGGTAGCCGGTTTCTTCCTCAAGTTCCCGCTTAGCGGCATCAAGCGGGTTTTCTCCCGCATCCAGCTTGCCGGCCGGTATCTCTACTTGGCTTTTCTCCAACGGCTTCCGATACTGCTCTACGACAAGCATCCGCTCGTCCTCCGTCAAGGCGAGCACCGCTACCGCGCCGGGATGCTTTACGATTTCGCGGGTCGCCGTGGCGCCGTTCGGAAGCTGAACCGTATCCACCTGCAAGGAAATGATTTTTCCCTGAAAAATCGGTTCCGTGCTCAAAGTCACTTCTTCAAATTTTTTAGGATTGGATGAGTGCATATCTATGATCCCTTCCTTTCGAATGTTGGTATTGATACTGAAGCTCGCGGTCGTATACAGTCCATTATAACATGTTCGCGAACACATTTTGATTTTCGCTCGAGTGAGGCATAAGTGTACTTGCCCTTACATAGGCTTGAACTATATGAATCTAGCGAAAGCGGGGATCTTCCTATGAAAACTTATTATGCTTCCAATCATATCCGCCTCGTCGGCAAAGCGCGCGAAATCAAAAACTATATCAAATCGATGCTGCAAACGGCGCCTGAAAACATGACTTTGTCGGAGTTCATGCAGGGTAAACGCAATAAAGACGCAGCGGATCCGATCCTACTGCGTCAAGCGCTTATCGATCGGCGGCAAAAAGCTTCCCGAGAGCCTCATCGGCAGCCGCACACACCGAAGCAAAAAATGGCGGATCGTCGCGTAATCCCCTTCCCATCGAAGTAATCGAGACGCCGTATGCCTGCATCGCGGTTTCCATCCGGTCGAGTGCGGGCGCTTCGCGCCAGACGATCTCATGTTTGTCCATAAGCCGCGATGTTGCCGTTTGGCTGTCTACAATGCCGGATTGCGCCGGCGAGGAAAGTATCGGCAGCGGCACGACCGCTCGCGCGACGGCAGCTGTCTTCAGCGCCGTTATCGAGTGGTGGCTCAGTCCGCGATGGCGCTCTCGCCTGTCGCCGAAGCTGACTCTGGACATGAATATGGGGATGCCTTCCAGCGCAGCGACGGCATTAACAAGCTCGCCCGTTTCGATCCCGGTGTAACCGTACGCTGTTCCGGTGCCGACGATGCCGGGACCCATCGTGACGATAGCGATGTCCGCCTGAAGCACATGCTTCGCGGCTAGAAGCGCCGTATATTTATTTACGGCTTCGTGGTCGCCTCCGTATGCGTGTCCATATGTAATCGTTCCTGCGAGCCAGCGGAGCTCATTCAACCGCTCCACATGCTGGCTTATCGCTATGGGCAGCGCCGCTCCGTCTGTCATTACATAAGCGATTCGCAACGGACGCTCGCCGCAGGCTTGGTATCGCAGCCAGGACACGGCTGCCGGCAGCATGCTGTGCAGCTCGCCGATCAGGACAGGCATTCGCTCCAGCGTGTTATTTCCGGCCAGTTTCTCTTGCGCGCCGCTCTCCGCTTCTTCCACCGCCAACACGGCTCGCTGCAGCGCGGTATACCGCAGCTTCATGATGTGGCCGGGCGGCAGCGCTCCTCCGGTCGAAAGCTCCGGCGCAAGCGGCGCAAGCACGAAGTGCGCCCCTCCGGTTCCTAAGCCGAGCGTGACCGCTGTCGTGTTCGCCAGCACCTGATGGCCCGGCATAAGCGGCGGAAACGCGGAAAGATCGTGATAGGCGCGGCAACTGCTTCCGTCGGCCATCTCCAGCACGATTTCCTGCAGCTTCGCGCGCACCGCTATAATTGACTTGACTGTGCCTGTTTTCCATTCGATCCCCACTCACGTCACCCCGCCAGCAAAAAAATACTGCTTCACCGCATTGCAATCGCAGGCATTCAGCCGGCCGGCAATGACGGGAAGCAGCATATTCGAATAAATTAGCCTTTCGCCACTTCTTTAATGATGGCGACAACCACTTCGGTCGTTTTTACAAGGTCGGCTATGGCAATGCGTTCTTTCGTCGTATGGATGTCGATGTAGCCGATAGCCAGATTGACGGTAGGGATCCCCATTCCGTTGAACATATTGGCATCGCTGCCACCGCCGGTGTGGAATGTCCTAGGCGTGCAGCCGACCTCGGTCAGCGCCTTCATCGCCAATTGTACGACCGGCGCAGTTTCGTCATGCATGTATGCGGGGTAAATGACGTCGCTTTTGAATTCCGCCTTCGCGCCCATTTCTTCCGCCACTTCTTCGCACGCTTGACGCATTTTTTCCACTTGCGTATACATTTTTTCGTTTACGATGCTTCGCGCTTCACCTTCCAGCTTCACGCGTTCAACCACGATGTTCGTCGCGCCCTCGACGCCTCCCTCGAACCGACCGATATTGGCCGTCGTTTCGTTGTCGATACGGCCGAGCGGCATACGGGCAATCGCTTTGCTCGCTACGGCAATCGCGCTGATGCCGTCTTCCGGGTTGACTCCTGCGTGCGCGGAGCGCCCCCAGAACGTTATGTATATTTTCGCCTGCGTCGGCGCCGCCACGGCAAGGTCGCCGATCTTGCCGTTCGAATCGAGCGCATAACCCATATCGGCATCCATCCATTTGGCATCCATGGCGCGGGAGCCACGCAAGCCCATCTCTTCGCCTGCGGTAATAACGAACTGGATTTGGCCATGCTCGATGTTGTTTTCCTTGAGCACCCGGATCGACTCGATCATCGCGGCAAGTCCCGCTTTATCGTCGGCCCCTAAAATGGTCGTGCCGTCGCTGCGGATATATCCGTCCTCGCCGATTTGCGGCTTTATCCCTTTACCCGGCGTTACGGTGTCCATATGGGAAGTAAAAAACAGCTTGGGCAGCGCATTGGCAGATGTCGCCGGAAGCGTACAGATCAAATTGCCCGAGCCGTGTCCCGTCACCGCAGCCGAATCGTCTTCTTCCACTTTTAGTCCAAGCTCCGTGAACTTCTGCTTAAGCACCCGACTGATTTCCTGCTCATGCTTCGTCTCGCTGTCGACCTGCACAAGTTCCAAAAATTCATTTACCAAACGATTTTGCTGTATCATAAGCTTTCCTCCAATATGCCGCATGAGTTAATATATAAAAGAAAAGCTTCTAAATCAAAGACCAGGCCCTCTAGGCAAAGGTCATTCGATAGTAGATGAAGCTTTTCTTGAAGGATCCGAAAGACGAACCATCGGTTCGGAACGGTGCTCTTTCCGATCTCATAAATATAAGTATTACCATGAAGAGGAGCTGAAACGCATGCAGAACAAGCTGATTTTTAAAATCATCATCTACGTTATGATCGCTTCCATGGTGTTATCCACTTTGCTGTTCACGGTCAATTTGTTTATCTAGGACAAGCTCCTAATAAAGCTTCGTGTCCTGATTGTAAGATTCCAGGTTTTCTTTGACCCGCTGCATGAACCGCCCGCAGATTACGCCGTCAAGTATCCGGTGATCCAGCGACAAGCACAAGTTCACCATCGATCTTACGGCGATCATGTCTTGAATGACGACAGGCTTTTTGACAATCGATTCGAAAGTCAGAATGGCTGCCTGCGGATAGTTGATGATCGGGTAAGACAAGATCGAACCGAATGATCCGGTATTGTTCACCGTGAACGTACCGCCCTGCAAATCGTCGAGCGTCAGCTTACCCGCTCTGGCTTTCCGGGAATATTTGTCGATCTCGAGTGCGAGGCCGGCAATATTTTTTTGATCGGCATTTTTGATGACAGGCGTTACGAGCGAATCTTCCGTGCCGACGGCAAGTGAAATGTTAATGTCCCGTTTTACGATGATCTTATCGACGGCCCACACCGAATTCATGATCGGGTAATCTTTAATGGCGTTGACGACCGCTTTCAGCAAAAAGGCTAAATACGTCAGGTTGATGCCTTCCTGTTTCATAAATTCGCCTTTCAGTTTGCTGCGGAGCAACACCAAATTGGTCACGTCGACTTCGATCATCATCCAGCCATGAGGAATTTCGGTTTTGCTTTGCCTCATGTTTCTTGCGATCGCATTGCGCATCGGCGTGACGTCCATCAAATACTCGCCCCGGCCTTCCAGCGGCTGGCCGACCACTTCGATATTCGGAAGCGGCGGATTTTGCGACAAATGAATTCCTGTCGAGCGTACGGACACTTTCGGCGGCGAAGATACAAACACGCCTTGCTCCGCGGCGGCAGCGGAAACGGCCCTATTTACTTCGTCCACCGGTCGGGAAACGACCTTATCTTTACCCGCTCCCGCCGCTATATAATTCTCCACGTCTTTGCGCGTAATCCGCCCGCCTAAACCGGATCCTTTCACATTCGCCAGTGTTATGCCATAATCAGCGGCGAGCTTCAGTACGGCCGGTGAATATCTCCCCTGCATTTCTCCGCCTTCTTGCCGCTGCGTGCCGTCCGCAGATGCTGATGCGGCTGCTCCGCCTACCGGAGCGCCCGCAATCGCAGACTCCGCTTGCGCGTGCTGCGGTTCGGCAATGATACAGATCGCTTCGCCCACGGCCGCCGTCGTTCCTTCCTCAACCAACAGCCGTACAAGCTTGCCCTCTATCGGAGAAGGCATATCCACTGTTACTTTATCGGTGATAAGCTCACACAGCACATCGTATTGCTCGACATAATCACCCGGCTGCTTCAGCCATTTGGCCACCGTCGCGGAAACGAGACTTTCCGCCAAATGAGGAACAGTGACTTCCGTACCACCCAATGTTTCGCTCATGTTCTCGTCCCTCCCTAAAACAGCGCCAGCTTGCGCATAGCGTCCTTAATTTTATCCGTATTGAGCAGGAAAAACTTTTCCATCGGCGGATTCATCCCTACGGCCGGAACATCGGGTGCGCACAGGCGCATGATCGGAGCATCCAGCTCGAACAGCAGCTCTTCCGCGATAATGGCCGACACTTCCGCGCCTACGCCGCCGGTTTTGTTGTCTTCATGAATGATGAGCACCTTGCCCGTTTTCCCCGCGGCCTCAAGCACCGCCGCCGTATCGAGCGGTTGAATGGTCCGCAGATCGAGAATATGCGCGCTGATGCCTTCTTCCTTGGCCAATTCTTCCGCAGCCCGAAGCGCATATTGCACGGTCAATCCGTAAGAAATGACAGTGATGTCGGTACCTGCCCGTTTCACGTCGGCCTTGCCGATTGGAACGATATAGTCGTCTTCCGGCACCTCACCGGTTACGCCAAGGTAGCACTTCTTGTGCTCGAAGTAGAGCACCGGGTCGGCATCGCGAATCGCCGCTTTCAACAGGCCTTTGGCGTCGTACGGATTCGAAGGCGCCACGATTTTCAACCCCGGCGTCCCGAAAAAGACCGATTCCGGACATTGGGAATGGTACAGCGCGCCGCCGCCGGTGGCACCGTAAGGCGCCCGAATGACAATCGGGCAGCTCCAATCGTTATTCGAACGGTAGCGGATTCTGGCCGCTTCGCTGATGATCTGATTCGTTGCCGGAAAGATGAAGTCCGCATACTGCATCTCGGCTACCGGCTTCATGCCGTACATCGCCGCACCGATTGCTACGCCGGCGATCGCAGATTCCGCCAGCGGCGTATCCATGACGCGTTCCTCGCCGAATTGGTCGCGCAGCCCTTTGGTTGCGTTCATGACGCCGCCTTTGCCAACATCTTCGCCGAGCACGAATACGTTCTCGTCCCGCTGCATTTCTTCTTGCATTGCTGTCCGAATCGCTTCCAAATAAGTAATGACAGCCATGTTACACCTCTCCTTCCTCGGCGAATACATGCCGAAGCGTATCTTCCGCCGTAGGGAATGGAGCGAGCTCCGCATATTTCGTCGCCTCTTTGACTTCTTCCAGTAAAGCAGCCGCCAGTTCGGCATCCTGCGTCTCGGTCCACAGACCGCCATCGATCAAATATTTCCGGAACATCGGCAGTCCGTCCTTCGCTTTATTCTCCTCGACTTCCTCCTTCGTACGATAAAGCATATCGTTATCCGAGGTGGAGTGAGGCGGGATTCGGTACATGACGGCTTCAATTAATGTCGGTCCTTCGCCGCGAAGCGCCCGCTCTCTTGCTTCCTTCACGACGCGGTACACTTCAAGCGCGTCTCTCCCATCCACTTTGATGCCCGGAAATCCATAGCCGATGGCCCGCTCCGCGATGCTGCCGCTCACCTGTTTGTGCAGCGGGATGGAGATGGCGTATTGATTGTTTTCGCACATAAAAATGACGGGCAGCTTGTGAACGCCGGCAAAGTTACAGCCTTCGTGAAAATCGCCCTGATTGCTGGAACCGTCTCCGAACGTAACGAACGATACGAAGTCTTGCTTCTTCATTTTGGCCGCAAGCGCAAAACCTACCGCATGCGGTACCTGCGTCGTAACCGGACTCGACCCGGTGACAATATTCAGCTTCCGGTGGCTGAAATGGCCGGGCATTTGCCGACCGCCGCTATTCGGATCTTCCGCTTTGGTGAAAACCGAGAGCATCAGCTCACGCATCGTCATGCCGACGGTGAGCACAAAGCCGTAATCCCGATAATAGGGAAGGAAGTAGTCTTTTTGTTTATTTAACGCGAAAGCGGCGGCCACTTGAGCCGTTTCCTGCCCGATCCCGGATACATGAAAAGCGATTTTGCCGGATCGCTGCAGTACAAAGCTGCGTTCATCGAAGGTTCGTGCTTTCAGCATGTATGTGTACATCTCGATGACCTGCTCATCTGTCAATCCGAGCTGTCTGTGCTTCAATAGTTGTCCGACGGACATGGGGCAGCGCCTCCTCTTGATTTACATTAAAATACGCTTTGACAAGCAATGGATCTTTTTATAACCAAACCTTAATACCTGGTGCTAATACTTAGCACTATATATATTATAATCGGTTTCGATTATGAACACAATTTTTATATGCTGATCGCCTTTCCATCCACGGCGAGCATCGCTTCGCCCAATATTTCCGACATGGTCGGGTGCGGATGAATCGTTTGCCCCACTTCCCATGGCGTCGCGTCGAGCAGTTGAGCCAGCGCCGCTTCCGCGATGTAATCGGTCGCGTGCGGTCCGATGATATGCACGCCGAGCAGATCATTCGTCTCCTCGTCGGCGACTACTTTGGCGAAACCGTCGCTCTCGCCGTATACAAGGGCTTTGCCGAGCGCTTTAAAATGCACTTTGGCCGTTTTGACCTTGTACCCCCGCTCTTTCGCTTGCGTCTCCGTCCAGCCGACGCTGGCGATTTCCGGACGCGAGTAAATGCAGCGGGGCACCTGGTGCGGCGCATAACGATGCGGCTCCATCCCGCTCATATGCTCGACCGCGACGATCCCTTCATGCGCGGCTGCATGCGCAAGCTGCAGCCCGCCGATGCAATCGCCTACGGCATAGATATGAAGCTCCGCAGTTTGCATCGAATCGTTGACGCGAATGTAGCCGTTATCGATTTTGATATCGGTATTCTCCAAACCGATTCCTTCGATGTTGGCCTGACGCCCTACGGAGACAAGTACCCGCTCGACTGTAATCGGCACATGCCGGTCTTTATGTTCAACCGTCAAAGCAACACCTGTTTCTTGCTTTTGTACCGTCTCCGGCATCGCTTTAGCGCCCGTCATTACTTTTACGCCGCGCTTTTTGAGCAGCCGTTCCAGCTCGCGGGATACGTCTTCATCTTCTCCGGGAACAAGCCGCGGCGCGTACTCGATCAGCGTGACGTCGGTTCCGAAATCGCTGAGCATCGAAGCCCATTCCACGCCGATGGCGCCGCCGCCGATAATCAGAATCGATTCGGGCAGACGATCGAGAACTAACGCATCGTCGCTGTTCATAATCAGCTCGCCGTCGCGTTCCAGACCCGGGATTGATCGCGGTCTGGAGCCTGTCGCAATCACGAGCCGCTCCGGAACCAGCGTCAAAATCTCGCCGTCCTCCTGCTCCACCGATACGGTACCGCTGCGCGGAGAAAAGATGGAAGGGCCTATAATTCTACCGAGGCCCCGATATACGGTTATTTTATTTTTTTTCATTACATATTGAAGACCGCTATGAAGCTGTTCCACAACGGCGCTTTTGCGGCTCATGATTTTGCCGAAATCGATATGGACGGATTCGGCCTCGACGCCGAACCGCTGGCTGTCTTTCATCAGTGCATATACTTCAGCAGACCTCAGCAGCGCTTTACTTGGAATGCACCCTTTGTGCAAGCAAGTGCCGCCGAGCTTGTCCTGTTCTACGATCGCCACGCTCTTGCCGAGCTGCGCGGCGCGAATGGCTGCCGTATAGCCGCCGATTCCCCCGCCGAGGACGATCACATCATATGCTTGGGTCATATTATTTAGATTCCTCCTGCCCTCTATGATTCTCTTATTTTAACCATATTTGCCCTAAGAAATATAGTCCATTTTGTGAAATAGAATGAATTCGCTTTAATTTTATGGTAACGTAGGATCGAACAATTGTACAAAAAGGAGCACATATGAAAGCGATCGTTTCCCGGTTTATCGCCATTCTCCTTCTCGTCGTACCCGGCATCTCCGCGACGTACGGCTTTCTGGCCATGAAAGATTCGCTATTTACGGTATTTGATCCGGCTTCCGCCGTGAGCGGTTTTCCATGGGGCAAATTTATTCTCGGCTTTATCCTGTTTTGCGCAGGCGTCGCCTTCATCGGCGGCTGGACTTTTTTCCGCGATCGCAAACGCAATTACGTCGCCCCCCGTTTTCGGGCCAAACGCAAAAAGAGGTAGGCCCCTGCTGCAAGCCTGCCTCTCATTCCTGCATTCAAATTCGCTCCCGGCCGATACCGTCGATGAAGCTTAACCAACGGTTACCCTCGATCATCCGGGTAAGCGATCGTTTCCATGTCAATGCGTGCAGCCCTAAAAGCAGCAAAATCAGCGTCATTTGAGCGGCAACCGACGCATACCATACCCATCCGCACCCGAGTGTAAATCCGAGCACATTGGCCCCGGTATCCCCGAGCATCGCCCGCCCCTTTACATCGGCATACGTTAATACCGCCGCTCCGGCCGTGATCGGAAGCAAAAACACCCATCCGAGCCCCGAATATAGTGGATCCACCGCGCTACTACCGAAACTTGCCGCAGCCAAGAGCAGTGCTAGCTGCAAATAATAAAATTTGAGCGCCCTTCCAGGCCGGACATCCATCAAATTGACTGCATTGGTCGTTAATAGCAGCAACAGCACATGCAGTATCATTTCGATTGAAGAAGCAGCGCTCCCTGCAAATAACAAAATACCGGCTGCTCCGGCCGCCGCAGCTTTGACCACCGCCGTACTCGGCATCCCCCTCTGCAGCCATGCTCTCCAATGATTCGCGATGCCTTTCGTCTTTTTATCTCCGATCAGATCATCGAGCAGCCCGGCAACTCCAACCAATACGGCTGCCAAAACAAACTCCGCCTCCGACGGAAGCGTCGTCCATCCCGTCAGCTTCTGCAGCAAGTAGCCGATCAGCAGCACAAGCAGTAAGAATAAACCGCAGGCGGTTGGTATCGATTCCCCGCGATAGTTGACTTCTACCAACCGATGCTCCTGCATGAATCGCAAGTAACCCGGCAGTAATACCGTTCCCGCGGCCAACAGCAGAATCGCGGTTAGTGCGGCATCGATCAGCATACCGGCTTCCTCCAACACTGCCACAAGGCCTGACCAACCGCATAAAACTGTTTTCCCCGGTGCAGCCAGCCATGTACATCTCTGCCCGTTTCGCGATGCGAAAACGGCACCAGTAGCTCGCTCACGCGATATCCCATCTTTACCGTATCTACGAGCATCCCTACTTCAACACCGAAACCTTTGAAAGAACGTCCGCACCGTTCAAGCACTTCCCTCCGAACGGCCCTTTGTCCGGAGAGCGGCGCAACGGGAGTGTGCCCGCACAACGCTTGCACGCCGTGCTTTGCCAGCTTCCTGACGAGCCCGATACCTCCGCGCTTGACCGCCGGAGGAAGTGCGGCGATGACCAAATCGGCTTCTTCGCGAAAAAGCGGCTCGAGCAGCAGTGGAAATTGATCGGCCGTTTCCGCCAAATCCGCGTCGAGGAACAGGATAATGCTTCCGGAAGCAGCTTGCCATCCGGCATGCATTGCCGCTCCTTTACCTTCGTTTTTCGGCAATTGCAGCACCAAGTCCGCCCACGGGTGCGCGGCCATGCTTGTTCCGTCCGTGCTGCCGTCGTCGACGACGATGACTTCGTAAGCCGTTTCCGTCCGCTCCTGGCGGACGCGTTGAATGGCAATGAGCGTGCTGGGCAGCGTTTCTTCTTCATTCCAAGCGGGAATGATGACGGAGATGAGCGGCGCCATGGATTTTCTTCTCCTTCCGCGAAAAAATGGAAATACGGCGGCATAGCTCGAATAATGTACGTGAGGCTGTGCCCTTGCTTCTATCTTGCAAGTCGCGCCCGTGGCGATCATACTGCGCTAAAAACGGGTACAATGTACTTAGACCTCTCGCATCAATGAGCCGATTGCCAACTTTCATCAGCACGAGCCACGTACTGCCCATCCCGCTTCGTCCTTTGGCTGCGAAATCATGAAGGTGACTGTGCAAACCGACCGTCACGATCCGTTCGCATTGATGATCATAAGCAAGAAGGAGCGCCAAATCTTCGCTTGTTCCGCCTACCGCCAGCTCATGTGCGTCTAGTCCCAATTTCTGTAGACGCTCCCTTCCCGGTGCTCTGCCGTCCCGGTAAGCATGAACGATCAGTTCAGCGCCGGAATGAAGCGCCCGGTCGGAGACGCTGTCCATATCACCGACGATCAGATGCGGTATATAGCCTTGCTCGATCAGCGCATCCGCTCCGCCGTCGACACCTACAAGGACGGGGTTCACGCCGGCAATATACGGTTTCAAGCAAGCTAAATCTTCCACGTAGTTTTTCCCGCGCGCAACGATGACGACCGACTTGTCTTCAAAGCGTGTCCGTATTTGTTGCGCTTGTATCGGCTCCAGCATGAAGCGTTTTTCCAGTTCCGCATGATGCAGCGTATTGTCAACGAAATCGGAAAGACAAGCCGCTTCTTCCGCTCTTGCCGCTTGATACGCTTGATGCCAATCTTCCATACCAAAGCGTCTGCTAGGAATCCAGGCGGAAGGCAAACATATGCCGCGCTCGGCTATGACGATTTCATCTTCTTCATGGATTGCCGCAAAATCATTCGGCTCAATTTCATACAGGAAAATCCCACGCTCCAATAAGAGCCGTACGGCTGTCGAAGCCAATCGCCCGCTCATCGTCCGTCCAGCGTTGACGACGGCTTTTACCCGCGCTTGCAACAGCCCATGAACAGCCAGCTCGTCCAGATCATCGTGCGCGATAACTGCGATCGCCCCGGATCTTATACGACGCAGCAGCATTTTGGTGCTGCGGTCGACTTGCACGATCCCTTTGATCGGTTTGGTTTTGCTTCGGGATAAGCTCAACTTGGTCATCGTGACGTTCAACCCCGATTCGATTTTCTTTTCTTAACCTAACCAAAACCAGATGGGAACATTCATCGAATGCGCGTCTTATCCTGTATTTGCATTCGCAGCTTCGGCATTAGTTCACCCTTGCTTACCCATACTAACAGATGATTTCAGCCGATGATGGAGGTGTCTGTCCATGATTAATCAATTGGAAAGCAACTACGATTGCTCCAATGCGGGCAACGACCTAAACCAATTGCAAGACGAGCTTCAATCTTTACAGCAAGCTTCAGGAAGCAATGCGGACCAAGACTTGCAGGAACGACGGAACCGCCTCGAAAATCAAATTAGCTTCATTAAGAACAAATGTGAAATTCGTCCTTAATGCAGCAAGCTAAACGAGCCGGGTGCAAAATGCACCCGGCTTTTGACGTAAATATATCTGGAATCATTTTTCCAATAATGTTTGCCATCTCGCAAATAAAAAAGTAATATATTACCACTGGACAAATGGGATTTGTTTTATAATATGCATGTAACTACTCATTAAGGGAGCTTCTTCATGACAAGCGATTTATATTATTACTGCTTTATTTGCGAAAAAGTGGAACCGATCCATACCGCAAAAAAAATTTTTAAAACAGGCTTCAGTCGCATCGGAAGCGATAATTATCACGTTGGGTATTGTAAGGAAAGCAAAGACAACGAATCGAAGTGGAGCTCGTTCAACCGTTCCTTATTCAAGTCGGATACTTAGCATACCTAAGTAAAACGTCACTGCTGCCAATTTTCATTCAAAGCAGTTTTTTCTGCAGTTTGCTTAATATATTCGTTCCTTTGGACAAGGAATTTTTTCATATAGTTTTCCAAAAACAGTTTATCGGCCATACTGCCCAGCATCCCTAGCGGCGAAGTATAATCAAACACATCAATCATCAAGGTGCCACCGGCTGCTGACTTAAATTCATGCATATGCCGGAACCGCTTGAAAGCACCGCTTACCATTTCATCGACAAAATACCAAGGTCTCTCGAATTCTGTTATTTTCGCCGTGAGCCGCTGCCTGATTCCGAAATGAACGGCTTCCCATGTAACCGATTGCCCGAGTTCAATAAAGCCATGGGTAATTCCAGCCACCGCCTTTTCCCGCGTTTGCGCTGTCGACTCAGCATGGATATCGATGCTTCGAGCAAGGTCAAAACATAGCTCCCTTGGTGCCCTGATGTACAGTTCGGTTCGGATGATCGGCATGGACCATTGCAACTCCTAATGTGGATGAATACATTCGATTTTTTCACCGCGCTCGAACCGAATGACTTGATTGATCGGCATCATGCAGCTGCCGTTCCAATGTAAAGCGCTGCCATTCGGCAATGCATAGATGGGACGTCGATCGGATAAGCCGTACAATTCTTCATCAATCGCCTGCTTATAGTGTACTTCCACGCTAAATTCGACGATGCCCAGCCCATTTACGACTTTCGTTTGCGGATAATCTTCATCTTTCGTAATAATACAGTCTTTGCAAAAGGCTAGTGCGCCGGCGCTAAATCCGATCAGTATGCCGGAATGAGCTTTTATCGCATCGACGATTCGTTTCTGTTCCAACCTCTCGAGCAGTCGATCCGGCAAACCTCCTGCGAAATACAACACTTGTGACGACTCCATTTTTCGGATCATCGTCTCCGTGTTTTCATGGATGCTTAACAGACTGAGACGGTTAATGCCTATTTGGGCAAATGGTAATAACACACCGTCAAAACAAGGCTCATAACGGCTTATTTCGGTCGCAAAAGGAATAACGAGTACGTGATCCGACGGTTTTATATATCGGGCCATCGTTTCATATACCGATTCAAGCTCTTGCGCCGAACCTCCCCCTATAAAGAAGACAGCTTTCGCAGTCATGTGCTCTTATCCTTTCAAGTTCTCAATGGCTTTTTGGACTTTCTCGCTTGGTTCGGTGAGTTCTCTTGCCTCAAAGATCAGCACATTTTTGACTTTGTAGATTTCGGACAATACCGCTTTTACGTTGACCGTTTGCGCCTCGAAATCTTCCAGCGCGGCGGGAATCATTTCGGAAGATTTGTAAACATAAATGGCAAAAGCGCTTCCGTCGGCTTCAAACATAAAAGGTTCTTTTCCGTAAAGCGTAAAATAGGTAGCGTCCGGCACCGGTGCGAGGGGAATTCCGGCTTTTTGAAATGCAGCCTTTATTTCATACATCGCAAGCCCTTGACTTTCTTTTCCTTTAGACCAATCTTGATACAGTGCGGTAACAATGATTGCAAAAACAAGCACATACATTATTGCTTTCTTCATCTGTTGTTCTTCCTCCGGCTCGCGTAAAGTCGTATTGAATACATTTCCAGCATAACATGTGGACACGGAATATAAAAATAAAGCCCAATAAATCGTTTCGATTTATCGGGCGAGTTTGGAACACGATCGTCGTTCCGTATAATTGCACTAATCCTTACCCTTTCACGACACTTTATGCTCGATTCTGAGCTTGTCCGCAACCATGGCGATAAATTCGCTGTTCGTCGGCTTCGCTTTGGAAATATTGATCGTATATCCGAATAAATGGGAGATGCTGTCGATGTTACCGCGCGTCCAAGCGACTTCAATCGCGTGGCGAATCGCGCGCTCCACGCGGCTCGGCGTTGTTTTATATTTTTCGGCGATGGCCGGATAAAGCGTCTTCGTAATGGCGCCAAGAATCTCGATATTGTTGTAGACCATCGTAATCGCTTCACGCAAATATTGATAGCCTTTAATGTGCGCAGGCACGCCGATTTCATGGATGATCGTTGTAATGTTGGCGTCCAGATTTTTGCCTTTAGGCAACTGGACGACGTTCGCTTTCAACATATTCGACGAAGAAACCATCGGCATCGATTGGTTCGTACCAAAGAGCTGACGAATCCGATTGGTTAATACTTCCATATCAAACGGTTTTAATATATAATACGATGCGCCCAACTGAACGGCTCTTTGCGTAATGTTTTCTTGACCGAATGCCGTGAGCATAATGATTTTCGGCTGCGGATTCAAATCCATCTCGCGCAATTTTTCAAGGACGCCCAATCCGTCCAAATGCGGCATAATGATATCTAAGATGAGAATATCAGGCACTTTCTGGCTCTGCTCTATTAAGCGGAGAACGTCGTTCCCGTTATAAGCAATCCCAGTTACTCTCATATCGTCCTGATCGTCGATGAATTCGGATAGTAAATTTGTAAATTCACGGTTGTCATCTGCTAATAGAACTTCAATGGTTTGCAACGTTAAGCTCCTCCTTCGATTACAAGCAAAAATCATTAGCATTATTTACCTATAATACAATTTCGACATGGAATATAATTTTCCTTCTGTCGAATATTATTTTTCTGGATTTTTTTTTGTTTTTATTTTATAATGAATATTTCTATCCAATATAATACATTATTCGACAAAACCAGTTCCATTCCACCAAAAAAATAAAGAACTGAAGGTTAACTCGCCTTCAGTTCCATCGCTTCATTCTTACCTGACGTGCGCAGCATAATTCCGGCATCCTGCAGCATCCATTCGATAAAACATCCGTAACCGCTGGTCGGATCATTCACGAATACATGGGTGACGGCGCCGATCACTTTATCGTTTTGCACGATCGGACTACCGCTCATCCCCTGAACTATGCCCCCGGTTTTTTCCAATAGCCGCGGATCGGTTATTTTAATGACCATCCCTTTGGTAGCGGGATAATCTTGTTTCGCCACATGAACCACTTCAATATCGAATTTCTCAACCTTCTGACCATTGACGACCGTATAAATTTGCGCAGGTCCCTCTTTCACTTCTTCCGCAAAAGCGACCGGCAATGCTTTATTGATCAGCGCATGATCCGGCGCATTGAACATTTTACCGAAAATGCCGAACTGCGTATTTTTCTCGATATTTCCGATCGCTTTGCTTTCTTTTGAAAATTGGGCTCTCTTCTCTCCCGGCTCACCGTTCTGGCTCTTGGAGATGGACGTGACGTTAGAATGGACGATTTCACCGTCTCCGACTACAATGGGGGTCTGAGTATCCATATCGGTAATTACATGTCCCAGCGCACCGTAAACGCCTTGATCCGGAGCATAAAATGTCAACGTACCGACACCCGCCGCGGAATCGCGAATGTATAATCCGAGCCGGTAAGCTTTATCCGTAACATCGTACGCCGGCGTAATGGAAATCTCAATTGTTTCTTTATTGCGGATTACGGTCAAAACAATCGGTTTTTTACTTTCTCCCGCCGCCTTAACCAAATCCGCCACTTTGCTGACATCGTTCACCGGCTTGCCATTCATTTTCATAATCAAGTCGCCAAGCTGTACTTTCGCTTCTTCGCCAGGTGATATTTTCTTGTCATCCGACACGGCAACCAAATGATGGCCGACGACCATAATTCCTGCAGCTTTGAGTTTGACGCCGATGGTTTGGCCGCCCGGGATGATTTTCAGATCCGGCACGACGTTGACTTTTACGGTTTTCAGCGGAATTTTACCAAAAAGCTTCAGTTTCATTTCCGCTTGGCCTGCCTGATACGATTCGAGTGAAAGGGGATGATTCAAGTCGACTTGAAATGAGTGCTCAGCCAATCCATTGACTTTCAATACTTCCGGGTGGTTTACGATGACCTGCGCACTGACCGGCATTGCTAACTGCAATCGGGTCTGCTGTCCGGTGAATAACCGGAGTTCCTCGGGGAATGAGGCAAAGCTTCGGAAAGGGGTAGTAAAACATCCCAAACAAACGAAGAGGACGAGCATTAATCCAATCAATCTTTTTCTCTGGTTGGAACTCAATTCGCTCACGCTCCCTTGCTTCCTTGGCTTGGCGGCAGCCGGTTTAACTGTAAAAATTACGTTGGGCAGCGGCCCGGTTTCCGGTATAATAAGCTTTCGGGCCTTGCGCTGTAAAGCTTAACCGCCGTTTGTGTACCTTTAAGTTAACCCCTGACCTTTTGTTTTATAACTCCAAAATGCTCCCACCCACGTTGCAACTGAACATCCAAGTTACGGTGATGACCAGTTGTCAACAAACGTTGCAACTGAACATCCAAGTTATGGTGATGTTCAGTTGTCAACAATATCTCCGAGGTACCACTGTCGTCAAACGTCCTTTATCCAACACCTCATGCTTTGGTTGATTCGCCTAAAAACCCGAGCCTGCCTCGATGTTCATTTCTTTCCGTACAGTCTATAGTTTTGGCAATGCAGCACCGATCGATGCCTTCTTATCATTCGCCAATGTGATCATTTCTTGGGCGTGCTGCAGCGTCTTATCGGTTACTTCCACTCCGCCAAGCATCCGCGCCAGCTCGTGGATCCGCTCACCGTCGCTTAAGTCGTCAATATTCGTATAAGTGCGTTCGCCATCCGTCATTTTATGAATTCGGTAATGAACATCCGCCATACAAGCCACCTGTGGTAAATGGGTAATCGAGAATACTTGGCAGCCGCGGGACAGCTTTGACATTTTCTCAGCGATGGCTTGCGCCGCGCGTCCGCTGACTCCGGTGTCGACCTCGTCAAACACAAGAACCGGAATTCGGTCGACTCTTGCGAAGATTGACTTGAGCGCGAGCATCACCCTCGAAATTTCGCCACCCGAGGCGATTCTGCTTAACGAACGCATCGGCTCACCGGGATTAGCCGAAATGAGAAACTCCACTTGATCGGCGCCGTCACGGCTCATCTTATGAACATCAAGCGCATCCATCTGCACTTTAAATTGCGTTCTTTCCATATGAAGCTCCCGCAGCTCGGTTACAATTTCGGAAGCCAGCCGTTCGGCTACAAGCCGGCGCTGATCCGTAAGCTTCTTGGCCCGTTGATGAAGCTCGCGGATCGCGGCTTCCTCTTGCTGCTGCAGCTGCTGCAGCTTTTCGTCCTTGTTCTCGATCAGGTCAAGTTCTTGCTCGATTTTCTCGACATGAGCCAAAATATCGGCGACGTTCTCGCCATATTTCCGGCGAAGCGACGAAATCAGGTCGAGCCGCTGCTCGATAAAGTCCAGCCGGGCAGGATTGAATTCGATCTCATCCCGATAATCACGCATTTGATAAGCGGCGTCCTCCAGCTGGTAAAATGCGTTCTGCACCTGCTCGGCGAGCGGCTGTAGCTTGGCCGGATCGATCGCGGCGATATCCTGCAGCTTTTGCGCGGCACGCCCGATCGCATCAAGTCCCTTGCTCCCGCCATACAGCAGGTCATACGCATCCGCTGCGTTCTGGAACAGCTTTTCGGCGCTGGAAAGTTTGCGTCTTTCCTCCGTGAGCTGCTCGTCCTCTCCAGGCTTTAGCTTGGCGGAACGAATTTCCTCCACCTGAAAACGATACAAATCCATCATTTGCAGCGCTTGCTTGCTTGTTTCCTGAAGCTCGCGCACCTGCTTCCTTATCGACTGGTACTCATCGTAAGCCGCTTGATACGCTTTCTTGACCGGTCCGATTTGTGCATCGCCGAACAAATCAAGCCAGCGGACATGCTCTTCCACTTTAAACAGCGATTGATGCTCGTGTTGGCCGTGAATATTCACCAGGCATTCTCCGACTTCCTTGAGCATGGCTAAATTGATCATTTGTCCGTTAATCCGGCTGGCACTTTTTCCTTGCGCCGTAATTTCCCTGCGAATTATAAGATGCTCTTCTGCGTCGCCTTCTATTCCCAGTCGCGACAAAATCGTCCAAACGGGGTGATCCGAACCTACTTGAAACGATGCTTCGATGGTCGCTTTGTCGCTGCCGTAGCGCACCAAATCGGAAGAGCTACGGCCTCCGGCGATCAAGCCGAGCGCATCGATGATGATCGACTTGCCGGCGCCCGTTTCACCGGTTAGTACGTGAAAACCGTTTTTGCAATGCAATTCCACCTGCTCAATAACCGCTAAATGACGGATAGACAACTCTTGAAGCATACCGACACCTCTTTAATATTTTAACTGAGCATCCCCAGAATTTGATTTACGATATGCCCGCTGTGCTCTTTGTTACGGCAAATAATCAGAATCGTATCATCGCCGCATATCGTCCCCATAATTTCGTTCCATTCCAGGCTGTCGATGAGCGCGCCGATGGCGTTTGCCGTTCCCGGAAGGCTCTTCAGCACAACCAAGTTTTCCGTATAATCGATATGGACAAAATGATCGTTCAGCGCACGCTTGAGCCGGTGCATTGGATTATACCGCTGATCCGCCGGCATCGAGTACTTGTATCTGCCGTCATCCAGCGGCACCTTGATCAGATGCATTTCTTTAATATCCCTCGAAATCGTTGCCTGCGTTACATGAAATCCGGCTGCCCGCAGCTGTTCTACAAGCTCGTCCTGCGTTTCGATTTCGCCGTTTGTGATGATTTCCCTTATTTTAATATGTCGTTGGGCCTTCATGGCATCCTCCCTGGTAAGTCAATCCTGCTTATTTATTCATTCGCCCTTGTCCAAAACAAACACAAAACGATCAATTTGATGCTCAAGCACGTCCACGTAAAGAACGCCGGACGTTTGCGGGTAAACGAGCTGGTAGACGAGCAATCGGTCGCGTATAGCGCTTCCCGCCATGTCCAGAGGCTTATGCTCGCTCGCAAGCTTGACGGTATAATATAGGCCATCCTTCTCTACCATATAATCGATATACAAGCGGCTGTGCAGTTCCTCATCATCGTTCACAGAAATAGTGATCGGTATTCGTTTCTTACCGGATACGAGCCTATACCCTTCTTCCTCCAGCAGAACCGTCGCATCGTCTTCCGGAACGTCCTCTTCCTCGATTAAATCCAGTGGAGCCGGTTGCCCGACCGTGCGACGCAATTGTGCCCGAATGTAAAAGTAAAGCCAAGCGCCGATCAGGACCACGATCAAAAAAATAACGAATCCGTCCCCGCTTTGCATGGAATCACCTCAACCTACCTATTCGAGCAAAACCGCCCAAAATCCTCTAAAAAAGGCAAAAAAACTCATCCTAGACAGATGAGTTGTTCATGTTTTGCGATGCTTCAACGACTTCAACAATCGCACGGTCGATGGCGGCATCGTCCCATCCCGGCTCGCCAGCAAGTTCCAGGCAGGTTAAAAATTCAATATTCCCTTCCCCGCCTTTAATGGGGGAATAAGTCAATCCTTTAACCGCAAAGCCGGTGTCAACCGCGAACGCCAAGATCGCTTGCAGCACTTCCTTATGCGTAGCGGAGTCCCGAACAACGCCTGATTTGCCCACTTTTTCCCGACCTGCTTCAAACTGAGGCTTAATCAAAGCAACGACTTTGCCTTTTGGAGCCAATAGCTCCTTAAGTGGCGGCAAAATCAATTTTAGCGATATAAAGGATACGTCAATGGAAGCAAAGGAAGGCTGCGGTCCTTTCAAATCGCCCGGCTGCATATACCGGAAGTTCGTACGTTCCATTACGCTTACGCGCGGATCTTTGCGCAGCGACCAGTCAAGCTGATTGTAGCCGACATCGACGGCGTACACATGAATGGCACCGCGCTGCAGCGCGCAGTCCGTAAATCCGCCGGTCGACGCTCCGATATCTAGCATGATGGCACCGTCCAGATCGATTTGAAACAAGTCCAGCGCTTTCTCAAGCTTCAATCCGCCGCGGCTCACGTAAGGATGAATCGCGCCTTTTACTTGAATTCGGGCATTTCGCGAGATCTTCGTCCCCGCCTTGTCGGCGGGCTCGTCGTCGACGAGCACAAGCCCCGCCATCAGCGCGGCTTTCGCTTTCTCTCGCGTTTCGAAATGTCCCAGCTCAACGAGTAAAATATCCAGTCTTTCTTTTTCCGTCTTCTCTCCAGCCATAACAATGAATAGCTCCTAAGTTTCTTTAAGCCCTTTGTCTTTTGCGCGGGACTAACGCTTGCAGTTCGGACACAAGCCGTTCCACCGTAAATCCGACTTCATGACGCTGCTCGGGTACGGACCCGTGCTCCACGAAATAATCCGGAACGCCGATAATTTTGACCCGCATCCCGTGTAAATTTTGACTCGAATAGTATTCCAAAACTCCGCTGCCGAAGCCGCCCATCTGTACGCCTTCTTCGAGCGTAATCAGCGGCAAGTCTTCTTTCGCCAGCTGCAGCAGCATCGCCTCATCCATCGGTTTAATGAAGCGGGCATTGATGACGCGCACCCCGACGCCTTCCTTGCTCAGCAGTTCCGCTGCCTCCAGCGCTACTGGAATCATCGGCCCGACCGCAAGGATAGCCGCATCTTCTCCCGGTCGAAGCACTTCCCACGTTCCGATCGGAATCGTCTTCAGCGGTTCGTCCATCGGCACGCCTAAGCCGTTAATCCGCGGATAACGGACGGCAATCGGCCCGTCGTTATATTCGACCGCGGTCTTCAGCATATGTCTCAGTTCATTCTCGTCCTTGGGCATCATCAGCGTCATGTTCGGAATGCTGCGGAGATATGCGATATCGTAAATCCCTTGATGCGTTTCTCCGTCCGGTCCGACGAAGCCGGCACGGTCGATCGCAAACGCAACGTTCAAATTGGCGCGGCATATATCGTGAACGACCTGGTCATATGCGCGCTGCAGGAATGTCGAGTAGACGGCAAAGACCGGCTTAAGCCCTTCCGACGCAAGTCCGGCCGAGAACGTGGCTGCATGCTGCTCCGCAATCCCCACATCGAACATCCGGTCCGGAAACGTGTTCGCAAATTTGATCAGCCCCGATCCGGACGGCATGGCCGGCGTAATCGCAACGATTCGTTCGTCCTGCTTGGCAAGCTCAATGAGCGTATTGCCGAACACTTCCGTATACATCGGAGGCCCAACGGCTTTGATCATTTTTCCCGACTCGATCTTATATGGACTGGCGCCATGCCAGTTTTGCGAATCGGCTTCGGCAGGGGAATACCCTTTGCCTTTCCGCGTGATGACATGCACAAGCACAGGTCCGATTACTTTGTCGGCCTGTTTCAACGTTTCAAGCAGTAACGGCAAGTTGTGACCGTCGACCGGTCCGAGATACGTAAAGCCGAGCTCCTCGAACCATACGCCGGGGACAATCAAATATTTGAACGAGTCTTTCAGCCGCTCGGCGGTTTTGGCAAGCGTGCCGCCGATCGCCGGAATTTTTTTAAGCAAATATTCGACTTCTTCCTTCGCCTTGACGTAATGCCGGTCTGAACGGATACGGCCCAAATAGTTATGCAGCGCGCCGACGTTCGGAGCGATCGACATCTCGTTGTCGTTCAGAATGACCATCAGATTACGCTTCTCGTGACCGATATGGTTGAGCGCTTCAAGCGCCATTCCTCCGGTTAACGCCCCGTCGCCGATCACGGCAACGACCCGGTTGTTCGCTTTCTTCAGATCTCTGGCCACCGCCATCCCCATCGCCGCCGACAAAGACGTACTGCTGTGTCCCGCTTCCCATACGTCATGCTCGCTTTCGGAACGCTTCACAAAACCGCATAATCCTTTATACATGCGCAGCGTATCGAACCGGTCTTTCCGTCCTGTCAAAATTTTATGAACGTACGATTGGTGCCCCACATCGAATATAAACTTATCGTCAGGACTATCGAACAAATAATGAAGTGCAATCGTTAACTCGACAACACCAAGGTTTGGTGCGAGGTGTCCACCTGTGACCGAAAGCTTTTCGACAAGAAACTCGCGTATTTCCGCCGCCACTTGCTCCAGCTGTTCCGTTGTCAAATGCTTCAAATCTTCAGGCTGATGAATATGATCGAGCAGCACGTTTGTCCCCCCGCTTTCCATGGTTGATTTTTTCGCTTGCTTGAAAAAAATGTATGCCGAGACGATGCTCTCATATGTAGTACAGCTTGTTTTGAAAAGCCTTCCAATCATATGGGCGTGAAATGGTCCGGCATGGCCGAACCGTAATTTATTTGTATTCCGTTACCATTCCATCGCAATCGAAGTGCACTATAAATGAACCGTCGTATTCGGGCATCATTCCTGCATGACACTTGAAGTCATTATAGCATACGACCAAAAAACGCTCAAATGAAACACGATTTGCAAATATTAGACAAGTTTAGCCTTTCCCAGCGGAAGCGATTAATAATCGCGCTTCACCAAATAGTCCGCGAGCTGCAAGAGCCTCTCCGGATTCGCAAAACCTGCGCCGGTGATGGACAGCTTGGCTTCGGCCGTCAACTCTTCAACTTTCGCCCGCGATGCCTCGATTCCGATGAAGTACGGATACGTTACTTTTTGCTGTTTAATATCGCTTTGCACCGGTTTGCCCAGCTTCCGCTCATCGCCGATCAGATCGAGAATATCGTCCTGAATTTGATAAGCGAGCCCGATGCATGTCCCGAACCGCTCCAGTGCAGCGAGCTGTTCCGCATTCGCCCCTGCGATGCGCCCTCCCGCTTTCAAGGAAAATACGATCAAATCGCTCGTCTTGTGAAGGTGAATGTACTCCAGCTCCGACAGCTTCGTCAAGCCTTGTTCTCCTTCCATGTCGGCGGCTTGTCCGCCCACCATCCCGGGAGCGCCCGCAAGTCGTGCGAGCTCTTCCACGATGTCGGCCACGACGCCGGCCGGCACGTCATGCGCGCGCGAAGCCTGCACTATGGTAAAAAACGCGTGGGTCAGTAGCGCATCGCCGGCGAGAATCGCCATGGCTTCCCCATACATCTTATGATTGGTCGGCTTGCCTCTGCGGAAATCGTCATTGTCCATAGCCGGCAAATCGTCATGGATGAGAGAATACGTATGAATCATCTCGATTGCCAATGCGACCGGCATCGCCGATTCCGGATTTCCTCCGAGCGACTCGGCTGCCGCGAGCACGAATATAGGGCGCAGCCGCTTGCCGCCGGCCATCAGCGAGTACATCATGGCTTCCCTTAAAGTCTGCGGGATGTTCCAAGCGGAAGGCACGGATTCCAGCAATGCGCTTTCCACCTTAAGCGTATATTGCTCTAGATACTGTGTAATGCTGCCGTCTGTAACGCTCATCGGTTGTCCCCTTTTTCTTCACCCGGCTGAAACGGTTTCTTCACCATTCCGCCGTCCTGTTCCAGCAAAATTTCAATTTTTCGCTCAACCTGTTCCAGCTTCTGGCCGCAAAGCTGGGAAAGCTTCATTCCTTCCTGAAACAGCTCGATCGCCTTTTCCAGAGGAACGTCCCCGCTTTCGAGCTGCGCTACGATCCGCTCCAGCTGATCCATCGCTTGCTCAAAGCTAGGCGTCGCTTCCTGATTTGTCATTATGCTTCTCCTCCATTGACCAAACATGACAATCAATACGTCCGTCCATCATACGCAGTTTCACAATATCCCCGATCTGAACCTGCTTTAACGATTTGATCAGATGCTTTTCCTTTTCATCGTACACGAGACCATACCCGCGCTGCATGATCTTTAACGGACTCAGGGCATCCAATTGGCGGATGGCCGAGACAAGCTCCTGCTTTTTCCGCTTCACAATCGTCGAGCTGGACAGCTCAAGCCCACGGCTTGCGGCTTCCAGACGCTTCCTCGAATAAACGATTTGCTCCTTCGGATTGAAACTGGCAATCCGCCGCTCCGACCGCATTAACCGCTCCTGAGACTTCGTCATACGGCTGCGCATTTTATATATAAGCTGCTCGCGGACGCGATCGAGACGTTCCGTTTGCTGCAGCAAAAGCTGCCTTCGCGGATTGGTCAAATATGGCGAGCGCTGCAGCCTTTTAAGCCTCTCTTTGCCGGCGGCAAGCTGTTTGGACAAGCCGGCGTACAGCTGCTGCTGCAGGAAGCTGAGCGTCTGCTTCAACTCGAGGTGATGCGGTACCGCCAGCTCTGCGGCCGCCGTAGGCGTCGCAGCGCGCAAATCGGCCACGAAATCGGCAATCGTAAAATCCGTTTCGTGGCCGACCGCGGAAATGACCGGAATCGCCGAGCGAAAAATGGCGCGGGCGACCGCTTCCTCGTTAAACGCCCACAGTTCCTCGAGCGAGCCGCCGCCGCGGCCGACGATTAGGACGTCGACTTCGCCGCGCGCGTTCATTTCTTCAATCGCTTTGACGACGGAGGGCGCCGCCTGGGCCCCTTGAACGAGAACGGGGTACAGCAGCACCGGTACCGCCGGATGACGTCGCTGCAGCGTAATGATAATATCGCGCACGGCAGCGCCTGTCGGCGAAGTGATTACGCCGATCGCCCGCGGGAATCGCGGAATCGGCTTTTTGCGGGCGGCTGCGAACAGCCCCTCGCCTTCAAGCTTTTTCTTTAACTGCTCGAACGCCAAATACAGGCTCCCGATGCCATCGGGCTGCATTTGGGTGACGTAGAACTGATACTGCCCGTCCCGTTCGTACACCGAAATATTGCCGCATGCAAGTACTTTGGAACCTTCTCGCGGGATAAAACCGATACGCTGATTGTAGGACGCGAACATAATGCTTTTCAATCGGGAGTCCGCATCTTTCAGCGTAAAATACATATGTCCGCTGGAATGGTGCGTGAAATTGGATATTTCGCCGCGAACCCATACATCCTGCAGCCGGTCATTGCCTTCGAGCAGCATCTTGATATACCGATTCAGCTCTTTAATCGAGTAGATTTGCTGCTTTGCTTTCATAGGCTATACAGTGACGCGCACGCCGGCCGCACGCTCTGCAGCCTCAAGCGTGTTGCGCAGCAGCATCGTAATGGTCATCGGACCTACGCATCCAGGCACCGGCGTAATATAGCTTGCCGTATCCAGCACATCGTCAAAATCGACGTCGCCGGCCAGTTTTCCGGTATCCAGTCGATTGATGCCGACATCGATAACGATGGCCCCCGGCTTCACGTGATGGCTCTTGATCATCTTCGCTTTGCCGACTGCAGCAACCAATATGTCCGCCTGACGCGTAATCTCTTCCATATTTTTCGTGCGGGAATGGCAGACGGTCACCGTTGCATGCTCGCGGAGCAGCAGCATCGCCATCGGCTTGCCGACGATATTGCTGCGTCCGATCACAACCGCATGTTTGCCGGCAATGTCGGCCCCGATTTTTTTCAAAATTTCAATGACGCCAGCCGGTGTGCAAGGCAGCGGACCTTCCTTGCCGATCATCAAATTGCCCACATTGACCGGGTGAAAGCAGTCCACATCCTTGCCCGGTGCGATCGCCTCCACGACCCGCTCTTCGGAAATGTGCTTCGGCAGCGGCGATTGCACCAATATCCCGTGAACTTTCGCGCTCTGGTTCAGCTTCTCGATCAGCTCGATCAGCTCTTGCTCCGGCGTGTTTTCCGGCAGCTTATGTACTTCGGAATACATGCCCGCTTCCTCGCAGGCTTTAGCCTTGTTGCGCACGTATACGTGCGAAGCGGGATCGTCGCCTACGATGACGACGGCGAGTCCCGGCTGAACGCCTTTGGACTGAAGCGTCGCGACTTGCTCTTTGATTTGGGCTCTGTATTCACTTACAATTTCTTTTCCGTTGATGACTTGTGCCGACATAAGGCTCGCCTCCCCAAATTTGCGTTTTAAGCTTCCGGCGACTTTTGCCGGATCGCATCCAAATCCTTGATCATTTTCCCCAAAACCCCGTTCACGAACTTGCCCGAATCGTCGGTACCGAAATGCTTGGCCATCTCGATCGCTTCGTTCACGACGACTTTCGGCGGCACATCGTCGCGAAACACCATCTCGTACGTGGCAAGCCGTAAAATTTCCCTGTCGACTCTCGACAGCCTGTCCATTTGCCAGCCCTTCAAATAATCGAGCAGCAGCCCGTCGATGGGTTGTTTGTGCGATAAGGTGCCTTCCACAAGCTCCGTAATATGCTCCGGTGAGATCTGGTCGCGTTCCCGGGTTAGCTGTGCTTCGTCATCCGTACGTGCTTCCTCCACGACAATCGATACCGCTTCCGCTGGAGTGACACCGTTCATTTCAATCTGGTAAAGGCTCTGTAGCGCAAGCTCCCTTGCTAATCTGCGTCTCATTGTGAATACGTCCTCCTGCTCTCCTTGCGCCATGAAAAAAATCCTTGGGATTCTCCAAGGATTTACCGGAACAATCTCCATTTGTCCATGAGCTGGCGCCAAATGTCTTCAACGGGAAACGCCGGCTCGCCCCGGTCCAATCTTTTCCCTATATAATATCCAGTATATACGATTAGGGCAAATATTAACATATGCCAGAAACCGAAGAATAAATAAATGATGCCCAGCACCGCGCCGATCCCCAGCCCCGCTGTCTTTCGCGGGTGCCCTTCCCACAGCTGCTCCAACATCCGCTTCCACATCCGGGGAGCTCACCTCTATTCCACGCGACTTTTGAATGTCGGAGTCGATTGTTGAACATTCGCGATAAACACGGAGACGAATGCAACCGGGATGCCCGTAATTTCTTCGACATGCCGCTTCACATTGGACTGCATCTCTTCGGTCAATGCAGGAATCGAGCTTTCGCCGTCGACAATCGCGCGAATAACGATCTCCAGACCCGCCTGATTTACTTTCACCCTTGCGCGCAAATCTTTGACGCCGCGCGAACGGTTCGCCGCTTTCAGCGACAAATTTTCCACCGTATCCATCGAGATCCGGATATCGCCGATTTCGGTGCGCTGATCGATCGACGGAGCAGCCGCTTTCCCGCGGCGGACGGAAACGTATAAAAACCGGATGCTGATGAGCGCAACAATGATCGTCACGGTAATAAAGGGAATGGCCGCATCCTTGTCATAATAAACATCATGAGCAAAATTGTTCGTCGCATCGAGCGGAATGAAACCGAATGCAGCAAACAGGAGAATGACGGATGCAATCAATATGACGATACTAAAGAGGCACAGCAGAAGCTTGTCCAAAACTTTTACCACGAATGCATTCTCCTTCCATATATGGAGGAAACCCCCTGACGGTATGCAGGGGGTTCAACCGAGCGCTTTAAGGTTTGTTTATTTAACGCGTTGCTGTGAGGCGGGTTCCACCTCTTCGATTTTTTCCGGCCCTTTGAAAATGACGTCATGGATATGAACGTTGACCTGTACAACGTTCAAGCCGGTCATCGATTCAATCGCATTTTTGACATTTTGCTGAACGCCGCTTGCGACTTCCGGAATGCGCGAGCCGAACTCGATCACAATGGATACGTCAATCGCCGCTTCGCGCTGACCGACCTCGACCTTCACGCCTTTGGACATGTTCTTGCGTCCGAGCAGTTCCGCTATGCCGCCCGCGAATCCGCCGCTCATCCCCGCAACCCCTGGTACTTCCACCGCAGCCATTCCGGCGATGATTTCGATTACCTCAGGGGCAATCTGAATCGCGCCCATCTCGGTCTTTTCATAATCCGCAGCTATGATACTCATCGTTTAAGGTCCTCCTCCAAGTTATTGTTTTACCCTCGGAACAATAACTGCATCACGCGTTCGACGCTATCGATTCAAAAACTTGTCTTACAGTATACTATACCATTCTCATATAAATATGACAATGAAGTGAACGGTGTTACGAATTCGGGTCGTTCACGTCGTGTTCTTCCAAAAATTTGATATCGAAATCCCCGGCCAAAAACTTTTTATGCTCCAGCAACTGGAGATGGAACGGGATTGTCGAATGGATGCCTTCGATGGCGAATTCGCTAAGCGCTCGTTTCATCCGCTGCACCGCTTCATCGCGGTCTTTGCCCCATACGATCAGCTTGGCGATCATGGAGTCGTAATGCGGAGAAATCGTATAACCAGGATATGCCGCACTGTCCACGCGCACCCCAAAGCCGCCCGGCGGCAAATAAAACTGGATTTGGCCGGCCGACGGCATGAAATTGCGGTTCGGATCTTCGGCGTTAATCCGGCACTCGATGGCATGGCCGTTGATCTGCACCTCTTCTTGCGTAAATGAAAGCGGCTCTCCTTCGGCGATATGGATCATTTCCTTAATGATATCGATCCCGGTAACGTACTCGGTCACGGGATGCTCCACCTGAATCCGCGTATTCATTTCCATGAAGTAAAACTGTCCGTCCGGACCGAGCAAAAACTCGAGCGTACCCGCTCCGGCATATTGCACGGCTGCGGCTGCACGAACGGCAGCTTCGCCCATCTGCTGGCGAATCTCCGGCGTCAACACCGGGCAAGGCGCCTCTTCAACCAGCTTCTGGCGACGGCGCTGCACCGAGCAGTCGCGTTCGCCGAGATGCACGACATTGCCGTGCTTGTCCGCCAAAATTTGGATTTCGACGTGTTTCATTCCCGTCAAATATTTCTCAAGATAAACGCCCGCATTGCCGAACGCCTTCTGGGCTTCCTGCTGGGCCGTCGTGATCTGCTGAATGAGCATCTCTTCGTTGTCCGCAAGACGAATCCCTTTGCCGCCGCCGCCTGCCGTCGCTTTAATAATGATCGGATACCCGATCTCGCGGCCGAGACGGATGGCCTCGTCCATATTTTCCACAAGCCCGTCGGAGCCCGGAATGACCGGCACGCCGGCGTCCTTCATTGTCTGCTTCGCGACCGATTTATCGCCCATCTTGCTAATCGCTTCAGGGGACGGGCCGATGAAAGCGATGTTGCAGCTTTCGCATATTTCCGCGAAGTCGGCGTTTTCGGCAAGAAAACCGTATCCGGGATGGATCGCATCCGTCTCGGTCAATGTGGCCACGCTCATGAGATTCATATAATTCAAATAGCTGTCCTTGGAAAGTGTCGGTCCGATGCAATAAGCTTCATCGGCAAGCCGCACATGCAAAGCGTCGCGATCCGCTTCGGAATATACCGCAACCGTCGAAATCCCAAGCTCGCGGCACGCTCTGATGACGCGAACGGCGATCTCTCCGCGGTTGGCGATCAATATTTTTTGAAACTTCAAGTGTGTTCTCCTCCTAAGGGCTTTCCATTAGGAAAGCCGACATCGAAAGCATCCGCTGGGCTTTCCGTTAGGAAAGCCGACATCGAAAGCGTCTGTCGTTTTCAAACGCTGGCCGGGCATCGGAATCGCCGCGCCCGTCAAGTTCGGATTACTCCGGCTTCACCGTAAATAAAGGTTGTCCGAATTCAACCAGCTGTCCGTTTTCCACGAGAACCTCGACGATCTCGCCCTTTACTTCCGCTTCGATTTCGTTCATCAGCTTCATCGCTTCGATAATGCAGACGACCGTTTTCTCCTTCACGTCGCTGCCTTTGGAAACGAACGCCGCTGCGCCCGGCGACGGCGCTTCATAGAACGTGCCTACCATCGGGGAGACGATTGTATGTAAATTGGACGCCGGTTCAGGCTTAACCGTCTCAGCTGCAGGTGCTTGTACGGCTTGTACAGCCGGAACTTGATGCGTAACCACTTGCGGAACAGCCGCAGAAACGGCACCGGAAGCAACGATAACTTGCTCGGTTTTATTCGGTTTACGGATTAAAAGGCGGGAGCCTTCGCTCTCGATTTCGAGTTCTTGTAAAGAGGTTTGATCTACGAGCTTAATCAGCTCTTTAATTTCGCTTAGTTTAAACACTTGGGTTCACTCCTTTAGGCATCATGCAGACAATAAACGGCGCTTTGCGCCGGAAACAAAACAAACGACGTTGTTATTATAACATAATCTTCATTTAAGGAAAGTGTTTCTTCAAATGAACCGATGTCGTACATTTTGTCATCATTTGTCCGTTCCGGCGGCCGCTTATGGTTATTGTCGAAACATTGCGATGGATGAGGAACCCGGAAAACAAGCCGGAGCCCGAGCTAAGCCCGGGCCCCGTTTCGCACCCTCTCTAACTTAAGGAATGTACTGGATCGAGAGGTGATCCGCAGCGATGCCCAGTTCTTTCATTGCTTTGTCCGCGATGCTCAGCGCCTGGCTTCTTTCCAGCTTCGTCGCCTGCACGGTTACCTTCCATTTGGTTGCTTCCTGTGTAATGACGGCCTGCTTAAAGTCTTTCATCAGCACTTCTTCGAGGTTCGTTACTTTCGCTTCCGTATCTTCGATCTTCCGCATATCTTCCTGCGCTTTAGCGGCCGCCTCCGCCGTTTGCTTCGGATCGGCGATAATATTCACCAGGTTTTCCACTTGCTTCGCCAGTTCTTCGTCCCGTTTCATTTGCAAGTTTACGAAGTAGTCGGCACCGGATTTAGCTTGCGTCTGCATTTGCTGAAGCACTTTCGAATCTTCTTTGCTGATTTGGCCGCTGGAAGCTTTGGAAGCGGGTTCGCCCGCCGCCGCGCCAGATTTGGCGTCCGGTTTCGCCGAAGATGGCGTATTGGTTTTTATGCTGCTCTCTTTCGGTTCGGATGTTTTGGCGCCGTCTACGGGAGCGGTTTGTTTGCTTGCATCCGTCGTAGCCGAACCGGACTTTGCGTCCGTTGCCGAAGGAGTCGTTTCGGTTTTTACGTCGGTCGCTGCCGGTTGCTTCCCGTCAAGCTGCCCGCCGGTGATGCTCATTTCTTTCGTAATCGAGCCGGACTGGCCGACCTCGATCGTACTTGCATCCTCCGTAAACAAGTAGTACGCCGATAATACGACCATCAAGCTAAGCATAGACACGAGCCAAACCGTTTGTCTTTTCGAGTTCATTGTTATTCCTCCTCAAAGTTTTCGTAGAAAACTTGCTTCGTAAGCATTTCCTTAAAGTTGTTCAGTGATTAATCCCAGGTATGAAGCTTGCTCATTGCTTTCGCGGTAAAATGGAGATGCGGTGCGCCGGAACGTCAAGTCCCCGTTCCACCGCTTCGGCGATCATCTTTTTCACCGTCAAATTCTCGGCTCCTTTGGCAACAACGACGACGCCCCTAATTTTCGGCTTAATATATTTGGTGATCAGCGGCTGCTTGCCGCCCGATACTTCGTAGATCACCACTTCTCCGCTCCGAGTCACATCGGTGATATGCCGCGTCGCTCCCTGCTGATCTTTTTCATTCGTCACCTGTTGGGTTTCCTTCGTATTTTGCTGAACAAGCACTTCTTCTGTCGATTCAATGCTCACCAGCACTTCCACTTCGCCTACTCCTACAATTTTCGTCAATATCTCTTTCAGCTGCGATTGATAACTTTCCTCATATTCCCGGAACGAGCTGCGTTCCTTGCTCCCGGAGCCGAAAGCCGGTTTCGTCTGATCAGGAGGGGAAGCCCGGCTTGCTTCGCCGACCGGGTCTACGTCTTTCACCGTAATGAAAGAGTTGAGAATCATGAAGGCTACGCCGACAAGTCCCGCAATCAGCAGCCACCGGAAGGTTTGCATCCGCTTTGTCCCACCCGGACCGCCGCTGAGCCAATTGCTGAATCCGTTCCACTTCTCGCCCATCCGGCGGTCACCTCCCTTGTTCTATCGTAAGCGCGATCTGGGCTGGCGACAGCTGCCAGTCCTGCTCCAGCATGAGCTGGATTTGCGTTTTCTTTTGGGCCAGCTCCGGAGGCAACAGCTCCGCGTTTCCACCCTGCAGGCGGGCAACCGGGACGGCCTTCGAAGCGTCAGATCCGACTCGTATGTCCGGTGCCGCAACCGGTTCGACCGGCTTGACAGGCTCCATGGCGGCCACAGGCTTCGTTCTCTTCTGATCCGCAGCCGATACCGGCGTTACGGGCGATTCCGGATAGAGTGCGATCGATACGTGCTTGATCACCCACTGGCCCTTGTCGTCCGCAGCCGTTTCCACCTGAACCCGCTGCACTTTCACCCCGGCCGTTTGTTCGATCTTCCGCTTCATCAAATCGGCCGCTTGCGTTTCCGCAAGGCGTCTGGCTTCCTGCTGCTGCCGGTTTCGCAGCAGTTCCGCGCGTTGTTGTATTGCCGGAAGCGACTCCAAGGATGAAGCATCCCCGGCGCCGGTACCAAGCAGCAGGCTGCCTTCCTTGAACAGCGAGCCGCTCAGCGCCTCTTCAATTTGCGTATGCTTCTCAAGGAGCGACAGCAGCGGCTGCAGCAGCGTTAGAAGCAGGAACAAGCTCATGACCGTTTTCACATAACGCTGCATCGTATGATTCGGGAGCAGCAAATCGACGAAGGTCGCCAGCAGAATGACCAGGATAACCGTCTTCAGCCATCCGCTTAACCATTCCAAGTCCGAGTGCCTCCTTCCATGCCGCTAGCGCATCATAACGGAAACGTTGCCTGCGGCGATCATCACGGTGATGGCAAGAAAAAACATAAATCCGATGACGGCGAGTGATGCGAATACGTAGAGTAAACTTTTCCCGATCGTTTCCAGGCAGCCGATCATCGGGTTATCTCCCAAAGGCTGCATGATCGCGGCGGAGATATTATATATGAAGGCTAGCGCCATTATTTTCATGGCGGGAAACGCACAGATGATCAGAAGCACGACAACGCCGGCAAGCCCGATCGTATTTTTGACCAAAAGCGAAGCGCCGATGACCGTTTCCGAGGCGTCGGAGAACAGCCGGCCGACGATCGGCACGAAGTTGCCTGCAACGTACTTGGCCGTTCGGATCGCGACCCCGTCCGCAACGGCGCCGGATGTGCCCTGCACCGAGATGACCCCTAAAAAGACGGTGACGAATATCCCCAGACAGCCCAGGCTGATCATGCGGAGCAGATCCGCCAGCTGCGTCACTTTGTATTTATCCGAAATGCGGCTGACGATATGCAGTATCGCCGAGAAAAACAGCAGCGGAAAAACGATGAAGTAGATCGCCGTTCCGACGGCATGGATCATAAAGATGATCAGCGGGTGCAGCACGGATACCGAAACGACATTGCCCATCGAAGCCAGCAGCATCAGCAGCAGCGGTACGACCGCGATCATGAAGTGAATCATGTCGTTGATCGCCGATTTGGCGTATCCGATCGCGACGCTGAACGAATTGACTGCCATTATCATCAGCACCATAAATGAAATGGCAAAGGCGATCTTGCTCACGGCATTTTTCTCAAACGAGCTTTGCAGCGTTTCCAGCAGCATACTGAAAATGGTGATGATGACGATCGACACAAGCAGTTTGCCGTTATAGAGCAGCTCGTGAAAGAAATACCGGAACAGTCCGCTGACGATCGAGCGAAGTCCGATTTCCTTATCGCCCATGATCAAATCGATAAACCGGGGCGCCGGACCTTCCGGAAAATAACCGCCGTACTGTTTCATAAGCTTGTTCCAAAACTGCTCAATCTGATCCGTCGGCAGATGTTCCACCTGCCCTTGGATCAACTGATCGATCGGCGCCGCCGCGTAAACGGCGGCACTGCATCCAGACGTGCTCCAACAGCCGGTTCCCGCTCCTGCGTTGAGCAAAAGCGCCGTTAGCAAAGCAATCCATAGCAGTAATCCGCAAGTTCCGCCCTTCCGCCATTCGGCCAGCTTCATGACATTCACCTTCTTTGCCGCATCTGGGCTTCATTCGTTATCGCTTCGGCTGCCTCTGTGGTGTAAGGCTCAAGCCGGGAGCAGCTTGACCACCGTTTCAATGATGACGGACACAATCGGAATCGCCATGACCATGATGAGAATTTTGCCGGCCAGCTCGATTTTGGAGGCAACGGATTCTTGCCCCGCGTCGCGAATAATTTGCGCTCCGAATTCGGCGATATAGGCGATGCCGATAATTTTCAATATCGTTTTGAGAAAGATCATATTGATATCCGCTTTGTTTGCAAGCTCTTCAAGCACGCCGATGATGGTCGAGATTTTGCCGATCAGAAACAGAAAGATGGCGATGCCGGTAAACGCGGTCAGCAGAAAGGCGAACATCGGCTTTTGTTCTTTGATGATCAGCACGAGAACGGTTGTGATCAATCCAAGGCCGACGATTTGTATAATCTCCATGGTCAGCACCCACTCCTATTGAAACAAGAAGATGGTCTTTATTTCTTTGAACAAGTTATCCAGCATGCTGACGACCATGAACAGCACGACCACAAATCCGATCACCGTCACCCAATGCGCCATGTCTTCTTTGCCCATCTGTTTGAGCACGGTATGAATCATCGCGATAATGATACCGATGCCGGCAATCTGGAATATCGCGTTTACATCCACATTCATTGGCGGCACCTCACCCCAAACCCTTTTCCAGCTTTGCCTGCGCGACTCTTCCTTGAGCAGGCTAGTACATTAATATGACGACGAGTGCGCCCATCAGCACACCGAGACTTTTCCACATCCGTTCGTAGCGCTGCTGCTCCTCTCTGGCATTGTCCGACTCGGTCTGCAGCTGGCTGGCGGCAAGCCGGAGATGCTTTACTTGATCTTCTTTATCCGTCAGACCAAGTGTGGAGCCGATTTGCAGAAACACTTCGCGCTCCTGCATTTTCATTGCAGTGTTCCGCCACTCTTCGGATACCGATTCTCGCCAAATCATCTGTACGGAACGTCCTTCGGCTCGTCTCAGTTCCTCTGCCGCTCGGAGAAACAATCGGCCCGCCGGCGTGGAACAGCTCCGGCCCGTAGACGCCAGCGCTTCCGGCAGTGGAGTAAACCCATACACAATCTCGGTTTCAAGACGCTGCAGCGAGCGGATCAACTCGGCAATCTGCTTCGGTCTGCGGGCGAGCAGCGAAGCCTGGTAAAAGCCGAATAACGTGCCTGAAAGCAATATGAGCATTGCACCGAGCAGCTTCAGCATCCGGGACTTCCCCGCCCTTGCTTGTACTTATGCACCGTGCCGTTCATAAGGTCAGCCCCCCTTTCAGCGCCAGACGCTCGTCAAGCCGTCTGCCCTGCTTGTCGTATACCGCAAAGCCGGGTCCTCCGTTCGGCGTTTCTCGCCTGCGTTCCAGCACGACGAAACGTTCGAACACTCCCTCGCTCAGCAGCCCGCGCAAGATCGGCCTTCGCTGCACGTCGGCCGCATTCCGGCCGTGCGCTGTGGCGATGACACTAATGCCGGCGTGAAGCGCTTCGTGAATCGCTTCTGCATCCTCGACGCGCCCGATTTCATCGGCAATAAGCACCTCCGGCGACATAGACCGGATCATCATCATCATGCCTTCCGCCTTCGGACAGCCATCCAGCACGTCCGTTCTCGGACCGACATCGAACCGGGGAACGCCCTTCACGCTGGCGGCAATTTCGGAGCGTTCATCGACAATCCCTACCTTGAAGCTTCGGCCCGAACCGGTGTGGCCGGTCGCCTGCTGGCTTCTTTCGCTGCTGAGCAGCCGGGCCAAATCGCGGATCAGCGTCGTCTTGCCGAGCTGCGGCGGCGAAATGACGAGCGTGCGGTATACTTGCTCGCCTGAAGGATCTATCAAGTAGGGCAGCACGCCGGCGCCCGCTTGTTTCCATTCGCGGGCAATCCGGAAGTTAAACCCGCTAATGTCTTTCACATATTTGACCTTTCCTTGCTCGACGACGGTTCTGCCGGCCAATCCTACGCGATGGCCGCCGGCAACGGTTATAAATCCGCGTCTCAATTCTTCCTCGAACGAATACATGGAATGCTGGGTAAGCTGCTCGAGTAAATTGGCGCAATCTTGCCTGGTCGGCCGGTAAGCTTGTTCCAATTCGCGGCACAAGGTTCCGCTCGCGGAAACAAATCCGCTTCCCGATCCCCAGATCACTTCGAGCGGCCGATGTTCCCGAATGCGAATCTCTTGCAGCTGTTCCTGAATCCGCTTTGGTAGAGTTGATAGGATGTTTCGCATGGTGCCGGAAAAATAGGGCAATATCGATGAGATCAACGGCTATTCCTCCCCAAGCTGTCCATCTTTTCGCGGGTACAGCATGTTTAAGCTCGCTATATAATGATGTGTATGCCTCGCCTAGTGAATTATGACAGATTACTTTTTTAAGATTCCGATAAAAATGCAGCTGACTCCGATGAGCACCCACAGCATTTTTCCGAAAGACAGCTTATCCGCTAGTCCGACAAGCCCGATGGTCGTCGTAGTCAACAGGACGAGCGGTCCGACCAATGCCAATCCCGAATTGACAATGAGCGCCTTATCGATTTGATTCAGCCTGAGCATGACCAGCGCCGCGATAATTTCAATAGTGCCGGACATCAGCCGTAGCGAAGCCATACTCAATACGATTTTGTTTAGCAAGTGGCACACTTCCCCTCATAGCTTGGATTTATTTCATCCTATGCAGGCTCGTCTTCATTTAGAGCAGAAACCGGCAATTTTGCAGGCAGTTTTATGGATATCGGCCTTCAAAGCTTTGTCGGGTGCGGGGCAGCCAGTTGATTCATGCCGGAATGTCCCTGTGCGCCCTAACTACCGATCTTTATTGAAGACGGATGATCCATCATTTTAGTGCGATACCGTGTTTGCTATTGGAACGGCAACCGTATCTGCAGTTATACCCGGATAACCGTAGCAATTTGGTGGGCACACCCCTAGTCGAAAATGCATATGATGACACAGAAATCCTACATTTGTAACAGCGAGGCGATAGATGATGGAGGGTAGACCACCACTGCAGTGGAGTCCGCAGCTGAACGATCCTACGGGCTGCCGAACGACCAAACCGCGAAACCTGGGAAAGACGATGGTCATTGACAAAGGACTTGGGCTTCATGCATTGGAAGATTTGCTGGAAACGGCAGGCGCATACATCGATATGCTGAAAATCGGATTCGGAACTTCACCGCTGTATTCAACGTCTTTTTTGGAGAAAAAAATAGAAATGGCCAAAGCAAACCATATTACCGTTTACCCCGGAGGAACGTTTTTGGAGGTGGCGATTCGGCAAGGAGCGATCAAAAACTTTTTCGACATGGTGCGCGGGCTTGGATTTAACGGGTTGGAAGTTTCCGATGGCACTATCGAAGTTTCCCGCAAGCTTCGCAGCGAGCTGATTGTGCGCGGTCTGGACGCCGGTCTGACGGTCATAACGGAATATGGCAAAAAATGTTGGGGCTCGACGATTGAACTGGGCGAATTGATTGAAACGGTCACGGTCGACACGAGTCTCGGCGCGGAGCTGGTGACGATCGAAGGCAGGGAATCCGGAAAAGGCGTAGGCATCTTCGATGATTCCGGGGCATGCAAAGATGCGGAGATCGAACAGGTGCTGCGCGAAGTGCCCAGTGCGGATGTCCTGTTGTGGGAAGCCCCGCACAAAGAGCAGCAGGTTCATCTGCTTCATATGCTCGGCACCGATATTCATCTCGGCAATATATTGCCGGGCGATGTCATTTCGCTCGAAGCGCTGCGCCGCGGCCTCCGCTCGGATACGCTGTTGCTCGGCAAGGAACGCAAGCCGGAATCGGTCGATTCGCTGACATGGGAAATATAAGCAAACGTTAGGAAAACAAAGAGAGCTTGTGAGAAGAATGGGAAAGGAGGCACACCAGTCATGAACGTCCAGGTCATATCCAGTGTGAATGAAGCAAGGGCGGAAGATTTGAATCAAAAAACGGTCATCGTGATCGATGTACTGCGCGCCACCTCCACCATGCTGACCGCGCTGGCGAACGGCTGCCGCGAAATTACGCCGGTTGAGACGGTAATACAGGCCAAACAGCAGCAGGAAACGGGCGCCCTTCTGGGCGGAGAGCGAAATTGCAAAAAAATTCCGGGATTTGATTTCGGCAACTCGCCTCTGGAGTATACCGGACCCCATGTGGACGGAAAATCGCTTGTCATTACGACGACCAACGGCACCAGGGCGATTCAAAAAGCCGGAAAGGCACACCGCATCTTGATCGGCTCGATGCTTAATGCAAGAGCTTGCGCCGAAGCTGCCGCCGCAAGCGGAGAAGCCGTCATCCTTTGCTCCGGTACGAATGACGCATTCGCGCTCGAAGACGGGTTATGCGCAGGTCTCATCGCGCAGGAGCTGATCGATTGCATGCCCTCCGGCAAGCAAGTCACATTGAACGACTTCGGCCTGTCCATGCTTTACGCCTATGGGAGCGTGAGAGACCGTTTGACGGAGACGCTGCTGTCCTGCTCGAACGGAAAAAGACTGACCCGGCTCGGCTTTAGGGAAGACGTTCTCCACTGCGCGCAGGTCAACATTCTGCATTTCGCTCCTGTCGTCCAGGACGGGAAAATGGCTGCGTCTCCTGCCTATTTTTAACGAAGCAAGCTTGTATGCCGGACGTTTCTCGCCGTCCCAAAGCTTAAAAAAGTTCTAAAACAAGCCCCTTTTCATACAAATAAAGAGAATCTATAAGGACAAGGGGCATAAGAGATGAGCGGAGATCTATTATTGGTCGCATTGATCGTGATCGGGCTGCTGGGCCGTTCCCATATTATTACGACGGCAGCCTGCGTCCTTCTTGTCGTGAAACTGCTCAGCCTGGACCGGTATTTGCCGACGATCGAGCGCAGAGGGCTTGAGCTTGGCCTGTTGTTTTTGACCATGGGGGTGCTCGTTCCGTTTGCAAGCGAACGTATTTCCGTCAAGGACGTCACTTCCATGTTCACGACGTGGCCAGGCATTCTCGCGCTGCTGGGCGGAGCTATTGCAACTTATATGAACGGAAAAGGGCTGGAACTGCTAAAAATAGACCCACAAATGATTGTGGGTCTTGTTATCGGTTCGATCTTCGGTATTATTTTCTTGAAAGGCATTCCTGTCGGGCCGCTTATGGCAGCAGGCATTACTGCATTTTTGCTCAAGGTGTTCACGTTCATGTTCGATAAGATTCGCTAACCGTCTCGCTGTTACCTTACCTTCTCTCGGAAGGTCCGCCTACAAATACGGTGGAATCGGTATCGAGGCCGTAGGCCGTGTGCAGCGCTTGAATCACTTCGTTCAAACGGCCGTTTTCAATGACGCAGGATGTCTTGATTTCGGACGTGCTGACCATCAGGATGCTGATGCCCAGATCGGAAATGACTTCGAACATTTTGGCGGCGACGCCCGGCGTGCTCACCATGCCTGCGCCGACGATCGATACTTTCACAAGGTTGCTTTCGGAGGTAACCTCACGGAAGCCGACCGTGCCGCGAATGCTTTCGATGACGCTCTGCGCTTTATCCGCATCGGACAGCGCAACCGTAAAGGAGAAGTCGGCAAGTCCGTTCAATACGCCGCTCTGCACGATAATGTCCACGTCGATTTGTTCTTTGGCGAGCGCGGTGAATACTTTGGCCAGTTGACCTGGCTTCTCTTCCACACCCAGAATACTGATTCGAGCCACATTTTTATCGTAAGCGATACCGCGTACCACGATGCCTTGTTCCATCGCTGCTTCCTCCTTCACATTCGTACCTTCGTTATGATTGAAGCTGGATCTGACGACCAGCGTCACGTTATAGTTTTTCGCGTATTCCACAGCTCTCGGATGAAGTACCGCCGCACCCAGATTGGCGAGCTCCAGCATTTCGTCATACGAGATTTCGTTCAGCTTGCGCGCGCATTTGACAATACGCGGATCGGTGGAGTACACGCCGTCCACATCCGTAAAAATTTCGCAAACGTCCGCATCGATGCCGGCGGCAAGCGCAACGGCCGTCGTGTCCGAACCGCCCCGTCCGAGCGTAGTAATTTCGCCTTCCTCCGTCATCCCCTGAAACCCTGCGACAATCACGATTTTATCTTCAGCAAGCGCCTTCTTCACGCGATCCGGCTTCATGTCCGTAATCCGCGCCTTCGCGTGCACCGCTTCCGTATATAAACCGGCTTGCCATCCCGTAAAAGATACCGCAGCGTACCCTAAGCTATGTATAGCCATAGACAAGAGCGCCACCGATACTTGCTCCCCGGTCGACAGCAGCATATCCATCTCGCGAGCAGGAGGCGTTACCGTACATATTTGTTTCGTCAAGTCAATCAGATCGTCCGTCGTGTCCCCCATGGCGGATACAACGACAACGCATTGATGTCCTTCACGCTTTCTCTCCACGATGCGGTTTGCCACACGCTTCATCCGCTCTGCGTCACCGACAGAGCTTCCGCCGAATTTCATAACAATAAGAGACAAAGCTGTTCACTCCTAACCGATACTTTTGCATAACAATTGTTAATTATAGCATATCCCCTAGTACTCCGAAATAGAAAAATGTCGAAAAGTTCATACGGGGAGCGGAACGCTCCACCGGCTTAGCCGTTTGCCTCTTCCAGCGCTTTGCCGGCCCCCGGACGAACCAGCCGCTAAATGCGCCCGATACGCCTGCAGCGTGCCTTCCGCGGTAACGATAAAGACGCGCGACTTCTCCAGATTGCGGCACCATGCCAAAAACCGTTCGGCATGCTGAGCGAACAAAATCCCCGGAAGCGTATGAATGCCTTGCAGCCACAGGTGCTCCGGCAAATGGGCCGGCGGCAGAAACTCGGGAAAGCCAGTGGTGATCCGCTCGGACTCCATCGGCCATTCACAGGGGGGCGTTCGAAAATCATAACGGAACGGATGTTGTCTCGGGCCTGCAAGCGGATGAACAAATCGGGAACACCCCGTCCCCTTCGACCACAAGTCCGCCGTTTGCAGCAAATAAAGCACCGGGCCCGCCACGATTGCATCCGACTCGCTAAGCGGCTCCAATCGGCTCAGTCTGACAGCCTCCCGCTTGCCCTTATCCGTAAGCGGCGGGTCTTGGGCATGAAGGCGGCTCCCGCCGCCCAACTGATGCATCGCTTCTCCATGCTGCACAAAAACGATTTCCATATGCCTCACCTCGGCAAGTGATGTTTTATCATTTTATGCGCATCCGGCGCGTCCTACGATAGTTTTATGAGAGGGCTGTCAACCTGCAGGACGGCATGGCAAAAAGGCGCAGCCGTTCCTTCCTCTCGGAATGGCGCGCCAGATCGATTCTATTAACGTAATCCGATTCTCTACGAATCTAGCTTTTGAACGAAATATTAATGTCGTGCTTTTCTTTCAACTGCTTGGAGATCGCTTCCCGCATGGCCGCATGCTTCGATGCCGTACGGGGGAACATGAAATAATCGATCATCTCCGCACGCAGCAAATCGTACTTCGTTTTTTGCTTATCGTACTGCGTTGTGAAATAATTCATCAAATAATAGGATGAGATCAATCCGAGCAGCATGGAAAATAGCAGTTTATTGTTCCCGAAGGAAGCCAGAATGGTTATCATATTTTTTTGCGACGGAACTAAAACATAGTTATAGAAATAATAGGAGAAGAATAAAAACAAGCAAACCGCTGCCCAGGCAAACCCGATTTTCAACCGTTTGTAGCGGTCCAGCTTTTGCTTTCTTGCAATCAATTCGCGCATTATCGCCTGGACATCCTCCGAGACATTCATATCTATCCATGCCATGGACTTCCCCTCCTTATAAGGAGTGTATGCGCATGTCCACGAACTTTAGAGCATCCCGGCGATAATTATTTTTCGTTGGCACTGCCGGCGTTCAACAATCCCTCAACCCAAGCGTAGCACCGCTCCAGCTGTTCGTCCGTAATCGCATCGGATCTGTGCTCGAACAAAATGTTCACGTTCGGATTCCGTTCCCGAACGATGCCCAGGTACCGCGCAATCGGCGCCCAGCCGTCGCCCGGGTCAAGCTCAGGCAGCACGGGATAATGATGACATTGTACCCGATCCGTGAACTGCGTATTGGATAAATGGATGAGATCCGCATAAACCGCATACCGGCGGATCACTTGGGCGGCGTCAAAGTACGGATCGAGTTTATGCTGTAAAAATAATCTTCCGGTATCCAGACAAAGCCGAATATCAGGATACCGCAGCAGCAGTTCCTCGAGCATATCGGTTGCATATACATAACGGTTCAGCGCATCGAATTCGAGAACAGGCGTAAACCCGTATTCGCGGCCCCGATCCGACAGCCACTCAAACAGCGCTTCGCTCTTCTCCTTGCATTCTTCCAAACGATAAGCGCTCTCATAGACGAACTCGCTTGCATCGGCAAACCGCCAATGCTTCCAATCGACCCGGTCATCCAGTACAACGGGCTTCGGATAATGAAACAAAATATAGCTCGGCTTCACTTTGGCCATATAGTCGAGTTCGTTAGTGACATAGTCGTATGCCTGCTGTCTGACCGCATCGTCCGGAGACAGGAATAGTGCGTCTCTTAGCTTCGACCGCCCTGCCCGCAGCGGAAAATGGATGCCAACCTGAAAGCCTCTGCCGGTTGATTCTTCGATTAATCGAGCAGTATGTTCTTCATTTTCAAGCAAGCACGCTTCGATCCCGTAAAAACCCGGCTTGAAATCTCGCTTATATTTGCGCTCATCGAAACGCCCGTGTTGTCCGATTAAAAAACGGTTCATGCTTTCCCCCTACACTTATATTCATACTATTGAATTACTGTCAGCCGGCGTTTCCCGATTCAAACCGTGCCGCTTTATTGCGCATATTTCATTCGGATCATGGAGAAATTTACAGTGGAAGACAAAATCGCTTCTTTTAATGGAAATAAAGACGGTGTTATGCGAACTTCGATATCAAGGCAGGTCAAGCTGTGCAGCAAGTCATCCATCCGCTCCACCGAGACCGGCTGTACCGTCTGTGTCGAGGTGTAGTACCCGGCGTTCGCTTCATACAGCGAAAACTGATCCGGAGCAAATTCGTAACGATAGATCGCGGCCGATTTTACACGCTCGAACCATCTGGATTCGATGGCGACCACCCGTTTCGTGACGGAATGGCCGAAAAACCGCTGTATGTCCGCTTCGGTCGTGTCGTCGCTCGGCCATATGCATACCCTGGGACAATCGCGGGGGAAATAATAATGCGGTGCGTGAAACTCGTCAATCGTCCATACCATCGCAGGTTCGTTTTGGCGGTAATCGAGTTGTCTTGGCGTAAACGAGCGAATGTCGGATTGCTCGCTGAAATGATATAACTTCATTGAATCACGATCCTTCACCTGTTTTTGATCCTCGGCTTAATCCGCACCAGGCAGCCGGGCTTATGGAGCAGCGAATATTTTCAGCAGTTGTTCCGTCACGTCCCCGATCTCCTTCGATCCGTCGATGACCCGCAAGCTTCCTTCCGTCTTGTAATGATCTGCAAGCTGGTCCGTCAGCGCCTTATTGATGTTCAGCCGTTCTGCTACGGTATCCGCCTGATCATCGTCTCTTTGAATAACGACCCCTCCGCAAGAGTTGCAACGCCCTTCCACAGCCTGCGGTTGATACGCAATGTGATACGTTGCGCCGCAGCCGCTGCAAACCCGTCTTCCCGTTAATCGCTCGAACAATAACCGTTCATCGACTTTTACATAGATCACATGGTCGATGGCTTTGCCGCTTGCGGCCAGGTAACTTTTCAATGCATGCGCTTGATTCAAATTTCGAGGAAAGCCGTCCAGCAGGAACCCTTCCTTACAGTCCGATTGCGCCAGTCTGTCCTCGGCGATCCCGATCGTAATCTCATCCGGGACGAGCTCGCCCGTGTCCATGTACGCCTTCGCTTTTAAACCCAGCGCCGTACGTTCCTGAGCGGCTTTGCGGAACAAATCGCCCGTGGAAATATGCGGAATGTGCAGATGCTCCACGATTATTTTCGCTTGCGTTCCTTTCCCTGCTCCAGGCAGTCCTAGTAAAATGATATTCATGAGACACCCCCATGTTTTTCATCAGCTTTCTGTCCGTCCAAAAAATGCATTACGATCCGATTGAAATGCTCTGGACACTCCATATTCGCCAAATGTCCGGCGTTCGGGAATGTATATGCGGTGCAATGCGCTATTTCGTTCGCTAAGTGCTCCCCTACATGTTTGAAATCCGGCAAATCCAGCTCTCCTGTCAATATAAGGCAACGCTTTTTCAACTCGCCAAGTCGATCTATCGCTTTTTAGATTCGAACTGCAGTTCGGCGGCCGCGGCCTCAATGTGTTCATACACTGCGTTCAAGTCGCCGCTCGCAGCGCTCGGCCTGTAACCGTTCAAGGCCGAATTCGAAAGGATGAGCGAAGATACGCATTCCGGGTAATCCAAAGCAAAATCGAGCGCGATCCCGCCGCCCATGGAGATTCCAACCAGAGCCGCTTGTATTATCCCGATACGGTCCAGTAACCACTTCAAATCGTTTTGATGGGAGTATGGTTCCTTTTCGGGCATGGTAGATTTCCCATACCCCCGAACATCGTAACGGATCGCCGTGTATTGCCGGGAAAACGGTTCGAACTGATCGTCCCACATGCGATGGTCCAATCCCATCCCATGAATGAAAATGATTGCATACTCGCCTGAACCGGCCGTTTCAAAATAAAGCCGCCCGTCGTGAAGTTCGGCATATCCCGAACGGATCAACGGGTCGACTATCATTCTGACACACCCTTCGGGTCCGCCGCCTGCCGCAAATATTGCCGCAGCTCGGCCATATCGCTAATCATGCCGAAAGGGGTCGCCCCCTCCGGAACGGATGCCATCTTCTTGTTATACCAAATCGAACGCATCCCCGCTCTCATCGGTCCTATAACGTCGTTGTTCCATGAATCGCCCACAAATAATACTTCCTCCGGCTTTACGCCAAAATAGTGCAATGCCTTCCGGTATATTTCCGAAGAAGGCTTCTCGAAGCCGACTTCGTCGGAAATAAAGACGGCTCCCGGCTCGAACAGCGTTTGAATCCCGAGCGCTTCAAGCTTATCCCGCTGCCACCGGCTCGTTCCGTTCGTCACGATCCCAAGTTTATAGGTCCCATGCAATTCCTTGAGCAATTCGAGCAGCTCGGGGCTTGCTTTCATATAGCGCTTGCTGATATCCATATGCAGCATATTGAAATGTTCCGCCGTCTGCTCTGCCATCTCCTCCCCGACACGGGACATCGCATGCATCAGGCGATAGTTGCGGAACTGCCGCAAAGTAATTTGCTGTCTGTGGTACTGATCTTCAAATATTTGATTCATTTCGGAAAGGACGCCGAACAATCGTTTGGGGTCGTACTCTTTCGTAGCCGGGTGACGGCGCAGCGTCTCCAGCAAGCTTTCCTCCCAATAATCGTCAAAATGAATGAGCGTATCGTCCAGGTCAAATACCACGACTTTAACGGAATGCATCCCATCTCCCCCATCCTGCTATACCGGGCTCTAAGCCCGCATGTCTTTGCTCATTACGTACCAGCTGTCGGTTCCCCCCGGATAATATTGCTGTTCTAATGTTTCATAGTGAAGCCGCTCATAGAACTTCATATTTTCCGGTACGGAAAGCCTGACCTCTAACCGCGTCTCGCGGCAAGAACGGCGCCTCGCCTCGGCTTCCAAATAATGAATAAGCCGTTTTCCCAACCCGCTCCCTCTATATTGGGGAATGACCGCTACGCGGCCGATATACATATAGCCGTCTTTAAAATAGTACTGCGCAGAGCCTGCAGGTTCATTATTGTTCCATGCAATGATCGCCCCGCCGCCACCCGATATTTTGCGCTCGATATCTTCCATCGTCTCTCTGAGCGCCCCGGACTCCGGCTGCAGTTTCCCTGCATATTCCTTGAAGGCTTCTCGCATCGTTTCATGCACGACGTTCAGTTCGTTGCACTCCGCTTGCCGTATGCAAAATTCCATCGCGATCACCCTGGCCTGAATTTGTTAACACAAGATTTCATTGAATCGTGTGGAGCATCCGTCCCAAATATCCATGCAGCTTCAAGGATGGATGAAGATCCGTCCAACGATAATTGTAAATCCAGCCGTTATCTTCGTCATTGCTTTGAACGATATGCGTAAATTGCTCGGCGCAGTCGGCTTTCGCCTCGAAGTAATAACGCCTCGTCTCCGCCCGGTTCACTTCCGAAATATAACAATATTCGCCGAGCGGCTTGATGTCGTGAGGCGTGATTCCCGCTTCTTCACTCAGTTCACGGATTAAAGCCTCTTCCAGACCTTCGCCGCTTTCCACCGTTCCCCCCGGCACTTGAAATCCAAGGTGCTCGAATCCGTTTTCTTCAAAAACGAGCAGCTGCTTCACTCCGTTCATTTGCCGCGTAATGTAAGCGGTCACTTTTACGATCGCTGTTTTTTCCATTTGGAAACCCCTTCCTTCTATGTCTCGTTATCATATTATATTTGCTGTAAGTTTGGCTATCCTTATTATTTACATTTCCTTCCACGCTCCGGTTATTCCCCTACAAATGAAAAAAAGCCATATCCCGTTACAGGATAAGGCTTTCGTTGCGTTGTATCGAATTAAGCGCGCGAAATGTATTTGCCTTCGCGGGTATCGATCAGAAGCACGTCCCCTTCGTTAATGAACAGAGGCACTTGCACGTTCAGGCCGGTTTCGAGCTTGGCGTTCTTCGTTGCGCCGGTAGCGGTATTGCCTTTAATGCCCGGCTCGGTTTCGACCACCTTCAACTCGACGCTGTTCGGCAGGTTGATCCCCAAAATTTCGCCTTGGAAGCTCATGATATGAATCATCATGTTTTCCTTGAGGAAGTTGAGCTCCCACTCGATTTGTTTGTTCGTCAAGCTGAATTGGTCATACGATTCCGTATCCATGAACGTATGGTCTTGACCGCTGGCATACAAGTATTGCATTTCACGGTTTTCGATGTGTGCGCGGCTTACGTTCTCGCCGGCGCGGAAGGTGCGCTCAACGGTGTTGCCGTTGCGGATGTTCTTCAATTTGGAGCGGACGAATGCAGCGCCTTTGCCCGGCTTGACGTGTTGGAAGTCAATGACGGTGAATAGATCGCCTTCTACTTCGATGGTTAAGCCTGTTTTAAAATCGTTTACTGAGATCACTACAAAAAACCTCCCTGAAAATGTGAGCAGCCGGCATTCTGAGAAAAAAGCGATGGTTCGTCTTATTTCATAACAGTGTTACCGCCACAATAAGTTATATTCCTTTATGGAAGCACAATCAAGTCTTTGCTTGATTGCGTTAACCTGCGATTGCCTGTCTCCGTGATGACAATGTCGTCCTCGATGCGAACGCCGCCGAACCCGGGCAAATATATGCCGGGCTCCACCGTAACGGTCATGCCGGGGGTCAGCACGATATCGCCCAGCTTGGAAAGCCGCGGCGCTTCATGCACTTCCATCCCGAGCCCGTGTCCAAGACCGTGACCGAAATGATCTCCGTATCCGTAACGTGCGATGATGTCTCGGGATACGGCATCCGCTTCCCGGCCGGTCATTCCCGGACGAATGCGTTCCAAAGCGGTGAGCTGCGCCTCAAGCACGATGTCGTATATTTCACGATGCTTATCCGTCGGCTTTCCAAGCACGACCGTCCGCGTAATATCCGAGCAATAGCCTTTATAGTACGCTCCGTAATCGAGCTTGACGAATTCGTTCGTGCCGATCACCCGGTCGCTGGCTTTGCCGTGCGGCAGCGCAGAGCGTTCCCCGGAGGCTACGATCGTCTCGAACGAAGTGGAAGCCGCCCCGTTCTTGCGCATGAACATTTCGATCTCCAGCGCAATGTCGAGTTCCTTCAGCCCCGACTTGATCACGCCCAAAATATGCGTGTAGGTGCGGTCCGCGAGATCCGCCGCTTCCTGCATCACGGCGAGTTCTCCCGCATCTTTGATCATGCGCAGCGTTTCGACGAGTGCGTCGGTCGGAACAAGTTCGATCCCGGACAGCTTCTCCGCATAAGCGCGATACGAGCCATACGTCAAGTCGTTCTGCTCGAAGCCGAGCTTCGTAATGCCCGCTTTAGTCAGCAGCTCTTTCACGGTTTCCATCGGGCTTGGAGCATGCTCGATCACTTCGTAACCGGCCGCTTGCTGAGGCGCTTGCGTCATATAGCGAAAATCGGTGAGCAGCACGGCGCGATCTTCCGTAATCAGCACATACCCCGCTGATCCGGTGAAGCCGGTCATGTATAAGCGGTTTGTCGCATTCGTAATCAGTACGGCTTTGAGACCCTTCTCATGCAACAGCTCGCGCAAGCGGCGAATTCTTTGTTGCTGCATCATTATCCCTCCAACCGTTCAAGATGTTGAACCAACGCACGTAAACCAAGCTCGTAGCTGTCCGCTCCAAATCCGGCGATTTGTCCGAGGGCGACAGGAGCGATGACCGAAGTATGGCGAAACGCTTCTCTTTTATGAATATTCGAAATATGTACTTCGACCGTAGGTATGCCGACGGTGCTGATCGCATCGCGAAGTGCGTAGCTATAGTGCGTAAAAGCACCCGGATTGAACAAGATGCCGTCCTTCACACCGAATGCGGCATGAATCTTATCGATCAAACCGCCCTCATGGTTGGACTGAAAGCTTTCGAGCTCGACGCCAAGCTCATTCGCCGTCTTTTCAAGCCCGTCGATGATCGTTTGAAGCGACAGCGAACCGTAAATCCCCGGCTCCCGAATGCCGAGCATATTCAGATTTGGACCGTTTAGCAGCAATATTTGCTTCAATCGTGGAACCTCCTACCTTGCGACAAAAAAGCACATGCTCAAATATTTTACCATAAGTTTCCCCGATTTGAGAACTTTTTTTTGCAGCGCATCCCATGATCCGGCGTCACTTTGCCGTTTTTTTGTAAGGCTCCCTAATGCGCTCATCCGTAAATTCAAAGGAGATGGAGTACCCGATAAACAAACCCCATACGACGAATAAGCACAGCTCGGTTATGATCGTGTTCCAATCCATGATTCCGATCCAGTTCGTCATGCCCGATACGGGCCCGATCAGCAAAAAAATAACGCCCCACCAAACAAGCCCGTATACGATGCCGACCCACGGCCCCTTGGCTTTGGCCAAAAAAACGGCATACAGCAGCGCGGCAATAACGGACATGACGATATATGCGAGCCACCCCATAATATAACCGTGCGCCGTCATCAAGTAATGATGCAGAAAAAAAGGCTCGATTAAAAACCCGGGCGAGAGCGACGTGAGGTGGAAATAGTTCTCGATCATTTTGATTCCGCCCCAAATGAACCCCGCAAAAAAGCCGATATATACCGCGAAATTCCATTTGTTCGTGTGCGGTTTTTCTTCCTTTCCGTTTCGGAGCATATTCACTTCTCAATCCTCCTCTTTCATGCCAAACGTACTCGACAAATCCTTGCCAGGCGCAATATTATCAATAGTTGGCGACGCTGCCATATCATTGTCAACGGCAATAATAGTATGCACAAAACTTTGTACTATAAACGGTGGCATTATGCTTACGGATTCGTTACAATAAGATCAAGCCCACATATCGATCTACTCATATTCATACCAGAAGAAGGTGCATATACTTGTCCGAAAATCAACAGTGCGCGATTTATGGCGGCCAGGCAGTCATCGAGGGCGTCATGTTCGCAGGGCAGAAGGTTCATGTTACGGCGGTCCGCCGAAAAGATAACGAAATTCAATTTCTCGAAGTGCCAAAAAAAGAAATTCCTTGGGTGCAAACGCTCAAAAAAATTCCGCTCATTCGAGGCATCGTCGGCATAATCGAGTCAAGTGCCAAAGGAGCGCAGCACCTCAATTTTTCAGCGGAAGTATTCGCCGGAGAGGACGGAGACACCAAACAAAACGAGAAAGAATCGCTGACCGGACGACTGACGATGATCCTAGGCGTTGCCGTCGTTGGGGTATTATCTTTCATCTTCGGCAAATTCGTCTTCACGCTCGTTCCGCCGACGATCGAACAACTGCTCTTCGGCAAGCTGTTTACGAATCAAATCGGCCATAACTTGCTGGAAGGATTAATCAAAATCATCCTGCTCGTAGCATATATTTACTTTATTTCGCTGACGCCCATGATCAAACGGCTGTTTCAATACCACGGAGCGGAACATAAGGTCATCAGCGCTTACGAAGCGGGGCTCGAATTGACGGTGGCCAACGTGCAAAAATTCAATACGCTCCACTATCGTTGCGGGAGCAGCTTTATCGTCTTTACAGTCATCGTTGGCGTAGTCATTTATTCATTCTTCCAATACGATTCGTTCGTAGAACGGATCGTGCAGCGTCTCATCCTGCTTCCGCTCGTCATCGGGGTATCTTATGAAGTGCTTCGCTTCACAAACAGCCTTCGCGAAGTGCCTGTGTTGAAATACCTAGGTTATCCTGGGCTTTGGCTGCAGCTGCTGACGACAAAAGAACCGGACGATTCGCAAGTGGAAGTTTCGATCGCTTCGTTCAACCGGATGCGAGAGCTTGACCGGCAAGCATCGAACATGTAAAGAAATTCTTTCTCATCCAAGGGGGAATTTTTGTGAAAAACCGTGATCGCACCATCGGCTACATCATTTTCGGATTGATCGCAATCGGGCTCCTCTCCAGTATTTTCTCGAATCCCGGCGCGTACATCATTCCTATTCTGGTGTTCGGCATCGTGTTTTGGCTGTACAAATATCCGCCGAACCGTTGGCGTTATAACCGGACGACACCGCCGCGATTCGGCAAAGGGAAACGCCGCAACGCGACGTTCCGCGTCATTAACGGCAGCAAAGACGATTCCGATGATACGCCGAAATACCATTAAACAGAAAAGACAGCTTCAGCATATTGCTGCAAGCTGTCTTTTCTGTTTGGGATTCGGCCGGACAGAAGCTTACGCATCCGCGGTTTCGCTACACGTTTGACCTTTGGGTAACGTAGGTGAGATACTTTTGCTTATAATCGGTAAGCTTCCACTTGGCGAAAAAGGCGTTGGTCGCTGTTTGCCCTGATTCGTACAGCCCCACGCTTTGCTCTTGGGTTAAATCAAAGTGGGTGTTGCTGATTCCGAGCGTCGGTATTTTTACGGTACGGAACCGGTTCGGCTCTTGTATGTACCGTTCATCGTGAGCGTCGAGCATCGTAGAAAATAATGCATGCAGCATACTGACGGGGCCGTTGATCACATTCGGATTGCTGTTGCCGCGGCCTACAAGCTGAAAGCCGATCGTCGGCACCAGTTGGTCAAGGGGCGGCATGACTGACGAATCGAACAGCCATAACGGGAAGTTGCTGAGCAAGCCGCCGTCGACGATATAAACAAACTGGTCGGGAAATTTGCTCCCCGCCTGCTTTAAATGCGCCGGTTTGCGGATAATGACCGGGTCGAAAAAATACGGAATGCTAGTGCTCATCCGTACCGCTTTGGCCACCAAAAAGCGATGCGGGTCAATGCCGTATTGGGCAATGTCGTCGGGAAGCACAAGCAGCTTCCGGCCGGAAATATCCGAAGCGATAATGCGCAGCTGGTCTTTGGCCAAATCACCGAAAGTGCGAATGCCTTTGGCGAGCAAAAGCCGGTATATCCAATGCTCCAGCGCTTCGCCGGAATACAGCCCTTTTTTCACAAACAACCGTAAGAGCGGGCCGATCACTTTCGTATCGAATACCGGAGCACGCTGCAGGAAAGTATGGAATGGAGTGGCTTCGAGCACTTCTCTCAATTCTTCTGCACGATACCCCGACGCCACAAGCGATGCGACGATGGCTCCCGACGACGTTCCGGCAACCTGATGAAAACCGATGCCCAGCTGCTCCACGGCCGATACCGCACCGACAAGCGCAATTCCTTTGACTCCTCCGCCTTCGAATACCGCGTTGATTTTCACCGGATCCCCGCCCCCGTTATAAACTCTACTAGAGTTGTATGACGGAACGGATTGTACATATGTCCGAACTGCAAAGGTTCGGCTCGGCCGATAAAGAAAAACACCGGCTCCTATGGAAGCCGCTGTCCCGTATTTTCGTTATTAAGACTCTTCCAATTCTTTTTTCAACTGCATCAAATCATCCATCCGGCCGGCATCGCGTTTGAAATACTCGACCAGCGTCTCGATGCAAGTAATGGAGTCGGAGCTAAGATGATGCTCAATGCCTTCCACGTCTTTATATATATTTTCATCGGATACCCCGATGATCGTCAAAAATTGTTCCAGCAATTGATGGCGGACGACGAGCCGTTTGCCGACCTTTTGTCCTTTTGTCGTAAGAACAAGTCCCCGATATTTTTCATAAATGAGGTAGTTGTCCTTATCCAGCTTCTGAATCATCTTCGTCACAGACGACGGATGAACCTCAAGCCCTTCGGCAATGTCGGAAACGCGCGCATAGCCTTTTTCGTCGATCAGTTTATATATTCGCTCCAAGTAGTCTTCCATGCTTGGCGTTGCCATCCGCGTACCTCCTGCACTTCCTTGATTTCCATGACTGTCCTGCCCGTACATGACGCAAACTATGTTACGATAAGCGCAATTTAATATATCACAGCCATGCCTTGTAAGCAAGTCTTGCCACTTAACACCCCATTGGAATGGTATGTACCGTATATATACATGCAGGGAGGAAACATGTTGTGACAAATACGGGATTAATGGCTCCCCCGGCTCGCGATACGAGCGTATTCGTGCCGGAACTCGTCTATTTTGAGCCGGATGCGCTACATTATCCGAAAGGCCAAAAAATTCACGAATGGGCCAAGCAGCAAGGGCTCCCGATCCGCATGACGACATCGCACAATCGGATTACGGATCTTCCCGGCGAGACCGATCTGGAGAAATACCGGATTGCCAAAAGAACGCTGGTCGTGGGCATCCGCAAGACGCTGAAATTCGATCAATCAAAGCCGTCTGCGGAATACGCCATTCCGGTAGCGACCGGCTGTATGGCGCATTGCCATTATTGTTATCTTCAGACGACGCTTGGAAAAAAACCGTATGTTAGAGTGTATGTGAATACCGACGATATTTTGCAGCAGGCGAGGCGCTATATCGAGGAACGGGCGCCGGAAGTGACCCGCTTCGAAGCGGCTTGTACGTCCGATCCGGTTGGGCTCGAGCATATCAGCGGCTCGCTCAAAGAATATATCGAATTTATGGGCAAAGAGCCGCTGGGCCGGCTTCGCTTTGTTACCAAATTTCATCATGTGGAGCCTTTGCTGGATGCCAAGCATAATAAGCATACGCGCTTCCGTTTCAGCGTGAATGCCGATTATGTCATCAAAAACTTCGAACCGGCCACGTCGAGCTTTTACGAACGCATTCAGGCCGCGGGCAAAGTGGCTCATGCCGGCTATCCGCTCGGTTTCATCATTGCGCCGATCATTTGGCACGAGGGCTGGGAAGACGGGTATGCCGAGCTGCTCGCGAAATTAAAAGAGACGCTCCCGCTGGAAGCCGTCTCCGATTTGACGTTTGAATTGATTCAGCACCGCTTTACGAAAACGGCGAAAAACATTATCGAGCAGCGCTATCCGAAAACGAAGCTCGAAATGGATGAAGCGAAGCGGAAATACAAATGGGGCAAATACGGTCAAGGCAAATATGTATATCCCGACGAGCAAGCGCAGGCGTTAAGAGAATTTATTACCGAGCAGATCTTCTCCAACTTCCCTGAAGCGCAGATCGACTACTTCACCTGATCATCGCAAAACTACACTAACATCCAGGCGGGGGTTATATTTTGCAGCCAGATCGTGATTCTTGTCATTTGATCGGTATACAAGAGTACGGCGATGACCAGCATGACTCCCCCGCCGATTTTCATCATTGCCGAGGAATAGCGCAATATCCATTTGGTCGAGCCTATGAAGAAAGCAAGGACGAAAAACGGTACGGCAAAGCCGAGCGAGTAGGCCGAGATGAGCGGCAGCCAAGAATCCGGCTGTGTGGTGGCCAGCATCAGCATAGCGGACAAGATCGGGCCGATGCAAGGCGACCAGCCTGCGGCGAAGCCGATGCCGATCAGTACCGAGCCGAGGTAGCCGGCGGGCTTGAATTTCAGCTGCAGCTTGCGTTCTTTCATTAACCATTGCGGCTGGAAAATGCCGAGCAGGAACAACCCCATCGCGAAGATCAGAATCGCGGAAATTTGTCTCAGCAGATCGCGGTAATCGACGAAAATGTTGGCAAGCACGCTTGCCCCAAGCCCCAAGCTGTAAAAAATAATCGAAAAACCGACGATGAATGCGAGCGTATGCGAGATCAGCTTGAAGCGGACCTCCCTGGCGGATTGCTCATCCTTCAGCTTGTTGACGGACACGCCGGTAATGTAAGATAAATACGAAGGGTAGAGCGGCAAACAGCAGGGCGATATGAAAGAAGCGAAACCTGCCCATAAAGCGATCCATACGTTGATTTCCACGAGTTCGATCCTCCTCCTTACACACCATCTTAATGCCGCAAGCCTCTTTTTACAAATAATATGCCGATCAGCATCGCAATTAACACAAGCACTACCGTGGCGCCCGGGGCCAAATCCCATAGGCCCGCCGAAACAAGGCCGAGCACGACGGCCAGCTCCGAAAACAGGATCGCCCAAAATATCGAATGCTTGAAGCTTCGCGCCACGAGCAAGCTGCACGCGACAGGAATCGTAAGCAGCGATGAGACGAGCAGCGCGCCGACGATCTTGATCGCTACGCTGATGACGAGCGCTGTCAGCATCGTGATCAATATGTTGTAAAACCGCAGCGGCAGACCGCTCACCCCGGCGGCATCCTCATCAAAAAAAAGCAGAAACATCTCTTTATAATTGACGAACACGGCGGCCGAGACGATGACCGCTACGCCGGCTACGACCCATAAATCGGTGTTGTCGAGCGTGTAGATGCTGCCGAAAAAATAGCTCATGACATTGATGTTAAAGCCTTTGCCGATCGTGAACAAAAACGTGGCGAGCGCAACGCCCCCCGACATAATGATCGCGATCGACAGCTCGGCGTACGTTTTGTACGCTTTGCGCAGTTTCTCAATGGCGAATGACGCCAGCAAGGCAAACACGAGTCCTACCCCGACCGGGTAAACGTTAATGAGAAATCCGAGCGCCACGCCCGCGATGGAAACGTGCGCCAGCGTGTCCCCGATCATGGACAACCGCCGCAGCACCAAAAATACGCCCATTAGCGGAGAAATGAAGCCGATCAGCAGTCCGCCGATCAGCGCCCGCTGAAAAAAATATTCCGAAAAAATGTCCAAGCGTGTTCTCTCCTATTCTGTCCCTGCCTCCATACGGGAAGGCTGCTCACCGCTCAAGGTAAAACCTCGAACGTTTCCATCTCCTGCTGCATCGAGTGGGTCAAATCGGTTTCACGGCAGTTCTCTGGCGCATGCGTATGCTTCACATAGAACGAAAGACCGCCGCTCTTTTGCAGCGGCTGCTCGCCGAGATACGATTTCATCATGTCCATATCATGGGAAACCATCAGGAAGGTGATATGATGATGCTGATGCATGTGGCGGATCATTTGGAAAAAGCTGTCCTGCGACTCCGCATCGATCCCTACGGTAGGCTCGTCCAAGATGAGCAGCTCCGGATTGTTGATCAGCGCTCTGGCGAGAAATACGCGCTGCTGCTGTCCGCCGGACAGCTGCCCGATCCGCCGGTCGGCCAAATCTTCGATCCGCATGGCGCTGAGCGCGTCGTCCGTCTTTTGCAGCTCGGCCTTGGACAGCCGTTTGAACATATTTTTTTTGCCGAACAGGCCCGAGTTGACCACTTCCCGTACGGTTGCCGGAAACAGCGGATTCAGCGCGTTCTTCTGTGGAACATAGCCGATGCGCTCCCAATCGCGAAACTGGCCTATCGGTTCTCCGAACAGACGGATTTCGCCGCGGCTCGGCTTCAGCAAGCCTACGATCATTTTCAGCAGGGTCGTCTTCCCTGCGCCATTCGATCCGATCAGTCCGACGAAATCGCGTTCGAGGATCGAAAAGTTCAAGCCGCTTATAACCGGTTTGTTCTCATAAGAAAAAAAGACGTCATCGATCGAGACGATTTGCCGATGACATCCGTTGGATTCAGAAATGTTCATAGTGCGATGCTCCTAACACAAAGGTCTCTCTTCTATTGTAATGCTTTTATCAAATTATTCAAATTGTTGTCCATCACCGATATATAATTGGCGCCAAGTTTCGCCTGCTCCTCCGTCAACCCTTCCACCGGGCTAAGGACGAGCGTCTCGACGCCCGCATCTTTAGCCAGCGTTTTGGCAAGCTTGTCGGAAACGAGTTCTTCGAAGAAAACATATTTGATCTGGTTGCTCTTAATGAATTGCAAAATGTCCTTCATGTCTTTGGAAGTCGGCTCGGCGTCCGGGGACAGCCCCATGATCGGTTTTTGCGTCAAGCCGTATTGTTTGGCCAAATAGCCGAACGACTGGTGCGTAACGACGATTTCTTTTTTCGGCGTCTTGGCCAGCTCCGTCTTGTATTTATTGTCGAGCTGATCGAGCTGCTCGGCATACTTCTTATAGTTCGCTTCGAAATCCGCCTGATGGGCGCTGTCCGCCTTGATCAACGCTTCTTTGATATTCAAAGCGATTTGCTTCGCGTTTACCGGACTCAGCCATACGTGCGGGTCGTATTCGGATTCGTGGCTGTCCTTCTTGCCCTTCTCCTCGTGGTCATGGTCGTGCTGCTCCGTGGCCGGCAGCAGCCCAATGCCCTTGCTCGCTTCGACGACGACGGTCTTCGAATCTTTCGGCATGCTCTTCAGCGTATCTTCCACCCAGCCTTCGAAGCCGGCGCCCAAGTAAACGAACAGCTCCGCCCTGGTCAAATTTTTCATATCGCGGCTTTTCGGAGACCAGTCGTGCGGCTCGACGCCAGCCGGAACCAAGTTAATGACGTTCACGTGTTCCCCGCCGATGTTGCGGGCAAAATCGTAAAGCGGGTAAAAGCTTGCGACGATATTGATTTTACCGGAAACAAGCGTGGCTTGGGAACGACCGCCGCAGGCGGAAACAAATAAAGAAAGTATCAATACGGCAATAAGCGGCAGGATCATTTTTCGAGATAAAGCAACAGACATCAATAACGCTCCTTTTCATACGCGACTATTAATCGTAATTTTTATTAACAAGCACGATTATACGTCCCGCCCATACAGATGTCAATCGATTCAAGGCGCTTTATCGGAAATTTTACAAATAATTTTTTTCATGTTAAGTTTAATATACCCTACTATACGGATAGGGGATTATTTATTTTGGAGGATGGTAACATGCCTGGCATTGCGAAAAACTTGACCGAACTAATCGGCAATACCCCTATGCTGGAACTGGGCTCCTTCGGCCAAGAAAACGGGCTGCAAGCCAACATTATCGCTAAATTGGAATATTTCAATCCTGCGGGAAGCGTGAAGGACCGGATCGGCTACGCGATGATCAAAGACGCCGAAGCCAAAGGATTGATAACGAAGGATACCGTCATCATCGAGCCGACAAGCGGCAATACGGGTATCGCCCTCGCTTTTGTCGCCGCTGCGTTGGGTTACAGATTGATCATCACGCTGCCAGACACGTTCAGCGTTGAACGAAGAAACCTGCTTGCCGCTCTAGGCGCGGAGCTGGTGCTTACTCCAGGTGCGGAAGGCATGCGGGGAGCGATTGAGAAAGCGGAGCAATTGGCCGCGGAAATTCCGAACGCATTCGTCCCGCAGCAGTTCAACAATCCGGCGAACCCGGAAATTCACCGCAGGACGACGGCGGAGGAAATATGGCGCGATACGGAAGGCGCTGTCGATATATTCATTGGCGGCGTCGGGACGGGAGGCACGATCACCGGTGTCGGCGAAGTGCTCAAGCAGCGGAAGCCCGGCGTGCAAATCATTGCGGTGGAGCCTTCCGATTCGCCGGTGCTATCCGGCGGCAAGCCCGGGCCGCATAAGCTGCAAGGACTCGGTGCCGGATTTGTCCCGCAAACGTTCAATCCGTCCGTCGTGGACGAAATTATTCAAGTCTCGGCGGAAGATGCGTTCACCGCCGCGCGCCGGTTGGCGCGTTCGGAAGGACTGCTTGCCGGCATTTCCTCCGGAGCCGCCGCTTTCGCCGCTGTGCAAGTGGCGAAAAGGCCGGAGAATAAAGGAAAAACGATCGTCGTGCTGCTTCCGGATACAGGCGAACGATATTTGTCGACCGACTTGTTCCAATAACCGCTTGCTGCATCCTCTTCGGATAGGTCATGGCCTCAACCATAACGGGTATCGGATCGCCGCCGGCGACTCGATACCCGTTGTTGTTTGCACCCGCAGTACGCAGCATTTGCCCGTACTGTTCCGTTTTTACTCTTGTGGTGTAAAACAATAAAGACCCCTTAGTCAAGGGGGCAGCCCATCGTGTTGAACCGTCTCATCCGGACATCTGCGGGATATCCTTTTTCAAGAGTTCAATATATTTCATTAGCTCGGCGATTGCCTCATATTTCCTCGTCAGTTGATGGTTTAGATTTTGCAGTGCAAGCTGGTACGATCGATCGATTTTTGAGTAATTTTGCCGGTCCAGGTCATTTAATAGGTCTTTCATATTTTCAATGTAATATATTGTTTTTCTTAGGCTGCTAATGACTAATATTTTTCTCAATTCAGATACCGTAAACATGCGATATCCATTTTCCTGGTCTCGTTCCGAATGAATTAACCCCTCCTTTTCCCAGTGTCTTATGGCAGAACTGTTTACCCCGGCAAGCTCCGCTGCTTTTCCAATCGTCATCCTATTCGTTATTTTGCCATTTCGTGATTTCGCAAAATCCACATTTTTAATCATCGCAAGCATCTCTTCCACTCTTTGTTTTTCTGCTTGCATTTGATACAGCTGATGGTTTAACAACCAAAGCGCTTGATTGATATCTCCCTTCTTGATGCTTCTCATTGCCTCATAAACTACGGGTATATCATATCCGCTTAATAACGATCGAATGGCAATAAAGGCTTGAACATGTACGGACTTATAGTATCTGTGATTGCCTGTTGTTCTTGGGACATCGGGAATTAATCCTTGCTCTTCATATCTCCTTAAAGTCGTCGTACTTACATTCATTTCTTCGGCAACGTATGCAGGTGAATATGTACGGTGCATTTCCCCACTCCTCATTATTGAAGTGAAACCTTCATGTGCTGCGTTAACATTTGAATCGAAAAACCGCATGTATGATCGGCATATCAACAGTAGAAACCGAAATATTGCATGAATGTTGTATGGTAGTATTATAAACAAATGAGGAGTGAATGCATTGAAAAAGTTCGTAACATTACATGACGGCTCACAATTGGAAGTCGGGTTAACCGGAAATCGCTCCGGTAAAGCCATTATGCTGCCGGTAGCAAAATCATCCGTCTACGGCCAAAAAGCCGAATATTTGAAAGCATGGGGAGTGGATCCTGAGTTAGGTAAGCATTTTGTTGAAGGGCTGTCCGACCCATTTCAAGTGTTGTACTTTGATTATGAAGGGCATCGATTTGAAAATCCGCAACCGGATCATCTCACACCAGAAACCATCGCAAATGATTTATTACGCATTGCCGATGAAATGAATATTGGGCCATTCAGTTACTATGGCTACTCTTGGCTCGCTCTTGTCGGGCTGCAATTGGCTATCCGAACGGATCGGCTGGAAAGCTTAATTATGGGCGGTTACCCGCCTTATGAAGGACCATACAATGAAATGCTGATCGTAACCGAAAAGACGTGCGAGCAAGCACTCAAAAATGTAAACGGATCTGAATCCCAACATGAAGTAAACAGCAGCCCTGAAGAAGTGGATTGGGATAACATCCAAGTGAAAGTAGATCCGAATCTTACGAAACAATTTTACACGATGTATAGAAGCTTAATGGAGTTTGATGACAAAGCGATTCAAGCCAAGTTAACCTACCCTAAACTAACGTTCGCGGGAGAAAAAGATACGATTGTTTATGGCGAACCGTTTGGAAGCGTAATCGTTGATATCGTTGGGTTATTACAGAAAAATGAAACCGAATTAAGACACTTTGGGTGGGATGTAGAAATAATAAGGGGAAAAGACATGGATCATACCAAAGCGATGCAGCCTGCTGCCGTACTCCCGTTGATAAAACCTTGGTTGACCGCTAATTTATTGTAGTTATGCCCGGAAAAAAAATAGGAGATTAAAAAAAGCCCCATCCCCGATCGACATTCGACCGGGAACAAGGCTAACAGGCGGTGTTGAAATTTCAGATCGCCGTCTATTCCACGCGTACCGCTTGCTGCTGGGCTTTGAGGCACAATTCCGCCGCTTTGAACGCGTGCTTTTGCGTCATGGCGTTTTCCGTACGGTTGATGCAGTCCAGAATCAACTGACCGAAGAACGGATAGCCGACTTGTCCTTTGACCGCAAAATGCTTCTCGCCTTCATGGTTGACCAAGTAAACGTGATCCCCCTGCTTTTCGCGGGCGATATCCGTATATTTGCGCAGCTCGATATAGCCGTCGGTGCCAAGGATAATCGTCCTTCCGTCGCCCCAAGTGCCGAGACCGTTCGGTGTCAGCCAGTCGACGCGGAAGTAGAACGTGGCCCCGTTGTCCCCGACCAGCGTCGCATCGCCGAAGTCTTCGAGCTCCGGATAGTCTTTGTTGTTGTAATTGGCAATCCGCGCGCTCGTAACGGTGGCGTCTTTGGCGCCGGTATAGTAAAGAAACTGTTCGATTTGGTGGCTGCCGATGTCGCACAAAATGCCGCCGTATTTCTCATGCTGGAAAAACCACTCCGGACGGGACGGCGCATTCAGCCGGTGCGGCCCCCAGCCCATCACTTGAACGACACGGCCGATGGCGCCTTGCTGAACGAGCTCGCCCGCGAACATCGCGCTCTCCACATGAAGCCGTTCGCTGTAGTAGACCATGTACTTTTTGCCGGTTTTCTTCACTGTCGCCCTGGCGGCTTCCAACTGCTCCAGCTTGGTGAACGGCGTCTTGTCGGTAAAATAGTCTTTGCCGGCCTCCATAACGCGGATGCCGAGCGGTCCGCGTTCCGAAGGAACGGCCGCCGCGGCGACGAGCTTAATGTTCGGGTCCTGCAAAATTTCCTCCACGGATGCAGCCGGTCTCGCTTGCGGAAACTTTTTCACGAAAGCTTCCACTTTTTTCGGGTCCGGATCGTACACCATGACCAAATCGGCGCCGGCTTCGATGAGCCCGTTGCACATGCCATAAATATGGCCGTGGTCCAGCGCCGTGGCGGCAAAAGCAAATTCGCCCGGCCCCACGACCGGATTCGGTTTCCCCTGCGGTGCGTAGTTCATTCCGTCGCTTGTCTGCATGAGTTTGAGCAGCCTCCCCATATCGGTGATCTTCAAATTGTTAACGTGAACAAACCTTATTTTACCACAGAACCATTAGGAATTTCATCAGAAACTGTAGCTAAAGTTAGCTGATCTCCTTGGGAGGCGGCTAAAATCATGCCCTGCGACAGCTCGCCCCGCAATTGGACAGGCTTCAGGTTCGTGACGCAAATCACTTTGCGGCCGACCATCTGCTCCGGCGTGTAATATTTGGCGATGCCCGAAACGACCTGGCGCTGCTCATTTCCAAGATCAAGCTGCAGCTTGAGCAGCTTGTCGGCTTTCTTCACCGGCTCGGCCGAAATGACCTGCGCGACGCGAAGCTCGACCTTGAAGAAGTCGTCGATCGAAATCTCGCCGGCCCCTTCAGCCGCAGCAGGCTCGGCTGACGCTTTCGCTGCGGTCGCTTTGGCTTCCGGCTTGGCCGGCTCCTCGGCCGCTTGCGCTGCGCCACCGCCCATGGAAGCGGCGATAAAGGCGATTTCCTTGTCCGCTTCCAGCCGCGGGAACATCACTTCGCCTTTCTCCACGCGCGTGCCTGCAGGTAGCGTGCCGAACGCATGCACCGTGTCCCAGCCGGTAAACGCGCTATTGTCGATACCGAGCTGCCGCCACATCTTCTTTGGCGTCTCCGTCATGAACGGCTGCAGCAAGACCGAGGCGATGCGCAGCGATTCCACCAGGCAGTAGAGCACGGAGCCGAGCACCGGACGCTTCGCTTCGTCTTTCACAAGCGCCCAAGGCTGCGTTTCGTCGATATATTTGTTCGTGCGGCTGATCATTTGCCAAATCGAGGCGAGCGCAACGGAAAATTCCAGCTTCTCCATCGCTTCTTCCACTTTGGCGGCGGAGGTGCGAACCGTCTCCAGCAGCGCAGCGTCAAATTCCGTCGCTCCTTCGATGTAAGGCTGCACCGTGCCGTTAAAATATTTGTCGATCATGACGACGGTGCGGCTGAGCAAGTTGCCGAGATCGTTCGCAAGGTCGAAATTGATCCGTTCCACGAAGCTTTCCGGCGTGAACGTCCCGTCCGAGCCGAACGGCACTTCGCGCATCAAATAATAGCGAAGCGCATCGAGGCCGTACCGGTCGATCAGAACGACCGGGTCGACGACATTGCCTTTGGACTTGGACATTTTGCCGTCTTTCATGAGCAGCCAACCGTGGCTGAATACTTTTTTCGGCAGCGGCAGCCCGAGCGCCATCAGCATGGACGGCCAAATGATCGTATGGAAGCGGACGATCTCCTTGCTCATCAGATGGACGTCGGCCGGCCAGAACTTGCTGTATTTCGAATCGTCCTCGCTGCCGTAGCCGAGCGCGGTGATGTAGTTCGAGAGCGCGTCGATCCAGACGTAGATGACATGCTTCGGATCGCCCGGAACCTTGATGCCCCAGTCGTAGGTCGACCGCGAGACGGCCATGTCTTCCAGCCCCGGCTTGATGAAGTTGTTGATCATCTCGTTGCGGCGCGATTCCGGCTGAATAAAGTCCGGATGCTCCTCGTAAAACTGAATGAGCTTATCGGCGTACTTGCTCAAGCGGAAGAAATAGCTCTCCTCCTTCACCCACTCCACCGGACGGCCGCAATCCGGACAATTGCCGTCCACTAGCTTGCTCTCAAGAAAGAACGACTCGCAGGGCGTGCAGTACCAGCCCTCGTAATGGCCGAGATAAATATCGTCCTGCGCCTTCAGTTGGTTGAAAATTTTCTCGACCGCCTGCTTATGGCGCGGCTCCGTCGTGCGGATAAAATCGTCGTAGCTGATGTCCAGCTTTTTCCACAAGTCTTTAATGCCCGCGACGATATCGTCGACGAACTGCTGCGGCGTCTTGCCTGTTTCCTGCGCTTTGCGCTCGATCTTTTGCCCGTGCTCGTCCGTTCCCGTCAAATACATGACGTCGTATCCGCGCAGCCGCTTATACCGGGCCGTTACGTCTCCCGCCACCGTACTGTAAGCATGGCCGATATGCAGCTTGTCGCTCGGATAATAAATCGGCGTCGTAATGTAATAGCTTTTCTTCGTTTCACTCATTGGCTTCTTCCTCCTTCAGAAAATACAAAAAAGCTCTCATCCCTTTGGGACGAGAGCCTTGCGCTCACGCGGTACCACCCAACTTCCCCCATACTTGCAGCAGCTTTATGCCGGTAAAATACCGGATGCCGCCGGGGCTTAGCAGCCGGACGTTCGCCGCAACTGTTACATCGCAATTCAAGAGATGTCAGTTGTCAGTTTGCTCCGACCTTCCGTTAACGCCGGAATTGCGATGAAGGCTTGCCGCTAACGCCGTGCCGGACCGTGCCCGCACCTGCGGCTTAGCTGCCGCTCACCCTCATATCCTCCAGGACCATCTTCCTTCGCGTCCGCCAACCGGTTCTCAGCTCCCCCGGCTCTCTGTATGGCTTTCATGCCGGCACGGACAAAGCGAGTTCTGCCCAATCCGTGACAGCGAACGAAGTACTTATCCGTTCACAGGATGTTATGCACAATATATCGAATCTGACCAGACGTGTCAAGGCACATGGTCTACGCCGCCCGGATGAAACGGATGACACTTGCAGATCCGCTTCACGGCGAGCCAGGAGCCGCGCACCGCCCCGTGCCGCTCCAGCGCCTCCAGCGCGTAGGCGGAACAGGTCGGGTAAAATCTGCAGGTCGGCGGCTTGAGCGGCGAAATCACCTTCCGGTAAAAAAGAACGCCGCCCTTGAGCACTTTATTGATCAATACGGCCCACCGTCCTTCCCTCATCCTTCTTCCATGTTCTCATCATGCCAAGGTGCGGCCCGAATGTCAAACGAACGGGACGCAACCGGAAAAAGACCCGCAGCGCCGGTCTCCTCAGCCCGGGAACGAGTCTCCTTCGATATATGTCCTTTTTCATATCTTCTCTATGAACTTACGAAAATATGCTTGAACCTGCGCTGCAGCGCGCTTACCGGCTGGATCAGCTCGACGCCGAGCGATCGTTCCACCCGCCGCGCGGCCTCCGTCATCGAAAGCTGCGTCACGACGACTTTCTCCGATCGGCTTCGGATCAATTCTTGAAGAAAAGATTCCACCTTCTCATCATATGCCTCTGCACGGCCCTGCAGCAACAGCTGGAAACAATGATCCGCCACCGCCGCCACCGCATTCAGCTCTGCGCCTTTGGCGGCCGCATGCTTTCGCAGCCGTTCCATCGTTCCTTCCACCGTCGCGGGATTCGTAAACGCCAGCACCGCTTCTCGGCTGTTGTCCAGCAAATCGTCAAACCATGGTTCATCGATCGGAATAACAGGTATGGAGCTCCGGTTATGTTCCGCCGGATCCGGGGACGCATCGAGCAAGGCGATATAATTCGTACAGGTAATGATGATCGCTTCCACGCCGCTGCCTTCGATCCAGGCAAGCTGTTCCTTCACTTTGGCGGCCGCCTCCGCCATCCCGGCCTCGCGTCCGGTCAGTCGGTGGATCAGTCCGGGATCGACAAAGTGCAATAGCTCCGTTCCTTCGGACGTTAGCGCCTCCTCCACGTAACGAATATTGGAATGGTGCGCGTGCAGGCATCCTATGCGCATTTGCTTCCTTTTGTTCATAACGATCAGCTCCATTCGGGTACAGCGATCTCTCTATCATATGTTTACCGGAGGCTGCAATGCAATACCGCTACGAACAGGAACGCCGCATGAATGGATCTGGCCGCCGCAAGCGGCGAAACTATTGCGCCGCTTCCACCGAATCCGAGCCGGTAGGCGACGACCCGCCGTACGGGAACCGATCGCGCTGCGACTGTCCGGCGCGGTAATCCAGCATTTGCCCCGCTCCGAGTGCCGTGCAATCCAGCGGATGCTCTGCAAGGTGAACGGGGACGCCGGTTTCCAAGCGGATGCGGTCGTCCAGTCCGCGGAGCATCGCCCCGCCGCCGCAAAGCAGAATGCCGTGCTCCACTACGTCGCCGGCCAGCTCCGGCGGGCACTGCTCGAGCGTAGAACGGATCGCCTCGACGATGATCCACAAAAAATCGTCCAGCAGGCCGAATATTTCCGCCGACGAAATCGTGACGGAACGCGGCAAGCCGGTGATCAAGTCTCTGCCCTTAACATCGATGGACGGCGCGTTGCGGTCCGGCTCAACCGCCGTGCCGATCCGCTTCTTGATTTCTTCGGCCGTCCGTTCGCCGATCGCGAGGTTATAGGCGCGCTTCACGTAGTCGGCGATATCCTTGTCGATAGACATCCCTGCGCGACGTACGGTATGGCTGACGACGATACCGCCCAGCGACAGCACCGCCACCTGGCTCGTTCCTCCGCCGATGTCCAGCACGAGCGAGCCGACCGGCTCATCCACGGGCAAACCGGCTCCGAGCGCCGCGGCCAGCGGCTCTTCGACCGCTATCGCCTTCTTCGCCCCTTTGTGCACAACCGTATCTTCTACCGCGCGCTTTTGCACATTCGTAATCCCGCAAGGAACGGAAATGTACACCTGCGAACTCCGGAACCACGGCGTTCGCCCCTGAATTTTTTTAATAAAATATTGCAGCATTGCCGACGTCACATCGAAATTCGCAATGACGCCGTCTTTGAGCGGATAGATGACATCGATATTTCCCGGCGTTCGCCCGATCATCGCCTGCGCCTCTTCCCCGACGGCTTTAATCTCGCCGGTATCTAGACGAACGGCCACAACGGACGGCTCTCTCAGTACAATGCCTTTTCCTTGCTGACATATCACCGTATTGGATGTGCCCAAATCGATGCCGTACAACGCATCCCATCGTTTTAACATGTTTTGTTGCCTCCTTCATTGTTGTAATCGCCGGATGCGGACGTCGTACCATGCAGCAGCGGAAGCCTTACCTCGAAGCTCGTTCCTTTCCCGAACTCGCTTTCCACCGTGATATCCCCTTGATGCAGCTCCACCAGTTCCCGGACAATTGCCAGTCCTAAACCGGTGCCGGAGTTTTTCTTCGAGCGCCCGCGGTCTACCTTGAAGAACCGCTCCCAGATCAATTCCTTATCTTCCTCGGAGATGCCGATTCCCGTATCGGATACGGAGAAATGCAGCTTGTCTGCGCTGCTCCACGCTTTAATCGTAATCAAGCCGTTTTCCGTAAACTTCACGGCGTTCTTTACCAAATTTCTAACGATTTGCTCAAGCCGGTCCGGGTCCGCATATGCATACGGCAGCGACTCATCCACATGCAATTCAATCTTGGTGTGCTTGTCCGCCGCTTCCGGCTGCAGCGTAAAAGCGACGTGATGAATGAGCCGACTGACGTTGACAGGACTTGAATGCAGCGCAATTTCGTCGTTCTCAAGCTTGATCAAATCCATAATATCGTCGACCAGTCTGCTCATATGCAGCGTTTCTTTATAAATAATGTCGTAGTAACGAGGCTTGGCCGCATCGTCGATCAAGTCGTCCTGCAGCGCTTCGAGAAAGCCCTGCATGGCGGTAAGCGGCGTGCGCAATTCATGGGAAATGTTGGCCAAAAAATGCTGCCGAATTTGCTCCAGCTTGCGCTTCTCCAGGTCGATCCGCTCCAGCTTCCCCGCCATCTGATTGATTGTCGCGGCAAGATCGCCGATCTCGTCCTTCGACGGGATGTCGATGCGCTCTCCGTAGTCGCCCATGCCGATTCGGCTCGCCGCCCGGTCGATTTGCCGCAAGGGCCTGGAGATCGACCATGATAAGTACGAAGCGATCGCCACGGAGAAGACGAGCCCGAACAGTGTGACCCAAAGAATCGTCTCGCGAATGTTGTTGATCGTTTCATTCATCCCGATGACCGGGGCATGCAGCACGATGCCGCCGTATACCTGGTTATCTTTCCCCCAAGGCACAACGACGGACAGCATCGACTCCTTCAGCCCCTCGAACTGCAAATTGAGCACCGCATCGTCGCCCTGGGTCACTTTGCGAACGATCGACGCATCGACGGATTTCCCTACGGACACCTCGTCCTTGCTTGACGTCGCGACGATTTTGCCTTGTCGGTCAAAAATCCAGATCCGGTTATCGAACGACTGGTCGTAAAACAGCAGCAGTTCCTTCAAGCCTTCTCCGCCGGGCGCAACGTTTTGAATGGAAAGATTGATACGCTTTGCTTTGCGCAGCAGCTCCTCCTGCTTCGAATGCACGATGTAATCTTTCGTCCAATACGACATCAGAAGCCCGGCGAAACAAAGTCCGAGAAGCACCGTGATCATATAACTGAACAGCAGACGGCGAAAAATGCTCCGATGCGTACCGAAAATCATTGCTGTACCTCGAACTTGTACCCGACCCCCCACACGGTGTGGATGCAGTCGTTCCCGAGCGGGTTCAGCTTCTCGCGCACCTTCTTCACATGAACGTCGACGGTGCGGATATCGCCGATAAAATCGTAGCCCCATACTTGCTCCAGCAGTTGTTCTCTTGTGTAGACCGTCCCGGGAGACTTCGCCATGTGCGTCAGCAGGTCGAACTCTTTGGGGCGCAAAATGATTTTTTCCTCCCCGGCGAGCACTTCGCGCCGATCCGGAATAATCGTCAGTCCGTCAAACTCGTAAATTTGCTGCGTTTCCTGGTCGCTCCCGCTTCGCCCTTTCTGCATTCGGCGGAAGATCGCCTTAATCCGGGCGACGAGCTCTCGCGGGCTGAACGGCTTCGTGACGTAATCATCCGCTCCGAGTTCGAGACCAAGCACACGATCGAACTCGTCGCCTTTGGCCGTTAGCATAATAATCGGAATATCGAATCGCTTCAATATTTCCCGGCACGCTTCGTAACCGTCCATATTCGGCATCATGACGTCGAGAATAATAATATCCGGCGATTCTTTCTCCACCAGCTCCAGCGCTTCTTCACCGTCCTGGGCTTCGATCATTTGAATATGCTGCTTTTCGAAATATAGCCGGATGATCTCCCGTACGTTCGGATCATCGTCGGCCACGAGCACTTTCCAAGGGTTCATCGATACCGCTCCTTTAGCAAATGGAGTACTATAGTCTTCTCCATTACCCTCAAGTTTGCGGGGGGAAACACGAAAAAGGAAGCCATTTCCTTTTTCCAAGCCGGAAAAAGAAAGCGGCTTCCCCGTATATTCGTTACTTCGTTGTGCTTGGACTGGTCGTACTGCCTGCCCCGGTGGTTCCTCCACCCGCCGATGATGATGGCGCCTTGGTCGAACCGCTATCCGCGCCGGCCCCCGTACTGCTGGAGCTGGAAGAGCCTGTGCTGTCAGAACCCGCAGAAGGCTTGCTTGTGCTTGACGAGCCAGGGCTGCTGGAGCTTGAAGCACCCGGCGTAGTCGAGCTTGACCCGCCCGGGCTGCTGGAACTGGACGATGAACCGGAAGTGCTGCCGCTGCCCGTTGAGGACGAGCCTGCGCCGGCTCCTGTACCGCCGCTTGTGCCGCTGCTTGATCCAGAGGTCGAACCGCCCGGCGAAGTCGTATCCGATGAAGATGGAGCTTTGCTGCCGCTGTCCTTCGGTGTCGTACCGGCAGGAGCGTCCTGAATCCCCCCTTCTCCGCTGGAGCAACCTGCGAGCAATCCGGCAACCAACACCCCCGATAACATCATTCCTGTGTACCATTTTTTCATGGACATATTCATTCTCCTCTCCGTTATGGTTCGGTTATGATCTTACACAACCAATCTACCCTAAAATGATGATCATCCTGTGGGTATTCCGTAACCGAAAGGTTAAAAAAATATGATCATTTCATGAATCGTCCAGCAAACGACAAAAAACCCTACCAAAATCATGCTTTGTGTCGAATGATTTAGGAAGGCGTCTCCACGACATGCGGGCGCCGAACCATGTTTTTTTGAAGGGTGTGACGTCCGTGAGCAATTCCAAGCAATTTATGCAAGGCCAGCTGAGAAGATGGAAATCCGCCGCATCGCAGCTGATTTCTTCCGGCGAGCCGACATACGAGTTGGAGAATTTGGAGCTGGAAAACGACATTTATGACAAATGCAAGCAGATGGCCGAAGCGGAGCAAACGACCGTATCTGCGGTAGTCCATTATATTCTTGAGCAGTATTTTGCGGGAAGATCCCATGAATTGATGGTGCAGGCGACGATGGAGCAGAAAGAGAAAAATCCGCTGCTGCAACTGGATGCGCTTGTCAAACGCAATGAAAAGTTTCGGGGGGAGGAATCCGGCCTATGAGCGACGATCACGTGAATTACCCGCAAGCTATCTTTTTGGAGCAATCGGCTCTGACCGCGTTTATGAACCCGGAGGATCCGTATTATTTGAAAGCAAGATCGTTATTCTTCGATCTGGACGATATGGACAGACAGCTCGTCACGACCAACAACGTTTTGTTCGACACGCATCAATGGCTGCGCAATCATTTTGATTATGCGGATGCGCAGTTTTTCCTCAATACGATGGACAAAGCGGTGCAGAAAGGCGTGCTTACCGTCATTTCCGGACGGCCCGAACTGGAACAGGAAGCGAAGCGGCTCATCCTCGAATTCCCGAACTACCAATTCTCGCTCACCGAGGCGTTGATCGCGGTCGTGATGCTGACGTACCAGATGAAGCGCATTTTTACATTCAATCCGAATTACGCCTTTTTGTCCAAACTCGACCGGGAAATCAAAGTCATCCCGAGCGTATGGTAAACAAACGCAAGCGAAAAAACCGGCGGTTCCTTATACGGAACGACCGGTTTTGTTATAAGAGCAGAATTTATAAGTTTTCAGCGGAGCTGAACAATTCTGATCTTTCAAGAGCTTCCGCTAAAACACGTATGTATCTTCATCGAACGGCTTCGATTAGAAGCTTTACTTATTGTGTCGTCGGTCAGCGAACCCGCTCCAGCCGGTGCTCCTCGATAAGCTCCAGCGTCCGCGAGCGGTTCGCCGCGTAAGCCAGTATTTGACTCGCAATGTTCGGATACAACACGATCTCGTGCAGCTGCCGCAGCGGAACCCACTTCACGCCGCACTGATTCTCATCGGGCCTTGAAGGCATCCGCGGACGCGACCCTTCCTTGATGCGGCAGTCGAACATAAGGCTCAGGCTGTGTGTATCGCCGTACTCTCCATGGTTAAAATGCGGCGCATATTCATAGACGAGGGCAATCGGTCCGACTTCGATATCGACGGAAGCTTCTTCTTTCGCTTCGCGGATCACCGCCTCCGTGACCGACTCTCCCGGTTCGGCCCCGCCGGCCGGCAAATTGTAATGGATGCCGTTCTCGTCCTTGAATTCAATGAGCAGCACGGCATCGTTTTCTATGATGAGCGCGCAAGCTCTTACCCGAATATGATAGTTCATCGATTCTCGCCTCCCTGCAGCGATTATACCATAATATGGGTGATCGGGAGGTGGTTGTATTACACACGAAGATGCGGCGATCGGCGTCGGCTTAGACCTTTCTCTCTCCCGGCTTCCCTTGATCTTTTTTCCCATACCGATTTGATATCGGTAAAATTGACGCTCGTCGTTTCGACCCGAATGAGCACCTGCCCGGCGCCAATGCGGGGGTATGTCAACGTCGCTGTACGCCATCGTTTCCGGACCGCCGAATTGTGCAACGAGAATGGCTTTCATAACAGGTTCCTCCCAACGTCTGATTCAAATGGGCATTATTGCCTTTGCAATGCCGCTCGCACCATCTCCAGCATTTGCTCCAGCCGATCCGGGTGGCAGGCGATAATATACGGCTCCGGATTCATCCCTTCGAACGGGTTCCCGTCAAAATCAACAACGGCCGCTCCCGCTTCCTTCGCCATCAAAATACCCGCGTACAGATCATCGCCTTCCGAATTGTACAAGACGATGCCGTCAAGATCGCCTCGGGACAGCATGCACCACAGCAGCGCCGGCGCCCATATCCGCAGCACACGCTTACACTTTACGTCCAGTTCATGCTTGAGCCGCATCGCGCGCTCGTCTTTTTGCACCTTGTGTCCTTGAATCCATCCTACCGTCATCTTCGCTGCGCCGGCGCCGGGACGCGCGATCAGCGATCGGCTGTTCATTAGCGCGCCTTGTCCTTTCTCCGCAATGTATACATGACCCAAGTGGGAATCGTAAATGACGCCGAGTACAGGGTCTTTCCGGTAAAGCAACGTGATGGACACGCCGTAAACGGGAAGTCCGATGGCATAATTATTCGTTCCGTCGAGCGGGTCGACCAGCCAGAGCCAGTCCCCTTCCACGCCGGACCAGCCGGTCTCTTCGCTGCGGATTTGATGGTCCGGGAAACTCGCCGCAATCCTGCTCAATATTTCCCGTTCCGCAAGCAGATCAACTTCGGTAAGCAGGTCACCGTCATCGCCTTTGGACATAATTTCTTTCTCTTTGTCAAAATATTGTTTCGCCAACTGCCCCGCGATCGTGGCCGCTTCCACTGCGACTTCTCTTGCCCTGCTCAACAAAGATTGCATTTACCTTACATCCTCCCACTTGGTCCACATCGATTCGGGGTTCAGCTCGTATACTTCCTGTTCCCGAAACATGAAGTGATGCATAATCCATTCACGACGAATCGTTGCAAAGTCGTCGTGAAACTTTTTGATGAATTCGTTCAGTTCCGCTTCGGCGTACTTTTTCCCTTGCTCCAGTTCGGAAACGATCCGTTCCAGCACGATCAGCTTCTTCTTGTACTGCGCCGGAAGATGCTTCAAACGGCCATCCTTGGTAAAAAAGTTTTTCAGCACCGACGCCTTTAATTTCTCGTTCTCCACGGCGTGTTCCTCCTTTTCCTCCGGATGCTGCTCGAATAAAAATGCAACCGACGCTTTCGCGTTTTGCTCGAGAAAATAGCGGTTTAACTTGAAATAAATCGTGTTCTTGTCCCTACGCTCATGCAGCAGCGCGGCTTCCCTCAGTTTCATCGCATGGTGGGTGACGGTAGCCGGGGAAAGCTTCAAACGATCCGCCAGCTCTTGACCGCTTAACTCTCCGTGGGACAGCAAAATAAGCATCCGGATTCGGGTCGGGTCTGCCATTGCCTTGTGGTATTGGACGATTTTATCGAGTTGAATCATGGAGCCGTTGATCCTCCTTCGCAATAAATCATAATTCGAACGTCATCTAATTAGATACTATTTGAAACAAAATGAAATGTCAATGGATTCAAAGGGCTGCCTCCGAATCATCAAGGCCCCCCTGTTGTGACATTCCCATATCAAGTTTCGCATTAATGGGACTGCTCCGGCTCCAGCGTATAAAAGTCGAGCCACTCGCCCGTATGCGCATCCAGCACGGACTTATAAGCCGACTCTGTCGTCGGGACGAGGCGGTAGCGAATGGAAGCGGACGGGTTCGTCAGCAGTACGCTGTCGCTGGCGTAATAAGCTTCAACGCGGTAACGGCCGAGCATCAGCTTCCGCACCTCCTCCTTGGAGATGAGCGATGGTCTGCTCTGCGGGTAGGCGGCAGGCATCAATTGATTATCAAGTCTCATCCATTTCCCCGTTACGGGACTGATCGATACGGTCACCTGCTGCCGGTCTCCCCAAATGCCGTCGATGCGGCGCTGATACGTAAACAAATACTCCGGATTCGAGACCGTAATGCCGTCCGTAAGTCGAAGCTCCGATCGGACCCGGTATAACTGATGCGTATAGGAAGGCAGCAGATGCCTGAGTGTTTCTTCCGCCGACATTTCCGCCTGAGCTTCGCTGATCGAGGGCACGGTGATCCAGGAGAACGAGCCGCTGTTATCGGTCGTGCATTGCACGATGTCCCCGGACACGGTACTGACTTCAACGAAGTAAGAAGCGGCCCTGTCTTCGGCTTGGGGAGGAACTTTCACCTGGAACAGCCATGACCTGCTGCCTTCCCTGGCATTTTCCACGGCGACGTCTGCCGGCAGCCCGAGCTTTGCACGTGCGGCTTCGACCGCTTGTTCGAGCGATAAATTCAAGTTCTCACCCGGCATCTCAGCTAGCGGTTTCCATGTAACCGGACCGCGGACCTCCATCGTACCGGAGCTGTCAATCCAATGGCCGTCCATCGCATCCAATGTATCGTACAAACGGGGGACAATGGCGTGTACAGGTGACATTTGATCGCGGGAAACCGGCGGTGTCCTATAGATGGTCTTGGCTAAAAAAGCATCTGCAAAAGCAAGTTCGGCTTCTTCCTGCGTCATCCTTTGTTCCTGTTCTATTCCGTTGAAACGCTTGTTGTCGCTCCAGAGCAAATCATAGGAAATTTCATCGCGGTTTGGATGGACGGTTACCTGAAAGTAATTATCAGGGAAGGGCAGTCCGTTCACCGTCCGGATGTAACGGAAGGAAGCTGAGGAGCCATCCAGCCTGTTCCACCGATTTTGTAATGGATTGGCCGGCGTCTGATCCAGCATCCACTCGGCGTCCGAAGCGGGCGAATGGTCCGCGATCAAGCGCTCCATCCGTTGTTTCAGCGCTGCCGGATCGTTCGCGAGTTCCGAAAGTCCGGGTACGATGACCGTATCCCGTTTGGTAAACCAGTCAACCGTCCCGTCGCCCGCGCTTAAAGTAATATCGCCAGACCCGACTACCGTACCGTCTTGTTTCTTGTAAAAAATGACGCTCCATCGCTTAGAGCTGACATCCGTCCTCAACAGATGGACGCCTTCCAAGGCATACTCTTCGGTAAACCCGAGGCGCTGCCGTGCAAGCTCGATCGCCTTGCTTTGGCTGATAGACACATGCTCGCTGCCGTTAGGCTGCCGGTCTTTGTCGTCTTGATGGATATAAACCCAACCATCCCCGAAGTCCCCCTGTAGATGGTGCCATTCGTCTCCCCGCTCAACGGGCAGTATGGTTTGCGGATCGATTACGCCGACTTCGCCGGAAAGCCCAAACGGATATTTGTACAAGGTCGCTTTGGTATCGAGCGTTATTGGTTCTTCAGGCGGCCGGAGCCGCTCGGGTAATGCATAGGCGGGATTAATCCATTTGTCGCCTGTATGCGTGCGGATATGGTACCAGGAACGCCACTTTCCGATAACGTGCAGGGGACCGGATAGCGTCTTCCCGGAATTGAGACCGATGAGCGGGGCATCGAACAAGTACACCGGAGCATCAGGTACAAGTTCCGTCTCCACCGGTTCGACGTTATCCAGCACACCTTCCCTCGGGCGAATCCATTTGTCGCCGACCCACGTGGAGACAAGAAAAAAACCCGTATCGGCGGAAAAGCCAAGCGGCGCGATCGTTTGCGGAGACAAGTACAAGCCGGTTCCAGCATCGTCGCTGGGGCGATCATACAACTGCTCGCTGCCGATGAGCGTCATCTCGCCGGACGGCCTCAGAGCGGAGACGGCATTATCGGAAGGTGCAGCCGACTGCGCCTCGGCGGCGATTGCCTGTGCAGCTACCGGGTATTCGGCTGTTGCACAAAGCGAAGCGGCTAATGCTATTGAACATGCAAGTCGTTTCTTCATAGCTATGGGAAATCATCCTTTCCGGAACCAAATGACATCAATGCAAAGGATTGAGGCTCAGTACTGATGTAACGAAGTCCGATGCCGAATTGTTCCACCCGAGCATAGAACGTATATAAACATTTTATCGCGTACGCGCCATAGCACAACACAAATTTGTAAAAAAGATCCAATGCAAAAATGCAGGAAAAACACACTTCGTGTTCTCCTGCATCTTTAAGATGATCCTATGGCCTATTGCTGACCGTGTTGTTCTCGATGACCGTACCGGTTCCTGCATCCTGCTTGATCGCCTCCGCATGACCGACCAGCGTATTTCCGGTAACTTTGGTGTCTTGCGGATCGCCGGCGCCAAGCCCGTTATTGCTCGGGTCGCCGTTATCGTGGGCAAGCCATATGCCGACAGACTTTTCTATCGTCTCGTTGCGAATGACGTTATCCCGCACAATCGTTCCGATGGCGTGCTTCATTGTAATCCCGCTGCGCATCGGGGCTGCATCCGGCTGCCCGGACACCGATTCAATCTCGTTATGCTCGATGAGCGTGTTGGGCGTGCCCATGATCACGACGATCCCGTCCATCGAATTGCGAATCACATTATGGTGAATATGGTTATACGGACCGGCAGCGCTGTGATTGTTCGGCGGCGTTCCGCCGGTGTTGCCCGCGCCGATGCCTGCGCCTTTTTGCGTGCCGTACACATGGTTGCCGTATATTTCGTTATACGACTCCCCGTCGCCGTGCAAATCGATGGAATCGAGCCGGGTACGGTCGAACGTGTTGTTGCGCACCGTATTATGATGGGCCGCATAGCCGAGCAGCGCGCCGTGGCGCAGCGAGACGCTGCCGTCGAACTTGCTGTTTTGCACTACGTTATAGCTTGCGTCTTCTGCCGGCCCTTTGGCCCCGAATTTCGGCGTGCCGATGAACGTTACGCCGTAGCCGGCGCCGCCGCCGCCCATATCCGTCGCTTTGCGGAAGATGCAGTCATCCACGACCACGTCATGCGCCTTGCTGATGCGGACGCCAGTTCGCTCGAATTTCTCGACCGCCACCCGCTTGATCCAAATATTGGACGGCGCCGGCCCCGAACCAGATTTGTCGATGTAAATGCCTGCTTTCGGGCCTCCCCGTAGTTCGCTGTTCTTCTTGTGGTCCGTTGGAAACGTGCCCTCCCAGGACGAGCTGATCGTTAGATCGGATATCACGATGCCACTGCGGCCCGTCATATCGATGACGGCAGAATTGCTGTGGGTGAGCAGGCTTGCGCCCCCCGGCTGCGCACGGTTGTCGAAGTCCGAGTCAAGTACAACCTCGTCCCGGCTTTGCCCGCGCAAATTCACCCCGTTTTTCATGATCAAATGGGCGGCGCGATTGACTGAATCGACGCTTTTCAGCGCATACACGCCTTTGGGAAAATACACTTCATCTCCCGGGCGAGCCGCTTGCAGCGCACGCGCAACCGCAGGGCGGTCGTCCTTCCCGTCATCCGCCGGATCGGCGCCGAAATCGACGACGTTCAGCGTCTTGCCTTTGACCGGATTCGGATCGGGCAGCTTATGCTCCGTCCCGTCCGGGTTCACAAGGCCAGCCTTAACCGACGACATCGGCATGGCCGGTTTCGACGGCTCCTCTTTCTTGGCCGCTGCCAAGCCCGGCGCCTCGGCGGACTGGCCGGCTTGTTGCGCCCCTTGAACAGGCGCAGGGAGCGGATTCGCGGGAGCAGCGGTTTGGCAGCCGCTTGCGATAAACAAGAAGGAGGCGGTCAACAGCATATGAAATCTCATCAAGGAATTCACCTCGGCATGAAATTTACGGACAAGGCACCGCCGTCCGCCGCGGAATGGAGCGTGTATACCCATGAAACGTCTCCAGCGTTCACTTGAACCGCCTGCTTGCCCGCTGCGTCGCTCCCGAGCCAGATCAAATCGGCATGCTGAGAGCCGGCGCGATAAACCGTGATGAAATCGGCTCGGTCTCCCGTTTGCCGATGGAGCAATCCGGCATACGGAATCGACGGATCTTCTGCAGTCCCCGGGACGCAGGTCAGCCGCAGCTGCGAAGCCGGAAATAACAGCGTCGACATGGCGACCGCACCTCCCGGTTCGCCGCGCATCAGCGTATGGCACAGTTCTCCCGTTTCCCCCGAGAACACGGATTTCCTATTGACATAGGCGTACGGACCGCTATCGCTAAAAGATCCCTCCTCCGCAGTCCACGACCCGCCTTCTTGCGGATCGAGATGACGGCTGTGCATCCACCAATCGATCGTATTCGCTTCCGTCAGCTTCACTTGAAACCAGTCGAACAGCAGTCCGTCCGTCAGCAGCAAATGGCGCTCCATCTCGCAGCCATCGTAAGCCCCGGTCGTACGAAGCTGGCAGTAGGTTCGGCCTTCCGCTTCTTCGAACCGGACGCACTCCCCTTCGTGGGCACGCTGTGACAAGCCGCCGATCAGGACGGTGTTATGGCTGGCCGTCGCCGCATACCACTCCTTGCGCATCGCGGAGCCGTAAGGCACCATGCCCATATCCGGCGCAATCTGGACGCCGTCGCATTCAAGCGATATATGCAGCTTGTCGTAATGTCCATGCGAGCCGCCATGAGAACCGAAATCCGTGCAGAACGACAGACTGCCCCGCCCTCTCCCGACAGCAAGGCCGGATTCCTTGAACAATACGGACGGACGGGCCGTTGAGGTGACCGGTCCGCCCCAGTCGCCTTCGCCGTACAACAGCGCCTCGAGCCCTGTCCGGACCGGCGCTCCGTTTAGCTGCCGATACGCTTCCGACAGAACCTGTTCGTACTCCTTATTGCCGAACCGGCTCATGCCTGCCTCATATACTTCCACGATTTCCCGGGCGTATGGCCCCCGACGGTAAGGCCCGTCGTGCAGCGCCGGCAAAAAACCGCTGTCGTCCGCAAGCAGAGCAGCCGCATCCAGCATGCCGCGCAGCGACTGTCCCTGAGCCCCGTGCAGCCCGGCCAGATCAATGCCTTGCCGCAAAGCCATCTCGGCGGTAATCCAATACGCCCGCAGCACGAAAATATGGTAATAAAGGGTTCCCTCATACTCCAATTGATCCGGCTTGACACCGATGGTCAGGTGACGAATATAACCGGCTTCGCCGTCTTGGACAAGCTCGGCCATGCGCTCGCGGTCGCCTGTCGCCGCGTACACGCTGGCAAGCGCCGCGTTGAGCCACGCAGTGTAATTGCTTTCCGGACTTTTCCGGTCGACGACGAGCACCTGCCGGGCGCTGCGCATGTTGTCTCCCAGCAGTTTGAAGAACGTCTGAAACGCTGCGTCTCCCTTTTCCGGAGCATACCCGTGATCCGCAAGCAGCAAATAGGCGCGAATGAACGTCGTCGCCCAAATCGCCTCCGTCAGCGCCTGGTGGAACGCCCGCCCCTTCAACATCCACGGCTCGGCGTCCGGATGAACCGGAAAGCGCGGATACTGCAGCGCATAGCGATGCAGCACGCTCGCGCTCCACGCCGCATACCTGGTCTCACCGGTGCCTGCATATACCGCCGCCGCTTGCAGCGCCAGCCGCACCAGCGACTGATGCTTTACGACGAGCCATGCGCCGCGATAGGGCTCGCCCGTCAGCGTGCAGCCTTTCGGGCAGCGGTAGCGCGTCGCGTCGCTCTCCCTTTCGTCAAAGACCAGCTCCGTATGATGCTCCGGGCATACGTATTGATGCCACCAGCCTCCCGGTTCCTCCGGGATATGCGTCTCTTCCGACAGTAACGGCTCTAGCGCGGCCTGAAGCCGTCGCAAGCTCTCCTGCGCCCATGAATAACAGGCCGTTTTTTGTTGAATGTTCATCCTATAGCTCCCCCTGTTTGCGTTGTTCTCTGAGCTGCTCGGCTACAGGCCGCATCATCTCGGCCAAACGCTCTCCCATAAGCATATGCCCGTAATCGGAAGGATGGATCAAATCGCTGGTCAGCGCCGTAAAATCAGTCAATATATCCGCACCTTCCAATAGGTGAAGCTGCGGGTGCGCTTTGGCCGCCGCGTAGTTTCGCAGCACATCGTTGTACCGTTTTTCATGGTCGGTCAGCGCATGCTTCGTTTCGTTGAAATGCGTAGCCCGGTTCGGATATATCGTGGTCAGGAACACCGGCTTGTCGGGATTGCGCTCAATAACCCGGTCAAGCAGATAAGAAGCACGGCTCTCAAATTCCTCGACGGTAAATACCGAGCGCATATTGACTCCGATTTCGAGAAAAGCGAAATCCCAGTCGCCCCGCGAAGCGATATGATCGGCCGCCGCTTTCTCGCAAAGGCAGGAACCGCTAAGTCCCAAATTCAACACATCGGCTTCCAGTCTGCGGGCGGCTTGCTGCACATAGCAGTTATAATGGCTGACAGCACCCACGCCCTGCGTAATCGAAGAGCCGTAAGCGACAAACCTCAGCTTCGGCAGCTCCGAAGCTTCCGGCGGCCGGACTTCGTGACCGAACGCATCGATATCATGGAAGACGGCGCCGAACCGTTCGAAGAAGATACGCCATACGTTCGAACCGAACGCCCGGTTATTCAGACGGTCGGGAACGACTTCGGCAAACCGTTCCGGCTCTTCCAGTGAGAAGGTTTGCATCACACCAGCCTGAAGCTGATGCGCCGAATGGAAGAAGTCGCCTTTGAAGACCCCGATTTTGCCGCCGGATTCTACGGATGACAGCGTTACCCTGACTGTCCTGGCGTCCGTCACGAAGCGCATTTCGCAGTTGTTGGATTGTACCGCCTTCGTCCTACCTTTATCCCCGAGTCCGTCGCGCACCTCTTTCGGGAAGCGCTGCAGCCGAAGTCCCGGCAGATGCTCTCGCTGCTCCAGCTCACACACATTATGAAATAGCACATTTTTGACAATCATGGTTTTCCCTCCGCCGATCCGCCTATTTTATTTTTTCTGCTCTGCGGCAATCGCTTTGTCCGCTCGTTCCGCCGCTTCGCGCAGCGATGTGTTCAGGTCTTTGCCTCCGGCTACGTCGACGAGAGCGGCGAGCATTTCTTTATCCGCGATCGCTTGATATTTCGTCTTTACCGTCGGCGCCGCGAATTTGGCGGGAAGATACGATTTAATGTTTTTCCCTTTCAAATACGGCTGGTTGGCTCCGAAGCTTGAAGCCAATTTGCTGCCGTCCTTCAAGATGGATGAATTGCCGCTCTTCACGTTAAATTCCTGGAACTCATCCGACGTAATGTAGGTAAGCACCTGGAACGCCGCATCTTTATTTTTGCTGCCTTTGGAAATATAGAAGTAGTTCGGGTACGACTGCGGGCCGACGCCCGGTTTGTCTTTAAACACAGGCAGCTGTACCATATCCCAGTTCATCGTATCTTTCAACGTATTGGCCGTCGTGCTCAGCGATGCATACATGGCGACATTTTGTTCTTTGTAAAAAGGATCAAGCTGGCTGGCCTGGCTGTATTTGTTGTTGACAAGACCGTTGCCGGATATTTTATAAAAGCGGGCCAAATTATCGAACGCCTGCTTGAATGCATCGGACGTGAACAGCGCCTTGTACGTCTTGTCGTCAAGGTGAGGCGCGGACAGCTGATTGAGCAGCATCAGATGCTGTACCGACATCGTCAAGCCTTTGTACTGCTGCCCGCCGTCGGAGCGGGTAAGCTGCTTCGCCAGCTCGTATACTTCATCCCACGTCATGCCTTCTTTCGGATACGGCACGCCGAATTTATCGAACAAGCTTTTGTTGTAGAACAGCGCGGCCGATGTCGTATTGACGGGCAATCCGTAAATTCCTCCGCCGGCGAGCTGCTTCTGAATCTCTATGGTCGACGGCTCAAGCCTCGCCAAATCGTAATTATATTTCTTGATCAGTTCGGAGATGTCGTACTGCATATCGTAAGCGAGCAGGAAGTTGGAGGTCAGCCCGATCGAGCTGATCATAATATCGACGTCCTGTCCTGCGGTAATGATGCTTGGAAGCGTTTGCGGACCTTCCTGCGGAATAAACTTGAGCGTATAATTGGGGAACTTTTTCTTGATCATGCTGCCGTACGTTTCCATGAACTGCTGTTCCGTCCAGCCGTTGACCGTTACATAGAACGTAAGCTCGGCCGGCGTTTCGCTTATTTTTTTCGCCGCGTCGCCTCCTTGAGCCGAAGTGTTTCCCGGTTTGCTGCCGGGCGAATTTCCGTTGCCGCTGCATGCGGCAAGCGATGACGCGATCATAAGAACCGATACGGCGGCAGACCATTTATTGAATCTCATTGCAAATCCATCCCCTCTTTATTGACTCGTATCTAACTCGTAAATAAATATAACCCACGTTTGGAAACGCAGTCAATATGTATTTATGCATTTTACGAGTCAGTAACGAGTTAGTGATATGTGTAGAGGATAAAAAAAGACGATAGGCGGTTGTCCAATCCTATCGTCCGATGGTTTGACTCTTGTCTAACTGTGGACCGGGTGAACCGGTTTTAGCCCGTTCAGCACGGCTTCCACGTTTTTGCAAAGCGTTTCGCTCTCCAGAAACCCGGAAATATAAAGCAGCACTTCGCGTTGGATCTCTTTCAACTGCCGGTTTTGCAGCCCGAGATCCTGGATGAGCCGGAACGTCGGAATAATTTCGCGGTACATGAAGAAGCGGGACGGGCGGTATATTTGCTCCTCTCCCTGCCATTCGGACACGAGGCGATGCGCCGGAATATTGAGCGTCGTGCGGCGAATATGCAGCTGCGTTTCGTAGGAGGCCAGAAACTGCACAAGCAGCCGCGCCGCTTCCTTATGCCGCGACTTGCTGTTCACGGCCAGTCCGCTGATCACGAGCAGCGTATTGGCATTGATAAATCCGGGCAGCGGCGCCACATCGAACGACGGCTTCGCCTTCTTCAGCTCGTTGAGAAAAAAATACGTCGTCATAATGACCGACACTTTTCCTTCCAAAAAAAGCGCCTCCACGTCGGCATTGCTCTCCGACAGCACCATCGGAAAAATATCCGTCTGCGTGATCAGCTCCCTGCACATTTCCAATCCGTTGACGAGCTTCGTACCGCACATCACGTATTTCCCGTCTGCATCGGGGGTGAATGACGCGCCGCTTTGCAGCATAAATACCGGCCAACGGTTTCTTGACGGCAGGTGAAAATAAAATCCGAACCGCTCGTTTTTGACGGCCAGCTTGCTTGCCTGACGGAACAATTCCATCCATGTCCAGCTGCTGTCCGGCTCAGGCACTTTCATCTCCCGAAAGTGGTCGCGGTTATAGCATAGAATGACCGGCGAAAAAATAAACGGCTGAATGAGCGTCTCTCTGCCCGACTGAAAAGGCTCCGTCAGAAACGGGTAATATTCGTCCGATACGGGGAGCGGTTCGAGCAATGACGTGCTGTCGTTTTCCACAAAATCTTCAAAGTTATTATTGTTGATCATGACAACATCAAGCATTTCCGCTTCCATGTACTCCATGATCGCGTGGCCGTAGCGGCTCGTCGGCAGCTCGAGCGGCTGCACCTGCACATGCGGGTACTGCTTGTGGAATTGCTTCAGCAGCTCGTCCATTCCGATCTGGTTGCCTGCATTGTTCTGGTAACCGAACCGGATGGTCGTTACTTGCTCGGGCGCCGGGCTCGTCACCCGATTGCCGACGCGGGGAATTTTCACGATCAAACCTTCTTGAACGAGAACTTCCAGTCCTTTGCGGACCGAGCTGTTGCTGAGCTGAAACCGACTTTCCAGGTCGCTTTCGGACGGCAAGTACGTATCGATCGCAAGCTTGCCGGATATAATGTCTTCTTTAAGCGTATGTATCATTTCGTCCAGCCGCTCGCGAAAATGTTTGCGGCCCCGTTTCTTTTGCATACGGAAAACATCGCACCTCGCATTCAGGTCATACTTTCTGTAATCATAAGCATATCGGAAACAAGCCGACTCCACAAGACATCGAATTCATAATAAAGGACCGAACGTCAGGCGGAATCGCCCCGTCGGTCCTTTATTTACCGATTAACTGGAATACACTTCGAATTCGTCCACATTCGCTTCATCGGAGGCGGAATTGACATACAGGCGGATGTACCTGGATGTTACCGGCGAGAACGTAATGGTTTTGGACGCGCCGATGGTCGTGCCGCTCGTAATATCGGTAAAGTTCGTTCCGTCGCTCGAAGACTGGAGCTTGAACGATGTAATATTGGCGAATGACGTTTCCTTGATCAACACTTTGCCGTAGGTTTGGTTCGAACCGAAGTCGATTCTAAGCCATTGCCCGCTGCTCGTTCCCGACGCCGATGCCCATCTGGTGCCTGTCGATCCGTCCACCGCCTTCGCAGCGGCGTATGTAGCGCTCCACTCCGTGGATGCGGCGGCCGATTTGTTAAGCGCCAAATTGACCGCTGTTCCCGTGCCGTACACGGCTCCGCCTTCGCCGCTCCACGTCATTTCCGTAAAGGAAGAAGGGCTGGAGGAAGTGGCCGTATTGGAGCCCGACGCGTACAAACCGCCGGAGACGCCGGTCATCGTGTAATCGGTAAACAATTTGTTCGAAGTGTAATTCGTATAGATCATGGCTCCGGCCAAGTTGACGGCGGAAACGCCCTTGAGCTCCAGATTGCTTCCGTACGATATTCCGTCGGATGCCGTTATTTTGCTTGTGCGGAACGCTTGACCGGTCCCCGCATTGTTCTTAACGGCCGTATTGATGACCTGGACATTGTTCGCACGCATGAACAATCCGTTGTTGCCTACGGTCGATTCCGGAACCGTGTTTTGAAAATCGATCGTACTGCTTACGACTTTAATGTGATGCGTACCCTCTTTAAAGTCGAACCCGTCGTTTTTCGTTTGAATGGCACTGCAGCGAAGGAACGTGATGTAGCCGCTTTGATCCGGATTCGGAGCGGTCGTCCAGTTCTGGTCAGCGTCGCCGACATAGAAGCCTTCGCCGAACTTGCCGCTTTGACCGGTGTTTTGCGCCGTACTGTCGCTAATCAGCCAATATTGGCTGTTTTTTCGGATTTTGAACCCTTCGGCCAGCGTGTTTTTGACCGTTACGTTCGTAACATTGCCGTGAGACGCCTCGATGAGCAGCCCTTTGTTCGATTGCGAATTGGAATTGATCGTGAGATTTTCAAGCTTGTAATAATTGTGTTTGACATGAAAGGCGGCATTTCCTGCGGATGCGGTAAAGTTGAACGTCGCGCCGCTGCCTGTGCCGCGGATCGTAATATAATTGCCTGCTGTCCCGCTAACGCCTGTTGCGATCGTTCCGTCGGACACCGTAAAAGTCCCCGATACTTCAATAATGTCGCCGGGTTGGGCACCGGCAAGATAATTGCGCAATGTCTCCAGGTCGCCGGCCGGAACCGTCTTCGTTGCTGCATACACGGCCGGTGCGCCGTAAAACAATGGCATGGCAATGAAACATAACAGCAGCATAAAAGCTAAGGCGAACGATCCTTTTCTTATCATGGGCATCCTCCCTCATTTGGAACATAAATGGGCGAATCATCGATTCCCGATCTTATTTGGTAATATGAAAATCGGCAAATTGCATTTTAGCCTCGGTCAGTCCGGAATATATTTTGCGGTAAATGCCCCATTTCGGACGATTGAAATCGGCATCTTGCCGCCAGTTGTCTTTGTTCCCGCTGTAAGACATCAGCGTCGTGCCGTCCAGCTTCTTCAAGCTCATCGTAATGGTGCCGCTGTCCGTATTCTGCACGGTGACCGTCGCTTCCACCCACTGGCCTTCCACATTGGAGAACGCCGTTTGCGCCAGCGTAACGACTTGGCTCGTATCCGCTCCAATCGGATTGTGGCGGAATTTCAAGTAGCCGTTATCAAGAGAAAACGTTAAAATCGGAGCTCCGTCGTCTCCGCCGGACGCTTTGATTTGGAAAATGTGGTGGAAGTTGCCGGACGGCGGCATCGGATACGGAGTCATCGGCCGAAACTTCCAATTGTAAGTAACTGTCTCTCCTTGGAACGCTTTGACATTGCTTGGCGAGCTGTTGTAGGCTTTCATTTCCACACGCTGCCTGTCGGTGTTGGAGCCGTCGATCACCGCGGTGTCGGAAGCGTTGCCGGCTTTGAACACAAACACGTTGCCGACATAGCTGGAAGTGGACTCATACAAGTGACTTGCGTCCGTCGGTCCGTCGACGGGATCGGTGCCGAGATATTGCTGGAAAATTTGCAGCGCCGACTTTCCAGTATCCGGGCCGTCGGAGCTGATAGTAACCGTTCCGGCGAACACCGTTACCGTACCTAACAGAATCGTAGTTAACAGCGATAAACCGATAGCAGTTTTCCGGGTTTTCTTCATGATACATCCTCCTTTACTAAGTTCTTGCAGCCGTTCATTGTTTCCGTCTCGCCTCTGGCAGAAGCAACCAGCACCTCCCGGATATGAAATGGTACAAGCAGGTTAAAGCGCTTACAAAAATAGATTATCGCATTCCCCGTGTTTCCGATATGCCGAATCCTCACCAGTTTTTTGTGGAAATTAATGTATTTATATCCATATAAAACATGTTTTTCTTTGTTATCTACGTTTGTCGAAACTTGGTTTGTCCAGCCTGATCGGCCGCTGAATCTCCGCGTAATTTTCCTCGATATCTCTCGTAATCGATTCAAGAAGATGCAGTGCCTCACGCTGTTTCTCCCCGTCGCCCATCGATTGAATCAACGATTGCAAGTAGTCGAGTCTTGTTTTCGTAACGAAACGCATGCCGTTCTCCTCCCGTCTTCGCAAGCTGTCTCTACCATAACGTTCGTAGACATACGCGAGTTTCAGGCATGAGACGCGCTACTAGTGCTTCGCAAGCAGCCTTCTCGGCTTTGCCTCCGTCCGGGCGAGACTGTATCACAAGCGGCGCATTGCGCTTATGACACAGTCGTCCGGATCGGAGCGCTTAATGCGCCGATTCGCGAAATCTGATGGAAATCACTTTCTCCGTAGACGTTTCGAAGCGGATGTGGACGTTAACGCCGAATTCGCGGCCGTTCTGCACAAGCCATAGCTTGAACTGCTCTTCCGTTATACCCGCACCCGGTTTACTTCGTCCGATGTATCGATAATCCTGGATGCGTGCTTCTTTATACCGATTGGCCGTTTCCTGCATGGCCAGCCGTCCCCACTTCGCATACGGCGGGACCGTTTCCTCCGCAATTTTCGCCGCTGTGCTCCGTGCGGATACGGCCGGTTCGTACCAAGCGAGCACCGACTCCCAGCTCCACGATTCGTAATAGCCGGAGCCCCCGCCAATGCGGGAAATGTAGCGCTCCGCATCCGAACCGTCCACCCGTGCCGTCCACACTTCCCCGTGTTCGCGGTCCGACCGGATCCATGTAAGCCGCCCGGAACGCGGCAAATACTGTGGACTGAAATCGCCCGTATTGACGGGAGGCGACGTCAGCTTCACTTGGCTTTGCACATGGCCTTCGGCGCCTTTGACCGATGTGTCGATGCGGTACAGCGACGGCAGCGGCCGCAGCTTCGGATCGTTGTTCCACTCGCTTTCCACCGAGCGGGAGACGATAACCGTGCGGTCATCCACCCAAGTAAGTCCGCGGTCGACATAGCCTTTCGGCGTATAGCTTTGAGGGAGAAACGAAGGCAGCGCTTTGATCCGCAGCCGCTTGTTTTGGGTTGCAACGCGCCCTTCTCCCTCGATATAGCCCAGCTCGCTTCGCTTGGGAGCCCACTTGAACCATTCTTCGTTCCGCAGCATATGACCCGCCGTATGAAAGACACGCGCATCGGAAGAAAGCAGGCAAAGCGTGTTGCTGTCCGCCGACCACGAAGCGGTCGGTTCCGCTATAAAGGCGATCCACTTCCGGTCGGGCGACCATTTGAACTGGCTTGTCGCTACAGCGAAGAAATCGTTGCTCTCCGGGGGAAGCGAGAAAAGCAGCTTCATCTTTTTCCGGTCGAGCTTCGCGTCCGCCGGCACCTTGTACAATTTCACGCCTGTCCAGCCGGTCGGGAGCAGCTGCGCATCCGACGAAACAAGGAAGCCGCTGCCGTCGGGAAGCCAGGAGAAGTTGCCGACCCCAAGCGAAACATTGACGAAGGCATCCGCCCCATCGGGGCCGACCTCGGACGTATTCAACACCCGGTCGATCTGAAAGGCAATGGTGTTCCGATTCGGGGCCCACTCGTAATGATAGCCTGCGCCGCGGTACACCGAAAGCTGTTTATTTGAGCGCAGCGAATAAATTCGAAGCTCCCGCTGCTCTTCTTCGCCTTCCGTGTAGGCGATAAACTCTCCGTCATGCGACCATTTCGGACTCGATGCGCGGCCTTCCGATGTCAGCTGCCGTTCCTCGCCGCCTTGCTTCACCCACAGGTGGCCTTCCCGAATGAATGCCGCTTTGGGCGATTCCGGCTCGGCATCCGCCGACGCGCCAAATCCGCAAAAAAGCATCGTGCATAATAAAACCCAAATGACGGACCGCAACGGTTTCATCAGGATAAAATCCTCCTTTCGAAGATATGGTACAAGGCTATTTTTTCCTCGAAAGGCTCACACTATGAAAAAAAATCCCCCTGCCAAAGAAGGCAGGAGGAGACGAACACTGACTTTGCAGCGTCCAATGATCACGCAGCCGATTTTTCGAAATCGGGAGCGAATTTTTGATATAATGACGGAGTGGCGCAGCAAATTCCCGTGCGAAACTTCGGGTATGCCGACGCTGCCGCAAGCGTAGGGGGATGAACCTCATGAAATGGAAAATAGCCGCTTTTATTATTATATTGCTGTTGTACCCGCTCTTTTTAAGATGGGTTCACATGACCGATCTTCGAGCGATCCCGATTATCGTACCTTATTGCTTAGCCGCCTTGTCCGTTATCATTATCTTCTCTGAAATGATCGGGGCGATTGCGGCCTTGCTGAGCAAAAAGAAATCTTAGCCCGCAAGCGCACCGCCCGCAGCCCCGACCAGCACGACAACCCATGGCGGGAGTTTCCATAACGTCAGCATGCCGTACATCAGCAGCACGAGTGCAAAATCGGTCGGCCTCGAAACGGCGCTAATCCAAATAGGCTGATACAAAGCGGCAAGCAAAATACCGACCACTGCCGCGTTTACGCCGATTAAAGCACCCTGGATGCGCGGATTGCTCCTCCAGGCGTTCCAAAACGGGAGCGCACCGACAATGAGCAAAAAGGCCGGCAAGAAAATCGCCACTGTGGCAATAAGAGCTCCGGACAAGCCTCCGGCGACGGCTCCCAAATAGGCGGCGAATGTAAATAGCGGCCCAGGTATCGCTTGCGCGGCGCCGTATCCCGCAAGAAACTGCTCTTTCGACACCCACCCGGCCGGCACGACCTCCCGCTCCAGCAGAGGCAAGACAACGTGTCCGCCGCCGAAGACAAGCGACCCGGAGCGGTAAAAGCTGTCGAACATTCGAACCCAATCGGGCGCTCCCCACCGAACGGCCAGCGGCAAACAGGCAAGCAGCAGCACGAACAGCGCAAGGCATGCGATTGCGGTCGATTTATTGACCGTAACCGGAGCCGCAGCGACCGGAGCGTCATTGCGGCTTTTATACAGGAAAACGCCGACGAGACCGGCCAACGCGATGAGCAGCACTTGGCTGAGCGCCGTTTGCCACAGCAGAGCGACCGCCGCAGTCCCTATGGCGATCGCGCCACGAGACGGTCCTGCCGCAAGCTTCTGCCCCATTCCCCATACCGCCTGCGCCACAATGGCGACCGCTACCAGCTTCAGACCGTGCATCCATCCGGCCGCTTCAAACCCCCAACCCTGCATCAGATACGCAAAGACGACCAGCGCGATAACGGACGGAAGCGTAAAGCCGAGCCATGCCGTCACGCCTCCCGTTAAACCTGCGCGAAGCAGCCCGATGCCGATTCCAACCTGGCTGCTCGACGGCCCAGGAAGAAATTGGCACAACGCGACGAGATCCGCGTAATCCCGTTCGCCGATCCAGCGGCGCCGCACAACGTATTCCTCATGAAAATAACCCAAATGGGCGACAGGCCCGCCAAAAGAAGTCAAACCAAGCCTCACGGATACTTTAAGCACTTCCAACAACGATTTCCATTTCACAGGTACGGGCATATACACATTCAGTCCTTTGCATCCGCTAGTTTCATATAGGCAAACGTAACATACGCGTGCCAGAGAAGTAAACGATTCATTGCTTCTTTACATAAAAAATAAGAGCGGAATCGTCAGATCCCGCTCTTATTGACCTTGCCGCTATTGCTGCAGCTTGGTCACAAGCCGTTTGGCCGTACCGGTAGCCGTCTGCATCGTTTCGTATACATTCACGGTGATCGGATAGCTGAATTGATCCGACTTGATCTCCGTAAAGTCGAACGTTTGTATGCCGTTCACCAGCTTATTGGTGCCCTGAAGCGTTTGGGTCATGCTGCCGAGCACCCTGTTCTCTTTATCGACAAGCTCGAATTCCAGCGAAGAGAACGAGTCGTCCACCAGCACTTTCGCATCTTTGGCGATGTCCAGGTTCATTCGCAGCTTATACGAATATTTGCCGCCGGTATAGTAGGTCGCCAAATCCCAATTTAGGATGTTAACCGTGTACGGATAGAGCGATACTTTGCCCGACATTAGAGGCGTATCCTCATCGGTGGAATGAACGGCCACCTGATAGGCGGCAATCGGAAGCTTCAGCTTGCTTGAGCTCGTTTCCTCCAATATGCTCAGCTTGAAAGTGCCTTTCGCCGATGGCGGCATCAAATAGGAGTAGCTGTACACGTAAGCCGACTGTGGAATCAGCTGCTGCAGCGCGGTTGTCTGTCTCGCACCGGGATACGATGTGCCTGCGGCGTCCTGCATCTCCGTAGAGAAATTCGGAAGATCCAGCGTCTTCGTGCTGTTGTTCAGGAATTTGAACTTGGCTACAACCGTTTGATACCCGTTCTGCGCGTTCGTATGCGAAGTCAGTTCCACGAGAGATACTTCCAAGTTGGAATCGATCGTGTTATTGTCCGGCGTGAACGCCATCGGTTGGCCGATTTCGTAGTTACCGGCCGATGCGAGGCCGCTGCCGGCGGTCAATCCGGCATCCAGGTCTACGGCAATGACCGGAACGCCGCTCGCTTGCGTCGAAGTTCCGCTCGACTGCGAACTATTGGTACTCGCATTGGTGCTCGAATTGGTATTCGCATTGGAACTTGTGCTTGTATTGCTGCTCGTATTGGAATTCGTATTCGAGGTTGATCCTGTCGTCCCCGTTCCCGATGTCGAAGTGGAAGACGACGATGTCTTCTGATCCGACGTTTGCGTCGATTTCGTTTCCGAAATAAAAAATTCGTACGTTCCGGAGACGACTTCATCTGGGAGCTCCACAATAAACTGATATGTCGCCGTTTTGCCCGCCACCAAATATTTATCCGTATCCACGACGGTTTCCGTTGCGAGCGAGATGGCCTGCTCCTTTGATACGAGAATACCCGTCAAAGCCGGATTGGCGATCGTCCGTTTGCCGTCGTTATGCAGTTCCGCCGTAACCAGCGCTTGCCGTTTACCGGATTGGTTGATTTCCTCCGCTTTCGTGACCGCAATCGAGACCCCTTGCTTCCCTACGCTGTTGAAAGAGCCTTTTTCGCCCAATTTTACGTATTGAAACAGCGATCCCAAATCGATCTTGCCGAGGTTCGTGACGGCTGCGTCGTTTTTGTTCATATCCAGCGTAAGCTTCTCGAGCTCAGGCTGCGTTTCCAGCGTTGCCGTAAGCAGCAGATCGGTAGTGGTAGCTCCGTCCACCTGCGAGCTCTCCACGGTCGACGCTTTTAACGGGAATGTTTTTCCGCCGCCCACATTGAGCCCATAGTTCAGATTGGCCGGATTCCAGTTGTCGGTTCCCGACACTTTCACTTTCGTCTGCAGCGTAATTTTCCACTGATTATCGCTCGGGATCGCGAATGCTTTTACGGCTTGCACGGATACGAATGTATTCCCCGTGTAGCTCTCGTCCGCATCGGTCAAGTTAAACACGAACTGATGATCGTTTTGCTGGAACGAGATCGCTTTCTGTACCGAAAGCGCGCCGATGTCGGCATTTCCGCGGCTTCGGTCGAAAAAGTCCACCAGCAGTTCATCGGATGTCAGACCCGGAGCCAGCTTGGCGATAAAAGCGTAAGACTTCGACGTTCCCGGTTGGACCACGGCGTCGGCCTTTTCGCTCAGGCTAGCGTAGTAGCTTCTGCCGTCGCTTGTCATGACTTTGACGCCGTAGTTGTTGAAGTTCAGCGCGGTTTCGCTGTCGTTGTTGAGCATGACGCGGAACTGCATTGACTGGCTGTCCGTTCCTTTGGACAAGGCGACTTCTTCCAGCGTAAAGTAGGCGGAGCCGTTTACGAACACGCCTTCTTTGCCCGCATAGGAAACGCCGGGAACCAGATTGTACGCGAGCATGCAGATTAATGTGAACACAAGAGCAATGGCCGTATATTTCATGCGGTTATGTTTGCGGTTGCTTCGTTCCAGATTCAAGGGGAGTACCTCCTTATTTATGTCCTCTCATGCAAGCGATGTGCGTTTAATCGGTGCGCAGCGCGTCAATCGGACGCAGCTTGGATGCTTTGTTGGCTGGATAAAGACCGAACACAATGCCCACGCCCACCGAAAATAAAAAGGCGTAAAAACTAATGTCCCACGAGATGACGGTAAGCTGCTTCGAATTGAAATGCGGCCACGCCATCGAAAGTCCGACGCCGAGCATGAGCCCGATCAACCCGCCGAGTCCGCTGATGACGACGGCTTCCACCAAAAACTGCATCAATATGTTTTTTCGTTTGGCGCCGATCGATTTCCGTATCCCGATCTCCCGCGTTCGTTCCGTCACCGTCACAAGCATAATGTTCATGATGCCGATCCCGCCAACCAAAAGCGAGATGCAGGCGACGGCGACGAGCTGGCCTGTCAACGTGCTCGAAGCTTCTTTCCGCGCTTCCACCAGCGAGTCCTGGTTCATGATACGGAAACCGTTGCTGCTTTTGAATTTCATCGTCAAATAATTAGTGAACGTCGATTGGGCTAACGAAATTTGGTCTTTGCTCGACGCTTCGATATAGGTCGTCCGGATGTTGCCCATCCCCAGCTGTCGCTGCGCCGTCGGCAGCGGGACAATGATCGATTCGTCGACGGATGCGCCTCCCATGCCACTGCTGCCTTTTGTTTTCAGCGTTCCGATGACCGTATACTCGAAGCCTTTAATATTGATCCGCTTGTCGATCGGGTCGGTTCCGCCGAACAGTTCCGACACAACGGTGCTTCCAAGTACGGCGACGTTTGTACGGAAGCTGAGATCCGATTCGGATAGAAACCTTCCCGACGCCAACTGATTTTTGGTGATCGAGGCATAGCGGTCGTTCGTCCCGACAATCGAATACGATTCCTGCGTCCTGTCGTACTTTACGTTGCTCGAGGAGGTGACGGCCGGCGCAATATAATTAAATTCCGGCAGCTGTTCAATCTCCATCACTTCATCGTAGTCCAGCTGGGTGGCCCGTCCCTGTCCGAGGATATTGACCGTCAGCAGATTGGTGCCGAGATTTTCGTACTGCTTCTCGATTTGAGCGGAAGTCCCCCGTCCGATCGACACGAGGGTCACGACGGAAGCAACCCCGATAATTACGCCGAGCATGGTGAGCAACGTTCTCATCCAGTTGCCGGTCACCGTTTTGAGCGCCATGCTCATTAATTCAGACGCTCTCATGCGTGCACCTCCGTCAAAGGAGCGGATGGGACAGTGTCGTTCCTTTTATCTCCAATAATGAGACCGTCCCGGATCGTAACGACCCGCTTCGCATGATCGGCAATATGTAGATCGTGGGTAATCAAAATGATCGTGTTGCCCGATGCGTTCAGTTGAATCATAAGCTCCAGCACTTCTTTACCCGTCGATGAGTCCAGCGCGCCTGTCGGTTCGTCGGCAAGCAATATGGCCGGTCCGATGGCAAGCGCCCTTGCGATGGCGACACGCTGCTGCTGGCCCCCGGACAGCTCGCTCGGACGATGGTGGGACCGTTTGCCCATTCCCAGGTTTTCCAGCATGAGCATACCGCGTTCCCGTCTTTCTTTCTTCGGCATGCCTGCATAAATCATCGGAAGCTCCACGTTTTCGATTGCGGTTAGCCTCGGCAGCAAATTAAACTGTTGGAAAATGAAGCCGATTTTGCGGTTTCGCACTTCCGCCATCTGGTCGTCTCTCAACTTCTCCGTCGCCACCCCGTCCAGCATGTACGATCCGGATGTGGGCACATCGAGCAGCCCGATCGTATTCATCAGCGTCGATTTACCGGAGCCGCTGGGCCCTACGATCGCTATGAATTCACCCTGCTCGACGGTTAGATTGACCCCTTTCAATATTTGCATCTCTTCTACGCCGCGTTTGAAACTTTTCACGATGTCTTTTAGCTCCATCAAGCTCATAACCGAGTTCCCCCTTCTCCGGCATTATCGGTTTCCGCCGCCACCGCCACCACTAGGGAATATCATCGTGCCGCCACCGCCTGCGCCGCCGCGTCCTTGCTGAAACTGCTGACGCATTTGATCTGCCTGCTGCTGGGTCAGGTTGCTCTGTCTCGATGTCCCTTGAATGACGACCTGATCGCCTTCGTTCAAGCCTTCCGTGATTTCCACCATCGTACTGTTATTCGAGCCGACTTTGACTTCCTTCTGCTCCGTCGTACCGTCTTCCTTCTTAAGCATGACGGTTCGTTTGCCCACTCTCGTCTGTACGGCTTGTGTCGGCAGCTGCAGCACGCCGCGTTTGTCTTCCACGATGATGTCCGCGCTCGCCGTCATTCCATATTTCAGCTCAGGGCTGCTTTTCAAGCTAAGTACGACGGTGTACGAGCTGACGCCGTTGGAAGTCGTGCCGACGGTAGATACTTGCGTTACCTCGCCTTGGTACGTTTTACCGGATATCGCGTCGACGCGAATTTCCGCCTTTTGCCCGGTTTTGATTTTCGGCAGATCCAGTTCGTCGACGCTGATCGGCAGCTGAAGCGTATCGAGACTGGCCACCGCACCGAGTTTTACGTCGCTCTTGATCGTCGTTCCGACCGGATAAGAAGTGAGCACGTTCTTCTTCGGATCGGCGAAGTCCGTGGAGAACACGCCGTCAAACGGTGCATACACCTTCAAGTTTTGAACCTGTTCTTCCATGTCTTGTATCGATTTGGTCTGCTGTTCGATTTGCTGCTGCTTGTTCGTAATGTCCTTGGACAAGCTGTCGTTGACGATTGTTGCAATCAATTCTCCCGCCTGCACGTCCCGGTTTTCCTTAATTTCCAGCTTGTTGACCGTACCGCTGGCATTCGCGAACACCGTCGTCGTCGTTTTATATTGAAACTTGGCTTTGCTCATCGATTGGATTTTGAGTCCGTTAACCGTAATGTTGCCTTGCGCCGTAAGATCGGCATCCATCGTGCCGTCATTGTCCACCCGAACGGTTACATCAGCCAGCCGATTCCCCTTTGTATCGGATTTGCTCCCGGCAGCGACCGATTCGACGGTACCCGTCTTCGAAAGCAAAAAACCGTCGATGGCAAGTTCCATCGTATCCCCCGCTTTGATTTGCGCCGCCTCTTCCTGAATAAACGGCAGCGTGACAAGCAATGTACCGGGGTCTGCAATCGTAGCGACTTTCGTCGTTTTCGATACCGAAGCGCCTTCGCTTATATTTGTGGATAAAATCAATTTTCCGCTCTTCGGCGCGACGGTCTTTAAGGCCCCCTGCTGGGACAAAAGGTCTTGCAGATCCGTTTGGTACTGGTTCAGCGTCTGCCTTGCCGTAGCCAGCTTTTCGGTAAGGGTCGAGTCCGACAGCTCCAGCAGCAGATCTCCTTCTTTCACGTTCTGATTTCGGCTGAGATTGATCGTCTTGATCACGCCTTCCTTCGGCGGTACGATCATTTGCACCTGCTGCGCTTCGAGCTGGGAAGTACCGGTAATCGTGGAACGAATGTTGCCCTTCGTCACCTTAACCGTGGTTTGTTGCACATTGGCGGCCGTGTTTTTCATATTTTTCGAACCCTGCATGTAATAAACCGTAGTACCTCCCCCTGCGGCGACCAATGCAGCGATCACAATAATGGCGGTCTTTTTTTTATTCACTGGCGACGTACCTCCCGACATGACAATCTGTTAATGGCTTCTTAAGGATACATGCCTTTTGTGAAACGTAGATGAAACGAAACTTAAAGCTTGCTGAAAATTTCACATCATTAATCAATGTGATAAAATGGCGATAACCCTTTCCACTGCGCATCTAACAGATCAAACTTGACGCCTGCCGCTGGCAAATTACAAGACAAAAAGTAATGCTGAAATGAGGGAAAATGGATGGATCCGAAGGAATACGAACGAAAAATGATTGCCAGCATGAAGTCGCGAACCGGCAAAACGCTGGAGGAATGGGTCGAGGAAGTAAAGGACAAGCCGATGCCGGAAAAGCACCGCGAGCGGATGAAATGGTTTAAAGACAACTACGGCCTCGGGCAAAATTCGGCAGGCCTCATTTTCGGCGCGCTTGCCGGCGATGTCGGAATCGGACGTGGCGACAGCCCGGATTCCGATCTGGTCGATCAGCTGTTTGCCAAGCATGCGGAACTGCGTCCGCTGCACGATTGGATTACGGAACAAATCGAAACTATCGGGCAGGACGTGCTGGTGCGACCTTGTAAGACGTACGTGCCGTTCTACCGCAACAAACTGTTCGCCATGTCGAAACCGCATAAAGGGCAGCTGCATATCGGGCTCGCGCTCCCGGAGTCGACGGAGTATGCAAAGCTCGATTCGGCCAAAGGTCTCGGGGCGTCCGCCCGCATTACGCGGAAAATCTCGATCGTTTCGCGCGAGGAAGCGGACGACGGCTTCTGGAAGCTTGTACGGGCCGCATATGATTTAAGCTAAAAGACAAGGCCGGATGCCGATGAGCACCCGGCTTTTTTAGCGCAAGCCGTCAGTCGAATCTGCTTATTCAACGGCTTCCCTCACAGCTTCATGCCCTCCGCTGCTTGTCATTCGTTCATTCCGAACATCCGGAAAGAAACGTAAGGATAATTGCCGTAGCGGACAGCCACTTCCCGTTCAAATAACGTCATGCGCTCGATCGTCCGATTATTGCAGAGCCTCCCGCCGTCCCAGACGCGGAAAGGAGCGGGTTCGATCAGCTCCATCACGGTCCGTTTCGCCTCTTCGTCATTTCCGGTGACGTATACGTCGCTTCGAAGTCCTTGATGAAGCGGCTCTTCGAGCACCTTGAAAAAGGTGTTTTTAAATGCGCCGACGACTTTCGTATCAGGCAAAAGCTTTTGCAGCTCTTCCGCAGCGGAGGTTCCCCAGTCCGTAACAAAATCGTTAAAGTCTTCGGTAAAAGGGTTCGCAATATCGACCATAATTTTGCCGGACAATTTGTCCCGGTTCGCCCGTGCCCAAGGCAATACATCCCGAAACCAGAACGCATGAATAATGACATCCGCTTCTAGCGCTTCTACGTAATCAACCGGAACAATCTTTGATCGGTATGCATGCCCCTGGATAAGCTCCGTAAGTCTTTGGACCGAGCGCGATCCCCATCGCAATTCCTCCAAATGGGGAAGTAAATTGTTGACGAGCCCTTTTCCCATTCTTCCTGTTCCCAATATGCTTACTTTCATGTTCGTCAGCTCCTTCTCCTCTAGGGGAATGAGGCTATAGTAAAGCGATCTCGGGCGTTTCGGAAGAGCGAAACGGTTACAGAGCTGTAACTAAAAGTTTCATCTCATTCCTTCCATTATGCTATGATGAACAATGTCGGTTAAAACGCAAAATGAAGGAGGCCGCGCAGATGAACTTGGAGTTTATCGCCAATTTTATACAGACGGCGGATCACAGAAGCATCGCCAAGGCAAGCGAAGCGCTTAACTTGACGCATCCGGCGCTCGGCAAGCAGATCCGCAAGCTCGAGTCTTATTACGGGGTCACGCTGTTTTACCGCTCCGCGGCCGGCGTACAGCTAACGGAAGCCGGAAGGGTGCTGTATGAGCGGCTGTCTCGCGTTCTGGGGGAGCTCTCTTCCATTCGCTCCGAAATGGCGACGTTCAGCGTACATGCCGGAATGACAACGGTGCTTAAGGTCGGGACACTGCCGAGCTTGGCTGCTTATTATATGCCGCATAAAATGGTTGAAATGGAGCGAAAAGGTATCCGTCTAAACGTCTCCGTGCAAAATACATCGGAGCTGCTGCTTCAGGATGTAGCGGCAGGCGAGCTTGATGCGGCCATGATCGACGATAATAAAACTTCGCATATGGTATGGAGCAGGAAACTATTTCACGAGCCTTACTACATCATTGTGCCGGATAACCATCGTTTCTGCGCGGAAACTTCCGTCTCGATCCGCGACCTAGCCGCAGAGCTCTTCGTCATGTATCCGAAAGCATGCAGCATCCGCAAGTGGGTAAACGATATGTTCCACAAGCAAAGACTGGATTCCGTTCGGATCCAAACCGAAATTCCGTTCGGCGATTACATTCCCGGGTATGTTGCAGCCGGAGCCGGAATCGCCGTCGTACCGCAAATGACGGCCCAACATTTGGGGCACCCGACTCTGAAAGCGATCCCCATCGCCGATCCGGAGGCGGGCAGGACCATCACACTTATCGCCGCTGCGGAAACGGTAGGGAAACAATTATACTCCCATGTTAGAACATAGTGCATCTGCCCTCACCATACCCACGTCCCCGGCTTCCCGCCAGCGCCTTCCTTCACCTGCAGCGTAAGCCGATGAGGCTTTCCTTGCTGCGGGTCGAACGGATGCCCGTCTTCATCCCGAAATTCGCTGAGCGGAATACTGCTTGCTCCCCGTGGCAGCAAAGCGGTCACATAGCGAAATTTATTGTTTATTTCCATGCTCGCGTCTTTCCACACAAAATCGTTCCCATTATCGATCATTACATGCTTTCGGCTGAACGACAGCTTGACCATGAGTCCGGGATCGCCGGGCGGCGACGATTCCGGACCGGAACAAGCTGCCAAAAGGAGCAGCACGGACAGCGCCGCCGGCGTCAGCAGCCGTTTGAGGCGAGCGTTCGGAACGTTTGTCGGCTTCATGGCGCTGCCGCCTCCTTTACCGTTGTTTTGCCGGACAAGCTGGCGTCGAACCAGAACTCGGGCGATTCCGGGTGGCTCGAATGCACTTCCACGGCGATCGTATTGATCCCTTTGACCAGAACATCCTTATGACCGGTCAAAGCATAAGTTTCAAATCCTGCATTCTCATGCGGCGACGCGAGAGACCGGTAGTCGACCAGCCCTTCGCGGATCGAGTCGCGCGCCACTTCCGTGCCGTTCAAATAAGCGATAAATCCGTCTTCGAAAGCGAGATGCAGCTGCCAATCCGAATAGTTCGCCGGATCTTCCTCCAAGACGAACGTCTTGCGGAAGTAGTACGCCGGCGATTCCGGCTGCGCGGGCAGCGCCGTGCGAATGCCGCTGCGCTCCGCGCCCTTCCGCGACCGCCCGAACGGCGAGGGAGCCCATGTCCAGTCCGCGTCTTCATACGCCGGACTGCGCCAATCGCCGGGCGGCAGCGTAAAGCGCCCCTCAATCGGCCGCTCGCCCGCAGGGTCGAGCTGCGGCGGAACAACGGCGCGCACCGCGGCACTGCCCGCGCGGTAACGCCACGTGGCACCGATGGCCACCGGCGCCCGCTCCTGCACCGCCGCCGTATGGCGCAGCCCGGCGGCGTCCAGCGCCAGCCGGCCCGCCTCGCGGCTGGCTGAGCCGTGCACCGCGGCCGCGAGGCGGCTGCCGCGGCCGTCAATCGTGAGCAGCGGTGTCGTCGCGGCGCCGCCGCTGCTCACGGTCCATTCCGCCCACCCGCGGTGGGCGGAGCTGCGGTAACCGGCCGCCGGCCGCTCGGTTACTGCAGACTCGGGCGCGTACAGGCGCGGGCCGATCAGTACCAGATCGACGCCGCTTTCCGCGAGCCCTTGCCATAGTTCCGGCTGCCCCGGCTCCTGCGCCAGCAGCACGATCCGATGCGTCTGCGGATTCACCTCGGCTGTCCGCTTCAGCCATTCGAGCTGTACCGTTGGCTCCGACGCCAGCCGCCCCGCATCCATAAACCAGAACCGCGCTTCGCCGAAATCGACGAAGTAAGCGGATCGGCCGTATCCCGGCAGCTGGTCTTCCGGGATATGCGGAAACCGCGCCGCGTTATCTGCCGCGGACCAGCCGGCGGCCGGCACGGGGAAAAAGCTGCGCGGCGCCGGTTTCGCCGCGGAGACATCGCCTGTCACCGAGAGCTGCGCCGCTCCGGCAACGAAAGGCAACTGCGGCAGCCGGGCCATCAGCTCGTTCAAGGCTTCGGCCGACGTACCGCCGATGTATCCGAACGTCCAGGCTTTCCCCCCGGACGTGTCTCGTTCCGCTATGCCCTGAACCGGAGGTCGGGACAAGCCAAGCGATACTCCAAGACCTATAAAGAGCAGTACCAACAATGTCGTCATTACATATTTGTTCGCCATAACATCCCCCTACACCGGCCAGCCGTAGATCCGGTGATATACCGGAGGCCATAGCAGCAGCAGAAGTACAAATACGCCGGCGAGAAAAACGTACATCCAAGGCTTAAGCGAAAATCGATGCCTCCCAAAGAGCAGCAGCAGCAGCGACCAACTGCCCAGCCAAACGGCTAATGCAACCAGTTCCTTCCCGCCGTAAGGCCCAATGCGCCATCCGTTCGGCAGCCAGGAGCTGTAGCGTAACAGCGTCATATTCGCTCGGCCGGGATCGGCGGCGCTCCACCAATGCGCGCCCGTCAGCGCCGCCATGGCGAAAACAAGCGACAGTAGCGCGGCGACCACTTCCCCGGAACGGCGCAGCTTTGCACCGTGATCGGCGCTCCTGCGCAAACTCGCCGCTCCTTCCGTATCGCCGGATTCCTCCATCACTTGTTTTCCTGCATCCCGGCTTCGTTTGTTCCATTTCCGGTGCTTCAAGACCGCATTCCTCCTGCCGCGAACTGTTATACCATTTTCCATTTAGCGAGCATGAGCCCGAACGCAAACCCGACCAACAAACAAAACCAAAGCAAGGTGAGCAGCATTCCGATGATATAACGGAATACTTCCGCCTCGCCTCCGGAAGTTTCCGGCATACGCCACAGCAGCACGCTGGCCGCCGTGCCGAACGGAAACGCCATCAGCGCGACAAACTCTTTGTATTCCATGAGAACCCAGTGTCCGGCGGGAGCGTGCAGCTTAAGCCATTCCGAGGCCCCGTCCGGCGCCTGATAGTCGGCATACAGCCAATTGGCCGCTACGATGGTGCATAGGGTCAGCACGTTGGTCAACAGCAGCCTGTTTTGCAGCTTCGTTTTTGCTGCGGCGTTCCCTTTGGCGTACCCGTAATAGGCATGCATCGCATACGTCGAGAGCAGCATCGTCAGCGCGGCCCCCAAGCCGTGGAGCATCGAGGCCGTCCGCTGGTAGCCGGGCCCGAAAATGTTGACGAGCGGAACGAGCAAAAAAAACAATAACGCCATCATGCCTTGCGCCACGGCCACGTCCTTGTAGAAGGGTCTGTCCTTCTTCGTTTCAGGACCGCTCATCGCTCGACCGCGAACGAGTCGATCTCGTTCCCCTGCAGGTCATACACTTTATGGAGCGCTTGACCGCCTTTCACGTCCACGACCATGTAATGGTAACTCGCTTTCGGACCGATGACGACCTGCTTCGTTTCTTTCCCTGCGGAAGTAAGCGGCGCCCCGGCTCCGCCTAGCGTGACTTGGAAGATCGTGTTTTCAAAATGAAACCCGTTGCCGTCAAAAGCGCTGTCAACTTTTCTCCGGTTATAATTATGCTCGTGTCCTACCAGTACGGTCGTCACCTTATAGCGGTCAAACAGCGCCCACAACGCGTCGCGGGAAGCCGGGTCTCTGTCCAGCGAATCGCCGAGATGCGCCCCGACCGGATAGGCAGGCACGTGAAACTGCACAAAAATGTGGCGTTTTCCCGCCGTTTTCAGCTGCTGCTCGAGCCACGCAAGCTGCTCTCCGTCGATGGCGTAAGCTTTGGCTTCGTTTCTGCGGTCGGAATTGAGCGTAATGAACCGCGCGTTCTCATAATCGAATGAATAGACGGTCTTCCCGAATCCTGGAAGCTGTTCCTTCGGCAGCGCCGGGAACGCTTCCGTAAACACCTTCTCATTATGCTCGTGATTGCCGAGCGTAGGATACACCGAAGTCATGGGCATATAATCGTCGACGATATTTTTCCAGGATTCCAGCTGCCCCGCAACATCCGAGCCTCCGGTTACTTGATCCCCGGTAAATAACATGAAGCTTGGAGGCGGCGTCAACGACTTCACTTTATCGAGCAGCGCGCGAATCGTCTTTTCGTTCGTCCCGTTCGAGGACCCGCGGCTATCGCCCATGACGACGAATCGAAATGGCTTCTCCTCCGCGGCCGTCTGCTTGCCTGCATCCGAACCGGGCTTGGCGGCCCCCGGGGAAACTGCGGCCTGCGCTTCGGCCTTTCCCGCCGTTCCGGTTGACGATGCCGGCGGCGCCCCCCCGCAACCGGCGGCAAGCATCATTACGGCGACCATCCACGCGAACGTCTTCCCACTTTTTTTCCAGCGAAAGATTCCCTCCAGGGTCATCCTTGCTTCCTCCTCGCAGCTTGAAATATTCCATAATTAACTTATTTTTCTATCGTTCTCTTCTGCAAGTCTAGCAAATGAAACCGCTCCTGCCAATGGGAATTGTGCAAAAGACGACCGGCTGTTCCAGGCTGCTGGCGGTCGTCAAGTATTCCCAGTCGCCTAAGGTACAAAAAGCCGCCAAGCGTTACGAATCATATGTCAAACGGCATGACGCAATCCGGTCAATGACAGCACTGTTAATCCCGGAATGCTGCCGATTGTTTGGTCCTGATGGCATGTCTGCAAGTCGTTCGCCGTGACGATGGTTTTTTTTAGGAAATATTTAAATTCTATGATATTATGAATATAAATACGAAAAAATAGAAGCGTTAGGAGCATAGGCATGGATCAGAATACGACCATTCAAGAAAAATTCCTTTTCCTATACAAATTTCTAAGTTCGCCCAAACAAATTGGAAGCGTTACCCCTAGCTCTTCGTTTTTATGCAAAAAAATGATTCATGCCGTACCCTGGGATCAAGTCCAAAACGTGGCGGAGCTGGGCTGCGGTACTGGGGCGTTAACCCGATATATCGCGCAAGCGAGAAGACCCGGAACCAAAGTGCTGCTGTTCGAAAAGGAAGCTCATCTCCAATCGCAAATTGCCGCCCGTTACCCGGAATTTCCGTGCTACGGCGAAGCCAGCCAGATTGACGTCGTCCTCCGCAAAGAAGGAATCGAATCGCTTGACTGCATTCTCAGCGGACTGCCTTTCTTTAATTTTCCGCAGGAACTCCGGGACGTGCTCATGAAGCAGATTCACGATAACTTGAAAAAGGACGGCCTGTTTATCGCTTTTCAATATTCGAAGCAAATGAAAAAGCAGCTCTCGGACCTGTTCGACATTCAAGAGATCCATTTCGTCCCTATGAATATTCCGCCCGCTTTCGTATACGTTTGCCGCAAGCGATAGAAAACTCGATCCTCCCATCGCCTATTTTATCTGGATTAGTATCCCGGATTTGGCGCAGCGCATAGTCTGTTGTATCAATACCCCACAACTATGAGCTGAGAGGGAGACGTACATGAGCAAAGAAGAAACCCGTTCTTACCAGTATCCTTCCGGATACTATCCGCCCTATCATCATTATCCATACCCGCACTATCCGCATCACTATCCTTATTTCCCGCATCATCACGGTCACTATTATCCGGGTTATCCCGGCTATCATCCTGGTCATCATGGTCATCATGGTCATCCCGGTTATCCCGGCCACTATCCCGGCGGTCAGCACGGGCCATATCCGGGTCATCATGGCGGCGGACACTTTGGTCAAGGCAGCCAAAGCAGCGGGCAACGAAGTGGTCAACGAGGTGGTCAACGAAACGGACAAAGAAAGAAATAAAACGCAAGAAGACCCGCTGGCGGATTATGCCAAGCGGGTCTTCCTTATGAGTGAAGCTTACAGGCCGAAATCGAAATATTCCTTTGCGTTGTTGTACGAGATCGCTTGAACGATTCCTCCGAGCAGCTCCATATCGTCCGGCGCTTCGCCGTTTTCCACCCATTCGCCGATCAGATTGCACAATAATCTGCGGAAATACTCGTGTCTCGTGTAGGACAAGAAGCTCCGGGAGTCGGTCAGCATGCCGACGAAACGGCTGAGAAGGCCCAGATTCGCCAGCGCTTTCATCTGATCCAGCATACCGTCGAGCGTATCGTTGAACCACCAGGCGGAACCGAACTGGATTTTTCCTGCAACGCCGCCGCCCTGATAGCTGCCGATGATCGTGCCGAGCACATAGTTGTCTTTCGGGTTCAGCGAGTATAAAATCGTCTTCGGCAGCGCGTCTTCGGCGTCAAGCGCATCCAGCAGGCGAACCAGCGGCTGCGCGATCAAGCTGTCGTTGATCGAATCGTAACCGGTATCCGGTCCGAGCTTGCCGAACATCCGCGTATTGTTGTTCCGGTGCGCGTTGATGTGGAACTGCATCGCCCAGCCGAGTTCGGCGTACAGCTTGCCCAGGAACGTCAGCGTATACGTCTTGTATTGCTTTTCCTCCTCGAGGCTAACCGTTCCGCCTTGCAGCGCTTTGTCAAAAATCGCCGCGGCATCCGCTTGGGTAGTCTCCGCATACGCGACATAATCCAGCGCATGGTCGGATACGCGTCCGCCGACGGAATGGAAAAACCGTACGCGCGATTCCAATGCCGTCAGCAGCTCGTCGTAGCTGCTAATTTTGCCGCCAGCCACTTCCCCAAGCTTCTCCACCCAAGGCAAGAACGTAGACCGGTTGATCTCAAGCCCTTTGTCCGGACGGAACGAAGGCAGAACCTTGCAGTCGAAGCCTACGATGTCCTTGATCTTGATATGGTATTCGAGCGAGTCGGTCGGGTCATCCGTGGTGCAGACGACCTTCACGCCCGACTTCGTGATCAAGTCGCGAGCGGCAAATCCTTCGCCGCCGAGCTGCGCATTCACTTTTTCCCAAATCGCCGGCGCGTTCTTTTCATTGATCAGATCGTAGACGCCGAAGAAACGTTGAAGTTCCAGATGGGACCAATGATACAGCGGGTTTCCGATCGTCATCGGCACGGTTTTCGCCCAGGCCAGGAAACGGTCGTAATCGCTCGCCCCGTCGCCGCCGGTCACGTACTTTTCTTCCGCGCCGTTCGCTCTCATCACACGCCATTTGTAGTGATCGCCGTACAGCCATGCTTCGGTAATGTTTTTAAACCGCTTGTTCTCGTAAATTTCCTGCGGGCTCAAATGACAATGATAATCGATAATCGGCATTTGCTTCGCGTATTCGTGGTACAGCTTCTCCGCCGTGTTGTTTTTCAGCAAAAAGTTGTCGTCCAGAAACTTTTTCATCGGGGCACCTTCCTTTTCATAATAAGCATCAGAACGGCAATGCAGCTGCGTTCATGCCGCTTGGAGCGGAACCTTGATTTATTTACCGAGCAAATCCAAATGTTTGCCGATATGCGAGATCAACGATTGCGCATATGCTTCTTCCTGCTCGCTGAGCGTGCGGAAAAACTCGTCCTTGAACAGCGAATTTCCTTGCGCGTCCTTCGCTTGCAGCAAAATGCCGTAAGTGATATGAATCAGCTGGCGCGCATTGTCCTCATTCATGTATGTGTCGGCCAAATCGGCGTCGGCCACTTGATCGAGCGGAGCGATTTTGCTCAGATCGGTTGTAACATGATAGTAAGCGGTCGCTTCTTCGAAATGCTCCAGTGCATATTGATGCATGCTGCGGTACAGGGACGGCTTTACTTTCGCAACCGTACGAACGGCTTCGAGCCAGTTGGTGCCGGCTGTTTTTACATGGAAGCGGCCTTTCGTATATTTACCGATAATCGGGAACACGCTGAACTTGTCGCTGCCCGAATGAATGCTCAGCTTGTAACCGAAATCGTCGGCAATGCCCGCATGAATGACAAGCTCTTTCTCGAACTGGGCGATATCGCCGATATAGTCGATGCCCTTCTGGAATTCGCCGCAGAAACGAGGCGCCATGCTGTAAATGGTCAAGCCGCGGCTGTACAGCTCTTTGGCTACGAAGAAGTGGGATTCCGGCGCTGTCGGCGTCATCGTCTCGTCGATCGAGATTTCGAAGTCGACCTCACGCTCTGCGTTTTTAATGTACGTTACATAAATATGCTCCATGAAGTCGATGGCCGCTGCATAGATCAGTACGTTTTTGATCAGCGTCTCGCGGTCGAACGCGATCGTCGAGCCGGCTACCGGGAACGTCTGATTCAGGTAGCGGGACTCGTAATGGCTGCGAACGGATTCCGGCAGCTGCGCGTACTTCGCTTCTTGCTCTGCGGCGGATGTGCCTTCCACGTTGTTGTCGATTTTCTCCGAGCAGTCGAGCGTCAGCATCGTAAAGCCGAGACCTAGCGCCAACTCGATGTCGGCCTCCACTTTCAAGTGGTCGCCGTCCGCGCCGAAGCCGTCCTTGTATCCTTCCTGGAATGCGGCGTAGCACGCGGCGTCTACGACCTGCTTGTAGTCGCGCCCGGTCAGGTTCAGCTCGCGGATGCTTTGCTGCGCCAAAATCGGTCGAACATTCCGGCCTCTTACGGTACGAATATGACCCGGGGACGCGATGCCCAGACGGTCGCCGAGACCGATCGTTGCGATCTGCGTACCGAATGCGCGCGGCACCGTATATTCGAAGTATCGGTTTAATACGAGACGGTTTTCATGTGAAAGCGGACACAATTTTGCCCCGTCCTGTACTTCGCCGTGCAGCGCATCGTAGAGCGGACCTTTCCCGACGGCTGCAATATATTTGACATGGCTGTCCAAGTCTTTTACCATGACCAGCTTCGTTTCACCGGACGTTTCCAATGATGGTTCATATACTTTCACACCGCTGCCGTTTACATTCGAAAGCGTGCCTGCGATTAACGCTTCTGCGATCGGTTGGAACTTACCCATGAGCGAGACCTCCTAAGTTTATTATCACCTCTATCATCATATCGCAATAATAGTTTAGTTTCTCTACCGATCTTGCTCTATTTTATATTACCTATGCATATTTTGCTGTAAAGCTGGAAGGCGTTCTGCTACAATAGGGATAGTAAAGCGGAAACTTCGGATGATGTGCAAAGGAGACCACGCGAATGAGCGAAACGATAGAACTGAATTACGGCGCGGAAGAAGACGACTTTTATATACAGCATGTCAAACGAACGGAACCGTTCGAACGGACGAATCATTTTCACGGAACATACGAGGTATACTATTTAATAACCGGCCAGCGAACCTACTTTATCAAGGACCGGTCCTATTTAATCTCACCGGGCGATTTGGTATTCATCAACAAGCTCGACCTGCACAAAACGTCGGATGTCGGCGAGCCCGGCCATGAGCGAGTTGTCATCAACTTCAGCGACCGGTTTCTCGGCAGCGATCATCCGCTGTATACGCCTGCGTTGTTTGCGGCTTTCCAGCACCCGTCGCACGTATTCCGGTTGAAGCTGCAGGACCAGTTGTTCGTTCAACAAATTCTGAAGCGGATGACCCTAGAGCTGAAAGAAAAAGCAACGGGTTATGAAACGTACGTGAAGCTGCTCCTGATGGAGCTGCTGCTGTTCGCGGGACGATGTTCGGAACGGCAGGAAACGGTATCTTTCGAGCACCGGAGCCCGATGCACAAAAAAATTTCCGAAGTCGTACGCCATATCAATGGCAGCTTCCACGAGCCGTTGACGCTGGCGGGATTGTCGGAACGATTTTACATGAGTCCGTTTTATTTGAGCCGCGCCTTCCGCGAAGTGACCGGCTTCACCTTCGTCGAGTATGTCAATACGACACGAATCAAGGAGGCGCAGCGGCTGCTCAAGGAAACGAATATGAAAATCATCGAAATCGCAGATAGCGTCGGCTTCGAGAATATCGCCCACTTCGGCCGCATGTTCAAGAAGCTGGCGCGCCTGACGCCGCTGGAATACCGGAAATTGAACCGCTGAGCCCGGGAATTCGTCTATACTGACGAAACACTGATATCTTGCTGTAAACTTCTTGAATCGCTGTGCGCCTGTGATATACTTTTGTTATCGCGTTTCCAATTCATAGGGCTCTGTATGGAGGGATTGTTATTATTTATTTCGCCGCTTTTCTGATGTCCTTTCTGATTGTGCTGTTTCTTATACCTCCGTTGCGAAAATTGGCGTTTCGCATCGATTTTGTGGACAAGCCCAAACAAGATGTCGAACGGAAGCTGCACCGGGAGCCGATTCCTTTGACTGCGGGTTTCGCCATCTTCCTCGGGATCGTATGCACGAATCTCGCTTTTATCAAGGACGATTGGAAACAGACGCTCGGCCTTCTGTGCGGCTCGCTTCTCATTTTGGCGATCGGTACGATCGACGATTGGTACAAGACGCACGGCAAGGAATTTCCCGCGCTTCCGAAGTTCGTCGTGCAGCTTTCCGCTGCCGTTATTGTGTACTATTCCGGTATCGTGTTTTACGGATTTAACAATCCGTTTACGGGACAAGATATTTTGCTGCCGGTATGGCTGCAGTTTTTCTTGACGGTCACGTGGATTTTCGGGGTGACCACCGTCATTAACTTCTCCGATGGCATGGACGGACTGGCGGGAGGTTTGTCGGCGATTGCGGCTGTGACGCTGTTCATCGTGGCGGCAGCCAAAGGGCAGTCGGAATCGGCGATGATGGCGATCATTCTCGTCGGGGCGGCTCTTGCGTATTTGCGTTATAACAAACCGCCGGCGAAAGTGTTCATGGGCGATGCGGGGGCGACGCTATTCGGCTTCCTGCTCGGCGTTATCGCGCTTGACGGCGCATTCAAGCAGGCGACGGTGCTGTCGCTGCTCATCCCGATTTTGGCGCTCGGCGTGCCGATCTTCGATAATTTGTTCGTCGTCGTCAAACGGCTGCTGAACGGAAAGCCGATCTATCAGGCAGACGCGAGCCAGGCGCATTACCGGCTGCTGCGCACCGGGCTGAGCCCGAAACAAGTCGTGCTGTTTCTATGTTTGATTAACACGTGCTTCGGTTTGACGTCGATTATTTTACTCTTGTTAAACGTATAGGCCGCGTACCTGGGGTACACGGCCTCATCATTTGCCGGTAGTTCGGCGCTCCATCCTGGTGGACGAATCCTCAGCACACCCGGCGGCGGAGCATATGCAATTGGAATATTTATCATTATGATACATATCGTCGTTATGAAATTTGCGTGCCTTTCTTTAGCGATTTCTGATCGGAGTTCGTGTTAACGAGCAATGGAAGCATCTTCATGCCGCGGACCATCGGAGCATGGCATTGCCAGCAAACCGGCGCATTTTCAAAAGCGAAATTGTCCCTCATCCAGCCTTTGCAACCTTCCGTTTGACAATACCAAATCGCGGTGTCCTCCTGAGGAAGCTCCTCCGCTGATTTTTTCCGAAAATTCATGCGTACCCCTCCTTTTTGCGCTAAAAGAAAAAGCTGCCCCTAACCTCGTTAAGGGCAGCTTTTCACTTGTCGAATTACAGCTTTACAACGTTCTCCGCTTGCGGTCCGCGATTGCCTTGAACCACGTCGAATTGAACGCGTTGACCTTCGTCAAGTGATTTGAAGCCGTCGCCTGTGATCGCGCTGAAATGTACGAATACGTCTTTGCCGCCTTCTACTTCGATAAAGCCGAAGCCTTTCTCTGCGTTAAACCATTTTACTGTACCTGTTTGCATGGAATTACCTCCAAAAATTTAAATTAATATGTTTTTTTATTTGGTTAGCAAATAAAAAATTCACACATTGTAAAAGGTTCCATCACTCAAATGATAACCCTTTACAACAAGTGAATCAGGTCTCTAAGATATGACTGTTTTAGAATACCACATTTCGAGCCATAAGGCAAGGAGAAGAGCAGCCTATTATATTGGGCCCGGCGCTCCCCCTTCTATAGTCAGCTCTCCCCTGTCTTGAGACGTCCCTTCAGCGCCCATCGCAGGAAGTACGGCACGATGAACAAGATAAACAAAATGCGAAACATCTGGTAGGCGACGACCATGGACACGTCCGCATGGACGGCCGACGCGGTCACGCCCATTTCCGTCATGCCGCCAGGCGAAGTACTGAGAAAGGCAGTGACGACGGAGATCGGCTGAATGAGACTGAAGCCGAACGACAGTGCGAGCGAGAAGGCAACGATGGCCACGCCGCCGGCGAGCGAGTACGGCAGCAGCCGCCGCCAACCGGCGAGCGCGCTGAATTTGATGCCGAGGCCCAGATAAATGCCGAGGCTCCACTGCGCCGCGAGAATGAGCGGCGACGGCAGGTGCGGCGGAGCCCAGCCGCAAATCGTCAGTACGGCCGCGACGGTGATCGGGCCGAGGAACCACGGCGTCGGCAGCTTCAGCTTCACGGCGAGCCACGCTGCCGCAAGAACGAGCGCGGCGATCAAGATGGCCGTCCACCATGAGATAGAGGCGAAGATGGCGGCACCGGTTTGCGGCGGCAAGGCGCCTGTCGCTGCGCCGCCGGCCAGCCCGTGCACGGCCAAGAAAGGCACGACGAAAATGACGCTCAGCAGCCGGATCGTCTGCATGAAGGCGACGACGGTTTGGTCGGCGTTCTCGATCTCTTCGCTCAGCACGACCATCTGCGAGAGACCGCCAGGGATGCTGCCGATGATGCCGCTCGGCAAGCTGATCCCACTCCTGCGCGATATCGCATACGCCGACAGCACGCTGAATCCGATGGTCAGCACGGTCGCCGCAAGCATGGACGGCAGCTGCGTCACGATTTGCCGCGCGCTCTCCGCCGTGAACGCAAGCCCCATGCTGTAGCCGAGCAGCACCAGCCCGCCGTTACGCAAGCCGACGGGCCATGCCAGCGTCCGCTTCGTAAAACCCTGCCACAGCAGCACCGCCGTCAGCGGACCGAGCATCCAACTCAGCGGCAAGTGCAACAAACTAAATAGTATTCCTCCCAGGAAGGTGACGATGATCGTCTCCAGCAGCTTCCCCATGATGTCAGGACCTCTTTTCCGCTCCAAACGTGTAAGATGACAAAATAAATACCGGATCAAGTCTCCTCTTTTTAAGGATAGTCTTGAACCGGTATTTGTCAACCTCAAACCGTTATGTTTCCAAATTGACGCTTGTTTGGGTCTTCTTAAGCCTATGGTTTATTGCCGTCTTCCGACAGCTACTCGACTAGAAACGGACGAGATCGGCCACTTGAACCGGCAGCCCGGTTCGGATCGATCGATTGCCCGCGATGCCTGTCAGAATCGACATGGCGCCATCCACATGGGATGCGGCCCGGTTAAAGCGGTCGTAGTCCGGCGTGCCGAACAAGTCGTTCAGCAGAACAGGGTCGCCGCCGCCGTGTCCGCCCTTTTTCTCCTCCACCTTTACCTCATAAGGCGGCTCGAAAATCGGATGAACGAGAATTTTCTTCCCTTTAACGGCGCCTTCCAGCGCCTGATCGCCGCCCGAGTTCACATACGAAGCCTCGACGACATCCATTTCGATCCGGCCTTTCGTGCCGTTGAACGCCACGCGGAAACCTTCCCATGGCGCATAAGCATACAAGTTGTACGTTAATAATGCCTTATTTTCGTACCTTACCATCACGCCCATCGTATCTTCGATGTTAATGCCGTCGCCGAATACGCTTTGGTCGCGGAAATAGCCGTCCTCATGCTCCGCGTCCAAATACATCGCTTTGAGGTTCGGGTTTTTGTCCATATGCAGCGCAAAATGATCGTTCTCCGCTGCCTTGCTGCCGTAAGCACGGGAATAAAATTCCGTCACGCCTCGCTTCTCCGCGTTCTCCCGACCGTAGAACATCAGATCGCCGAGGGCGAATACGGTTTTCGGTTGGGTGCCGAGCCAAAAGTTCACCAAATCGAAATGGTGCGTCGATTTATGTACGAGCAGCCCCCCGCTGTTGCGTTTGTCGCGGTGCCAGCGGCGGAAATAGTCTGCGCCGTGCTTCGTGTTCAGCAGCCATTCGAAATGGACCGAGTGCACGTCTCCGATCGTGCCGTCCATGATCAGCTCGCGGATTTTCGTATTGTGCGGCGAATAGCGGTAGTTGAACGTCACCCGAAGGTTTTGTCCCGTTTCTTTGACGGCGTCGAGAATCGCCTGGCACTTCTCTTCGTCGACGGTCATCGGCTTTTCCGTAATGACGTCGCAGCCGAGCTGCATTGCGCGGATAATATATTTATGATGCGTACGGTCCACGGAAGTGACGATGACCGTGTCCGGTTTCATCTCCTCGATCATTCGGTCGAATTCGTGCGCTTTGAACGTAGGCACCGGCTCTGCGCCAAGCTCTCCGATCACCTTGTTCGCATGGTCCATCCGCGTCTGATTCACGTCGCAAAACGCGATGAGCTGCGAAGTTTCTTTGAACGTGCTGACAAGCGCTTTATAAAAAAACGATGCTCGTCCTCCTGTACCGACCAGGGCATAAGTTTTTCGTCTAGACATCTGTTGATCCTCCTCAAGAGTATGGTATAGTGGCAGTATATCGCAATATATACATGTAAACAGCACATAAATTGCTTACATTTTTATTTTTTCTACAAATATTGCCCTATCGATCTATCTTGAAAGGGGAGGCGTTTTGCGCATGACTCAAACCGAACCGAACCGTCCGCCGAAAAAACCGTATTTGCTTGAACACGCATCGCGTTCAGGCAGCTTCAACATGCCGCAAAATCATGCGCACGATTCGTATGAAATCTATTATTTGAAAGCGGGAAGCCGCTATTATTTCATTAAAGACCGTTCATACCTCGTCCGCGAAGGCGAACTTGTATTGATCGAGCCGATGGTGCTGCACAAGACGACCGAAGCGTACAGCCCGCATCACGAACGGGTGCTGATCAACTTCAAGCCGTCATGGCTCTCGCAAATGCTGGCCGAGCTCGACGTCGACGCGCTGTCCGCGTTCGGCGTCAGCCCGGTTATCCGGCCGGAGGGCCGCGATCAGGCCCACGTACAGCAGTTGATCGCAGCGATGCTCACCGAGCAGGACAACAAAGAGCCCGGATCAGAAGGCTGCATAAAGCTGCTGATGACCGAGCTCTTGTTATGGCTGTATCGTTATGTTTCCAAACAGTCGGCGGAACAAGGATGGGAGCGCGCCGACCATCCCACGACCTTGCACCGCAAAGTTTCCGATATGGTCAAACATATTAACGAGCATTACCCTGAGCCGTTGTCGCTCAAAGGAATATCCGAGCATTTTCACATCAGTCCGTATTACCTTTGCCGTATTTTCAAGGAGGCGACGGGCTTTACCTTAATCGAATACATTCAACGGCTGCGGGTCCACGAGGCGCAAAAGCTGCTGCAATCGACGCAGCTGCCCGTATCGGGCGTAGCGGAACAGGTCGGGTTCGACAGCGGAACGCATTTCGGCCGCGTCTTCAAGTCCGTCAGCGGCATGTCGCCGCTGCAATACCGCAAAACTTTCGGTACGTAACCGCGCGTTACTTTTTGAACCTTAGATTAAATTTTCCGGGTTCAACTGTTCGAGCTCCGGAATGACGAACTTGCCGTCCTTGCGAATCAGCACATCGTCGAAATAAATTTCGCCTCCGCCATACTCCGGCCGTTGAATGAGCACCATGTCCCAATGAACGGAGGAGCGGTTGCCGTTGTCCGCATCGGTATACGCGTTGCCCGGCGTGAAATGGATGCTGCCGTCGATTTTTTCGTCGAACAATATATCTTTCATCGGCTTCTTGATGTACGGATTGACGCCGATCGCAAATTCCCCGATAAAGCGCGAACCGTCGTCGGTGTCCAAAATGTTATTGAGCCGCGACGTGTCGTTGCCGGTCGCTTCGACGATTTTGCCGTTCTCGAAGCGCAGCACGATGTTTTCAAACGAAAAGCCGTTGTATATAGTAGGCGCGTTATAGGAAATGACGCCGTTCACCGAAAGTTTGACCGGTGCCGTGAATACTTCGCCATCCGGAATATTGTTTTTGCCTGCGCATTTGATCGCCGGAATGTCTTTGATGGAGAAGCTCAAATCCGTACCCGGGCTGACCAAGCGCACCCGATCCGTACGCTCCATCAAAGAAACGAGCGCATCCATCGCCTTCGACATTTTGCTGTAATCGAGATTGCACACCTGGAAATAAAAGTCCTCGAACGCTTCGGTGCTCGTATTCGCAAGCTGCGCCATCGAGCCGTTCGGATAGCGCATAATGCACCACTTCGTATGATTGACTCTCTGGTCGATCACCGGGCGCTGGTACTCTGTAATGTACAGCTTCATCTGCTCATCCGGCACGTCGGACGTCTCGGTAATGTTCTCGCCGCTGCGAACGGCCAAATACGCCTGCATCTTCTTCATCCGGTTCAGCTCGATATCCGCCATGCGCTGGAACAGTTCCTTCGTACCGCCAAACATTAGGGCGCGCGTCACCGAAGGATCGCGAAATTCGATGAACGGGTGACCGCCGGCTGCATACACTTCTTCTATTAGACACTTGGTCAATTCATGATCGCGAAGCCCGATCATTTCGATCAAAATATTTTCTCCCGGCTGCAGGTCAACGGAGTACCTCACCAAATTGTGCGCAAACTGTTTAAGTCTTGGATCTCGCATTCATCTCTCTCCTTTAGCGGAAACATGGAACAATCTACATTCCAATGTACCCAATTTTCGCGGAAAGTTCAAATCACGTTACAACATGTCGGAACATCGGTTCCATATTGAACTTGGAAAATACAGGAGGATGCAGTGTGTGCGCTGATCGCCTAGCTTCGGAGCAAATAATAAGTGCCGAGCAGAGCCCACCCGGCCATATGAACGACCAGCATAATGCCGAGTACCGGCGCCGCGGTCAGCGGTACGCCTAGAAACAACGCGAGAAAAAGAGCATAGATCCCGAATAAAGTGAGGATCCAGCTTTTCGCCCGGGCCCGCTCCCATACACGCACATATCGTTCATCCAGCCCGCGCTTCCCTTGGATGGCGCGCCGTCCTCCCCACCAGCCGAGAAAACCCATCAATGCTCCGCCCAACAAACCGAACCATGCCCAAAAATCCGTAACCATTCGATCACTCCCCTTCGAAAATGAAAAGCTCTTCAATCGTGCTCTGGAACGCCCTGGCGATCTTGAAGGCCAACTCCAATGAAGGATTGTACCGGCCTGATTCGATGGAAATGACGGTTTGTCTCGAAACGCCAATCCTTTCCGAGAGCTGCTCCTGGGTCCAATTTCTACGCGCTCTCATCTCTTAAAAGCGGTTGTTCATTCCTTCCCTCCTTCGTCTTGCCCGCCACCAATGTAAAGCCAGCTTTACGTAAAGGTTACTTTACATTTTCAATTATGTCAAGCAAGCTTTACATCAGAAAATGCAGAAACGAAAGACGGCGTTCGGGTGCGTCGAAAAAAAATCATTCCAGCCTATTGGACCGGAATGACCTTGTCAGTTACAGTATTGAGAGGCAGACCGACCGGATAATCGCCGGTCATCAGCTCTTCCGGCCGGAAGAAGTTGGAGATCTCCCGATCGGCGCTTTGCGGAGAATCGGAGCCGTGAATAATGTTATTGCCGGTATTCAGCGCATAATCGCCTCGAATCGTACCCGGCGCCGCGTCAAGCGGATTCGTCTTGCCCATCATCGCCCTGGAGAGCGCCACAATGTTGTCTCCCTGCCACACCATCCCAAAGACCGGTCCGGAAGTAATAAAGGCCACCAGTTCCCCGAAAAAGGGCTTGTCCTTATGCTCCTCATAATGGTATTCAGCCTGTTCCCGAGTCAACCGGAACATCTTCGCACCGATGAGCTGGAATCCTTTTTCCTCGAAACGCTGCACCAGTTTGCCGATCAAATGCCGCTGAACCCCGTCCGGCTTCACCATCAGATACGTTTTTTCCATACGCAGCCACGCTCCCATCCAAGCAGAAGTTGTTGTGTTATGTCGCTTACAGCATGTCATTATGCCCACTTCCTGCCTTTTCCATAAGCCGGCGGTCCGATGTCATGACCGATAAGGCCAGTGACCGCAGCCAAAAAAACCGTACCCTCCGCAAGGAGAGTACGGTAACAACGTTATTTTCATATTAAAATCCATTCATTCCGATCGCCGGACGACCATCCTGATCCGTTTCCTGTTCCATCAGCGAAAGATTCGCGCCAAGCGTACGGAAGCTGTCGATCAAGTCGTCATAGCCTCGCTCCAAATGCTCTACGCCGGTTATGCGTGTGACGCCTTCGGCTGCGAGTCCGGCAAGCACCAGACAAAAGCCTGCACGAACGTCCGTCGCATGCACCCATTCGCCGACGAGCGGCCGGCCGCCTCGAATGAAGGCGGTCTCTTTCCGCACTTCTACGTCAGCCCCCATCCTGCGAAGCTGCGGCACATGGTTGAACCGGTTCGGAAATACACGTTCGGTGACAATGCTCTTGCCTTTGGCCTGCGTAAGCAGCGCCGTCATCGGCTGCTGCAGGTCGGTCGCAAACCCCGGGTACATCGATGTGCGGATGCGCGTCGCCTTAATGGGGCCAAGACCGTAAGCCGTAATGCTGCTCTCATCGGTTTCGATCCCCAATCCGACTTCCTTCAGCTTGGCCAGGCATGAGCCGAGATGCTCGGGGATGATGTCCTTCACCGTCACCTGCCCGCCGTTCATGCCGGTCGCCATCAGGAACGTCCCGGCGATCAATCGGTCCGGAATGACGGCATGTTCCCCGCCGGTCAAGTACGGCACGCCTTCGATACGGATACGGTCCGTTCCTGCGCCGAAGATGCGCGCGCCAAGCCGGTTCAGCAGCGTAGCCGTATCGACCACTTCCGGGTCGACGGCCGCATTGTACAAATTCGTCCTGCCTTTTGCCCTGCACGCCGCGAGCAAACTGTTGATCGTCGCCCCCGACGTAATCGTATCGAAGTAAATGTCGGCGCCTCGAAGCTCCGCCGCTTCTACCATGTAATAATCTTCGCGAAATTCCACTTTCGCGCCCAATGCCTGGAACGCTTTGACGTGTTGGTCGATCGGTCTGGAGGAGAAGTCGTCCCCGCCTGGAAACCCGATCGTAACCCTGCCGAATTTGGCGAGCAGCGCTCCTGCAAAATAATACGACGCCCGATACGCCGCTGCTTTCCCCGGATCGATGACAGCGCTATGTATCCAGCGCGGATCAATGACGATATTGCCGTTCTCCATTCGCCGCAGTTCCAGGCCGATATCCCGTGCGATGCGCGAGACGACCTTCACATCGTCGATGGCCGGAATGCCTTCCAGCGTCACCACATCGTCGGCGAGACAAGATGCGGCAAGCAGAGCGAGCGAGGAGTTCTTGGAGCCGGGAATTCGAACGGAGCCTTGAAGCGCCCCGGCCGGTTCCACTTGTATATATCGCATGCAATCGTACCCACTTTCGGAAGTTCGCTATTTGGAGTCCATCTCCAGCACATAACCGCTGCCTCGGACCGCGCTTATCACAAACGTGTCCTTGCCGTATTTTTTGCGAATTCGATAAACCAGCGCATTCAGCTCGTCCATGCTTACATCCGGCATGCCGTCCGCTCCTGTCGTTCGCTCCGGCCATACGTTGTGCTTGATTTCTTCGATAGGCACCAGCCGGTTTGCGCGATCGTACAACAATTGAATCAACAGGAATTCTTTCTCCGACATCGCAATCCGTTTGCCGTCCACCACGCATTCGCGCTTCTCCCAATGAATCTTGAGCGGCTCTGCCGGAATCGTGATACGCTGCGTAATGCTAAGCGGCTCGAATTCCAGCGTCTGATCCGCGAAAATATAGGAAAAGTGCAGCACCGTCATTCCTTTCGCCAACTTAATAATATCGAACGACTGCAGCGGATAAGGCTTGTTCGGTACGGCCCGTTCCCCGTTGATTTCGGTGCCGTGCGTACTCCCAAGGTCATACAGAACAGCCTTCTCGTCTTCCTTGCGTATAAGAAAATGCTTCCGCGATACAAAAGCGTTCGTAAAAGCGAAGTCCGGCGAAAAATGATTCGATGCCCGGCCGACAACGGTTTCGTCCGCCGATAGATTCAGGCAAGTGCCCGGACGGAACGGTTCGCCCCGGATTACATATAGACAAGCGAATGTTTCCAGTTTCTTTCCCTCCGCAACCGGTTAGCAGCCCCTCAGAAGCTGTACTTTTTAGAAAATGAATCCAATACCTTCATCATATCGCATTTTCAGTCCGAAGGTAAATACCCTAACAGTAACATCTCCCTTATAACTCAGTAACGATTTTACCATTGGTTAATGCAGGAGAAGTCATATTTTTTGCTTATTGTCCGCGCTCCCGTTATATCCCCGCTCGCCGTAAGGGTGAAGCTTCTCGAGCCAGGTCGCTTCCATTCCGGCCAGCGTCTTCCGCACATCCTGCATGCTGCCTTCACGGCCGTTCAGCTTTTCCAGCACCTCGAATTCAAACCCCGCTTCCCCGCCGTCGTTCCAATCCTGCTGAAGCGACGGATCCCGATGCCGCCCGATGGAAAGCTCGAATTTGATGCGGTTGATGGCGCCTTCGATGTTCGGATTCGAGCCGATTCCGATTTTGCCGTTCCGCTTGTTGCGAAGAAGAAAGACGCCTCCCGTCCGCTCCTTCTCCTCATACGCAGCGATCAGCTCTTTGCGCCGTTGCTTGCTCGTATCGGGTTCGTTCACGACGTCCACGCCATCAACGCCGTTCATCCCGCTCTCGTCCGGAAGCCAATAGGCGCTCCCATCATCCTTACGCAGCAAGTAACCGTATTCGACCATATACCGGCGCAGCACGGCATAATCCGGCCACACTTGCTCCAAAATAGCGTTGACCTCCGGCTCCGTGTACGTGGTTCCGTGCCGAAAGCGGCGCTGCAGCGATCCGGCAATTTCTTTTCGCTTGCTTTCCTTGTTCGGCCACTGCTGAAGCGGCCCGTCCGACGCTTCCGGTGCGTCCTCACCGTCAACCGTTCCCGGATGCTGCCCCTTCGCCGTTTTGCTTTTCGAAGCGCGGTCGGTTTCCGATCCGGTCTTCTCCTGAAACAGCTCCATCAGAGCCAGAAACAGCCTCGCCTGCTTCTCTTTCTCCCGCAGAACAAACCGGTGATTGCGAATCGTCGATGCGCTGCCTGCCCCTGTCCGGCGAACAACATCCGCGTCGCTGACGCCTTCATAGAACAACAGCAGCAGCTGCCGCTGCAGGTGGGAAAGCCCGGTTCTTTTTTTATCCAGCGTCAGCAAATAATGAAACATCGATCCGTGCTCCGCCGCAATATGCTCCTTCATCTGCTTCTCGGCATCCCGGTATCCCGACCCGTCGGGCGCCGCGTAAATGACGCCCTGCTCGGTCTCATATCCGCAAACCAAGCAAAAATACCGGTCGCTCTCTTCGCTCAAGCCGTACCCGCGTTTCAACTCCTGCATGGAGGAAACGAATAACGGATCGATATTATGATCTTGATTCATTTAAACATAACCACCATTCATCTTGTTATATATAGATATTTTATTGTTTTGTTTGTTTTATGTCAATTTGCTGCCATCATCTAATCAAAGCCCAGCACCTTTCGTCCGTACCGACTCTGTAACGCAACGATTCGGACAACCTGCCCTTTCTACCATTATGCCATAAAGTAGACAACGATAGCATGAATGATATAATACAGTAGTATACGATTAAACGCTTACACCTACAGGAGAGTTTTATGCCGCAACTCATCCGTTTGATGTTGACGGCCATCTTGACGATGGTCCTTCTGACGATACAATCGTCCGAATTCGAATTGCTTATGAATGAACCTACGCTGCCCGTCATTGTGCCGAAACCACCTACCTGGACGGAGGAGGAGCTCAACAAGCGGCAGCCGAACATTATCGTCGTGCTCAGCGAGTCGTTCTGGGACATTACCCGGCTGCCCGGTCTAAAATTCAGCCGCGATCCGGCGCCGTTTTTCCATTCTTTGCAGGAACAGTATACGCATGGCACCATGCTGTCCCCCCAGTTTGGAGGAGGCACGGCCAATGTCGAATTTGAAGTGCTGACCGGACATTCCATGCGCTTTTTCCGCGAATGGGCGATTGTTTACGATAAATACATCCACCAGCCGACGGCCTCGCTCTCGAGCATTTTGGCAAGCCAAGGCTACCGTACGACGGCGATCAGCCCGGTTGAACATTGGTACGCCAATTCGTCGCAGGTGTACAAGTACCTCGGGTTTTCGCGCTTTATAAGCCAGGAATATTTTAACCCTGATGATTATGTCGGTCCGTACTTGGGCGACCATTCGGTAGCAAGACGGATTATTGAAGAAAGTCAGCGAAACGAAGGGCCGGATTTCATCTACGCGGACACGATGGAAAATCATTACCATTATTGGCCGGGGAAATTCAAGCGTAACACGATCACCGTTCAAGGAAACGTATCGGATACGACGATCGGCATTGCAGAAACGTATGCCCAAGGGATGTCGGGCGCCGACCGCATGCTTCAGGAGCTTGTGACGTATTACAATCAATCGAAAGAGCCGACGATCATCGTATTTTTCGGAGATCATCTGCCCTCTCTCGAACAATATTTCGTATACGAAGACACGAAGTACATCACAGGCGAAGACGATCCGGAGTTTTTGGAAAAAATGTACCATGTACCCGTGCTCGTGTGGAACAACTATTTGCCGCCCGAAGCGAAGGATGAACTGCATATCAGCCCCTCGTTTCTCAGCCCTTATATTTTACATACCGCACAGCTCAAGGGCAGCGATTATACGGACTACTTGTATCAGCTGTCGCAAAAAATGCCGATCATACCGCCGGAGGACCATTATGAAGCGATGCAGATCGACAAACGGCTCGTGGACGAGTACGAGGCGCGGCAAACGCATATTATGGAGGCTGAACGAACGGCACCGCCACCGCCGGAGTCCGAATATATTCTCGGCTACGGCGATCCGAGAATCGACAAAATTTCGCCCGACACGGTGCCCGTACCCGTACGCGGCGGCGCTTTCGGCAAGACGCTGCTGAACATCAGCGGCGGACGTTTCGGACAAGGCAGCACCGCATTCATAAACGGCAAGCCTTATGAGACCCAGTGGCAAAGCGAAGGCACGCTGGTCGTGTCGCTGCCGAAAGAATCAATTGCCGCTCCCGGAAGTCTGGATATCCAAGTGAAAGTGCTTGATTCGAATAAGAAGGTACTAGGACAATCGCGGATCGTCAAAGTGCCTGTAACCGATAAGCCTCCGGGCAGCTGAAACGGACGGAAACAAAAAAACGATCATACGGCAGCAGTGCTGCCGCCATGATCGTTTTTTTGTTGAAGGCTGTCGAGGCGTGCGCTTGCCCGGGAAATAGACGGCTGGCTCCCGCTAGTCTTCTTTGTGCCACAAGCTGCGCAGCTCCTCGTTCGTTTCCAGCAGCTCCTCCAACTTGCCCGCGGCATCCACGCGGCCGTTCTTCAGAACGACGATCCGGTCGGCCCGGGCAAGCGCCGCTTTGCGATGGGAGACGACGAGACAGGTCGTCCCCTGCCGCTGTTCCTCGAGGCGCTCCCACAGCTTCCGCTCGGTGTCGACGTCCAGCGCGCTGGACAAGTCGTCGAACACGAGCAGCTCCGCCTCGCGGACGAACATGCGTGCCGCGGCCGTACGCTGCGCCTGACCGCCGGACAGCTTGACGCCGCGCGGGCCGATGACCGTCTCGAGCCCCTGCGGCAGCCGCTCCAGGTCGGTTTCCAGCACCGCGGCGCGGATCGCTTGCCCGAGGCGATCCGGCTCGGCGCGAAGCCCGAGCAAAATGTTATTCTCCATCGTATCGCTGTACAGCCGCGGAATTTGCGGCGTGTAGGCGCTGCGCGGCGGAATGAAGAAATCGCCGGGCGCGTCGACTCGTACCCCGTTCCAGCGGATGTCTCCCGTCTGCATCGGGAGCAGTCCGAGCAGCGCGCGCACCAGCGTCGTCTTGCCGGAGCCGACACGGCCCGTCACGACCGTGAACGAGCCGCGCGGCAGCTCCAGCTGGACGTCCTCGACGCCGCGGCCGGTTTCCGGATAGCGGTACGTCAATCCGCGCACCTCGAGCCGGTCAAGCAGGTCCTCTCCGCGCATTGAAGGTGCGGCCGGCTCCGGGGGCGCCCCGCGCAGGTGCAGCGGGTGATACTCCGTCAGTTTCTCCGGAGAAGCGCCTTGCAGCAGCTGCTGCAGCCGATCTTTCGCCACGGTGGACTGTTTGAAGTAAGTTAGAAATTTTCCAAAATTTTGGATAAATTGGGTGACGAAGGTTAAATAATAAACGAATAGGGCAAAGTCGCCTACGGTAAAACTGCCGTTTCGCATCGAATTCGCGGCCAACAGCAGGATGAGCCCTGTCCCGATATTGACTGCATTCGAGAAGATCGAGTCAAGCACGGAATTCACCAGCTTGTCTTTTAGCATCGCTTCCCGTCGTTGGTCGTTCAATGCCTTGAAGCGGCCGATCACCCGATCTTCCGCACCGGCTACCTGGATCGACTGCACGGTGCTGAACATTTCGCTGATCGCGCCGGTCACTTGACTCGTCGCCTCGCGGCTTGCCGCGCGGTATTTTTGCAGCAGCGTCGTAGACAGCTGCGCAATCGTAACGACGACGACGAGCGGCAAGAACACCCACAGCGTCAACTCCGCATTGATCCGCACCAGAATGAAGCAGGAGACGGCGGCGAATATCGTCATGCCGAAGGCGTCCACCGACCAGCTGACCGTTTCTTCCACCTGATCGACGTCGTCGCGGAACGAGGAGATTGCTTCCCCGGGCGAATACGGAATCGCTTTGGCCCCAGGTTCCTTGAGCACATGACTCAGCATGTTCCTCCGCAGCAGCCCCCCGATGCGGAACCGGAACTGAACGTCGGTAATGAACCCGAAAAAGATCAGCGCGGAGCGAGCGATAGCCGCCCCGATCAATAGCGCGATCAGAGCGCCTACGCCCAGGCCGTAAGCCGAATGCCCCGTCAGCAGGTCGAAAAACTGCTTCGTCAACAGCCCCGGCAAGATCGGCGCCAAATAAATCAACGTCCAGGCGAACGCATTGAGCCAATAACGCCCGGCCCGGTAGCAGGTCAGCTTCCATAAGAATGAGAACGTCGTCATACCAGCATTTCCTCCATTCCGACCTGAAGCATTCGGCTGTACCTTGATCTGGCATCCGCTCCGAGGAGCACCCGTTCCCCGTACTCGGCGATCCGCCCGTTGTCGAGAATCAAAATGCGATCCGCCCGCTGTATTGTAGCTAGCCGGTGAGCGATAATGATGCAGGTGCGATCTTGCAGCAGCCGGCTGATCGCCAGTTCAATGCGCTGCTCCGTTGCCGGGTCGAGACGCGAAGACGCTTCGTCGAGAATGACAAGGCCCGGATCGGACAAAAACACCCTCGCGAACGATAGCAGCTGTGCTTCGCCCGCAGACAAACCTCCGCCGCCCGATTCCAGCATCGTCTCCAAACCGTTCGGCAGCGTGCCGACCCAGCGCTCCAGCCCAAGCTCCGATAGCACTTGCATGATTTGCTTTTCGCTGACCATGTCGTCAAAAAACGTCAGGTTGTCGCGCACCGTCCCTTGGAAAATCTCGATGTTCTGCGTAACCATGCCGACGCGGCTGCGCAGCTCGTGCAGCTTCGCGTCGCGCAGTTCCGTGCCGCCGAGCCGGATGCTGCCTTCCTGCGGATCATAGAAGCGCAGCAGCAGCCGGGCGAGCGTCGTTTTGCCGCTGCCGGTACGTCCAAGCAGGCCAAGCACCTGCCCCGGTTCCAGGCGAAAGCTGATATCTTCCAGCGTAGAGCTTATATCGTCATACCCGAAGCGAACGCCTTCAAATTGAACCGTCAGCGCTCCCTTCGGAATGGGCGTGCCGGGGCCGTCCTTGATTTCCGATTCCGTCTGCAGCAGTTCTCGCACCCGGACAATGCTGGCGTCCGCTTTCTGCAAATCTTCCATCTGCGTGCGGATTTTTTCAATCGGTTTGGCCATCAGCTCCGTGTAATAAAAGATCATGTACACCGTTCCAATGGTTATCAATCCTTTGTGCCACAAATAGAAACTGAGCGCAATCGCGACTGCGTTTCCGATCGCAAACACAACCAGCGTCGTAATCCACATCGAAGCCCAGCCCAGAAAAGCGCGCACCCGCAGCGGCAGCCATTCTCTCAGCAGCCGGTGAAACCGATGCATGACATAACCGGTTGCACCGTTCGACCGCGTGTCCTCCGTGCCTTCCAAATGCTCGCCGAGAAAACCGTAGAACGTCGCGCTGATCTGCCTTAGCTTCCCCCAATGGGGAACGGCAAACTGGCGAACGTATTGGATAGCGTACATCGCGAATACGACAAACAGCAGCATGCCTGTTCCGATCAGCCAATTTTCACGGAACAGCAGCACCAGCATCCCTACTACCAGCAGCAGGTTGCTGAGCAGCGTAATGACGAAATTGGAGAAAAAGTTGGCCAGGTTGTTAATATCGCCGTCCACCCGTTCGATAATGACGCCGGACGTTTGCGATTTGTGAAAACCCATATCCAGCTTCATGCAATGTGCCGCTACATCCCCGCGCAGCTGGTTGGTGGCGATCCAGCCGACATTCTCGCCGATGTACGCCGCTACCACGGAGACGACCTGCTGCAGCAGCGTCACCCCGATAAACAAACCGGCGGCATACAGCAGCGGCGAGGCGCTTTCCTGTGATTGCGCCGTGTCGATGAAATACCGGATGATCTGCGGATTTACAAGCTGCATTCCGATGCCGACGAGCAGCAAAATGCTGAGCGTGACGATACTCGCCCGCTGCGTCTTTAAGTAGCGCCTTAGCAGAACAGTATATTCGCGAATCGGTATTTTTCTTTTTTGCGCAGTGTTGCTCACGGTACCGATCCCCCCATGTTATGAACAATAACAATGTCAATAACCATAATTTCAGAAACAACATGGATCTATTATCACGGTTCATAAAAATGAAAGCAAGCTAATTTCATACCAAGCTTAACGTTCCGTCCTTCTTTTATTCCGCGGCTAGTTGGGAGGGATCTTATCACCCGCCCCGTTCACTTATCGCTATCCCTCTGCTCCTCATTTATATGAAGCATATGCCGGAGTAAAGAATAAACTCGAAGACGTGAAGTTGCTCGAACCGTAAAATGACTCGTGAAAAACCTCCGAATCCGCGCTTCAAAGCGGGCTCGGAGGTTTGGTTTTCATGCACGACCGGACCGGTGTCATCGGCGGACCGTCGATACCGTCTCGTACGTATCCTTGTTCACTGCCGTAACGAACGGACTCGCTTCTCCGAGCGAGTACAAGCGCAGCGTATGCATGGCCCGCGTACATGCGGTATAGAACAGCTTGCGCACATCTTCCGTCCGGTATTGCTCGTTCGAAGCGTTGTAGATGACAACGGCATCGAACTCCACCCCTTTGGCGAGGTAAGCCGGTATGACGAGCGTCCCTTTCTCGAAAGACGGCGAACTCTTGGTAATAAGCCCAAGCGGCAGTCTGTCTTTCAGCGCATCGTAGACTTCCGCGCTTTCGCCAGCGGTTTTGCAAATGAGTGCAACGGACTCGTATCCATCAGCGTACAGCGCTTCGATATCCCGAACGATTGCGTCATGCAGGTCATCCCGGCTCCCGGTCAGCGTCAGTACCGGCTTCTCTCCGCTCCGGTTGAACGGCTCGATGGCGTCTCCGCCCGGCACCATGCCGCGGGTGAACCGGACGATTTCCTGCGTCGACCGGTAGCTGCGCGTCAAGCGAATCACTTCGGTTTGATCGGCCCCGTAGAGCTCCGTCAGCGGATCGATTTCATGCAGTACGGAAGCATGGACGTAGATCGCCTGATTCAAATCGCCGAGCGCCGTCATTCTCGCCTGAGGAAACAGCCGCTTCAAAAATTCGAGTTGGAACGGGGAGTAGTCTTGCGCTTCGTCTACCAGAACGTGACGTACGGATGTATTCGTCTCGAAGCCGAGCAGCAGCTCCCGCAAATACAAGTACGGCGTCGCGTCCTCGTAAGGCAGCTCCAACCGATCCAGTCGCTCCAGCGTTTGCTCGCAAACGAGCGGCCATGCCTGCGGCAGTTCCTCCCCGCCCTGCAAACCCGCGATCCGATCCGGGTTTTCGAACAATTTCCGGTACAATCCGAGTACATCGACATACCGAAGCCGTTTGATGCGCTGACGAACCAGCTTAAGCTTTTCGTTTACGACCATTCGCGCGAGCAGCTCCCGCTCCTTGTCGAAATCGTCGAAAGTAAAGTCTCTCCCTCGCTTACTGCGGCGCAGCTTGCTGTAAGCCCGGTGATAATCTTCGTTGCTCAGCAGCTCGATCTCATCTTCCACCCAATGCTTCTGCCATTCCGCCTCTTCGAACTCGGCGATTTTCTCCAACAGCCACTCGCGCATGAGCACGATGCGGTTCGTAAGCCGAATCGACGGATCATACTCGTAGAACCGCTCAAGCAATTGTTCGGCGGATACGATGTCTTCTCCTCGGAAGCGAATAGCCTTGAACAGCATGCCTTCGTGCTCCAACCGTTCTTTGTAGGCACGAATCGCCTGCAAATAACCGAATGACGATTTGTAGCGAATCCCGCTCACTCTCGCCGCTTGATTCAGGTCGTCCGCTCCCGTAAGCAGCGATTCGAGCTGCGCGAACGGGTCCTCGATCTGAAATTGCTTACCGAGTCGGTGCTCCAAGTATTCCTGAAAAGTCGTTTGCTGCATGTTTTCTTCCCCAAGCTCGGGAAGAACCGTGGAGACGTAGCTGTTGAACAGCGGGTTCGGCGAGAACAGCACCATCTGATCGGCCTTTAATTGTTCCCTGTGCTTGTAGAGCAGGTAGGCGACCCGCTGCAATGCAGCCGATGTCTTTCCGCTCCCGGCGGCGCCTTGCACGATTAGCATGCGGCTGCGGTCGTTGCGGATGATCCGGTTTTGTTCCTTCTGGATCGTCGCCACAATCGTCCGCATTTGCGAATCGGAAGTGCGGCTGAGCACCTGCTTCAGCAGCTCATCACCGATCGTCACGCCGGTATCGAACATCAGCTTCAATTCGCCGTTTTGGACGGCATACTGCCGCTTCAACAACATCTCGCCGGTTATCTCTCCGTGAGGCGTTGCGTAAGCCGCCGGACCGGGCGGGTAGTCGTAATAAAGACTGGAGATCGGCGCGCGCCAGTCATAGATCAAGTACGTTTCGCCGTCATCATCGGCAAACGAAGCGATGCCCAAATAAATTTGCTCAGGCCGCCGCATGCCAGTTTCGGTGAAATCGATTCTGCCGAAGTATGGAGAGACGGCAAGCCGCTTCAGCTTGCGCAGCGTTTCAGCGGCGTGACGGTAGCTTCGCTCCCGTTCGGACAACACCTCGACCTGCTGCTTCATGCTGAAATACGTCTCGGTTATATCTTCCGCCGTGCTGAGGTTGACCGTCACCTCATCCCAAAAATGTTTGCGGATATCGACGACTTCCGCTTTCGATGTTCCGATCTCGCTTTCCAGCCGTTCGATGCGATCCTTGATTTTTCCGGTTACCGAATGTACCCGTTCCTGCTCTGCTTTCCAATCTTGTTCCGTAATACTCATCCTATCGCTCCTCTTCAAATGATGTGACGATCCACAACCGAATTTCACGTTTGACAATGAGGGTTGATGGTGCTATAATTATTGTAGGAAGATACTGCAAAGATAGTTTTAATGCGATGCAGACACCAAAACATATTGTACCACCGGAAGCTGCCGAAATCAACGGGGCTTTTTTTATTTGCCTAAGCAGTCGGAACAAAAAACGGAGGATTCCCTCCGTTTTCTGATGGCTATAATTGCTTCCTCATCCGTACATGCCATATGCCGGCATCCAAGAACGGTTCACTCGAGATCGTCTCGTAGCCCAGCTTCCGATAAAAGGCTTCCGCCTGCGTCTGAGCATCCAATATGACGGCCGGTACGCCGCCTTCCCGAATATCCGCTTCCATCGCATCGATGATGATCCGCCCGATCCCCTTGCCGCGATACGACTTCAGCACGGCAATCCGCTGCAGTTTTGCCGTCAACCCGTCGTACATCCGCCAACGCGCGGCAGCGATCGTCTCTCCGAGATCATTGCGTACAACAAAATGCCGGCATGCCTGCGGCGAAGCGTCAAACTCGTCCATTTCGAGGTCGCGGGGAACGTTCTGCTCCTCCACGAACACCGCGATTCGGACGGATAAACCTTCCTGCAGCTGCTCATCCGTCTTGACCTTGATGATTTCCACTACCAAAGCAGCTCCTTTATCGTCGATTATATTGTCATCTTTTCGCCCGGCGAAAGCGATCGGCCGCCAATACCTTTTTCCGCCAACCGGCTTATAAACTGCTCTCCGTTTTGCGCAATCGGCGGGAAGGTGTTGAAGTGAAGAGGGACGACCTTCTTCGCACCGAACCATTCGGCAGCGGTAACCGCATCTTCCGGCCCCATCGTGAACAAGTCGCCGATCGGCAAGAAGGCGAGATCGACCTGATTGCGTTCCCCGATCATCTTCATGTCGGAGAATAACGCTGTATCGCCGCTGTGCAATATCGTCATCCCGTCCCACTTGATAATAAATCCGGCAGGCATTCCGGCATATACGATTTTACCTTCCTGGTCCACAATGACGCTGGAGGAATGGAACGCTTGAATCATTTGCACTTCGGCAAACCCAAGGGAAACTTTGCCTCCGAGATTCATTCCGAGCGCTTTGGCCCCCTGCCAGCCCATATACGTAGCGAGCTCATGAATCGCTACGATGGTAGCGTCATTGTTCCTCGCAATCGGGAGCGCGTCGAGCGTATGATCCGTATGCCCGTGTGTCAGCAGCACGTACTCCACTTTGATATCCTGCGGTTTGGTTACAGCCAGCCCGTTCCCGGATATAAACGGATCGATAATCAGCGAATGTCCGCCATGGGTTAGTTGCACGCAGGAATGTCCGTGATACCAAATTTCCAATTCAAATCCCTCGCTTTCCAAAATGATCACAATACTATGTTTGCGCAAGCAGCTTAATACCATTGTACTATCCGAATGCGCCAAACTCCAAATTTCGCCGATTCAATCGTTGGCGAATCTCATGTTACATACGGACCTGGCTGTCATCCGGCAAAAGCTTTGCGGAACGCCTCCATGACCCGCTCTTTATTGAAAGGCTTGACGATAAAATCGCTTGCCCCCATATTTACGGCCTGAATCAGCAGCGCCTGCTGTCCCATCGCCGACACCATAATAATTTTTGCGGAAGGGTCCATTGTACGAAGCTTGCCAAGCGCAGTGATTCCGTCCATCTCCGGCATCGTGATATCCAGCGTCACCAAATCCGGTTTGTGTCGTTCATATAATGTCAGCGCTTCCAGACCATTGCTTCCTTCCGCAACGGTTTCGTATCCGAGCTCTTGGATCACGTTTTTCAGCATCATTCTCATAAACAATGAATCGTCGACGATTAATATTTTTTTCACGTGTTCCGAGCTCCCCCCCACTAAACGTAGAAAAGCCCCCCCAATTGCAAAAGGGAGGCCTGTTATCTCTTATATCCTCATGTCCTTCGGCAGCTGGCTGACATTGTTTACACGTTAGTCCCTTTAGCTTTGCGTCCTTGGCTTTCACCAAGTTTGCTTTTATGTACCGACAAAAGTATTTTCCAGTTGTATTATAGCATCCCTTCTAGAAAATACAAGTAAAATGATAGATTAACCCATTCATTGCTCCCTAATACTGGTATAATGAGTTTATACTGTACGTCAACAACCATCGGAGGGATGATCATAATGAAGGAAATCAGGTGGGGGATTATCGGGTGCGGGAACGTGACGGAAGTCAAAAGCGGCCCCGCTTTCCAAAAAGCGGAAGGATCGCGGCTTATCGCTGTCATGAGACGGGACGGCGCGCTTGCGGAAGATTACGCCAAACGGCACGGTGTTCCAAAATGGTACGACCGGGCCGAGGCGCTTATTACCGATCCCGAGGTCGACGCCGTCTACGTGGCGACGCCGCCGGCCTTCCATAAAAATTATGCGATCGAAGCGGCAAAAGCGGGCAAGCCGGTCTACGTGGAAAAACCGATGGCGATGAACGCCGCCGAATGCGAGGACATGATCGCTGCTTGCCGTGAAGCAGGCGTACCGCTCTTCATCGCCTATTACCGTCGCGCGCTGCCGCGGTTCCTCAAGGTGAAACAGTGGCTCGACGACGGCGCGATCGGCGAGGTACGCACCGTCATCACCACGCATCTGGCGAAGCCGAGCGCCCATGACTTGAGCGGAAGCTCCACGGCATGGCGGATTAAACCGGAGTTGTCCGGCGGCGGGTACTTCTACGATCTTGCCAGCCATACGCTGGATCTGCTCGATTTCTTGCTGGGACCGATTGAGCGGGCCCATGGCTCGGCCTCGAATCAAGCCGGGCTGTACGAGGCGGAAGATATCGTTACCGGCAGCTACACGTTTGCTTCAGGTGCCCACGGTACCGGAACCTGGTGTTTCACCACCGGTTCTCGGGTAGATCGCAACGAAATCGTCGGCAGCAAAGGCCGGATCGTCTTCTCCACCTTCGGGGAAACGCCGATCCGGCTCATCCGCGAGCAAGGAGAAGAGGAGTGCGTCATTGAGCATCCGGCCCATATTCAACAGCCGCTCATTCAATCGATCGTGGGTCAACTGCTCGGCAAGAGCTTTTGCCCTAGCACAGGCGAAACCGCGATGCGAACGAGCCGCGTCATGGACGCCTTAACGGGCGGCCGCAACTTGTAATGGAATACGGGGAGGCAGCAAGACGATGCAGCCGCCTCCTGGTGAAAAAGCTGCCGGGCCCCCGGCAGCTTTTTCGCTATTGCTATGCTATACAGCCGTATCCGCTTGCCCGGCTTTCGGTTTGGCCATGCCGCGCTGCGCGGTTACGAGCTTGTAATAAATTCCTTTCTGCTCCATCAGTTCTTGATGGCTTCCGATTTCCGCCAATCGCCCTTTATCCAGCACGACTAGCCGATCGGCGTTACGCAGCGTCGTTAGCCGGTGGGCAATGGCCAGCGTCGTACGATTTTGGGTCACCCGCTTGAGCGCTTCCTGAATCGCCGTCTCCGTCTCGATATCCAGCGACGCCGTCGCTTCATCCAGGATCAGGATGCGCGGGTTGTTCAGCACCGCTCTGGCGATGGCCAGCCGCTGCCGCTCGCCGCCGGAGATGTTGTTCCCGTTCTCCTCCAGCTTGGTGTCGTAACCGTCCGGACAGCGGATGATAAAGTCATGGGCGTTGGCGATTTTGGCCGCTTCAATGACCTCCTCGAACGTGGCATCCGGCTTGGAATACCGGATGTTGTCGGCGATCGTCCCGCTGAACAGAAACGTTTCCTGCAGCACGACGCCGATTTGTGACCGCAGCTCCTCCTGCTTGATATCCCGGATATCGATGCCGTCTATGCGAATGCTGCCTTCGGTCACATCGTACAAGCGGGAAACGAGATTGATCAGCGTCGATTTGCCTGAACCGGAATGGCCGACAAGCCCGATCATCTCCCCCTGCTTTACATCAAATTCGATTTTTTTGAGCACCGGCTCGTATGACTTGTAGCCGAACGTAACGTCATGGAACGAAATGGAGCCCTGAATCGAATGCTTCTTGGAATGATGCTTGTCATACACTTCCGGCTGTTCGTCGATGACGGAAAATACGCGGTCGATGGAGATGACGGCGTTGGCTACCCATCTCGGCATGAACATGAGCCAGGCGATCGGGCCGAAAATCATCGATGCGTACATCGTAAACTGGACAAGCTCCCCCAGCGTCATTTCCTTGCCGATAATCATGCTGCAGCCGATCATGAGCACGAGATATTGTCCCATTTGAATCAAGTAGTTCGTGACCGGCGATAAAATGCTGAACAGCTTTTCGCTTTTGATCGAAGCGTCGGCAAAATCACGGTTGAACTTAATGAACCTTCTTATTTCCCGCTGCTCCTTGCCGAACGCCTTCACCACGCGAATTCCGCTCAGCACGTCATGCAAAAACGAGCTCGCTTTGTCATATACGCGCCATTGCAAATGAAACAGCTTCCACAACACGTGCTTCCAAATGTAAACATGCAAGTAGGCGACAATCGGAGCCGGAAGCAGCACGACGCAAGCGAGACGCCAATCCGCATGAAACAGCAAACTCGCTGCGGAGACAAGCACGATCATTTGATAAATCGCGGTCGTGCACAGCTCTTGAATCAACTGCCGGATTCGTTCCGTATCCGACGAAATGCGGTTCATCATGTCTCCGGCCCGCTGCGACGTTAAAAATCCGAGCGACAGCTGCTGCAGCTTGTCGTACACCATTTGTCGCAAATCGGCGGCGATCGACGAGCTGACGCCCGCCATAATCCGGCCTCTGGCGATGCCGAGCAATTCGCCGAAGAGCAGCACGGATAACATCCCGCCCAGCGCAAAGAAGAACATCTCTACGCTAGCGCTCTGACCTTCGGGCGGCTGCAGCGCGGAGTTGACCATCACCTTCTGGAAATACGGGCCAAGCATCGCGAGACCGGCGGAGACGAGCAGGACGGCAACCCCGAGCCCGAGCTTTTTCCAGTGGGCCTTGGAGACGAGCAGCAGCCGTTTTAAAGCCGCCGCCTTGTTCATGCACTTCGGGCAAACGCGCGTGCCGGAAATGTACGGGCCGCCGCAATTGGTGCAGATGGCTTCCTCTTCGTTGTTGTAAATTTTCACCGGGCTGTTCTCGGCCTTATCGTTCAATATTTTGGCCATGTAGCCATAGCGGGCCGCATGCTGCATCGTCACTCTGGCGACGATCCGCTTCGAGCCGTTCTCCGTCGCTTCCAGAACGGCATTGCCGATGAGCGGCACGATTTTGTAATCTCTCGCTTCCGCAATCACACCGCTGTCCAGCGTCTCGCCATATTCGATGCTAGCCCACTTTTCGTGTCCAATGACGAAATAGCCTTGCGTCCTCATGCCGCCTAACGTCAGATCGGCAGGCACGCAGTATTCGATATGCTCTCCGACGGCATGCTGCGCTGCGAGTAAATCGCGTTCGGAGAGCGTATAATGTAAATTCATCGAAACCTCCGCTTTCTCCCATGTACTGGCGAACGATTACATGCACATTTCGACCATCCGGTATTCTTTGTCACTGAGCTTCTCCAGATCGGGAATAACGAACCGGTTGCCGTCCACATCCGTAACCAGCAGCCGGTTCTCCCCAACCAGCTTCGCGTTGCTCCCACCGCTTCGCACCGTAAAACGGCAAATGCCCGAGGTCGTCTCCGTTTCCCAGTAGGAGTAGCCGAATTCATCCTTGATCTTGATGACCCTCGTAATTTCCGGTGCGAAATAGCGGACCCGCACCTGCTCCTCAAGCAGCACGGCCACATCGGGCGGGAACTCGTCAAGCGACCGGATCATTCCGATCTCTTTGTTCTCGAACGTCCGGATGGATAAATAAATGCGCTTGTTCGTATGCGGAAAAGAACAGTGCACATAGACGGAATCGGTCTGCACGCCGTCAATCGTTACGTTCAGCATCCGGCCTTCCGTGATGTCAAATTTCGTATTGGCCGGCGTCATATAGCGGATTTGCGCTGCCCCGGCGAGATCCGACTCGTTGTTCCGTTCGCTGCCTTTCTCCGTCCCGACCGGCATCGATTTTTTCTCCGGAGCGTTTTCCGTTTCCGTAACCGCTGTCGTCATGCGATGATCCCCTCTTTCATTTTGAGCGCTTCGTCATGCTTTTTCACGAGCTTGCAGTATTCGCCCTCTTTGCTCATCAGCTCGTCGTGCGTCCCGGCTTCAACCACTTTGCCCTGGTCCATCACCACGAGGTAATCGGCGTTGCGAAGCGTGGACAACCGGTGTGCGATGGCGATGGTCGTTCGGCCTTTGATGAGCGAATCCAGCGCGTCCTGAATTTGCAGCTCCGTCTCCGTGTCAAGCGAGGCGGTCGCTTCGTCGAGAATCAGTATTTTCGGATTGTACAAAATAGCTCGCGCGATCGACAGCCGCTGCTTCTCACCGCCGGACAAATTATGGCCGCCCGTTCCGACAATCGTGTCGTATCCGTCCGGAAGCTTCTCGATGTAATCGTGAGCGTTGGCGATTTTGGCGGCGTAAATAATATCGTCAATCGTACAGTCGGGATTCGCGTAGGCGATATTCTCGGCAATGCTGCCGGAGAATACATACACATCCTGCGAAACGATGCCAATATTTCGCCGCAGCGAGGCGGTCGTCAAATCTTTGACGTTGATGCCGTCGATCCGTATTTCGCCCTCCGTCACGTCGTACAATCGCGAGATCAGGTTGACAAGCGTCGATTTCCCCGCTCCCGAATGTCCTACGACGCCGATCATCTGGCCGGGCCTCGCTTCCATGGATACGCCCTTCAGTATCGCTTTGTTCGGCTCGTAGCCGAAGACGACGTTCGATACGCGAATCTCGCCTCTCAGCTCCTCCAGATGAATTGCGTCGGCTTTTTCCGCTACGTCCGGCACCGTGTCCTGTATTTCGAAAATGCGCTGGGCCGCCGACATGCAGCGCGACCACCAGTTGACGATATTGTTCATAAACTGAATCGGACCGTACAGCATGTGCATATAGCCGACGAACGTCATCACCTGTCCGAATGAAAATTGGCCTTTCATGACCATCCAGCCGCCGAAAGCCCAGATCAGCAGCCCGCCCGTTTGGGTCAGCAGGTTGAGCACCGGGAACACGGTGCCGCCCAGCTTGTTAACCATCTGTTCCGATTCGGAGAAGGAGACGTTCGCTTTATGAAACCGTGCGATTTCCTCCTGCTCTTTGCCGAACGATTTGACGACACGCGTCCCGCGCATCGTATCGCTGATGATCGAATTGAGCGCCGACACCTTCCTGTGCCTTCTCCAGGAAAGCCTCCACAAGCGTGGGAACACTTTCCGGACGATAACGAAGACGAGCGGCATCGGAAGGAAACAGAGCAGCGTCAGCTTCCAGTCCATGACAAGCAGGACGACGGTTATGCCAATAATGTTCATCGCGTTCACGATAAAATAGGACATGCCGTCTACGAAAAAATATTGCAGCTCGGTCGCGTCGTTGTTCACCCGTGTCATGAGCTGGCCCGTCTGCTTGCGCTGGAAAAAGTGAAGAGACAACCGCTGCATGGCGGAAAATACGCTTGTTTTCAGGTCGAAGGAAACGTTGGCTGCCAGCTTCGAAATCATGACCCCGAAAAGGACCCCGAACAACAGCGACAGTGTACGGAACGCAATGATGAGCAAAATGACGAGTCCGATTTTACCTGCGAACGTCCCTTTCCCGCCCAGCGCCTGATCGAACAGTACGGTTCCCTGCAAATACGGGATGACCAGGCCGGTCGCCGAATTAAGCAGCATGAACAAAACGATGAAAAAAATCGAAGTTTTGTAAGCGCCCGAGAACGAGAGCAGCCTAAGGAAAATGGCGTGCTTTTTCAAACATTTCGGGCAAATTTGCCGGCCTTTTTCCGGGTAAATCATGCCGCATTTGGGACAGGATGAGGTTTCCTGCGATTCATCCAGCTCCTGCGGGTCAAGCGCTTCGTTCTTCTTCAGTTTCTTGAATGCGGAAGCCAGCTTCGCCGCCCGGGCCATATGCCCGTTCGTAAAGGCGGCAACGATCCGCTCACCCTCCTTTTCCTTGATCACGATCATCCCGGACGCGACGAGGTTGACGACTGAGATCGCTTCCAGATCACTCAGCTTCATCGTCTCTTTGGACCACGGACCGGTTGGGACCGGGGTGGCGGCCTTTTGTTCCTTCTTCGGCACGAAGAAGCCTTTGTAGTTTTTCTCAAGCGACGGCGGCCGCCCGCTGGAGACGATGACGAGCGCTTCCCGGCCGAGCAGCAAATACGTATCCGCAAAGCTGCCGTCCGTGCTTCGATCGCAGACCATCCAGTAGATCAGTTGTTCCCGATCGAGCCCGTTTTGCTGCAGTACCGCTTCCACTTCCATTGGCAACGTTTTCATCTTTACTCCATTTAGTAAGAAATTGGGATTTTTCCGTGCATATTACCAATAATAATGATTATACCGCCATCTGAAAAGGTAAAAAATGATTGAAAAAACGGAAGAAACCGCATGAATTCTCCAAATACCCTTCGAATGCCCGACGTTTGAAATTGTTTTGCAATCCGACAAGATGCACAGGATGCATTGGCTTGATTTTGATACACCTCCAATTTGTGGATCTTACTCCTAGTATATAGGAACAACCGTTCCCGTTCAAGTCACAATAATAGCGTTTCCATTTATGACTTAAACCTCATGTCTTCTACATGAAGAAAAGGAGAGAAAGATGACGTGCGGTTCTCGTCTCTTTCTCTCCTTCTGTACACTTCAATGTCGAATTAATTATGCCGTTACTTCTCCTTGAGCGGAAACACCATATTCCATGTATTCTTGGCGTCGGAAAATCCCTTGGTTCCGTCGGACACGGCGGCGAACAAATGCGTGGGCTTGCCGTCCTCGCCGAAGAGCAGGAACGGTCTTTCCATATTGCCGAGCGTCGTCGACGTGCCGTCGTCCCATACGATATTGCGGGAGTAAGCATGCGGCTCGTCCGAGACTTCCCATTTCAAACCATCGGCAGAACGCGCGTGAATGCCGCCGTATTTCTCTCCGCAAATATTGCCGTCCATATCTTTCGCGATCAGCTCATAGCCGTCTTTCGTCCTCCAGATGAACGGGTCTTCCAGATGGAACTGCTCCGGCGGGAAAACGGGCTCCTCCTGCAGCACCCGGTAAGGTCCCAAATAATGGTCCGCTGCAGCCGCGCCGATCGTCATTTTCCCGTGCACGTTGCCCTCGTATTTGCGCGCCTTGTATATGAGCAGCACCGATCCGTCCTCCGCCACGCTCGGCGCCGGATTCGACGTAAGGAAGCTGTCGAATCGGCCGGAGCGGGTCGGCAGGACAGGCGCATCCAGACGCGTCCATGGTCCGAACACGCTCGGTGCGGTTGCGACGCCGATTCTTTTGTTTGACCGAGCGACGATGGTTACCGGGTCCTGCAATCCTAGAAAGCTCTCCGTGTCCGGATCGGACAGAGGATGGGTGGAGCCCATATAAAACAGTACGTACGTCCCGTTATGCTTTGTGATGTGCGGGTTATGCGTGCTGCGTCCGTCCCAGTATTCGGCGCCTCTGGCAGGCAGCACGACTTCCTGGAACGCATACGGCCCTTCCGGCGTATCCGAAACCGCCCTCACGACCTCCGAAGCAAATAGCCAGCCCGGATGCATCGGATAACGTTTCGGCCAACGCGATGCGAACATATGATAATTGCCGTCTTCTCCGCGTACGACCGATCCGCACCATACCCAATATCCTTCCATGCGGAAACCGCCTTGCTTCGGAGCTGGTTGAATGTTCCATTTCATAAGATGACAACTCTCCTATTCCATATATCTTGTAGTTTCGTTGCAAGCAAATCATGAGGATTCGACAAGGAAACAACGATTTAAGCTATGTTTTCTTCGTACCGGCAAGTCTATAATCAAACTATACCAAAGAATCGCAAACGGAGGAACCACCTTTGAACCTGCAAGGTAAAGCATATTTCATCGTTCAATCGGCTTTGCTCGCCGCCCTTCTATCCGGATGCAGCGGCGGTGTGAAGCAGACGGGCACGCCGGCAGCCGCGCCTTCCGCATCGGAAGCGTCCAAACCGGAGCCTTCCGGACAGCCGTCTGCCAAATCTTCGGCCGCACCGGCAACGTATATTATGAACGGCGCCGTGCTCAGCGATATTCGCGCCAAGATCGCAGCCGGCAACGCGGCCGAATACAAAGCTGCGCTGGATCAGCTGAAGCGGGAAGCGGATGCGGCACTGAAGACGCCACCCTTCACCGTAACGGCTAAAACATCCGTACCGCTGAGCGGCGATAAGCACGATTATATGAGTATGGCGCCCTATTGGTGGCCCGACCCGGCTAAGGCGGACGGCAAGCCGTACATCCAGAAGGACGGGCAAACGAACCCGGAGCGCGATACCGAAAAATACGACGCCGTCCGGTTCGGCAAAATGGCCGGAACGGTAGAAACGCTCGCGCTCGCTTATTATTTGACGGGCCATGAGCCGTATGCCGTGCAGGCCGGCAAGCTGCTCCGCACCTGGTTCCTCGACTCCGCCACGAAGATGAACCCGAATATGAACTTCGGGCAAAGCGTGCCGGGCCGGGCCGACGGGCGCAAGGAAGGCGTGCTCGATTCGCGGCACTTCCTTGCGACTTCCGACGCCGCCTCGCTGCTGGAAGGCTCGACCGGCTGGTCGAAGCAGGACCAAGACGGCTACCGCAGCTGGCTTTCCCAGTACGTCAGGTGGCTGAAGGAAAACCCGCTCGCGCTGCAGGAGAAGAAAGCGACCAACAACCACAGTACGTGGTATGACGCCATCTTGACCGGCCTCATGCTGCACAGCGGCGACCGCGAAGGCGCCGCCGCTTATTTGAAAGAATCGGTGCCGGGGCGCATCGCCGCGCAGATCGACAAGGACGGCGGACAGCCGGAGGAAATGAAGCGCACGCGTTCGTTCCACTATCCGGTGTTCAATCTGGAGGCGTTCTCGATGCTCGCCCTCTACGGCCAGAAGACCGGCTTCGATCTGTGGAAGTACGAGACGGCCGATGGCAAAAGCATCAAGAAAGCTTTCGATTTTCTTGTCCCGTATTTCAACGGCAAGCCTTGGCCTCATGCGCAAATTAAAGCGGAGAACGAAGCCGATTTCGCCGCCTATCTGCGCGAAGCCGCCATCATCTACAGCGACCGCAGCATGGCCGAAGCGGCGGACAAGACGCTCGGTTCGGCCAAATCGAGCTCCCGCGTCAATTTGATCGCGCCTCAACCGCCGAAGGTCTCGCCCTAACCGCCATGGTTAGGGCTTTATGCCTTGCGGCACGATCGCGACGGCCTCGCTCTTGCCGAGCGTCAAGCTTATGGCGCGCATCCGCACGGGAATGGAGGGTCCGAACGGAGTCAGCCCATCGATGCCGATCCGATACGCTTCCACCGTTTCGCCTTCCGGCCAGTCCGGCGGAAGCTCCCATTCCATCCCGCTGCATCCTTCTTCGCTGAACGCGATGATTTCCGGGTGGCTGTGCTCATGCCATAGCGCCGGAACGAACAAATCGCCTCCACGCCGAATCCATCGGTCTGCCTGACGAATCCATAACCGGTCGCCATCCATTCCGCTGGTCACATCGCTCGAGAACGTAACGACGCCGTCTTTATCCTGCAAGCGTTCCAGCCGGTTGAGGAAATACCAGGGCAGCGTCGTCGTGCAAAATTCCTTCAAAAAACCCTTCAGCTTCTCCGGGTCTTTCTTGATCAAGCCTTGTCCGAGCATGCTCACGCCGAAACGCGCATCCCCGCCTTCTCCGCCGATGTAAACGGAAGCCGGCACCTGCATCAGATCGAGCTGGCCGAAATGCCAGGCGAACGGCTGCAGGCCGATCAGCGGATCTTTTCGGTACCGATGATCGAATTCGGACGTTACGTCAACGCCTTTTTCCATCCAGTAACGGATGATCTTGCACTGCGTTTCGAGCTCCTCGTCCGTCGTAATCCCGTGATACGGACTGATCGGTTCTTCTCCGAAGCCGGGAATGTATTGATGGAACGCGTCAATATGGATCGTGCCAGCTCGGGCGAGCGGCAGCATGTCCGTAAGACGGTCGATGCGCCGCTGCGCATAGCCCGCATTCCATTCAAGCGTATAACTGATCGGATAGCCCCACTTGTATTTGCGCAAGCTGCCGTCGGGATTTTTGGCGAGCAAATCCAGCTTCACATATTCATCCCACACAGGACTGTCTTCTTGTGCGTCAAGCATATTGATATGCAGACTAACGGCGGTGCGGTATTGGAACGCTTCGGACATTAGCCACTTTAGGCTGTCCAGCGCGGTTGCGTCTTCCGCACGCTTGATGCGGGGATTGACAACATCCATTGCCGGATATCCCGTATCGTGCCCGTCATACTGCCAGCCGACCAAGTACACGATTTTCGGAATTCCGCGCGTCAAACGGTCCAGCTTGCGTATAACCTCCAGCGCCTGCTCGCAGGTCAGCCGCTGCTGCCCGCCTTTTTCGCACAGTGTCATTTTCATTGTAAGCGTCTGATGATAGCGGTGTTTAAAAGACAACATCGGCGGCACGCCTTCTTTCTTGTATATTCATCGGCACATCGTGTCTCAGCGGTTCGGCAGCCCGTACAGCTTCCACGGCTTGTGCCCGCCGAAATATCCGCACAGGTGCGGCTGGGCCGGAAGCGGATGCACATCGAATTCTGCCGGCAAAGCGCCATCCGGATACAATACGGCTTCTTCCCCCTGCTGCAGTTCGACCGTCAGCCATCCGCTGCCGTCCATGCGGCATGCGCCCGGCTTGCTGCATGCAACCGGGGCATCCGGCTCCCAATCCGTCCGTAGACGGCAAGGTTCCCCGGCCAAGCTGCGAATCCGAATCCATGCCGTCCGTCCACGCTCCCGTTTGGCGCTGACGAGAAAGCCGCCCTCCGCCCGCAAATCGTGAAACACGACGTCCGCCCATTCCGAAGGAACCGCAGGAAATACGCGGATGCCGTCTCCCCAACTTTGCAGCAGCAGGTCGTGCAGCGACTCCGCGCCGGCCAGCGGCGATTCGATGACCGGCCCTGCTTCCTTATACATCGTATTCGGCTTGAACAAATGCAGCATCGTGCGAATGTACTGCAGCGCTTCATCCCCCAGTCCGATCGCGGCGGCTACGGAAGCCGCGCTCGTAAAGCTAAAGCCGCGAAGGTCGCCTTCTTTGCCTATCCAATGTCGCAGCGTACGGAGGATGAGCGCTCGCTCCTCGTCCGTCTCCCCACTGACGATATGGAGCGGGAATATTGCCTGCAGATGGCTGAAGTGGCGGTGTCCGAATTCGAGCGATTGCCCTTTCCCAAGAAGAAAACCTTCTTCCGGGTCGGTCGGCAGCGGAGTCAGGCGAACCAGCACGTCGTCCCACTTCGAGTGAAGCTCGTCCTGCACTCCCAGCCGTTCGCAGATGCGAATGAGCGTACGGCACCCCCAGGCAAGGAGCGCCAAATCGTAATGGCAATCAGGCACGGTCAGTTGTTTGAAGGAACCGTACTCCGGCGATACGGAAGGCGGCAGATGAAGTTTGCCGTCTTCCCCCTCCTCCAAGATGTGCAAATAAAAGTTCACACTCCGGCGCAGCAACGGATACAACAACTCGCGCAGCAGCTCGTCATCCATCGAATGGCGGTAATGCCGCCACAAATTATGGCATACCCACGTTAAGTTGCCGGTCTCGTCGCCCACTTTGGCTTTCAGGTCGTAGCTGCAGCTCCGTCCAAGCCCGGCGGAATCGTGGCGGTACGCTTCCGGCACGTTGCCGATCAGGTTCGGCATTTGCTCCCGGAAGCTCTTCACCAGTGATTCGCCGATCGACAGCCGCCCGGAAGTGTACACGGGCGAATAACTCATCTGCACGTTCATATTGAACCAGACTCCTGCCCAAGGCGTTGGAGCGAGCCACGGCCCCTGATTGTCGATGATCTTCCCGTCCGAACGGGTCGCCGAAGCCAGCTTATACATCTGGATCCAGTAAAACCCTTCCAGCCTCGTATCCGGCAAGGAGACGAAGCTTTGCGGGTAATAGGCATGCCACCATGCACGGTGAGATTGGACAAGCTCTTGCCAAGGAAGCTTTCCTGCGGTTGCCAAATCTTCCTGCGCCTGCCGCACTTCCGCGTCACCCGCTCCGTTTCTAACGGTAAGCAGGAACTTGCAGGTCAGCGGCGTATCGGGGACAACTTTCCATGCGGTAACACAGCCTTCCCCGGACGGATACCGCTGCACGCCGAAGGACATGCCGTTCGTATCCCATTTGTCCACTGTCGTATCGGGAATGTATTGGTTCAGATTGAACCCGTCCGCATTTTTCAGCACCGGATCGACTTCCGGGTTCGCGTACCAGCGAAGAGCCGCGCCGCGCTCCTCCTCCGTCGTTGTCAGTTCCACGCAAAGCACAGGCCGGGTGCTGTGTACGAAAGCGCGCAGCGACACTTTGCCGACCGTCGTCATAATTTCGGCACGAAGCTCGGCGTTCCACAGGTCGAGACGAAGCGTCGTCGGCTGATACAAATGCCCCACGAGCTCCAAATCCAGCTCGCCGATCGGCACGCGCGGGGGAAACCCGCTGCCGGTCGCTCTCCTCGCCGTTATGTCCGTATGCCCGAGAACGAAGCGAAGCACGTTGCGCTTGGCGCGATGCTCCTCCGCATAAACCATCGCGCCGATTTGCCCGTTGCCGAGAAAAGCCCCCTCGTCCCACGAAATCGGTTTTACGACCCAAGTCATGTCATGCCGGGCCAAAAAGGAACCCCAATCGATTTTATTCGTTATCATAATGTCTCCCTGTTCCTATTATGAAGTTTTGATGCCGTACTTCCGTTTGCGATACTGCGATGGGGACTCCCCTTTGCGTTCATGAAACAGCCTTGAGAAATACGAGGTCGTCAGCCCTACGCTTTCGCTGATTTCGGTTACCGTCATGTTCGTCTGCTCCAAAAATTCCATCGCCTTGAGAAGACGGATTTCCTGCAAATATTGAATCGGGCTCATGCCGATGCGCTGGTTAAACATCTTGATGATGTAATGGGGGTGAAAACCGAAATGCTTGGCCATCTCGCCCAGCGTTACTTTGTCGGAGTAATGTTTGCGAATATACTCCGCCATTGGAAACGAAATGCGATGCTGCTTTTCTCTTTGTTCCGGCATCATGTCCCGTTCCGTTACATCGCCGCCCAGTGCGGTGTGAGCCAGCGACAACAATGTCGTCTTAATCCCCGAGTCGATCCGGTAGCACGTAAGCGGATGGGGACCTTTCTGTTCCTGTTCGGCGACCCGAATCCAATGCTCCAGGGCGTTCAAATCGGCGGAACCGCATGTTCCCGTCGCCGGAATGCCGCGAATGATATTTTCCAGCTCATAATCCTGCAAAGTAAAACAACAAGCGATGACCGAACCGTCAACCGGCAGCGTTATATTGTATGTGAACGGGTTGCCAGGAAGCGCCAAGTAATAGCAGCCCGCAAGAAGCGGGTATGCCTTGCCGCAGCATTCCACGTTACCTTTCCCTTTGTGGGCAACGATCAACAAGAAGCCGTCTCCCCCGTCGAAAGGAGCCATTACGCTCTCTCCCGGGCCTTCTAGTTTACCGATCCAGCCGGTCCTTAGCTGCGCATCTCGGAATACATTTGTTTCGTGAAAACGAATGCCTCTCATCCGTGCGACCCCCTCTTATCGAATAGTCTCCATGCGCCGTGATTGAAACCGTTTTCCGACGAAACCGTCACCTCCTGCGATGGCCGGTCGCAGCCCGTTTTCGTTTCGGCTTCAACGTCCGGATTATACAATTCCCTATGTTCATCTTATACGGTTTCTTCCCGCACGTAATTGCGTTTTTTTATGATCACATGTTGCTTTTTTGCTATAAGGAAATGCAAACAAGGCTGTCATGCGGCAGCCCGGGCATGGATATTTACTTGTTTCCGCTTCTTTTCGGGCACATATCGTTATCCATTCGATACGAAATGTACGCCCTGCACTGACTTCCTGAATTGATCCGGCGATACGCCGACCTGCCGCTTGAATACCCGGCTAAAATGCGAAAGATGCTTGAAACCGACTTTAAAACAAACATCGGTAACGGTAAGTTCGTCGCTTTGAAAAAACAATATTTTCGCTTGATTCACTCTTCTTTTATAAATGTAATCAAATATCGTCATCCCGGTACTGTCGCGAAACACTTTCATCAAATGATACCGGCTAATATGAAGCTCGTCCGCGATGCGATCCAAATCGAGGTCTGTCATATACGCACTTTCGACGAAATCGATAATTTGCTGCGCATAACGTTCCCGATCCGATTTATAACGCGGCCGGCCGCCAATCTCCGCTCGGCACTGCTCATATACAAACATCAGCAAGTCGTAAAACGCCATCAATAACCGGTGGTGAGGTACGATATCGTTCAGGCGATAAAACCGGTCGATTCGTTCCAATATGTTTTCTAAATCAGCTTGCGCATCGGGATTCAATCGGATGTGGTGATTTCTAAGCGTTTCGAAAGGCTGTAAGGGGCTGCATTTTAACAGGGCGGGGCCAAAAATTTCAACGAGGCAAGGGTCAAATGAAAACATAGTGCGGACGTATTCCGACGACCGATCCACCTTGGGGCAATGCTGAGTCATTCCGTTCATGATGATCAGATCGCCTGGCTGCAGCGGGATAACCCGATCCCCGAGCACATAGCTGCAGCTGCCGCTGTGGAAATACAATATTTCGTAGCGCGGATGCGTATGTAGGGTGAAACGGCTGGGAAGCATTCTCCACTTGTAATAATAATCGGTAAAAATGCGATAAGGATGCGATTTCATCAACAAAGAATCACCGACCCTTTCTTATGCCAGGTAGGAATTGCGTCCGTTTCTTCCATTATATAGCGCAGGGGACAGAGGTTCAATCGAATTTCGGCGACGGCCGGTATCGATTGTCGGGCCCTGCATCTCACCAGCAGTCAAATCAAGGCGCAAATACCGCACCTCCATATCATGAGTAGTATGCTATCGTTATTTAATATGAATCGGAGGGACGGTGGATTGCATGTCATATAAACGAACATGCGTTAGCATGGCTGTTTTTGCGGCGATCGCTTTGCTTTACGGTTGCAGCGCAAACTCTCCCGGCGGCGCCGAGATCGATCGACCGTCTCCGAAAGCGACGGATGCGTATACGGGCGGCCCGGTCGAGCTGCTTGTTCAGGACCGGAATACGGGGATTACTGAAGAGGAATTCCAACAGTATTTCGCACAACCGGTCAAAGCGAAAAATCCGGATATTACAATGAAGCTGACCAAAGAAACGAGCATCGAGAAATTGCTTGCTTCCGGCACGACGCCGGACCTTGTCGCAGTTAGTAACACACAATTGGGCGCTTATATCGAAATCGGCTACCCCGAAGATTTGAACCCGATGATCCGGCGTTTCAACGTCGATGTGAGTCGCATCGAGCCGGCCATCGTCGAAGTGATACAAACGGTAAGCCGGAACGGAGCCATGTACGGATTGCCCTTCGGCATGAACCATGGTGCGCTGATGTACAACAAAGATTTGTTCGATAAATTCGGCATTCCGTATCCGAAAGATACGGTGACATGGGAAGAGTATCTCGATTTGTCCAGACGGCTTACGCGCATGGACGGCGGCGTGCAATATATCGGCGGAACGCCCAACAATGTGTTGAACCTGATTCGACAATACGGCGCATCCAATATCGATGCCAAAGACGAGAAAGCCGTGTTTACGACGGATCGGCACAAAGCGGTGTTCTCATTACTGCAGCAGTTTTTCACCATACCCGGTCTCGTCGTCGGCAATACGTATTTGCCGATCAATCTTAACGGCGGCACGCTCGCGATGAAGACGGATTGGATCGCCTCCATCTCCTCGTCCGTCGTCAAAAGCAAGCCGAAGTTCGAGTGGGACCTTGCTGGTTACCCGACGTTCAAAGAGCGTCCGAATCTAGGCAACCCGGTTGATTTTCATATGCTCACCGTATCGAAATCGACCAAACATAAAGAGGCTGCCTACCGTGTGCTGCTCACGATGCTTTCCGAAGAGGCACAAACGGCGCTCAGCAAAAACGGACGTCTGTCCCCGCTTCAAGATCCGAAAATCAAAATGAGCTTCGCCGTGGATGCCAATGTTTTTGCGGGTAAAAATTTGCAAGCGATCTTCAAAACGTCTCCTTCGCCGCTTCCGGACTATTCCATCTGGAAAGCGATAGCCGATCCGTTCCTGAACGACGCGGCCAAAGAGGTGGCAGTGAATAAAAAAGATATCAATACCGCATTGAGGGAAGCTGAAGAAAAAGCGAATCTGGCGATCCAAAAAGAACGTAATGCGAAACGGTAGGTTGACTTGCGCCTGCTTCTTGCTGTATGAAAAAGCTCCCGGGCTAAAGGCCCGGGAGCTTGCCGTCGTCACACGACGAAGGGATATGAAAAAGTATACGTCCCCGATCCGAGACGAAGGCGGACATTGCCCTCTGCTTGCCGGCAGGAAATAATGCCTTCCGCGGTCTCTGCCCGGCGTCCGTTTTCCTGCACTTCCGCAAGCAGCGCTTTCGGAAGCTCGACCGAAGCGGTCGTATTCGGCGGCAGCGTAATCTCGACCGTCAGTCGCCCGTCCGGCTGCTTCCGCCAGCCCGATTCAACCGTGCCGTACATCGTCACAAGCTTTGCGCGCACCCACTCGAACCCGTCGCTCGGCTGCGGGCGAATCTGAAGATGCTTATAGCCGACCGTTTCGCGATCCGTATCCAGACCGGCCAGCACTTGATACATCCAATCGCCGATCGATCCGTACGCGTAATGGTTGTAGGAGTTCATCGCCGTACTCCAGAAAGAGCCGTCCGGCTTGATGCCGTCCCAATGCTCCCACATCGTGGTTGCGCCCTTCAGTACCGAATAGAGCCACGACGGATATTCCTTTTGCAGCACAAGCTTAACTGCCGTCTCGTGGTAACCGTTCTGCGATAGCACATGGCATAAATACGGCGTGCCGACGAATCCGGTCGTCAGACGGTCTTTGTTTTGTTCCACCATTTTGGCGAGCGTACCGGCCACGCGCCGCCTGACCGCGCCGTCCACCAGATCAAACATGAGCGCGAGCACGTGCGCCGTCTGCGTCGGCGCGGCCAGACGCCCTGCCGGCGTCACGAATTCCTTATTGAATGCTTCGACGATCCGGCGGTGCAGCAGCCGGTACTGCTCCGCGTCCTGGGCGTTGCCTAGAATCTCCGCCGTCTTCGCAAGCAGGCTGGTCGAATAAGCGTAAAACGCGGTCGCGATATAATCATTAGGCGTTGCCCCCCGATAGCTGCCTTCTTTGGCATCGAGGCCGAGCCAGTCTCCGTAATGAAAGCCCGTGTTGCGCAAAAACTCGTTATCGCCTTGGCGGCGCATATATTCCACCCAGGCTTTCATGCTGTCGTACTGCTCTTCCAAAATGCGCGTATCCCCATAGCATAAATATACGGTCCACGGGCAAATGACGGCAGCGTCGCCCCATGCCGCGGAACTGTGCGTATGGTCGGCAGGAAGCGCATCCGGTATTACGTGCGGAACGGCTCCATCCTCAAACTGATCGGCTTTCAAGTCCCGAAGCCACTTCGTGAAAAATGGCGCAACATTCATATTAAATGCCGCCGTCCGGATGAACACCTGCGCATCGCCGGTCCAGCCGAGCCGTTCGTCCCGCTGCGGGCAATCGGTCGGGATGTCGAGGAAGTTGCCTTTTTGCCCCCACAGAATGTTGTGCTGCAGCTGATTGATCAGCGGATCGGAGCATTCGAAAAATCCGGTGTGATCCATATCCGTATGAATGACCCTGCCCGTAAAGCTGCTCAAGTCCGGCTCGCCGTCCCAACCTTCCACCTTCACATAACGGAAGCCTTGGAATGTAAAATGCGGCTCGTACGTTTCCGCATCCCCGCCCTTGCATATATATTCAATCCGCTGCTTGGCCGAACGCAAATTGGCGGTGTAGAAGTTGCCTTCCTTATCCAGCACTTCCGCATGCTCCAATACGATCCGATGTCCTGCGCTGGCATTGACCGTGAAACGCACCCAGCCGACCATGTTTTGACCCATATCGATAACCGTTTCGCCCTTAGGCGTGTGGATCACGGCAATCGGCTGAATGTCCTCCACTACCCGTGTCGGATCGTTCTCTTGGGCAACCAAGTGCCCTTTAGGATGATCCAGCACTTCCGCAAGCGTCCAGCTTGAAGCGTTGTAATCGGGGGAACTCCAGCCCGTCAGCTCCAACGTGGCATCGTACTGTTCACCATGATACAGCTCCGCCATCCGGATCGGACCGGATGAAGATACATGCCACGAACGGTCCGTCGACCATACCTGCTCGCTTCCGTCCTCGAATTTCACATGAAGCTGCATCAGAAAAGCGCGCCGGTCGCCATACAGGTTGCGCACACCCTTCCAGGCCAAATTGCCTTTGTACCATCCATCGGCAAGCACGGCGCCGACAACATTCTCTCCTTGACCGATCAAGCCGGTGACGTCGTACGTCTGGTACTGCAGCCGCTTATTGTAACTTGTCCAGCCCGGCGTGAACAGGTCGTCGCTGACACGGCGGCCGTTCAAGTACAGCGTATACAAACCCAGTGCAGTCGCGTAAATACGGGCGGAACGAACTTTTCCCGGCGATGTGAATGGCTTTCTTACATAATCGGCGGGTTCTTCCGCCGGCTTGTCCCCTGTGCCGTCCGACGGTTTGCGGGAAGGCGATATCCACTCCGCTTTCCATGCGGACGTCTCCATCAATCCGGTTTCCCAGTAAGCGGAACTGCTCCATTCCGAACCGGTCCCCTGGTCGTCCCACACGCGAACTCGATAATAGTAACGGGTTCGGGGCTCAAGTTGCGTTCCCTCATAAACGATATGGACGGATTGGTCGGAATCGATCGTACCGGTGTCCCATACGAGTGTGTTAAAGTCCGGATCTTCCTTCGATACATGTATCCGGTAAGCGCTTTGATTCGTATTTCTGCGGCTCGCCTCGATGTTCCAGCCGAGTCTCGGCTTGCGTACATCCAGTCCGAGCGGATTGTTCTTGTACTCGCATTTCAGTCGAACGACTTGCAGTCCCATGTTTGTCATCACCTCAGGCTCGATTTTCCTTCATTGTAGTATGAATGATTGCGATATTTATGGGTTGTTCCCGACATTTATATAGGTCTATAATGACATTACAATCACAAGGAGCGAATGATGACATGACTATTCGAAAAAGCATGCGGACGTTAAAGGGGAAATCGTATTTCGAGCCTGATTTTCCGGTGTATGTCAATCGCGCCGTCGAATCGTTCTCGCTGCTCGAGCACGGCCACGATTTTATGGAGCTATGCTACGTGGCCGAAGGCGGCGGTTATCAATACATCGGCGAGCAGACGCTGCCCGTGAAGCAAGGCGACTGGTTTTTTATACCGGTAGGGGTATCACATGTATTTCGCCCTGCGCATGCCGATACCCGCAGCCGGCTGATCGTATACAACTGCATATTCTCGCCGGAGATGCTTGACCGAATTACCGAGAGCCAGGCGTGTCTTTTGCCGGAGGAAGAACTGTCCGTGTTTCGCCTTCTCCGTCAAGAAATGCGCTGGCTTCGGGCCAAAGAGCAGAGCAACGAGATTCACACGCTGATGAGCCGGCTTCATCTGGAGTATACGCTTCACAAGGAAGCGCGCCGCACCATGATCGTGAGCTGTTTGACCCAACTGATCGTCGCGTTTGCAAGATCGGTTTATTCGGAAGAGACGGCAGCGGCGGACAAAGGGGAGACGAGATTCGACGAAGTGCTGCTGTGGATTGAACATAACTCGGAGGCTCCGCCCCTTCTGGAAGAAGCCGCCGCCCGGCTCAACGTTGGCAAGCGGCATTTTCAACGGCTTTTCGTGAAAGCGACCGGACAAACATACTCCGATTACATTCAGACGATCCGGGTACACCGGTGCTGCGAGCTGCTGCGGACGACCGATTGGAAGGTGTACGCGGTTGCCGAACGGGCAGGATTCAAAGATATGAAGCACTTCTACGCGCTTTTCAAAAGGAAGACGGGAATGACTCCCGGCGAGTTCAGGCAAAGCTGATCCGGCTATGACGCGTACTCCCTCTATCCTACTCATGCTGCAAGGTAGAGCCCATCGCGAAAGTCAAATAAGCCTTGATCCGTCATCGCGAACGACCTACAATGATAGGCGCTGGCCGAACCGGGTTCGGAATGAATTTGGTCGCTGGGATTCCAATCCATAAATTTGAACAATTGCGGGTGCCCCACTCATTTCCTGATTTTACCTCGAAGCCTTTAGGTGGGCGTATTTCGTCCGATCAAGTCTAAGACAGAAGGAGAAAATCAGTGAAGAAGAAACAATCGGCAAAAAGGCTCAGACGTCTTGGAACGATGGTACTTGGGCTCGTCATCGCCGGACAAACGTTGGCATGCTCGCCGCTTTCCGGAGCAGGCGGTTCTATCGCCAAAGCGGCCGCGCCGGAGCAGCAGGCAGTCGTCAGCACCTGGATGTGGAATCCGTACTTGATCACAGACAAGGACAATACGTTGCGGCAGTTGGCGGAGAAAGGCGTGAATCGTCTGTATTTGTTTATCGACCCGGATTTCTCGGCAACGTATTACAAGGAGTTCATCCGCGCGGCGCATGCGGGCGGCATCAAGGTACATGCAATGAGCGGTGCGCCCGATTGGGTGCTTCCCGAACACAACTACAAAATGTACAAATTCATTTATTGGGTGAAACAGTACAACGCCGGCGCCCAAGCGGAAGAACAGTTCGACGGTATCCATCTGGATGTGGAACCGTACGTGATGCCGCAGTGGAAGCAGCAGTCGGACGCAATTATCGGCCTGTGGACCGATACCGTGAGCGGATTTGTACAGGAAGTGAAGAGCGACACCGATTTGACCGTCGGCATCGATATGCCGGTTTGGATTGATTCCTACCGCGTTCGCGACGGTTACGGCGGCATGACGACACTTTCGGACCGTCTCATTCGCATGGTGGAGCAGGTGACGCTCATGGCTTACATTGATAATGCCAAAGACATTATCGATTCGGTCAAGAACGAACTGGCCGAAGCGGATCTGGCTGGCGTTCCTGCGTTGATCGCGGTGGATACCGTTGACAGCGGAGAACCGGGCGGCAGCTTCTATACGAAGGGTTACGTTTCCATGAACGCAGAGCTCGGCAAAATAAATGAAGCTCTCGGAAGTCATGCCTCCTATAAAGGAACAGCCGTTCACGAATGGGATAGTTGGCTGAGGCTCGGGAATTAGCGTTTCATCCGCCAGCGGGTTGCAGTGGACCCTGAGCATAAGCGGTACGGAGACGACGGTTAATTCCCAGGTTTATAGCAAAAAAAGATTGGCGGGATTCTCACAAAAGACGCTCCCGCCAATCCTCAGCAGCCCATAACCTGTACTCACTGGAGTCCGCCACGAAGCTTTACTTTGGATATGAAGTTATCACGTTTCCCAATGTAGCGTATATTGGTTCAATTGCGGATCCTATTAGCGCAGTTCCAACCGGCCGGGTGGGCATTCTCTTGATGAATAAGATAAAAGCTCCTCCGGAACCGCATTCGGCAGCTCGTCGATGTCGCCCCCATATGCACATGAAAAAGGCACAGCTCCGACTGAGGAACGCTGCGCCTTTTTGCTAATTTGCTGATATTTGATGATATCGGTTGTCCAGTTGATTGATTTGGGATGTCAGCCGTCTCAGCGACGAATTGATTTCTTTGAATGATTCTCCGATTGCCGTAATTTCCCGGCCCGCGTGACTCATCTCCTGCAGCAGCCGGTCGATATCCGACTTGGTAATGGTAGCCGCTTTCAATTGAATCCCTCCTAATTGCTAACATAAGTTTAACGAATCGTTGCTGATTCGAATTTTTCTTTCGCCTACTATACTGTTCGCAGACCGACTGCATTTTGGGAGGGAAGCACTAACATTTGTTTGCCTCTCCATTAGGGAACAATATAAAAATGCTTTCCAGCCGCGCTGGAACTGGACACGACATGACGATCCCCGCTGCCTGGCGGGTTCGAAGAACGCGTTACCATGCCTTGCACGAACAGGTGATAATAAGAAGGCAGCTCCAGTTCTTCTCCCGGGGACAGCTTCGTCATGTCTGCTCCGCGAACGAGATATGACGGATCCTGCGGAGCTTTAAATTTCCCGTAATAAATGCCGGGAGGAACGACGACCGTGAAATAATCGAATACTCCTTCGGGCAGCATGTCTTGCATGCGGAGACGGTCCAGCTGAGTAAAGAGCGTTATCACCGGCAACAAGCTGTTAGGAAACGGAGGCGGCTGCCGGTTCATCGGCTTACCTGGCTCCTTCGGGTATTCTTCCGTATACCGGATTTGATACTGCCGCGAATCCGGGCGAAGACTGACAAAGTAACCTGTGGTCTTTGAACCCGTCATTGTCATGCGCAATTCACGCAAAGCGCCGTCCGGCTCGAAACTGAATGAAAAATCGCTTACGGACAAATATTCGCGAAGCGTTCCGGCAAGCCGCCGTTGATCTTTCTGCCAGCTCATGCGATATACGTTGTCGTTGGAAACTGGCAACTCGACCGAACGCTCCACGCGCCGCATATCCGGCAGCAGGCAATAAATGAACATGATGGCAAACACGAGCAAACCGAGATACGCCGCTTTCCTTTTGACTGCCGCATTGACGGCCGGCCGAAAAAACATCCCGTAAACGAAAAATCCCAGCGGAATGCCGAATTGATTGATACGAAACGTAAAAGCGCCCAATATCACATACCCGACCAGTTTGAGTCCGAGCACCGGCTCGTCGGCTTCGCGTTTGTTATGCAGCGGAATCAACAGGAGGAACGGCAGCACGCTGACGATCCACAGCACATATTTGAGCCAGGGAAATTCGTACAAAAGCATTCCTCCATTCCTCGAAACCATCCAATATTGCTTGCCGATCATTAAACGAAGCGGCACGGCCAAATGTTTCAAAGCCGCTGCGTTTTATAAGACAAATAAAAAAAGCTCCCGCGGGGGAGCATCGCAAAAAAGCACAAGCCTTCGTAAAAAAAGACATGTTTATCATCAAGGAACAACTGTAAGATAGTGGATATCCATTTTGCGTAGGCAGGAGAATCGTATGCATCGTTTAACCGAGCAGCAGTTATTGCACATTATTCGTCAAGCGGACGCCATCCCGTTCGAGAAGGAATTTGTCGATTTGTTGCGTCAAGAGTTAAGCCGCAGAAGCATGAAGCAAACTTCATCCGTTGCAAGCCAGCCCGGAGAAAAGCCTTTCGTCCTCATGGGTTCAAAGTCAAATTAAGATTGAAGCTATTCATTCGTCAAATATTTGGCGATGACGCTCTCGTATACGCTTTTCGGACGCAGTCCGACCAGCTTCTCCACCGGTTCTCCATCGTGAAACAAAATCACGGTCGGCATGGACATCACGCCGTAGTCGGATGCGGTTCTCGGGGAGTCGTCGCAATCGATTTTGGCGATGGACATTCGATCGCCCATTGTCGCTTCCAGTTCCTCCAAAATAGGCAGCAGCACTCTGCACGGCGGACAATGGACGGACCCGAAGTCAATGAGCGTTACCCCCTGCTTGCGAATTCCATCGCGAAATGTATTGTCATCCAGTAACAACATACGAACCATCCCTTTCCTTGTGTGCTTGCTGTTCGTGCATGATGGATTGAATCCGTTCTTCCAGATTCGACTGAATGTGCTGGAGCAGCCGGATTTGCCCGTTGATTTCTTCCAGCTTTTGCCGATAGACAGGAAGCACTTCCTGACAAAACGCTTCCTTGTTTTTGATAACGCAGTGCAGGAATCCGGCGATTTGCTCGGTCGATAAACCGAGGCTCAAGTAAAATTGAATGGTGCGCACCTGCTCTACCGCGAGCGGGGAATAATTCCGGTACCCGTTATCGTGGCGGGAAGGTACGAGCAAGTTCTGCTCTTCGTAATAGCGCAGCGAGCGGATGCTGACCCCTGTTCGTTTCGAGAGCTCCCCGATTTTCATATGCGTACGTCTCCTTCCGTTAGCGGCTGTTCATTCATTATAAACCATAACATTGATGTGAGAGTCAAGAAATAAAAAAAGACCGGTTCGCGGCCGAAAACCGGCGAACTGGCCTCTTTCATGTCGTCTACGCTTAAATATGCGCTTCAATAATGCGAGCTACGCCGTCTTCCACATTCGTCAGGGCAATGACATCCGCTATCGCCTTCACCGTGTCCTGGGCGTTCCCCATCGCCACTCCCAAGCCGGCTGCTTTGATCATCGGCACATCGTTCAGACTGTCGCCGATCGCGATCACTTCGGACATTTGAATGCCGAGGATGCGGCATACTTCCTGCAAGCCGCTCGCTTTGCTGATGCCCGGTGCGTTCAGTTCGATATTTGTGACGTCGGAGTTGCTGATTTCGAAGGCATTCCACGTCTCCAGTTCGCTGCGGATTTCTTTCAGCAGGTCGATATTTTTGCTGCTGATGCCAAGCTGCAGCCAGCGAAGCGAATGAACGTCATCCGGCAAATTCGTTTTGTTGACGCGACCTTCCACCGTATGCGACCAAAAGTTGACCTGTTCGGCATAGGCCGGAATCACTTCGGTCAATAGGCGCGAGACGAGATTCGAATCGATCACATGTCTGGCATGAAGCTTGTCCGGCAAGCTCCACACTTCGCTGCCGTTATTGATTACGAGAGGGGTCTCGAGCTGCAAATCCTGCGCATAGACGGACGCATCCGAGATCGGCCTGCCGGTTGCCAGCGTCACACGAACCCCCGCCTCGATGGCGCGCCCAATCCATAGCCGATTTTGTTCCGAGATTTGCTTTTTGGGGTTGAGCAGCGTTCCATCCATGTCCAGCGCAATCAATTTATAAGTCACGTTTGTTCCTCCGTTCCGATCCGCATCGGTTTTTTCTGTATAATTATCGTCGAAGAAGGGGACTCCTCCCGCTTCCTGCTCTTACATATTGACAAAACAAGACATATCAGTCAATTGTTTTCTTCGTCATACGAACAACTTTTTTGGGGAATAATCACAACAATACCCATTCCTTGTTTTTGAAACGTCTACAAATGAGGTGTTCGCCGGTGACTTATATTTGCGAAGTATGCAATGGATTGGAATCGTTGTCGAGCAGCTGTCCCACATGTCTTCAACCCGCCGATGATCAAGGAAAACTAAGCGACTTTTACGGCCCATACTCTCCTTACAGACCGATCGACGATCTGAAGGCGACAAACGGATTTGACGATGCAAGGCAGCACCTGTGCATTCATCTGGCTTACTGCCCGAACTGCTCCGCATCGTTTCCCGTCTCCGTCCATGAGCATGCGGGAATGGAATAACGTACAACGCAAAAAAGCGGAAATGCGCCACCTCGGCCATCTCCGCTCTTGAAGTTATGATCAACGCTTCGGCGCGAGTTCGATCGCTTGCCGGATCGCTTCCTTCATGCTCTGTTCGTCCGCAATCCCTTTGCCGGCAATGTCGAATGCCGTTCCGTGGTCCACGCTCGTTCGAATGATCGGAAGACCGACCGTAATATTCACGCCCGCTTCGAGCCCCAATACTTTTACCGGTCCGTGCCCCTGGTCGTGGTACATGGCCACTACAATATCGAAATCTCCCCTTGTCGTCCGAAAAAACAAAGTGTCCGCTGGCAGCGGGCCGACCACTTTAACGCCTTCCCTCTGCGCGCGCTCTACCGCCGGAATGACTTTCTCCTCTTCTTCGCCGTAGCCGAACAGTCCGTTCTCTCCGGCGTGGGGGTTAATGCCGCAGACGGCGATACGAGGCTGATCGTAGCCCGCCTTTTGCAGCGTTTCGTGCGCAAGCCGGATCACCTTGTATACCCGTTCCGGATTGATCATGTTCACGGCATCGATGATGCCGACATGCGTTGTCACGTGAATGACTTTCAATTTCGGCGCCGACAGCATCATGGAGTAGTCCTTCGTGCCCGTTAACTCGGCCAATATTTCCGTATGCCCCGGATATACATGCCCGCCTTTATGCAGCGCTTCTTTATTGAGCGGCGCCGTACAGATCGCATCGATTTCTCCCGAATTCGCCAGCTCGATCGCTTTTTTCAAATACATGAAAGCGGCATATCCGGCTTCCGCCGAAACTTTTCCGAAGGACAGGTCCGCAGGCAGCAGATCCAGATCCAAGCAGTCTACAACGCCGTGAGCGTACTGAGCTTCTTTCGGAGTGGAGATCGTTCGTACGGAAAGCTTGCTCTTCAGGAGGTTACCGGCTCTTTCCAGCATCTTCGCGTCCCCGATGACAAACGGACGGCAGCTATCGTAGACGCCCCTGTCGTCCAAAGCCTTCATTATGATTTCCGGGCCGACTCCTGCGCCGTCCCCCATCGTAAGCCCTATAATCGGTCTGCTCATCGTCATTCTTCTCCTTTCAAGCTTTGCATCGCATGCCACAGCGACTTCTTGTCGCCGAAAGCGCCCGCTTTGGTCACCGTCATTACATTTTCCGATCCCAGCAGTCTTCCGAGCGGTATGCCCGGCTCAAGCTCCCGGACCAGCTCGATCCCGTGAACGCCCATATGCCGGCATACTGCCTTGGCCGTATCGCCGCCGGTAAGGACGAGTCCCTGAAGACGATGCTTTGCCGCAATGTTCGCCGCGATGCCGCCTAACGCATCTGCAATCCGATTCGACACGCCGGAGGAATCGAGTCCTATGCTTGCACCCAGCTCTTTGGCGGAAGCGACCTGCTCCGGCGATGAACCCGCGTGGAACGATACGTCGGCTCCGCGCTCCAATGCCGCGGATATCGCGGAGAGGCAGCGCTCTCCCACGAGTCTGTGCCGCTCCGGAGACGCAAGCAGAGCGATCGGGTCCAATTCGACATCGGCTACATCGTTTTGCGCGTTTACGTAACCGACCTGCTCCCGGGTCACCTTGGAAATGCTGCCCGCCACCAGCATGACGGGACTGCCGTCCCGAACCGCAGCCACCGGCCGCGAAGCCGTCTGTACTTCCACCGGCAAGTGTTCGGCCAAACCGGCGGAGCCCGCCCACAACACGCGGCTTCCAAATAACGGTACCAGCTCCGCAATGCGTTGCATATCCTCGTCCGTCTCTGCATCAAGCACTAGCAGTCGTTTTTGCTGTTCGAGCATTTCCTTTACCATCACGACCAAGTTCGAAATTCCGCTTCGAACGGACGAAAGACTTAAACAACCGACAGGATGCCGGGATTGGGATGCGAGCAGCTTGCATACGTCCGACTCCGGCACGGGAGTTTTCGGATCTCTTGCAATTTCGGTCTCGCTGACCGGAACACCGTTTAAATAGTGAATGCCCTCAAGCGTCGTTCGGCCGATTCTGGGAAAAGCCGGAACGACCACGGCGGCTTCAAAGCCGAACGCATCCAAGACGGCGTCGATTTCTTGTCCCAAATTTCCGCGTAAAGTCGAATCCATCTTTTTATATATAAAGTCGAATCCCTCGCCTTTTAACGCTTCAGCAGCGCTGCGGACGCGCCGGTACGCTTCCTCGCCCGGAACGGACCTACTGTCCGTATCAAGCACGATCGTTTGCAAGTCTTCGGAATTTCCTGAAAGTCCGTTCCAGTCAAAAATAACCTGCGTATGCAGTCCTTTTCTAGCAAGCTGTACGCCGGAATCGGACGCCCCCGTCAAATCATCCGCAATTATAGCTAACCTCTTCAATACTACTTCCTCCCCCAGGCGTTTATAAAGGCGGGCTTTCTTACAAAACGGCATGTCCGTCCCGGCACCGATTGTACCAGGGCATCCCGCTTTACGCCCGTCAGCGGACCACGCCGACCCGTTTGGCCCACCAAGCGGTTACGATCGGCACCAATATAGCCGTAACGATAACGCAGGAGGCTACAAGCGCGGTTGCTGTCGGCACCACAGGTGCATATGCGGCGTTGGCGGCTGCAACCGCAGCGGGAACGCCCGCGGCATTGCCCGCGGTAGAGGCGGCCGACAAGCCGGCAACCCCGTTGCCGCCCGTCAGCTTATCCGTAAACAGCAGCGCGATGCCCGTAATCACAACTACGGAAATGCCTAGCAGCACGCCGAGCAAACCCGCCTTCCATACATTTTGCAGATTCAGCCCTGCGCCAAGCGCAAAGGCGAAGAACGGAACGAGCACAGGAACCGCTTTACTCAAAAACTCACGCATCTCTTTGTCCAAATTACCGAGAATCATGCCGACAACGAGCGGTAAAATCGCACCGACCAGCGTCTGCCACGGGAAAGCGGCGAGACCGGCAACGCCGAGCGAAATCATCGTCAAGAACGGTCCCGATTCAAGGCTCATGATGGAATACGCGCCGACATCTTCTTTCTTGCCAAACTGCCCCATAAGCGCCATATACAACCCACCGTTCGTATCGTTCATCGCGGCCACGATAGCGAGTACGGACAAACCTGCAAATAATCCGCTTTCGATCATGCCTTCCCCGATAAATTGAGCGGCGATCAAACCGACGATCATCGCGATTGCAACTTTCGTAATGAGCAGGGTGCCGCCTTTTTTCAAAATATACGGCGTCGCTTTAAAGTCGATCGTCGAACCCATGCAGACGTAAAAAACGGCCAGTATCGGCAGCGAGCCCGTGAGAAGCGCTCCAGTAAACGAACCGAAAGTTTTAGAGGCTGCCGGGAATAACGTATTGACAATGGCGCCGATCAGCAGCGGCACGATCATCATTCCCCCCGGAATTCGCTCGATGGTTGCTTTAATTTTCATGATGATGCCTCCCTTTAATGCGTTGTTTATTTTTGCAACATTATTACATGATGTAAGCGTTGCATTTCATATTATACGCGCAGGAGCTCTTTTTACACAACGTTAATTATGTTTCATTTTTAAACAGTTTATTTGCTTTTCTCCATAATGTCGTGCGATTGATTCCTAGCCTTTTACAGGCCTTAGACTGATTTAGCCCTTCTTCTTGAAGAACATGCCACAATATACGCGCTTCGATCTCTTCGAACGTACCGCTCAGATCGATCTGGACATACGACTCGGCTTGCACCCGACTACCGTCCGGCCGCTCCAAACGTTCCAGCACCTCTGCTGCATCGCCTGATTCGATATAGTGTCCTCTGGTTGTAATTAACATCTCCTGAATCGTATTTTCCAATTCGGCGATATTGCCGGGCCACTCGTACTGAACAAGCCGCTCCAGCACCCGGTCCCGGATACCGACAATTTGTTTTCCCGATTCCGAATTGTAATCCGCGATCATCACCCTGACGATCTCCTCCAGATCCTCGGGCCGCTCCCGCAGCGGCGGAACATTCAGTTGCAGCTCTGCGATCATCGTCAGCAGCTCAACGCTATATTCCGTTCGATGCTGCAGCTTGGTCAGCGGGACGAGGGAGGAAGCGACAAGGCGTACATTGTTGCTGCGCCGAAGGGCATGCAGCCACTTCGTTTGCGCAAAACGCGTCAACCGGTCGGCATTTTTCAAATAAAGCGTACCGCCGAATCCTCCCTCGAACAACCCGGGCGCGTGAGCTGTGCCGGACAACAGCATTTCCGTCTGCTCGTCCGTCATTTCGTCGCAGGCGATCATATAAAAGCCTTGATCCCGCCGCTTGCTCGCCGAATGAACGGCCTGGGCGAACATCGATTTTCCGGAGCCTTTCTCGCCGGATATCCATATGCTGCGGTCCGATGCCGCAAATTTTTTAGCCCGGCTCACGGTCTTTTGCAGAGCGGAGCTGGAACCAATCAACTGATCAAAGGAGACTACCCGCGGCGGAATGCGCACCGGGTTAAGCTGATCGATCCGCCACTGCTCTACCGCCTCCAGTCGTACGAGCCAGCCCTGTTTGCCGTCCACCCGATGCCTTATCGCGTTCACCCGGAACTGCCTTTCCTGCATATGCACATACTGCTCCATCTCCGTCTGCATGGCTTCCTCCGCCTGCTTGATGAGTCCCGCTAACGAAGGCGAGGAGAGGATGAGGCTGCTTCCTTGAAGCTGATCCTCCTTAGTCCCGAGAGGCCGGCATGCCGCCTGATTGGCATAACGAATCGTTCTGGTCTCATCCAGAACGACGATTCCGCGTGAGTCCGCAGCCATGATTTGTTCATAAAAACGCATTTGTTCCCGCCCCCGGCGGTACACCTCGTACACCCTGCGAACGAGATCCAACGCTTCCGTGACCGACTCCCGGCCGGAGGTGATCAGGATTCCGTGATAACCCATCTCCTGGGCCGTCCGTACGGTGACGACGTCGCCGAGCACGATTTTCACCCCGGAACGAAACGCTTCCCGAAGCGCGCCTTCCACCTGGGATTCATGGTCGACAACGTATGCCGGAATATCGATGTCGAGCAAGCTCGAAACGGCTGCGCCCCCATGGCAAACGTTCGGGAAACCGATGATTGCCACTTTGGAGTTGGCATTTTTGATCAGCGTCAGCACGCGCAAAATATCGTATCCGGAAACGGGAATATCGACAACCGGCAGCGCGGTATGCTTTCGGATTAACGTTGCGGTGCCGCCCCTGCTGACAATGATGTCGTACCCTTTCCGTTCGGCCTGCTGGGCAAGCGGAATTGCTTCCTGCAGATCGGCCGTCTCCACATCCATATCGATCGAGCCGTCATCCCCAGCCATATCCACCAGCAGGTCCTTTAAACCGGGATACGGCGCGATAGCCAGCACTCGGATTTTCATACTATAGTCCTCCCCTTGTTGCAAAATGAATCAATTTAACCATAGTATACTACAAATGGAGCAACCTTCTGCAAAAGAAGTGGATCCCCATGTTGATAAAAGAAAAAGCCCCGATCGTTTCCGATCGGAGCGTATATCGATTTTTATGGAATATTTCAGAGTAAAAGCAAAGGGATGTTACGTCGTTTCCAGCTCTCCTACGAGACGATCGAACAAGGACAACAAATCGGTGATCGGCTCCGGTGTCAACAGATCGACGCCTGTATTGCGGAGCAGCTCCAGCGGGTACTCCGAGCCGCCGCTCTTCAGGAACGTCAAGTACGACTGGACCGTTTCCTGATCCCCGTCCAGTATCCGCGTAGCGATGCTGATCGCGGAAGCGATGCCGGTAGCGTATTTATATACATAGAACGCGTTATAAAAATGTGGAATGCGCGACCAGCCGTATTTCAACTCGGGATCGAGCACCACCTGCTCGCCGTTATAGGTGCGGAACAACGATTCATACGTTTCGCTGAACGAATCCGCGGTAAGCGCTTCTCCGCGCATCGCCTTCTCGTGGACGATTTTCTCGAATTCGGCGAACATGACCTGCGTGAAAAAGGTACCTTTGATCGTATCGATAAAATGATTGACCAAGTATCGCTTCAGCTTCGCGTCCGCCGTGTTGTTCAAAAGATGATGAATGAGAAGCACTTCGTTGACCGTACTCGCCACCTCGGCTACGAAAATCGTGTACTGCGCGGAAATTTTCGGCTGATTGGCGTCGGACAAATACGAGTGCAGCGCATGCCCCATTTCGTGGGCAAGCGTAAACATGCTGTCAAGCGTGTTGTTATGATTGAGCAGCACATACGGATGCGTGCCGTAAGGCCCCCAGCAGTATGCCCCCGACCGCTTTCCCTGCGTCTCCCGCACATCGATCCATCCCGACGTTTTCGCCTGCTTCAAAATGCTTATGTATTCTTCGCCAAGCGGCGCAAGTCCGGCCAGCACCGTGTCGTAAGCCTCCTCATACGGCTTAACCAGCTCAAAATCCTCTACGAGCGGCACGCTCAAATCGTAGACGCGCAGTTCGTCCAGACCTAGTCTTTTTTTCCGATAGTCGACATATCGGTACATCGGAGCCAAATGATCGCGCGTCGTCTGGATCAAGTTTTCATAAACCGACACCGGTACGTTATCCGCAAATAAAGAGCGCTGCAGCGGCGATTCGTAATTTCGCATTTTCGAGAACAGCACGTTGTTTTTCGCCGAGGCGCCCAGCGTGGCCGCGATCGTATTCTTCAAGCCGACGTAAGGCTTGTAGTACGCTTTGAACGCTTCGGCGCGGCGCTCCCGGTTATGGCTCTCCAAAATGCGGGAATACATCCCCCGGGTCAGCGTCACTTTCTTTCCGTTCTCGTCGGTTACTTCGCCAAATTGAATGTCCGCGTTGTTGATCATGCCGAATACCGTTTTGGGGACGGACATTACTTCGCCCAGTTGCGAAAGCACTTCTTCCTTCTCCTTGCTCAACACGTGCGGTTTATATTTAAATTCCTCGTACAAATCTTTCTTGAAGTAGTCGAGTCCCTGTTCTTCCTCAATGTACCGGTCGAGCGTCTCCTTCTCCATGCTGAGCAGAAACGGACGGAAGAAGGACGTGGCGGATTTGATCGTAACGCCCAAGCTTCTGGCCTTATCGACAAACGCCTGCGCTTCGGTTACCCGCGTATCTTCGTCCTGTTTGAGCGAGGCGTAGACGAACAGCTTCTCGTAAACAAACGATAAGTCCTCATTCAGCTTCAAGAAAGCAAGCAGTCCGGCCGCATCGTGAATGTTATCCTGAAAAGCCTCAATCTCTTTGCTTAATGCCTGTGCACGGTCATAGTCTTCCTCCCATTGTGACGTATCCGCATAAATATGCGTTAAATCCCATTTTTCGTGTGCTGAGACATCCGATCGTTGCAGTTGATCGCTCATCGGGGGAACACTTCCTTTTTTATAATAGTGGTGGTATAACCTATCCCATTCTTATGATATTCGCGGATTTCAATTGAAACCCTTTATTTTCCACCATTTCTCGTTTACAGAAGTTTAATGCAATAAGGATTGACATTGAATAAAGCAGATAATAAACTTATTTGTGCAAATACAAGCGTATTCAAGCATAAAATCGATACATACAAACACAAGCACGGCGGTCCAACCTGCCGCTTCGCCTGAAGCGGTATGAAACAGGAACATCTACAACGTAAAGGAGTGATTCCTATGGGCAAGCAGTTTCATGATCATGATCACCTCGACCGGCCGCAGCTAGAGTCGAATGGAACGCGAATCAGCCGCAGAAAGCTGATCGCTTCGCTCGGAACGGTAGGCTTGGCCAGCATGGCCGTATCCGCCGGCGTCTACAGCCAATCGGTGAGTGAGAGCGTCTACGGGCCGCCGGATGCGCCCGATTCCCCCAATAACAAGCGGCCTGCCGTCAGCACCACCATAGCGGCGCTGCGTGCGGAATCGCGCCCCTTGCATTCCGACTTGTTCTACGTCACCGACCCGAAACGCGAAGGCTTCTTCGTACACGACCCGAACGATCAGATTACGGCGGACAATAACGGCACCGTCCTTGTAACCGCTTCCGGAGCGAGGCTGAAGCGCATCGTGGAAGGAAATACCGTCTCCGCGACTTGGTTCGGCGCCATCGGCGATGGAACGCATGACGATACGTCCGCCCTTCAGGCCGCATTGAACGAAGCCGTCAACCGGTCGTATACGATCGTCACTATTCCTTCAGGCACGTACAAGCTGACGCAAGAGCTGTTTCTGGTCAAAAACACGAGCGTCGTCATGGAGCAAAAGACCGAGCTGCTTCGCAGCCATGGAAATAATATATTTCGCAACTACCGCACATCCGACGTCTTCAACGGCTACGAGGGCAATGGAAACATTACGATCGAGAACGGTATCCTGAACTGCAATGCGCTGCAATATCCCCATATCGCAAGCGGGATGGCGTTCGCCCATGCCGAGTGCGTTACTTTGCGCAATGTGACGATCAAAGATCTTCCTTCGGGGCATGCCGTGGAGCTGACCGCGATGAAGAACGTAACGTTCGACCGCTGTTCGTTCCTCGGATTCTCCCATGACGGCTCCAAATATTATTCCGAGGCGATACAGATCGAAACGGCGACGCAGGCCGGTTTCATCGGGTACTCCAAAGATCATACGACGACTCGCGACGTGACCGTCCAGAACTGTTATTTCGGCAACAGCAGCACGCCGGGCATGGTTCCGTGGCCATGCGGCATCGGGGCGCACGGGTCTTCCTATAACGGCTATTACGACCGGATCCTCGTCGTCAACAATACATTCGACGGTTCCTCTTATTGGTCGATCCGTCCGTTCAAATGGACGAACTCCGTTATTACGGGGAACGTCATGAACAATGTCAGCGGCGGCATCTTCGTCACGATGCCTGCTCCCGGCTCCGAATCGACGAAAGACGTGAACGGTGTCGTCCAGCCAACGCAGCCGGCCAGCAGCGTCGTGATCGCCGACAATATTATCAATACGGCCAGCAACACCGGCATTTACGTCGAAGGGCAAATCTCCGTAAATATTCATAAAATCATCGTTACGGGAAATATCATACATAAGACGGGCGGACATGCCGTCAACATCAAGGCATGCAACAATGGGATTATCGCCGACAATATGATCGAAATCAGCAGTAAAAACGGCTTCATTGTGGCGGATTGCAGTAACACCGTATTCAGCGGCAACATCGTCCGGGACGTCACATTTTACGGTTTCAACGTGAGCGGCTCCTGCAAAATGCTGACGATCGAAAACAATAAAATTACGAATGCCAGTCAAACCGGCAACAACGTCTACGACGGCATCATGCTGACGGGCACCGGCTCGGATTTACGCATCATCCATAATGTCATCCGTACCGATCTGGGGAAAGCGAGACCGAGATACGGCCTCAATATTCATCGAACAAACGAAAAAGTCGTCCGCTATGGGAACGACTTGAGATGCGACGCGGTATCGGGCGCTTTGAGCGACCTCTCCCCTGCTCCCGTCACGAGCCAGGAAGATTTATTGTCCTGATACGGTCATATTGATTTTCGGCTTTTTCACGGGATCGATGATGCCCAGAAGGCGAACCAGATGTTCGTAAGCCACGGCGACGCAGCCTAGTGTCGGCGTATCGCCGCTCTTCCAGCGATGAAGGAATATCGCGCTTCCTTTGCCTTTGACGACCGGATCCTCATTATACTTGATGATAATGGCGTGGGTGTAGAGCGGATCGGTTAGCCGCTCGAATGATTTCCAACGTTCCGAAGCGTTTCCTTCGTAGTGCACCCAGCGGTTATAGTCATCGGACTCCGGATCGTCGACCCAGTAATCATGCTCGGTCACGATCCGGTAAGGGAGAGCCGTGCCTTCCGGCGCAGGCGATGTCCCGAACGCCTCGCCCAATTCGTAAAGCCCTTGAGGCGTTTTCTGATCGCCTTCTACTTTATGAGCGTCGATGCCGTGCTTTCCTACGACGGCGGGGATGTTTTCCATCGTCTGAACCCAGCCCGCCCCGTCGTTCTGGTAAACCGCAAGCACGGCGCGGATGGACGTCGGGCTCTCGCTTTCTACGGTAATCAACTGCCGGCAAATCGCTGACGTATCGCTTACATTCGTCATCGCGTACCTCCTGATATTCGTTTCTTGTTGCAGCACACGCAGAACCACCTCCACTGCATCGTCAAAGGGCGATGCAGTGGAGGTGGCTTGTCAAACGCATTCGAGCAGTTCTTCCATACGGTATAGCACGTGAGTGGCTATATAGTCCGGCGGAAGCGGAACCGCGGCAAGCGACGGGCTCTCCGCTTTTAATTTATTCTCGCAGATCGCGATAAATTCTTCACTCGCCGAACGCTTCTCGATCGGAAGCTTCCGCAGCGCTTCCGGAAGGTCGCGGTAAATGAACATGGACGGAACCCCGAGCCGGTTGGCCAAATAGACGTCGTGATCGAGACGGTCGCCAACATGCGCCACCAGCTCGCCGGATTGCCGCAGCTCACGCACCATGTCAATGTTCGGTTTGCCGCAGCCGACCTTTTCCGGCGTAATGATCTCGTCGAACCATTCGGCAAGTCCCAGCTCTTTCATTACGGGAAACTGGTATTTATAAAATCCGTTGGTCGCTACCGCTAAGGAATATCCTTTTTGTTTCAGTTTCTCGAGCGTCGTCAGGATCGTATCTTCGAGCAAATAGATTTTCGGCTGCACCGAATGCTTGAGCACCAACTGCTCGATATCGATATCGAGCTTTACGTTCAATTGCCCCATCAACTGCTGAAGCATCTCGTCCCAATCGTAAGCGGCGACGGTTTCATTGCGATCCATGCGGGACTCATGCTCACGGACGAGCGCCTTTCGGACTTCGTAAGGCTCGCTCAAGCCGGCGGAGACAAGTGCTTCCACCTCCGGAAAAATCCACTTGCCAAACGGGTTTTGCATCAGCGTGCCGTCCAGATCAAACGTTATCCATCGTTTCATTACTTCACCGCTCCTGACGTCATTCCTTCAATAAGCTGCTTGGATGCTAGCAAGAAAGCGATAATCATCGGGAGCGATGACAGCGTCAAGCCGCAGAACAGCAAGTTCCAATCCGTATCGTGCTCGCCGAACAAGGTCAGCATGCCGAGCGGAATCGTGTTTAATTCCGAGCTTTTGATAAAAATAAGCGGGTAAAAAAAGTCGTTCCAAATGCCGATCAAATCGACGATGCTGACGGTTGCCAGCGCCGGGCGCATCAGCGGCAGCACGATTTTGTAATAAACCTGAAAGTCGTTGCAGCCGTCGATCCGCGCGCTTTGGTCCAAATCTTTCGGCAGCGTCCCGAAAAATCCATAGAATACGAACACCGCAAACGATATATGACCGGCCACGTAGACGATGATCAGCGAGGCGTACGTGTCGAGCAGATGGAGCTTCAGCATCATCATGTAGAGCGGCGAAATCGCCAGCTTCATCGGCAGCATCAGACCGAGCATGAAGAAGAACAGCAGCGCCCCGTTCCAGCGGAACGAATAGCGGGACAAGTAAAATGCGGCCATCGACGAGACGAGCAAAATGAACAGTACGGAGACCACGCTGACGAATACGCTGTTTAAGAAATTATCGGCGAAATGGATCTCTTTCCAAACCATAATGTAGTTTTCGAGCGAAAACCGGCTTGGCAGCGCGAGCGGCTGCGTCGTAATTTCTTGCTTCGTCTTAAACGACGAGGCGATCATCAGAAATATGGGATAGATCGACACCAATGCGAAAAATGTCAGGATGATGTATTTTAAAGATTGCTGCAGTCGCAGAGCCATGTCTAACCTCCAAGGATGAATCCCGGGTCCTGCTTTCCCATACCCGAGTTTGGCAAATTTTCTAGTGCTCGACTTCCTTGCGTTTAAAGAAGAACATCGAGATGGCCGTAGCTCCTGAGATCAAGATAAGCAATACGACGGCCAGCGCCGAACCAAGACCGATCGAGTCTCCTCCGCTTACGGAACCGAAGGCTAAACGGTAGAAGTATAGTCCCAATACGTCGGTTGAAAAATACGGCGAACCGGACGAGCCCTGCATCGCAAAAATAAGCTCAAACGTTTCGAATGCCCCGATAAAGGTCAGAATGGTCATGATCATGATGGACGGCATCGCAAGCGGAATCGTGATCTTGAAAATCATTGTCCAACCAGATGCTCCGTCAATGCGGGCCGCTTCGTAAATTTCAGTCGAGATCGCCTGCAGGCCGACAAGGAAGATGAGCATCGCAAAGCCAAAACCATACCAGCTGTTAACCAGGATGATCGAATTCAGTGCAGTCTTCGGATCTCCGAGCCAAGGCCTAGCCCAGCTCTCCAGGCCGATGACGGTCAAAATTTGATTGAGCGCCCCGTAAGAGGGATTCAAAATCAAGCTGAACAAGTAACCTACAACGATGACGGACAATAATTTCGGCAGGAAAAAGAGCGCCTTGAACAGTTCTTTTCCTTTGATTTTGCTGTTGATCATCATTGCAAGCGCAAACGCGATAACGAGCTTGAACACCATCGTGCCGACAAAATAGATGACATTGTGTCCCAAAGCCCGGGAAAACGTTTCTTTAAATGGCGATTCGGTAAACAGTCGAATAAAGTTTTGCAACCCGATAAAGTCGCCCCGCACAAGCCCCTTCCAGGAGAAGAAGCTGTTTAGCAGTGCCTGAAAAATCGGGTAAACCATGAAACCTACATAAAACAGAAGCGACGGAAGCAAAAACAGGTGCACCAGATGCTTCGTAAATCGTTTCTTTTTCGCTGCTTTCGGTTTCAGTGCATCGAGTTCCTTGGCGCGATCGATAGCCGTCATAAGCTGCTCCTTTGCTTTGCAGTATTCGCGTAAAGATGTAATTAAGGACTTTGCGCTTCGCCCGGCGACGGAAAAAGCGCGGCGGCAATTTCATCATGCAGTGTGCGGCGCAGGTGGCGAACCGGATTGTTGCGACCGAAATGCACCGCATTCGTTAAAAAGACGACCGCGAGCTCGCGGACAGGGTCGATCCACAGGCTTGTACCGGTAAACCCGGTGTGACCGAAGCTGCCCTTGGTCCACGTGGCGCCGCAGCTGGCGGGAATTTTATCCGGATCCTGCCATACTTCCCAGCCGATGCCCCGGTTTTGAAACGGATCCTGAACGCATTCGCGAAGAAGCTCGGGCGGAAGAAGCGCCGCTTTCTCCGGATGCAGCCAAAACTGCGCGTAACGGGTCAAGTCCTCCGCCGTTCCGAACAGGCCGGCGCTGCCGGAAACGCCGCCGAGATGCAAGCATTTCTCGTCATGCACTTCCCCGTGCACATAAACGCCGTCCACAAGCTCCGTCGCGGCAATCCGCGGCTTGAGGCTTGCATCGGGGTTAAAGCTTACGCTGTCCATGCCAAGCGGCTCGAAGATGCTGCGCTGCACAAAGCGGTCGAGCGGCTCGCCGGAAACCCGCGCAATGATTTCTCCGGCCAAAATCATGCCGAGGTCGCTATACGTGACCTCCGTTCCCGGCGGGGCGACCGATTCCTGCTGCAATACTTCGGATAAAACATCGCGTCCTTGAGCGGCGCGGTTTTTGTATGGTAGATCGGCGCGCAGGCCTGACGTATGCATTAGCAAGTGTTTTATCGTAATGTCCGGATACGCGAATTCGGCAATAAATTGGTTAACCGGATCATCCAGTTTGAGCTTTCCCTGCGCAACTAACGTCAGCATCGCAGGAAGCGTGGATACGACTTTGGTCAAAGACGCAAGGTCGAATAACGTATCGAGTCCGATTGGATTATCACGAATTCCGTCGGAATACGAACCGTACGCTTTTTGAAATTGAAAGCGATTGGCCACGGTGACGCTTAACACGCCACCGGGTATTTTATGCTCACGAACCCATTCGTCAACCAAAACGTCAAAGCGATACATGCGTGTTAGCCCCTTATCCATTACATTGATGCTGCATTATGTCCAGTATCGTCTCGATGTGCAATGTTCTTCAGCAAGCCGGAACCCGCTAAGTTCAACGAGCTCCACGGCACCTTTCGAATCCGGCGAATGCAGCATCCGGTTCCCGCCGGCGTAAATACCGACATGGTGAACTCTTCCTTTTCCTTTGTCATGCGCGAAAAAGAGCAAATCTCCCGGCTCCAGCGATTCGTTCGCGATCGCCCGACCTTCACGGGCTTGATCGGAAGCGTCCCGCGGAATCAGAATGCCTTGCGACTTGTACATGCTGCAGGCGAAGCCGGAGCAGTCGTAACCGAAAGCGGACATGCCTCCCCATAAGTAAGGCAGCCCCAGAAAACTCATTGCTTGATCGACGATGCGGAACCCGGCATGCAGGTGTTCCGGTGCCTGTTGCCCGATTCCGTCGCCAATGATTCGCACATCCTTGGCGGCGAGAACCCCGATGCCGTCGTCCGGTGTACGGACGATGATTTCTTCCCCTGCCGTTTCTATGACCGGCAAACGCGTCAGATAGCTGATCTGAATCGGAGCCGCCCCGGAGCGGGATTGCAATCCGGCCCGCGGTGAGACCACTTCAGCCCAAATGCCACCCGTTGTCGTGTCCGGCGCATGCGTCAATTGACGCTTCGGCAGCCAACCCGGGTAGCCGAGCATATTTTTGGAAGTGAGCTGATCCGGAATCCGGACACTGACCCATTCACCCTTTTCTTCCGTAACGGTAACTTCCGAACCGTACAGCAGCTGCGTCTGCACCCGATTCGCATCGCTCAGGTCCAGCTTATCCTCCAGCGTCATCGATGCCAGCCAGCCTTCGATATTCGCCGGGTTTGCCGTTGCAGGCTCATCCAGCGGTCTGGGCGATTCGGGAGAAGTCCATACGGTTGCAACGGACACGGCTACCTGCATTTTCCTCGATCCGCTCATCAAACGACCTCCATGCCGAATGTGTTCACCACATCTTGAATGCCGAGACCCGGTGCCTTAGGAAATGTCATGAAGCGGCCGTCGTACTGTACCCCTCCGATGACGGGATCCTCTCGCAGCATCAGCGGCGCGTCGAGATCTACTCGCGTAATATTGCGTTTGCTTGCTGCCAGATGGGCAGCGGCCGTCGCGGCAATGCGCGATTCGATCATGCTTCCCACCATGCATTCTACGCCGTATTCCTCCGCCAACTGATTAATGATCTGCGCTTTATAAATGCCTCCGGCTTTCATCAGCTTGATATTAATCATATCGGCCGCGCGGCGCCTTAGAACCTCGAATGCCTGCAAAGGTGAAAATACCCCTTCGTCTACCATAATGACCGTTTCGACCGAATCGGTCACGTATTTCAATCCTTCCAGATCATGCGCCTTGACCGGCTGTTCTACAAGCTCAAGGTCCAGCCCCATCTCTTCCATGCGGCGGATCGCTTTCACCGCTTCCTTCGCCTGCCAGCCTTGATTCGCATCGACCCTGATTTTGATCTCGTCCCCGACGCGGCGCCGAACTTCTTGAATTCGCTTGATGTCGTCCTCGATCCGGCCTTTGCCAACTTTTATTTTCAATACGCTAAAGCCGGCCTCCACATAACGCTCGGCGTCCTCGCCCATTTCTTCCGGCGCGTTCACGCTCACCGTATAGTCCGTTTCCAAAATCTCCTTGCTTCCGCCGAGAAATTGATACAGCGGCAATCCGCAGTACTGGGATACAAGATCGTAAATGGCCATATCGACCGCCGCTTTCGCGCTGCTGCAGCCGACCATGGCATGGTGCAAGGATTGCAACAACGGCTCGTAAGCGAGCACGTTTTTGCCTGTCAGCAGCGGTGCGAACACTTCCGTAATCGCGGACTCGATGCTCGCCAGGCTGTCGCCGGTGATGACCAGAGTAGGGGGGGCTTCCCCCCACCCGACTCTGCCGTCATCCGTTACGATCCGCACGATGATGGAATCGGCGCGGTGTACAGTTCGAAGCGACGTAATAAACGGCTTTTTTAAAGGAACGGACTGGCGTATGACTTCCACTTTTTGAATTTCCAACTGGGCCGCCCTCCAAAGCGCTGTTTATTTTTGAGGCTTGAACCATTTGTCGGCGGATGCTTGCGTATCTTGCGCTACTTTATCCACCGTCAGCTTGCCGATGTACATCCCTTGCAGCGAATCTTCAAATGTTGTTTTCGTCGTCGGCGTACCTTGACTAAAGTTCGTGAGCAGCAAGTAAGGCGTGCTGCTTTTCTCGCTGAGCGTCGCCATTCTCTTAAGCAGAGGATGTTTCGGCTCAACGCCTTTGATCGGGCTTACCCGGGTAAGCTCGTCGCTGAACAATTGACCGAACTGCTTCGAAGCGATAAATTCGATGAACTTCTTCGCTTGTTCCGGGTACTTGGAGCTTTTCGCAATAGCATAGGAACCGTCAACCCAAGTTGCGATTTGCGCCGGCTCGCCCTTCTTGGCGGAAAGCCCAGGGATAAAGTCGATCGGGAAGTCCACTTTGTTCGCTTCGAATGTCTCGATCCGGTGGCTGCCGTTGATGTACATAGCGGCTTTGCCGGTGTAAAACAATGCTTGTGCGTCCTTATCCTCAAGCGCCACGAAATCTTTAGGGAAGAACGTATCGAGTTGCTTCATCCGGTTAATGGAATCGACAAATTTGGCATCGGTAAATTTCGTTGTCCCTTTAAGCAAGGCTTGTACATAATCGTTGCCACCGTAAGCGCTCGGTCCGATAACGGTGTGCGTCATAGAGAGCAGATAAGCCGCTTTGCCCGATTGCGCGATCGGAACAATGTTTTTGCTCTTCAGCGTTTCGCCGACTTTGACGAATTCGTCCCAAGTCTCCGGCACTTGAATGTTGTTGTCTGTGAAAATTTTCTTGTTGTAGAAAATGACCGCATTGTTCAGCATGAACGGTACGCCGTATACTTTATTGTCGCTGCCTCTGGCCGCGTCCAAGTATGCGCTTGGAATTCCATCGAGGCCTTTTACGCCATCGACAGGTACCAGGTAATTCGCATCCGCCAGCGCTCTCGCGCCGTCATACGGGCGAAGCTGCAAAATGTCGACGCCGATGCCGGATTGCAGCGAATTGGCCAAAATCGTGTTGTACTCCGTCGATTTGAGTGGTTTGAAATCCACTTTGATGTCCGGGTTGTCTTTCTCGAATGCCGCAATAATTTTTGCGTAGCCTTCTTTGTCTTCCGGTCTCCAGCTGTACATCGTCAGCTTCACCGGATCCCCCTTCGGTTTGCTTACTTCGCCCCCTGCTCCCGCTTTTGCATCATTTGGTGTGGAAGCGTTTCCACACGCACTTGCCAGTGCAGTAGTCAACAGAAGCATCGAACTGAAAATTAACTTGCTCCGTTTCATTTTTACGTCCTCCTCGGAAAAGTCGTCCTCTTCAACTATGATTATATAAAATTATGTTTCTTATTGTAAACAGTTTCGTGAAATTTTGTTTCTTGTTTTTTTCAATCATTTCCATAATTCATTTACATAACGGAATTATAACAAAAAAGACCGACCGCCAATACGGGGTCGGCACATGCAATATTTTACTGTTATTCGTACCACGGATTAATGTGAATTAACACTTCATCCACGTCAGCGTGCCTGTCGGTAATTGCCTTTTTGATTTTCCTCGAGATGTCGTGTCCTTCTTGAATCGTCTTGTCGCCCGGCACGCTGACGCGAACGTCCACCAAAATGTAGTGACCGTGCTCTCTTGCGCGCAGCCGGTCGATGCGTTTGACTTCGGGCACCGACATCACAAGCGCCGCGTATTGCTCGAGCTTCTCTTGGCTAACCGCCTTCTCCATCAGCACATCGGACGCTTCCTGTCCCATGTGGTAAGCCAGCTTAAGCACGAGTACGGATACGATTATACCGGCGAACGGATCTCCGTATGTCAAGTAGTGCAGCCCGTAATGCTCGCCGATCAGGGCGAGCCCGATGCCGGCAACCGCCGCGAGTGATGCATACACGTCGGCCAGATGGTCGTAAGCGGTCGCGATCAAGCCTTTACTGTTGGCGCTTTTGCCTATGCGAATCGTGTATACATACAAAATCTGCTTCCATATTAGCGAAACGACAGCGGCGATCAGCGCGGCTACGCTCGCCCTCGCAGGCTCTTCGAAAAATGCGGTGACCGATTCGTATGCGATATACAGCGCCGCGATCGCGAGTATGATTGCTACGATGCCCGAGCTGAGCACTTCCGCCTTGCCGTGTCCGTAAGGATGATCTTCGTCCGCCGGGCGCTTGGAAATGCGCATGGAAGTGAGCGATGCCGCCGTCGCGATGACGTCTCCCGCGTTATGAACGCCGTCGGCGAGAAGCACCTGGCTGTTGAATATAAAACCTACGACCAGCTTCATGACCGTTAATACAATATTGCTGATCAGACTTATCCACGCCGCAATCATCGACGCATTGTTACCTTGACCCATCTTTTATTACCCCCGCCAGAACTTTTTCCCCAAGGAAACAAAAAACCTTGACCGTCTCCGGTCAAGGTTTGGTAGCCATTGGCATTGTATAAGTTCGAAATGTACACCGTGAATTATTCGCACGCACTATCCATCACCACATTCATAATATAAGCGTTAGATCAATATAGCATACATTCGTCGATACGGCAAAGTGTCTTTCGCATATTTTAGAAACGACTGCGTCGGGGGATAGATCCAATTTTCGCGCGAGACCGTGGTAGCCCGCTCTCCTTATTCAGCCGTGCCGGCGCGGTTCGCTGCCATCGGCGCACGCATATACGTTGCGAGCGGCTCGATTCCCGCTTCCTGAACGCATTCCGCTACCAGCCTCGCAATCTCGATCGCCCCTCGCTCTGAAAAATAGGTGTTGTCCTGCAGCCCCTCCGGGAAGTTTACACATTCGCCAGGCGCTGCCCAAAGGAAAATGTGTTTCGTCGCATCCTCGCCGAGCCGCTCGAAATACGTTTTGCTTCGCGCCGCCAAATCGATATACGGCACACGCTCCGCCTCGGCCAGCTGCTTCATCGCTTCGATATAATCGCCATGCGTATTGCGGATGTTCCCTTGCTCGTCGAAAAACCGTCTGTGCATCGGGGATACAAGGACGGGATAAGCGCCGCGATGTCTTGCCCCGTCGATATACAATTTCAAATGCTGCTGATACGTCGAAAACGGCTCCGTTCCGCCGTCGTTGTCTTTCTCGTCGTTGTGGGCGAATTGAACGAGCAGCACATCGGAAGGCCTCAGTTTCTTCCATATTTTATTCAGACGGCTTTCACTAATGAAGCTCTTGGAGCTTCGGCCCGAACGGGCCTGGTTCGATACGGCGATATCGGATGTCAAAAATAAACCTATCATTTGTCCCCAGCCGGAATATGGATACTGGCCGGAGGGCTGATCCGTCACCGTGGAATCCCCGGCCAAATAAAGCGTCGGCAGGACCGGGGCCCGTTCGATTTCAACGGATCGGATCTTTGGCGCGGCGCCAGCCACTGCAAGCTTGAGTTGTCCGTCTTCCACGTGAACGGCGAACGACCTGCGAACCGTTTTGCCCGGCGGCAATGCGAAGTCTTTCAACAGGATATGTCCTAATCCCGCTTTCACCGTCGTATCCGATGCCGATTCTTCGCTCCCCAGCGTGATCGTTACTTTATAGTTCCCGTACGGGACGTCGATAAGCAAAGTGGGTACCGGCTGATCGAAGTAGTCGCCGGGCCAGGAATCCCGCAAATCCTCGTTCTTCGAAGCTTCCGCAGCCACGGTAAAACCGAATCCCGAAACCGGATCGTACGGATCGTCAAGTGCGAGCCTGGTCCATCCCGGTTCCTCATCCCGCTGCGCATCGTTGATCGCAAACTTCCACTGTATGTTCATATTCATTTTCCTTTCGCGCAAAGGCGTAAACTAAAAAGACCACCAGCCAAGGCCGATGGTTGAATCGGATCGATTCCGTTCATTTCGCTTCCGCTAGCTTCTGATTCGCCTGCTCTTCCATTTCGCGCGCCACCGTATTTACATCCTTAGAGCCGGTAGCAAGCTCCTTTCTGGCATTGTCCGGAAAGGCGCGGATCAAGTTTTCGTTCTTGGTGATCAAGTAAGGCGCCCCAGGCTTCGTCTTGAATAACGCCTGGCTGTTCTTTCCTTTATATTGCGCCACTTGCGTCCCATAGCTTTTTTTGATTTCTTCGTTCTTCAACACGCTAGGCGTCCCGAGTTGGCTCATTTTCATCTGAACTTCATCGGATGTAATCACTTTCAGCACTTCCATGGCGGCATCCTTGTTTTTACTGACGCTGGAAACGGCGAGCATATGAATATCGACCGAGCGGCCCTGGCCCAAACGCTCCTTGAAATTCGGCACCGTTACCATATCCCAATTCATGCCCTCCAGCTCCTTCTGCGCATTCAGCACCTGCAGTGCCCAGACGGGAAGCATCGCTACCACTTTGTCTTTCACAAAACCGTTCATGCCGTAATCGAATTTGCCGTTCTGTACGTAGCCGGGAGCCGAATATGCGTTTTTGAACTGGGCGAAAATACGTTTCCAATCCTCGTTATTGAACAGCGACTTGTTCGCCTTTTCGTCCAAATAAGTCAAAGAAATGCCCGAAGCCATATTCGAAACCGTCCCCGGATCAAATCCGATGTATTGAACGCCATTGTCCACACGCGTCAGCTTGCGGCCAAGATCGGTGACTTCGTCCCAGGTCATGCCGTCCTTCGGGTACGGCACGCCGAAACGGTCGAAAATATCCTTGTTGTAGAGCAGCGCGCCATAATTGGCCGAGAACGGAATGCCGTACATCTCCCCGTTGTTCCCGAACAGCTTGATCGCATCGGTGCTCCACGGCTCAAATCGGCCTAAATCGACGTTATGCTTTTTAAATAAATCGTTCATATTGTTTTGAAGATTCATCGTTAAATAAGAAATAAACCCTACGTTGCTGCCGTAGTACAAATCAGGGAACGAGCCGGCGGCAACGAGCTCCTCGAGCGTCGAGCCCTTCTCGTGCTTGATCACTTGAAGCGTTACATGCGGCAGCTTTTGCTTCAGCGGCTCGATTAAAAATTGCTGGATGCGGTCTTCGGATATATTGTTGAAGTGGTTGTACATGGTGACGGTGACCGGCTCTTTCGGTTTGTTATCCGCGGTTTTGTCCGTAGCGGAAGGATTGTCCGCCGTGGCGCTCTCTTTGGCGCAGCCGGCAAAGACGGAGGCCGTCATCGCGGTGACAAGCAGGAATGCGGTGAGTTTCGTTCTACTTTTCATCGTAGCTTTTCCCCTCTCGCTATATACGTCGGCTTATTGATTTCGCAGGCAACCATTTCGTTTCGTTTATCCTTAACATAACAAACCGTGAAGCCCAAAGTCTTTGCACGATGTTTCTCATTATTTGTACGAGGAATAACACGATGATCTCCATTATTTGCACACCTGCCGGTCATTCGGAAAAAGCCTTGTTTGCGAAAAAAGGAAAGCAGGATGCCGAGCAGCCGGATACAATCCCGTTGCCGCTGCGGCAGCCATGCGTATGAAAGAAGTGGCAGCCTTTGTGGGCGGATGCCTGACGAAAGAAGAGTATGAAGAAGAAGATGCCGCCGCTTGCACCGGATCAATCTCTTGGCGGCAACAGCGCGAGGCGTTCCTTGAAGCTGTCGCGCATTGTTTTATTCGTAGCCTGTAAATCGAAGCATATATGTAAGCCCGGCGCCAACTCGGTGCCGGGCAGCTTGGAGCCGACATCTCAAAGCCGGCTTAAGCGGAGTATATGTGCGGGTTCTGTCTGCGGCATTCCTCCATGACCGCCATCTGCAGCCTGACCTGCTGCGGCGTCACTTCGAGCGCTGCTCCGTCCACCATCGAACGGTGGAGCATCCGGTAAAATTCACCCGTCATGAAGTCGAAGGAAGATACGCCCGCAGGGAGCGACAATTCCCAATTGTCGTTATACCATGTAAGCGTTTCTTTGCAATACGCCGGATTTCCGTTCTGGTCGAACAACGGCTCCTGCGTAAGCTGTTGAGCCGGTGCTTCTTCCGGCTTGAAATATTTCCACTCCAACTTGTTCGTATTGCCGGTAAGCCCGCCGTTCGTTCCTTGAATATTGAATTGCGGTCTCGAATACGAGCAGCAGGACGAGATCTCCAGATCAATGACCGGTCGTCCCGGGGCGCGCATGATCAGTTTCACGTAGTCTTCGGCATCGCCGAACGTATTGGCGCGATCCATGACGCAGAGCACCTGCGGCATATCCGGCCCCAGCAGCTGCAGCGCCTGATCGACCGGGTGCGGGCCCGTGTTAAGAAGGTTGCCTCCGTTGTTGCTTTGCAGCGTCTGCCAGTCCCATCTGCGGGCGAATCCGTTGTTCGCAAAATCGACCTGCACAATGCGGCCCAGTACGCCGGAGTCGATCACTTTACGCAGCTGCACGTAAGCCGGCATGAAGCGGGATTGCTGAAAGACGGCGAGCATTTTCCCGGATTGCGCGGACGCCTCGATGAGCCGATCCACTTCTTCCGGCGTCTTGGCCAGCGGCTTTTCGCATAGCACGTTGAAGCCGCGGTTCAGCAGCTCGAGTGTGCTGGAGAAATGCAAATGGCTCGGGGATGCGTTGACGACAAGATCCAACTCTTCTTGCTCAACCATCTCGTTCCATGTAGCATACGCATTGCAGCCGTATTCCTTCTTCGCCCGCTCGCGCCGGTCCTCCAGACCGTCAGCTACCGCAGTTATTTTGAATAATTCCGGCCATTTGATCAAATTGTTCCCGTGAATGTTCCTACCGCTACGTCCTTGTCCGATGATCCCGACCTTCACCACGCGACCGCTCATTGAATTGTTCCTCCTCTTCGCCATTCCCGTTTAATGATAAGTACAAGTTCCCCTGATGATACTGCCACCTGTTCGTAACGGTTTCACCGTAAAATTCGCCGAGCCCGCTATCAAACGACTGGTAGTTCATTTCTGGTTCATATCCATAATAAGCGGTTTCATTCCATCTTGTAAACACTAGATTTCGTCAATTCAAAATCTCTTCGAGTCTGCTGCACACCGTCTGCTCCGACGACAATCCGGACCAATACAGCTTCGCTTCGCGCAAAGCAGCATTGAGCTGCGACTCCTTCAAATTCAAATCGGTGTACAGACTAAACGTCGGCGCAATCTCGCGATACAGATGGAAGCGCGACGGCCGGTACATCGATTCTTTCCCGACCCATTCGGCTGCCGTCTTCAGACTCGGCACACTTAGCGTATGCTGCCGGATCAGCAGTTGAGCGCGATACGAAATCAAGTAATCGATCAAAATTTGCGCCGCTTCCTTCTTCTTGGAATTCGAACAAAGCGCAAGCCCGATTGTCAGCATCAGCGTCCTGGCTTGGTTCAAATACGGAATCGGTGCGATGTCATAAGGAAACGAGGCGCCGGACAACCGGTTCAGCCGGAAGTAGTTCGTCATAATGATCGATACATGCTCCTCCAGAAACAGCTTCTCGGCTTCCGCTTCATTTTCGAAGATCGGCGGTATTTTGAATTGCTGCAGCAAATCTTTGCAGACGCGCAGTCCTTCAATGCACGAAGTTCCGGTCACCTGATAGCGCCCGTTTTCTCCTTTTTGAAACCGGTAGCCGCTTTGCAGCAAAAATACGGGCCATCGGTTATTCGAGAACAAATGCACGTAAAAGCCGAGCCCGTCATTTTTCTCGCTCAATTTCAGCGCGTTATCGATCAAGTCTCCCCATGTCCAGCTGCTGTCCGGTTCAAGCAGGCCCGCTTCGGTAAAATGCTTCTTGTTATAGCAAATGACCAGCGGCGAGAAAATGAAGGGCTGAACGAGCAGCTCGCCATCGCTGGAGAACGCTTTATTCAAATACGGATAAATTTGCGGACTTGGCTCCTGAGGCTCCAGCATATCCAGCAAATCCGCTTCCATGAACGATCGGAAATTGTTGTAGTTGAGCGTCACCGCATCGAGCAGCCCCGCTTTGATGTACTCGTCGATGCTGTTGTTCTGGATCGGGACGGGTACGACTTGAATGTGGGGAAACTGGTCGTGAAAGTCGTTGAGCAGCAAGTGCAGCGCCGCTTCTTCCAGCACTGTCGGATGATACCCGAACCGGATCGTAAATTCCGTATTGCCCGGAGGGGTTACAATTTTGTTGCCGACTTTCGGAATTTTCTCGATCAGTCCTTCGGCGAGCAGCACGTCGAGCCCTTTGCGGATCGAATTATTGCTTAAGCCGAACTGCCCGCTGAGCGCTTTTTCCGAAGGCAAAAAATCGCCGACCTGGCGTTTCCCGGAAAGAATGTCGCTTCTTATCGATTGTATAAATTGTTCTAATTTCACCCGAAACTTCGTTCGGCCGCTTGGATTCGTCAATTTTTATCCCACCGCATGATACGATTTTTTTGATAAGCCCGATACTCCCGTGACGACTCGTCATGGAAGGCTCAAATTCTAGCATATCGCAATGGTCATAACGTTGCAACAAGCTTGGGTATCGGGATGATCTCGGGCTTAGGCGCAATCCCTCGAGCAGCAGGAAAAGGAAAGAGCGATTGCGGCCCTTTCCATCATCATGCGTATTCATTCATTATGCCATCGTCTCCAGCATTTTGAGCGATACCCGGTACTGGAGCGCTTCCTCCTGCACATATCTGCGAAATTCATCGATCGCGTATTTGGCCATACGCTCGACTTCCGTTTGGTTGCTGCCCGCGATATGCGGAGTCAAAATGACGTTGTCCAGCTTCAGCAGCTCGCTTTCCGGCGGGACGGGCTCCGGATAAGTGACGTCGAGTACGGCGGTTCGGGTAGGTACGTCGCTAAGCGCGCGGATCAAATCGGTCTCAACCACCTGTTTGCCCCTGCCCGTATTAATAAAAGTCGCATACGGGAGCATCCGGTCAAAATGTTCTTTGTTCAGCATCCCTACCGTTTCCGGCACATTCGCCAAATGATTGGAAATCGTCTGGCATTGCGAGAAAACGTCAATCAGACCGGTCTTGGCGACATTCAGCCGGGCGGCCGTTTCATCGGGCAAGAACGGGTCGAACACCCAAATTTCAAGCTGATACGGCTTCAACATCTCGATCACTTTACGTCCGATCATGCCCGCGCCGATGATGCCGACCTTGGCGTTGTAATTGCCGGGAAACGCCCTCGCATACCGCGCCGCTTCCTGACGGCTTTGCTTGTTCAGGAGAGCGCTTTGAAAGTAGCCTTTGTTGGCAAGCACGATTTGCGCGGCCGCATACTCAGCCACGGGGACGGCGTTGGCAGCCCAGGCGCTAACGACGGTGACGCCGCAATGCAGAAAAGGCCGGGCGAAAGATTGCACGCTGCCCGCCGCATAAAATAGCGCTTTCAAATTTGGCAAATAGCGCCGTATTTCATTCTCGGTCAGTGCCGGCATGCCCCAGGTGGAGAATGCGACTTCGATCGATTGTAGTTCGGAGGCATGTTCCTCCAACTGTTCCCTGCTCACGATTTCCGGATAAATGTCCGCAAGCTGGTAGAGCTCATTTCGTATTTCGGGATTGTATACCATCTGAATGCTTTGCGGCCTTCCAATAAACAACGCCTTTTTCTTCATTGAACCTATCACCCACCGATCATAGCATCGTATGACAGAGCTCGGTCTAAGCTGGTTCCCATCTAAACGATTATAATTATAGATCAGGCGGTTTGTGATGTAAATCATTCCTTTGATTCCTTTTTTCCTATGTAACGCCGATGATGTAACGCAGCGGATCGCTGGCGCTCACGATCCGAAGCCGGGTTCCCGACTCGATCTTGGCTACGAATTGGCCGCCGGCGGTCTGAACATGAATGTAATCGGTTCCCGGTCTGAAGCCTTCCGCCTGCCAGCCTCTGGCCGTTTCATGACGAAGCTCGCCGGAGGAAACGGCTCCGGTCGCGACGATAACGATTCTATATTTCGAAATATCGTCGAGCAAATCGACCGTTCCGGCGGAAATATTCAAAGTCCCCGTGAGCATCGTCTCCCGGTTCTCCGGAGCGATCCGTGTATCAGCCGCTTCGCTGCGAACCGTGCCCGAAGCGCCTCTCGCCATGTAATTGCCGCTCGCCGTGGTTCCCGCATTGCCGGCAGCGATATACAAGGCGTAACCGTAAAGCTTGTCATACCCGTCATTGCTTACGTGATTGCCGCTTGCTTCCGTGTCAGTACAGCCTTCAAGACGAATGGCGTTGTACCCGCCCGCCTTCTCCTGAGACGCCCCGCGCAGCACGTTGCCCTTCACCGTGAGCCGGCGCGTGTCAGAAATAAAGACGGCTTCCCGGTTTGCGGCCGCGCTGCAATTGCCCGACAACGTAATTTGATCGCCGGAAATGACCCGAATCGCGCTGTATTTCACATTGTGAATCACGTTGTCCGATACGCGAATGTGTACGGACGGTTCTTCAAAACCTCCGTTTACGCTTTTCCGTGAGACGGCGATGCCATGCTGCCCGATCTCGCGAAGCACGTTGCCGCTGATGAGCACCTGATTGCAAGAGTACAGTGCGATCCCGGCGCCGCCGGTTTGCTCAATCGTATTTCCCGTCACGACGGCATTTCTGTAGCTCTCCGGCTTGATGGCGATGTCGGCCAATTGTTTGAAGTGGTTGTTGACGATTCGAATGTTTTCATGAAACACCTGCTTGCCGGAAGCGTCATACTTGGAGCCGTGCGTACCGACTCCCCTATGGCCGTTCGTAAACGTGCATCCTTCAATGAGCACGTCGCGGCACGGCGTGTCGTCGAAAGCGCCGAATGTCGGGAAAGCTTCCTTCGATGCAAAATCGATCTGCACCATCTCATATTGCCCGTCCGAAGCTACCTTTTGATCCTGGAATACGCAGTGAAGCAGTTTGACGTTCCGGCTTGAGTTGAATTCGATGATGTGCCCGTTATGCCCGTTGATGAAACGAACCCGTTCGATATGGATACGGTCCGCATGGGCGATGGCAAACGCTTGAAAGTTTTTATTCGGATCTTTCGGCGGATGCGTATTGCCGCACAGATCGATCGTCCCGCCGATCACCGTAATGCCGCCGTCGCCTTCGTATCCTTTGGCATATTGGTCGTTGCCGACGTCGCCGTTGACAAACAGCTTCAGGTTCGCGTCGGGCGATCCCATCTTCCGCAGCACCGCGCCTTCTTCCATTCGGATCGACGTATTCCGATACAACCGAAGCACCCGCGTCACGACATACACGCCGGGCGGAACGTACATGGTCCCGAACCCGTTCCGTTGAATTTCGCCAAGCACGCGCTCAAAAGCAGACGTGTCATCGCTCACGCCGTTTCCGGCCGCGCCAAATTGTCTCACGTCATATACCGGAGCGGGCGTGGTGTTGCCGTTTTTTTGTCTGGACACATCGTCGGCCGCTGCCGACGTCTGCGAACCGTCTCCCCGGGCATCGCTCGCGAGCGCAGCCGCAACGGAGCCGACCGCCATTACCGTCCCGACAGCACCGAGCGATTGAAGCAGCTTTCTTCTGCTGAGCAGCCGCTTCGAAGTGTTATTGCCATGATCGGACATGTACGCTTCACCCCACCATCAATATCGTTCTACGCGACGCATTAACATGTATGCAGCTATTTCAGCTTAGCCTCGATGTCTTTATTAATCTTCTCCTCCGCTGCCCGCAAAGCCGAATTAACATCCTTACCTTTGGTGAACATTTCCCTTAACTCGGCTTGAATGGCGCTCATGGCAATCGTATCGTGCAAGGTCGGCGTATAAGGTTTGGCTGCCGACGTTTTGAACGGAGCGGCTATGTTTTTACCTTTGAGGAAGGCCAAATCTTTACCGAACGCGGTTTTGAACTTGCCGTCCTTCATTACGCTCGTTTTTCCTTGTCCCGCCATATCGAGCTGCACTTCGTCGGAGATTACCGTCGTAATGACACGATATACATCGTCCTTGTGCTGGCTTGTGCTCGTCGGAACCAAGATGTGCATGTCAGGGCCCATCCCTATACCCGGAGCATCGGGAAACACAGGGTAAGACGCCATATCCCAATTGAAATCGGGCAAATCCCCGAAGCGTCCCGTAGCGATAATATTCACATCGGCATGCATCGCAAGTGTGCGGTCCTTTACGAACAGGTTGATTCCCGCCGTTTTCCATGCATGCTTGCCATTGCCGGGAATCGTATAAATGTCCGCCGCCTGCTGCATCACTTTTTTCCACTGCTCCGTATTTACAAGGGCGCGATTCGTTGTGGCATCGACCAGCGGAACCGACAGCTGCGACCCCATGCGCTCCGGTACGTTCGGCTCCAGACCGCGGTATTGCACGCCTCCGTCCACCTTCGTCACTTTTCGCGCAAGCTCCGCCGCTTCCTGCCAAGTCATGCCGTCTTTCGGATAAGGAACGGCGAATTTATCGAAGATGTCTTTGTTATAGTACAGCGCGCTGAAATTTTGTGTATAAGGCAGGGCGACCAAATCATTTGAACGCGTTGCCGCTTTGATGGCCTCGAGCGCTTGCGGCTCAAAACGCGACAAGTCGATGTTATGCTTCTTGATGCCTTCCGTCATCGGTTCGAGCAGCTTCATTTCGCTGATGATCGGAATGCCGTTTACGTTATTCGTAATGATGATGTCCGGCACTTGCTTTGCCGTCACTTGCTCAGGCAGCAGCTTATCGTCATAGGCAGTCTTCTCTGCCGTAATCCATGGATACTTCTTTTTCACCGGCTCCGCGATAAACCGTTTGAATTCCTCGTCCGTTAAATAGCCGCTTGCCTTCACGCCGACCTTAACCGTCACCGGCTCCTGCTGCTCCGTCGTCTTGGTTTTGGACGCGTCATCCGGCGCATTTCCGTTTCCGCAGCCGGACAACAGCGCGGTTATGAATACGGCAGGTATGCAGAGATACGTCGAAACTTTGCATTGGGGTGATGAGGACGTGAAGCTTTTGAATCTTTTGTTCATGGTTAGGACTCCTTTTCAAAAATAGGATGAGTTTCGTAATCGATTACATTTTTACATATAAAGGTCGACCGGCATTTATCGTAGCAATCGGCTGTTAAAACCATACCCGAATAGTGTAAACTTGCGATAAAAAGGGTTCGTTCGAATTACCGCTGTTTTCTAATAAACGTTTCCATGTCGGTCATCCCGTATAAACTGATTCCGTAGAATGTGATCGTACGGCCTTTCATTACCGTCTCGAGACGGCCGTGCAGTTCATCCACTGCGGCTTCCGCCAGTGCGCCAAGCTCCTTATTGGCAAAATATCCGATCGATACGTGCGGCCTGTATTCCGTCGTCGAGGTGGCAATGCCGTACCGCTCAAGGAATAGCTGATTCAGCTTCGACCGATTGTCCTCGATCCGTTCAAGTCTGTAAACGGATTCATCGTTGGCCGGCTTGATCCTGGCGACAATCGAGCTGTTGTTCCACTTCTCCAGTTTATCGTACTTAAATTGGATAGGAGTGGTTTGTATCGTTAGAGGTCTCGCATCTTCCATGAACAAGATGGAGCGGTCCGTCAACATCGTACCCGGCAGCCCTTTCAATAATGCGGCTACTTGAGTCCGGTCGCTTTCCCGCAATTTGTTGACGTTATAATCATTGAGCCCATCCCATACCGTCACATGGTACGAATGCAGCGGCAGCGGACAAAACAAGTACTTTCGTTCCATATGGCCCGTTTCCTTCGCCTGTTCCCATAGCGTCTGGTAAAAAGACAGCTCCTTCACTCCCGTCCGGCAGCATAATTTCTCGAGACCGTCCGTTCTGGTTATCGGGCAATAACTGTCTCCCTGATGATCGAACAGCAGCGAGAAACCGTAAAACGGAGCCCATACGGGCTGAAATCCTTGCACTTTTCTATTTGTAATGGTAATCATGTTCCGAATAGACCTCCTGAATGTATCCTTGCTCGCGTGTTAACGTTTAGTGCTCTGATCGGTCTTAGCCATGAACTTTCCTTGCTTTCTCGAATTCGGCCCCCGCTTTCCCGACAGCTGATCGAATGATTTACATAGGCAGCGCCACCTTTCGTAATCGATTACATTTTTGTCCGACTTAAGGATGCACACAAATCTCCAGGCGCGCATTTCCCTCGCTGCAAGGCGGTCGGTTCAACCCTACAGGAGCTCCTTATAGTCCGGCTTCATGTCTCTCTTATGACCAATTCATGCGGCAAAATCACAACCCCTTGCGGCGCTTCCGCCAGATCGTTCTGAAGCTTCAGCACCAACTGGTGCACCGAAGTATAACCCAGGTCATACAAAGGCTGCACGATCGTCGTGATGCTCGGATTCGTAATTTCGGCGATAAACGTGCCGTCAAAGCTGATCAGCCCGATTGAAGCTTCGAGCGGGATCAGATTCTCTTTGATACCCTTCAATATATACGATGCCTGCAAATCGGAGTGAGTTATGACGCCGTCGATCCCGAAGCCTTTGCCGAGGATGCCGTTCATCGCCTCCGTGACGTTTTCGAAGTTATTTTTGGAGCCGGCAACGAGCTCCGGGTTGTACTCGATTCCCGCTTCGATCAGCGCCTCTTTGTATCCTTCGATTCGTCCGAGAACGGAGCTGGATTGTCTGTTGCCCGCAATATAAGCGATAGACCGGTGTCCCCGGCGCAACAGCTCCCTCGTCGCTTCATACCCTGCCTGCTTGTTATCGATCGATACGCACGTAGCGCCGATTCCCGGGTAGTTCTCGGTGCACAGCACGATAGGATAATCGCCCACCAACGTTTGCAGGAGCTCCCGGTCTGCGCTGGACGATACGAAGATCATCCCTTCCGCCAAATTCGTTTTTAACAAATTGACGTAGGTGTCCAATATCCAGCGTTTCGACTCCATCGTACCGATAATGATATGGTATCCGAAATCGTACGCCGCCGCCTGCGCTCCCCTGGCGATTTCCGCAAAATATGGATTGGACATCGCAGGCAGCACCATGACGATCGTTTTGCTCGCTTGCTTTCGTAAATTTTTGGCCAATAAATTCGGCTTGTAGTTCATTTCCTTAATGACTTCGAGCACTTTCTCTTTCGTTGACTGCTTAACGACCGGATCGTTGTTCAAAACCCGGGATACGGTTGCGACGGAAACGTTGGCCCGTTTTGCTACCTCTTTTACCGAACTCATGGTGGCGGACCTTCCTTTTACTCAAAATGTAATCGATTACGAAATGATGCCGCAAAAAACGACTTCGCTTAAGCCGTTTTTTAAAACGTATCACAACCGCTCTCCGGATTCAAGCTTTTATTGTAAACGTCTCCGTCCCGGTTTTCTTCCCGCGTTCGGATCGCCATCACCGCTTAGAGCCTGATGCGCAGATCGCTAGCCAGCTCGTATAATTCGGCCAAATCCGGCCTGCCTGTTTCGATAAAACGCGCCTTCGCTTCTTGAAGAGTCATGACTTCAACCGCTGAGACCTTCTCTCCACCGTCAGGAACGGTCGGCGCCGAGACGATCTCGACGTTCCCGTATCCGACGAGCCGATAAAATAGCGGATGCGGCAGATGGGGCTTGTACGGCTTCTCGGCCGTTGAATGATACTTCCATGCACCGAAAGCGATAAACGGCGAAACGAGCCGCGCCCCCGCTTCCTCGATCAGTTCGCGACGCAGCGCCGTCACATAATGCTCTTCCGGCTCCAGCGTTCCGCCGGGTATTTCCCATTGGCCGTTTTCCAGCCTGATGACAACACAGTCGTCGCCCTGGAAAGGAACCATATTTACGTTGCTGATCAGCGATTCGGACGGCACGGCGTCGAACAATTCAAATTGCGAAATACGGTTGGTCCAATGATGCGGTTGAAATAAATGGGGATACTTCGCTTTCGCATCCAGCATGCTCATGCCTATTTCCTCCTCTTGAACGAACGATTTTCTCTCTAATTGTGATTCGCGTGATTGATGTCGTACGAGAAAGCAAAGATTTCGTCGTATACATCGCACAGTTCCGGTCACGAATGCGTCTCGAACGACTCGTTGCCCGAAGTTAAATTTTACCTATGATATCATCATCCGTTCCTATGAAGCAATAGTGAATCAATAAAATAAACCGCCTTCATTCGAAGTCGGCTGAAGTATCATGATTGTGAATCAATACATTCAACGATAAAGGCTATTTACTTGCCGAGCACGACGATTTCCGATAATCCGGTACCGGCGCTGCCGGATGCAAGCGTTTCGTTTACTTCGAATCTCATCCATTTGATCTTTTTGCCGTCTCGTCTACATGCAAGACGGCTGCCGCTCCCGGGGCGTTCGGCAATTGTACTTCCGTTGCCTTGTTTCCATGGCTGATCGTGACTTTGCCGGATTTCAACGCTCTTTGCGGATCTACGCTATCATAGATCCATATGCTGTCGACTTCCGTATTTTATCCCATTCCAGTTTCACCCACGCGCCCGTCGTTTCGCCATCGGTGACCCAACAATAGATACAGCATGTCCATCTGTCCGTCCGTCAAAAATAAATAAGCCTGCCGCTGTATGGAGCGGCAAGCCCATGCGTTCTATCGCTATGCGATTTTATGTTATTGCGATTACTCCGTATCGATCATCGCCAGGACGGCGTCGCTGACTTCCATCAGCTGCTGCAGATCGTCTTCCTCCAACTGCACGTTCGCCGCTTCTGCATTATCTTTCAAATGGGATATGCTTTGCGTGCCGACAATGGCTGAAGTCATAGCCGGCCGGTGAAGCAGCCAGCTGATCGCAAGCTGCGACATGGATATGCCCTTCCGTTCGGAGATATGCTGCATCAGGTTGATCAGCTGCGTCTCCGCTTCCAGATGCTCCGGCAGGAACAGTCTGCGCGTCGCGCGGAAATCGTCCGTTTCGAGCTTCTTGCCGCCAAAGTGGAACGCGCCGGTCAAGATGCCTTTTGCGATGGAGCTGTAGCTCATAATGCCGATCTGCTGTTCCAGACAGTAAGGGATTATTTCTTTTTCGATTCCGCGGTGGAGCAAGCTGTATTCCGGCTGAATCACATCGATCTGGGCATACTGCGAAGCTTCCTTCAACTGATCGATCGAGAAATTGGAAACGCCGATCGCGCGGATCTTGCCTTCTTCCTTCAGTTTATTAAATTCTCCAAGCGTCTCGGCGACCGGAATATCATAACTCGGCCAATGAATATAATAAATGTCGATATAATCGGTGCGCAGACGCCGCAAGCTTTGTTCCGCCGACTTGCGGACATTGTCCGGAGCGAGGTTCGCACGGCTTACTTTGGTGGAGATGATGCAATCTTGCCGGCGGCCTTCAAGCGCCTGACCGACGATCTCCTCCGAATGTCCGCTGCCGTAGCCTTCCGCCGTATCGAACGTCGTGATCCCTTCATTCAAAGCAGCATGAAGCGTCCGAATATTGTTTTCGTCACTTGTAAATTCCCAAGGGCCTCCGCCCAGTTCCCAGCAGCCGAACGTTACCGTAGAAATAGAAACGCCTGATTTTCCTAAAGGTCTATGTTGCATGGCAGTTCACTCCTTCTTATTGTTGTAACCACAGCAGCGGCTCGCGAATCGCAATGTTGCGGCGCACTTCCGCGTCCGTCGGATCGGGATCGAGACGTTCCCACAGCGCTACGTATTCAGGCCTGTCCAGAGCAAGCCCGGCAAAAAGCAGGGACGGCACCTGAGCGGGCCAGCCTTCGTCATGCTCGACATCGGGCGGCAGCGGCCAGGAAGCTTTGTCGGTTAAATAAGGGAATAAATAATCGAAGCCTTTGCGAATGCCCCGGCCGTCCGGCAGCTCGTAACGCCACAGATCGTCTTCCGGGGAAGACAGAATGTGGCACAGCGTCGTCATATTGTCCAGCACGAAAATGGAATAGCCGTATGGCTTCGTACGGGCGAGCTCTCTGGGGAAGCTTCCGTCCGGCGCCATCTGATCGGGCAGCAGCGACTCCTTGTACCGTATGCGGCAAAAAGCGAGCATCTCCCCGTCGCCGGTAAACGCCGCAAAGGCCGCAGCCTGCACGAACCAGCATACCCCGTGGTTATTGTCCGCGTTCATTTCCTCAATGCCGTTAGGATGCGTGCTCATCCACTGCAAATAGTCCGCAAACCATCGCTTCAGCCCTGAATAGACCGGTTCCGTCATGGCGGCGGATCGCTTCAGCGCTTCGATCGCGTAAGGCACATCGATCAGATGCAGCGTATCGATAATGCCGATGCCGCGGCCCGCGCAAATGCCCGGGATCGCTTGCGCATACAGCAAATGAGGATTCATCCTTGTCGCATCGTCCAAAAAAAACTCCCGCAGCCATTGCACCGCTTTATCGGCATAAGCTTCCTTCGACGTCAATGTATAGGCCGCCGCCAAGTGAGCGACATGCGTCCTCATCGTTCGAAGCATTTGCCGGTGGCTGTCGAAATTGCCCGGGTTACTCTCACCATCACGGCGAACGTAAGGAAGCCCGTCCGGCGTATTCGGATTGGGCCACCAGTAATCGCCGTTAGAATAATAATCGTGAATACCGCCTTCGCTCATCGGAGCGACGGCATCCGTAATATGGACCGGGCTGGCCGCAAGAGCCGCGTCGGCATGGTTCAAAATCCACTCGCGGTCAATGTATTTCATGTCAGTCCTCCTCGCGCAACGTGAAAAAAGCCGGATATCTCCATTATATCGGAGCCTGCTGCTGCGCAACATGGACATTCTTCGTTTGTTTTTGTTCATTCTTCAGCTTTTGCCATTATCGGTTACTGCTTTTTTTGCCGCTACCGTGCGTCATATTACATGTCTTCCGACGTTTCAATCAGCATCTCGTACTGCCGCTTCGTTAACGTAAGCTCGCCTTCCGCTTTACGCTTGGCCGTCTCGAGTTGATCCGTAATGCTGCGTACCTCGCTGCGCTTTTTCCCCACTTGCAGGAGCGTATCCTTGATTTTCCCTTGCACAATCCAATCCGACACCAGGCCGTCGAAAAAATAATCGGAGAACTTCAAAAAACCGCTAATGTCGATGCGAATATGGAGCGTTACCCGAACGTCCTTCAATTCCTGTTCGAACCGGTAAAGACTGTTTTGGGCGCGGCGTATCGAATCCATTGCATCGTCGATACGGCTATGCTTTATTCGGGTGGACATGTAACCGCCGCCAAGCATATCGTAGGTCCCCCAGTTTTTGGCGGACCCCAGCAGCTCCAGCGCATTATTCAAATAGACCAGGACGGAAACGCCTTCGCTCAGCGCCTCCGAAAGCTCCTTTACGCTCGCCTGCAGTTCCGTCTTCCGTTCCGCCAGCGCAAGCAGTTCCTTGCTTTTCCCGGTGCCGGCTTCGCGGATGCGCCGTTCTTTTTCCTGCAAAATCTCTTGAACGTCAAGCTCCCATCCCTGAACGTCCTGCAGTTTTTGTTCCAGCACGGCTATTTGCGACTGGAGGTCAAGCACGTTCGAACTTGCCTCGTCATGCTTGAGCTTCGCTTCCAGCACCACCTGCTGCTCTTTCGCCAGCTTCTGTTCCTTTGATTGCAGCAGCGTATATAACACGGAAGCGAACGAAAGCCGTGTCAGCTTCTCGACATCCCGCTCCTCCATAGCCAGCTGCTCTTCCCAGAGGCGCTGCTTTCGCTCCTCCGCTGTCAAATCTTCCTTCAGCCGCCCGAACCGTTCCCGCCATACGGTTTGCAAACGTCCTTTTTCCCTGGTTTCCGCCAAACGATCATTCAGTTGTTCGAACATGCGCCGCTCCCCTCCGACTCCTCAGTTGATATATACAACGAATCGGCGTCGGGAAAGTTTCGCTTTCCCGCCTACATGTCGAGCGGTTTCTTCTCCCCCGCTTTGAACAGCTTGTTTGAGGTAAACCATAGAACGGGAGGTACCGCAAAAAAACCGATCACCAGCGCGCCGCTGAACCCCGCAGTTCCATACATTTCGCCAAACCACATGCACGCCGCTATCCAAATGATCAGCATCAAAACAAATACGCCGCACAACATACCGATCTTTTTCAACAAAGGGACCGCCTCCTTGAGCATGTCGGTGACTTTTCCGAGCTGAGCGTAACGAAACTGTTTTTACCGTTCGGAAAGTTTGACAATCGTCCTGCCTTTGCCTGTTCCGCCGAGCGTTCGCTCGAGCGTCTTGGGGAGCTCGTCGAGCGTAATCTCCTGGCTGATGCCTTCCAGCAGCCCTTTCGGCTTTAAATCTCCAGCCAGCCGTTTCCATAACGCCAACCGGGTATCCATCGGGCAGTAGACCGAATCGATCCCTAACAGGTTGACGCCGCGCAAAATAAAAGGATACACCGTCGTCGCAACGTCCGCCCCGCCGGTTACCCCGCTCACCGCTACGGAACCGCCATACCGCACCGTACCGAGAACGAAAGCCAGCGTCTTTCCGCCGACCGCGTCGACGGCACCGGCCCATCGCTGCCGCTGCAGCGGCGGAATGGCATCGGGGGTCAACTCGGAACGATGCAAGATTTGACCGGCTCCAAGCTGCCGCAAATAGTCATGCTCCGCGTCTTTCCCTGTGCTTGCCGCAACTTCATAGCCGAGCCCCGTCAGCATCGCCACCGCCAGACTGCCGACGCCGCCGGAAGCGCCGGTGACCAGCACCGGCCCGCTGCCGGGAGTAAGCCCGTTCTGCTCCAGCCGGTGAATCGATAGCGCGGCCGTAAAGCCTGCCGTTCCAAGCGCCATCGCTTCACGGAGCGAAAGGCCTGACGGCAGCGGTACAAGCCAATCGGCCGGCATTCGGACCAGCTCGCTATAGCCGCCCCAATGCGATATCCCCAGCTCGTAACCGGTGGCGATCACCGGGTCACCCGGTTTGAACCGCGCGTCGCTCGATTCCGCAACCGTCCCGGCCAGATCGATTCCCGGCACCATCGGGTATGCTTTGACTACTTTATTGTTCGGCGAGGCCGCCATCGCATCTTTGTAATTTACGCTGGAATAGGCTACCCGCACGGTAACATTCCCTTCCGGCAATTCAGCTGCCGTCAGCGTCTTTATATCCGCTGACCATGTGTCCTCTGTCCGGTTTACGACAAAAGCCCGAAATGTATCCTGCATCGTCATCATCCTCTAATATAAGGCTAGTACTGTACGGTTCGCATTTGTATTATCGGACAGCGGACAAATACCGTTCTCTGATCACGCGGCAATGATGAAGCTCATGTCCGGCGATCACATAAGCAAGCGCACGCGCGCTTGTTTCCGCGCCGTTGACGTTCCCTTTTCTCAGCCACGCCTCAACGGGCATCCCGTTCAGCAAACTGAGCGTCGACCGGCGTACGACGGCCAGCTCTTCGATCAAGTACTTCAAGGGCTGCTGATCAAACGAAGCACCGGCGACAAAAGCCTCTTCGCTAAATCCCGGCAGCATCGTCTGGTCGCCCCGCGCAACGCGCAGCAGGCGGTAGCTCATCACTCGCTCCGTATCCGCCATGTGGCCGAGTACCTCCTTCAAGCTCCACTTGCCCGGCGCATAACGGAAGCTCCCCTGCTCCTCGGTCACTCTCTCAAGCATACTCTTCATTTGTTCCGACTGCTCGACAAGCAGCTCTACGAGACGGCCCTCAGGCACCAAATTTACGTAAGCGCCAAAATGCGAGGCATACTCGCTCGATTCCGGTTTCCGCAACATCGACATGCCGCTCCCCTCCCTCAATCGTTCTTTGCAAGCACTCCCATTATAACCCATTTATATGAACATTGTTAACCTACGATCATGGTCAATCGAGGGGGAGGAGTGAACATCGCGTGTGGGTGAGCTTTTCGTCTATAGTGTTTGTAAAATGGTGTAACAAGAGACCCAGTGATATTGATGGGACACAGACGGTTTGATCTTAGTAACCTGCGCTTGATGGGCAGCTCCACTTAGCGTCTGAACCACCTACGATTTTCCAATTTTATCCATAATATTCTGAATTAGTTATGCTGTTCGGCCGCAGCTCAGCTGTCTAATATGTAAAAACCTACAATTAATAAGGCAAATCGTATTAATTTCTGTTGATTTTATCCAAAAATCGTATGTAATTGCCCTAGCCTTACTATCCAAAGGACAAACCCTTCGAATAATTCGATTTTGCTTACTCCAGCAGTAGACACGGCTCTTAGACCGTAAATTTAGTTAGATTTAACCTATAAATCATTCGATTTCCCCCACTCTATGCTTCAAGCACCTCATTCGAGCAGCGAGCTCCTTCTCCGTTTGCCTTTCCTTGCTCTGCTCCATGCTGCCTTCCCATGTTGCGTGCTTTACTGCCCAGAGCCTCTCCCGGGCAGCTTCGCTTCCTGCCCCTTAGCCTCTCCCGGGCGCTTCCACTACTCCTGTCCCATAGCCTCTCCCGAGCGCTTCCCTTACTCATATCCTATAGCCTGTCCCGCGTGCTTCCCTTCTTACGAGCTCAGACTCCGCGAACTCACCATCTTACCACGCGTATCGGAGCCGAGATGTGCTCGCCCGCCTCAACAAGAAGGAGCATCCGGAACGAAACTCCGGATGCTCCTCATTCTATCTATGGCTGCTTCCCGTTCCGCTCCAGCACGAGCACATACCCGCGCGTGCCGTCCAGCCGGATGCGGTCGCCGTCGCGGATCAATTCGGTCGCCCGGTCGATGCCGACGACTGCCGGCAAGCCATACTCCCGGGCGACTACGGCGCCGTGCGTCATAAGCCCGCCGACCTCCATCACGAGGCCGACCGCGGAATGAAACAGCGGCGTCCAGCCAGGGTCGGTGAAAGGCGCGATCATGATCTCGCCTTTGCTCAGCTTCGCCTCTTCCGGCCGCAGCACGACGCGGGCGATGCCCTCAACGACGCCTGCGGAAACAGGCGTTCCGAGCAAGGCTCCTTCCGGCGCGTCCTGCTGCTTGCGCCGGCCGGTAACGATTTCGCCCTCGCTCGTCATCAAGCGGGGCGGAGTGAGCGTGCGGTACCGCTCGAACTCTTGCTTGCGCTGGTCCAGCAGGTGTTCAAGACCGGCGGGCCGTTCCCCCCGGGTCAACTGGAGCAGCTCATCCAGCGACAAGTAAAAAACATCCTCCGCGTCTTTCAATACGCCAGACTCAGCCAATAGGCGCCCTTCATCGCACAGCGCTTCGCGAATCATCCCGAAATGCTGCATCATCAAATATTTGGGGTGCTCGCGCAGACCCATCATGCCGCGAAATACGCGGATCCCTCGCGACATCAGTCGGGCTTTCAACCAGCCCAGCGGCTGCGCCCGCAGCCGCGCCAGCACATCGCGCTCCGCCGCCTCCGCCTCCTCAGCCCCTTGTGCAAACTTCGACCGATGCTCGCCGGGCTGCATGCTTCGCAGATGGCTCTCGATGGAAGGGAGCAGCGTTCCCGGATCATCGCGCCATCGCGGCCGCGTCACGTCGATTTCGCCGGGGCTGCGCATGCCGTATTTCTCCATGAGCCGGTCCCACGCCAGACCGAACGCATCGCCGCCCTCCACCTGCCGCAATCTCTGGCGGAAAAGCTTCGGCTCGCTGCTCCGAATCAGCTCAATCACCTGTGGATATGGCCGGGCGATGTCGGCCAAATCGCCGATGATAAGACCCATCTCGCTGGTTACGTTGCCAGGAAGCGATTTGTTCAGCACATGCACGATATCCGGCTCGCCAAGCCATCGATCCGACAATGCTCTGATGATACGCGACGATAGGATTCCCGATAACGGATAAGGCATGAGCTCGAGAAACATCATCCGCAATAGCGCCCCGATCTGCTCCTGGATTCGAGCGACCCGCTCCGGACCGGTAACCCCGCTCAGCCGGCTTTTGCCTTGCCGAGCAGAGGCTTCGATATATGCGTTGACCGTCGGATGACCTTTCGAGACGGGCGCAAACAGCAGGTTGCGGGCTCCGCGTAAAAGGATGCGTCCGGCAAAACCGGCCACCTGCTCTTTCAATCCAGGCACGCGGGGCAAATGTCTTACAAACGAATCCCGCTGCACAAATTCGGCGACGCCGCTCCCAATCATTTCGTCAATACCGCTTACCAGCTTCGGGAATAGGATCCGCGCCAGCTTCAAAGAAAGCAGCGGCGTTATATCGATGAACATGCGCCCCCCGGCTGTCACCGTATATTTGCTCTCGGCGCGCACCGTCGATTTTCCAAAAGGAAACATCGTCCGCAGCAGCGAAAGTCCCATCGGCTTGATCGCATCGGTCATCATCTGCTGATGGCCGAACGAAATGAGAAGGTGCGGGCTCTCTCCGGGAGGAGCGGATACGTGTGCGAGCGGATAAAGCGACGTAATCGGACGGCTCTGGACAATATAAAACCGCCCCTCCGCGAAGCACCATTCGATATCTTGATCCGAACCGTAATGCCGCTTGATCTTCTCTCCTAGCGCGGCCAGCTCCATAATCTGCGGATCGCCGAGAGCCTGGCGCTCCTGTTCTTCGGGCGCAAGCTCCCGCGTAATCGTGCCTCCCTCGGGCAAGCCAAATATCGCGAGTTTTTTGCGGGCAATTTTTTTACTGATAAGTTCCCCTGACCGGACTTGATACAAATCGGCGGAAACCAGACCGGAGACGAGCGCTTCTCCTAACCCGAAGCTGGCATCAATCGTCAACGTACCTCTATGCCCGCTTATCGGATCGGCGGTGAACATAATGCCGGACACTTCCGGGAATACCATTTGCTGTACGACAACGGATAACAGAACGGCGCGGTGATCGAAACGGTTTTTGGCCCGATACGAGATCGCCCGGTCGGTGAACAGCGAAGCCCAGCATTTGCGGATCGCAAGCATCAGTTGCTCTTCTCCGCAAACATTCAAGTACGTGTCCTGCTGACCTGCGAACGACGCCGTCGGCAAATCTTCCGCCGTAGCGCTGGACCGGACGGCATAAGCCCGCTCTTTGCCCGACCTTCGCAAACCATCGGCGATGGCGGAACGAATGTACTCCGGAATAGGGAGCGAAATCAGATGCTCGCGAATCGCGCTACCCAACGAGGCGATTTCTTGCAGCTGATCCTCCCGGACCAGGTCAAGCTGCCGGAAATATCCGGCCATCTCCGCACTTTGTCCGATAAAGGCGGAGTAAGCTTCCGTAGTTACACAAAAGCCGGACGGCACGGGTAAACCGGCCTGCGTCATTTCTCCCAGGTTGGCTCCTTTGCCGCCTACAAGCGAAAGGCTGTTCTTGTCGATCCGTTCGAAATCAAGCACCATACCGTTCATCTCACGCACGCTCCTTTACATTTTCCCGTCCGCACGGAGCCCTTCCACAAACAATACGAATAACGTATCCGCTACGTCCGGCATCGTAAAACCATGCTTCGCGGCATAATCCGGCCGCACCATTCGCTGTATGCTATCCATCATCATCGCGGCCACTAGGCGGGGGTGGACGTCCCGGATTTGTCCGGCTTGCTTCGCCCTCGTAAGCAGCTCCTCGATAAACACGAGCTGGCGGGCACGAAATCGTTCCAACCGTTCCCACAACGCAGGTGCATGCTTCTGGATATCTTCCAAAAAAATCGGGTGCAATTTGACGATCTCATTTTTAATGCTTCGGAACGTTTCCTGCAATACGCCGAGCGGATCGCCGTCACGCTTCATTTGCTCAGCTACGAAGCCCGCGATCGCATTCATCGTTAATCCGAGCACCGCCTCGGCGATCTCTTCTTTCCCGCTGAAGTACAAATAAAGCGTCTTCTTGCTCATCCCCAGCCGCGCGGCCAGCTCGCTGAGCGTTACGTTTCGGTATCCTTTTGCATTAAACAGCTCAGCCGCTTCTTTCACTATGCGCAATCTGACCGTTTCTTCCATAAGCTGACCTCCAAAATGTTAACCAAGGAAACCCACGAGGTATTTCTGGTTTCCATTCTACGCTGTTCCGCTTCCTGCGTCAATCCTGCAAATACATCATTTCCGAAATCATGGCATCGTTTGCGGATAGGAAACATTCCACAACATAAAAGATAAATGCAAATCCCCTTCGCTGCACAGCTTCGTTTGCAAAAACACAGGAATGCCGATTCCAGTCCGTTACTTATCTTCCTTCTTAATTTCGGCGTTATCCCACGTAGTCGGTCGGAACAGCGCGACAAAAAAAAGAGCCCTCCAGCGGCTCTCTCAACCATGAAACATGATTATGGGGTCAAACATGATATTTCCCAACTGGTTCGTTCAGCACCCACTCCAGCAAACCTGCCAGCTCTTCCAACTGAGCGGACTGGGCTTCCAGCGATTTGATATCGGCTTCGCGATCCGACTCTTTGGCGGCAGCCAAACGTTCATCGACGTATTTTTTCAGCTCCGTCAATTCATTCAGCTTTCTTTTGATTTGATTTTCCGTTCGCATGCATAATACCTCCGGCTGTGTCAATTGCTAGATCGTATTATATGAAAACGGCCCAAACACTTCAACATTTCATGCAGCCGACCTAACAAGCATTTAATGGTGCGCCTTAGTAAGAACGATCATTATTCCGCGACATGACGCTAACCGGACGCCAGCTGCGGTCAGGAAAACGTATTTATTTTTTTCTTCAACGACTCCGATTGCTTCACCAGAGCCTCCAGTTCCTTATGCATTTGTTGAAGGTCCTTGAACATTTTCTTCATATCTTTATCCTCGGTCAAAATTTTGAGCGACTGATTGAACATTTCTTTTCTCACCGTTCATCCACTCCTTTCCTACTACAGCATACGGGCTGGCAGGCTCCTTCGCGTCCGCCTGTGTCCCCGATAAATAAATTCGGGCATCGCGAGAAATAATACAAATGCTGTCAAGATACGGTGAAGGAGGAATAGGCATGACAGGAACGAACAGCGGCGATACGAAAAGCTTCGTCGAAAAAATTCATGAGAATCAAGCGAAAGACGAGAAAAACCGCAGCTCGCACGGAGACAATCATCCGGAAAAACGTTTGCCTAACAAGCAGCACTAGTACCACCGCGATCGGACCTATGCCCCGCGAAGTTATAGCATTGCGCCGCCGGAAGCCGGCAATCGATGCGTCTTCCATCATACGATAAAGGCCTCCACCCAACTGCGGGTGCAGGCCTTTCCAACTTAGTTGCGCTTATACACCAGCGGGTTGAGCGGGCTTGCCGCGAGCTCCCCCGGCTGAACACCCGGCAGCCAGCGGTTCAAATCGTTCCGTCTCGCATTGCTATCCGGTTCCAGCGCACGGGTTCCGTCGGCAAAATAAATGACGGTCATCACCTCACGCATCGTATCCGTCGGGTTGCCCGGCGCCGAATGAAGCGTCCAGCCCGAATGAAACGTTGCGTCCCCGGCCGACAGCGCTCCGTAATTGACGGTTTCGATCGTCTTCGCTTCAATATAACTGCCGAACGTCCGGTGTGACTCATCGGAGATCAACTCCTTGCTTAGCGAACCTGCCCGGTGCGTAGCGCTGGCGAACGTCATCGATCCGACTTCCTCAGATACCGGAACGAGCGGCATCCACATCGTGATCGTATGCATCGTATCGAGCGGCCAATAGATTTGATCCTGGTGCCACGGCGTGTGTCCGCCTCCCGGTTCTTTGAACAGCGCCTGATCATGATAAATCCGCACGCCGTCCACACCCATCAGCTCGGCTGCGATTTTGGCGAATCTTCTTGCCAGAACGAAACGTTTGGCCGCTTCGCTCATTTCCCACAAATTGCCGACCTGAATAAACGCTTTCCCGTACGTATTGCGTTCATGAACCGGCCTCGTATGCTGATTATGCTCTTTTACCAAGGTTTGAATGACCGGTTCGTAGCGATCGACTTCCTCGGGCGAAGCGACGCCGCGCAGCGCGATATGGCCGGTTTGCCGGTATGATTGTATTTGTTTATCCGTTAAAAGGTACGTGTCATCCAGTTTCGGCAAAGAGTCTAATACAATGTCATGTTTCATTGCACTGCACCTCTTTCGATTTGATAACTCCACCCATGAGCATAAGGCGGGAGCATTCCTTTCTTTCTAACGCAATTATACGAGCACCGTTCGGGAAAAGCTTTGTTCAGGAATACCGATCCGTTTGTCAAAAACAACTGGGGTATAGCTGCCCTCCATGGTAAAATAACAGTAAAAAAAATAAAACCGGGAACCTTCCGTTCTTATGAAAATTACAGCGTAAATTCCATCTCTTGAAAAGCCGGACACAGATCGGAGGTGCTTCATGTATTTAGCGGAGCTAATCGAGAAACAACCGCTCCTGCCCTTTATCCGGCAAAGCAACTTCGCCGTACGGTCTCCGTGGTCTACGGCGGAACGCAGGCTGCTGGACTATTTGATCGTGTACATTCAAGAGGGGGAGTGCGTGTTCCATATCGATGGCGAGGCGTATGAATTCGGCAGCGGCGAGTTTTGTCTGATTCAACCGAACAGCGTCACTACGCTGGAAGGCCGAACAAACTCCATCACGCCTTTTGCCCATTTCGATATGTTCTACCATCCACAGCGAGAGGAGAGCTTCCCGACACGCGCCGGACAGCTTGATTTATCGGCTCACCTCCACCTGATGCAGCCGCGGTTGAACGACTTGCAAGGCGTGCATGTGCCGGTCCGTCTTGCGCCGAAACGCCCCGTACAACTCCGCGATACGTTTCTGGACATGGTAGAAAGCTGGCAGCATCGCGAGACGCTGCCCCAACTGAAGGCGCAGACGCTGGCGATGGAACTCGTTCTGACGATTCTCGAGGATCATACGGCTCCGGGCGCTGCCTCCGCCAGTCATGCGCCGCAATCGCTCAATTGGATTACGTCTTTTTTCTCGTTTCATCTGTCCGAGCCGCTGTCGATCGAAGAAATGGCTCGCCGCGCCAACTTGTCCCCTTCGCGTTTCAGCGCCGTGTTCAAGCGGCAGTTCGGCGTTCCTCCGCATCGATATTTGCTCGACTTGCGCATCCGCCATGCCGAAGAGCTGCTCGAAACGACGGCGCTGCCGCTGGAGGAAATCGCCTCTTACTGCGGTTTTGCCGACATCCATCATTTCTCAAAATCGTTTAAGCGCAAAACGGGCGTATCGCCAGGCATGTATCGGCATATGAAAAGACCGCATTCCTGAAATGACTTTCAAGGATGCGGTCTTTTCACTTGCAGTCTCCTAGCGAAGGCGCCAGGCGATATCACTCCAGCGCAGGTCGCTGCGGAACGATTGCGGGGATGTATGCTTGCCGATCACAGCGCATTCGATGCCTGCCATTTCCGCCCAATCCGTCAACTGCTCCGCCGTAACGGCGTAAGAGAAGCCGGTGTGATGCGCGCCGCCGGCCAGAATCCAGGCTTCCGCCGAATCGCGCAAGGACGGCTGCGGCTTCCAGAGGACGCGCGCCACCGGCAGCTTCGGCATCGGCTTCTCCGGCTGCACCGCATCCACTTGATTGACCAGCAGCCGGAAGCGGCTGCCCATGTCGATGAGCGACGCGTTGACGGCCGGGCCGCCGCGTCCGTCGAATACCATGCGCGCCGGGTCGGCCTTGCCGCCGATTCCGAGCGGATGAACTTCGATGCGCGGGCGCGTCGCCGCGATGGTCGGACATATTTCCAGCATATGAGCGCCGAGTACGAGCTCGTTGTCCGGCTCCAGATGATACGTATAGTCCTCCATGAACGACGTCCCTTCCCCGCCGGCGATGATCTTCATGATTCGGACGAGCGCCGCCGTCTTCCAGTCTCCCTCGCCTCCGAAACCGTAGCCTTCAGCCATCAGCCGCTGGACGGCAAGGCCGGGAAGCTGCTGCAAGCCATGCAAATCCTCGAACGTCGTCGTGAACGCCCCGAACTCCCCGGCTTGAAGGAAAGCCTTCAGCCCCAGCTCGATCCGTGCCTGATAACGGACTGCATCCCACACGGAAGGCGTATGGCGTACATCGGACGCAATCTCGTACAGCTCCGCGTATTCGTCCAGCAGCTCATTCAACTGCGCATCCGTCACATCGGTCATCAACTGGACGAGATCTCCTACGCCGTAGCCGTTTACCGACCAGCCGAATTGCATTTGGGCCTCTACTTTGTCGCCTTCCGTTACGGCGACTTGTCGCATATTGTCCCCGAAACGGGCCACTTTCAGCTTGCGGCTTTCCGTATAGGCGGCAGCAGTCCGCATCCATTCGCCGATCCGGCGGCGCGTATTGGCATCCTCCCAATAGCCGACAACCACTTTGCGTGCGATGCCCAGCCGCGCTCCGATAAAACCGAATTCCCGGTCGCCGTGTGCGGCTTGATTCAAATTCATAAAATCCATGTCGATGCTATCCCATGGAATATCCCGGTTATACTGCGTATGGAAATGAAGCAGCGGTTTTCTAAGCTCCGACAAGCCGGCAATCCACATTTTGGCCGGCGAGAACGTATGCATCCAGGTGATCAATCCGGCACAACGATCGTCCGCATTCGCTTCGAGACAAAGCCGGCGAATTGCATCCGGTGTCGTTACGACCGGCTTGAACACCACCCGGAATGGAATCGCATCGTCGAGATCCAGCCCTCCCGCCATTTGTACGGAATGCTCTTCGACTTCTTTAAGCGTCTCCGGGCCGTACAAATGCTGGCTCCCGGTTACAAACCAAAATTCGTAAGGCTGAATAAACAACATCGAATCTTTCCTCCCATGTATATGTATGCGATAAAGGGCAATACTTCGGAACGAATCAAAGACAAAACTTCATGCATACCGGCTTCTTGGCGGACTGACACCTGACTCTCAAGCATACTCGACGCAGCGCAAAGCCTCTGCAAGTGTGAAGCTTGCGTCAGCTTCAATTTCCGAACATTCCGAACGCACCTGCAGCATCTATGCGCACAGGTCACGGTTGGAATCATCCGCGACGGTTACGCCTGCAGCGCGGTTTCTTTAAGCGCCTTCAAGCGCTTCATCACGTCGTTTCCGCCCCGGCCGAAATAATCGTGCAGCCGGTTGTATTCCACATACAGCTTATCGTATAACGCTACATGTTCCGGAATCGGCTTGAACGTCTCCTCCCGGATGCGGGCCATCCGCTGCGCCGCTTCCACGATCGAATCGTAGCCGCCAGCCGCGCTTCCCGCCGCAACCGCACCGAACATCGCCGCGCCGAGCGCGGGCGTCTGTTTGGAATCGGCGATCTTGATCTCCCGGTTCGTCACATCGGCATAAATTTGCATCAGCAGCCGGTTGCGCTGCGGCAGGCCGCCGCAAGCATACAACTCCTCCACCGGCACGCCGCTATCGTGGAACGCTTCGACGATCTTGCGCGTACCGAATGCCGTCGCTTCCAGCAGGGCGCGGTACACTTCCTCCGGCTTCGTGAGCAGCGTGTATCCGACGATCATTCCGGTCAAATCGGTGTCCACCAGGACGGACCGGTTGCCGTTCCACCAATCGAGCGCCAGCAAGCCGGTTTCGCCCGGTTTATATGCCGCAGCCCGCCGTTCAAGCCAGTCGTGAACGCCGACGCCTTCCTGTTCTGCCGCTACCATCACGTAGGCCGGAACGCCATGTTCGACAAACCATGCGAAAATATCGCCGACCGCGGATTGCCCCGCTTCATACCCGAGATAGCCGGGAATGATGCCGTCCTCCACGACGCCGCACATGCCTTCGACCTGCTTCTCCTCCGTCCCGAGCAGCATGTGGCAAATCGAGGTGCCCATCGCCATCACCAGCTTGCCCGGCGTGACGACGCCGACGCCCGGTACGGCCGCATGGGCGTCTACATTCCCGACGGCGACCGCAATCCCCGGCTTCAGCCCCATTTGGCCTGCCATCGCCTCCGACAAAGTCCCAGCCTTCGTGCCGAGCGGGAAAATATTGCCGCGGAGCTTCGTATCGGCAAGCGATTCCAGACGCGGATCAAGCTCTTTGAAAAAAGCAGCGTTCGGAAATCCTTCCCGCTTGTGCCAATTCGCTTTGTAACCGGCTGTACAGCTGTTCCTTGCGACTTGGCCGGACATCTGGAACACAACCCAGTCCGCCGCTTCAAGGAACAGATCGGTGCGCTCGTAAATGTCCGGCGCTTCATTCAAAATTTGCCACGCCTTGGCAAGCATCCATTCCGAAGAAATTTTCCCTCCGTATCGCGGCAGGAACGCTTCTCCTCTCGCAGCCGCAACTTCGTTAATCCGGTTGGCCTCGGCCTGCGCCGCATGATGCTTCCACAGCTTAACCCAGCTGTGCGGGTTCGTTTGCAGAGACGGGTCGAAGCAGAGCGGTTCGCCCTGCGCATCGACCGGCAGCATCGTGCAGGCGGTAAAATCGATGCCCAGACCGATCACCTCTTCCGGCTGTACCCCGGACAGGCGAATAACTTCCGGAACCGAACGACGCAGCACTTCCAAGTAATCGCCCGGATGCTGCAGCGCCCAGTCGTGTTCCAACCGGATACCGGAGCCCGGCAGCCGCTCGTCGATAACGCCGTGAGGGTACGGCGTCACATGATCCGCCACTTCCGTGCCGTCGGCCAAATCGACCAGCACCGCGCGCCCCGATTCCGTGCCGTAATCGACGCCGATCGCGTATTTTTTGGACATAAACCATCCTCCTTCATCCATTCACAGGCAACCGCGTGTTCAGGCGCTACTTTTGCCCGTAATACGCCTTCGCTCCGTGCTTTCGCAAAAAATGGCGGTCCAGCAGTGTACGATCCATGGCCGGGACGCCGGGCCTCAGCGCGAACGTATGAAGCGCCATCTTCGCGACTTCTTCCAGTACGACGGCGTTATGCACGGCGTTATGCGCATCCGTCCCCCAGTTGAACGGCGCATGACTGTGCACAAGCACGCCCGGAACTTCTAACGGATCAAGCCCGGCAAACGTCTCAACGATCACGCGTCCCGTCTCCGCTTCGTATGCTCCCTGAATTTCAGCTCCTGTCATCGCCCGCGTACATGGGATTTCACCATAGAAATAGTCCGCATGCGTCGTTCCGAGCGCCGGGATCGCCAGGCCGGCTTGCGCCCAACTGGTCGCCCATGGCGAATGTGTATGTACAACCCCCCCGATGGCAGGAAAAGCTTGGTACAACACCACATGCGTCGGCGTATCGGAGGATGGCTTGAGCCGGCCTTCGACAACGCTTCCCTGCAAGTCCACCACGACCATGTCGTCCGGTAGCAAATCCTCGTACGGAACGCCGCTCGGCTTAATAACGACAAGCCCTGAGGTACGATCGATACCGCTCGCATTGCCCCATGTAAACGTTACCAATCCGTGGCGAGGAAGCGCCAAGTTGGCCTCCCACACTTCCCTTTTCAATGCTTCGAGCAACAGGACCTCACCCTTCCTGAAAAACAGTCATGGTTAACCGACAAATCCATTATACATTTGTACGTACAAATTTGTCACCATTTTTTTCATAAGGCTTGGTCGAGTCCCGCAATACGATATCCGGAGCGAAAATAATATCCCGGTTTCGAGATGGCGCGCTGCCTTCCATCATGGCGATCAGCAGCTCGGCGGCCTTCATGCCGAGCTCAGCTTTCGGATGCGAGACCGACGTCAGTTTGACTTCCGTGGCCGTCGCAAGAAACGAATCGTCGAAGCCGATCATGGACACGTCCTCCGGCACGCGCAGCTCCGTCCGGCGAACCGCCTCCAGCAGTCGCACCGCCAGCTCGTCGTTATAGCATACGATTGCGGTCGGCCGCTCCTCCGGCTTCTCCAGCATCGTAAGCGCCAGCTCGAAAGGTCTCGTTTCTTTGTTTTCCGTCGCGTAATGAACGACATGTTCGGGACGCAATTGCACCCCGAACTCGCGATGCGCGCGCAAAAACCCTTTCAGCCGCTGCGTCCCCTGCAAATCGTCCGTCTTGAAAAATCCGGCAATCCGGAAGTGCCCGAGCTCGATCAAATGCTTGGCGGCCAAGTAACCGCCGAGCTCGTCATCCACTTTGACGCAAGGGCAATCCAGCTCCGCATAGCGCTCGTTGATCATCAAGTAAGGAATCTTCATATATTCGAGCGCCAAATAACAATCCAGATTCGGATTGCCTTGCGCGCTTTTCGTCGGCTCGATGATCAATCCTTGCAGGGGGCCGGCTTGCAGCATCAGCAGATTGTCCCGCTCCTTCGCTTTATCGTTATCCGTGCTCGACAGCAGCATCAGGCAGCCCTGCTCCCGCAGTACCGACTCCGCCCCGCGGACGATCTGCGGAAAAATATAGTCTGAGATGTACGTCGTCAGCACGCCGATGGTCGGCATATCCGCCGTTCTTCTCTCCGATAAAGCGGCAACGTAAGTGCCGCTTCCTTGTTTGCGGTAAAGCCGTCCTTCCTGTACGAGCGTCCCGAGCGCCTGGCGGACCGTCTGCCGGCTCGTTCCGGACAATTCGGACAGCTCGTGCTCCGTCGGCAGTTGATCGTTTGGCTTATAACGCTCGGATTCGATCCAGGACAGGATCATTTCTTTCACTTGCTCATGTTTCGGTTTCGTTTTTTCGTTCAATGTCGCACCTCATGTATGTAAAATACAATAATCCGTATTATAGCACGTATTGCAATGCAAGCTAACATGTACGTACAACTTCAAAATTGATAGCAATATCCATCGTTTTCGGCTTTTTTTGTATGGTGAGGACTGCCGGATGTTGTTACAATACATGTGAACTTACAATATTGGGAGGGATAAGATTTGAAAATCGGATGGTGCACCTCGATCCAGAACGCCGAACTGCTGAAGGAAATAGGGTATGATTTTATTGAATTGCCTGTCGCTCCGCTTCCGCTGGAGCAGGACTCGGGATTGGCCGATGCCATGAAACCCATTTTGGCCTCGCCGATCCCAACCTCCGCTTTCAATATCTTATTCCCGAAGGATATGAAGCTCGTCGGACCCGACGCGAACGACGCGCGGATACGTCATTATATTGCGCGCGCGGCGGCGGTTTTGAGCGAAGCCCGCGCCGGAATCATCGTTCTTGGCAGCGGCGGGGCCCGCAATGTGCCTGATCATTGCGAACGCTTACGGGCGGAACAGCAGCTGCTTCAGGTGTTGGACTGGTGCGCGGATGAACTGAAAGGCACAGGCGTCACGCTCGCCATCGAACCGTTAAACCGGAAAGAATCGAACATCATAAACAGCGTGGATGAAGCGGTCGAGTATGCGCAGCAAATCAACCGTCCTGAGGTTCGGGTGCTCGCAGACTTTTACCATATGGACGAGGAGCAGGAGCCTCTGGACGCACTGCGAACGAACGGCGCGTGGCTAGCCCACATTCATTTGGCGGATACGGGACGCAGGCATCCGGGTTCCGGGACGTACGATTACAACACCTTCTTCGGCATTTTGAAGGAGATAGGTTATACGGGAATGATTTCGGCGGAATGCAAAGCGGATGACCCGGCGAACGATATGAGAAGCAGCCTGCAGTTTCTAAAGCAGTTCGTGAGCTGACAGGCAGACCGAAGGCAATCATAGATTGGACGAACCGTCCACAGCGAATCGCAAACCACTCGGCCACCGCGACTATCGTCCAAGCCGCAGAATCGAGCTCCCGGAATACGCCGGACGCCGTCGGGTGTCGGGACCATTCCCGGCAACAAGTTCGTTTGCAAAGCTTTCATACTCCGGCGCCTGGACGAAGCGTTAGGGCGCGATGTTCCGCGGTTTTCATCAAACCTACAAGAGGGAGGAAAAGCCCGGCCTGGCTTAGTTCCTCTCTTTTTCTTTATTCCAAAGGCCCTCCCAAGACTTCTTGATCAGCCGGATACCCTCTTCCATCTCTTTCTCATGAACGCCGCCAAAACCCAAATAAATTTGCGGATCCCCGGGTGGACGCGGTCTCATCCGCATCTCTTGCAGATCATAAATTTTGACGCCTTCTTCTGCCGCCAATTTCACAAGAACATCCGACGTTTGACGCGTGTTGACGGTCAGTTGAACGTGAAGGCCGGCATTGTGGCCGGTAATTTGGACACGCTCTCCCAAATGGGTCCGAATCAGCTCGATAAACCGGTGATGCTTTTTACCGTACGTTTTGCGCATTCGCCGAATATGGCGGTACCAGTGGCCCTGCTCGATAAAAGACTGCATGGCCCATTGATCGATGCGCGACGGGCCGTCAAACAAATACTGCACCTGTCTCATCTTCTCGATCAGAATTAACGGCAATACCAAATAATTCATCCGCAACGCCGGAGTGAATGCCTTGGAGAAAGTACCGATATAGATGACCCTCCCGTCGCGGTCAAGCCCTTGCAAGGACGGAAGCGGCTTGACGAAGTAACGGAATTCCCCGTCGTAATCGTCCTCAATGATGTATGCATCTCTCGTCTGCGCCCAGTGGAGCAAGCGTTCACGTTCCGGATACGGCATGACACTGCCGGTAGGAAACTGGTGAGAGGGCGTAATATACACCGCCTGCGCGCCGGAATTCTCCAGTCCCTCGAGCGAAATGCCATTATCACGCACTTCAATCGGAGAGACTTGAAAGCCGTACTGGATGAAATGCTCGCGAACCGGCGCAAATCCGGGCTCCTCGAACGCAATATGATCGATTCCCGCCGCAAACAGTTTGGCCAATATCCCCACGCTGTAATGAATGCCGGTGCCGACTACAATTTGTTCGGGCACGCAAACGACGCCTCGCGAATTTCGTAAATATTCCGCTAAAACGCTGCGAAAGGCATATTCTCCCTGCGGGTCGCCATATTTGTTAATTTTGCCCTGGGAATGATCCAATGCTTCGTGAAGCACTTTTCTCCAGCTTCGCATAGGAAACAACTGTTCATCGACGGCGGAAGGCCTGAAATCGATCCGGTAGCAATCATCCGCCGGAAAAACTTGAAGCTGCAGAGGCTGTTTTGGAGTCGGCAGCAATTCGGCCGTTGATTTAGCCGGTTTCGCCACGCCAAACGGATTGGTTACATAGAGGCCCGATCTTGGCCGGCTTACGGCATACCCTTCGGCAAGCAAAATTTGATAGGCGGATTCTACCGTTGTTTTGCTGATGCTCAGCTGCTGCATAAGCGATCTGACAGAAGGCAGCCGCGAACCGTACGGAATGCCCCCGCTTCGAATTTGATCCCTGATTTGCGTATACAGCTGCATATAGCTCGGCTGGGCGGAACGGTCGGTCAAGTTAAGATTCAGCATTCGGCGCAACAGCTCCCGCTAATCTGACATGAAAAAACAATGCTAAACTGACCCTTTTTCAAAGGTCAGTTCTAGTATAATGTAAACATTAGCTTTAAGAAAGTTACAATGTAAAGTGGGGTATATCGATGTCACGAACATCATCAGTGGAGACAGCAAAACTTCAAGCGACATTGACTTTACCGCAAATCGTCGCCCTGTATATCGGGTCGGTCATTGGTTCCGGCATATTGCTCGTGCCGGGACTGACCGCCGAGATGGCCGGGCCGGCATCGGTCATCGCCTGGCTGCTGATGTCCGTTCTGGTCATCCCGATGGCGATCACGATGGGACTGCTCGCGGCGAAGTACCCAAGCTCGGGCGGCGTCTCCCACTTTGTGCGGCTCGCTTACGGCAACAAGGCCGGCCATCTCGTCGGCTCGTTTTTTCTTCTCTCCGTGCCGATCGGCGGCCCGGTCGTCGCCGACACCTGCGCTCAATATTTGGCCGTATTGCTGCATTGGGGCGACGTTCAGACTTACACGGTTGCATCGCTGATCTTGATCATACCGCTGGCGATGCATGTCTTCGGGTTGCATCTGGCGGGCAAAGTGCAGACGGTGGTCATTTCGTTCATCGTCGCCATCCTGCTTCTGGCAATTGCATCGAGCATTCCGCACGCGTCCGTCGACAACTTTACCCCGTTCATGCCGAGCGGCTGGAAGAGCGTGCTTCAGGCGGCGGGCTTGATGTTCTGGTGCTTCATCGGCTGGGAAGCGGTCACCCATCTGTCGGCCGAGTTCGTCGACCCGCGCAAAAATGCGATCCGCGGCGTCTTATGGAGCGCCGGAATCGTATCCTTGATCTACTTCGCCGTCGCTTTCATGACGGTAGCCACGCACAGCTACGGTGGGTCAAGTTCTGTGGCTGCGCTAAGCGTGATGGTGCAGCGCTCTTTGGGGCCTGCCGGCGGCTGGATCGTGGCCGTCACCGCCATCTTTATTTGTTTCGCCGCATTCAACGCATATTCCAGCGCAGGTGCGCGCATCGCCTACACCATGGCCCAAGCGGGAGAAGCGCCCAAATGGCTCGGCGCGCTGCACCGCAAATACCGTACGCCGATCGGCGGCCTTGCTTTTATCGCCGTCGGCAATGCGATCAGCATGGCGGCGCTGTTGTTCAAGACAGTCTCGCTTTCCCAGTTGATTGCGCTCCCCAATGCAACCTTTATCGCAACGTACATCGGCGGCTGCCTGGCCGGCATTCGCCTGCTCCGCGACACCAGACTTGGCCGGATGTCGTCCTGGATTTCGCTCATTGTAACGTTAGGCTTGTACCCGTTTTTGGGCTGGCCGGCTTTGTATCCTTTGGCCGTCGTCGTTATTATGATGATTTGGAATTTGCGACGGTCGCGTCCCACTGATACTACTGACCGGAACCCATTTACTTCGTAAAACCTTTATTCGAAACCATGTCCATACAGGGGGCACTCCATATGATCATGACGCAGGATGAAATCAAATCGTATTTGAAAAGAATCGGTATTGCAGATATCGAAGCTCCGACGCTGCCATACCTCATTAAACTGCATAAGGCTCATGTAAGCCGCATCACATGGCAAACGATCGATATTTTTGCCGGACAACCGGCATCCATCGACGTAAGGGAGTCGGTGCAGCTGATGATTAACGGCCGAAGCGGTTATTGCTTCCATCTGAACGGAGCGTTCTGCACGCTTCTACGCTCGTTGGGCTACCGCGTTTCCATGCACAGGGCCGGCGTTCAGCCGCTTGGCGAAACGCCGCGGATCAACTCGTTTCACCTCGGTTTAATCGTTACGCTGGAGAATGAAGCGAACGAAGAAGAACCATGGATCATCGATGCCGGGCTCGGGGATTTGCCGTATGAACCGATCCCGCTCAAGCCGGGGGTCTATGCGCAAGGTCCGTTTACTTATAAAGTGGTCCCTTCCGGCGTTGCGGAACGAGGCTGGCGATTGGAGCATGATCCGCGGGCGTCTTTTACCGGCGTTGATTATGCCCCCGAGGTTGTAGAGGATATTGCGGTGTTTCACCCGAAGCACGAGCATTACAGCCGTTCGGCGGACTCGCCTTGGATCGGACTGTTTCTCATTCGCAACCGGATGGCAAACGAAAGCAATGAGCTTCGAGGGTGTGTATGGAGCAAGCAAGACGGCGGCGGCATAACGAAGACCGAGCTGCAAACGAAGTCGCAATGGTTGGCCGTACTGGATGAAGTGTTCGGCGAACATCTGGTGCGGTATAGCGATCTGGAGAAGGATGCCTTATGGCAAAAGGTCAGACAAAAGCATGAGGAATGGCTCCGAAAGAAAGAGCTTTCTCAGCGGGACTAAGCGGGTGTTATAAGAAAAAGAAAAGCACGCAGTTCCGGCGCCGGTCGCTCCGCAATGCGTGGAGTCAAAGGCAGGCAACCCAGGAACGAGCGTGCTTTATTATTTTAGCGGACAGATTGCAGACGATATAACCAGCTCTTGAAATCGCCCTTTACGACCGGCAAATGGACGCCAACGTGCATCAACTCGTCGCCGCCGAACAGCGGACTGCCTTCCAGCTCTTGCTCCGCTGCAAACACGCGGTAATCCCGGTCCAAGTCAAGTCCTCTTAGACGCAGCTTCTGCAACGGCGGGTTCGGCTTTGCGAGCACCTGGAAGTGAGCGACAAGCGCCTCCGATCGGTCTTCCGACACGAACATCCATGCCGTCTCATTGCCTTCAAACGGGCTAAGGAGCCGGTAAAAATCTCCGAACTGAATAAGCGGGCGCAGTTCCTTGTAAATGGCTACCTGCTGCTTCACGGCCGCTTTCTCTTCCTCCGTAAACTTCGTCAAATCCAGCTCATACCCGAAGTTGCCCGACATGGCGACATGGCCGCGCATCGCGATTGGCGTCATCCGGTGCACCTGATGGTTCGGAATCGCCGACACATGCGACCCCATGCTGCTAATCGGATACACGATGCTTGTGCCGTACTGAATTTTCAATCGTTCGACCGCATCCGTATTATCGCTTGTCCACGTCTGCGGCATATAGTAGAGCATGCCGGGGTCGAAACGCCCGCCGCCGCCGGAGCAGCTTTCGAACAAAATATGCGGAAACGCGGTAGTGATCTTCTCCAGCACCTCGTAGAGGCCAAGCATATAGCGATGCGCGGTTTCACGCTGGCGTTCCGGCGGCAGCAGCGCGGAGCCGATCTCGGTCATGTTGCGGTTCATGTCCCATTTGACATACGTGATCGGACAGCTTGCCAAGATGTCGGAAATCACTTTCACGATATATTCGCGCACGTCAGCGCGGGAATAATCCAGAATGAGTTGGGTACGTGCGGTCGTTCTTCTCCGATCCGGCACGTGCAGACACCAATCCGGATGCGCGCGGTACAGCTCGCTGTCCGGCGACACCATCTCCGGCTCGAACCAGAGGCCGAACTGCATGCCGAGCTTCTTCACGCGGCCGACTAAATCCTCGAGTCCGTTCGGCAGCTTGTTCTTATCCACAAACCAGTCGCCGAGCGAGCTCTTGTCATTATCCCGCTTGCCGAACCAACCGTCGTCCAGCACGAACAGCTCAATGCCGAGCTCCTCCCCGGCCCTTGCGATCGCTTCGATTTTGTCGGCGTCGAAGTTAAAGTACGTCGCCTCCCAGTTGTTGACGAGCACCGGTCTCGATTGATCGCGGAATTCGCCGCGGCACAGCCGCGTCCGGTATAGCCGATGATACGTCCGGGACATGCCCCCAAGCCCTTCTGCGGAATACACAAGCACCGCTTCCGGCGTCTGGAACGACTCGCCTGCCTCGAGCAGCCAGCTGAAGTCGAACGGATTGATCCCGAGTACGACACGCGTCGTGCTGTAAGGATCAACTTCCGCCTGCGCAACGAAGCTGCCGCTGTAGACGAGGCTGAAGCCGTACGCTTCGCCGTGTTCTTCTCCGGCGTCTTTGGACAGAAGGGCGATGAACGGATTGAACGAATGGCTGCTAGCGCCTCGGCGGCTTTCAATGACGGCGCCCCCCTTCGTTAGTGGTCGCGTCTCGATATGGCGCTCGCGCGCCCAGGAACCGGACAAATGCAGCATATCGAATTCGGAATGGGCAAAGTCGATGCTCATGCTAAGCGCGCGGAGCAGACGAAGCGTTTGTCCGCCTTCGTTGAGGTAGCGGACCGACCGGGCAACGGCGTTATGGTCGTGAAACACGGTATACGTGAGGATCGCCTTAAGCCCGATCAGCTCGTCCTTCATCACGATTTCAAGCGTCTCGGCTTCCGCTTCATGCTCCACGTAAGTGGCCGGAAGCCCGTCCAGAAGCGGCTTCCCGGGGTAAATCCGATGCGAATCATAGATCAGCTCGCTGACCGTAGACCCGTTCACCGTCTGCACCTGATAAGCAGGAACGCGAAAATCGCTGCTGCCGTACGAGGGCAGCTCTTGAGGCAGCGTATCGAGCGACAAGCTCTTGTCTTCCGGATCGGTATTGGGCGTAAACGAGCAGCGGCCGCGGATAGCCAGAAGCGACGACAAATTCGTGCCGCGAATTTTACGGCCCCAATGCACATGGGCGATATATTTGTTTTTGACGATTTGCATAATGTAACTGGCTTGCTTTGCTTGCAGATGGAACGTTTGCGTCTGAGAATCGAAATGAATGCTCATATGTGTCCTCCCATGAATCGGCTTCGCTTTCCATTATAAAGCCAATCCTGCCGCGGGCATATGGAGAAAAGCGATTTCGTATGGACGAAATTAGTTCAATTTCGGAAGCGCGCGAGTGATTCGTGCGTGCCACGAACTTGCTTTTCTGTTCCGCTCACTTGTTCAGCCCGTGCAACGGCTGCATCATTGGCGGAGTGAACGACCATCGCTTTCGGTCTTGCTCATGAAAAAAAGAGGCTCATCGCCATCCCGAGAAAGGATGACGTGAACCTCTATACTTAAGGATTACTTGCCTTGAAGCACAACGTTATCGGCAACCGCCCAATCGCCGACCGGCGTAACCCGGTACGAAGCGCTCGGATTGAGCTTGCTTCCCGCCGTCAATTCGAACGTGCCCTCCGCCCCTTTGCGGGTTTGCACTTTATATTGAGCCGTCAATGACTGCCCGCTCTCGTCCGTTAACTTGACCGACCTGCCGGAGAACAGCTCGTCCTTCGGATCGGCGGCCAAAGTGATCGTCAGCGTCGTCTCATTCACCGCCTTGACGGATTGAATCGCGAGCGGCGCGATTTCTTTGGCCGTGAACGTGTCTTCTTTCAACGTAAACCAGTCGGACGTTACCGTATATTTGACGCCCGGCTTCAGCTTCTCGCCGCTCGGCAAACGGAATTTCGGCGCCTGGCGTCCGTCGGTCGCCTGCGTATACGGCACGTAATCGACGACGATCGGCTGCCCGTTCTCGGGAGTTAACAGCGCTTGTCGCGATCTTAGCGACGAGATGACTTGATAAGTGACGCCGTTATACGACTGGTTCCCGTCAATCGCGATCTCTTTGCCGCCGCGGCTGCCGAAGTACGATTCGACGAGGTACCCGTAATCCGCCACGCCGTCTTGTTGGCTGGACGTGACCTCGAACGTGTCGGACGTGACTTGCGCCGTGCCGTTCAAAGAAATTTTATTCGTCATCGCCGCGAACGTGCCGGCCGCTTTCCCCTTATACGTGAGCGTATAGGTCGTCCCCGGCTTATGCAGAGTGACCGGAACGATGTAAGTCGACACGGCGCCGTTCTTCAGTTGCGGCACGTTAACGATGGACATGCCGTCCGTAAATACGAAGTTTTTCTTCGCCATTTCCAAATCGACGTCCTGCGCTGTGAGCGGCGCGGAGAACGTCACTTCCAGCGTAATCGGATTGACCGCCTTTACGCCGGTAACCGCCGCATCGGCGGAAGGCTTGCGAGGCTGAGCGATCTGCATCAACGATGCGGCTTGCCCGCGGCTGACCGGCTTCTCCGCCTGGTAACCGTCCTTGAACCACGTTTGGATGATGGCCGACTTCTTAACCAATAGTTTGGACAGCGCATCCGTAAGGTAAGCTTGCGTTACCGGCTTGTTCGGCTGGAACATCGCCTCCTTGCCCGAAATGACGCCGTTATCAATCAGCGCCTCCACCTCGCCGGCATACCAGTCGTTGTTCGCGACGTCGCCAAAGGCCGCGTCCTTTGTTCCGTTTTCGATCAAGTGGAACGTTTTGACAAGCACTTTTGCCAGCTCCGCGTGCGTAATCGGCTGGTTCGGGCGAATCATCGCGTCACCGTAACCGGAGAAAATGTTCTGATTCAGCATCTCCGTCATTGCCGCTTGAAAAGCTCCCGCCTGGGACAGGTCCGTAAACGAGGCTGCATCTGCACTTGCGGTTTGGATATGGGAAGGAAGGAGCGCCGCCGAGCCGATCGCTGCGGCCAATATAGCTTTTATCGCTTGTTTTCTCATGTTTCGTATGCCTCCTATGAATGAATTGCTCTACAACATTCATCTTACCGGAGGATTCTAAACGGGCGAGAAACAAGAGATTAAATAATTATTAAATACTGCCGCCGCTGCGGCCGGAGGCAAAGCGATAACCGGCTCCCCACAACGTTTCGATATACTCCGGGCGCGACGGGTCGGTTTCGATTTTTTCCCGGATGCGACGAATGTGAACGGTAACGGTCGCGATGTCGCCCAGCGAATCCATCCCCCATATTTTCTCGAACAGCTCCTCTTTGCCGAACACCCGGTTCGGATGAAGCGCCAGGAACGTCAGGAGGTCGAATTCTTTGGCCGTCATCGTCGCTTCCTTGCCGCCCACGTACACTCTGCGCGCGACCGTATCGAGAACGAGGCTGCCGGTCCGGATTTCCCCGCTCTTGTTTTCTTTGCCGCCGGTCAACCGCTCATAACGGGCCAAATGCGCCTTCACCCGGGCTACCAGCTCGCTCGGACTGAACGGCTTTGTAATGTAATCGTCCGCGCCGCCCCCCAATCCGCGTATTTTATCCACTTCTTCCTTCTTGGCAGAGACGATGAGGATCGGGACGTCCTTGACGCTTCGGATTTGCCTGCATACTTCCATGCCGTCCATGCCGGGCAGCATTAAATCTAGCACGATCAAGCCGTAATCTTCCTGGAGCGCCTTCCGCAGTCCCTCATCCCCGCTGGCGCAAATGTCCGCGCTGAAACCGTTCAGTTCAAAATAATCCCGCTGCAGGTCCGCAATGCTTGCTTCGTCTTCAATAATTAATATTTTTTTCATGAGAATCTCCATTGCCGTTTGATGTGTACCGCTCCAGCGTAAAATATATCGTCGTGCCCTGTCCGTACACGCTTTCCGCTCCGATCGTTCCGCCGTGTCCTTCGATGACTTGTCTGGCGATCGCCAGCCCGAGCCCGCTTCCGCCGGTTTTGGAATTGCGCGAGCTTTCCGCCCGGTAAAAGCGATCGAAAATATGCGCCGCGGCGTCGCCCGGTATGCCGGGTCCGTTATCGGTAATGCGAACCGTCACATCTTTCTTCCCGGGCTCCGCGCGAACGGTAATATGCTTTTCTTCTTTGTCCATAAATTTGACGGAATTATCGATGATGTTGGTTACCGCCCGCTCGAGCTTCTCCGGATCGATGTGCACATAAACCGGCTCGCCCCCCCATTCGGTATAATGCAATTGAAATCCTTTGGCCTCCAGATCGAACCGCTGCTCCTCCAGCACATCGGACAAAAACCGGTTCAGGTCGAGCTTCTCGAAATGAAAAGGCACCTTCTTCAAATCGAGCTTCGAATATAAAAACAACTCGTCGATCAACCGGTCCATCGCTACTGTTTTGCCGAAAATGGTGTTGACGTATTTATCCATTTTTTCCGGCGTATTGGCGACACCGTCCCGAATTCCCTCGATATACCCTTTGATAGACGAAATTGGCGTTTTCAAGTCATGCGATATGTTCGAAAGCAGTTCCTTGCGGTTTTCCTCGTACTGCTGCTGCAGCTCAAGGGAATGATTCAGCTGCTTGCGCATTTCTTCGAAGGCGGTGGACAACTGTCCGATTTCGCCCCCAGCAGCCGGTTCGATCCGAAAGTCCAGGTTGCCTTCCCTGATTTTATCCGCCGACAGCCTGAGCTTCTGCAGAGGTACAATGATGCTGCGCGTGATGAAATAATAAAGCATGACGTTTGCCAGCAGGAGCAAAATAAACAGGATGGAAATGAGCAGCGGCAGAAGCTTCCGCGTCAGCTCGGCAAAAGGGCTGCGCTCTCTCAGGACGAATACGCTCCCGCTCGATTGATCGCCGAATACGAAATCATATTTCGCATATGAAAAAAAGCGATCCCCGATATTAAACGTGCCCCGAATCTGAATATTGCCTGCATCGTACTCGGGGAGATGCGCCTCGGGCTGAAGCGTCTTCCATGGCGGCGAAGCGTAATAAATGCCTTGGCCCTTCCGGATAATCAGCGTTGCCTGCGCAATGCGGAGCTTGTTATCGTAGTCTTTCAGCAAACCGGCATCGAGGAGCCGGTCGGGATTGTCGTTCTTGGTCATATATTTCAATTCCATGAACAAGCTTTCGACTTCCGGCGATAACGGATTCAGCGCATAATGAATTTTGTAAAACTGCTTGATGCTCTTCATGTCTCCCGTAACCGCCACCGTGATGAAAAATGTCGTGGCTACGAAGATCAGGATCGTAATCAGCAGCGTTCCCGTATACGAAAAAAGCAGCTTTAATCGGATGGACATACATTCCCTCCTTCCGTTTCAATAGATCGGTATTACACAAAATGTAACGAAAGTCGGCGGCGAATTCAATGAAAACGCCGTGATTTAAGGATTTGTTAATATATGCGGATACGGAAAGCGATTGCAGTCGTAGAGGTTCCATCTCCATAAAGCTAGTTTGATACGTTTAACGGCATCTTAGTAAAATACGCAAAAAAGAACACTTCAAGCCGCAGTTCGCCCTGCGGCTTGAAGTGTTCTAGACATATATCGTCTATATCCGTACGGATGTATTGCCCCAAAGGCAAGCTTTCCTACGCCGACTGCCGCATCGCTTGGGTGGCGGCAGTCGGATGGATGAGCAGGACGGCAGCCGGTCACGCGAACGGCTATGCATCCATGCCGTTTCGCCGCATCATTCGCATGCAGTTGCACCGGCTTGGCCGATGCCGCCGGGGAGCATGAGCATGCGTCGACTTGCGGTTACTGCTGCGATATCGTGCCCGGCTGAATCAAGTGCCGCTGTCGCCGGAGCCGGCAGCGTGCAAAGTTCCGATCGCAACCGGCAGCTTGCCGGTCGCTTCCCGCTGTCCGAGCAGCACCTTAGCCGCGCTTCGGAGCGTGTGCGGCCGGCTCTCGTAGGCAGCTACAAAGGTCGAAATGTCGGGAAACGCAAGCAAATCGCACGGGCTGCACTGGGCGACGACGATCGGTTCTTTGCCGACGGCTAGCAGCCCGCGGATCAATTCCGCTTGCGCCGCATCAAATTGGGCGTTGTACGTCGCCACGACGACCTGCTGCCCGTATCGAACGCTTCGCACCAGCTCATGGCGCAGCGCCTCGACCTCCTGCTGCGGCACCAAAAATTCGGTGACCTTGCATCCGAGCTGGCGCAGCGCGCGGCCAAGCGTGAAAGGCGCCTGCGCCGCTTCGGCCGCCTGCAAATGCTCGGCTGTTTCGACCGATATGACATAGAGCGAGCCGTTGGCCGATACGGGGAGGAGCGCCTTTTCGTCCCGGACCCGCGTCGTGGAAGCTTCGCTGATGCGCCGGGCGGTTTCCTTGTGGGCTTCGCAGCCGACCCGCGCTAGCGCCGACACCATCCCGGCATCCGGCTCAAACGCGGCGAACACCCCGTACCGCTCCTTCAGCGCCAAAAGCCGCCGTACTGAGCGGTCGATACGCTCTTCGCTGATTCGGCCCTTGCGTACCGCTTCGATCAACGATTGCAGCGCTTCGAGCTGAAGGTCATGCCGAACGGGCAGCACAATCAGGTCGGCACCCGCTTCCACCGCCATGACGGCGGCATGCTCCATGCCCTCGTCGTTCAGGGCGTCCAGCTCCGGGCAATGCGTTACGATGACGCCTTCGAAGTCAAGCTGCCGCCGCAGCAAACGGATCATCGCCAAATCCGGGTTTACCTCTGTCCGCTTCCCCGGTTCCACGACGGGAATGGACAAAATGGCGTCCACGCCGGCTTCGATTGCCTGCCGGAACGGGCGCAAATGCGCTGCATCAAGCCGCGACTGGCCATCAGCCGAAGCCGTATCCGTCTCGGCGCAGCCGGGCAGTGGCTTCGCCGCTGCGGCCACGCCCGCGTCCTGCAGCCCGCGGAGAAACTGTACGCCGTAGTCGCCGAGATGTTCGGCGCCTTCACCGGCGAAGTGCGCCCCCGTCCTCGGGTTCGCCGGTCCATTACTCTCATGGAGCACCGGCGCAAGGCACATATGGATGCCGAGCGCTTTCAGCTCGCGACCACTAATCGAACCGGCCTTATATGCGGCGGTCTTGTTCCCGCCTGCGGCGATCGCCATGACGCCCGGCATCAGCGCCATACCTTCGGCCAGCCGGGCCAACGCGCCGCCTCCCTGATCGACCGCGATCCAGAGCGGCAGCTGGCCGCATGCTTTCGCTTCAGCCTGCAGCGCCATGCTCAGCTGCGCCGCCTGTGCCGTATCGCAAACGTTCCGGGCGCGATACAACACCCCTCCGATCGCGTGTTCCCGAATGCCGCGGATCGCTTCGGCGGAGGGCTCTGTGCCCTCAAAACCGCATAGGATCATTTGGCCTACTTTTTGTTCCAGCGTCAACTTGCCGATATCCCGAATTTCCGCCAGTCCCTCCATCATTCATTGCTCCTTCCAAGCAATCGAATCATTCGTTACCGTACAGCAGGCATGGTTTGGTTAGCGATACCCATTCCTCCCGCTCCCGGCCGTATGTTTCCAGCAGACTGCGATAGCCGCCCGACTGTCCAAGCTGCTGTCGTACCCGTGCTCCACCTGATAGCAAATCGATGAAATAAGGTTTGTCATTCCGTGTCGGCGGCAGCCACTCGAATGTGTCCGGATACAGCTTTTGGACCGATTCGAGCAGCGCCAATCCCGTTTGTACCGCCCGAAACGTTGCCGCATCCGTTACGAACAGCCTCACGCCTCCGCACAGCGTTCCCTGATGCTTGGAGAAGACGGGCGAAAAATAGACCGGGCAAGCATGCACGCCGGGACTGCCGTATTCATGAAATACGGCGGCGAGGCGTTCCCCGTCGATCCACGGCGCCCCGATCATTTCGAACGGTCGTGTCGTGCCGCGCCCCTCCGATACATTCGTGCCCTCGAACAAGCACGTCCCTGCGTACACCCTCACAGTGTCGATCGACGGCATATTCGGCGAAGGCGGCAGCCAGTAAAGTCCGGTCGCATCGTACTCCATCGCGCGGTTCCAGCCTTCCATCGGGAGAACCGTCAGATTGCAGCCGAGGCGGCGGCTGTCGTTCACGAAACGGGCATATTCTCCGATCGTTAACCCCGTCGCATACGGTATACCGGTTACCGCACCAACCATGGATTCGTATCCGGGCTCAAGCCGCCCGCCTTCCGCCCTGAAGCCCCCAAGCGGATTCGGCCGATCGAGAACGACGAGCCGTTTGCCCCCCGCCGCACAGGCTTCCATCAAATAGACCAAAGTAGACAAATAAGTATAAAAGCGCATTCCCGTATCCTGAATATCGAATAAAACCGCATCGATGCCGCCGAGCATGGCCGCATCCGGCTTTTTTCGCGTCCCGTACAAGCTGTATACCGGAATGCCGAGCGAAGGATGCGTTTCATCCTGGAACTGCTCGCCAGCCTGCCGTTCGCCGCGAATGCCGTGCTCGCACGCGAAGAGCGCGCTCAGTTGCAGCCAGGGCAGTGCTGCGCAGCGTGCCCTGGTTGTTTCGAACCGCCCGTTGATACCGGTCGGATTCGTTAATAATCCTACCCGACTGCCTTGAAGCTCCGGCTTTAAACGTTCTAGCCGATCCGCTCCGACGGCAACCTGCTTTCCCATGAGCTTTCCCCTTTCATTCAAGAAAAAATCGTATTCCGACTCCTTCGATAACCGACCAAACCTGAATCATTGCAATCGTTGGAACCATCTGTTCATAGCTTCGCTAGCGCCCCCCCTCCTATCAGCCCGCATAATACATATTGTCCCGGAGCGGCAAACGTCTCGACATCCGTCCGACAACAATTGCAAGCGTTGCCATTATATCGCAGCAGCCGACTTTCCGCCAGACAAAGAAAGTACAACCAGGAGCCCCGTTTGCGTCGTTCTGCGGCGGCATCGACAGCGTCCTCTGGAGAGTGCAATGCTGATGCGGCAGAACGGTTGCGCCGGAAGGCTTCCCGCTTGTACTTTTTGTTTTTCTTGCTGTCCTATTTCATTGTTCGGCAGCGCCGGTTTGCGCCGCCGGTTCCCCTCATCGCGAAATTCGATGAACCTCGGAAGAGGAATATACCCTCTACATTTTCGCCAAATCGCGAATCGCCGCGCGGCTTTTATCCAAATATTGAACGGACTGCTCGTAACTTCGGCTGGCCACGCCCAGGTATAAGATATCGATGACATTGAGCTGCGTTATTCTTGAGCCCATCGCGCCGCTGCGGATTTCATTCTCGGTGGAGGAGATGCATAAAGGGATATGCGAATAGGCATGCAATGCCGTCGTTCCGTATTTCGTGATGCTGATGGTCGTTGCCCCTTGTGCCTGCGCCGCCTTCATGGTGGCGATCACTTCCTTGGTTTGACCGGAATACGAGATGCCGACGGCTACGTCACGCGGAGTCATGGTCACGGCGGTTACGAGCTGCACGTGCGGGTCCGCAAAGGAGAGGCACGTTTTGTTAATGCGCAAAAATTTGTGCTGCGCGTCAAGCGCGATCAGATTGGACGCTCCCATCCCGAAGAAAAAAATGCGCTCCGCCTTCTCCAGCGCGTCAATCGCCTTGCCCACCATCACTTGATCCAAAATTTTAACGGTGTCCCGTATCGATTGCACATTGTTCGCCGACACGTTCTGGATGATCGTTTCAATGGAATCATGCGGCCTAATTTCCTGATACCCTACACTGTCCGATACCGTTTCCTGCAAATCTCCGGCGATTTTCAGTTTCAAATCCGGAAAGCCTTTCAACCCAAGCGATTTGCACAATCTAACGATTGCGGCCTGACTGGCGCCGCTGGATTCCGCTAATTGCGCGACGGACCATTCGATGACCTGTTTCGGATCGTTCAGGATACATTCCGCAACTTTGCGCTCCGACGGATTCAGCCGGTCGAGCGCTTCTCTTAATCTGACGAGCCCGCCATTCAATCTTCTCACCTGCTCTCGTGTAAGGATCCTGCAGCTTCATATAATAAATGTTATCGCTTTCAGATGATATTTATTATACGAACAATGAAACATTATTTCAATATCATTTTTTATGCATAAAATTTAATTTTACTTCATAAAATTTTTTACTAAAGTTACATTGTTTGTTAAATAGGTGAGAATATGAAACTAAACTTAGGTATCGACGGCGGCGGCACCAAGACGGAAGCGGTGCTGCTCGACGCCGGAGGACGGGAGCTATCCCGTATTACCGGCGGCTCCACCAACCCGCATGCGGTTGGGTTTGATACGGCGATAGCCGAACTGAGGGCAATTCTCGATCGTTCTCTCTCGTTGACGACAGAGTCTCACTCCCCTCCTAGCTTCAGCATATGCTTGGGTATGGCCGGCGTCAGTACGGACGAAGAACGCCGTCTTATTACCGGTGCCGTTTCGGCCTACTTGTCCGAGAAACGGATCGACGGAGAAGCGTTTGTGACCAACGACGCCGAGATCGCATTGACGGCGACGCTCGGCCGGGAGCACGGCGTGCTCGTTATCGCGGGAACCGGCTCCATCGTCTTCGGCTGCACGCCGGAGGGCGAGCGGTATCGTGCCGGCGGTTGGGGGCACCTGCTCGGCGATGAGGGAAGCGGCTACCGGATCGGGCTCGATACGCTCCAGGCAGTCATGCGCAGTTATGACGGCGTCTATCCGCCGACGGCGATGACCCGCCTCATTACGGATGCCCTCGGATATCATACCATAACCGAACTGAAAGGTTACATTTATCAGCCCGGGATCAAGAAGCAGGACATCGCGAATTTCGCCCGCTTTGCGATCGAAGCTTCCGCATCCGGCGACGAAGTGGCTTGCCAGGTCGTCGAACGCAACGCGCTGGAGCTGGCCGGGCACGCCATTACGCTGATCAACAAACACGTATGGTTCCATCGTGCGGATGTCGTGCTCAGCGGTTCCATTTTTAAACATAGCGCCTTATTCAATGATTCGTTCCGCCAGCAAGTCACCGCCGCTTTCCCGCTGCTCCGTATGCACGACGCGCTGCATACGCCGGCCTACGGCGCGGCTCTGCTCGCCGCCAGACGAACGCCATAATACATTAAGATCAATCATAAGAAGGAGTCTGAGCATGAACTTACAGCAATTAAGCCAGTTGACCACCGAACAGGTGAATGAGCGCACCCGCCAGGTCGATCAATTATCCACGGAGCAAATACTGACGCTCATTAACGATGAAGACCGTCAAATTCCCGACGTCGTTCGCGGCCTGATACCGAAAATTACACAGGCCGTCGATTTCATCGTAGAAGCGTTCCAGCGCGGCGGCCGGTTGTTCTATATCGGCGCAGGCACGAGCGGGCGCATCGGCATTCTGGACGCCTCCGAATGCCCGCCGACATACGGGACCCCGCCTTCGATGGTGCAAGGGCTGATCGCCGGCGGCTTCCAAGCCGTCAAAGACCCGGTTGAGGGCGCGGAAGACAGCGAGGAGCTCGGCGCCTCGGACATCGATGCGAACAACATCGGACCGAACGACGTCGTCGTCGGCATCGCCGCCAGCGGACGTACGCCTTATGTGCTCGGCGCGATGAAGCGCGCCCGGACGCTTGGCGCCAAAGTGGTCGGCGTCTGCAACAATCTCGGCACGCCGATGGCGGGCCTGGCCGACGTACTGCTCGAAGCCGTCGTCGGTCCGGAGGTCGTGCTCGGCTCGACGCGCATGAAAGCCGGTACATCGCAGAAGCTCATCCTGAATATGCTGACGACGACTTCCATGATCCGCATGGGCAAAGTGTACGGCAACCTGATGGTCGATTTATCCCCGTCCAACGTAAAGCTCGTACACCGGGCCAAACGGATTATTCGTCTGGCTACGGGCGCGACGGATGAAGCGATCGAACGCGCCTATGCCGAATCGAACGGCCATGTGAAGACCGCCATCGTGATGCTGCTCGGCGGCGCCGAGCACAAAGCGGCGCAACAAGCGCTCGACGAAACCGGCGGATTCGTCAGCAAAGCGCTGGAGAAGCTGAAAGCTTAATTCCAAGTATAGATTCCAAAGAAGACCACGCTGCTTTGCACTTTGAGGTGCACGGGCCGCGCGGTCTTCTTTGCGTATGCCGATAGTATACGTAAATGCCGCATTGAAATAAGAGTGTGTTCCCGATAGTGCAAAGTAGTGTTATTTTTCCACAAAGTACGCGGACAAAAAAAAGCTTGATTTTGATAATGTAATGGGTAAGCAACGGAATAAAATGAATCGGAGGCTGTTGATCATGCTGAAAGTTGCCATCATCGGGTCCGGCGCCATCTCATCTGCTCACATCGACGCATACTTGAAATTTCCGGACCGCTGCCGCATTGTCGCCATTTCCGACATTTATGCGGATAAGGCGCAGGCGCGAATCGATCGTTACCAACTGAGTGCGGCGGTTGTACAAGACTATAAAGAGCTGCTTTCGATGGATATTGACCTTGTGTCGGTCTGTACGCCGCCTTATACGCACGCGCCGATTGCGATCGATTTCTTGAACGCAGGCAAACATGTTATCGTCGAGAAGCCGATGGCCTCCTCCCTTCAGGAATGCGACGAAATGAACGACGCCGCTCGCAAAAACGGCAAAATCTTGTCCGTCATCGCGCAAAACCGTTATAAAGCGCCGATGATGAAATTAAAAGCGGTGCTGGACAGCGGCTTGGCCGGCCCTATCGTTCATGCGCAAGTCGATTCATTCTGGTGGCGGGGTCACTGCTACTATGATTTATGGTGGCGGGGAACATGGGAAAAGGAAGGCGGCGGCTGCACGCTGAATCACGCGGTGCACCATATCGACGCATTTCTCTGGATGATGGGCTTTCCCCAAGAAGTGCAGGCGTTTATGAGCAATGTCGCGCATAACAACGCGGAAGTGGAAGATTTATCGATCGCCATGCTGCGTTATCCGAGCGGGGCGCTGGCGCAAATTACAAGCTCGGTCGTTCATCACGGGGAAGAACAGCAGCTTGTGTTTCAAGGCACGAAAGCCCGCGTCTCCGCGCCATGGAAGCTGACGGCTTCGGATTCGAAACCGAACGGATTTCCCGAGCCGAACGGTGCGCTAGAGAAGGAAATCCGGCAGTTTTACGATGGGCTGCCGCAACTAGCGTATGAAGGTCATCAGGGACAAATCGATAATGTGCTCATGGCGATCGAAACCGGGGCGCCCGTGCTCATTGACGGCATCAGCGGCCGCTCGACGCTGGAGCTCATTGTCGGAATATATAAATCCGCGAGCACGGGCGAGAAAGTCGTATTCCCGATTCGTCAGGACGATCCTTTCTATACGCGTGAAGGCATTCAGGCGAACGCCATTCATTTTTACGAGAAAAAGACTTCCCTGGACAACTTCCAAGATCTCTCCATCCCGAGCTAAGTCCATTTAGATCATGGCACGGTTACAATGGCGGTTTTGTTCCAATTTTCGGCGGAACTGGTGAGGCGTAATGCCCATATGATGCTTGAAAAACCGGCAAAAGTACGAACAATTCGTGATCCCGATCTCCTCTCCGATCTGCGAGACGGACCTGTTGCTTGTAATCAATAGAAAGGCGGCATGCTGCACTCTCCTGGCCGCGATGTAATCGGAAATGCTGCCCCCGGTACACTCTTTGAACAGATGCGACAAATAATGGGGCGACAGATGAAGCTCTTCGGCGATATGCTCCAGGCGCAGAGGCTCGGTAAAATGCTGCTCGATCCACTTTAAAATGTTTTCCACTTGGTGGTTTTTGCGAGAAGACGCCTGGAGCGCGTCCGTTTCGTGCTCCTCCCAATGGGATCGCAAAAATCGGTAAAAGGCAACGAGAAAAAGCGAAATCTCTTCATATTGTTCCTCCTTGGATATACGGGAAAGCCTATTGTCCATATGTTGAATCAAGCCGATGAGGTCGCACGTTTCGCTCACCCCGTAAAGGCAAGGCGATACAAGCCGGTTCGAGTGGATTTGTTTGAAAAAGGTTTGCAACGACGGCCACTTCTCAAAATAAGATTCGAACATGGCCGGCTCAAAATGAACGATAGACCGTATAAACGGCACGTCCGTGCTAGAATCCAACTGAACATGATGCAATTGGTACGGCTGAAAGATGCACAGCATGCCCGGCCTCACTTCGTAGCTCTTACGGTCGACGGTAATGTTCCCGCACCCCTGGTGAACGAATAACAGTTCGATGCCTTGATGAGCGTGAAACACGCCCTTGAAGATGTCGTGTGCGGCCGTTTTTCGACGATAGGCAAAATATAGCGGCTTTTCATGGAAATCAATGTTTGCCAGATAAGACATACATATTCCTCCCCTTCTACCGATCACAAGCATGGAAGTACCGTAATGAAGCTGTGACAATCCGATCATGTATAGCTTAACAAAAAGAAGCCTGCAGGAAAATTGAATTCTACTACATCATCGCCATTGCGGCCCGCAAACAATTGAAAACCCTTACATCAAGTCGTGACCGTGTGAACGACAATTATTCGAAGCGGACAAGAGCCGCTTTCGTTATGGAGGGATCCTTTGTGAAAAAGAAATTCGTTACCGCCGGCGTAGTATTGTCCATGGTTCTGACGAGCGGATGTCTTAATCAGAAAACCGGCGAGCCGGATACCGGCGGCAGCCGCCCGACCGTTGCCGATATCGGTACGCAACCCGTAACGCTCAAGTTTATGGTAGCTTACGGCGGTTTTACGGACGAAGAATTCCAATCGTATTTCGTTGAGCAGGTGAATAAGAAGTATCCGCATATTACCGTGCAAAAGGTCAGCGGAAAACTGGAAGAGCTCATTACCGCAGGGGATGTCCCGGATATATTAATGGCCGGCTTGCCCGGCATTCCGGCGCTGCAGGAACTGAAAATTATCGAGGATCTGAATCCGTACGTCAAAAAGTTCGGAACGGATTTATCCAAGTACGATACGGTAGCGATGGATTCGATTCAAAGGTTCGGCGACAAAGGCGAACTGGTTGCGATTCCGTTTCGTATGAATCTTCCCGCCCTGTTTTACAATAAAGACATATTCGACAAATTCGGAATCGCCTATCCGAAGGACGGCATGACCTGGGACGAAACGTACCAATTGTCACGGCAGCTGACCCGGAATGACGGAAATACGCAATATCTCGGCATGTCCACCGGAGGGGCGGACCGTATGGCAATGGGGCTTACGTTGCCATATGTCGACAAAAAAACGAACGAAGCCCGATTGGAAACTGACGGCTGGCAGCGGGTGCTGAACCAGTTTTATGCCATTCATTCGGTTCCGGGTTATGTCAAGGACGGTAAAATGGCGGGTGTGTACGGCATGTTTTTGAAAGAAAAAGTAATCGGGCTCTCGGCGTATTGGGGCGCAGATGTGATCGGCGATATCGACAAATTGGAAAAGAGCGGCCAATCGTTTAACTGGGACATGGTGACGCTACCCACCTTCGAGAAAGGAAAAGGCTTTGCATGGCAGGCCGAAACGCATAACCTGCTCATATCCGCGACAAGCAAGCATAAAGACCAAGCATTTCAAGTGCTGTCCTATATCGCCGGCGACGAAGTGCAAAAGTTTTTCAATAAAAGCGGCAGAATGACGATCTTGAAGAAGACGGAAGAAAACAAAAAGGAATACGGTTCGGAGCTGACTTTTCTGAAAGGTAAAAATGTAAGCGCGTTCTTTGCGATTCAACCGGGACTGCATGAGCATACGAAATTCGATCAAAAAGGCAGAGGCTTTATTAACGAAGCGGCAAACGAGATGCTGCTGAAGGGAGTCGACGTCAATACCGCTCTAAGAAATGCACAGGAAAAGCTGAATAAGTACATCAAGGAACAAACCGTCAAGTAAAGCCGCTGCTGCGATTAAACGATCGGAAAACGATACATTTGTTTTGAAAAACCGGATTGGGCGAAATCCGGTTTTTTGTTTTGCGCGCCGGCCCCCTCCAATTTAAATTCAATTTACATTGCTGTCGTATGCTGTTCCCAGATAAAATCGGCCGCTCAATTGGACGCCCAATGCGGGGACCGAATAAGGAGAGTGTGGGAATTGAAACCAAATCCAAATCAAGTGCCCCGGCCGGGGGGCGCCATGTTTCTGAAACTGATTCGCGAAACGAAGCCGCCGCTTGCGATGCTTGCGACCGCCTTGCTCCTGAGCGTGGCGACGACGGTCGCGGGACTCGCCGTTCCGCTGCTGACCAAAGGCTTGGTCGATCAAGGCTCGCTGTCTTCGCTGACGGCGATGCAAATCGGCGGGATGGTGGCCGTCTTTCTGGTGCAAGCGATCACCGGCGCTTTCTCCGTCTATATGCTTAACCATATCGGACAGCGCGTCGTCGCTTCCTTGAGAGAAAGGCTGTGGCGCAAACTGCTCGCGCTGCCGGTCTCTTATTACGACGATCACGCCTCCGGCGAAGCGGTGAGCCGGATGACGAACGATACGGCCGTCGTCAAAGGCTTGATTACCGAGCATCTGTCGGGCTTTGTGACCGGCATCATTTCCATCGTCGGCTCGATCGGCATTTTGCTGTATCTCGACTGGAAAATGACGTTGATGCTGCTTCTGACAATCCCGCTCGCCGTGGCGATCTTTTTACCGCTCGGCAGGCAAATGCACCGTATCTCCAAAAACGTGCAGAACGAAACGGCCGGCCTAACGGCGGTGCTAAGCCGCGTGCTGTCCGAAATTCGTCTCGTCAAAGCGTCGAACGCCGAATCTCGCGAATACGAAGCGGGGAATGCGGGCATTCGCTCCTTGTTCCGGTTCGGGCTCAAGGAAGCGCGCGTGCAGGCATTGATCATGCCGATCATCGGCCTCATCCTCATGCTGCTTCTCGTCCTCGTCATCGGGTACGGCGGATGGCGGGTATCTACGGGCACGCTGACTGCTGGCGCACTCACGGCGTTTTTATTATACTTGTTTCAGATTGTAATGCCCGTCGGACAATTGACGCAGTTTTTCACCCAATGGCAAAAGGCGCTTGGCGCTACGGAGATGATCATCGCCGCCTTGCAGGAAGAAGAAGAGCATCCGGGTGCCGGCGCCCCCATCGGACACTCGCATCAAACGATTTCGATCGAACGCGTAAGCTTCGGCTATAAACAGGACGAACCGGTGCTGAGGGAGATCAGCTTTGCGATTGAGCCGGGCAAAGTAACGGCCATCGTCGGCCCGAGCGGCAGCGGCAAAACGACGCTGTTCTCGCTGATCGAGCGGTTCTACGAACCGGAAAGCGGTACGATCCGGCTCGGATCTACTCCGATCGGCGAGCTATCCCTGAGAGACTGGCGCAGCCGCATCGGTTACGTCTCACAGGAGAGTCCGCTGATCGCCGGCACAGTGCGTGACAATTTGTGCTACGGCTTGAATCGAACCGTTAGTGAGGAAGAACTGGACCGCGCGGCGCGGATGGCTTATGCGGATCATTTCATCCACGAGCTGCCGCACGGTTACGATACGGAAGTCGGCGAACGCGGTATGAAGCTTTCCGGCGGCCAACGCCAGCGGCTGTCGATCGCCAGAGCGATTCTGCGCAATCCGCAATGGCTCATGCTGGATGAAGCCACTTCAAGCCTCGACAGCAAATCGGAAATTGTCGTTCAGCAGGCGCTCGATAACTTGATGAAGGGCCGGACGACGCTCGTGATCGCCCATCGCCTGTCTACGGTCGTGCACGCCGATCAAATCGTGTTTATTGATAAAGGAACAGTCACCGGCATCGGAACGCACGAAGAGCTGTACCGTTCGCATGCCATGTACCGGGAATTTGCCGACCATCAATTGAAGATTCGGGAAGCTTCCGCTCTGGCACCGCTATCCCGCGTTACCGGACGGGAAACACAGCTCATCGAAAACCGTTGAAAGCTTATGGTTACGAAGCAGACATTGCTGACGCAATGCCCTTAGCTGATGCTTACGAAGCAGGCATTGCTGACGCAATGCCCTTAGCTAATGCTTACGAAGCGGCATTGCTGACGCAATGCCCTTAGCTAATGCTTACGAAGCAGGCATTGCTGACGCAATGCCCTTAGGAGGGATCACATTGACACGCATACTGATAGCGGACGACGATCCGCATATACGCGAGCTGGTGCAGCATTTTCTAACGCGGGAAGGCTATCAAGTGCTGGAAGCCGCCGACGGAGCGGAGGCGCTTGAGCGGCTCGAAACCGATTGGGCGGATTTGGCGGTCATCGACGTCATGATGCCGAACATGGACGGTTGGCAGCTGTGCCGCGAGCTGCGCGAACATTACGATATGCCTGTGCTGATGCTGACGGCCAAAGGCGAAACACGAGATAAGGTCAAGGGATTCGATCTGGGCGCGGAAGATTATTTGGTCAAGCCGTTCGATCCCCCCGAATTGATCGTCCGCGTCCGGGCGCTACTTAAGCGTTACCGGATCGCGGCTTCCCAAACCGTTCAAGCCGGCGGTTTGATCATGAACAGAGCCACGTTCGAATTGAATGCGGACGGAAAGAGCTTGACGCTGCCGCTGAAAGAGTTCGAGCTGCTGTTCCGGCTTGCGAGCTGCCCGGGCGTGACTTGCGCAAGAGAAACGTTGCTGGAGCAAATATGGGGTTTCGATTATGAAGGCAACGAGCGGACGCTTGACGTCCACATTAACCGTTTGAGGGAAAAGTTTCCGGAGGATCGGCATTCGTTCCGCGTCAAGACGATCCGCGGCCTCGGGTATCGTCTGGAAGTGAAAGCATGAAACGCAAATGGATATGGAAATTGTTCGGTATCCTCTGCGCGTGGCTCATATTCATGTGGGCCAGCTGGTCCGGCGCATTTTTCGCGGCTCACTGGCTCTCCAGGATCGCAGGCTGGCAGCTGACAGGATACTGGCTTCAAATCGTCGGCAATACGATCGCTCTTCTCTTCATGCTGTCGGTTATTTTTACGATCGGCGCCATCAATCAACCGAAGCGAAGACAGGGGCTGCTTATTATCTTGGATGCTTTACGCCGCATATCGAACGGCGATTTCAACGTAGAGATCGAAAACAAACAGCCGGATCAAGCGTTCGGCGAGCTGATTACGAGCATTAACGATATGGCGGCGGGACTGAACCGGCTGGAGGCGATGCGGCAGGAGTTTATTTCGAACGTCTCGCATGAAATTCAGTCTCCCCTTACCTCTATCGGAGGCTTCGCCCGGGCGCTCAGGGAACAGGATTTGCCCGCAGTTACGCGCGACCATTACCTTACGATCATCGAGACGGAATGCAAACGGCTGTCGCGGCTAAGCGACCACCTGCTGAAACTCAGCTCGCTTGATTCGGAACAGCATCCGTTTGAGCCCGTGCGGTTTCGACTCGATAAACAGCTGGGGCGCATCATTTTATCGTCCGAGCCGCTCTGGTCGGCCAAGGACATTGAGGTAAGCGCAGAGCTCGAAGAACTAAGCGTCACCGCAGACGAAGAGCTGATAAGCCAAATATGGATCAACCTGCTTCAAAACAGCATCAAATTCACGCCTCCCGGCGGTGTCATTACCGTACGGCTCGAGCGCTGCGGCGACCGGGTTGCCGTTGAGATCGCCGATACCGGCGTCGGCATCGAAGAAACCGATCTGGAGCATATTTTCGAGCGGTTCTATAAGGCGGACAAAGCAAGGGAGCGTTCTTCCGGCGGCAACGGCCTAGGGCTGGCGATCGTGAAAAAAATCGTCGACATGCATCACGCGGAAATTACGGTAACGAGCACTCCCGGCCAAGGAACGACGTTTCGCGTCCTTCTGCCGGACTTGCCGGATGCGAAGTAAACGAGCAGGCTGCCGGGGTACGTCAGCCTGGATATGATGCACAGCCTCCCGCCCGCTCGCTCGCTGGGGGGCATTTTTTTTTGGCTCAAAAGGCATGGCGCAATCATAGTGACTCGCCTCATCTTTTATTGCAGCACGTTTGCTTGGTCGAACGAACCGAACGTATCGAAATAAATGCCGTTGCGGGCATTATCGAGCGCCCGCCGGATATAAGGAATTACGTTGGCGGGCAGCTTGTCCACCGAATACCATGCCAGCTCATCGCATTTATTCGGTTCCATATTTATGGGCTCGCCGACCCAATGGCACACCTCAACGAAAAAATCGACGCGCTCGTCGTTTTCTTTTCGGTGCATGATGCCGACGACCTGCACGTCCTCCGGCCGGATCTCAATACCGGCCTCCTCTTTCGCCTCGCGAACGGCCGCAGCGGCCACCGACTCCCCGCCATCGAGATGTCCGGCAATAACGCTGTAATTGCCGTCCTCATAACCGGTATTATGCCGTTTGAGCAGCATGATCCGATTTTCTTCCCGCAAAAAAACATGCACTGCTAAGGGTACGGTAAATCGTTCGCTCAAACTGCTTCTCTCCTTTCAACCATTCTATTCGGTATGTTTTCACAAACTAATGATAGCATATCATTCCGGTTCCTATCGGACTATATTTGAGATAACCGTCCACTCTATGAATCACGACAGTGTCACCGGGTACTTGTAACGATGGAAAGGCCCCTCTCTCACTTCGGCTTACTTCCGTACACGGGACAAGATCACGCTGAGAACGTAACCGGCCAAAGCGACTCCGCCGCTAAGAAAGGGCAGAATGAATGAATCGAATGCGGAAATGACATAACCGCCCGCAAACGATCCGGCCGTAATCCCCGCGTATAAAGCCGTATTGTTCCATGCCATGGCCGTCCCGCGTTTCAGCGGATACTGAGCGGCCAGTCGCGCCTGATACGACGAAAATGCGGCATAACCGGTCAACGCCCACAAAAATAAAAGCAAATACACCCAGTCGCCTGCCGTAAAAGTAAACCCGAGTCCGATTAACGCAGCCGCCAGCAGCAAAAGCGTGGCATTGGATATGTTCACGACCCCGAACTTGTCCGTGAGTTGGCCGCTGATCAAATTTCCAATAACGGCGCCAATGCCGTAAAACGTAACGGACAGCGCGATTTCCGAAGGCGAAGCGCCCAGTTCCGAATAGAGTCCCTCACCCAAGTATACGTACAGCGCATACACGGATATGGCCCACACGAACGTAACGCTGACCGACGCCGCCATGGCAGCGCCATTGCCGGCTGTGAAGCTAGCCTGTCTTGCCGCGGGAGCCGTCTTCCACAATTTCATATGCGTGGCGGATAATACGGCCCCTGCCACGGCCATCAACCCGAAAATAAACCGCCATCCCATTGCATGTTCCAGAAACGATCCGAGGGGTGCGCCGATCCAAAGCGATGTCAGATGGCCCGACACGACGATCGAGAGCCATGTTCCCTTGCGATGGGACGGTGCCATGTCTCCGATGGCTGCATAGATCAGAGGCGTAACGGAAGCGACGGAGAGCCCCGCGAGCACCCGGCTTGCGATGAGCCATCCGTAAGTCGGAGCGTACGCCGTCAGCGCGTTCGAAAGCGCGAACAGCCCCAGTCCAAACACGATAAGTCCCCTCCGCCCTTTTCTGTCCGACAGCCGGCCAAATAACGGTGCCGATGCGGCATACGTAATCGAGAATACCGTAACCATCCAACCGGCCGCTGCCGGGTCAACCTGATACGTCTGTGATATAAACGGCAATAACGGGGAAACGACAAACAGATCCGTACCGATCAAAAATAAAGTGATCCATGCGACAACGAGCACGGCTTTACCGCTGCTATCCAATTTGCCACCCACTTCTACACGAGTTGCTACATGTATATTCGCTGCAGGCTTGATGTGCCTCTCGAGCAAGACCAAGGCACCCTCGATTGCTCTGCCTCCTCCCTCGATCCGGTTGCCGTGCAGGTGCAAACCCGAACAATTCATGTATAATGAAGGATGCATATGTTCAATTAAAGGATAAGGTGATGAAACGATGGAATTCATTCTCGATAAAATCGATACGAAGATCGAATGGTTTGAAGCGTACGATCTGAAAACGCTGGAGAAAAAAATCGAAGAACGAATCGAAATCAATAAAGGCATCCTTCTGGATGTCCATTCGGTGCAGCATCAAGTTGCGTTCAACCCGAATATGAACAAAATGCTATACACGGCGGTCGTTCATTTCAGAGCCAAATAAGCACAGCATTTTGCGAATAAACTGCTGCAACCCGCACCGACCTATGATAAGATTAAAAATGGTAGATTAAGGAAGGTCGGGTGAGCTTGTTTGCGTAAACGTACCATGTCCATTGGATTTCTGGCGGCTCTTACTTTACTGGGCGGCTGTTCAATGCCGGGCCCGGAGCAAGCGAAACCGGCGGATACCCCCGCGCCTGCAGCCGCTGCGCAGCAAAATAACGTCTGGAAACCGGCGATTAGCCAAGCGCTGGAAAAGACGGCAGCAATGATCCCCTACTTTGAAGGCAAATCGTACCCTCATGTAAGCGACAAGTCATGGAAGTACAAGAAGGAATCGTACAACAACTGGACGGCCGGGTTTTATCCGGGCATGCTGTGGCTTTCATACCAGTACACCAAAGATGAGAAATTCAAACAAGCCGCGGAGCAAGCGACCACCCGATTCAAAGATCGATTGAAGAACGCCGGGCTGTCGGATACGCATGATCTCGGATTTTTGTATACGCTTACAACAGCCGCTCAATGGATGGCCGTGAAAGACACCGCAGCCAAGCAAACGACCGTGGAAGCGGCCGACGCGCTGCTGAAACGATACAGGCCGGAAAGCGACCTCATCCAGGCTTGGGGTAAAAAAGGCGATAAAAACAACGGCGGACGCATCATTATCGATACGATGATGAACTTGCCGCTGCTGTACTGGGCAAGCGAGCAAACGAACAACGAAGCTTACCGTAAAGCCGCGATCTCCCAAGCGAACAAAACGTTGAAATATATCGTGAGACCCGACAATTCGTCGTTCCACACGTATTACTTTGACCAAAATAACGGTCAGCCGCTGCGCGGGGCAACGCATCAAGGCTATAAGGACGACTCGACCTGGGCCCGCGGCCAAGCATGGGGCATATACGGCTTTGCGCTGTCTTACCGCTACACCAAGAATGAAGAATATTTGGAAGCGTCCCGCAAGATGGCCCGCTACTTTATTGAGCATCTTCCGCCGGATCAAGTAGCGTACTGGGACTTTAACGTACCCGTTCTAGCCGATACGCCGCGCGACAGCTCCGCTTCCGCGATTGCCGCCTGCGGCGTGCTGGAGCTGCTCGGGCATCTTCCAAAGGACGATAAGGATCGGGCGTATTTCGAGAAATTCGTCAATGATTCGATGACGTCGCTCGTGAACCATTACAGCACAAAAAATGACCCGGATGCGCAAGGTCTGCTGAAATACGGCGCATACAACGTCAACAATAAGGAATTCAACCAGCATACCATTTGGGGCGATTATTTTTACCTGGAAGCTTTGATGCGTCTGGATAAAGGACTGCATGGATACTGGTACGAATAAAGAAACGGGCTGCCCGCCGTCTTGTACCAGGACGCGGGGCAGCCCGTTTCTTTTATTTGTGTCATATTTATACTCGTACCTGTCTAGGGCATGCGCCCCGACCTTATTTGCTTTGCTCCGAAGTTACCTGCTTATCGTTGCGTTCGGCGGCGTCCCGCAGCGCCGTGTTGACGTCGGTTCCTTTGGTTACGGCTTCCAAAGCCGCGAGCAGTTCCTTGTTTGCCGTCGCGTTATATTTCGTTTTCAACGTCGGAGCGGCATATTTCTTAGGGATCATCGCTTTCAAATTTTTCCCCTTAACGTAAGGCAAATCCGCGGCGAAATCTTTCATCGCCGAAGTGTCTTTCAAGATCGTAATGTTGCCGGCGCGGGCGGAGAACTTTTGAAATTCATCGGATACGGTATAGCTTAACACTTGGAACGCCGCGTCGCGGTTTTTGCTTGCGCTGGTCAGAAAGAAGTAGGTAGGGTACGACTGCGAGCCAATGCCCGGCTTTCCTTCCCACGTCGGATAGGGTGCGACATCCCAGTTGACGCTTTCCTTATACATCTTCTCGGCGCCGCTCAACGTCAAGAACATCGCGACCGTTTTATCCTTGTAAAACGGACTTTGCTGATTATCCAAATAATACCGGTTGCCGGGCAGCTCGTTGCCGGCGATTTGGTAAAACCGGGCTTGATTTTCAAAAACTTTCTTTATCGGATCCTGTAAAAACAACGCCTTGCCGGTTTTCGGATCTTGCGTCGGCGATTCCAGCTGGTTCAGCATTAGGCCGAAGTCGAACGCCATCGTCACTCCCTTGTAATTCGTACCGCCATCCTGCCGTGTCATTGTGCGCGCCAAAGCGTACAGCTCATCCCATGTAATGCCTTCCTTCGGATAAGGAATGCCGAACTTATCGAACAAATCTTTATTGTAATAAATAATCAATGAACGCGTCCATGACGGCAATCCGTAGATGCCCCCGGCGGCCATCTTGCGCTGAAGCTCTATCGTCGTAGGCTCCAGACGGTTCAGGTCCACTTTGTATTTTGTGATGAGATCGCTGATGTCGCTTTGAAGATTGTAATTCATTAAGTTCACTCCGGTCGATTCAACCACGATGTCGATCGTTTTGCCCGATGTAATGAGGGTAGGCAGCGTCTGACTGTTGACCTGCGGAATAATTTCAAACGTGTACTTCGGGAATTTTTCCTTCAGCTTGTTACCGTATTTGTCCATGAGCAGCTCAAGCTTTTCCCCGGTCGTATCGTAAATGACGACTTCGGCCGGCTGCGCTGCCGGATCTACCACCGGCGTCTCTTCTTTCTTCTTGTCGGCTGCGCCGCCTCCGCCCCCGCAAGCGGCCGTAAATAAACTGAGAACCAACATCCATACCACGATCGTCCATTTCTTTTGCCGCATGTCCATGACCTCCTTCAGCTCCATTCGATGCTGCGGTTCGGCTCTACTTCAAATACGGGGAGGCGAAGTGCGGAAGGTTCAAGCAAAAAAGGCTGCACTTTTTTCCGGTACTGTTCGGGCGAAAGACCGACATATTTTTTGAACAGTCTGCTGAAATGGGACATGCTCTGAAAACCGACTTCCCGATACGCATCCGTTACGGCGCAGTCCCTGTTCAGAATAAATAAGATTTTCGCCTGATTGATCCGGAATTTGTACAAGTAATCAATAATGGTCGTGCCGGTCAGCTCCCGAAACAACCGCGACATGTGATGCCTGTTCATAAATACATGATGCTCCAGCCATTCCAGCGTAATCGGCTCGCGGTACTGCTGCTCGATCAACGATATGACCTTTTGAACGTTCCGCTCTTTGTCCGTACCGTTTGACGCTTTCTCTTCCGACATCAGTTCCATCGCCGCTTGGCATTCGCCGTAAATAAGCCACAGCAAATCGAAAAAAGCGAGTAAAAAACGGTTGAACAGGGCTGTATTTTCGCTGTAGTAATATTTGTGAATGCGCTGCAAAATGGCTTCAAATTCGGTTTTGCGTTCTCCGCGCAGCCGGATGCGCCGGTTTTTCAGCTGTTCGAACGGGCGAAGCGGATTCAGCGGACCTAATGTTTTGTGAAAAATGCGTACGATTTCCGGATAAAATGAAAACATCGATCTTACGTATTCGTTCGCGCGATCGACGATCGGCCCGTGCAGTGTCATGCCGTTCATAATAATCACGTCGCCGGATTCCAGCTCGAATACTTCGTCGCCGATCAAATAATCGCATTTGCCTTTGTGAAAATAATAAATTTCATACTGCGAATGCGTATGAAACGATTTGACGAACGGTGTCCTGTGCTTAAAGTAATATTCATTGAACAGCGGATATCGCCTCGACAAATTCATCGACTCCCCCCCTCCCCGCAAAGCTGGCCGTTACCTACACGAATACCGTAACACAGCCGAATTTCCAGCGCTGTCCTGACGTTCATGCAGGCGGTTCGTCATTTGACTGTATTTGATTTGTTCATTTATATAAAGCTTCCCGTTTACATTAGCGTAACCTGTCAGCGTAGACGGTTGCTTCCTGCTATCTGTCGTGTAACGCCGTTCCCTGCATGAGCTGCCTCCGGTATCGTTCCGGCGTCATCCCTACTTGCGTTTTGAACAGCCTGCTGAAATGGGAAACGTTTTTGAACCCGACCTGAAAGCAAATATCCGTTACCGTATGAGCCTGCTGCATATAAAACAACTGCTTGGCCTGATGAATGCGTCGGCGGTACAAGTAATCAAAAATGGTCATGCCGATCCTTTCGCGAAAAATTTTCGACATGTATTGTTTGCTGATATGAAGCTCGCTCTGCATCATGTCCAGCGTAATATCATCATTGAATGCGTTTTCAATGAACGCTACTACCCTGCGAACGTGTCGTTCCTTTTCGGTTACGGTATACTTCGCCGCCTTCATCGCCGGCTCGCATTGTGCGTACACCATGACAAGCAGATCGAAAAAAGCCATCACCAGCCGGTTGAACTCGATCCAGTCCGAGCTTGCGCGAAACCGTTCGATCCTCCCCAGCGTTTCTTCGCATTCTATTCTCGCTTCACCTGTAAGTTTCATACGATCATGACCGAGCACTTCAAAAGGCAGCAGCAAATCGATCCCGCTGACGTGTCCCTCCAGCCTTCTCAAGTTGGACGGCGAAAATGTCATCATCGTATGTACATTCGACTCCCGGCTTTCCACCCGCATCCCATGCTGCGTCGTACCGTCCGTAATGATCAGATCGCCGGGAGCAAGCCGGATTACGCGGTCACCGAGCAGGAAATCGCCTGTACCTTCATGAAAATAATAAATCTCATACCGCGGCACACCATAGAGCGGATTGCTCTTCTTGCATGTGCACCGATAATGGTATTCATCGAACAAAGGAGGCCGTACACCCGTCATGCTTCCCACTCCCCGTGCGATTGTATCATGCTATTCATAGTGTACCCGGGCCGCTTGCCCGCTGCCAATCCCTGGCCGTTTCGAAAAATCGTCTATAAAATGAAATCCGTAGGTCATGGGGGATAAGGAGTAGATCCGATAGCAAGAATTTAGGATAGAATGTAGAATCATCAAATAATTGAGGTGAACTCTATGAAACGGGAAGATATCGAAACGATTCTCAAAGAGCAGAAATTGTATTTGTCCCAGCTATATTATGTCAAAAAAATTGGAATATTCGGTTCCTATGCACGTGATGAACAAACAGATATAAGTGATATCGATATTTTGGTTGAATTTACCCGTCCAGTCGGCTTTGAATTTTTATGATCGGACTTAGAAATTTATTAATTCATCAATATTTCGGTATCGATCAAACCATTGTTTGGGAAGTGATAAAAAAGAATCTGCCAGGTTTAAAACCAAATCTTTTAAACATTATTCAAGCAGAAGGCAGCAAAGCTTGAAACAAAAAGCACCCTTTCCCAACCAGACCTTGGTTGGGAAAGGGTGCAGTATAAACCAAGTTACAGTACTCTCGCCATCATACGGGTAAAATCGGTCCCCTTATGCCGTATTGTCAGCCCATCCACTCGAACGCTCTCCGTTCCGTCGCAATACCGCGAATCGGCCAAATCCGTGCTCAAGTAGCGCACGGTTAACTCGTACGACCCCTGCTTCGTATAAGGGGTACAGCCCGTACGATTTTGCAAAGCCATTCGGATGGCGTCTTTGATCTCCGCCTTTACCTTACGCGGCGGTTTGATCAGTGCGCTGTGGCGGCCCCAGGCTGTTTTGGTGCAATAGGTGGCGACGTTCCCCAGTTCCTGCTCCGCTTCCATGCAGGTTTTATCATCCCCTGTAACGAGAAGCACGGGCACGCCGTATTCGCCGAGCAGCAGCCCATCGATGCCGATTTCCCCGATCGGCGTTCCGTTCAGTTCCATGGCCGTATAGCTTCGGCTCGAATACGTATGATCCCTCACCGCCCTAAGCGTTCCTGCCATCGCGTGATAGCCGATCAGAAGCGCGCCGTCGAACGAGGAGTCAATGCCCGGAAATCGTTGATCGGCTTTCGTCGCGCCGACGAAATACGTCGCTTCCGGGTGGAGTTGGTCAATGAGGAAATTGAAGCCGGTGGCGTGAATGTCTCTTACGATAATTTCCGTCGCCCCCGCTTCCAGCAGCCCCTCCACGACCGTATTCACCTCTTCCGTCAGCAGCCGGCGGCCTTCCTGGTAATGATACTCGCCCTGTCTAAGCTGCGAGGGCATGACGATCCCCGCAATCCCTTCCATATCGACGCATACATAGATTTTCATCGTTCCCGCTCCTTTTCCCACTGCTGGCGAATCGTAAAGTCACGAACGATAGTGTAGCAAACTTAAAGCCACGGTTCTTTTCTGTGGTTCATCTATTGCCCGGGGCATTTGACCGTCAGGAACATTTCGTTCATCACTACATAAGGAAAAACCGAAATGGTTCTTTTTCATGTATGTGGAGCATCCGCACATTTTTGTTCCCAATAATTAATGTCACTTAACCCATAAGTTTGCCAGTTATGCATGCTTATGCTTCCAATTTACTGCGGCAAACTTATGCTTCCAAAATGAAAAAGCCCTTGAATTCCAAGGACTTTTGCGGAATAGCCAATCGGTTTTCAGAACGTATCATTCAACTAAAGTACCGTTAGACTGACACAGAAACAGCGGCAGCCTTGGATCGGAAAAATAGTCTGATATGCTCCCCATACGGTAGACAGGTGAAACAATATAAAGCCTGCTACGTGGATTGTGCTTTTTTCGTTTACATTAGCCGAAGAAAGCAATGAAACGTTTTACTTTCGTTGCAACCATATCCCCGGGACCTGCTTAACGCTAAAATAGTAAGAGGCAGGACGTCGGCATGCCTCTTGCTATTTTACTTTTTGTTCAGCTTCGATACGAGATACCTTCGAAGTCTCACCCATACGCCAGTAGACGATGAAGCTCACGGCAATGCAGGCAGCTACGTAGTAGTAGAAGAGTGATTCGGCTCCAATGCTCTTGCACCATAACGCGATGAACTCCGCCGTCCCGCCGAACACCGCCACGGTGACTCCGTAAGGGAAACCGACGCCCAGGGCACGGATTTCTGTTGGGAAGAGCTCAGCTTTGACGATTGCATTGATGGAAGTATAGCCGGTGACGATGATGAGACCTATCATCATGAGTATGAAAGCACCAATAGGGTTCTTCATCTGCTCCAAAAACAGGAACAGCGGCACCGTCAGCAATGTTCCGAGGATACCGAAACTAATCAATAACGGGCGCCGTCCGATCTTGTCGGATAGCGAACCGGCGAGCGGTTGAAGTACGACGAATACTAACAGGGCAGCAAAGTTGATCCAACTGACGACCTCCTTGGGTAGTCCCACCGTATTCACCATGAACTTTTGTAAATACGTCGTATAGGTATAGAAAGCTACGGTTCCGCCCAAGGTTAATCCGACTACCGTTAGCACCGCCTTGGGGTGCTTCATCAGAGCCCGAATCGTTCCTGCTCTCTCCCGGCTTTCCGAACCCATTTTTGAGAACTGCTCTGATTCATCCATCGTGCGGCGCAGCCACAATACGGCCAATGCCCCTATGGCTCCGATGACGAAGGGAATACGCCAGCCCCATGACTTCATATCGGGTTCGCTAAGTATTTGCTGGAGGATGATCTGAACACCTAGTGCCACAAGCTGTCCGGCAATAAGTGTGACATACTGGAAGCTCGAGTAAAAGCCGCGGCGGCCGCTGCTGGCCATCTCGGACAGGTAGGTTGCGGAGGTACCATACTCTCCGCCTAGCGATAATCCCTGGAGAAGGCGTGCGACAACCAGAATAATAGGAGCCAACACCCCAATAGTGCCATAACTAGGCGTACAGGCAATGATAAGGGAACCACCGGCCATGACAGTGATGGAAAGCGTCAGCGCGGCACGGCGGCCATGACGGTCGGCGTAGCGGCCCAGCAGCAGACTGCCTATCGGTCGCATCAGGAAGCCGACGGCGAAGATCGCCGCTGTGTTAAGCAGTTGGCTGGTCGGATCTCCTTTAGGAAAAAACTGGGCCGAGAAATACACTGCGAAAGCAGTATATACGTACCAGTCATACCATTCGATCAGATTTCCAACCGAGCCTTTGAAGATGTTGCTTGTGATGCGTCGCGTGTTTGCACGCTCATAGGATTGAGCCATTATTGAAATCCTCCTTAGAAAGCGCCGGTTTTGCCTCTCCTTTTTTGGCCTCGCCAATACCTGTATGCCATGTGTTCATATTAATTAGGATATCGGACGGAACATGAGACTCTGCTATAGTTTACCAAAAGTCCCTTCCTTCGATACGTCCTCGGCACGGTCCGTCCTTTCCTTCCCTACATACTGAGCTTCGGCAACCCATACTCATTTGGAGGCGGTTCCGTCTTTTTCCGATCGTCACCTCCGCTGAACGACCTCATACACCCTTAAATGATACCGCTTTCATTAACAATCGTGAAGGATTTGACCATATTGGTACTTTTGGTCTTTTTGGTCTTCGCCGTTGTTGTTAATCTTGCTTTATAAACACAGATATTTACTTTCAATAAGTGTTGATAATTATTCAGCCGAACGCTCAGTCGGTTCCAGTCAAGCTGCACAAGCCTACAAGCTTCACTTGAAGCAACTGCTCGCAAAATATGATCTGGCTTGTGCACAGTTGCAGGACGTAGAGCGTGAGATTGTTTCTGTATTAGAACGCATTCACTTCGCTAAGTCCATGCTTGCCGTCAAAGGGATTAGTGCCATTTCGCTTGCCGGTATTCTTGGTGAGGCTGGTGATTTAAGCGGCTTTGTCCATGGAAATGCCCTGCTGCGTCATGCCGGACTTAACCTTGCTGAGGCAAGCTCAGGTAAATGGACCGGGCAAATGAAGATTAGCAAGCGCGGACGCTCCCGCCTTCGTCGATTCCTCTTTATGGCGACCTTGAGTCTTGTGATGAATAATGATGAATAATCCGGAGTTTCGAACCATTCACGCCAACAATGTACACGTAAAGAAGATGAAAAAGATAAGGTCGATTATGAAGCTTTGTGGTAAACTCGCGCGAATTTTGGTTGGTATGGCACGCACCGGTCAGGTACATCCCTCATAAACATTGCCTCTTCAGCAGGCTGCTTAAACTCAGTTATACCGTTTCGTTGCACGTAGATTGGCTGATTCGCAGGATTTCAATAGAAAGCACGGAGTATCGGATACATTGAACCAAAGGGCACCGACCCGTACCGTTAGCAAGTCCGGCCTCCACCCCTTGGACAGGTGTAACGAAGGAATGAAAGGGCTTGGACCCGTTGAGACATGGGAGTGAGAACCTCCGAGGGCGACGTGGAGAATGCGTGCAGCATATGGAAATATCTGGGGCGAGAACCTCCCCCCTTTATTTACGTGCCATTCATGTTGCCAAAGTCTATAGCGGGTCACTTTCCTGAACTTTCATTCCTCATAACAAGGGAGAAATCCTGCGAATTTGCGAGCATTCGTGAGAAAACTAAATCGTACCGAGGGAGTTCAAATAAGTTAAATCTAAATAACATTGGACTAATTGTTAACCACTATTAAATCGAATGATGTCGGTGGACGCAGAACTGTAAAATAGTAGTCCCCAGCCGAGTCCCATCGAAGATGCCAATCCAAATCGTCGGTACCCTCTCTAATATCATGCCTATGGCGGCGAAGTTCGGGTGGTACATCCACGAGAACTGTAATATGGTTAACATTGGATAGTTCAAGGAGGGAGCTATAAATACCATCAAGGATAATTACCTTTGAAGGCTCAATCGTCACCAAGTGCGATGCCAAGCCGTTGCCAGATGAAAAAGAAAAAGGATGATATTGAGCTTTCCTACCTTCTAACAGAGGTAATAATGCTTCATTACGCATACGTTGCCAGTCAATGCAACGACGGCATTTTTGCTCCAATGAGTATGTATCCCAATCGTTGTCAGAGACAGTTGCATCAAAAAAGTCATCGCATTGAATTACTGTTGCACCGAATTGCGAAGTAACCTCAGCAGCAAGCGTAGATTTGCCTGCCCCACTTCCTCCATCCAAGGACACTACTAAAGGATATTTGTCAATCAGACGGTGATTAATTGCAGAAACAATTGACTGAACGGCTTTCAGTGAATTATGTGACAAATGGTTCTTTTCCACATTTAACACTTCCAAACTTTAAAAGAGATTTTGAGGTAAGCATAACTGCTTATCGGTGTCGTCTACAAGTTAAAACTACTTTATTACGAATCGTCGTTGGTTGGTATTTTAAGCATTACTGTCCGTTAGCGTAACGGAGATGCCTATAGATGCCGGCAGCCGCGTTTCATTTGTTTATTAAACTCGTATCGAGAATGTCGATCTGTTTTTCTAATAAAAAACTTTCAATTCCATCCTTTAGCGATGACCAGGTTCTTTTTACTATTAAAAAACCTATTTAATAAACCCAATTCCTTTTTACGTTTGAGATTGAGTTTTACACCTTCGATCAATAGTCTTGATCTTAATTCGTCGCGACGATTTAGCGTGTGTAGCCTCTTTATGAACTGCTCGTCCATATAGACCATCTCCCCAAGTGTTTGTAATACAAACAGGAATTTCTGATTCTGACATAATTACATTATATCTTCGCATCGGAAAAAGTTTGTCACATTGTAGATGAGTACGACACTTGTATTGTCGACAAAAATAGGTAATACAAACAAGCGGAAGTAACCTCCCGGTCTCATTAGCATATGGCACGTTATTTGAGCAAATAAATGGGATCTGCTGCGTGGTAGGCAGCGATCCCATTATTTCACTATCGTTCCACGTTAGCGGAAGAGAACAGTGTCCTTACGAGCAGTAAGACCCGTCGTCAAATACACGTTAATGTTGTCCAATTCGCGGTGGTAGATTGAGCGAATGACAGGTGGAAAAAGAAGCCGTTCTACCACTCCTGCGAGTCCGGGCTTGCTGGGGAACTCTGTCGCCAAATCGACATGGCAATGCCTGCCGTCATTGGATGGCTTTAACGTCCAAGTGGTCGTGACGCCTGCTGTGTCGTCCTGCTCCCGAATCACACGCCCCGGCACTGGTTCCGTGACCGTCATTTGTAAAGACGACCTTACTCCCATTACGTTCATATTTAGGTGAAACACAGTACCGGAGCCGCTTCCGCCTTGTAGCACCTCAAGCGTTTCGAATTGTTTGGGCAGGATGCCGAGATGCACCTTCATGTCGGTAACGACTCTATAGACGGCCTCATGCGGCGCGTCGATCATGCGGGCGACCGCAACTTGATAAGTTTTCATCCCTGTTTCCTCCCATCTTCTACTGTCGCATCCATTATGCTATCGTTACCCGTTAGTTCAGTCTAAACTCCATTCTTCTACTTTTAGTTGCCATTCCGATCGACTCGTAAAAATGGATCGCATCTTGATTCTTCTCCGATACTCCCAATTCAATACTATCAACTTTGAGGCTTCTCCCAAAGTCAAAAACATATTCCATAAGTCTTCTTCCTATACCCTTCTTCCTTTTCGCATCTGCAACACATAAACTATTTACAAATAAGACCTTCCTCGCATTAACAAACGAATTTTCAGGTATTTCTTCTTCCTTCATCACAACAAATCCAATCATTTCTACGCCTTGAGTAGCCACAAAAATATGCTGCTTATCATCAACTAGCTGGTTTTTAAAGAATTCTAGACCAACTGGAGTCGAGTTCTCTTTATACAGGTCTGGTCGTTCGAAAACGTGCAAATCATGCACTTGTCGAAACAACGGTAATAAAGACTCGTAATCATCTTGATCAGCTGTTCGGATAAAAATATCCATAATTTCTCTACCCCCGATATTCGTTTAATGGATATTTTACCATTTATCTAAATAATTGTAATTATCCTGCCTGTTACTTCAACGAACATAAAAGAGGAGCTGTCCTTACGGCAGCTCCATACTATCGTAGACTGCCCTGTTGTTACTGTTCTTCTATCGCAACAAAGAGTGCTTAAGCATCTTCTCTTTTGTTTGATTTAAATGCTTTTCCGCACCATGAGGATGTAGCGGTTCACTCCATGAGAAGCCATCTCCTTCGTATCTTGGTATCAGATGCATATGGTAATGGGTTAGGTCGTTAAATTTACCGCCATTTTGACATATGCTTATGCCATCTGGTTTAAAAGAATCCTTAATTACTCTTGAAAGTTTTTGTGAAGCATCCATGATTGCATAGGCAATCTCCGAATCAATTTCTTCGATATCCAAATAATGTTTTTTAGGAAGGATTAAAATATGTCCCTCATTGAAAGGTGCGATATCAAGCACGCAAGTAACTAAGTCATTTTCATATACAATGTTAAGATTTGGTTCAATACCGTTAGCAATCCTACATCCTAAGCATTCCATGGACAGCACTACACCTTTCTGTATCAACTATATCCATTAAATTCCACATTGACATAGAACTATCCTGCCAGTTACTTCAACGATAAGAAGCAGGTCGCCACGGCACCTGCTCCTGTTCTTATGATAATGTAACGCGGCTGCCGATCCACGCCGGTAGCCGCATTTTAGTTGTTATTGAGCTATCGTTCTCACGTTAGCATATTGCGATCACTGGCAGTGATACACTCCCCCAGTTAGTTCTTCAAACCTACCTACTGGATTGTGGCGATTGACCTCCGAACTCTTTTTTTATGCCCAGTATGATGAAAGCGACATAGATTAGGATGGCAATCGAATCGATTAACGTATCCGTAAGTGCCGAAACATCATAAAATGCCGTTACGCCAAGAATGACCATCAGACGAACGAGCAGAAGTAACACGATCATCCATGCAGCAGACCGGATCTTCGATCGCTCGCTTTGAAATGACAGGATAATGAATACAACGCCGAAGACCAGATTCTCCGCAGTGATAATGTGCCAGACATACCTAAATATTATCCGTGTATCCATGGCTATATCATTCACAAAGAGCTTCGGCAGTACAGCGGATTGCCCGTTCCATGCGTGCGTAATAGCAAACAGTATCGCAAGAACGCCAGCAATCAGATAATAATAATTCTTAATTTTGATGTCCGTCACAATCCTCCTTAGTTATTCCAGGACCCTTCTTGTGTAGATCCCGGTAAATCTCTCGAACGAACACTGCCAGCCGCTGGTCACTTTCATGATTAAAGTCCCTTAACGTTTCAACTGCTACGTCTAGCAACTGACTGACCTTTTCAAGATGTGCAATTTTCTTGCGCGGTTCTGCTTTTTTGGCATTAAGGAATTCAGCGACCTCCTGGCAATAAGCAGAATCTACACTCTGCATTCTGTGAAACTGAAACTTCCCTTTGATTTCTTCTAGAGAAAAGTCCGCATACTGCATGATTTGAATATTCATCAAATTGATGAGGTCATTCTTAGAATACCTGCGGTAAGAATTGTGTTCCCGGGACGGCGATACGATTCCAATACGGTCATAGTAACGAAGCGTATCCTTCGGGATACCAAGTATCCGTGAAACCTCTTTTATAGAATATTGTTTTTCCATACATTAAAAATAACAATGGAGTAAACTCCAATGTCAATACATTTTCACTATTTTTTCACGCGGTATTCAAGCAATCCTTTTAACTATCTGCCCGTCCGTATTGTCAGTTCATAAGGGGGTTATTACGGATGTTTTGATTTAATAACATCAAACAGGAGCTGGCCTTGCGGCAGCTCCTCACTATCGTTCTCCGTTAATGCTAAGACGGAACGCTTTCTATGCATTCATTATCGTTTGATTGCTTTGATCACGGCAGAGGCAATGTAGTCCTCCACCTTCGACCCAGGAACCCAATCTTTAATAAACGTTCTGGATTCCTCCTTCGGCTCGACCACTGCATCCTGAAATCCACTTTTCGTTAGCATCGCTTTCAGCTCGTCAACAGACGAGGCACCGGATATGCACCCCGAATATAAAACATCCAAGTCGTTTTTGATTTCTGCCGGAAGTTCTGCCATCATCACGACATCGGAAACGGCCAGACGACCACCGGGGCGCAGAACGCGGAACGCTTCATGAAACACTTGCTGTTTATCCGGCGAAAGATTGATGACGCAGTTGGAAATGATGACATTTACCGTTTGATCCGGGACCGGTAAATGCTCGATTTCCCCTAGCCGAAAATCCGTGTTCGTGAACCCTCCTTTGAGGGCGTTGTTACGGGCACGACTCACCATTTCCGGCGTCATATCGACCCCGATCACATGGCCGGTTTCCCCGACTTGTCGGGAGGCCAGAAAACAGTCGAAACCGCCGCCGCTGCCGAGGTCCAAAACCAATTCTCCCGGTTTAAGCTCCGCAATGGCTTGCGGATTGCCGCAACCGAGACCAAGGTTTGCACCTTCCGGCACAGCGGTTAATTCTTCGGATGAATAGCCCAACTGCGAAGACACGTCATCGGCCGATCCGCAGCAGCTTGAAGCTGGCGAGCAGCACGAACCTGACTCTACTTCTTGCAAGGCGATTTCCTTATACCGGCTGCGTACATTTTGGCGAATTTGATCGTTCGTTACTTGATTCATGAATCATCGCTCCTTCAAGTTTTTTTATAAAATCAGCAGCAGCTAGGTGTACAACAAGCTGTTGTGTTTGCAATTGTGAGTTGCCGTCTCCAAAGGAACCGGTTCGACAACTCCTTGGGCATTTTCCATTTCCAGGCTTCCCGTGCGGAACGTTCTATTTCGAGCTGCTGTTGTTTCATAAGGTATTCCGCGGCTAACCAATTGAAGTTCATGGGAACTTGCCTCCCTAAAGGTGATATTTCACATAATGCCGTAGCTTGCGAACAACGAATTTCGCGTCCGGCCCCACCCCCCTTAATGTGGCGGAAGCAAAGGAACGCTGTCCTTCCAAGCCGACATAATACAGTCCCGGAACGGAAAGGCTGATTCCTGCTGTCTGTAACGGTTTCCCTTCGGCTTCAAGTGCCCCGATGGGCTGAAGGTAAGACAGATCGGGACGATACCCTGTCGCAAAGATGACGGTTTGTACTGGTTCTTTCGTTCCGTCTGGCCAGACAAGGCCATCGGAGTAAAAAGAGGTAAACATGGCCCGTTGATCCGGATTACCAGCCTCTAATCTCTCTCTGTAATCATTTAAATCGACAACGGTACTTGGACTTGGGGGCTTTTTGCCAAATCGCCAGAATGGAAAGGTGTCCAAGCCAAAGGCTCTGATCCAAAAATGCAGATCAATCCCGAACACTTTTGGTTTCATGAGCTGAACGGGCCGAAGAACGGCGAGCGATGTATGGCTGCTGTCGGCAAGCTCTACCGCAATTTGAACCGCAGAATTTCCGCGCCCGACGACCACCACTCGTTGCCCCCGGTAACGATCCGGATTTCGATACGCGGAAGAGTGGAGGACTTCCCCTTGAAAGACTTCCCTTCTGCTTATGTCCGGCGTATAGGGATTATGAAAGGAGCCTGTCGCATTAATGATCGTTCGCGTCTGATAATCGTCTCCTGCTGCCGTTCGGATCGAAAAACCGTTCTCGCTTTTCTCCACGGCAATAACTTTCTGGTTCGTCCGGATCGGTAAGTCAAAGCGCTGGGCATACTCCTTTAGATATTGAATCACTTCGTTTCGCAATGGATAATATGTTGTAGCTCCGGGTATCCTCATACCTGGCAATGATGACAACCGCGCTGGCGAAAACAGCTTTAAACTATCGTAATAATGTGGCCAAGAACCGGTTGCCTGCCCGCCTGCTTCTAGGATCAAAAATTTCAGGCCGTTCTTCTTCAAATAATATCCGGAAGCAAGACCGGCTTGCCCGCCTCCGATGACAATTGCATCTAAAACCGGTGTCATCTAAAATCCCCCTATGAATATTATTTGCAATTTGCAAATATTTAAGAAAAAAAGATCACCCACAGGGGGTTGAGCAGCATTGGCCCGATTTCGCCATCGCTTCATTCAAAAGCTTGATCGAGCGAATGACGGTATCTTTTTCAAAATCGTTCATGTGCGAAAAGATTTCGTTTAAATAGTCGTTCATCTGCTGGTCAATCGACGCCGCAACATATTTACCTTCCGTCGTTAGGGAAAGCAGATTTACCCTCCGGTCGCCGGGATCGGGGGTTTTCTTCACTAATTCCATCTTGATTAACGATTGGACTTGTCGGCTGAATGTCGTTATGTCTGTCCCTAATGCCTCTGCTACTTGCTGTATGGAAGGCTTATGCTGGCGATCAATTTCGTAAAGGATATGGCTTTGAATTAAGGAGATGTCGCAGCCACCGGCAGAACAACAGTTTTTATTCAGAAAGCCAAAGCGACGAGTCATGATTTGAAATAGTTCACGTACATTTTCCACGGTGCTTCACCTCATGAAACAGTTATACACCATTTGCTTGCAATTTGCAAATATATAATTAGCCTGTATCTCAGAAAAACGGGTTGTGAGGGGGCACAAAATTTCGGTATTGACTTTTTATTATATACAAATAACAATATGGTTATATGGTTTTTTGTGTGGGGTGATAATCATGACAATGGAATTTGAAAAGATAGCGGATATTCTGAAAGCTCTTGCCGATCCGACAAGGCTGAAAATCCTTTCTTTGCTCCGCATTCGCGATTGCTGCGTGTGTGAACTGGTTCCCATCTTTAACATTTCCCAGCCAGCCATTTCTAAACATGTAAGTCGTCTTAAAACGGCTGAATTGGTCCACGAAACGCGAAAGGGGCAATGGGTGTTCTATTCGATCAATGAGAAACGGTTAGAGGAAATTGGTTATGCTTTGTCCCATTTGCCTGATCTATCCGAGGAACTGCGGAAATTGGAGCAACAAGGACTGACGGTTACATGCGAGTAAGGGGGGTACAGCAAGTGAGCAAGCAAGAGAAAAAGCGACTCTCTTTTTTGGATCGCTATTTGACGTTATGGATTTTTGTTGCGATGGCGTTAGGGATTGGCCTAGGCTATGTATTTCCTAACTTTGTCGCCGGTTTGAATGAATTTCAAGTTGGAACCACATCGATACCGATTGCGCTTGGTCTCATTTTAATGATGTATCCGCCGCTGGCGAAGGTACGATACGAAGAAATCGGCCGTGTTTTCCGAAATGGCAAGGTGTTAACCATTTCATTGATTCAAAACTGGCTCATTGGCCCGATCTTAATGTTTTTCTTGGCCATTATTTTTCTCCAAGGCTACCCGGAATACATGGTCGGCCTGATTATGATCGGTTTAGCCCGTTGTATTGCAATGGTCATCGTTTGGAACGATTTGTGCAGAGGGGATGCCGAGTACGCGGCGGGACTCGTTGCTTTCAACTCGATTTTTCAAGTTTTACTTTACTCCGTCTATACCTATATCTTTGTTACGATTTTGCCGGGATGGTTTGGGTTGGAAGGCGTCGTTGTTGACATTACGATGTCCGAAGTCGCCAAGAGCGTGTTTATTTATTTAGGGATACCGTTTGTGGCCGGAATGATTACTCGCTATTCGCTTGTAAAAGCAAAAGGGCTGTCCTGGTACGAAACGGTCTTTATTCCGAAAATCAGTCCCATTACACTCATCGCTTTATTGTTTACGATCATCGTCATGTTCTCGCTGAAAGGCGAAATGATTATTCAATTGCCTTTAGATGTCGTGAGGATCGCGATTCCGCTCTTCATTTACTTTGTCGTGATGTTCTTGATTTCATTTTTCATGGGCAAAAAAGCCGGCGCTGGTTATCCGGTGACTTCTACACTGGCATTTACCGCCTCGGGGAATAACTTCGAGCTGGCGATTGCCGTTGCCGTTGGGGTATTTGGTATTCATTCCGGCGCAGCATTTGCGGCCGTCATCGGTCCACTTGTGGAAGTCCCCGTGATGATTGCCTTAGTCAACGTCGCTCTCCGATTTCAGCGGAAGTATTTTTCAAAGCAAGCAGCTTAATATAAACAGGAGGACTCACCATGTCAGATAACAAAAAACTCGTTTATTTCCTTTGTACGGGAAACTCTTGCCGTAGCCAAATGGCGGATGGCTGGTTGAAGGCTCTCGGTAATGATCGCTACGACGTAAAAAGCGCCGGGTTGGAGGCACATGGGCTGAATCCCCGTGCCGTACAGGTGATGAAGGAAGCCGGTATCGATATTAGCGGCCATACATCGGATGTCATCGATCCGGAGATTTTGAATCGGGCTGACTATGTGATTACGTTATGTGGCCATGCAGACGAACATTGTCCGGTGATTTCGAATAAAAGCGTTGTGAAATGGCATTGGGGCTTCGATGATCCAGCCAAGGTCATCGGCACCGAGGACGAAATTATCGGTCAATTTCGAGCGGTTCGGGACGCAATAAAGTCTCGAATTGAAAAGTTTTTAGTCGAAGGTCGTTAAATTTGCAGGAAAAGCTTTCCTAACACCGAATCAGCCCTACGAATGGTGAGGTTTTTCATTTCAAAAATGGTGTACCAGTAAATAAAAAGCTTTCCCCATCTACATAACACGATATTGGAAGGAACTAGATCATTGTGCAATACGCCAACGGATCGATTGTTCGACTTTTATTATGTTGCGCGTCTTGACGAAACGGTTTCCCTCCTTGTTCATTTCATATTTGCGGGAAACCTTGCGCTGCAACCGGCGCATACGTTTCTCCGTCTTTCTCGTAGCGGAAGACCTGTTGATGTTCTTGAACACCATTCCGTTACTGCATACCGTCAATTCCTTAATGCACACGTCTATGCCGATGGCGGCGTTTGTTCTCCCTGTATTAAGGGAATTGCTCATTTTTCAGAGACTATGATTTACTAAATTTCGTTCAAGAATTCGGAAAGTCTACCCGTCTTATGGCGAAGTATTCTCGCTGTTTTAGGTTGGCTCATCGATAAGAAGGCAGACTGGCGGTCCGCTTTCCGCGCGCCGTTTGCGTCTGATGCTGTAAAATCGCATTGCGGTAGGTACACCCTTAATTTCAAGATATCAGCTCTCTCAGCCGGTATTCAAAATAAGAATCCCCGATATATTGCTCACAATAACCAATCGCTTCCCCAATTAGACGGGCTGATTTAAGGAAGCCGTTATCGCCGACGTGGGTCCTTAGGTCGTCCAACTTCTCCATCAGGTATTGATCATAATAATCAGCAGGTACTGTAAGAACTTCGTTGTCTTGCCAAATTCGCAGCACTCCGGTTTGCTCCGAGATTGTCTGCCATTCTTGTCTCACTCGTGTAAAGTCAGCAATAGACAGCTTGCCGCTGCCGTCTATGCGGACAAGTGCTTCTTGAAGCTTTTTCGTAGGAATTTCTCCTGAGTGCCTATGGTTGATGAAGGCATCTGGGCGGTTGTAAAGCTCCTCACAGACTGCACAAGCATCCCATACCGAAATAGAATTACGTTTGTTACGCATCAGATAAATCGCGTGTCGCATCCATGCGTTGCCACAGGTCCAGACAATCACTTCTGCCTGTTCCGGAATTTGCTCCAGCTTATCAAGAAGCTCATTGTATTCTTCTTCGAATTCAGTATAAGCTTCGAATGCTTCTGTGATATTGTCGCGGAACCAGTTGCTCCGCGCCTTCCGTCCTTCCGGCGAGTCCAGACCGTCGAGCGGACCAATGGGATAATTCTCCCGCAACGTTATCAGCTTGTGCGTTTCCGCCCAGCCGAGTCCTTTTAGTGCCAGTTTCATACTGCCCGCAAAGGAATCGCCCACAACGATATGGACATGGGTACAGGCCGGCATAGGGTACCAGACCGCCTTTTTTTCCTGGAGTCCCATCAATTCGTCATACAGCTCAATCAGTTCGGTAACCGCCGCTTCAAGCGTTCCTTCCTGCTCCTTAATCAACTTGATTTTCGCCAAAATAAGCCTCAGATACGGCTTTAATTCTCCCTCTCCCAAGCTATCGGTCGCCTTTTTGATTGCTAGAATATCTCTCAAATCCGTTCCTCCTATTTCGTATTCGCCTCAGCCAATCAACGAAAGCTCGGTAAATAGTCGTTTGTCGGCCTCCGATCAGCTTTCGAAAAGCTCTCCGGCTGATTTAAATGTTTTATTCCTGCTTATAAATTCTTCTACTTCTGATAATTTTGCTGGCCGATAACCTGCACCGCTGCATCCGCAAGAATGATATATGAACCCATTGTCATATAACAGTTCTACTTTTGTCCATTGCTTCTTATCATCTTGCCTTGGTGCCTTGAAATCATGACCCATATCCTACATAAATTCGCCGCATTGGGGTCATTGATATTGCCTATTTTCCTACAATTGCAAATTCCTATAATTGGCCAATTGTTACTTTACTCAAAAGGTCATTTATTTGACCTTGAATAACTGATATGCTACGGGAACTATATTCGATAATAGGCTTTTGCCAGTTAGAACTTTGCTGTTCTGAATCATCTACCGATGCAATTACCTTTACCGTATATCTTCCTTCAGCTTTACCCGATGGATACCATCCTAAGTCAATAATTCGTCCTCTATAATCACATGACAAGTGTAACAAATCCTCATTTAAGTCCATCCAGTAGGGAAATGAATCGTCAACGAAATCCTCTGTTGGTAGCTCCAGAAAATGGTTGTAACGAATTACCCAACCGGAAGGTATCCTCAAAGGTACAAGTTAACTCCCACTCGTGTCCTCCGTTCTATTGTTTGCCATCCCGTTATCCAACTAAATTATTTCACATTACAGCAAGGGCTTCGCTTGTTCGATTTTATCCACCAGAATGCCGTCGACGCCCATTCGTTTCCACGACAAAATATGGTCGGAAGTAGTGTACCCGACCGTGCCTTTGGCGGAGGAACCCGACATAACCCAAACCTGCTTGCCGCTCGCTTGAACCAGTCTCACCAAGTCTTCGTCCAGCCATTCCTCCCACAGGCGGATGATGTCCGCGTCCGTGTCGATAAATTCCGTTATCTGTTTACGCGAAGGCGCAAAAGCGAGGACTTTGATCTTGTCGTTAAAAGCTTTGACATCGCTAACATCTCCGCTGGTCGTTACGCCCATAACCACCTTATCCTCATAGCCATGGATGCGGATGATATCCAGGATACGGACAAGCCGGTCGCCACCCTCCTTCACATGAAACAAGATCGGAGCAATTCCGCTGACGAGCACATCCTCCAAAGTATGCGGATGGTAATGATCCTTGCATACATATCGAAGAGACACAAACTGCTCCGCCGTCAGGTCCGCTATGCGGGCAGGATTACCAAACAGTTTTAAAGCGTTGTTGTCGTGACTGATGACCGGAACTCCGTCTTTTGCAAATCGAATATCCAATTCTACGTAATGTGCGCCCGAATTCAAAGAGTGACGTGCGGCATCGATCGTTAATTCCGGGAATGAATCCGTTCCACCCCGGTGAGCTATTAGTAACATACTCAAAACTGATTTCCCCTTTATCAGATAATAGATTAGTTCGCCTTCTCTTGATAAGCAACCTCAATTCAACCCCGCGGTGCCCAAAACATGATAGAAACGCTACAATGCAAATAGCGACGCCCAGCCAGTCGTATAGATCGGATGTCTTCTTATCGACAAGCCACCCCACAGAACGGCAAGAACGATAAAAACGCCGCCGCTGCAGCATAGACGCGTCCGAACAAAAGTAAGCTTTGTAGCGTCGGAATGATGCCGTATAAAACGAGTATTAGGCTGCCTGCAATCCCGTACCACCAGGGTCTGGATTTCCGCAACCATACTCAAACCATATAGCCTCCGCCGATTTCAGCGAGTCCGGCCAGCATAAAGATGAATGCGGCTAACAGCATGATGCATGCTCCTATAGCTTCCTACAAGGTAATATCGATTTCTCCTGAATTATTTCGCTGAAGGTGATCGCTGTAAATCCGATCACTGGCGATGCGACGTTCGAACATGACAATGTTTTTTTTGCCGCGCACCATGGCTATCAAGGCTCCGATCAGGATAGCAAAGGAGATTACTTTGATCCCTCCCCCGGAAGAACCCTGCGCGGCGCCGATAAACATCATGATGATCATAAAAAATTGAGTCGTCTGACGAAGTGCTCCAAATCGGAAACGGGGATCTCTGTGTACTCAATGCCTTGAATGAATACGTTATTGGCGGTCTGCAGATGTTGATTGTTCACATACATCACCGTACTATATGCCGTTACTGGCAATAATTTGATTTACTGTTCGTAACGCAGAAGAGATCGCACCTTCAATCCAACCGGGAAAAAGACTTGTATTATCGCCAGCAAAGTAAATTCTACCTTGTTCGGCAGACAGTGTTGGGAGCATTCGAATCATCTGTTTCGGCTTATACCAAGCATACGCACCTCGGGAGTAAGGATTATGATCCCAAGAAAAGACCGTCCCACCTTCATAATTATACGACAATTCAGGAAGCACCTGTTTGATTTCTGATACAGCTGAATTAAAATTACCAGCTCTAGATATTTCTCGCGCCGATTCACCGGAGGAGTACGAACAAATTAACCCCCTCCTTGATGCCGTTTGAGTGAAGGTAGCATCAAGCAACCATCCAATTTTCAGATCTGTATTTACTGTAGTAAAGGAACTTAAGTTGTGCCAGAATCTAGTTCGGCTTTGTATGACGGTACGCGTAACAGAAGTAGAAAGTTGATTTTGAATGACATCATTTTTTTCTTTGCTAAGTGGCGGAGAAAAATGAATTGTACGCAGGACTGTAGAGGGAATGGCCACAATGACCCGATCACAGCATATAGTGAAAACTTCGCCAGAATTATTAAATTGGATAGTTATTCCTTTATTACTATGTTCAATATGCGTCACAGCACATCCATAACTGATATTAGAGCCAATTGTTAGGGCAAGCTTTTTCGGTAATTGATCCATTCCACCTACTATAGTCTGTGTACTTCTTTCGGAACTGGTCATTTTTAGGTCAAGCAGTCGCTGTAATGCAGATACTTTGCGAATACCATCACCTAACATCTGCATATATCCAATTTCAAACAGCTTAATCGCACCCGAAGATGCTCCTTGACCTTTAAGATATTCTTCCATTGTCATTGAATCGAGCTGTACCGCTTGTTTTGTGGGCCAGCCCGGCAAAAAAGGATTACCCGTCGCTTTAAGCCCCGGCTTAAGATACTTTTCCAACATTCCCGCATATCCTAAAATTCTTTCCTCGGCTGTAAGTGAAACAGGCCATAGTGCAGGTTCATCCGGAGAATCTATTATTAATCTCCCATTGATATATGACAAACTTCTATTGGGGACTGGTAAATTTATTAATTGAACCCCGACTTGCTGAGCATAACTCAATGTGAGAAAATGATGCGCTCCAATGAAGGCAGCCCCCATTTCACAAAACATTCCGTCGGCAAATTGATCCCGCATTGTGTATATGCGACCGCCCGGTTGACTATTTGCCTCTAATAGACGCACGTTATATCCTTGTTTCATAAGCTCCAAAGTGCATACCAACCCCGCCATCCCTGCCCCAATAACTACAATACGCTCAGGAAAACGACCTATCACCATAAAGTCCGATTCCTCCAAATATTACTTTTATATACATCATGCGTGTTTATAATCCTTTAGTTCATAGGCACTTCTTATTATCCTATGCTGTCCTTTGCTTCAATAAAACAATAGAGGAGCTGCAGGAGCTTATGGAGTTTTCAACTTTCCGCCGTTGATTGGGAACCGTCAACTTCATACACATGGTCCGCAGCGCAATTTCCCCGGATATTCAAAAACGTGACCGGCCTGCTTCCGAGTCAATACCGCATCCAGTTTCGCGGCGGGAAGGTATAGTACTTTGAGATGAAAAATCCCCAATTTATTACGGGGATCTTAATGTGTCGTCGGACATCCGGCGCGCGCAGCCCACCGAATACATAATTGGTGTGCCCAGTAGCACCGATTATCGCTAATTTCATAAATGCGATACCTCTATCCATTGTTTGATTAAAATGCCTAATAGCTGGCTATACTTTAAAATCATCAATAATCAGAGGTGTAAAATGAACATCGTTTTCCATTTGATTTCTGTTATACAAAACTCCTATTTATTAATTGGGGTTACTATGGCTATTTTTTTCGCTTTAAAGTCTGTTGCTGGATTCATTAAATATAAGATTAAGAGTAAATAGGTCTGAGGTATCTTAATATTCAAAGCTGATCGTCACTTTTTGATATTCGCAGCTAATCCCGAAGAGTAAAATATTGTTGAATATATTTATACTCACAGGGAATTTTAACAACCGCGTTAAAAAACTAAATTATAGGAGTGCGACTAATGGGTATCTTTTCTGGTAACCAAAAAGATGAACCATTACATTACGGGGAAATCTACGATTTATGGCAGTTTTCAATGACGGGAAAAGGTTGTCTTTCTGCAACCCGAGCATACCATTATCATGCTGAAGATAAAGATCTCAAGAAAATACTTGACGACATCATTAACCAGGCTGAGCTTGAAATAAGTGAGTGTGATACTATTTTAATAAATAATGGTATCGTGCCTTCCCCTGCTTTACCTGAAAGACCAGAAACTAAATTAGAAGATATTCCTGATGGTGTAAAGTTCTCTGATCAAGAAATTGCCGCTATGGTTGGTGCTGATACTTCCCTAAGTTTGATCGCTTGTAGTCAAATTATGGGTAAGGCAACACGTGAAGACATCGGAGCTTTATTCGCTAAGTACCATGTAACAAAAGCTGCAATTGGTTTGAAAATCTTGAAGGTGAGCAAGGAGAAAGGCTGGTTGGTTCCTCCACCCCTTCAGATTAAAAGACCAGAACTTGTAGAAGTGTAACTCAAAATGGTGCGATAAGGAGAGGGCAACCTCTTCTTTTTAGTTACATAATATTCATGAATATACATTCATATCCAACGGTATAAAAGCCTATTAATTTTACGTTATGGTCCCTTTTGGGGCCATAATGTATTTCAATATTCAAACCGGTCCATTAATTCAATTTAATACTTTGCTAGCGGTTATATATCGATTACCTATCCGTGTTTAATTTGTTTTTATGCGGGCATAATCGTTAAGGATATACATCAAGGAGGTTATTATGTGCTAGCTTCCTACCATTCTTATGAAGTTGTCCAAAAAGCTCGTGAGTTATTTAGTAAACTTTCGCAGTGGGCCAAAATAGTTGATAAGCACCGGATACACGAAATACTTTTGTTTGGCTTCTTCATAGCCCTATTAGCAGTTTCCTTAGATACGCTAGATATCATTCCTGCGTTCAAGTATTAAAAAAATGCATCGCCTTTTTCGGCGACGCATCGATTTACCTCTCCATCGTCTTCCCGGGCGTCGGCAGCGACCTGGCCAACTGTGGATCAGGCTTAGAATTGGAGATGCACTGTTTCATGACCGGAGCCAAGTCCTCTCCGTGATCGATAAGGGATTTCGCTCTCACGTTAGTGAGCTGCCGTTCCGGTACGCGAGACCAGTCAAGCCGGTAGCCTGCGTTCAAGGCAAGCGTTCGGATAAACTCACGCTGCGAGCGGCCGTTCCCTTCCCGGAACGGGTGCACCTGATTGATCGCCGCCATATAGCGGGACGCCCGCTGCACGAACGCCTCGCTGTTCGGTGCATCTTTCAAATAGCCCTCTTGCTTCAATCTGTCGGATACTTGCCCCAAGGCGTCACCGATATCCTGATGGTGCCAGTAGGTCATATTTCTGCCCAGATTATCGTAATATTTCGACATATCGACCGTTCGGTATTCGCCCGCCCAGTCATACACGTCCTGGAAAATATGCTTATGAATCACCTGCAAATGCTTGGCGTCGAAATCTCCGGGAATCGGCTTGAGTTCAAGCTGTATGAGACGGAGCATCGTATGGTCTACTTCCGCTTTGTGAAGCTGCGCTTGGTCCCGAATGCCGAACTTGTTGCGCATTACGTCGATGTCCTCGAACAGATACGGGTCTCGGAATTCGGCCGCCATCAGTCCGTCTTCCTCGGTTTAATCAATTCCAGCACTTCCCGTTCCGTCAGCTCTCCTCTGGCAAACCGCATCATGATATCCTCGGTTTCGGGCGAAACCTCCATTCCATCCATCTCCAGGCTTGCTTTCGCATTGCCGACCGCGCGCGCGGCTTCGGCTTCTTTGTCCCGCTTTTGCTGCTTTTTCTGCTGAAGACGTTTTTTCTCCATCTCTTCAAAGTGATTGCTCATCGATTTATTCCTCCTTATTGCAACTGTTACAACGACGAAGTGTCGGTGTCAGTTGTCCGTCATTATTTCGGAAGCTTGGCTTCCAGCTCTGTAATCTCGATTTTCAGCTTCTCGATCTGGGCATCGCGCTCCATATAGCTCAGCGATGTATTGACGTAAAGCTCCCCGACGACGGCTTTCTTGACATAGATCATTGCCTTTATGTCTCCGCTCTTTTGCGCGTAATTCCAACCGTTCGCCGTATCGCCAAGGTCGGCGTAAGCCATGGCGACGTTGGCTTGATCCCCTGGCTTGAGCGGGAACAAATCTTTTTGCTCGATGATCTTTTTCGCATCCTTGGCAGCGACCGCTTTGGCAAACCGTACCTGCGCCACAAGCTTGTCGTCGCCGCTCTTCAGCGCGTAGTTGCCGGCCTCATCCAGATTATTTTCCTTCATGAACGCTTCGGCTACGATCTTGCTCCGCCGTTTGTCCAGCTCGAACGCTTTGCGCTGCTCTATAATCGTTTTGGCGTTACCGTCAATGACAGCCTTCTCAAACTTGACGACCGGGGCGTCCAGCTTGATCTGCTTGATCGCAAGCGTGTTTTTCTTGTCGACGAAATCCTGTACGACGAGGTCAATAATCTCCTTATCCGGATACACGTCAAGTGCCATCAAGCCCGCTCCTCGTTTCCATAGGGCGGTGGCATAAGCATATTTGTCGTCATCCTTCAATTCCTTCGGATCGATCTTCTGGAAGAGGAGGATCGCTTCCCTATACTTGCCGCCGGCTCCGAGACGAAGCGCCTTCAGCACGTCCTCCCTCACGATGGGTTCGGGCTCGGGCTCCGCCCCGGCCAATGCTGCGGCATGAGCGGCCGATTTCCCGCTGTTAAATCCCGCTGAATAAATGAATAGCATCAAGCCGACCATCACCACCACGAAGAACGAGGCACCCATCCATATCCATTTCCGGTATTCCCCCAAACCGGTGCGGATTCGTTCTTTTTTCATGGCCGCCATTTCCTTCTCGACCAGATCCATGTGGTCCCGCTGATGTGCCGCCGCAAGCCGCAAATCCTCGAACGATTTGCAGCGCAATATCGTCATCAGAAACTCCTGCGCGCCTGGAGCCGGCTTGTCTCTGGCTGTGCCGATCCCTCTGCTTTTCATCGATTGAAAAGGAACGCTGCTAAACAGCATCAGAATGAGCCGCTTCACCTGCTCGAGAATATCGTCGTCATGAAACCCTGATGAGGGCAATATCGTATCGATCCCTGTGAACGCAGCCTTTACTCGATGTAACGAGTCCACATACAGATTGACCGGCTCCAGAATAATCGTCAGTCCCTGTGTACGGTAAAGCTCCTCCGTATATTCACCGAGACAGATCAACGATTCCACGATGTGCAGCTTCGAATCCAATGGGTTTGTCCGTACCTTTTCAAACGGCCTATAGCCTTCTTCAATGCCGTAATAGAATACATAATCTTGGCGGGAGGCGTCCTCGAATTCCACTTGTTTCAGTGGAAACGTATAATCGCCGGTCAGCTCCTTCAGCGCATCCAACTGCTCCGGCGACTCGGCCAGCGTCACCTTTCGAGGCAGCCGGAATTTGATCACATCCTTTGTAAAGATAAAGGTCCCGCCGTTAAAATCGATATGCCTCGCCATTCCTTCACTTCCCTGTCGTTTCTTCGTAGTCGATAGCAATTCTTGCATACGGGGGGATGTATGGCTGCCGGCTCCGCCCCGAAACCTCCAAATAGCGAAGCCGGCTGTCCCGGTCGTGAAGAACGCCACGGAAAAACTCAAACTGGAACGCTTTCCGTATCCGGATCGGATTCATCCCCGATACAAGCAGCAGTCCTTCCTCCCTGGGCATGCGCATGATTTCGTCGGGCGTCATCAAGGGCCGCTTGGTATAGCTTTGCGACGAAGAGTCGGATCCGTCGGACTTGCGACTTTTCGTGACGGACCGGGAATCCGTCTGAATCGTCGTATCTCCGAGCAGCTCGGAGAACGTTTTGGCCGTCAAGTGATCGCCGGCGCCGAGCAGAAAACGGAGCGAATGGTTGCCGATGATCGCTTCCGCCTTTTCCTTCGAATATTTGTCAATGAGCTGACCGACCGACTGGACGATCGTGCTGCACGAAATGCCATACGACCGGCAGGTGGCAAGCAGCTCCTCGTAATTCGGGATTTTCCCGATATTCGGAAATTCGTCCAGCATGATGTTGACCGGTCTCGGAAGCCGGTTGAAATGACGGTCGGCAAGACGGTATAGCTGCTGAAACAGCTGCGTAAAAAAGTTCGATGTCAACATCTCCCAAGTCGAATCCGCTACAGGCAGGATGACATAAACGATCATCTTCCGGTCCCCAATGTCATCCAGTTTAAAATCGGACACCGCGGTGAACGCCTGTACCGACTTCGAGTTCCATTTCGACAACGTCACGGCGAGCGAGATAAAGATGCTGGAGCGGACTTTGTCTTCCGCCATTCGGACGACCTGATAGGCCATACTGGCCGGATGATCCGATTCCAAGCTGCCGAAAAACAGGTCCATGTCCTCGGGCGTCCGGCCATACGTGGTCAAAATGTACCGGACCATGTCCATATTCGCCGCCGGCCCGCATTCGTATTTCACATAGAGAAGCAGCGTGGTGAGCAATGCGATCTCGGCTTTACCCCAAAAATCCATTTTTTTGTCTCCGCTTTGCGAGTTGAGAAACAAAGCGGTGGCGATTTGCTCGGCATCCGTTTCCCGCTCAATGTAGTCGATCGGATTATAGCGGTCGCTGACATCCATTTCCTTGAAATTGACCAACCGGACTTCATAGCCCTGTTCCCGTTTGACCGCCGCCGTGCTTTCATAGATCTCGCCTTTAGGATCCGTCACGACAATGGAACGATTCCGTTCGTGAATGATGTTCGTCAAAATGTACGATTGCGTTTTGCCGGAACCCGGGCCCCCGACACCGAACACATTTCGGTTCGGAATCGTCGTTTCCTCCGGCAAAATGAGCGGCTTGCCTTGCAGCATGCCGAAGAGGAGCCCGCCCGGATTATTCAGGTTCGGATGTTTCCCGGCATGCTGGGGCTTATCCGCCGCTGCGGAAAAACGTTTGTTCCACGTTTTCCTGACGAACGTCCGGTCGTTGAACACTTCCCCGGTCTCCGCCCATTTGGCGGTTCCGTATGCTCCGTATCGTGAGGCCTCCTGGAACGTCTTGACTTTTCCGAAGCGGATAAAGACGGCAAGGGCAGCCAGCAGCCACAAGCAGAGGGGAAGCCATTGGCTTTCCCAGAAAGAAGGGTGCAGCCGTGCCTCCTTCAGCAGCTCCAAAGGATGCCATACCGACTGTGTGATTCGCTCAAAGTCACGTTCTTCGGCAGGTTTCGACATGGAAGCCAGCGCCGTAATAACGATCCATTCCGCAGCCACAGCCACCGTCAATCCGAGCAAAATCGATCCGGCCATACGTTTTCGAGTCTCCTGCTGCATGAAACACCTCCACTGCACCAAAACCTGACAATTACAAAAATAACCATGGGTTTCTTTATTTTACTACTCCAAAGTCGTGCGTTTTATCGAACAAAAGTGGCATTTTTGTAACCGTATGGTCCCATGTTCAGGAACAGCTTCCACAATACGGTACATACGTAGGATGAATATGGAAATATCGTCCGATTGTACCCCCTCTGGCCTTAGGATAAAGTAATAAAGTTGACAATGGAAAAATAACCAAGAACGAAGTGCGGGGAGGGTAACCGGGGTATGAAGGCATTCAGGTCCATGACGCTTGCAGAAGATCCTTTTCAAACAATAACGGAGTTTCTTGACAAAAAAGTAGTAACCGGATTTCTCAATCTGGCGATTCCGATAGCCGTTCTGTCCATTATCGGCCTCGTCCTGGCCGCTTACATGTCTCATGACGACCACTCCAAGGCCAAATTCAAATCCAGTCTGTTCTATGTTTGCGGCGTCACCATCGTCCTGCTGCTATCGCGCGTCATCGTCGGATGGCTGAAGTTTAACATCAATTAGCCCGCAGAGCTGTTGTCAGAGGTGGTGATCGGAGATGGAAAGACGGTATAAGATTCCTAACCAAGTGGACAGCACGTTTCACATATGGAAGTTCATTACGCTGGTCGACGTATTCATCCTCACCCCGTCCGTGATCTTCTGCATCGCTGTAGTCTGGCTCATGAACGGACTGTTGGAGATAAAGCTGATCATAGGTTTGCTGCCTGTCGTATTGACGGCCGTTGCCGTATTTATTCGCCCGATCAAAGAGCGTCCGAATATAAGGGCATTCCGGTTTTTCCAGTGGAAGGTGGCGTTTGGCCGCCGTCAGCGGACGTTTTTGTTCATGAAAAAAGCGCTCCGGAAGGAGGAAGGAACCGCCGTGGCTAAAAAGAAGCCGTCCGATGCTCATAAGCTCAGTGCTCAGGACCTTATCCCGATCCGCCGAGTTTTCAGCGAAACGATTGAAACGGACGATCATCGGCTCGTCAAAATTATCTCGGTTTCTGCCGTCAATCTGAGCTTGATGTCGCTGAACGAGCAAATCCAGGTGATGGAGGGCTATGAGCAGTTGCTTAACAATCTGGAAGATCCGGTCCAAATTTTGCGGGTATCGGAGCCGATCAATATGAGCCGGTACATTGAGGAACTGCGACGAAAGCGAAGCACGACTCAGAATGTGCATAAAAAAATTTTGCTCAGCTCCTACATCGATTACGCGCAAAGCATCCAACAAAACCGTGAGATGATCCGGAGGAATCGGTTCCTTGTGTTCGACGAGAAATACGAGCCTGGAAAAGAAGGCTCCCTTGAGCAGGCGATGATCCGTCTTCGCGTAAGGCGCGACCACTATATTGAGAGGCTGGAAGACATGCTGTTCCGCCATAGGCTAGATGCGGTGGAGCTGACGAACGAAGAGTTGAAAAAAGCGCTGCAAATTTTTTACGATTACGAGAATGCCCAGCTCCATACGGTGACCGATGAAACGGAGATGGAATATTTGATCGGGCGGCGCAACTTGGTGTCGGCTGTCAAACGGATCGAGGAGCGGGAACGGCTCGCGAACGAATTTTAAAGAGGTAGTGACTTTTGCGGCCGGCATGAAAACTCAGCGGATGCTTTCGATGCCAGTTTTTGCTCACGTAAAAACTCAGCGGATGCTTTCGATGCCAGTTTTTGCTCACGCAAAAACTCTTAAGAGGTGAACACCATGTTCGGAAGGAAAAAGAATCAGCGCGATACCGAGCCCCGTCTAGAGCATCTTATAGACGACAACTCGGCTTTTCTGGATATGCTTGCCCCGGACAGCATTCAGGAGGAGCTTGACCATATTCGGCTCGGACGCAATTATGTCAGGGTGCTTGCGGTTGCGCACTATGCGAACGATGTCCTCATCAACTGGCTGTCGGTCCTGCACGAGACGAGCGGCAACATAACGCTATCGCATCACATCGTTCCACGCTCGTCGGAAGGGATGATTACCTCCTTGAACCGGGCGATTATCGAGCTGAAAGCACGGATCAACGAGCCGAAAATTCAGCCGAAGGATGCCATCCGTCTGCAGAAGGAGCTTGAGGACGCGGAAGTGCTTCTGGACAATTTGACCTCGGGACGGAATCAAAAGATTTTTGACCAGCATATGTACATTATGCTGCAGGCGCGGTCACTGAAGGAATTGGAGCGGCTCACGAGCACCGTCAAAGCGAAATGCGGACGCAATCTGAAGGCGATCATTCCGAATACCCGGATGCTGGACGCGTTCACTTCCTCCCTGCCGATCCGGTCTAACGATCTGCCGGAGATGACGTACCGCAACTTTGACGGAGAGGCGCTGTCGAGCCTGTTCCCGTTCGACGAAGCGGAGATCTTCGCAGATCGCGGCGTTGTCAAGGGTAAAAACCTGAAGACCAATTCGGTTGTCGTCGTCGACCACGATCAGCTGATCAACCGGAATGAAGTCGTGATCGCCACCTCGGGCGGAGGGAAATCAACATATATCTGGGGGGACATGATGCGAAGGTGGATCCAGGGCACGATCATCCGGACCATCGATCCGAAAGCGGAATTCGGTCGGAAATTCGAGCGTCTCGGGGGCATTTGGGTGAAGATCTCCCCCACATCCGACGACATCATCAACCCGTTTGAAATTATGAACTCGTCCATCATGCTGGACGAGGAAGGGAAGCCGGTAGCCGTCTCGCTGCTGCATCAAAAAATCGCGCGGCTAAAAACGATGTTTACTTTGATGTATAAATCACTTGTCAATCAACAGGTCGAGCTCGCGCTGCTGGAGAAAGCAATTGTCGAAACATACCTAAGAAAAGGGATCGAATGGTCCACTGATTTCTCCCGGCTGAGCCGTATGGACTTCCCCATCATGAGCGATCTGTACGAGACGATCCGCCAGCTGATGACAACGGACAAGACATACGAATCGCTGAACGGCTTTTATCAGGTACTGTATCCGTATGTCGAGGGCTCCTATTCGAAGGCGTTCAATGGCCATACGAATGTCGATTTGTCGAACGACCTGATTAATTTCGATATTTACGACCTGAGGTCGGAATCGGATCTCAGGCAGGTGGCGATGTACAATATATTGACGTTCCTGACCGATGACGCCACGATGGACCGGACGAAAATCAAACAAATTTACGTCGATGAGGCGCACATTCTCGCCGATCCGAAAAATCCGACGGCCATGGAATTCCTCAGCTCGATGTACAAATTGATCCGCTCGTTCCAGGGAGGCGTCACCTCCGCCACCCAGCAGGTAGGCGATTTCCTGTCAGCCGTCGACGGCTCCCGGAACCACGGTGAAGCCGTTATTTTGAACTCGGTAACGAAGCTGTATTTGCCCATGACCGCCCAGGAAATTCAGGATATTATGAACAAAACGTCGGAGAAGTTCTCCGAAGCGGAGCAGCGGCTCCTCGTCGTAGAGGATGCGGAGAAGCACAAAAACGCGGGCAAAGGCATCTATGTCGTGGGCTCCAAAAAGGTGCACATTCAAGTGGAGCTGACGCAGGAAGAGCTGCGGCTGTGGGATAGCCGCTGGTACCGTCAAAAGTACGGGGAAGATCCCGATGAGCAGCCGCTTTACGGATTGAAGCGCGAGGAAGTGTTCGGCTGATGGATCCCGGCACGCTGTATCTTGTTTTATCCAAGCTTTGGCACTTCCGGAAGCCGATCGCTTATATGGTGTTCGGCATTTGCATCTTTGTAATGATGGTATTTATCCTCATCTTCGGCGGATCGGTATCGGATGTAGGAAACGGCGGACAGAACGGCGAATTTCCTCCGGGTATGGCCAATGTGAGCAAGGAGGTGCTTCGTTACGAACCGCTCGTCACCCGATATGCAGAGGAATTCGGAGTCACGGGTTATATTCAGATCATTTTGGCCATTATGCAGCAGGAAAGCGGCGGAGCCGGTCTTGATCCGATGCAGGCGTCCGAAAGTCCCGCCAACCGCAAATATTGCAAACAGCCGAATTGTATCACCGACCCCGAATATTCCATTCGCGCCGGGGTGGAGAACTTCTCCATCGTCATGAAGCAAGCGGACGGCGATCTGTTCACCGCCCTGCAGGCATACAACTTCGGGTCCGGCTTTGTCGATTACGTGAAGCGCAACGGCGGCAAATATACGAAAGATTTGGCGCTGAAATTTGCCCAGCAGCATTCCTACGGCTGCCCCGATCCGGACGATTTCCGCGCCAAAGTGAACGCCTGTTACGGCGACTACACATATGTCGACAAGGTGATGCGAAATCTCGGCGGCATGGATCCTTATGCCGTCGCGGCGGCCGGAGGACAAATATTCGACTTCAACGCGGTCTACCAAAGTATGCGCGGCTTTCTCGGCCTTCCCTACAACTTCGGAGGCAATTCGCCGCAGGAAGGCTTCGACTGTTCTTCGCTCATGCAGTGGAATTTCAAGCATGCCGCCGGCATCAACCTCCCCCGGGTAGCGCAGGACCAATACAATGCAACCGCTCGGATCAAGGCCGCAGAACTGTTGCCCGGAGATCTCGTCTTCTTTACGGGCACCTACGATTCCGGTACAGCGGTCACCCATGTCGGCATGTATATCGGCGGCGGAAGAATGATTCAGTCGAGCAGCTCCGGAGTCAACGTCGATACATTCACATCAGGTTACTGGAGGAAGCATTTGTACGGCTACGGGCGGATCGTTCGCAGATAGGAGGCAAGGCATGGAGATCGATGAGAGAATAAAATGGATTGTCATCGGCGTTCTGTTCTTTTTGTTCATGAGCGCGACATTCTGGGGATTGTCCGCCAAACGTGCGGTGTCCGACGGGCAATCCCGCATAAACGCTCTCACGCAGCAGATTACGGAAGTGACGAAGGAGCGGGATGAGGCAAAAGCATTCTTAGCCGGAGATGGCATTCCGACGATTACCGGATTCGCTCAAGCGTTCTTTGCATTCAACCGGCTATCCGACCGGTATTCTCAGGCAAAGTCTTTTTTGACCGAGAACGGATACAAAAGTCTGTTCCCTTCCGGACCGGAGGGTGAAATCCCCAAAGATACGGTACCGATTTCGGGCGCCGTCAGCGATGTCGAGCCGTACTTCCACCGGATTGATGAACGGCGCGGAACCGGGATGCTTGTACTGAAGCATCAGTTGAAGGTAAACAATGTCGCGTCTACTACGCTTACCTATGTCAAGCTGTCCATGATCAGGGCAGATGCCAAGCAAGCTTATTTGATCGATCGCGTGGAAATCGTCCAACAGCAAAAATTGTAGAGTCCTGCGAACAAAGGGAGGAGTTCCGATGAGACTGTTGCAGCGGTTATTTCGAAAAGCAGACAAATTACGGGTCTATTTGCGCCTAAGCACCAAAGATAAGCCGGTGCAGGAAACGATTCGCGAATATTACGGCAAGCTGTCCCGACCGGCGGTTCTGCTACTTGTCATTCTTCTGCTGTTCGCTAATGCGCCTGCCAACCACGTCGTTGCGGATCCGACACCGACGCCGGGTCCGACCACCGCTCCAACGCCGACTCCGGACAAGACGCCTGCGCCGAGCCCTACGCCCAGCCCTTCGCCGCAGGCTCCTCCCGCTCCTCCAGCACAAAAGCAGCAGTCGAAAGAGATTGAAAAGCGGGATTGCGGCTTTACCGAGATCGATTGCAAATTTCAGAACATCCTGATCGATCTTGCGAACCAGGCCTTCAACGTAATGAAGGATATGCTTGAAATCTTTATTCTAAAGCCCGGAGACCTGCTTGAGAATCCTACCGTCAATACATTTTTCAACCTGATCAAGGGCGTCAGTTGGTCGCTTGCCACCGTTTTCCTGATTTATCAGTGCCTGCGGATTTATGTGCTGTCTTTGGCCGACGGAGACCGGAGCGAGCTGAGGAAGCTGCTCCCGAAGATTTTCCTGATTCCTGTGTTCATGATGGGCATGCCCTGGGGTATTGAAGGCATCCTGACGCTCTCGGGTGAATTCAGCCGGGGTTTTCTGTCTGTACCGAGCATCGATCCGGGAGGAGGCCAACTGGTCGGATTCGCCGCCATTTACTTGCTGTTCACGGGCGCAACGTCCAGCTTGTTCATCGTCATTCTCGCGCTCGTCTTCCTTGCGCTGCTGGCGGTCTTCGCCTTCCAGCAGTGCCTTCGTTTCGCCGAGCTCGCCTTTCTTGTCGTATCGGGACCGGTGGCGATCATGTCGATATTGAATCAGGAGTTCAATCTGTTCCCGAGCTGGTGGCGTCACCTGTTGTCGGTCGCCTTCACTCAAAGCGTGCAGTACCTGCTCATTATGATGGCGATCAAGCTGGCGACCGGAACCAACCCGTTCAAAGGCGAGTATATGGGGATCTTCGGATCGATTGGCTGCATGGTGCTCGTGATCAAATCGCCTGCCTTTATCCGGGAGTTTATGTATTCCACCGGCGCGGGCCGCAAGGCGGCAGGAATGGCGGCGAATACCGTCACCAGCGCAGGCCGCAGCTTGGTCAAACTGATCAAATAGGAGGCCGCTCATGAATCGAATACTCATCCTCTTTATGCTCACGTTACTTTTGATAAGCGCATGCTCCAAGCAAAACGATGCCGGCTTCACCGGCGAATGGGAAGTCGCAGCTGACGATAAAGGCCGCTGCCATGACAACTTCACCTTCTACAAGGACGGAACCGTATCGTATTCAAGAACCGGGGGCCAAACGGTCACAGGGACATACAAGCACGTGGAAGGAAATACGTACCGCATCGACTACGGAAGCGTCGGTTCGGATACGATCGAGCTCAAGGCCGAAGGCGATAAGCTTACCACGAAATTCGGCAACGCCGGATCGAAGACGTGCACGTTTTCGAAGAAGAAATGATTGGCGACAGTCGAGGTTGATTCGCTTCATTACACATGACGAGTAACTTTTCACAGAGCTTCAGCCGTCGAATTTCACTGACGGCTGCCTGCTAGCTACGGAGCGGCTTGGTCCTTATCCAGACTGAACTTTCATCAGTAAGTTGTACCTGGTTTGGCTAGGTGCGTGTAGCCTGAATTTGTGTACTTAAATGTAGATCCTGCTTTGTGACCTTGCCCTGAAAATGTAGACAGCTAGAATCCCTCAACACAGCCGTTTGCCTATCGGGTTGTTACCGGTTTTCATACTGAAAAGGTGCCACGTAACCATTAGATGAGTGCGTTCTCCTGCGGTTATAAAATAATTCAATGTACTCGTAGACAGCCTTTTTAGCCTCACTTCTAGATTTGAAATTGCGCTCGTTGAGCCTCTCCATCTTGAGCTTGCCCCAGAACGATTCCATCGGTGAATTGTCATAGCAATTACCTTTTCGGCTCATTCTGCAGACGAATCCGTGTTTCTTTAAAAGCTGCTGGTATTCCTTACTCGCATATTGCACGCCTCGACCCGAATGGACAATTAAGCCTGCTAAGGCACCAGTACGGCCAATCGCCTGCTTTAACGCATTGGCGATTAGTTCTGTCTTCATACGGCTGTCCATGGCCCATCCTACGAGTTTACGTCCGTACAGGTCCATTACACCGGCGAGGTACAGCCATCCTTCCGCTGTTGGAATATAGGTAATGTCCGAAAGCCATTTCTCATTTGGTTTGTTCGTTGTAAAATCTTGGCGGATGAGGTTTTCCGCTACCGGTAGATCGTGTTTCGAGTTCATTGTCGCTTTGTATTTCTTCACAACCTTAGAACGAATGCCGTGCTTCCGCATTAAGCGAGCCACTCGACCACGACTCGCTTTCTTTTCAGGCGGCAGATTGTTAGTGATCTGCGGCGATCCGTAGATTCTAGAGCTCTTTTGTATGAATTTCTTTAATCGTCTCTGAGAGTTCGCGATTCTCCTTGCTTCACTTGCTCTCTGGACGAGTTATGTGCGCATAATAACCGCTTCTAGAGACATTAAGGGCCTGGAACATCTTCGCAATCCGAAATTCGAAGCGTGTTCATAAATAAAATTGAACGTATTTATTTCAGATTTTTCGCGAAGTAGGCCGCCGCTTTTTATAAGATTTCATTCTCTTCCTTAATATCAGCCAACTGCTTACGAAGTTTCCGAAGCTCTTCGTCTTCAGGCTTAAGGTTTCCGCTGCCTGGAAAGGCGCTTATTCCATCCTGCTTGTAGCTCTTCACCCAGTCCCGGACTGTGGTGTAGTGAACACCAAGCTCCTTAGCTGTCACTGAAGCTGTCGAATCTCCGCTAAGAATACGCAGTACCGCCTGTTCTTTAAATGCCTTATCAAATTTCTTCTGCCCCATGTGAATCCCTCCATCATTTATTTTAGAGGTTTTCTATGTGTCTATCTATTGGGGGCGAGGTCACCATACCCAGCTCAAACCACCAAGTCCAAGTGAATACACCATCACTTAGCCATGATTTATTCGACATTTGGACAAGCTGTCGTTGCAATTCTTGTTGTTCTTCATTCATACGCGTTCACCTGAAAGCCCTTCGAAGTTTTCTTGAACCATATTATTTCCTTATTTTGGGCCAGATAACCGGGCAATAAAGAGAAGAGGAAGAACATGAGGGCTTATGTCGGGTAGGAAAAACAAATTGGCCCCTATTCCAAGGGACCCGACCTTAACAACTGTTCATAAATATTGGCTCAGGGAAAGCCGGATCTCATTACCCAGCGATCCCGTCTCTAAGCAATTGTGCAGCAGCATATTCTTTTGTTGGCTGTGAATGGAGGGTTGCTGCTTTCGCCTAGCTACCGGCCGACGCAAGCTCACGGATCAACGCCGGCATCCAATCCCGAATCGATTCGAACCGGTAGCCCGCCGCTCTTGCTTTGGACGTATCCAAGCAGTACGAATCAGGGATGGCAAACGGCGACATATGCTCCGCTTCCGAACCCGTCGTAATGACCGCTTTACGTCCAACCGCTTCCTCCGTCCAGGCAATGACTTCCCGCATCATGACATCGCCGTCGGAACAAGCGTTGACCGGACCGGTCAACTGAGGCACATTCCCAAGCCATGCAAGGAACGATGCCGCTTCGCCCGAATGAATAAACGACATTCGCGCCTCCGGTTGCGGCACGCCGATCGGCAAGCCTCCACGCACATGCTCGATATGAAAGTGCAGCCTCCGGGTATAGTCGTCTTTGCCAAGCACGATCGGAATCCGCACCGCGCATACGGGGAAATCCGCCCGTTGGAAGAACACCGCCTCGGACTGCCGTTTTCCTTCCTCGTAAGAAAATTCCGATCGCGCTCCGAGCTTCACAGGATACGTAAATGGGTTAAAGGCGTCTTCTGCGATCGGCTGCGGGCCATGGTCATACACGCCGCGCGTCGAGACGACAATATACCTGCCGGTTTTCCCTTTGAACGCTTCGCACGCATCCGCGGCGTTTTGCGGGGAATAACAGATTTGATCGTAGACGATGTCCCACGGGCCTGCGTCCGCCGCCGCTTGCAGCGAAACGGCATCTTCTCTGTCCAGAACGAGCCGGTTTACTTGTCCGTCGTGCGGATCGGGTGTACGTCCTCTAGTTGCGATCGTCACATCCACTCCTTCATCCAGCAAGTGCTGCACAAGTCTTTTCCCGAAAAAGCGGGTTCCGCCCATCACTAGCACTTTTTTCATTACCGTCGCCCCCGTTATTTCTTGTTAAAATAAAACGGAGCGCGCGCTATTGAAGCGCGGCTCCTCCGCTGTATGGGTTCAACCGTTGAACGCGGCTCGCATTTTTTTGGCAGCGTCGATATTGTCGTAATAGTCCGGGCTTCCGCTCAGCAGCCAATTGCGGTGACGCACTGCGGTTTCCTCCTGCTCCGGCTCGCCGTTCGTCCAGCTTTCGCCGATGCCCTCCACGTAATCTTTCATCAGCATCAGCAGCGCCGCAGCCCAGTAGCGCGTTTCCCGCACCGTAGGCACGAGCGGGTAGTATTTGTCGTACGCCGCCCGAATCAGCATATGCACCACTTCCTGGTAGACGGCCGGGATTTCCGCCTCGCTTACTTTCGCGGCGAGCGCCTCCGGCATCTCCGGTTCGTCCGTCGAAGCGTGGCTCTCGTATTCTTCCTGCGTTACGAATCCTTGCTGTTTCGCAAGCCACAGCTTCATCCGGTCGAGCGCCGGCTTGTAGGCTACCGGAACCGATACGGTAAGCTCCGGCTTCGGATCGTCCAGATTGATAACGAACGATTCGCCCATCTTGTGAATCCGGGCGTTGCCGCGGACGCCAAGCCAGCGAAGCGCCAGCAGCGCATGGGTCCGCACTTTGCCGTCAAGCTCCTCGTTGCGGCAGACGCGGCGCAGCATCTTCTCGCTTCGCGGATCGGGAAGCATGCAGAGCAGCCGCACACCGGACAGTACCGCTTCCGTGTCCGAGCTCTCGATCCACAGCTTCACCTGGTTAATAATATCATCGAACGACTCTTGCACGAGCCAGTCAAGCTCCAGTCGCCGTCCCGCATATTCTTCAAGAGAAAGCATGCCTTGCGCCCGCAGCGATTCCTCCCCATGGCGCTCAACCAGCTGCTGATAAGAGCGCTCCAGATCTTCGGCGAGTTCGTTCAGCGTCTCTTTATCTTGCCCGGATGGGTTATGATGGGTCACGATTCCCCGCACCCATTCCGAGAGCGCACGCGGATTTTGCTGCCATAGCATCATCGCGAAGGCGATCAAATCACGGTCGTAAGGAAGGCCCGGTTGAAGCGCAAATCGGGCAAGCGCCGTCTGGGAATCCTGCTCTTTCCGCATGAGGCTTAACGAGAGCACAAGGCCGTTCCATGCGTTGCCGTTCTCCTGATCTTCCAGCATCGCGCGGTAAAAGCAAAACGCAGCCGCACCATACGATTCCGCCTGCAAGTATTGGCGGCCAAGCGCGCCGATATCTCCAATTTGACTCATTTTGTGTTCAGCCCCCGTGAAAGTGTCGGATAGTAATAAAGTATAGGACAAGTATACCTTAGAACAAGAAGGAATAAAAACCCTTTCAACGAACTTTCTTGCGAAAAAATAGTTGCAATGGCAACGAATGCAGTCATATAATGGATAGTGGCAAATGCAACTATCGTACGGCCTGAAGGAGGAAGTCATGATCGACCGTAAAAACACGATCCCCCGCTGGGTGTCCCTACTGTACCGATACGGCCAAATGTACGTAGGCGAACGGCTGAAACATTACGATATAGGGAGAGGCCAATATATTTTTCTCAATGCGCTCTACAAAGAAGACGGGCTCAGTCAGGAAGAAATATCAAGCGATCTGAAGATCGATAAAGGCACGACCGCGAAAGCGCTCAAGAAGCTGGAAGAGCAAGGATATATCGTACGAAAAGTGCGAGAGGAGGATAAGCGCTCTTATCGCGTTTTTTTGACGGAGAAAGCGATGCTCATCAAGGACGACGTCCGCTCCGTGCTCGTAGAGTGGCGCAACATATTATCCGAAGGATTGACGGAGGAAGAAAAGCGGCTTGCGCTTGAGCTGCTGGAGAAGATGGGCAGCAATGCGGCGCGATACGAAAAAGACAGCTCCAAATCTTGATCGAAACATGCAGGCAGGTGAACCTTATGAATATTCGCAGCGCCGGAGTCCGGCTCGTCAACAATCATTTTCATGCACTAACCCATAAAAATTACCGTTATTTCTGGTTCGGCCAATGCGTCTCCCTCATCGGCACCTGGATGCAAAACATCGGACAATCATGGCTTGTGCTTACGCTGACGGGATCGCCTTTTTTGCTTGGGCTCGTCGGGACGATTCAGTTTTTGCCGATCACATGCTTCTCGCTGTTCGCCGGGGCGCTTATCGACAAGTTTCCGAAAAAAAACATTTTGCTCGTCACCCAATCGATCTCAATGGTGCTCGCGCTCACGTTGTCCGTCCTCGTCTTCACGGATACGATCAAATACGGTTATGTGCTGACGATCGCGTTCCTGCTTGGTCTTTCCAATACGATCGATATGCCTACGAGGCAGTCGTTCAATATCGAGATTGTCGGCAAAGACGACTTGATGAACGCCATTGCGCTTAATTCCACTACCTTTAATCTCGCCCGGATTATCGGTCCGTCGATCGGCGCCGTTATGATGGCGTATCTGGGAGCCGGCTGGTGCTTCCTGCTGAACGGGCTCAGCTTTATCGCGGTCATCTACGGTTTGACTCGGATTCAGGCGATCCCTTACGTGAGACAAAAGAAAAAAGGCGACGGCATCCTGAAGGAAATCAAGGACGGCATTCAATATATCGCTAGAGACCGGCTGCTTGCGCAAACGCTGCTGCTCGTCACGATCATCGGTACGCTGGCATACAACTTTAACGTGCTCATTCCCGTCTTCACAAGAGATGTGCTCCATCTGGACGAAAAAGCGTACGGCATGCTGATGTCTTGCCTGGGCGTCGGATCGCTGGCCGGTGCCTTGACGATGTCGTTTCGCAGCAAAAGAGGACCGAAGCTGGCCCAAACGATCATTTGCTCGGTCGTCATCGCCTGTTTCTTATTTTTGAACGGCTTGTCCGGGTCGGTATATTTGCTCGGATTGTCGCTGGCGGCAACCGGATTTTTTAACATCCTGTTCTCTACCAACTCCAACTCGCTCTTGCAAATGCACGCCAAGGACGAATACCGTTCGCGGGTCATGAGCGTCTATTCGTTGGTATTCGCCGGTTCGACGCCGGTCGGAAATTTGCTCATGGGTTTTATGGCGGGCAAATTCGGAGCCGACGGCGCCTACTTATGGAGCGGCATCCTTTGTCTGCTTCCTTGTCTGTTCATCATTATGGTGTTTCGCGCCAAAAAAACGGCTGTGGAGCAATCCGAAATCGCCGGAAGTTGACCAAGCATTCATCGTTTCATATGAGGAGAATGGATTCCGGAGCAAGCGCGGAGACGTTCTCCTTTTTTCTTAGTATAATCGGGACATCGTTTTCCGAAATATGGTAAAATAGATTGCAATCGGCTCGATTCGCGAGTGATAGAGAGCTCGGCTATGAAAAAGGGGGCTTGATAATGACATACAGCGGATTTGAGACCTTTCGCCGGTTGGCATTGGCTTTACCCGGGACGGTCGAAAGCCAGTCTTACGGAACGCCGTCCTTTAAAGTAAAGGACAAACTGCTCGCTCGTTTTCATGAAGACGGGGTCTCCTTGGTATTGAAAATGGAGTTTGAAACGCGCGATTTTGTCATGCAGATGAATCCGGAAACCTACTTTATTACCGATCATTACAGAAAGTATCCTTATGTTTTGGCACGATTGAACGACGAGGTTGATTGGGAGCAGTTGAAGGGGCATTTGATCATCACGTGGAAGTCGCTCGCATCCAAAAAGCTGCTGCAGCGGTTTGAAGAAACGAACGGCTGCGAAACGGAAACGCTCCCGAAAAATAAAGTATTAGACTAAATCATCCTTAAATTTAGAAACAGCGGCAGTCATAGACGAGAAAATAAAGTCCTTGACTATCGCTGTTTCATTGCGCCATTCCCGATAATGGGTTTTTACACCAATTTACTGTATAGACCTTTTTTAATACTGATACTCAATATTACAGTAGATGCAGCGAGTAACCAATTATGATTCCA
>NZ_CAJVCE010000008.1:0-9062 GCF_910594985.1 Paenibacillus allorhizosphaerae
TTTGAAGGCGTGTTGTCACGATTTTCTTTGTTCTTTTTCACAAGATGCGGGTTCACGAGAACGACTTCAAACTGGCGATCCGCAAGCCACTTCGAAAAATTGAGCCAATAGTGTCCCGTTGCCGAAAGCTCCGTTACGCTCATTTTTCGTTTTGCTAACATCACATCAATATTAATAATAATTGCCATGCTCCACCTCAGACCGTTAAATCATTTTCTGATTTTATATTAATAGCTTCTTGTAAAAGTCTTTGGAGAACAGCAGCAAAAACGGCGATCACCATAGAGGCGAAAATAATGAGGGTTGGAATTACTATGGCGAATCTTTCCATTCTGAAAAATGGGAAAGCAAAAGCGGTTCGTTTTTCAACATTAGAAGCGATATGTAAGACTTTGGATTGTCAGCCAGGTGATATTTTGGAGTACAAAAGCGACGAAGACACTCAATAAAAACAGACAACAAATTTATATAACTCCCTCGGTATGATTTAGTTTTCTCACGAATTCTCGCTTATTCGCAGGATTTCGCCCGGTTGATTAAGGATGAAAGACAAAGAGGGGAACTCCGTGTTAGACTTCGGCAACGTGAAGGCGTACGGGAATAGAGGGGGAGCACGGCCGTCCCAAATATTTCCATTTACTGCACGCTTTCTCCACGCCGCCCCTGGAGGTTTTCACTCCCATGTCTCAACGGGTCTATGCCCTCTCATTCCTTCGTTACGCCTTTCCAAGGGGTGGAGGCCGGTCTTGCTAACGGTACGGGTCGGTGCCCTTTGGTTTAATAAATCCGGTACTCCGTGCTTTCTTTGAAATCCTGCGAATAAGCCAAAACTTGTACAACGAAACGGTAGAATATAAGTTAAGCTGCTTGCTGAATAGGCAACGTTTTAGGAGGGTTATAGGCTTCGCCGCTGCGAGCCATTCCAACTAAGATTCTGGCTAATTTGCCACACAGCTTCATAATGGACCTCATTTTCTTCATCTTCTTTATCTGTACATTGTAGGCATGCAGGACTTTAAACTCCGAATTATTCGCGACTAAACTCATAGTCATCATGAAGATAAATCGCCGGAGACGAGAGCGCCCACGCTTGCTTATCTTCATTTGTCCGGTCCATTTACCTGAGCTTGCTTCTGCAAGGTTGAGACCAGCATGACGCAGCAAGGCATTGCCGTGCACAAAGCCGCTTAAATCTCCTGCCTCACCTAGAATACCAGCTAGTGAAATGGCGCTGATCCCTTTGACATTAAGCATTGATTTCGCAAAAGGAATACGTTCTAAAACGGCAACAATCTCCATATCTACCGTTTTTAGCTGTTGGCAAGCAAGATCGTACTCATCGAGAAGTTGCTTCAAATGAAGTTTGTAGGCATGCGACGCTTGCTTAGATCCAACAGAACGGCCAGCAAGAGAGATAAGAGCTCGAGCTTTTCGATCACCAGAATGTCGTTTCATTAGTGATTTCCAACCTTGTAAGACGTCATAAGATTGAAGCTTACACAATTCTTCGGGCATAGGGAAAAGATGAAGTGTGGCCAATGAACCGGTACACATGATGTTCTTGAAGACTTGTCGCAGTTCAGGGAACACAATGTCGACCCAGCGATGGATTTGGTTCTTCGCACTAACGAGTCTCGTTACGACAGAGTCGCGGTTTGAGAGAAAAACACGTAGTTCTTCAAATGCTTCTGGTGTATTTCGAATGAACGAGTAGTAGCCGTTTTTGACCATGTCAGCGATGACTAGGGCATCCTTTTTATCGCTCTTAGAGGGCGTATTGTCGCGGTTCTCCTTATTCTTTTTCACGAGATGTGGATTGACTAGAACGACTTCAAGCTGGCTGCTATCTGAGAGCCAGTTGGATAGGTTAATCCAGTAGTGCCCGGTAGGCTCCATTCCAACAATAGCGGCCGTTAAAGCGTGAGTAGATTGCAACGATTGAATCCACTGAAGAAGGATTTGAAAACCTTCTTCGTCATTCGAAAAGGATAGGGGATTACCGACCACGATTCCTCGAAAGTTAACAGCACGAGCGACATGTGTTTGCTGAGCAATGTCGATTCCAACTACCAGATGCTGAGCGGTAATTTTTTCAATAAGTTGATTTTGTTTCGATTGCGATTTAAACTTCATAATAGAGCGTCCTCCTGGATGATGGAATTTTTAGGGCTATGACCCGTTGCGTACTTCCATCGTACCGAGGCGCTCGTTTTTTTGCAAAGCGGAAATTTAACGCTCTACAGGAATGCTAACGGAGAACGATAGCGGGATACGACAACGGGGGAAGGAAGGAAATATCTTATGCATTTCATCAAAAAATCAGTAGCAGTCTATCTTATCTCTGGTCCACTTGGCGTAGGGAAATCAACCGTCTCCAAGACTCTTGCCGAAGCGATGAACCAATGTGCATTGATTGAGGGTGATCTCCTTCTCCATATCTACCGAGGGGAAACCGAGCCGCCCTGGGAGGAACGGCTCCGGCTGGCTTGGCTTAATATCGTTGCGGTGGCGCGAAACTTGCTCCAGGACAGGCTAGACGTTGTTATCGATTTCGTCGTTGAAGACGAACTGCAATGGTTCTATGACCAGCTATCTGATCTCGATGCGACTCTCCACTATGTTGTGCTGCATGCAGAACCGGACACCCTTACCGCCCGACTCAATCAGCGAGGAGATGCGCAATATATCCACCGTTCGCTTTTCCTTCGGGATAAGTTGATGACGTCGCCGACCAATGAGCCATTCCTGCTGGACGCCGATCGTAAGCCACCTGATGAACTCGCTGAGGAAATCATAAAAGATGCCAGATTTCGGATAAATGGGCCACTTGAAGTAGGAAAATTATCTTATGACAGTTGAACTACGGATACGATAGCTCAATCACTTCACGATTATGATGGAGTGATTATAATGTTGGAAGAAATTATGGAAGAGGGTTAGGTACATTAAAAAATCTTGGGATTTGCTGCTTATGATCTTTCAGAATTCAATAGCTTCAAGATAAATGAGAATGGATCATTTATTTCGAATCTCAATTACTGAGGCTGGTTTGAGGATCCGCAATGCGAAATATTCTTCATACGAGCAGATGGTGAATTAACAGGCTTTGTCATCATCTCGATTCGATTTCGCGGAGGACGAAAAGCTTGTGCGTGATGGTCACTTAGCATGAGCCGAAGATTTGCATTTGGCTGCGTTTTTATTGTGTCGCAACCCGATGCAAGCGGGAGCAAGGCAGGCATATGAATAAAACGTTTCAAGGAAAAGTAAAACGACTGTCTGGCTTCATGCGTACCCCCCTCAAAATGAAGTTCCCTAATTATGAATGATGTTCTCATAGTATTATCACTTGTTTCCGTATGTTTCAACAGCTTTAGGCCGGAATATATTCCAGTGCAAAGCTTCCGTATCGAAGCGCGGTCTTATCGGGCTCCATCGATTTTGCTCAAATATTGCTTTGGCGTACAGCCGTTGAATCGTTTGAACAACTCGTAAAAATGGGCCATATTTTCGATGCCGACCGCTCTGGCGATGTCGCCGACGTTTTGACCGCTCATGACAAGTAGTCGCTCCGCCTTGGCAATCCGTTTTCGGTTCACATAATCCGTAAAGGATTCACCCATCGATTTTTTGAAATATTTCGAGAAATAAAAGTAGCTCATTCCGGCGATTTGACTTACTTTCTCCATCTCGATTTTTTCTGCCAAATGATCATCCACGTAATCCAAAATCGGCTTCATGACGCCGAGATCGACGGAATCGTGCGCCTGCAGTAGCCCCCGGGTGTCCCCGCGAAGCAGAGTCAGCAGCAAATGCCTAATGTGCATGCTTGCGGCTATTTCGTAGCCGGTCGATTTGCCTATAATTTCATCGTGGATCCGTTCGATGATTCGACCGACCTCAGAGCGAGCGTTCTCGTTTTCCCGGAACATGTAGTTCAGCTCCTCCAGCGGATGATGAACCTCCGAGAAATGGCGGTAATACCGCATCATCGCCGCATCGAAATACGGTTCGAGGTCGACGTGAAGCACGATGTACACCACCTTCTCGCTGCCGACGAAGCGGGATCGGTGCAGCTGCGAGGAGCCGACGACGACGACGTCTCCGGGATGCAGCGTGTACGAATGGCTCGGGGTATACAGCTCTTGAACCCCTTGCCGTACGAGAATGAATTCGACTTCCTTGTGATAATGCCAGCGAACGTTTTGGGCTGGCGCGGACGGAGCTGTTTTTTGTGCTTCGAATTGCCAAACTTTGATGCACAGCACCGGATTCTGGTAATGGATCGGTTCTTTGTATATATCCATGATCTACGACACCTGCACTTTTAGTCATGACAAAATTGGATACAAACCCGACAAATGACGGCATATACGTAACGTAGGCAAAGGTTGTATCGTTGGCTTGAGGATATCATATAACGAAACGAAGAGAGGGACAACCATGAAAGTAGCAATCGTCGGTTGCGGCGGCCTAGGCAATGTTCATGCGGGCTGCTACGCCAAAATTCCCGGCGTTACGATTGTCGGCGCATGCGACATCGATCCGAATCATTTGCGGAAAATGGCCGAACGTACAGGCGCGAAGCCGTATGAATCATTCGACGACATGCTGGAGCAATCGGGGTGCGACGTCGTCAGCGTGACACTGCCCAGCCACCTGCACATGCCGTTCTCGATCAAAGCGGCCGAAGCGGGCAAGCATGTCATTTGCGAAAAGCCGATCGCCTTGAACTTGCAGGACGCCGCCGAAATGATTCGCGTATGCGAGCAAAACGGCGTTCGTCTGTTTGTCGGCCATGTCGTTCGCTTCTTCCCCGAGTATGTTCAAATGAAAAATAAAATCGCGCAAGGCGCACTCGGCCGTATAGGCGTTGCTCATTTGAAACGGATCGGCGGTCATCCAGGCGATCGTCGTCCCTGGTTCAAGGAGGAGGACAAGAGCGGCGGCGTCGTGATCGATTTGATGGTTCACGATCTCGACTTCCTGCGCTGGTCGCTTGGCGAGGTGCGTTCGGTATACGGGTTGCGCAAGCTCGAAGGAAATGTGGATTACGCTTCGGCAACGCTTATTTTCGAAAGCGGCGCGGTCGCCAACGTCGAAGCACACTGGGGCTATCCGGGACCGTTTACGACAGCGGCCGAATTCGCCGGCAGCGGCGGCGTCATACGCAGCGACAGCTCGAAATCGGTTTCCCTGCAAGTTCGCAAAGCGTCCGCCGACAACGCGGGCGGCCCATTCGTCGAAGTTCCGCAAAGCCCGGGCTATCACAGTCCGTTCGAGCTGGAGATCAAACATTTCATCGACTGCATCCGGGAAAACCGGCAGCCGGTCGTAACGGCGCATGACGCATACAAAGCGCTCGAAATCGGTCTTGCGGTCGTCGAATCGTCGCGTACCGGCAAAGCCGTCATGTTCGATAACAGTGTACGGGAGGGATCGAGATGAACAAGCTGAAAGTTGGCATGATCAGCTTTGCCCATGGCCATGCTCATTCCTATTTGCGCGGGCTGATGGCGCTTCCGCAAGTGGAGGTGATCGCCATCGCCGACTCGGAGAAGAGCCGCGTAGAGAAGGTCGTCGAGAAGAACGGTCTTACCTATTACGAGGACTACCGCGATTTGCTAGCGCGTCCGGATATCGAGGTTGTCGTCATTTGCTCGGAGAATGCGTTCCACGCCCGGCATACGATCGATTCGGCCCTGGCGGGCAAGCATGTCATTTGCGAAAAGCCGCTCGGCATTACTGTATCCGAGATGGAGCGGATGATCGCGGCTTGCGAAGAGAACGGCGTGCAGCTGTTCACCGCGTTCCCTTGTCGTTACCTGGCTGCGGTCGTCAATGCAAAGAAGGCCGTCGATCGCGGCGAAATTGGCGATATCTTGGCGATCAAAGGCACGAACCGGGGCACGATGCCGGGCAGCTGGTTCGTTGAACCTGAGCTTTCAGGCGGCGGCGCACTGCTTGATCATACGGTGCACGTCATGGACCTGATGAACTGGTTTACCGGCTCGAAAGTGACGGAAGTATATGCGTATGCGGCGACGCTGTTCCATGAGAACTTGAAAGTCGACGATGCCGGCATGATTCACGTGAAGTTCGAAAGCGGCGCCGTCGGCGTGCTCGACACGAGCTGGTCGCGGCCGAAGGCGTTCCCGACGTGGGGGGACGTGACGATGGAAATCGTCGGAACGAAAGGGACGATCTCGGTCGACAGCTTTGCCCAAAAAACGGAAATGTACAGCAACGAAGTCGGCAAAGGCCAATATTTGCCATGGGGAGACTCGATGGATCATTATATGATCGAATCGTTCGTGAATGCGCTGCTCCAAGGCAAGCCGGCACCGATTTCGGGCGTGGACGGTTTATGCTCGGCGGAAGTCGCTTTGGCTGGCTATGAGTCGGTCAAAATCGGGCAGCCCGTCAAACTTCGCGCTTGAGAAGGCAAACGAATGCTGAAAGCAGGGGCGAAAAGGCCCCTGCTTTTTTGGCATTGATCTGCCATTTCCTTTATATATTCAAAAGGGGTCACGAGATTTAAAGGCCAAGCCAGTGTCACAATTCACGTTTTATTGGTTGACCAATTCCGGAAACGTTTATTTTGGTTTGATCGATCTTCGACGGTTTGAGAATCCACTGGGGGATCAGAGTCGACTTGACGAAACCGGCCGATGCGCAAACCGTCGTCAGGCGGCAGTGCATTCCTTCAGATCTGGAGTGGATCAAGCGTTCTCGGTCAGCAGGTGTTGTTTTATCATTCATCAAACTATATATTCGACAAAAAACGCTACCAATTAACTTTTGTTAATTGGTTTTTAATGGAGATGCCGTTAAAATGAATCTACATGTTCACGGGATGGGGGAAATTTGTAGATTTATGAATAAACCATTGACGAAATGCGATTGGTTCGGCAGGTTTCGTTTCTATTCGATTTATTGCATCAAATTACTGTTATTGGTCGCCGGACTCGCCGGTTACCTGGCATGGTGTGCCGACGACGCTGTTGCAGCTCAAGATGCACCGGATCAGCAAGTTGACGAAAGGGGAGGCGTATATCCGGTATCGTTGGACAGCACGATAGGGCAGAGCTTCACCGCCGGACGAAGCGGATGGCTGCACGATATCGAATTGCACATGTTTCGGTTCGTGAGTCAAGCTAGCGGCAGCGTAACCGTAGACATTCTGGAAGGGGAAAGCGTAGACGGTACCGCGTTAGGCTCGGCCTCATTTCCCATTTCTTCTCTATCGGGGCTTTTGTCATGGAAGCTTGTGACGTTTGGGGACGGAGTACAGGTACAAGCAGGCCAACAGTATACGATTCGATTGACGACAACGGAGGCGGGGGCCGCTTGGGTGGATATCGATCCGGGGAATCCCTATGCCGGAGGGCTGATGTATCAATCTTCTGCATGGAAGTCTTCTCAGGATACCTTATTTCGGACCTATGTTGCGGATACGAAACGAGATTATACGACCGCAATGTCGATGAATCAGGCGCCTATTCGTTATGGAGATACCGCGCAAATCACGGCGGCGCTGTCGAATGGCGGACAGCCTTTTGCCAACCAATCAGTCTCCTTTTCACTTGGGGGGACGGCGATCGGCACGGCTATAACCGATGCTACGGGAACGGCCAAGCTTAATTACACGGTCAATATGTCCCCAGATAGCTACACCTTAACGGCATCTTACGCCGGGCAGGGTTATTATCAAAGCTCGAACGCCAGTCAAAGCGTAGCTATAAACAAAAGACCGCTGACTGTGAAAATGGTTGATACCTCGCGTCTATATGGGGATGCCAATCCAAGCTTCAGCGCTAGTTATACAGGGGTGATGGCATGGGACTCCCTATCCTCATTAGGAAGCTTGCAGTTTTCCACCGTTGCGTCGACTTCCAGCTCCATAGGAAGTTATGTCGTTACGCCATCAGGATTGTCAACGAATAAGTACGAAACCACTTATGAATCAGGAGTTCTTACAGTCTTGCCGGCGCCGCTTTCGGTTAAAGCGTCAAACGCTTCACGTCAATACGGCGCGTTGAATCCGGCGCTGAGCGGTATGGTGACGGGCAAGCGCAACGGCGACGCGATTACGGCCGCGTATGCGACGGCGGCTACGGTGTCGAGCGCAGTCGGGAGTTACGACATCACGGCGACGCTGTCGGACCCGGATGCGAGGCTGGGCAATTACAACGTGACGAACACCAAGGGCACGCTGACGGTAACCCCGGCACCGCTTATGGTTAATGCGTCGAACGCTTCACGCCAATACGGGGCGTTGAATCCGGCGCTGAATGGTACGGTGACAGGCGTGCGCAACGGCGACGCGATTACGGCCGCGTATGCGACGGCGGCTATGGTGTCGAGCGCAGTAGGGAGCTATGACATCACGGCGATGCTGACGGACCCGGATGCGAAGCTCGGCAATTACAGCGTGACGAACACCAAGGGCACGCTGACGATAACCCCGGCGCCGCTTACGGTTAAAGCGTCGAACGCTTCGCGCCAATACGGCGCGTCGAATCCGGCGCTGAATGGTACGGTGACGGGTGTGCGCAACGGCGATGTGATCACGGCCATGTATGCGACGACAGCTACTTTGTCGAGCGCAGTCGGGAGCTACGACATCACGGCGATGCTCACGGACCCGGATGCGAAGCTGGGCAATTACAGCGTGACGAACACCAAGGGCACGCTGGCAGTAACCCCGGCGCCGCTGACGGTCACGGCGTCGAATGCGTCGCGAGAATATGGCGCGTTGAATCCGGCGCTGAGCGGCGCGGTGACGGGTGTGCGCAACGGAGATGCGATTACGGTCATGTATGCGACGGCGGCTACGGTGTCGAGCGCAGTCGGGAGCTACGAAATCACGGCGACGCTGGCGGACCCGGATGTGAAGCTGGGTAATTACAGCGTGACGAACACTAAGGGCACGCTGACGGTAACCCCGGCGCCGCTGACGGTCACAGCGTCGAACGCGTCGCGCGAATACGGCGCGTCGAATCCGACACTAAGCGGCGCGGTGACGGGTGTGCGAAACGGCGACTTGATTAAGGCCGCGT